>JBPBPL010000065.1:0-2507 GCA_050954285.1 Janthinobacterium lividum | reverse complement strand
GGATAATTGCTGCCGTTGTGTTTTTGGTTTCTTTCGGCAGGAAAATATCCATTTTCTGTTTCGGATCATCGCCGTAAGCCACGTCTTTTTGAATGCTTTGTGCCAACGCTATCTGCCAGCCTGCGATCAGTATAAAAAGCAAAATTTTAAATTTTTTCATAGAATTTTTTTGAGTGATAAACGGGATTTTGGTTTACCCGATTGTATTTTTAAAGCTTAATTATGACAGGATTTCGACAAGAACGAAACTAGTTTTAGCCGGGCCGATGCTTCTTTTATTACCTAAAAATTGCCATCATTTTGTTGTGAAAATAGTTCTAATTTTATGCTTGTAAAAACAGCATCGCCTATTTTAAACCTATGACCAGCAAAGAGAATTTTTCTAAATCTGTTTTAATAATTATAATTATCTTATTATCAACAGATTCCATTGTTTTAGCCAAAAGAAAACCGATTGATCCGCAGGCAACTAAAGAAACCAAAGCACTATTTAAAAACCTTTGGAAGCTATCCAAAAAACATACGCTTTTTGGTCATCAGCACGATACACAATACGGGCACGGCTGGTTTGGCGATGCCAACCGGTCAGATGTAAAATCAGTGACCGGCTCTTATCCTGCTGTAATTGGCGTTGATTTCAGCGATTTTTCCGGCCGCGGCGCAGAAGCAGCCGAAAAAGCAAAAGCCGATGTGCGCCAGAATGTAATCGATACGTACAATCGCGGTGGCGTAACCACGGCTTGCTGGCATTTTAACAATCCGCTTTCCAAAGGCGGTTTTTACTGGGTCGATTCACTTTCCAAAGCTTCCGTCCAGGATTTAATTCCTGGCGGAAGTGCCAATAATCAATACAAGGAAATTTTAAAAGGCATTGGCGATTGGGCACATACGGTTCGCGGAGCAGACGGAAAATTAGTGCCGATTATTTTTCGCCCCTTCCACGAAAACGACGGCGACTGGTTTTGGTGGGGGAAATCACACACGAAACAAGAAGATTTTGTAGCGATCTGGCGTTTTACCGTTAGTTATTTGCGCGATAGTTTGGGCGTGCACAATTTTATTTATGCGTTTTCTCCGGATGCCAAATTCACTACCGAAGCCGCTTATTTAGAGCGTTATCCAGGCGATGATTACGTGGATATGCTGGGCATGGACAACTATGGCGATATGGGACGCGACCGTTATGATTTACCTACAGCTGCCAAAAAATTAAAAATTATTTCTGATTATGCCATCAATCATGGCAAGCTGGCGGCATTTACAGAAACCGGACTGGAAACCATCCCCAACCCAACCTGGTGGACGGGAACTTTGCTCAAAACCATGAAAACCAGCAATATGCGCTTATGCTATGTATTAGTTTGGCGGAACGACCGCAGCAGCCCTACACATTTTTATGCGCCATTTCCCGGTCAAAAATCAGTACCTGATTTTATCCAGTTTTATCATGACCCTTATACTTTGTTTGAAAAGGATTTACACGGGATTTATAAATGAAATCGTTTTGGATATTTTATGTTTGCTACTAAAAGGTTTTTCTAATTTCTAAAGTTGCCAAAAGGTATAAAATTTTACTACGTATTCATCAAGCTTTATACAACTAATGAGTACATATTTTAGTTATTTCAGCAATCAAATCGTGTATTACTTCCAGGGATTTTAATATTTTATCGTGTCCAACTTCATCATAATTTTTGCTTTTAACAGATGGCTGAAGATTTAAAAATTCTTTAAGATAACTATAAGGCACAATTTTATCGTTTTGGTCATAAGCTATCCAATGGTTAAGTTCTTGATTAAAAGAGTAATAATTATTAAAGTTAAATGAAGAAGTTTGAAGCTGAAATTTCTCTTCAAAATCTTTAAAAAAGCTATTTTGAACATTTTGTGAAACTTCGGCTACTTTCATACTCATTTCAAAATTCTCTTTTAATCTAATTAATGGTGCAATGCTGATTAGTAAAGAAGGGAAAAGCGTTATCTCTTTCATAGCAACTATATTGGCCAAAGCACCCAAAGAATGACCGATAACAATATCAGGTTTGCCACAATGCTGAACAATTGCCCTGATAGCGGATACGTATAATATTAAATTAGAGAGTTCTCCTTCCGAACTTCCATTTCCCGGCGCATCAAAAGCAATTATTTCTACATCTTCAATGCTGGTAATCGCCGTAATTATTTCTAAGAAATCTGCAGCTTTAGATCCCCAGCCATGCGTAATCAACACTTTATGCTTCCCGTTTCCCCACTTAAAACCGTTAAACTTTAAATCTTTGCCAGTAAAAAAATCATCTTTCACACTCAAACTAAAAGGCGTTGCTGTAGATAAAAACTGTTCTTGCAGTAAGCGCAAGGGCATTTTTGGGGCGTAGCAAATCAGCTGCCACAATAATCCATCCCGATCCTGAAAAGCATCGTTGGAATTTGCTTTGACCTGAGCAACAATTTGTTTCAACTTCTTCATAAAAAAAAATCAATTATCAAATGGAAATGCCATAAGATAT
>JBPBPL010000041.1:0-2513 GCA_050954285.1 Janthinobacterium lividum | reverse complement strand
AGCAACCCATTTTTGCGCCGGTTATTATACAATGTATCGTTTGGATTACAGCTACCATCCGCTTCCCGGAATTGAGCAGAAGGTTGATGGGCAACAACGCGGTGGTGTAGTACAGGGATTTTTTGTTGTATTTCAACCCAACTTAAACAACAAAGCCTGACGGAAACATCAGGCTTTGTTGTTTAAACGAATGCGTTCAATTTAACTTCAAAACCCGATATTTTTGTGGCTGGTGCAAATTCGGATATTTGTTCCAACTTAAACTGAACGTTGCACTGCTGCCTTTTTCGTAATTGTAGTTATTGTTTTCATCTTCATAATACTTAAAACTACCGTTTGCTCCGGTATACGGCTTTATGCCAGAAATTTCAGGATAAACTTTTAGGAAAGCACGATAACTGAAGTGGTTTATTATTTTATCTAAATTGAACTTCTTTAACCTAATAAAATAAATACCGTATAAAATAAACCTGTTGATAAAAATCAGTCCAACCTTTAAAAAAACACAATAATGAATATAACAGAATATTGTACCGTTCTGGAGGTAGAACGTGTAATTTGTACTGAACTTTTTGGCTCGACTTTTTGGGTTGGCTTTGTTAAACTGATCGACCAGAACACTGACCGTGTGGAAGGCATTATTTATTTCATCAACAAAGCCGATGCCTTAAAATTGGAGATTGGCGATCAGATTGCTAATCAAGCAGTTTTCAATCCGTCCACCAAATCCAACAACAATACTTTTTTTAACCGATAAAAATCTGAATTGGATTATCAACCAATTCAGATTTATTTAAAAAAAACTTTTATAAAATTAGGCCGCGCTACCAAAAACAGACAAATATTTTTGGGCAACCACTTGTGTTTTATAGTTATCCAGATAAGCGGCCAATTCTTCCGGGGTATAATCCGGCTGATTGATATTCTGCAATGCTTCTTTTAGCAGACCATTTAATTGATGCACATCTCCGGGCTGAAACAAGCGGCCAAAACTACCGACTGCTTCTGCCAAACCACCGGAATCAGATGCAATAATGCGGCAACCGCAGGCCAAACCTTCCAAAGCTACAATCCCAAAACCTTCTCTTCCATTTGAAGGAATAATCAGCACTTTATGTTTGTTCAATACTTTTGTAATTTCAGCACCTTTCAAAGTTCCGGTAAAAGTAATATCAGCCGATAATTCCAGTTGTTGCGCCATGGTTTGCAGCCGTTGCATTTCCGGCCCGTCGCCTATAATGGTTAGTTTGAAAGGAAGTTTTAAATCATAACAAGCCCTGATTAAAGTATCACAGCCTTTTTGTGAAACCAATCTTCCTACAAAAACAAAATCAAGCGGTCTTTCTGTTTGCGGATCAATTTTAAACACCTCATTGTCATAACAGTTATAAATTATTTCTGATGAAACGCCAAGCGATGTAGCAATGCTTTTGCTCACCGAAATGTTTTCTGAAGCAAACTTGATCATGAATAATTTTATCAATGACAGTAAGTTCCTTTTGTTGGTGAGCGAAAAATCATTCTGGGAAACAATCCATCTTTTGCGCGGACTAATCAGCAATGGCCAAACACCTTTGAGCGAAATATTGGGCATATAATAAATTTTGCACCATGAAAACAGCTCCAGCATTTTTGAAAATCCAGGTGCATAATGCACCTCGATATCAGGCAATATTTCAGTTTGTTTCTGATAAGCGATCACTTTAACTTCATGCCCTTTTTCAATAAATTCTTTGCACAGATTAAGTGTGAGATTTTCGATGCCGCCACGCAGCGGATAAAACACAGTAGTAAAAATTAATATTTGCATAAGCACGCTATTTTAACCAGAGTTCAGGAAATATAGAGGATTGCAAAAAGCTAAAACGAAGTATACAACTTAGTCGTATACCGCTGGCTATAAATGCAATTTCTATTGCCGGTTTTTACGGAATTTTTAAAGCAAAGTTTAAAAAATACGAAATTGATACAGGGTTAACTTATTGAAATTCAGATAGAAATGAATTTACTCAGGATTAAAATACATTTAAAATCTGAGCTAAATATTTCCTGAAAAGAGAAGATTTATAAATCCGGAGGACAAACGGATTATGATATCAAACAGGAAGAAATGTGTTGATCCTAATTTCAGCGTTGAATAAAATTTTATAATTTGGATAGCGCTATTTTTTCCAGGCGATCAATAGTTCCACTTAAATCCGGGTTATTCAACACTGATTTTTGGTCGATAAAAGAAGCATCGCCATCAAATGCCAATACTTTTTTTATCAGCAATTAATCATCGTTGTCATCCGCAACTTTGCCTGCCAGCTTTGCCGGATAAGTTTTGTTTCCTTTGCGGTTGAACCATAAAATCCGGTTCAAAACATCATCATTTCCGCCATCCACATGATTATATTCCGGCCTCAATGATTGTTTGGCGTAGAACAATGCTTTCCCTTTTAAAGCAGAAAGGCTGCGGTTCATTTAATTAAAGGTATTTTATTGAGAATAGCTGCTTATTGACCCTCGGA
>JBPBPL010000054.1:0-2531 GCA_050954285.1 Janthinobacterium lividum | reverse complement strand
CGAAAGCTGGCTGATTTACCAGGAGTTGACTGGAGCAAATGTAAAAACCTGCTCATCAGTTTTCGTGTCAGCAAGAAGGCTTTCCAAAACTTCATCATTTTTTCAACTCTAAAAATAAATTGTTTTTAGTTTAAGCGTTTTTTGTTTGTAGGGTTATCTCCTGCACAAAAAAGCACCAGATAAGAGCCGCCAGGATAAGTTGATATACTCACCGCGCTGTTGATATCATCAATTCTGTAATAATTTTTGAGCTAACTTTTTCATAAAAAGCCACCCGATATTTATTTCGGGTGGCTTTTGTTTTTGTCTTAAATCAGGATCAGGATTGATCCTGATTTTCCAGGTTTATAAAGTTTTGCTAATACTTATGCTACCATTTTGGTAGCTACTACATGGTGATAATCGGCAGGCTCTTTGGAATCCCTGCCTTTTTTGGCACCAAAAGCACTGGCTGCAGCGCCCAGGACGATGCCGAAGAAAGTGTAAAGGGCGCCTTTAGAGGCCCCTGCGGCAGCATCATCTGCTACCTGTCTGGCTTTAGCCTCTACCTGATCTTTGTTTTCCTGCACTTTGTCAGCCACTTTTGCGCTGTCTTTGCTTAAGTTATTATTTCCTGAGTAGTGATCCTGAACTGCTTCTTTGATGGAAGGTGCCGCTGTAGAGATGGTCTTTCCAACCACCGAACCAGCGCCGCCGATCAAATTTCCGATTGCACTGGTTAAAAAGTAAAACATCAGGATAAACAGCAGACCGCTCACCAGCAGGCCATGAATAACGCTTTCTGAAGTGTGCTTGTCTTTCGCCAGGCGTCCTGCTACCCACCCGCCTGTAAACAGGGAGATCAGCATCGTTACCGCGTACCAAATGCCCGAACCAATGGCAAGGCCGGTTCCTGGCGTATTGTGCCCGGTGGCGTCAACCGTGCTCATGCCGATGGCAAGGCCCAAAAGAGTCAAGGCTAACTGGATAAAAACAGCAATGATCAGTCCAGCAAGGATGGCTCCCCAACTGATGCGCTGCGAAGGGCCCGAAGGGCGGTGAAAAGTAGAAGACGCAAATTCTTCATTAGTGCGTAAATTGGTTTCCATAAAATTTGATTGTTTGATTATTGATTTTGTGATAGATGCTTCCAGAATTGGAGCATCTGCTGGGTAGAACGTGATTCTTAGGAATCACCCACTAGTAATTCGAAGCACGAGGTCTCGTGCTTGTTGCTGCTATGCTGTTAAACGCCGCCAGGAAAATAGCCCGGCAGCGTTTTTAGATAAATGTTTATTAAAGTTTGTCCCCTTTGATAGCAGACAAATTTGTTTTATCAGCAGCCAGGCTACTTTTTTCGTCTGTAAAGTTCTCGGTATCAACTTCTGTTTTACGAACTGTTCCTTGTACGGTCTGGTTCTTTTCTTCTACTTCTTTGCCTAAAGAAACTTCACCGGTTACGAAAGCTTCTTTGCTTACTACAGGTACTTCTGCTGTTTTTTTCATGGTGATGGTAGCATCTTTAAAAGCAGCTAAATCAGCTGCTGTTGCCGGGCGGCTTACATTAGTACGTTCCACATGAACCCGCTCGGAGCGCAAACGCACCTCTTCGTGAACAGCCCGCTCAACGATACGGCTACGCAAACGCACACCGCCCGTCTCTACTTCGCGCTTGCCTACCTGCATTTTCTCTTCAATGATCTTGATGGTGTCAGAAGTTCCGGTAGTTGCCGGCGCAACTGTTCCGGTGGCTTTATAGGATTCTGCCCGTTCGTTCACGTCCAACGCGCCATAGTTATCCAAAATCTGAGCAGCGCTTTCAGCTTGCTCGCTGCTGCTTGCATGAACGGTTACGATGGCTCCTCTTTGGCCAACTTGTGAATACTTAGCTGCATCTTCATCTGAGGAGCCAAACAAATTACCAAAAAAACCGCTGATGCCTGCATGTGATTCTTCATCGTCATAAGATGAAGAAATGCCCTCCATTGCTGCCCGTGTCGAAAGATCGAGGCTTTCTTTACTAAAACCATTGCTTAACAGGTTGCTTACAGCTTCCTGCGCCTCTGACGTGTGGTCGAAAATTCCAATTACTGTTTGTGACATGATTGTTCCGTTTTAGAATTGATTGATTGTTAATTATTGGTTATAGTTAATTTTTGAACAAAAAGTTGTTACGGCTTATCTTTACTACCTCTTTACGAAGCACTTCCGAAACAATATAATGTAGATGGCCTTCAACATAATTTCTCTGCACTTTAAATAGATTATTCATGGTCATTCGATCCAAGTTGTATTAATCAGATGCAACTTTTACCAAAAAGAAATCAGTTTTTCTTTTCAGCAAACTCATAATAGATATAACAGTATTTTGTTTTTTAGCTCACAAAGCAGTAATAGCTATAAATTAGATATTTACATTCTATGTTCTTCTGCTTGAAAAAAGGACGGTATTTTGCTATTTATTCTTGCCAAATAAAAATACTCAGGCAAGTAATTTTTACCGATTTGGTAATCGGATAAAAGGACAGTTTTATAATCAGATACTGGTTTGG
>JBPBPL010000035.1:0-2543 GCA_050954285.1 Janthinobacterium lividum | reverse complement strand
AAGCGGTTTTAGGACACAAGGTAAAAGACAAAGCTAACCTGCTTGCCCAGCGAACCCGCTTTAGCCAGAACACCAACAGTGAGAAAAACAGTAATAGCCTGTCGGAGCTGCAGTTTGCCCTCACCAACCAATATGTAACAAAGATTGAATACACTAACAATGCAAGTAAGACTTCAAACCGACTGATCGAGCCTTTTGCCCTGGTAAGCATGCAGGAAAACTGGTTGCTGGTTGCATGGTGCCGCCTGAGAAACGAGTTCAGGTATTTTCGGTTGGACCGGATCAATAAACTGGAGATTCTTACTGAAAAGTTCACGCCACACCAATTAACCTTGCAGGAATATTTTGATAAGTATTACTAATCTGTTCTGATCTTTGAATAGGCTGTTTCAAATTCAGATTACAGCTGATACTCCTGCTTCTTTTACTACTATAATTTTGTTATGGTAATGCTGTTTCTGCCTGAAATATAAATAACGTTCTTTTTTTAAGAGGTAAAAGACACACGCCAAATACACCCAATAGAATTTAAATGACTTCTTGTATAAGATTGTTCTCCCCGGATAATCACAACATATAAACGTCCTTCCAATGAGATCGTTGCCGTAGTATTTTTTAGTAGCGACATTTGTTTTTTATAATACTTATCTGCCAAACCGGAGTTCCTTCTAACTAGTAGTCTTTCAGATTTATTACTTTGTGAAAACGGCCAAAAAAAATTTAACATCCATTAAAATTTCTTTTTTACCCCTGACATAGGGCTGTCATTTGCTGCCTGTACTTTTGTTGTGTAATCAAGCAAACATCAATTTTTAAACTAAAAACAAAGCAAATGCAAAAGCGCACAATCGACCCTTGGAAATGGGGTGAAAGAACTAATTCTGTACAAGCTGTAGAAATTAAAAATCCTGAAGGCACACTTTACTGCTCAGGACAGGTAGCCATAGATGCTGATGGAAGGCCAAGTAGTGGTGACATGAGGTCGCAGTTGATCCAAACCATTCAAAACCTGGAACAACTGATCAGTGAATCTGGGTACGAGTGCGGAGGTATTGTGCGGCTGAATGTTTTTACTACTTCTACCCAGGAGTTTTTCACTACCTGCGTAGATATTTACCAGCAGTTTACAGCCAAGTATGGCATCCGGCAGGCCACCACTATGGTTGAAGTAAAAGGGCTTTTTGCAGGACTTACAGTTGAACTGGAAGCCACTGTAGTAAAGTGATGATTAAGTAGCCTGAAAAGAAGTTTCTTCTGGTTAAGAAATTCTTTTCAGGCTTTTAAAAGAAGAGAAACAAATTAACCAACTTAATTAATTTCGAAAACAAATGATGATGATCAGTCAGTTATCAAATCTAAACTGGATAAGCATTTTAATTGCCTTTGTAGTCTATACCATTCTTGGCGGTTTATGGTTTACCGTTTTCTTTAAAAAGCAGTATGCCATTTCTTTAGGTAAGGAAAACAATCTGCCAGAAAAACCGGCACCCATTTTTATCATCGGTCCGGCAATTTGCACGCTGATCGTTACCATTACAAGTGCTTTATTGATATACGCTCTAGGTATTGATACTTACAGTAAAGCCATCAAGTTTGCGCTCGTTGTTGGTATCGGTTACCTGGTAGCCAACACATTCAACATTGCCATCAATCCTAATATACCCAACCCGATCCTTTACGGAGTGATCAGCGGATTTTATCACCTGGTAGGTATTCTTATAGTAAGTCTCATAATAGTGGCCATGCAGTAAGAAAAACGTAATGCAAAAAAGAGACATAGATAAATTTTGCCCGGAAAGCCAGCAGGAATGGAGGCAGTGGTTACAGGAAAATCACTGTTTGAAGCAGTCTGTCTGGCTTGTTTGTTACAAAAAGAAAAGCGGTGTGCCATCCATCTTCTGGAGTCAGGCAGTTGACGAAGCACTTTGCTTTGGCTGGATAGACAGCAAAAGGATAACGCTCGACGAAGATAGGTTTATGCAGCTTTTCACCCAAAGAAAAGCTGGTAGCACCTGGTCAAAGGTTAATAAGGAAAAAGTGCAGCAACTGATTAACGTAGGACTAATGATGCCAGCAGGCCACCAAAGCATTGAAAGGGCAAAACAAAACGGCTCATGGGCAAGCCTAGATGAGGTTGAAGATTTAATAATACCGGTAGATTTGAAGCAGGAACTTGAAAAAAGCTCAAGCGTTTTAAACCTTTTCCTTACTTCAAGCAAATCATTAAGAAAAAGTATTTTGCTTCAGCTTGCAATGGCCAAACGAGCCGGAACCAGGCAAAAACGGATTAATGTGATCGTAGAGAACCTTTCGCAAAAGCTTTCCACATAAAAAATCTCTTCCGTAAAACGACCGAAAATTGATAAAACAGTTTATCAAATTCCTTTCTTTTTTGATAGAATGCTTTGTGAAGTTATGCAATGGCCACGACCGTTTTCTTAACTTTACAAATTGTTACGGACAGGTTCGGTATAGACTTTAAAGGTAATTCATCGTTATTATACAATTATTTGCCGTAAATCCAATAATAATGGTTTTAGCTA
>JBPBPL010000023.1:0-2547 GCA_050954285.1 Janthinobacterium lividum | reverse complement strand
GCTTTTCCGGCACGTACTTTCAATAATTCGCTATCTAAATGCTCAATGGCGCGTTCCATCTGCGCTTTGGTATCTTTTAATTGTGTTTTAATGAGTTCGCTCATTGCTGATAATTATTTCGACAAAAGTAAAAATACTGACCTGAAATTTTGAAAAAACTGATGCTGTTTTTATGCCGGTAAAATTAGTGTACCAACGTACCAATTGCTTCACCTTCAGCAATTTTTTTGAAATTACCGGTTTTGTTCATATCAAAAACGATAATAGGCAGCTTGTTTTCCTGGCATAAGGTAATAGCCGTCATGTCCATCACGTTCAAACCTTTATCATAAACTTCCTGAAAAGTAATTTGATCATATTTAATGGCTAAAGGATCTTTTTCCGGATCAGCAGAATAGATGCCATCCACACGTGTTCCTTTCAAAACTACATCAGCTTTTATTTCAATTGCCCGCAAAGAAGCTGCGGTATCGGTAGTAAAATATGGATTTCCGGTTCCAGCACCAAAAATTACCACACGGCCGGTTTCCAGATGCGTCATCGCGCGGCGACGGATGTATGGCTCGCAAATCTGTTCCATTTTTATGGCTGATTGTAAGCGCGTTTCTATACCAATTCCTTCCAAAGCACTTTGTAAAGCCATACAATTGATGACGGTAGCCAGCATCCCCATATAATCGGCTTGCGCGCGTTCCATTCCGGATTTTTCGGCACTCAATCCGCGGAAAATATTTCCACCACCAACCACAACGGCTATTTCTATACCAGCTTCAAACACACTTTTAATATCCTCTGCATACTGTAAAACACGTTTGTTGTCGATGCCGTACTGCCGATCGCCCATTAAGGATTCGCCGCTTAGTTTCAGGAGGATTCTTTTGTATTTCATGTTGATTAATTATAAATTTTTTAAGGTTTAGGTAGTGGATTGTCCGATAAAAACTCTCCGTTAAAAGAAGTATCCAAATGTTGAAAACCATCATTAAATACGATGAAATCTGCCCGGCAACCTTTTTTGATCTGGCCTTTTCGTTCATCTTTTAATAATTTTGCAGGATAAAGCGAAGCCATATTGATCGCTTCTGCTAAAGAAATATCAGCAAACTGGACGAGGTTTTGTACGCCTTTCAGCATCGTTAAGGCCGAACCGGATAATGTCCCGTCAGGCATTACGTAATGATTTTTGTTGAATTTGTGCTGATAAACACCTTCATTGCTTCCCGTTACGGCATCGGTAATCATAAAAAGTTTTTCGCCTAGCTCACGTTTAGCCAGGCGAATCATCGAATAATCAACATGGATTCCATCCGGAACAATGCTGGTGTAAGGTTTCTGCTCGAAAATTGCCGGAATAAAACCCGGCTCACGGTGGTGCATTTGCGGCATGGCATTGTAAAGATGCGTAACTGCTTTTACGGGAGATTTTAAAAAACGATTTGCCTCAGTAAAAGAAGCATTGCTATGGCCAGCCGAAAGAATGATATTTTGCTGATCCAGAAAATCCAAAACCTCATCATCCTGTAGTTCCGGTGCAATTGTCATCATTTTGATTTCTCCTTCAGCAAGATCAAACCAACGTTTCAGTTCTGATAATGAAGCTTTTCGGATCAGGTTTTCCGGGTGCGCACCTTTTCGTTTTGGGTTGAGAAACGGGCCTTCCAAATGCAAACCCCAAAAATTACCAATACTGTTTTTACGGTATGTTTTTGCGGATGCAATTCCTTGTTCTACAATTTCGGATGTATTGGTAGCAATTGTTGCCAGAAAACCTGTTGTGCCTTGCTGCAACAAACTGGTTTCCATTTGCTGTAAAGCTGCAACGGTTGGTTTTCCTCCAAATAAGGCACCGCCGCTTCCGTAAATTTGCAAATCAATTAATCCGGGAGCAAGGTAAGCACCATTCAGGTTGATGCTGTTTTTATCGGCATTAAATTGGTTTTGATCAATCAGATTTAACACTAAGCCATTTTCAATTAAAACTACTTTACCTTCGGATACGGTTCCGTTGGTTACCAGTTTTGAATTATACAAGGCAGTGATCATTTTTTATCGATAAAAAAAGCACAAAAAAAATCCCCGCTGATTTAGCGGGGATTTGAAGTATGAATTAAGAGCCTAATGCAACCCTTTTGAAAGCGGTTACCGTTAGTCCTTTTTGAATCCCGTTTAAAAACTGGGTAATAGTTTTAGATGAATCCTTTACAAATTCCTGATTCAGTAAAGTTGAATCTTTGTAGAATTTATTCAGTTTCCCCTGAGAAATTTTTTCAACCATTTCTTCCGGTTTTCCTTCAGCACGAATTTGTTCTTTCGCAATATCCAGTTCGCGTTGGATAGTAGAAGCATCTACATCACCTTTGTCAATAGCTACTGGATTCATAGCAGCAATTTGCATCGCTACATCTTTACCAGCTTCATCAACACCTTCGGCAACAGCATTTAATGCAACCAATACACCTAAACGGAAATTACCGTGGATGTAAGGTACTACACGTGCACCTTCCAGTACTTCATATTTAGAAATACTAATTCTTTCGCCAATTTTTC
>JBPBPL010000040.1:0-2649 GCA_050954285.1 Janthinobacterium lividum | reverse complement strand
ATTGTTTACCACTAAATCCAGATCGCCGTCGCCGTCCAGATCGCCATAAGCCGCACCATTGCTGAATGTTGGTGTATTTAAGCCCAAAGCTTCCGTTTCGTTTTTAAACTGCAGGTTTTTCTGGTTGATGAAACCATAATTGGGAATTGGTGTCGATGGCATTTTATCTAAAAAAGCCTTCATTTTAAAGCCGCCTTTTTTAGCCATGTTCATCGCTTCTTCACTGCTGAAATAAGCCAGAAAATCCTGGTTCGTTAAATCCTTGCTGATGCCGTTGCTTACGTAAATATCCTTCCAGCCGTCGTTGTTAAAATCGAAACAAAGCGCGCCCCAGCTCCAATCGGTCGCGTTTACACCTGCCAGGCAGGCAATATCGCTGAACGTGCCGTCGCCATTATTTAATTGCAAACAATTGCTGGTAAACTGATGATGGAAATCACTCTGTAATTTAGCGTTGTACACATCATAATCATCAAACTTGGTGGTGGTTTTGAGGCGATAATCGCTTTCGGGCAGCATGTCCGTAGTAAAAACGTCCAGTAAGCCGTCATTGTTGATGTCCGCCATATCTGATCCCATAGATGACATGCTCATGTGACCCATTGCATCGTTGCTGTTTTCTTTAAAAGTGCCGTTGTGTTTGTTAAGATACAAGTAATCGTGCTCAAAAAAATCATTGGAAACGTACAGATCATCCCAGCCGGTATTGTTGATATCACCAGCTGCAATGCCTAAGCCGAAACCGATTTCGCTGCCATAAATTCCTGCCTTTGCGCTGATGTCTGTAAATTTTCCGTTGTCATTCCGGTACAAGCGATCACCGTTTTTCGGATCGCGTGTATTACGCAGATTTCTGTTATAACCAAAACTCCCGATTGGGCGGTAGCTATTGTTCAGCATAAAACAATCCAGATCGCCATCGTGGTCAAAATCAAAAAAGATGGCCTGAGTTGATAAACCTTTATCGTCCAAACCGTATTGCGCAGCTTCTTCCTTAAAAGTGCCATCTTTTTGATTGATGTAAAGTTCGTTTGCTGTATCTGCATTACCCAAGCCACCACTGTTGCATACGTAAATATCCAGCCAGCCATCTCCATTAATATCTACCATAGAAGTGCCGGTATGCCAGCGGTATGCTCCTTTTATGCCTGCTTTTTCGGTAACATCTTTAAATTTCCAGTTGCCCTGGTTAAGGTATAATTTACAGCTGCCCTGATTTGCGGTAAAAAATACATCTGGCTTACCATCATTATTTACATCGCCAATGGCCACGCCGCCGCCGTTGTAATAATTACGGTAGTTAAATACGTTGAAATTATCGTTATCTACTACTTTATTGTTAAAACTGATACCTGTTTGAGCAGCCGGCATCATTTGAAATAAAGCATTCTCCGGAATATTTTTTTGATGCTTACATGAAGCACAAAAAACAGGCAGTAAAAGAAGTATCAGGCTTTTGGTACGGATGCGCATAAAAAAGAAATATAACAAAGCTAAAAATGGAGCAGTAAATTAATACTGCTCCATTTTTTAATTTTGATCGGTAAGCTGATCAGGTATTAATAACCGGGGTTTTGCGTTAAATGTGTATTTTTTTGCAAAGCTTCAGTAGGGATTGGAAACAACTGAGTGTGGGTGTCGGCATCGGCAGTTTTAAACTGCTTTTTATCGCCATAACGTCCAAAACGAATCAAATCCTGTCTTCTCCAACCCTCCCAGGCAAATTCACGGCCTCTTTCTGCTAAAAGACTATCTGCAGTAAAGGCAGCAGCAGTAAAGTTTGTTACCCCTGCTCTCAATCTTATTGGAGATGTGTAAATTAATGCTGATGCAGTATTGCCTAAACGGAAAAGGCATTCTGCTTTCATTAAAAGTACATCAGAATAACGGAACAAGGCGAAATCTGCATCCTGATTGGAATAGCCTGGTGTAATTTGCCATTTCTGCTGACGCACACCATCATATTCTGTTGCTTTATATAAATTAGTAATGCTTGGTCTGAAATTTAGTACCAGAGAACTATCACTGGCACGGGTAGTTAAAGGTGTTACTCCATCAGCTGCATATTGTATTCCAGCTTGCCAGCCTGCTTTGCGTGTATCAGCATTGTTATAGCTACCATAATAATCAGCAGTAGTGGTAAAGCCGTTCCATGGGCCACCAGTCGCAGTAAAATTATATTTAGGTGCTTGGTTATAGTGAAATGTCATCATTTGGATTTGCAAACCTGTACCCTGAAGGTGATCGTAAGGAATTACGAAGATGTTTTCAGTAGAACCAGTATTGCTGCTTGAAAAGTTATCTAAGTAATTTGCTTGTAAAGAGTATCCTGCAGTAATCAAAGAGTCGCAATACGATGAACATGTAGTATAACCGGATGTTCCGGTTGAACCTGAGATTGCATTTTGGTTCAGGTATAATTTAGCCAGTAAAAAATAAGCGCCCCATTTGTTGAGCCTGCCATATTGTGAAGCATCTTGTGCTGGAGTACTCGCACTTAACAGCGGGCCGTTGGTTTTTAATTCTGAAATTAAAAAAGCATATACGGTAGCGGCACTACTGGTTGCAACTGTACTGGCATCCGTACTTGAAGAAGTAATCAGTGGTATATTTCCGTAATTAGAAACCAGCAAAAAATAGTAATAAGCC
>JBPBPL010000005.1:0-2709 GCA_050954285.1 Janthinobacterium lividum | reverse complement strand
ATCACATTTTATAATTTTTTATGGTCCGATATTTTGGTCAAACTCGAATTCTGGTTGCAGTAGATTGTATAATTTTTGGTTTTGATGGTGACAATCTGAAGCTTTTATTGATTCAGCGTGGCTTTGAACCCGAAGCCAAAAAATGGAGCTTAATGGGGGGATTTATACAGCCAGACGAAAGCTTAAATGCCGCATCAAACCGGATTTTGAGGGAACTTACCGGACTGGAAGGCGTTTTTCTGGAACAGTTAAAATGTTTTGGTGCACCAGAACGCGATCCGCTGGAAAGAACCATCGGCATTGCTTATTTCTCTTTAATTGATATCCATCAGTATGAAAAACAGATTAACCACGAGTATCATGCCGAATGGTTCTTACTAAATGAAGTTCCGAAGTTAATTTTTGATCATGAAGAAATGGTTGAGACCGCCAAACGCGAATTGCGCTACAAAGCAGCCCTTCATCCCATTTTATTTGAACTGCTGCCCGAAAAATTCACTATTCCACAGCTTCAAAACCTGTATGAAGGAATTTATGGTGCTACTTTTGATAAGCGAAACTTTAGCCGTAAATTACTTTCAACTGGCTTGCTGATCCGGCAGGGAGACAAAGATAAAGAGAACTCAAAAAAAGGTGCTTTTTATTATACCTTGAATAAAACGCAGTACAAAGAAAAATTTCAGGCGTTTTTAAACTTCATTCCAAACCCGGAAAGTTTGATTTCTTAGTACATCAAAGCTATTTCTCCTTAAAAACACATAAATTTTATTTTATTAAAAATTAAGTGTTAATTAGACACCAATTAAAAAAATGGAAGATAACCAGTATGTAATTGGTGTGGATTATGGAACAGATTCTGTTCGCTCGGTGATTGTGGATGCAGCAAACGGACAGGAAATTGCTGCTTCTGTTTATTTTTATCCGCGATGGAAAAAAGCTTTATATTGTGATGCACCGCTAAACCAGTTCCGCCAGCATCCGCTGGATTATGTAGAAGGTTTGGAATTTACCATAAAAGAGTGCCTAAAAAAAGCATCGGATATTGTTGCACCTAAAGAGGTGAAAGCTATTTCTATTGACACCACCGGCTCCTCGCCTGTTGCCGTTGATGAAACCGGAACTCCGCTTGCACTGCTTCCCAATTTTGCCGAAAACCCAAATGCCATGTTTGTTTTGTGGAAAGATCATACTTCTCTAAAAGAAGCAGCAGAACTAAATGAACATGCACAAAAATCTCAACCTAATTACTTACAGTTTGTAGGCGGCATTTATTCTTCAGAATGGTTTTGGGCGAAGCTTTTACATATTTTAAGAGTTGATGAAAAAGTCCGTGAAGCCACTTATTCTTGGGTGGAGCATTGCGATTGGATCCCGTTTTTACTGTCCGGAGGAAAACATATTGCGGAAATGAAACGCTCAGTTTGCGCGGCCGGACATAAAGCACTTTGGGCGGAAGAATTTAATGGCTTGCCGCCGGATGAATTTTTCAGTTCCTGGGATCCGCTTTTAAAAGGATTTACGTCGAGATTATTCACCGAAACTTACACTTCCGATAAAGCAGCCGGGAAATTAAGTGCAAAATGGGCCGAAAAATTAGGTTTAACAACGGATGTTTTGATTGGCGTTGGCGCTTTTGACGCACATATGGGCGCGGTTGGCGGCCAGATTGAACCCTATTATTTGAGCAAAGTAATGGGCACTTCTACCTGCGATATGCTGGTAGCACCAACGGCAGAAGTGGAAGGAACGCTGGTTAGAGGTATTTGTGGCCAGGTGCCAGGTTCTATTATTCCGGGAATGATGGGCATGGAAGCCGGGCAATCTGCTTTTGGTGATTCCTATGCCTGGTTCCGCAGCATTTTAGTTTGGCCGATGAAGGAGCTTCTTTTATCAACCCAAATTGTGGATCAGGAAACGGCGGCAAACTTAATGCAGGAAATGACCGACAAACTCATCCCGGAACTGAGTAAAGAAGCGGCAAAAATCCTTCTGAATGAAAAAACTGAGCTGGCCGTGGATTGGCTGAACGGCCGCCGTACGCCGGATGCTAATCAGGAACTGAAAGGCGTGATTGCCAATTTAGGCTTGGGCAGCAACGCACCGTCTATTTTCAGGGCAGTAGCCGAAGCAACCTGCTTTGGGGCAAAATCTATTGTAGATCGGTTTAATGAACAAGGCGTGCCGGTAAAAGGCCTGATTGGTTTGGGTGGTGTGGCCAAAAAATCGCCGTTTATTATGCAGATGATGGCCGATGTGATGAACATGCCGATCCGCATCCACAAATCGGAACAAACCTGCGCCATTGGTGCGGCCATGTTTGCGGCAACGGTGGCCGGCATCTACCCAAAAGTGGAAGATGCCATGGCTGCAATGGGACAAGGTTTTGATACTGAATATCAGCCAGATAATCAAAAAGTTACTATCTATGCTAAACGATATCAGCAATACATCGCTTTAGGCAAAGCCATCGAAATACAAAACACAAAAATTACCGCATAAAAACAGTATGGGCAATTACGATGAAATCAGGCTGCAGGCTTATGAAGCGAACATGCAGCTGCCAAAGCTCGGATTGGTACTTTTTACCTTCGGAAATGTAAGTGCTGCTGATCGTCAGCAAGGTGTTTTTGCGGTGAAGCCAAGCGGCGTGCCTTATGATGAACTTTCGCCGGATAATATGGTGATTGTAGATTTTGATGGCCAAACGGT
>JBPBPL010000056.1:0-2813 GCA_050954285.1 Janthinobacterium lividum | reverse complement strand
GCTGGTGGCATGGTTTCCGGCATATATTTTTGCGTGATATGAAAAATGATGTGACCATCGTTTTATTAGGAAATATGGTGAACGGCAGTTTGCTTCATTTAGACGAATTATTTCGGATAACCGGCATGCCAATTGTACGGAAAAGTGCATACAGTGGCAACGGAACAGAAACAGAAGATCAATAAAAAACACTTATAAAAACAGCATTATGTTTGATAAAATATTTGAAGCGCAGCAAAAAGCTGATGAAGTTAAAAAACGTTTGGACGGAATCATGGTGTCCGGCAATGCGGAAAACGGGAAAATTACGGTTACCGCTAATGGCAACCGGATTATTCAATCCATCAGCATTGATGAAGATTTTTTTAAAAGTGCTGACCGTGAAGAATTGGAAGAGCTTTTAGCAGTGGCTGTAAACAAAGCAGTTGAACAAGCTGAAAACTTAAATCAAACTGAAATGGCAGCTTTATCACAAAGCATGCTTGGCGGTTTAGGTGATTTGGGTAAACTTTTCGGACAATAACTGTTCCGATTAAAAACTAACTCTATATGAAAGTTACCTATTACGGGCACGCCACAATTTTACTGGAAACAGAAAAAGCTAAATTGCTGTTCGACCCTTTTATTACCCCAAACGAATTGGCTAATGGTGTTGATATTGATTCAATCAAACCAGATTATATTTTATTAACGCATGGCCATGTTGATCACGTGGCTGATCTTTTCACCATCCAAACCAATAGCGATGCCACCGTAATTTGCATTGCAGAAATTCAAGGTTGGTTGGGTAATAATGATGTAGATAAAGTGCACGGTATGAACATCGGCGGCAGCCATAATTTTGATTTTGGCCGTGTAAAAATGGTTAACGCTATCCATTCCAGCTCCATGCCTGATGGTACCTATGGTGGCAATCCAGCTGGCTATGTGATTTATGCAGATGGCAAAACAATTTATATCGCTGGTGATACGGCTTTAACTTACGACATGAAATTGCTGGAAGATGAAAACCTTGACTGGGCTTTTTTTCCAATTGGCGATAACTATACGATGGGAGTAGCTGATGCGGTAAAAGCAGCTTCTTTTATCAACTGTAAAAATATTATTGGTGTGCATTTTGATACTTTCCCGCCGATCAAATTGGATCATGAAGCAGCAAAAGCCAAATTTGCAGCTGCCGGTTTAAATTTTATTTTGCCGGAAATCGGTCAGGTTATCGATCTTTAAAAAAAAAAATCCCGGAAACAGCTTCCGGGATTTTTATTATCTAAAAACAGTATTCGTTAAATAATCGTTCCGCTCGGAATAATTGCATTCTTTTTCACTACAATAATTCCTTCGGTAACGGTGTAAGTGCCGAAATCTCCATCTTCCAAATGGGTTCCGCCATTTATTTTTACATCATTTCCGATGTAGCAGTTTTTATCCAAAATGGCATTGTTGATGTAGCAACGTTCGCCAATTCCCATAATAGGCTTGTTTTGTATTTTATACTCTGCAATCTGTTCCAGAGTTTGGTAATAATCATTTCCCATCACGTACGTGTTTAAAATGGTACTTCCAACGCCGATACGGGTACGGATGCCAATCACCGCACGGGAAATATGTGCAGCATGAATGATACAACCATCAGAAATCATGGCGTTGTGTAACGATGTACCGGAAAGTTTGGAAGGCGGCAACATTCGTGCACGTGAGAAAATACTTCTTTTATCGAACAAATTAAATTGCGGAATCTCATCTGTCAAGCCTAAGTTAGCATCGAAGAAAGAAGGAATGCTACCAATATCTGTCCAATAACCTTCGTACTGATAACTGGAAATTTTATGTGTGCCGATAGACTGCGGGATAATTTCTTTTCCAAAATCTGTACGCGTATTGCCTTCCAGCAACTCGTACAAAGTTTTTCGGTTGAATAAGTAGATGCCCATCGAAGCCAGATAAATACGGCCAGTTGCCTGCATTTCTGCGCTCACTTCCGAATCCCAGCCCGGAAGCATATCTTTTTTCGGTTTCTCGATAAAAGAAGAAATCATCTGGTTATCATCTGTTTTTAAGATACCAAAGCCTTCAGAATCAGCTTCATCTACTGGAATTGTTGCAATAGAGATTTCTGCACCTTTCGCTTCGTGATCTGCAATCATGTGTTCAAAATCCATCTGATACAATTGATCGCCGGATAAAATCAACACATAATCAAACTCATGCGGAGAAAGATGATGCAGCGATTGCCGCACTGCATCTGCCGTTCCCTGAAACCAGGTTGTATTATGAGGCGTTTGTTCTGCTGCCAGAATATCCACAAAAGAATTACTGAAAACGCTGAAATGATACGTGTTTTTAATGTGTTTATTGAGCGAAGCAGAATTGAATTGCGTTAAAACATAAATGCGCTCAATACCCGAATTGATGCAATTGGAAATCGGGATATCAACCAATCGGTATTTACCGGCAATGGGTACGGCTGGTTTAGAGCGCGTAGCGGTGAGCGGAAACAGCCGGGAACCCTGGCCGCCGCCCAATACGATACAAATTACATTGGAACTCATAATTTAGGTTTTAAACTTTGGTAAAGGTGAATGTATTCTTTTGCAGACCGGCTCCAGGAGAAATCCAAAGCCATTGCTTTTGAGTATAACAATCGTAATTGGGCTGTGTTCTTAAAAAGTTCAATTGCTCTTTTTACGCCGGCAAAAACAGCATCAACTGTTGCTGCTTCGCAACAGATGCCGTAACCATTTGCTTCGCTGATATCAATAACTGTATCTTTTAAACCGCCCACGCTGTTTACAATCGGGATGGTGCCGTAACGC
>JBPBPL010000055.1:0-2817 GCA_050954285.1 Janthinobacterium lividum | reverse complement strand
TGTGCGCCGTAACTACAAGTATTATTGGCAACAGCACCGCTCGGGAAATACATCTGGAACATCACCATTTCTTCTACTTCTTTAAAGCGCGGGTCATTTGGCGTGGTATAAGTAGAAGCATTCACCATATACGGCTCTTCGCCAAGCAAATAACGATTAGTATTGATATCGTACAAACCAATATCCGGCAACGAACCACCGCCAGACAAAGCTTTATGTAAGCGCCATTGCTTCGGGTCGCCGATGTTTTGTACGTTGGTAGAAGTAATCACTTTTACCTTGCCAAACTTCTTTTGCCGGGCAAAATTCTTTATCTGCTTGTTGTTCGGTTCATACTGAATCCGGTAGGCAATCATCAGTTTTTTACCGGCTTTTTTACAGGCATCAATCATGCGCTCGGCAGATTTGGAGGAAACCGTCATTGGTTTTTCGCAAAGTACATGCTTTCCTGCTTTTGCTGCGCGGATCACAAATTCCTCGTGCATCGCATTCGGCAGCACAATATAAACCGCATCTATTTCCGGGTTATTTTTGATGTCATCAAAATTCTGGTAGTTGTAGAGGTTTTTCTGCGGCACATCGTACTGCATGGCTACTTTCTTGGCTTTTTCTGCATCACCGCTCACCAAAGCCACTACTTTAGAATTTTTGCAGGAACCAAAAGCCGGCATAATCGTCTCCAAAGTAAGTTCGCCTATGCCTACCACAGCATAACCAACGCGTTTATCTTTAGGTAAAATAGTTGGGTAAGAAGTTTTGTCACCTTCACTTGCTGCGTGTTGGGTTGGTACTTCTACTTTAATTCCTGCCGACATTGGGCCGGGTGCCGCACTGTTGCTTACCGGTTCTGCGCTGGCCGTGCCCGAAGTCAATTCGCCGATAATGGTTGCCGCCAGCAAACCTTTCCCTGCACTTTCTATAAATTTCCGGCGGTCATAAGCTTTTTGGGTTGATGTTAAAGGTGATATTTTTTCAAAATCCATCTTGTTCCGTTTAGTTAATCGTTGTTTAATGAGCTGTTTCAACTTAAAAAACTGCCAGACAGTAGATTGGTTTCTATTTAATTCATTTTTTTGCCGATAAAAGAAGCATCCAGATTTTGATTCCTTTTTCAAATTTTTAAACAGATAGCCGGAATATATTAACTTCGTACAAATGCAAACCTTCGACCTGAGTTTTCTGCGGCTTACTTTTTTTGATGTGCTGGATATTGTGCTCGTCGCCATCATCCTTTATCAGATTTATAACCTCATCCGCGGAACCATTGCCGCCAATATTTTTATCGGCTTGGCCATCATTTATACTTTGTACTATGTGGTGAAAGCCTTAAACATGCGCTTGCTGACCGGCATTTTGGACAACTTTATGAAGGTGGGTATTTTGGCACTGATCATTGTTTTCCAACCCGAAATCAGGCGGTTTTTACTTCTGGTTGGCCGTAATGCTTCCCTCCAAAGAAACAAAACCTGGTGGAAGTATTTTTTTGGTAAAACCGAAGAAGAAAAAAACAATCTCATCCGCATTAAACCTATCATTGATGCCTGCAAAACGATGAAAGAAAGCCGGACCGGCGCATTGATTGTATTTGCAAAATATTACGACGAAGAATTTTTTCACAACAGCTGCGAATATGTAGATGCAAAAATTACCAAGCGATTGCTGGAAAGCATATTTCAGAAAAATAGTCCTTTGCATGATGGTGCCGTAGTTATTGCCGAAAACAAAATCAAATCTGCCAGCTGCATTTTGCCTTTGACAGATAAAACCGATTTGCCGCCGCAGTTTGGTTTGCGCCATCGTGCCGGTATTGGTATTTCTGAAGCCAGCGATGCAACGGCTTTGATCGTTTCCGAAGAAACCGGTGAAATTGCCTACGCCAAACAGGGAAAAGTGAAGATGAATGTGAGTTTTCCTGACTTGGAAAAACTGCTGAACAAAGATTTTAACTGATAAAAACAGCATCATTGCTGCAACAAAATTACCAAAACTATCTGCATGATTATTTTAATACAATGTAAAGACCAGGTTGGCTTGGTCGCCTCAATTTCCGGCATTTTTGTTCAGCAGCAATTGAATATTGTTTCGATGAATGAGCATGTGGACAAAGCCGAAAACCGTTTTTATATGCGCCTGGAAGTGGAGCAGGCCACAGATGTAGCTGCGCTGGAAAGCCAGATAAAAAGTGTTTTGCCGGAAGATGCTGCTATCAGCATCAACCCAAAACCGCAAAAAAAGATAGTGGTTTTGGTAACCAAAGAATACCATTGCCTGGCTGATATTTTGATCCGGAATTTCTTTGGAACACTGGGCGCAACGGTAGCATGTGTGATCGGAAGTTATGATAACCTGCAAAATATCTGCGAACGTTTTGATGTGCCGTTCTTTCCGGTTTTGTACGATTCTTCCGTGCTAAAAGAAGCATCAGAGCAAAAAATAATTGATTTGATTAAGCCGTTTGAACCTGATTATGTAGTGCTTGCCAAGTTTATGCGGATTTTATCGCCCGGTTTCGTTTCACAATTCCACAAAAAACTGATTAATATCCATCATTCATTTTTGCCGGCTTTTATCGGTGCAAATCCTTATCGCCAGGCTTTTGAAAGAGGAGTAAAGCTGATTGGCGCGACAGCACATTTCGTAACCAATGAACTGGATGAAGGCCCGATTATTACACAGCAAATTATTCCCGTCAATCATTCACTTTCTGCTTCAGATATGATGAAAGCCGGCCAGGAAATCGAAACTGCTGTGCTGGCCAAAGCTTTGCGGCTGGTTTTTGATGACCGGGTTTTTGTGTACAAAAATAAAACAGTTGTG
>JBPBPL010000050.1:0-3046 GCA_050954285.1 Janthinobacterium lividum | reverse complement strand
AATTTATCCAAATCCGGAAGAAAAAGAAGCACTGACTTTATCGCTGAAAAAAGCAAAAGAAACTGATGCGGATTTAGTTTTGGCGACAGATCCGGATGCTGATCGTGTCGGTATTGCTGTAAAAGATGATAAAAATGAGTGGATTTTGCTGAACGGAAACCAAACCGGAAGCTTGTTGCTCAATTACTTAATGACGGCGTGGGAAGAAAGTGGTAAACTGACTGGCAAAGAATATGTGGTAAAAACAGTAGTGACCACGTATTTAATCGACAAGATTGCAGCTTCCAAAAATATCAGCTGTTATAATACTTTAACAGGCTTTAAATACATTGGACAATTAATCACAGAACTGCTTGGTAAAGAAACGTTTATCGGTGGTGGAGAAGAAAGTTACGGTTATTTGGTAGGAGAGTTTTCCCGTGATAAAGATGCCGTAGTTTCTGCTGCATTTATTGCCGAGATGACTGCATTTTACAAGGATAAAGGAAGCAGTTTGTACGAAGCCTTGGTAGAAATGTACCTGAAATATGGTTTGTATAAAGAAAAACTAATTTCCATCACCAAAAAAGGAAAAAGCGGTGCCGAAGAAATCAAGGCCATGATTGAGAAATTCCGTGCTACGCCGCCAACGCAACTGGGTGGCTCAAAAGTAGTGGTTTTGAAGGATTATGAAAAAGGTGTGGAAACCGATTTAAACTCTGGCAAAACTTCCAAACTGGATTTTCCGACCTCTGATGTTTTACAATTTGTAACCGAAGATGGCAGCATTATTTCTGCGCGCCCATCCGGAACCGAACCTAAAATCAAGTTCTATTGCAGCGTAAACGGTCCGTTGGAAAGCAAAGAAGCTTACACCACAACCGCACAAACTTTGGAAGATAAGATCGATACAATTATGAAAGATCTGAATGTTTAATTGAGCAGATCGTTATGCTGAATTTATTTCAGCATCTCTCAAGCTTAGTTTTAAAGAATACAACTTATTAAAAGACCGGGAAACATATTTTCCGGTCTTTTCTGTTTTAGAAACTGTCAAAAAGTCAATATCAATAACTGCGATAACTGTTTTTATGCCAGTAATTTACCGTTTGTTTCATCTTTAATATAAGCTACTGGCAAAGTATTTGTTCAGGGCAGATCAGGATTTTTATCAAATCCGGCAACTCATTTCTTATAACATGATTTCAAAAACAACAAAATTAATTGCTGCAATGGCAGCTATGCTGATCTTGGTTATTGGCCAATCTCAGGCACAAACTGTTTACAAAAAGAAAGTATCCAAAGATTCTAAAAACGTGTTTCGTATGGGTTTGGGTTTGGAAGGCGGATATCCGACTAAAAACTTTTCCAGGTTTGAATTGGGCGGAACGGTGCGTTTGCAGTATGATCTGGCCAGCAACTTGTCTTTAACCTTAACGCCGGGTTATTACCACTTTTTTGATAGAAACGGTTACGGACAAGCAACCGATAAAGGCGTTTATTACAACAGCGGTTTAAACATGATTCCGGTAAAAGCTGGTTTGAAATCTTTCTTCGCCCCAAATTTTTATTTAAGTGCTGAAGCAGGAGCCGGATTTGAGTTGAACCATGCACAGGAAACCAAACTGATTTTGTCTCCGGGAATTGGTTTTGCAAGCAATAGCGGTGTTGATTTAGGTTTGCGTTACGAAAACTTTTCGGGCAACAACAGCAATTATGGCATTATTGGATTGCGTGTGGCTTACGGCTTCAAATTATAGGCAATAAAAGAAGCATTAATAAAAAAGCAATTTGGTTAAGTGCAACTATTGTTAAGTAAGGCACTTAAAATAAAAAGTCCTGCTCAGATATTTCTGGCAGGACTTTTTTATACCGATAAAAACAGCATCAACTCAACTTTGCCAAAGCTTCTTTAATCCGTTTTACAGCTTCTCTTAATTTATCTTCCGCAGCAGCGTAGGAAAGCCGGATACAATTATCATCCCCAAAAGAATCTCCGCCTACTGTTGCAACATGCGCTTCTTCCAGTAAATAAATAGAAAGTTCGGCAGCATCGGCATAAACTTTTCCGTTATATTGTTTGCCAAAATAAGCACTCACATCCGGGAAAAAGTAAAACGCACCGTCAGGCAAATTCACTTTCAGGTTTGGTATTTCTTTTAATAAATCATAAACGATATCGCGGCGTTTTTTAAATTCTACACGCATTTGTTCAACACTTTCCAATCCGCCTTCCAAAGCAGCCGTACCCGCTTTTTGCGTGATGGAACACGTGCCGGAAGTAATTTGTCCCTGCAATTTATCGCAGGCCGTCGCAATTTCTTTGTTGGAAGCCGTGTAGCCAATGCGCCAGCCCGTCATGGCGTAAGCTTTAGAAAAACCGTTGATGATGATCACGCGGTCTTTTACAGATGCAAACTGCGCAATAGATTCATGTTTTGGCAGATAGCTGATGTGTTCATAAATCTCGTCAGACATGATATAAATCTCAGGATGTTTCTCAAATACTTTCACCAAACCAGCCAGTTCTTCTTTGCTGTAAACGCTTCCGGTTGGATTGCAGGGCGAAGAAAACATAAACAATTTGGATTTTGGCGTAATGGCCGCTTCCAGTTGTTCCGGCGTAATTTTAAAATCCTGTTCGGCCGTAGCATTCACAAAAACGGATTCTCCTTCGGCCAGTTTTACCACTTCTGAATAGGAAACCCAATAAGGCGTAGGAATAATCACTTCGTCGCCCGGATTTACCAAACACAAACCCGCATTGGCAATCGCTTGCTTGGCTCCGGTAGAAACTACGATTTCCGAAGCGTCGTAATCCAGGTTATTTTCTGTTTTTAATTTATTTGCAACAGCTTTACGCAAATCCGGGTAACCGGCAACCGGCGTGTAGTATGTAAAATTTTGGTCCATTGCCGTTTTTGCAGCGGCTTTGATGTGTTCCGGCGTATGGAAATCCGGTTCGCCAAAACTCAAACTAATTACATCTACGCCTTTTGCAGCCAGTTCGCGGCCCATTTTGGCCATTTTTATCGTTGCAGATTCTGAAAGATTATTTATTCGGTTA
>JBPBPL010000004.1:0-3361 GCA_050954285.1 Janthinobacterium lividum | reverse complement strand
AGGGCCTCATAGACCGAGTAATTAAAGAACTCGTATTGTCTGATGGTTTTAGCCAGCGGCGTGTTCCACAAAAAATCCGGATGGATCAGGATCATCCAGCCTTCCGGGCGGTGGATCACACCGCCCTTTTCAATTTCCATCCCAAAGACCTGGCCTGGAGAAATAAAGAACAACACACCTTCATCAAAGTCGCTGGCCTGCTGGCCATATTTAAACTTAGCACTATTTACCCTTTTCATCGAGATCGAATAAAAGTCGTAGATCAAACTGAAGGTGCCTTCGGCCAGCGGCCTATTCAGCTCATCCAGGTGTACCAGGCTGATCAGCGGGTGCCCTGGGGCAGGCAGGCCCACGGCCCGGTGATATTCGGTGATTGTATGAAAATGGCAAAGCTGGTTACTGTTCATAGCTAATTTAAAGTTCGTTATTTCCGATGATAAACTGTAGCAAACTCTTTTGCGAAATCGGTCCAATGGCCGGAGTTGCGCCTAATTTTTCGATAGCTGTTTGTTTTTGGGGATCACTGCTGTCAACGGTCACTACATGTCCCTGGGCGATTGGTATTTCAGTCAGCAGCTGGCTGATGTTTCTAAAGAAACTGTTTAAATTCAGTTAGTTTATTTGTTATGCTTCTTTTATCACCTAAAAGTTTGCAGTTCTTATGCTTTTTTCCTTCCAGCATCGATTGTAAAAATAAATTTATATAGATAAAAGAAGCATTATAAATTTTTGATGATAATAATTTAAACAGCTTTTAAGTAGCACGTTACAATAATGTTCATCGCTATTTATTGAGTATAAACGCCATTATCAATATCGGCAAGCAAGGTAGCGTGTGCCGGGTGCCAGTTCAAATGTTTCTGTGTCCATATACTTGATGCCGGGCAGTCGATTGCCGCCATATGGGAGAACCAGCCAAAATGCTCAGCTGCTGCAACCTGTGCAACCGATACAACCGGGATATTTAGTTGTTTACCGATGGCTTCAGCAATAGACCTGACCGTGAGGGCTTCTTCGGCACAAGCGTGATAATGAGCAGCCGGTACAGCGTTTTCCAAGGCCAGACGGAATAAACGGGCGGCGTCTAAACGATGCACCGCATTCCAGCGATTCTCCCCCTCACCAATGTAAGCAGAAACGCCTTTTTCTTTAGCAATGTTAACCAGAATGGGTACAAAGCCGTGTTTGTCCTCATCACCATGCACTGAAGGCGATAAGCGGATGGATGCCGCACGAACGCCCATCGCTGCTATGGCATCTGCCGACTGTTCGGAAGCCCGCGGCCAGGCCGGATTGAACTGCGGGATGATATCTTCAGTGGCCAGCTTTCCCGGGCTAACCAGCGCCGTACCGGAGGTCACAATAAACGGGTGGTCAGAACCGGCCAGCACTTCGCCAATCGTTTCAATGGCTATTTTATCTACCTGGCAAACTTCGGGGAACCGGGTAAAATCGTGAATGAACCCGGCATGGATCACGCCGTCTGCAGCGGCTGCGCCGCTACGCAGGCTTTCGAGGTCTTCCAGGTCACCGCGGTGAACTTCTGCACCTGCTGTAGTCAGCTTCTGGGCGGATGCATCCGAGCGGGCCAGTCCCAATACCTGATGGCCGGCACTTATTAATTCCTGCACTAGGGCAGTACCGATGAAGCCTGTGGCTCCTGTTACAAATACGCGCATGATTTGATTTCTTTTGTTTTTATTGATACAAATGTCTGATGATTTGAATTACAAGATTTATCCAAATCTGCGTTTAGTTTAGCCAAAACCGGAAATAATATAAAACCATCCTGGATTTGTAGTGTAAACTCCCTTTAATTTCAAACTGGTTAAAAGTAGATTTTTCTTCTTGTCAAGCTGGCATAACTTAACTCCTCGCTTTAACGGCAGAATTTTGATAATTAGCAATTTAAAAAATAGCTTAATTACCTGTTGATTTTAATGTTGCAAGTTCATGTTTATTTTTTATTTAGGGGTTTTTACTACCTTGCTATAAATTAGTTAAACAACGAACTATCAGTCAATCGTTTTTACGCTAAATAACCAAGCTGTTCCTGTAGTCAACTTAATTCAAGCCCGAGCGATGATGAAAAAAGCATATATCATTATGGCGCATAAGAACCCATCTCAGGTTCATCGCCTCATTTCCCGTTTGAACGACGGCCGGTCAGCATTTTTTCTCAATATAGACAAGAAAGTACCCATAGCTCCATTTCAAGTACTTAAAGAGTTTGGTGAAATTATACACTTTGTTGAAAGGGTAAATATACGGTGGGCGGGATTTGGATCTGTGCAGGCTTCATTGAACGCATTGAAAGCTATAAAAGATTCTAAGGAGGACTTCGAAAGGGTGTTTCTGCTCAGTGGTCAGGATTATCCTATTAAAAGTAATATTTATATTAATGATTTTTTAAAGAACTCTTCTGAATCGGTTTTTATAGAATATGACCCTATTCCTAATTATCAGAAATGGCCGGGTGCAGACAGAGGTGGTTTATACCGGGTGGACAAATACTTTCTTGGCTTAAAGTGGCATGAGTTGTTTCGGTCGAAATCAATGAATTTCCTGGCAACCTATCTTCCGTTCCTTCGCAGAAAGATACCAAATGACATGATTCCGTTTACCGGATCTGCCTGGTGGAGCCTGGACAGTTATGCCCTTGATTATATTCTTAGCTACCATGAGAAACATTCTGAATACGGAGCATTTCATCATTTTACTTTTGTACCGGATGAACTATATTTCAACATGATGATTGCAGGTACAAAAGATGAAAAATTACTTGCCAGCCTTAAAAACAACAACAAGAGATTGATCATTTGGGAAAGCTCATCTGCTGCCCATCCTAACACGCTTCGGGTAAATGATTTTGATACCATTCTAGCATCCGATCAATTGTTTGCCCGAAAGTTTGATGTAGCAAAGGATGCAGAAATATTGGATCTGGTCGACCGGCACATTTTATGGAAAACCCAAACAGGAGTTAATGCAGGTTACCTTAATGATAAACTCAATCCTAGCAAGGATATCGAAGTAGCCTAATTCTCGTAATTCCTTCGTGGCTGTTGCACAACTATAGGAAATAATAAACCTTGAGAATTGGGCGCGAACAACCGCATGAGACTTGCTTATATATTATTTGAACAGGACTATTTCGTATTTATGAGATTCTTAGTGCTTCAAACCACTAAAGAATCGCTCATTTAAAATTACGAGGTAGTTGTGCAACAACCACCTTCCTTTTTTGATAAAAAGCTTTTTTATTTCTGTTTGTCTGATAATTGGGGTTCTGTTGAATAAATAATTAAAAGGTTGTTTTAATTACTTTCAGTAAGCTTTTCTTAACTTGTCAGCAAGTTCA
>JBPBPL010000001.1:0-3387 GCA_050954285.1 Janthinobacterium lividum | reverse complement strand
GAAGTGATGCGCGGAGGAGTTTCAACACAAGAACTTTCCTCCAAAACTTTGGAAGCTAAAAAAGTTCCCGGGTTGTTTTTTGGCGGCGAATGTGTGGATGTAACGGGTTGGCTGGGTGGTTACAATTTTCAGTGGGCCTGGGCGAGTGGTTTTGTGATTGCGCAGGGGATTTAGTGTTGAAAAACGGTACTAAAGAAGCATTGAGATAACCCAAATGCTTCTTTTAGCAGGTAAATTTTATCCTCTCGAATTGAGCAATCCTGCCGGAACTTTTAGCTCGCCGGAAGCTGTAAGCAAACCGTTTACTTCATCCTCAATATCAGTAGCTTGCGTGTAAACATCACCGGCAATCGGGCGTTTGCGCAGTTCTTCTTTATACAAACGGATTTGTTGCGTGCGCTCGTCGTCGCTTTGTGGTCCGCCATAATCAGAGAAACCAAAACCGCCCCATTCACTTACTAAAAGCGGAACTTGTTTCCGGTAAAAAAACGGATCGCCAACTACCAAAGGATTGGCGGCAACACCATTTAATTGTCCGCCAGTTAATTGATCCAGCAATTCGCTCCAGCGATGTAAATCGGGCGTGTATAAATGCGCCGTTAGTAAATCAGATTTTAACCTGCCTTCCCGACTTATATGATGCCAGCCATCATTATCCACCACCAGAAACTGTGGCTCGGCAAGCTTCATAAAATTGTACATTTCGGTAATATATTGCTGTGTATCTGTACTGGTAGCGATGTCTTGTGCGCCCCAATCCTCGTTATATAAACTCCAGATAATAACCGATGGATGTGTGCCGATCAAAGCCAGCATTCGCAACAACTCTGCTCGGTGATTTGCGCGGCTTTTATCATTGGATGTATGCGGACTCGGAACTTCCACCCATAAAAGAAGCCCTAATTTATCAGCCAAGTTGTAAATCCGCGGGTCAACACCGGCAATATGTATTCGCACCAAATTACAGCCCAACGCTTTCATGGCGTGCATGTGCTGCTTAATTTCCTCGTAAGTTGCGCCGCCTGGCTGATATAAAATACCGTCTAAATAAACCGCTTTATCATTCAGGTAAATGCAGCAGCCGCGCGCTTCGATTTTGCGCAAACCAAAAGTGGTTTCTATTTCGGCCACATAACCGTTTGGATCAATTAGCTGGGCCACCAAACGGTAACGCGTAGGCGATTCTGGCGACCAAAGTTTTGCATCCGGAATTTGTAAAACCACACGTTGTACTTTTTGTCCGGCTTCCAGCAAAAGTGGATATTCATCGGTCGCAATCGGTTCAGCCTGATCCGGATGTTTGTTAAAAACCTGCAGTTTGATGGTATAAGCGCCTGGATCGTGGATGCGCGTGGTTACGTTTAAGCGCACCATTTTTTCCTCCACCATACTTACCACACCCACGCGAGAACGTAAGCGATTGCGCTCTACCGATTCCAACCAGATGCTGCGCACAGCGCCAGTATAAGTTTGGTACCAGATGCCGCCACGTTTATACACAGAAGATTCCTGCTTGCCACGCGTGGTATCCGCATCTTTAGTATCGGCAATGCGTACGGTTAAGCGGTTTGTTTCCTGCAAGGTAACTTCATCCAGTTCGTAAGAAAAAGACGTGTATTCTCCTACATGCACTAATTCGCCTTCAATGGTATGCAAGGGCATCCCATTTAACCAAACCTGCGTTTCATATCCGCAGGCACCAAAAGTAAGCTGAATGATGGACGGCGGGATTCCCGGACCGTTACTTTGCACCGGCTGTTTAAATTCGCGTTCATACCAAACCACAATTTTATTTTCCCAGGTTTTTTCGGTTGGATGCTCTTTGGCCATCTGTTGCTCTACGCTGCCCGGCCAGTGCGCCGTATCATCGTAAATATGATTGATTTGCCAGTTTTCCTGCAAACCACGATCTTCACGGTCGAGCGCAAACTTCCATTCGCCATCTAAAAGCGTAAAAGAATTCGGCCGGATTACCGCGCGCGGCAACGGATTGATATAATCTAACGTGTCGGTTTCTTCTTTATTAACTACGGAAGAGCCGTAGTTCGGCCTGTTCAGTTCAAAACTCATAATATAATCAGGATACTATTTTTAAGGAGATAAATTTATATGGAGAAAAGGATAGCGCAAGTTTCAGTAAGCGGTTAATATTATCGTTTTGTTAAATTTCTTAATTTAGAAGATTGCGGTTGAAAAATGTTGCTTACAGATAAGCTGTATCAGATAATACGTATTATTTAACGATAGTTTCTGGTAAAGGTTTAGAAACGGATCAAATTTACCAAACATCACCCTATCATTTCCCGTTTATCAGTTTTGGCAAAGAAAATGAATTTTACAGAAACGATGCTGTTTTTATCAACCTAAAATTTAGGTGATAAAAGAAGCATCGTTCCGGTTATAACCATTTTCAAAACCTGTTTTTTTGAAACAAGATTTATAACTTTAACCCAAATTAATCAAAATTGCTATGCAAGAATTAGAGCCTGCTGTTCAGGAAAAAATCAACCAATGGCTTCAGGGAAGCTATGACGACGCGACGAAGAAAGAGATTCAGCAACTACTGGATGATCAAAAATACACCGATTTAACGGACGCTTTTTACCGCGATCTGGAGTTTGGCACAGGCGGTTTGCGTGGCATTATGGGCGCAGGTTCTAACCGCGTAAATAAATATACGATTGGTACGGCCACGCAGGGTTTGAGTAATTATTTGAAAAAAACCTATCCACAGGAAGCGATTAAAGTGGCCATTGCGCATGATAGTCGTAACAACTCTGATTTTTTTGCTAAAACGGTTGCGGATGTTTTCTCTGCAAACGGCATTCATGTTTACTTTTTTAAAGCACTTCGCCCAACACCAGAGCTTTCTTATGCCATTCGCCAGCTGGGTTGCAAAAGTGGTGTGATGTTAACAGCCTCTCATAATCCGAAAGAATACAACGGTTACAAAGCTTATGGCGAAGATGGCGGACAGTTTGTTGCGCCTGCGGATAAAGAAGTGATGGACGAAGTTTCGGCCATTAAAACGATTGATGAAGTAAAATTTGATCGTGTTGACAGCAATGTTGAACTGATTGGTGAAGATATCGATGCTAATTATTTGAAAGATATTTTGAGCTTGTCGGTTTCCAAAGAAGCCATCCAGCGGCAGAAAGATTTAAGAATTGTTTACTCGCCAATTCATGGAACCGGAATTACTTTGGTACCAAAAGCGCTGGCCGAGTTTGGTTTTGAGAACGTGATTTTGGTGGATGAACAAGCTACACCAGATGGTAATTTTCCAACCGTAGTTTATCCAAATCCCGAGGAAAAAGAAGCGCTGACTTTATCGCTCAAAAAAGCAAAAGAAACGGATGCTGATTTGGTTTTGGCAACCGATCCGGA
>JBPBPL010000030.1:0-3461 GCA_050954285.1 Janthinobacterium lividum | reverse complement strand
TCACAAGCTTTAACGCAGAGCTTGCTGGTGTAATTTTGTGGTAATGCTTCTTTTATGAGGGTAAAATTGCCCTTGCCATCGTTCAGGTACAGCCTGTCCTGGTAAGGTTCTGTATTGGCCGTTTCCTGGTAGCCGCCGCTGGCCGCATACAAATCCAGTTTGCCATCGCCGTTGGCATCAAAAAGCAGCAAACCGGCATCGCTGTGCCTTTTATACGGATCATTTTTACCCGGCAGCAAATCGCGCTGTTTAAACTTACCGTTTGGTTGCTGCAAAAAAACCTGTGCCTGGGCAAAATTATCGCCGCCGATAATTAAATCATCCGTGCCGTTGCCATCCACATCGCCTACAACTAAAGCCGGATTATATTCTGATAATTTATGCGGCAACAGCTTTTGCACATTAAAATCTATAAAATCAATCTTTTTCTGCTTAAAACGTAGCCCCAACGAATCGGTTACTTCTTTAAAATACCCCTTAAAAACAGCATCCGGCTGCAACGCTGTACTGTTTACAGCATTAGAAATATTGACGCTGAGGTTTTGATTTGCTTTAACTTGTACCAGTTTTTGCACTTTGCCACCGGGCCATTTAATCAAGATCGAATCAAGCACGGCTACTCCGCCTAATCCAAAATGAGCGGTGTTCTGCATGGACGACAGGTAACCACGATACGGGTCGTTTTCGTAAATTTGTTTTTTGCCATGATCGTAATAAATTTCGGCAGTAGCACCTAAACCATTGATGTTATGCTGATTACCTTTAAATTTTAGATTGATAAAATGATTTTTTGCGGCCGTTTTTCCATCTCCGCCAGAAGTATTCCGATAAACAGATGCCTTATCATCAATATTGCTAACGACCATATCCATCGCGCCATCATTATCTAAATCAACATAAACCGCACCGTTAGAAAAACTGGGTTCATCTATTCCCCATTTTTTACTTACATCTTCAAACTGCAGGTTGCCTTTGTTTTGAAAAACGAAATTGTTCAGTTTTACTTCCGGAATTTGCTTTAGCACATTCATTTTTCCAGAAAGCACGTAGGCATTTTGCCGGTAAGTCATAAAGTCATGATCAGAAACATCTTTCCGGAAACCGTTGGTAACCATAATATCGCGGAAACCATCGTTGTCAAAATCTGCAACCAGCGGCGTCCAGCTCCAGTCGGTTTGCGCAATACCTGCTAAAAAACCAATTTCACTAAAAACCGGACTACCAATTTTGCCCTGCTGCCCAACGCGCGGACCTTGATTAAGCTGTAAAGTGTTGCGGATATACTGGATTTCGTTGCCAAACAAGATCAAACTTTGGTAATTCTGATAGCTGTTGGCACTCATCATCATCTTTTTGCGGTAATTATCCGGCGGATTCATATCCAGTTCCACCACATCCGGCAAGCCATCATTGTTAATATCGATCACATCCTGACCCATTGAATTGAGCGAAGTATGTTTAAAATATTCGCGGGAACGATCTGTAAAAGTGCCGTCATGATTGTTGATGTACAGGATATTGTTGGAGATAAAATCATCAGAAACATAAATATCTTTCCAGCCATCGCCGTTAAAATCTACGGTTGTGGCGGCGTGGCCAAATCCGCTTAAATTAATGCCGGCCAGCCTGGAAACATCTGTAAAAACCGGATGATGCAGGTTGCTGTTAAAATCATTACGGTACAACCGACCGGTAATTAAACGCTTGCCGCCAGCATTAGAACTACCAAATACGTTGGGATTATAAGATGAACTGGCATCGTTTACAGTGAGATACATATCCAGATCGCCGTCGTTATCGTAATCAAAAAAGCTGGCCATGGTAGATAGTGTGCTGGCTTCCAAACCATATTCTTTAGCTAAATTTTTAAAATGAGGAATGCCATCTTTGTCTAAACCTTGATTTACATAAAGGATATTCCGCCGCTTTAAAGAATCATTATACAGCGTATTGCACACATAAATATCTGCTAAACCATCATTATTAATATCAACAACCGCTACACCGCGCGCCCAGCGGCCTTCTCCACCAACAGCTGCGGCATCGGTTACATCATCAAACTTAAAATCGCCTTTGTTAAGGTAAAGTTTATTGAAAACCATGTTGCCGGTAAAGTATAAATCGGGCAAACCATCGTTGTTAAAATCGCCTACGCCCACGCCGCCGCCGTTGTAAATATTTACTTTATCCAGTGGATTGATGGAATCAGACTCGGTAATGTGGTTGTTAAAATCGATACCAGAATGAAAGGAGGAAACCTGACTGAAAAGGGTTTTCTTTTTGCAAGAAAAACAACAAAACGCCATGAACAGCAACGTTGGAAAAAATAGTTTACTCATCGGAAGGTTTAGAAAAGCGTGCTCAAATTTACGGCAGCAATAGTTAGGATGCTTCTTTTATGCCTATAATTTTAGTATATTTTTTCAGGCTGATATAAAAAGATATTGATAAAATTTAGGTGATAAAAGAAGTATGCATCTATTTAATACAATATAAAATCCTGGTGCCAAAATAAGAGAGCTTCCTTTTTTGAAGGAAGCTCTCTGAAAACAATAAATTTAAATTAATTTGAGTATTTGTTTAGTAACCAGGGTTTTGGGTCAAGTTTGGATTCAAACCAATAGCTGCTTGCGGAATCGGCAAAATATCATGGCCGGCTGGCAATGAAGTAAACCAAACCCCATGCTGCTTACCATCAGCAGTTGGGCCATATGGATAAGGTTTTGGCACTAAAGTAGCATCTGTACCATAATTTGCCTGGATAAAAGCAGCAGCAACTCCTGTACCTGCACGACGCAGGTTGTAAAATAATGAATAGTCGCCAGATAACTCATGTCTATATTCGCTCAATACCATTTGCATTGGATCTGTAATTGCCTGAGCTATTTTACCATCATAAGTTAAACCATCCTGCATCACTGCTGGTGCAGTTCCGCCAAAAGCTCTGTTGCGTACAATTGCCAAATCAGCTTTAGCACCTGCGATATCACCAGTATGTACTTTACACTCGGCGCGATCCAACAAAATTTCTGCATAACGTAATAATATCTGATTCTGGGCACCAAAAATATTTGAATTACCCCCAACGGTGTATGCATTTGCACCACTCAAGGTAGGATCTCTCCATTTTTTAGAGCAGTAGTAACCAGAGCGGGTAAGATCATCACCAAACCAAGGTTTTTTTAATGTACCGCAAGTATTAATAATTGTACCGTCATCAGCTGTATATACTGTATTTCCTGCTGCATAGCCTGAAATTACAACCGGATAACCTTTTATACCACCCCATTTTGCGATTATACCCGGGCTAACATTTTGATCACCAGGACCGATAATGGTAGCTAATTTACGGGTATCGCCCGCTTGGTAAGAATACCAAAGGCCGGGATTACCATAATCGTAACCAAAACCACTTAACTCTTGCGGCCAGCTAAAATCATCAATCCAGGCTACTTCGCCAC
>JBPBPL010000027.1:0-3461 GCA_050954285.1 Janthinobacterium lividum | reverse complement strand
GGGCAAAGCACACAGCAGCACATACATGAAAAGCTGATTGAAAAAGCAAAAGAAAAACTATCGGTTACCAATTTGTCAATCAGTGAGATTGCCTATGAGTTAGGTTTTGAATATCCGCAATCGTTTAGCAAATTGTTTAAAAGTAAGACCAATCTTTCGCCGCTTGAGTTTCGGGCTTCATTCAACTGAATTACCCACTTTTGCCGAACGGAAGAGTCTTGGTAGAGAAGCAAATAAACCCGGTTGAAGTTACTGCATTACCCTGATTTCTTTGATCACCATAATGGCTATAGGGCAGCAACTATTTTCGAAATTTAACAACTACTTTTGAAATAGTATTGCTTAATAAGTTCTATTGATCAGTACTACTTTCCATACTTCTACCAAACGCTCTTTCCCGCATTTCAATCACCATTTGTATGAATTAAACGTCGATGGGCATCGGCCGACTCTAATTTGTTCAGTGGATTCTTTCTACTTAGTTCTTCTGCGCCAAATTTTGCAAAATAAGCCGCTCTGGAATCTGGAAAATGATTGACGTGTAAAATTTCCTCGTTAAAATTATACCTCGGGTATTGATGTATGATTTTAACTTTTTCAGCCGTAGCGATACAGGTATGCCCGTTGCCGAACAGATCCATATACGCGCCGCTTTTAATTAGGAACCCTTCCGTGTTGTCCGTTTTGCTGACAATCGGATTCAGATGCATGGAAATGGAGTTAAACAAAGCTACCGACTTTGATGGCTCCCACCCCCTGCTTTCAACAAACTTCTTGGCATCGCTTGCTCCAGTCACCGCAAAACAACATTTATTTATTTTACTACTGTTTTTTGATGACAGGCCGGCATCATGCAGCAAGCTGGCAACATAAAGGAATTCGGCATCGGGCTGCTGATTGTGGTATTGCCCAAGCAGTATGCCCCACAGGTAAGTACGCAAGCAATGATTCAGCAACGGCACATTGTACATATCCTGTGCATATTCCAATGCAGCCTTAGCAATGCTGGAATCCGGAATGATCATTTTGCGGCTGTCCACCCTAGCCAGTTTTGCGTTATTGATACCGGATTTGTTGGCCACTGCAGTTATAGCATTCAGCACCTGTGATGCGACCAGCTGGCCAAGCAACAATACTTTTTCCCTGAAATTGATGGAGGTATCCGTAGCATTGCTCCAGTCATACGTTCCTACTTTAAATCGTTTCATGTATTCAGCTATTGACAGGTGTTATAAAATCCGCTATTAATGCTGCAACTTTTTCAGGTTTTTGTAACATAATCAAGTGTCCAGCCCCATCAATAATGACCAGTGCTGATCCCGGGATGAGCGATTTTACTTCTGCTTCTAATCGCCCTGGCGGATCAACCAAATCATTTTCAGCAGCGATGATCAGGGTAGGAACAGAAATCCGGTCTACCCCATCAGAGACATCTTCCGCTAAGGCAATATTTGTCCAGCCTAAACGGGATTGTTCATTGTGGCTTTGCATACCGGCAATCAACTGCTTCCTTAATTCAAGGCTGATATTGTCCGCTTTGAAGACATGATCAATGGTTCCGCTAATTCCCTCTATAGAAGTATAGGCATTTCTCATACCATCAAGCATTTCAGGCGGCATTACCGTAGAAACTGCAGGGGATGGGGCTACCAATATCAATTTTTGTAATCCGGCAGGCTGTTGTGCAGCAATGTACTGGGCTACTTTTCCACCCATCGAATGTCCGACAAGTATGTATTTATCTAATTTGAGTTCCTGAATGAGCGCTAACGTATCGCTTGCAAGTGATGAAATGCTATAGCCTGTTTCCGGCTTATCCGATTTCCCCCAGCCACGACTGTCGTAGCTGATGCAACGGTATCTATCTTTTAATAAAGCGGTAACGCCATTCCAGGTTGCCGATGATCCGCCCCAAAAGTGAAGAAACAGGATTGCCGGCTGACCGTTACCTTCGTCTTTTACAAAAAGTTTAATGTTGTTTACAGCGTAGTACATATATATAAGATTTGATGAGTTATCTGTCAGTCAAATTTCGGCACACCCTGCAATGTAGAAAAGGTAGATTAATGCCTTTAAGTGATACTTTTTCCCTTAGAAGCTGTTTAAATTCGTCTTGTAGGAAGATCATCATGCTTCTTTTATCATACTTTTTTTGTGTCTGGTGATGTTGTATCCGCTTAGAAACAGCCAAAACGTTACCAATTTTTAGGCGATAAAAGAAGCATCGTAAACCATTAAAAACTTGAGAAACCAGTTAAAAATTTTTACCGCTTAAAAGGAGTATCGTTTACGGAATGCGGTAGGCGTCAGCCCGGTTTGTTTTTTGAAAAATTTTATAAAGTTGGTAGCTTCCTCAAACCCTAATGAAAAACCGATCACTTTACCCGGGTCATTACTGTAAATGAGCATTCTTTTTGCTTCCAGTATTACCCGCTCATCGGCCATTTGTTTTGGAGTTTTTCCAACACTTCTTAGGGTAGCATTGCTCAGCACTTTATTAGTGACAGCCAGTTGCTCAGCATAGAACCGGGTAGGTTTCTGTTCGCAAAAATGCTGTTCCAAAGATTCTCTGAACAAAACCAACCGGGCTAACTGGTTGTTTAATGCAGGCCGTATAAACCTCTGGTGATTTCTTTCCCGTTCGGCCGTTAGTAAAAATGAATAGAGGTCATTCCTGAGCAGCTCTGATTGGTAATGATCTGCGCTGCGCCTGAATTCAGTTGTCATACATTCCCATAATACTTGCAGGTCAGCAGTAGCAGCTACCGCTGTGGCAGATTCGTTTGTGAGATCATTAAATAAAGAAGAGGTTTTTAAAAACTGATGGTTACTGTTATTCGTGGAAAAAAACGTATCGGTAAAAATAAGTATTTGTGAGGTAAAGGAGCGCTCATGATCGAAGAACTGTATGGCATCCTTGCTGACAAAAAGAAACGTATTGGCTTTAACAGCTATCGAATTGAAATCAACCTGATGTACCATATCCCCGGCTTTAAGCCACATAACACTGTAAAAGGAGGCCCGGTGTGGCGTAGCCAGGTTTTTTTTAGACCGCGCATAGTTATGGTCAACTTCTATAAAATCAATGCCGATCTGTAGTTTATCGTTAAATACAAGTTTTTTAATGTTTACGGCCATGATCGAACTCAAATAAAAGCAACGCATCCCTGCTTTTATAAAGACAAAGATAAGGCAGAAATTATTGGATGGTATTCCAGTGCATGTAGTTAGTGGACTTGCAATAAAAAAGTGGATATTAGGTCAAGCTGCAATAGTTTGTTTTTTTAATTGTCTTTTAAAGCTATTGGGTGAGATATATCCAAATGCAAAATGTAATCTTTTACGGTTGTATCATTTTTACTTTATATCGGGGATATGACCGGTACCGCCTGCCGGTTGTGTTTAAAAAATGCTTGAGTTTTCATCTAATTGAACTTTCTTGCTTTTTTTCAAATTCCATC
>JBPBPL010000061.1:0-3629 GCA_050954285.1 Janthinobacterium lividum | reverse complement strand
CCGTACTTGTCGGCTGATTTCCCGAAACTTTTTAGCCTGTCTGATTTGGTTATCATTCCAACAAAAGCCGGCATCGCAGATTTGATGGCCATCCGGTCAACTATTAATATGCTAAAAGATGCGATGAATTTAAAACCACAGTTAAAAACCAAAATTGTATTTAATATGGTTAAAAGCAGTTCGAGTATTTTTCATGAAATAAAAGAAATGCTGGACGAATACCAGATTGCTGTTTTTGATACCATGATTTCTGACCGGGTAAGCTTTGTACGCTCATTGGCGGCAAGTAATGGTATTTATTCTTCTGAAGATGCCAAGGCGAAAGAAGAAGTGGATGCTTTAACCGGCGAAATTATAGCTACCTTAAATTCTTAAATAAACAATAACATAAATATTTATTTAAAGTAATCATTAAAAGTTTATTTATATAATACCATAATTATTTAAATCATGAATACAAAAGAAGATAAAAAAGCTTTGATGGAATCGCTAAAGTCCAAAGTTTTAAGCAAAGAACCTGAAACACCTGTACAAACAGTAATACCTGTAAAGGAAAAAATAGAAGAAATTAGGTTTACTTTTGATATGCCTGCCGATACGCTGTTGAAAATAAAAGTGCTTGCCGCCAACCAAAAAACAAGTATTAAAAAACTGATTTTAGCTGCATTGGAAAAGCAATACAGCATTTAAAGAAACTGTCAGCAACGATGTAAAATCAATCTCATAAACAAAACCAATATAAATTAGAACAGTAGGAGAGAGGTTGGTTTTTTAGATGCTTCTTTTATCAGCTAAAAATTACTGGGCTAAAAGAAGCATCACTATTAAAACCAATTATTAATTCCTATCTCAGTACAAATAGTTATCAGTATTTATACAAAATGTATAATCAAAATATACTTTTTTGTATATTTGAATAGCTGCTGGATTAAGCAGCTATTCAAAATTTTGATAATGATAACCAACCAAGATAAAATCAGGTTTGCGGCAACCATGATTAACGAAGGCCGGATTGACACGGTCGATCATCTGTATAAATTTTTACCCAAAAAAGTGGTTGCAGAAATATTAGGCGTTAACAGCACGCGGTTTAGCAATTTAAAATCGAATCATCCTGGTGATTTTAAAATGTCTGATTTGGACAAGTTAAGCAAAGCGTTGAATGTAGAACTATACGCGGTTGTAAGCATTTTTAAAAATTCGCTCATAGAAAACGAAGCGGTAGTTGCTTAATAATTTCGATTCGGTTTCAATCAAACTCTGCCTCAATGAAAAGCGAAAACACGGTTATTAAAAAAACGGCTAAAAAGAAAGTGCCAATTGCCTTGCCCGAGGTAATGACGAAAATTTATCAGCCTAATCGCATTACACAGGCGCGGCTGCCTTTAACGCTGCTGCAATCAAAGATATTTGCTTATGTGATGCTACAGCTGCAGGATGCAATTAAAGCCAGTATGAACGGTAATAGTTATCATCAGCTGGAGTTGTTTGCGCATCCGGATTTGGTAAAAATTCCAATTGCGCTAAGCGAAATCACCAATAATCCAACGCAATACCGCGAAGTAAAAAAAGCCATTAATGATTTGGCCGGCGTGGTGGTTTCTGTACCTTACAAAGATCTAAAAGGAAACGGTATGCAGCGGATTACAGGTTTGATCAGGGCTGATATTCCGGAAAAAGCTACTTATTCTTCCGTGATTAATATTGAAATTGAGAAGCGCGTGGCAGAAGTGCTGATCAATATTGACCGCAATCAGGATAATATTCCTATTAATTACACCAGTTATTATTTTGAAATTGTAGCTAACTCTAAAAGCCAATATACTGGCCGCATGTATCCTTTAATTTCTTCGTGGATGAAAAAGGGCGCATTCAGTATTTCGATGGATGACCTGAAAACTTATTTGTGCATTTCTGATAAATACACACGATTTTATGATTTTAAAAAGAAGGTTCTAGATCTAGTCCAAAAGGATTTATACGAAAAGAGCAACTGCTGGTTCAACTGTAATCAGCGCGATTTTAAAACGGTAGAGAAAGGTAAAATCATGCTTAACTTTAAGGTGATTACACCTGAATTTAAAAAGGAACAGGACAAAAAAGATGAACAGATTATTGGTTTATTAAAAACGCACTTTGCTTTTAAACCAAACCAAATTAGCCAAATACAAGAAATTCTTAAAAACAAAGAAGTTAACCGAAACAGCATTTTGCAGAAGATAAGTGAAGTAGATGATTTTATCTATAAAAACAATCAAAACCCGGATAAAACACCAATCGAAAACAAAAATAACTATATGCTTAGTGCAATCTTAAAACAGTTTGTTTAACGGAGGATGTTGATTAAGTTGTGATTTAGTCGTTAATTGAACTTAAAAAGAAGTTGTATATAGTTATTCATCAAGATTCTAAGTTGAGAATTAGTCATTTTTTAAGTTTAATATTTTTGAGATTGATAACTAATCCTAATAAACTTAATTATTTAACATCAAAACAACCATAGTTACATCGATTGGGAATTGGTCGTTTCTTCAAGGCTTTGCTTAACAAGTTGTGAAATTGTCGTTTCTTAGCATTGAATATTTTTCTGAACATACAGTTTTAACACTGACAAGCTTAATGCTAATTTCTGCAAAGCATTCTATGACTTGAATTACTTCCTGATGGTCTAAATTTAATGGTAAAAACAGTAACTACTTAAAAAGTTGTGATTTAGTCGTGCCCGATTATATAAAGTTGTGAATTAGTCGTCGTGAATGTTGTGATTTGGTCGTTTATAGGTTGTGAATTTGTCGTTTAAAAGTTTAGTTTTAGTCGTATTAGAAGCTCATAAGCAACTGTAAAACAGTTTATTACAAGCATCTACAATTATCAATTAATTAAAACAATAAATAGTCAAAAACATAGGCATTTAATTAAATGAGGCTTTTTTAGACAAAATGACATAAATAGTTCTGTTTGGAAAAGGAAATCAATAAAAATCAATTCAAATCCTATTGCGCGATTAGTTTATGTTGGGATTTAGTCGTTTTTTGACTAAGTACAGAATCTACTGAAGGAATCGAGTTGTGATTTAGTCGTAACTTATTTCAATTCATAATGCTAAATCTTCCATAATTTATTTGTTCAATAGATAACTTTCCCTTGTTTTCTGCTAGGTTTTAAAGAACTAACCTATTCTAATTGGTGTTAATGCCATTTAATCTTTTTGAAATGGTTTGGTGTTAACTCGCCTAATGTTTTTCATGCGGCTTTTTTTGATTGTAATATTCCCATCCATGCATCCAATAGCCAGAGCTGACCATTATCTTCAAACAATAAGCGTATAATATATGATCTTTAAAATTACGATTAAAACGTTCTATCTAACCATTCTGTCTAGGTTCGCAGGGTGGGTATATTTGGAAATATTGTTTGTTTACATTGCCTTATCAGAATGGGGATTGTCAACCTGTCTTAGGAGTAAGGTTAATTTGTAAACCTTATTCAGTATTAACTCCGCTCAACTGTAAACTTTTTTCAGGACAAGACAAACTTCCCCCTTTGGCTAGCTGACCTTTTTCTGAATAATTTGCTGAAAGAAAACCAGATAGTAAACATATAAAAAGACAAGATAGGCGAGGTTCAAA
>JBPBPL010000048.1:0-4609 GCA_050954285.1 Janthinobacterium lividum | reverse complement strand
TGGATCAAAACCAGGATTGTAAAACCGGTGGTTGAAGTAAATATTCCGGCTTCAGTTTATAACCAGATCAACGAAATAAAGTACGTGGTAAAACCTTTTTCTGCAGAAACCCAACCCGAAAATATAGCGATAAAAGAAGCATCAGAAGTTGTAACAACGGTGCGCAAACCGATGTTCAAACCAAAATTAAAAGCTTAAAGATGAGTGCAGGAAAAACAGTAGAAAACGGCAGCGTAATGATTACCAAGCTGGATGATCTGATGAACTGGTCGCGTTTATCATCCATCTGGCCCATGACTTTTGGCATTGCCTGCTGCGCGATAGAAATGATGGGTGCTTATGCATCTACTTATGATTTAGACCGTTATGGCGTTTTCCCAAGAACTTCACCCCGACAATCCGACGTGATTATTATCGCCGGAACGGTAACTTTTAAAATGGCCGAACGCATTAAACGCCTGTATGAACAAATGCCTGAACCGCGCTACGTGATTTCGATGGGTTCCTGCTCCAACTGCGGCGGCCCGTACTGGGAACACGGCTACCACGTGGTAAAAGGTGTTGACCGGATTATTCCCGTAGATGTTTACGTACAAGGCTGTCCGCCACGGCCGGAAGCTTTAATCGGTGGTATTTTAGAACTGCAGAAAAAGATTGAAAAAGAAACTTTGATGAAGGAAATGATTGCGGGATAGATATAAGAAAGCGATATATTATTAGCTTAGAAAATTAAAAAATGAATTCTAAAAAAGTATTTGCAGGCATAATTCTTTTTTTATTTTGTGCTTGTGCAGTTTGGAGAAATATGCAAACACTTGCTATAGTTTCGTTACTTCTGTTAATATGTATAATATATTTAGATCGAGTTAGAAAAGCTGTGAATCTAATATTTGATTTGGTTGCACAAACTAAAAAAGCTAAGTATAAAGATTTTGAAGTTAGCATCGGAGAACAATATAAGCAGGAGATTCTTGATTGTGTAAGTACTGATAAAAAATGGGTAAAAGCAATAATTGCAGATTTGAACTCAACCCCTTTAGCCTTGTTCATAGCTATTAGTAAAGTAAGTGATTTTCCAATTACAGAAACAATGAAAAATCATTTAAGGATACTTAGAGATAAGGGATTACTAAAACCTGATACAAACAGTATTGGGGATGCTAATTCGGTTTCGCTAACTCCCTTTGGCCTTGAAATAGCTGAAATAATTACAAAGCCTTCACAAAATAATTAGACTTGATTTTACATTTCGTTTTTGTCAATATCTACTCACTTTTTGAACGCTTTCATTACGCCAGCCGCAGCCAATCCGCCCAACGTGTACCACAAAATGGTCAGCACTTTTGTTTCGGTTGTACGATCAGTTGGCGTATTGTTTAAACCCATTTTTTTAGGCGTCAAAACACCTCCTATACCAGCGGCCAAACCTAAAATCAAGCCACGATTTAGTAAGCCCTTTGGCTTTCCAACAGCAATCAAACTGTAATAAGCAGCATTGCTAATGATATCGCCAGCCATCGTCCATTTATACAATTCATCCCTATTTTTTGGTAGCGGTAAATTCGCCGCTTTCAACATTTTCAGCAGGGCTTCTTCGCCGATTAAATGAATTTTTGGTGCATCTGCATCAAATTTACGGTAACTTTCATGAATCAGATTCAGGGCAACTGCGCCTGCTAATCCTCCGGCTAATGCTGTTGTTAATTTCATAATATTTAAATTTTTTTGGGTAGATTTTGTTTGATAGCCCTACAGGATAAAACGCTTAATTTGCAAAAATGGAACAAGCAAATAATCCGCTTCACGGCAAAACATTGGAGTTGATCCTGAACGAATTAGTTACCGAGTTGGGCTGGCCGGAACTTGGTGAACGCATCCGGATTAAATGTTTTACAGATCATCCAAGCATCAAATCCAGTCTCACTTTTCTCCGAAAAACTGATTGGGCCAGAAAAAAAGTAGAGGATTTGTACATCAGTTTTATGCGAAGCAAAACCAGGCGCGCCCGCTGATACTGTTTTTATCGCCTCAAAATCAGTGCTTGCGTTTGTTGTTCATTTTTGCTTTTTCGCCTGAGCTGAAATTGAAGGTTTTAGCATTGCTTGCCTTTTTTTCATGAAAAGCCGTGCTCGGTTCCGGAATCTGATTTTTAACTTTTGCCGGTTTTTGTTCCGCAGCTAACGGTTTTTGTTCTTTTTCGATCACCAAATCTTCTGGCAATTCGGCTACCGGAATTTTTTGTCCGATGGCCTGCTCTATTTTCCGAACGGCATTCAACTCCAAATCTGTGGTAAAAGTAATGGCCAGCGTTTCCTGGTTTTCCTGCGGAGAAGGATTGATGATACGGTCAACATAAGTTTCCGTTTCCAAAGGAAGTTCAAAATGCACAATGAACGGAATGTTAGAAAGATCCGTCAGCTGGCTTTTTTCATTCGCCACAATCAAAATCCGCACACTGGATGCTTCAAACTGATAAATATCCTGGAAACCCGGCGTTTCAAAAAACTGCGGATTTAACAGGGCTACATTCAGTTTCATTTGCTGCTGCAAGCTTTTGTACAATTTTTCGGCAGTAAAAACAGTATTCACAAAAACCACCGTTTTGGTAAACAGCTCGGTATCCTGCAAAAACAAATGCAGCAAATTGATTTTGGTACGGAAATTTGGCACCTGATACAATAGCTGATCGTACGTAACCAAAGGTGTTTCGCCCAGTTCTTCTACTTCCACTACAGCCGGCTGTTGCATAAACGGATCGATCATTTTTTGCAGCTTATCATGTAGCACTTCTGTAAAAACCAGATGCTGCGCTTTGCTGATGCTGTTGGCCAGTTCGGCAACAGGCAACTGCAAACCTTGCTTGATAATCAGGTCGGCATCATCTACAACAAGCAACTCTACTTTATTCAGGTTCAAGCCAAGTTTCAGGTAGATGGCACGGGCACGATCCGGCGTAGCTACCACAATATCAGCACCATCTGCCAGCGCATCCAGTTGCGCTTCCATGCCCGGTGCCGGGTACAAAGCCACAATTTGGCGGGATTTATTAGTGTTGAACAAAGCAAACTGCTCGGTAATGGCCAGCACTTTTTCTTTACTTTCGGCCAAAACCAATACGCGCGGTGCATCGCCAAAACCTTGCCTGATCCGGCTTAAAATTGCCAGAATGTAAGTGGTTGTTTTGCCGCAGCCTTCAGGGCCAACAACAATCAGATCCTGACCACCGGCAATCCGCGGCAAAGTTTTAAGCTGAATTTCTTTAGGATAAGCAAAACCGGCTTCATTGGCGGCGCGCAGTATCTGTTTACTGAGCTTGAGTTTATCTGCCCACATGGATTTAAAATATTGAAAATGAATGGGCGAAGTTACGGTTTTGTAAATGCTTCTTTTACCGGTGTTTTTTTGTGGTCATCCTGAACGTAGCGGAAGAATCTGCATCAAAACAACCCGAATTTATATCGATAAAAGAAGCATGCTCGATAAAGATTGCTTGCTTTAGCTTTAGTAGAAATAACAAAATGTATAATTATGAATGCGACAAGAACAAAAAAGGACTACCGAAGCAGTCCTTTTAAATCTTTATAGTATCGTTTCTGTTTCCAGAATTTCTTCCTGTTGTTGCGGACGGCCATTTTTGAAAGCTTTTCTTGGAGATAAGCCCAGCAATTCAAACATCGCCATATCGGTATCAAAAGAAGGATTTGGTGTGGTAAGTAATTTTTCTCCGGCAAACAAAGAATTGGCGCCAGCCATAAAACAAAAAGCCTGTTCCACCGTGCTCATTTCGGTTCTTCCTGCGGATAAACGGACTACTGTTTTTGGCATGATAATTCTGGTTGTGGCAATCATCCGAACCATATCCCAAACTGAAACGCGCGGCTGATCGGCCAATGGCGTTCCTTTTATCGGCACCAAAGCGTTGATCGGCACAGATTCCGGGTGTTTTGGCAGCGTAGAAAGCGTTTTCAGCATGGAAATCCGATCTTCCACGGTTTCCCCTAAACCAATAATTCCACCGCTGCAAACGGTAATTTTTGCTTTGCGAACATGTTCCAAAGTTTGCAAGCGATCATCATAAGTGCGCGTGGTGATGATGCGTTTGTAGTCATCTTCCGAAGTATCCAGATTATGATTATAAGCATATAAACCGGCATCAGAAAGGCGTTGCGCCTGTGCTTCGTTTAGCATACCTAAAGTGCAGCAAACCTCCATATCCAAGGCGTTTACTGCTTTTACCATATCAATTACTTTATCAAAATCTCTGTTATCACGCACTTCGCGCCAGGCCGCACCCATGCACAAACGGGAAGCACCGCCTGCTTTTGCTTTTTCAGCAGCAGCAATTACTTCATCTTTTGGCATCATGGATTGCACATCCAGACCAGTATTATAGCGGGCAGCTTGCGGACAATAAGCACAATCTTCCGGGCAACCACCTGTTTTAATGGAGATTAGCGAGCTGATTTGCACCTCTGCATAATCCATATTTTCGCGGTGCACGGTGGCTGCGCGATAAATTAAATCTAGTAAAGGGGTGTGGTATATTTCGGCAATTTCTTCTTTCGTCCAGTTGTTTCTAATCTCCGTCATGATGCTTTCTGATTTTACG
>JBPBPL010000039.1:0-4817 GCA_050954285.1 Janthinobacterium lividum | reverse complement strand
AACACAAACAACGGCTGAATGTGATGCTTCTCAGCAATAGCTAAAAACTGATCAACACGCTTTTTAAACCCCTCCGGATCCTGTTTCCAAGCCAAACTATGCAAAAAAACACGCATCGTATTAAAGCCAATTCCTTCGGCCCAACCTAGCTCTTTGTCAATAGTGCCAGGATCGAAAGTAGCCGCTTGCCACATTTCCAACTGGTTGATAGCCGTTGCCGGAATGTAATCTGCACCCGAAAGCCATTTGTGCTGCGCATACCAATTGTTGGCTTTCTCGGCTGACCATACCGTAGCCGGTACTGTTTTTATCGTCTTTTTTTGGGCAGATAAATCTGTTCCAACAAAAATCAGGAAGAAGATAATTAGGAAATGTTTTTGAATGTTCATGCTGTTTTTATCGTATGAATTTTGATGATTGATTTTGATTGCTAATTTTTTAATTTCCTCTGGATGGAATAGCAATTGGTATTCCTGTTTTTACCGGCAAACCAAAGTCCGGCATTCCGTTTTTGCGCCAGGTGAATCTTTGTGCCCTGGGCGAACGTTCGAGGCCGCAACCCTGGCCCGGTTCTGAATTGGCATGATACAAAATCCAGTCTTCTTTTCCGTCCGGTGATTTGAAAAAAGAATTATGACCTGGTGCATAAACGCCGTTTTCCGGGGATTGCTTGAAAACCGGCCGGGTTGATTTTTTCCAGGAAGCAGGTTTTAGCAGATTGCTTTTAGCAGATGCCGTGAGCATTCCCAAAGCGTAAAAATCTGTCCAGCAACCACTTGCAGAATAAATGATGAAAATTTTGTTGCCATGTTTTAAAAACTGCGGGCCTTCGTTCACATCCACATGCGATGGGTTGCCGGCATTGTGCAGATCACCGTTCCGCTCCCAGACGTACGTTGGCGTAGAGAGCATCACACGCTTTCCCACTATCGTCCAAGGGTTTTTCATTTTGGCGATATAGATATTCTGACAGCCGTTCACGTCCCCTTCCCAACCGGCCCAAACCATATACAGCTGCCCGTTCTGTTCAAAAACATCACTATCAATAGACCATTTGTCAGACGGAGCAGCCACTTTTCCTTTAAAAACCCATTTTCCCTGAAACGGATCAGGAGAAGTATTTTCTAAAACATAAGTGCGGTGATGGTTATTGCTGCCATCATCGGCAGCGAAATAAGCGTACCATCTGCCTTTTATGAAATGAAACTCGGGCGCCCAGATTTCTTTGGAATAAGCAGTTCCAGGAGGCGGAACCCAGATGGTTTTATGTTGGGCAGTTTTTAAATCAGCCAGGTTTTTGGTTTTCCACAGTACCAGGCTATCCTGCAAAGTATTGGTGTAATAATAATAACCGTTTTTATAAAAGCTGTACGGATCTGCCCCTGATGGCAGTAAGGGATTGGTAAAGGTTTGCTGTTGCGCCATAGAAAAGTATGGTAAAAGAAGCATCAACAATACCACAAACGGCAAATGTTTTTTCATGTTTGGGTGAATATTCAGCAAGATGAACAACGCTTGTTATTCATCTTGCTATTCTAAAATTTATCGATAAAAGAAGCATGGTGCTTTTTAGTAGCCAGGGTTTTGTTTAAGGTTAGGATCTGTATCCAGCTCGTAGGTTGGTATTGGCAGCAATTCATTCCGGCCTTTAACAAAGTTTTTGAAACCAGCATCACGTGTAGCCAATCCTGGTCCTAAATCTCCCCATCTTGCCAGATCATCCCAGCGATGGCCTTCGCCTGTTAGTTCTGTTATGCGTTCGTGCTTAATCTGCGCCAGAAACTGATCATGACTCATGCCGGTGGTTAATGCTGCAAACCCTGCTCTTGCCCTTACCAGATTAACATACTGATAAGCTTGTGCCGTTGCACTGGTTTCATTCAAACACTCTGCATACATTAACAATACATCTGCATAACGGATATAACGGTAATTATTAGGCGAGTGATAGCTATCGCCGGTGGCAGTACCATTGTTATCATTCAGCAGCTTTCTGAAACATACGGTAGAATCAGTGGTACCATATCTGGAAGCAAAAGTTTGCGCATAAATTATTGTATAATTAGGCCCTCTAACATCAGTTGAATCAAACAAAAAAGTTGCAGCTAAACGCGGATCACGGCCTCCTGCAGTTGTTTTTTCTTTTTCAAATTCTGCTATTGGCCATCTCCTGGCTTGTCCATCAGTAAAACCAATAGGTTTTGGAGCAAAAAATGGCGGAATTGAGGAACCGTAATTTAAATTATCTGCTGAGGTTGTTAAACTGGCATCATCATCATGGTTATCATTCGGATTGAGGGCATTCTGATATTCGAACACAGATTCAGAATTATTTTCGGTGGTAGAAAGAAAATTATCCTGATAATTTGCTGTTAAGCTGTATATGCCACTTTGTATAACGGCTTGTAAAGGTTGTAATGCAGCCTGAAAATTTCTTTGCTGCATATAAGCTTTTGCAAGCATTGCATTTGCTGCACCTTTTGTTGCACGGCCTAAATCATTTGTTACATCAGTGTAGGTTGCAGGCAATACAGCCGCAGCTTCCGTTAAATCTTTTTCTACCTGTGCCCAAACCTGATCGCGGGCTACAGTAGCCGGCAGGCTTGTTGTAGCTTGAGTAGTTAATGGCACAGCAACATTTCCCCACAGGGCAGCTAACTGGTAATAAAAATAACCACGCCAAAACTTAGCTTCACCTAAATAACGTGCTTTAAGCGTAGCGTCCATCGTGATGTTAGGCACATTATCTAATACCTGATTTGCTCTGTTGATGCCGACATACAAATCCTGATAAACAACCGAATAATTACCATAGTTATAATCGTTGTTAATAAATAAGTCAAAGTTATTCTGAACATTATTATCCGGACTGTTACTCCAGCCTTCATCTGCACGTATCATGGTTAAAAAGTAGAACCAACGACATAAACCTGGCCTGTGAATAGTGCTGTATATGGCATTTACACCTTTATTAGCATCGTCTGCTGTTTTCCAGAATACTTCTGTTGTTGGAGCATTAGGATCTGTTACATCCAGATTTTTTTTGCATCCTGATATAGCTACAATTGCTATTAGCAGGATATATATAGAAAGCTTTTTCATTATTGAAATCATTAATTAAAATGTACAGTTTATACCTAAAGAAAATACACGGCTTGGAGGGTAGTTGCCAGCATCAACACCTCTTGATAAAATACCATTGTATCCATCATTGGTATTACCTGTAATATCAGGATCCAAACCTGTATATTTAGTTATAGTAAGCAGGTTTTGACCACTGATAAATACACGAGCATTATCAACGCCTAAATTTTTTAAAGTTGTTTTAGGTAACTGATAACCAAATTCCAGGTTTCGGATACGGGCATAAGAGCCGTTTTCCAGCCAACGAGAACTTTCTGCAATGTTATTACTTGATATACCTGCATCATTTGAAGCAATACCCAATCTTGGATCGCTGGTGTTGGTATTGGTTGCTGTCCAGGGATTAATATCAGCACGGAAATTACTGTTCTGGTAGCTATCTAAAACGCGGCGCACATCATTGTATATTGTTTGTCCGAATACGCCTACAAGCTGCAGGCTGACGCTAAATTGTTTGTACGAACCATTAAACTGTAAACCGGTTTGCAGCGTTGGCCAAGGTGAACCATTAAATACCCTGTCGTTATTGTTTACCGCTCCGGTACCGTTAGGGTTAGCATAATATTTAATATCACCAGGCTTGGCATAAGGTTCTATTAAAGTACCATCGTTACGTTTGTAATTGTTAATTTCAGCTTGAGTTTGGAATAAGCCCAGATCTTTTAGTACATACCACTGGCCTAATGAATAGCCTACCTGTGAACGCGTACTACCAACCTGTATATAATTAACTCCTCCCTGATTACCCACGCTTACTACCCTATTTTTAATAGTTGTGAAGTTACCGGACACGCTCCATTTAAAAAGGTGGCTATTATTACGATAAGTGGCCTGAAACTCTATACCTTTATTACTAATGGAACCTGCATTTACAGGTGGGTTGTATTCCAGATTACCTAATGTTTGAGTTAGCGGAACACCTAACAATACATCTTTGGATAAAGCATCATAAACAGAGGCGGATATGGATAATCTGTCATTAAAAAAGCTGCCGTCAACACCTAAGTTTTTTACTTCTCTTTTCTCCCAGCGTAAATCCGGATTAGACAATGTAGCCTGATAAGCACCTGCATAAGTTGTTTGATTGGTGCCAAAAACTGCTCTTGGACCATTGTTAATCAATCCAATATTTTGAAATGCAGAAATTGTATTAATACCCAATATACCATAAGAAGCATTAATTTTTAAATCATTTACCCAATCAGCTTTAAAGAATTTTTCTTTGTTTATGCGCCAGGCAACTGCTACAGACGGGAAAAAACCTGTTCTATAATTTGGCCCGAAGTAGGAATCCTGGTCAATACGACCAGATGCAGTTAATAAATATTTGTCGTTATAACTGTAGTTAACGCGGCCAAGATAACTTTGAATTTTATGAATATCTGCAACCTGGCCTGAAGTTGAAGAAGTTCCGATGGCTGAATTAATTTGAGTAAGGTACTGACCATTATAAATTTGCAGCCCTGTTTTTCTGGCATCAGTTTGCTGCCTTCCGTATTGCTGCTGGGTAAAACCAACTACACCATTGATGTTATGTATGCCTAAAGTTTTATTGAAGTTAAGCGTATGTTCCATTAACAGGTTAGTATAACGTTCCCTGTCTTCATCTATATAACTTAATTCCTGTGGCTGCCCGTAGTATAATACACCATCTTTCCGCAAATCTCGTGTAT
>JBPBPL010000053.1:0-5057 GCA_050954285.1 Janthinobacterium lividum | reverse complement strand
AGCAAATCTAACAAAAAGTAGAAATCAGGCGCAAAATTTGAAAAAGGAATGCGTTCAAATTGATTTAGAATTTTGAAGGCATGATAATTAACGGATTAATTTTTTTTACTGAAAACACCCAAAACCGCACTGATATTTGATTTCACCCCAACAAAAACCGGGAATAAATCAACATTTTGGCCCTGCACTTTGCTGAAATTATGCATATATCTGCCTTGTAAAAAAATTACAAATCCGGAACCTAAACTTAAATCCAAACCTAAACCTGCTTCGGCAGAACCTGTAAACGAATATTTATTGGTTTGTGTTGCGGTTAAAAGCTGACTGTTTACGGTTATATTCGGCAGGTTGGTTAACCCTAAACCCGGACCAACAAATCCATAAAAGCTAACATGTTTGCCGCTGAAACGATAACCTGGGGTAACTTCCAGCATGTAAAAAGTGCTGCTTCCGTATTTAATACGATAAGGATTTCCGGCCTCGTCAGAATAATTCTGGTAATAGCCATAAGAAAGCAAGTCCAAGGTACCCATTAAAAAGATATTGCTCTTTTTATAACGGTATTCTAAACCCAGATTACTGGAAAATTCGGGCTTTAAAATACTGTGGATACCACCACTGTTAAAACCGTATCCAAAGCCGCTAACACTAAATAGTTTGCTGCTATCGCGGTCGTTTTTTTGAGCCATTAATTGCTGAACGGATAGTAAACTAAAAATAAAGAAAGCTGATTGTAAAATTTTTTTCATGGCTAAATTGCTGAAAGTAGGTGCTGATTTGTTTTGATACTAACAACTTATACGGATATTGTTTTCCGGCAGGATGCTTCTTTTACAACAATAATTTTGAAGCCAAGCCGAGTATCAGCAAAAACCCAAAACAATCTGTAAAAGTGGTAATAATAATAGAAGATGCAATTGCCGGATCAATACCTACCCTTTTTAACAGTAGCGGAATGGAAGAACCGGCCAAACCGGCAATGAGCAAATTCCCAGTCATCGCCAGAAATAAAACGAAGCCTAATTTAATATTGTGATCGTAAAAAACAGCTATCAAAAATACGATTACGCCGTTGGAAGCACCATTTACAAAGCCAACCAAAAACTCTTTTAAAACGGTAACGTAAGCCTGATGGTCGCTCAGATTAATTAAAGAAATTCTTCTTACCGTAACCGCAAGCGCCTGTGTGGCAGCATTTCCGCCCATGCCGGCAATGATGGTCATATAAGAAGAAAGGATAACCAGTTTAGAAACCGTGGCATCAAAACTACGGATGACGCCTGCCGCCAGAAATGCTGTTCCGAGGTTAATAATCAGCCAGGGCAACCGGCTTTTAATGGCGTCCTGCCAGGTTCCGCCCAGTTCTTCATCCTCGGAAACACCAGCGATTTTTAAAATATCTTCCGTGCTTTCTTCCTCCAAAACATCGATGATATCATCCACGGTAATCCTGCCCAATAGTTTCAATCCATCATCCACCACCGGGATGCTGGTAAGGTTGTATTGCGAAAATAAACGTGCCACTTCTTCCTGGTCCATTTCGGCTTTTACGTACACAAAATCGCGGTTCACCATGTCGGACACATGGACATCCATACGGGATTTCAATACTTCTTTTACCGATAAAAAACCTTGTAGTACATCTTGATTATCAGTCACATAAATATAAAAATCCTCCATTTCTTCGGATTGTCGGATGATCTCGTCCAGCGCTTCCTTTTTGGTAAGATTGATGTTTACCTTGATAATTTCGGTATTCATCAAACCACCGGCCGTATCTTCGTCGTAGCTCAGCAGCGTGCGGATATTGGATGCATCTTCTTCATCCAGATGCTGTAAAATTTCCTGCTGGTCTTCCTCATCCATCTGCGAAATCAGATCGGTTGCATCATCATAATCCAGCTCCTCTACAATTTCAGAACGCTTTTCGGGATGAAGGTTAAACAGGATTTCTTCCGGATGATGCTCCTCGCCCATCTCGGCCAAAACCTCGGAAGCCACATCGCTTGGCAAAACATTTACGATCCGTTCACGTGCTTCGGGAGAAACTTTTCCGCATAAATCTGCAATTTCCGAAGCATGGTATTCCTCCAAAAAAGTTACCAAAGCAGCATCGTCCTGATCCAAAGCCTGGCGGATCAGCAGTAAATCATTTCTATCTATATCAAAAGATGGCATCGGCCTAAGTTACGGTTTTGGGTTGAAGTTACAGATAGCCGGATGTGCGTTTTGGGTTGAGAGCATACTGTTTTTATCAACCTTAATTTAGGCGCCGATTTTGGTGATGATACTTGATACTGTTTTTAGCACACAAAAAAGGCAGACCAACCGGCCTGCCTTGATAAAATTACACTAAAAATAAATCCGGTATCAGCCTAACATAAAACTGACAACTTAACCCTTAACTTTTTGGGTTCAGCGCCAGATTGATCCGCTCGCTTAAATCCATCAAATGATAATTGCTCAAACTGTCTGCCGTGCCGGGCAATGCCGTTTTAATCATCGCATCAATGCTGCGCAATTGCGCTTTGGCAACAGACATGACATCGGTATCTTCTTTTTCCGGATCCGGCGCATCATTTGGACCTCTCCTGCCGCCGCCCGCCTGGGCAAACAAAGCTGCTGTTGAAGTTGATGCAGGCTTAATCAGTTCGATCAGTTTGGCCACATACATTTTTTGCAGGTTACGGCGGTACACATCAATCGGCTGGTTAGATTTTACTTCCTTAAAAATCATACCCTGCATATCGCTAAAAAAGTCTGTGATTTTGTAAGCACTACTTCCGTTCGCGGCTTCCGCAGAAATCATTTTATACAGATTATGATTGGTTACTACCCTGTCCAACACGCTGTTTTGCAATTTGTAAACTACCTGTACCGGGTTCTGGCCAATATCGCTCAAGATTTGCTTGTTCAGCATCCAGCTTGGCGTAGTAAACAATTGCTGGTCTAAAAACAGCATTGCTTCTTTTTGGGTAGCAGCCGGCACATATTCGTAAACTACGCCTGTTTGTTCTACCGTTTTCGGGTTTTCGTAGATGCCACCAATATTCTTGCTCACGTGGCCCATGTAACGGCCAAACTGCATAGTTAGCTGGTTGTACATATTTTCCAGATTATCGTAACCTTCATTTTTTTCACTCGTCCATTCTGGTAATTTTACGATGATTCTTTGTAGATTTTTGATACCATAAGTGCTGGCTTTCATGGCATTATCACTTAAATCCTCACTTTGAGAATGCGGATCGTCAGTGTTAGATTCCGTACCGAAAAATAACCTTCTGTCTTTTAAACGGGCAACAGACATTTTATTTAGTGCCGAAACTTCTGCTTCTGCACTTTTATACTCCGGCATCACTTTGTAGCCCCACTCAATCGCCCATTTATCGTAATCGCCAATCCTTGGGTAGATACCACTTGGTTTAATATTATCCTCTGGCTGTGCCACATAGTTGAAACGGGCATAATCCATGATCGAAGGCGTGTGGCCATTGGCTTCTACAAAAGCTTTGTTTCGAAGCATTTCGGTTGGAACCGTTGAACTCGAACCGAAATTATGGCGCAAACCCAGCGTGTGGCCAACTTCGTGCGAAGACACAAAACGGATCAGCTCGCCCATCAGTTCATCACTAAAAACCATTTTGCGTGCTCTTGGATCGATGGCTGCAGCTTGAATCATGTACCAATCGTGTACCAGTTTTTGCACATTGTGGAACCAGTTGATATGCGTTTCCAAGATTTCACCACTACGCGGATCAGAGATATGCGGACCGCTGGCATTCTCCGTTTCAGAAGGTTTGTAAACGATAACCGAGTGATTGGCATCATCCAGACTCCAGGTAGAATCCAGTTTTGATGTTGGCGCAATTTTGGCCACGATTGCATTTTTGAAACCTGCTTTTTCAAACGCTTTCTGCCAGTCGTTTACACCAGCAATCAGATATGGCTGCCATTTTTTTGGCGTTGCCGGATCGATATAATATACAATTTGTTTCTTCGGTTCCACCAGTTCGCCACGTTTGTACTTGGCCATATCCTGCGGTTTCACTTCCAGTCGCCAGCGGGCTATTAACTGCACTTCTTTTACGCCCTGCGGATTCACATCAAAATCAGTATAACCCGTTGTGAAATAACCAATTCGCGGATCGAAAAACCGTGGCTGCATCGGTACTTTTGGCAAAACCAGCATGGAAGTATTCAGTTCCACCGTTTCCGAACCGGAAGAAGCATTGCCAGCACCCGGCAAAACCGGCGTAGTTGCCCGGCCAAATGGTGAAGCGGCAGCCGTTAAACTATAAGTTTTTACGGTACTGATTTCGATATTGTTGGAAAAACTGCGGATGTTTTCGATGTAACTTCTATCAGACAACAGGCCGCCCAAACGAAAACGTTGTTTAGCATTGGCCGAACTGAAAAAGAAAACATCGTTATCTCCATTAATATAATCAGTTACGTCAATCACGCTGCCTTTATTATCCGGCGAATAAGCGGCCACATTAAAAGCTGCTGCAATTGCCTGAATATTAGAACGTTGCACCGCCTGATACATGGATTTGGTGCTATCCGGACTGTAAGTACGATAAGAAATTTTGCGCATAAAAATGCGGTTGTTCGGTCCTTTTTCAAACCGGACCACACTGCTGCCAATCTGATCGCCAGCATAACCGCCTGCTTCACGCACTTCGGCACCGGCGCGGGAAATCCGGCTCACCACCAAAATTTCGCGGTTTAATACGCTATCGCCAATCTCAAAATAGTATTTGTCGTCAACTTTATGGGTTTTAAATAAACCGCGGCGCGTTATCGCTTTATCCGTGATGACCGATTTGTAAGGTTTTGGCTGCGCACGCGTAACAGCTCCGGCAAAACCTGATGGCAGTGCCGTGCGCCGGGTAGAATCTGCCGGACGCGTTTGTGCAGCAAGCATCGAGGCAAATCCTGCTGCAAAAAATACAGTTGTAAATATTTTTTTCATTAATGCTGTTTTTATGCTGATAAAATTAGTGCTTTCAATCAAAAATCCACTTTAATTCAGGCTGATGGCCGTATAACTTTGT
>JBPBPL010000028.1:0-5622 GCA_050954285.1 Janthinobacterium lividum | reverse complement strand
CAAGCAGAGCAGCTCGGGCGTTAAAGAAATACCGGTGGTTATGGTTTCTGCAACGCATAACTTGCAGGATGCCCTGCACTGTAGGTGTCAGCCGGACGACTTTATCAGTAAGCCTTTTGATATAGACCATCTCGCGCACGTCGTACAGCAGCAGCTGGCAGCCCGCTGAAAGAACGAATCAATGTTTTTCCGGGTTCACGCCGGTTTATTATTACTTTCTTTCCTGCTAAAGCCATTGTTTACCAGGTAAGTTATAGCTTGCTAACCCTCTGATGTATAGTCAAAATTCCAATTACGGTGTGTGACATGATGTTCTGTTTTGATGTTAATAAGTTACTTTACAGCCAGGCGCGTAAACTTTACGTGGTCAAATAATTATCATTGCCTTCAAAAGAAAACAACAATAAGATTTTATAAAAAAGCAGCAAAGCATTGCTATACATACTTTCCTGCTTTGTAAGGTATCGTTTAATCAGTTTGCAAGTCTAAATCGTCGGTGATCCTCCGGTAACCTGGATGGTTGAGCCGGTCATATAACTTGAATCCTCCGAGGCCAGTAAAACGTAAGCAGCCGCAAGTTCTGCCGGTTGCCCCGCACGTTTCAACGGAACTTCCTGTCCAAAAGATTTTACATCTTCCGGGCTCATGGTAGCCGGAATCAGCGGCGTCCAGATCGGACCGGGCGCTACGCAGTTGACCCGTATTCCTTTTTCAGCCCAAAGCTGAGCCATATTGGAAGTGAAATTTTGAATAGCGCCTTTCGTTGCAGCATAAGCAATTAAAGTAGGACGTGGCTTATAGGCATTGACCGAAGTGGTGTTGATTACGGTACTGCCCGGCTTCAGGTGTTTTTCGGCCATCTTGCACAAGTAGAACATCGGGTAGATGTTAGTCCTGAAAGTACGGTCCCACTCTTCACTGGATACTTCCTGTAAAGACTTTCTTGCCTTTTGGAAAGCGGCATTATTAACTAAAATATCGATCTGCCCGAATTCTGCGATGGCCTTGTCTATAATTTGCTGACAGTGTGCTTCTTCTGTCAGGTCTCCGGGCAGCAAAACAGCTTTTTGTCCGGCCTGTTCTACCAGTTTTGCCGTTTCCTGCGCGTCTTCGTGTTCATTTAAGTAAGCGATCAGTACATCCGCACCTTCGCGGGCAAATGCAATGGCTACTGCTCTTCCAATGCCGGAATCACCTCCGGTGATGATTGCCTTCCGACCTTTTAATTTGCCTGATCCCTGGTAAGAGGTCTCGCCATGATCAGGTTTTGGGTTCATCTCTGATACTGTTCCCGGTACCTGTTGTTGCTGCTCGGGAAAAGGATCACTTTCATATTTTTTTGTTGGATCCTGATTGCTCGTTCCTGTATTTTCCATCTTTCGATTAATAAATTTTGAAAAAAGGCACAGTTTCCTGCGCCTTTTCCTACAAACTTGAACTAAAAATTATATTTTGATACCCATTTTTTTGGCAATGTCGCCAAACATATCCGGGTCGATTCCATCAGCGCCTGGAGCGCTTAATTGTGGTTCTTCGTCCAGATCAGGAGGCGTAAAACCTTCTGGTGCACCAAAAACAACTTCCAATGGTTTGCCGTCTTCCGGGTGAGCGCCGTTCCAGATAAGTCCTGCCTGCTGGAAATCATTCTGACTATAAGTATATAATTTTAGGTGTGAATCCTGTGATTCCCATTTGCGGGTTTCCGGGAAAGCCTTGTTGCTTAGCTCTGGTACGGGTACCAGTTTAGTTACGGCCACACCCGTTAAATGCTCCAGCGCACGTGCATAAGCAACTACGTGCAGGCCACCTCTCACCAGTAAATATGCGATCATTTCTCTGGCGCAAGGATCAGTCACCATCGAATAAGCTTTTATTTTATTGGCTCTTGCACCGCACTCCAAAAAGAAATTATGCAGTAAATCCAGTTTCAGATTTCCACTGTTAAACACGTTCTGGCCGGTCCAAAAGTTGCCCATAGAATCTACTGGCATCGAAGTTTGTGCCGTAGAAAAGAAATGATAGGTATTGCGTGCATCCACAACTTCTTTCAGCGGTCCCGGTACCGGATCATGACCTCTTTTTGTTGAGCCGGTAAGCAAAAGGTTGATGGCGTAAGAAACTGCTTCAATGTGACTGTATTCCTCGCCGGCAATACTGGAAATTACATCGTAATAAGGTCTTAAACGTTTCCGTCCTCTAAAGTTGAAAGACTGGAAAGTATAGTTCATCAAAGTTGACATTTCGCCAAATTTTCCACCCAGCAATTCCTGTATGGCAGCTGCATCGTTTGGGGACGGGTTGTTAGGAATAGGTAATTCCACAGCAATTTTATCTGCTTTTAAAATCATAGTTAAACTTTTTTAGTATTGGTAAATTGTATAGCTACAACCTGTTGGCCTGACTAAAGTTCTACTCTTAATAGTAAATTATTAATAATTAATAAGTTATATACACAAAAGAGGCCCCTGCTCCAGGGGCCTCTTTATTGGAATTAATATTAAAAAGAATACTTAAAAAGGAAAAGGTGTTTCTTATCTCACTGACTTTCTAAAACCTATTTTTTTTCTTTTGCTGCCTCGCTATTGATGTGACCTTCTGCAATTTGGGTCAGCAGGTGATCGGTTGCTTTTTCTTCTTCCAGCGTCTGGTTTAGTAAATCAGCAACTTCCTGGTAGCCCAGAGTCAAAGCCAGCGTCTTGATGGTACCGTACGAGGCAATCTCGTAGTGCTCTACCTTTTGGGCTGCTGAAATCAAGGCCACATCACGAACCAGGGTTCCTTGCTCGGTCTCTTCCTGCAATTCTTCCGCTTCTTTTAATAGGCCGTTCATTGCTTCGCATTTTACAGCTTCAGCCTTTTCTCCTAGCGTTTTGAAACCCTGCTCCAAACGGGTAGCATGGTTTTTGGTTTGCTCCAAATGATCTTCGAATGCTTTTTTCAGATCAGCTGAGGTAGCACCTTTGGCCATTTTTGGCAAAGCTTTCGCCAGGTGCAGTTCTGCCCAGTAGATATCTTTTAATTCGTCCAGAAATAATTCTTTCAATGCACTGTTTTCTTCTTTAACAGCTGTTTTTGATTTTGTAGGCATAATGTTTTAAATTGGAAATAATTGTGTTTGAATTTTTAGTGCAAAAGGTAAGCCAAAAATAGTAAAAGAACGTTGCTACAGGTAACTACGAAGGCCTTGCCGCATTTTGTTTTTCCAAGGCTCACTATAGCTGCTTACATCCCTGTAAATGCTGGCAACAACTTGGGCTTCGTTATCTACCTTACTACTTGTGGCAGAAAAAGTATCTCAAGTGCCAACAGGTACAAGCCCCAACGCGATGCCGTAAAACACAGTAACAGCGGCCAGATAGTAGCCCCTATTATCATTCGGGGAGCGATCGACCTGGTGAAGCTTCCTGACCCAATTACGGGTAACAAACAAACCTGCCAGTGCAAACAGCACAAAAATGAGAATCATCAGTACGGCAAATAACCAGTTGGGCAAACTTTAAACCAAGTAAAAATTCATGATCTAAAATAAGCATATAAACGAATTATTAAACCTTATTTAATCCCGTTTGATGTTCAGTTTAAAATGTCTGGCAGATTTTTATAGTTTGTGCCGTAATAATCTACCAGTGCAGGCGAATATTTTTCCTGATAATCATACAGGTAAGTTTCAATACCCAGCTCTTTAGCTGCTGCAATTTCTGCTTCCGGGTTATCTCCAATTACCAAAACGTCTTTGGGTTCGTAGTGGTATTTGATTAAGATCTGTTTGAAAATATCTACTTTCTCTAAGTTGGATTTGGCCGGATCAGGAATGAAAATCTCTTTAAAATCTTTGCTGATATCCAGTTGTTTGATTTTACATTTCTGAAACTTAGTATAACCACCGGTAACCAAAAATTTCTCAATTTTTAAATCGCGAAGTGGCAGGTAATCTTCAAAAGGCGTTAGCTCACCATCATAACCCATATCCAGCGATAATTGCATGCCTTCCTGCTTCAGTTCCTGACTAAACTCATAGCGATCAGCCACTTTTTGGAAGGGTGTAGTTAGCAAGTCTTCTTTCACGGCTTCGTAAACCTACGCGCTTACGTGCGGCTTAACTAAAGCGTATAGAGATTCAAACATGTCCTCCGCGTAAGGCTTTATTGGGTAAACGGTATCATCAAGGTCAAAAATTAATGCTTTTTTCATTATAATTTATTTGAGTAGCTTGTATTATTGCTGCTTGAATTCGTTAAAAGGATTGTTTCTATCGGAAATTTATAAAATAAGATAAGCTATATCCGAAAAGCTATCCTGCATCAGAATCATCTGAAACATTTTCCGGAGAATAAGTTTTGATTTCCCCGGAATTCAATTTTATCTCAATAGCATCTTCTTTGTTTTGCTGGTTAATATTCAGTTTAAGTGCCTTTAGTCAATTATCGTTCCATACTTTTTATATTCATTTCTAAGCAATCAATAATTGATGGAGTTCATATCTGTAGCTTAAACTGGAGAGTTTTATAGTTAAGGCAGCTTTGAAAGATGGGTTAAAACGCTATTGTTGCAACCTGTGGATGATAAAGTTTCATCCTGCTCGCCTTCGCTACAAATGGTATAAAAGATAAAAAAGAATCTTCTTATTAAGTTAATTGCTGCAGGTAAGGCAGCATACTCACCGCGCTGTTGCAGGAATCAATTCTGTAATGATTTTTTGAGCCGATTTTTCATAAAAAGCCACCCGCCGATTATTTCGGGTGGCTTTTGTGTTTGCCTTAAATTTGGAAATTTAGATTAAAATCTATTTTAGGCTAAAAACCAAATTAACTTAAACTACTGTTTTGGTGGCTACGATATGGGTGTGATAATCAGCAGGCTCTTTGGAGTCCCTGCCTTTTTTGGCACCGAACGCACTTGCTGCAGCTCCCAGCACGATGCCGAAGAAAGTATAAAGGGCGCCTTTAGAGGCCCCTGCGGCAGCATCATCTGCTACCTGTCTGGCTTTAGCTTCTACCTGGTCTTTGTTTTCCTGCACTTTGTCAGCCACTTTTGCGCTGTCTTTGCTCAGGTTATTGTTTCCTGAGTAGTGATCCTGAACCGCTTCTTTAATGGAAGGTGCCGCTGTAGAGATGGTCTTTCCAACCACAGAACCAGCGCCGCCGATCAGATTTCCGATTGCACTGGTTAAAAAATAAAACATCAGGATAAACAGCAGACCGCTCACCAGCAAACCGTGAATGACACTTTCTGAGGTGTGCTTGTCTTTTGCCAGGCGTCCTGCTACCCAGCCGCCGGTAAACAAAGAGATCAGCATCGTTACCCCGTACCAGATGCCTGAGCCAATAGCAAGGCCGGTCCCTGGCGTGTTGTGCCCGGTGGCATCAACCGTGCTCATGCCGATGGCAAGGCCCAAAAGTGTTAAGGCTAACTGAATAAAAACGGCAATGATCAGTCCAGCAAGTACGGCTCCCCAGCTAATGCGCTGCGAAGGGCCAGAAGGGCGGTGAATAGTAGAAGACGCAAATTCTTCATTTGTGCGCAGTGTGGTTTCCATAAAATTTGATTGTTTGATTATTGATTTGTGATAGATGCTTCCAGAATTGGAGCATCTGCTGGGTAGAACGTGATTCTTAGGAATCA
>JBPBPL010000034.1:0-6248 GCA_050954285.1 Janthinobacterium lividum | reverse complement strand
GGGTTGATACAATAACAAACACTTACCCCTTCAATGGTGCCTTGTATTAAACCTGCGTTTTTCAGCTCTTTTAAATGTTGAGAAATGGTCGGTTGTGCCAGGCCAAGTTCATCCACCAGGTCTCCGCAGATACAGGCATTGCTGCTGATGATCTGCTGCAGGATAGCAATACGGGCTGGATGTGCAATCGCTTTAAGCATCACAGCCAACCTGTTCTGCTGTTCGGTAAATATTTCTGTTTTTGTTAAACCCATAACTTATCGCAATATTACGATTAAAACATTAAGAAAAAGAAATTAAATTTTAAAAACACTGATGGTAAAAAGGCCATAATTAGTATTAGGAGACAAAGCGTTTAATATCAACCTTTAGAACCTACATTATGATTATTACGTAATTTGCTACATGTTAAACCGGTTTTGCCAATACTGCCTTTTTTTCCTATTTCTTTCAATTCTACAAACTGGTTTTAGCCAGCAAAAAAAAAATACAATACAAACTGTTGACGCTGTTCACCTTTCTCAAAACTTCTTATACGCAGCCAAAACAGGGGAAACAACCACTGCTTTTCAGGATAGTTTAGAACATTTGGATGAAAGCAAACTAAAGGATCAATTGAATAATGACTCTAAAAAATTAGCTTTCTGGCTCAATTTATACAACGGCTTTACGCAGGTGCTTTTGAAAAAAGATCCTGATCAATACAAAACCCGTAATGCTTTCTTTTCCAGCAAACAGATAAAAGTTGCCTTCCAGCAGTTAAGTTTGGATGAGATCGAACATGGGATTTTGCGGCATTCGAAAATTAAATGGAGCGAAGGCTATTTGGGCAAACCATTTCCTGATATTTTTGAAAAAGATTTCAGGGTGAAAAGATTAGATTACCGCATTCATTTTGCTTTAAATTGCGGTGCCAAAAGTTGTCCGCCAATTGCATTTTATGATCCGGAGCAGATCGACAAGCAGCTGGCCGTAGCCGTTAAAACGTATTTGAAAGAAGAATGCGAATTTAATCAGGCTAAAAACAGTATTAGTGTTCCGGCTTTAATGAGTTGGTTCCGGCATGATTTCGGTGGTAAAAAAGGCATTTATAAAATTTTAAAGCAGAACACAATTATTCCAGCAAAAAGTCATCCTGCTATTAAATTTAAGAAATACAACTGGACTTTATTTTTAAACAATTATAAATCAGAAAGCAATGGCTAATCATTATTACAATGCAGAAGACTTGGGCAAATTTGGCCACATCGGTCAATATCAAAAGGAAATGGCCGATAAGTTTTTTTCTTATTACGGAGAAGTTTTTAAAGATGGCGCATTGACGGCAAAAGAGAAATCGCTAATTGCTTTGGCTGTTTCCCATGCAGTGCAATGCCCGTATTGTATTGATGCGTACAGCAGTGATGCTTACGAAAAAGGTTATAGTGAGGCGCAAATGATGGAAGCGGTGCATGTGGCTTCAGCCATTAAAGGCGGAGCTGTTTTGGTCCATGGGGTACAGATGATGAACAAGATAAAAGAGATTGCCATGTAACTTTGGCTTGAAATGCTTCTTTTATCGCCCAAAAATTATCAAACCAATTATCGGTTTAGTCCATGAAATCACTCAAAGTATTACAAAATCCTTTAGCCCAAAGTGAAAATCAGCTGGCTATCCTGGAAAACCAGCGGGAGCATCAACATGCGTCTTTTAAAGAAAAAGTAGCCGCTTTGGGCCTGTTCCCGTTGCAGGCAAACGGGGTTGATATTTTTCAGATCAACGTAGGCAAAATGTGTAATCAGGTTTGCAAACACTGCCATGTGGATGCCGGGCCTGACCGGAAAGAGATCATGACGCGCCCGATGATGCAGCTTTGTTTGGATGTGCTGGCAGTTTCTGCCATCAGCACTGTTGACCTGACTGGCGGTGCGCCCGAAATGAACCCTGATTTTCGCTGGTTTGTTACCGAGATCAAAAAGCAGGGCAAGCATATCATCGTGCGCTGTAACCTGACGATTATTTTGGCTAATAAACGCTATCATGATCTACCGGAATTTTTCAAAGAAAACCAGATAGAAGTGGTTTCTTCCCTGCCCAGTTTCACCCAAGATCGTACGGACCGGCAGCGTGGAGACGGCGTTTTTGAAGATTCCATCAAAGCCTTGCAAATGCTGAATGCTATTGGTTACGGACGAGAAGGAACAGGTTTGATAATCAACTTGGTTTACAATCCGGCCGGAGCTTTCCTTCCGCCATCACAACAAGCGCTGGAAATAGAATTTAAAACGGAACTGGCCAAAAAGTTCGGTATTGTGTTCAACAATCTTTTCGCCATCACCAATATGCCCATCAGCCGTTATCTGGATTATCTGCTTTCCACCAGCAACTATGATAAATACATGGAAAAGCTGATCGCCGCTTTCAATCCTGCAGCTGTTAAAAATGTAATGTGCCGAAACACGATTTCCGTAAGTTGGGATGGTTATTTGTACGATTGCGATTTTAACCAGATGCTGGATTTGAAGGTAACGCCAGGACATTCGCAGCACCTGTCTTCCTTTGATTTGGATGCTTTAAATAACCGGAATATCATCTTGAAACAACACTGCTATGGCTGTACCGCTGGGGCAGGATCAAGTTGTGGCGGAGCTGTTGCCGAATAATCATGGATAAAAACAGTATACTCACAACGGCACTGATTATTTTTGTCCGGCATCCGGAACTGGGCAAAGTAAAAACCCGTCTGGCTAAAGTAATTGGAGACGAAAAAGCGTTAAACATTTACAAACAGTTGCTTAACCATACGCATCAAATTACTTCTCCTCTAAATTGCAGAAAGTTTGTTTATTATGCTGAGGATGTGATTGAACATGATCTATGGAGCAGTCCGGGATTTACCAAAAGAAAGCAGTCCGGCAATGATTTGGGTGAACGAATGGCCACTGCTTTTAAGGACCTTTTCGATCAGGGCTTTCAGAAAGTGCTGATTATCGGCAGTGATTGTTACCAGCTTAAAACTGACATTTTGCAGGAAGCCATCCATTTTTTAGGCATAAAAGAAGCAGTGATCGGGCCTACATTTGATGGCGGATATTATTTGCTGGGAACCAATCGCTTTGTACCGAAGATGTTTGCCGATAAACCCTGGAGCACAGATCAGGTAACGAAGCAAACCTTGGAGGATTTAGATCGACTAAATTTATCATACCATTTATTAAAAAAACTGCATGATGTGGACGAAGCAGCAGACCTGGAAGTAAACCAGATTTTTATCTAATACCGGTTTAGCATCTGTTTGTATTTGCTCACCATATCTTCCTGAGAAGCACCGTTCTTGTACATCCTGACAATGGTATAATTAGCTTTTTGAACCTTTAGCCAGCCATTGGTATCATACTTTCGGGCAGAAATAAGCACAGCTTTTTGAATGATCTTGTACTTCGCTCTTTTCCTCGCACGGGCACTAAATTCAAACTCTTCCATAATTTTCATTTCATCATCAAAGCCGCCTGTTTCTTCAAAAAGTTCTCGGGTGATAAATAAAGTCTGATCGCCACCCATACCAGCAAAAGTGTTGATCCTGCTTAACAAAGCATTGATCTTCAAAAGCCAGCTTTTACTATCATAACAGGACAAATAACGACCCATTTTGTAGCCTTGCTGCATGGTTTCAACAATATCTTTCAGGTAAGATTTTGGAGGTACAGTATCAGCATGAACGAAATAAAGCAGCTCTCCGGTAGCCATGGAGGCACCAAAATTCATTTGCCAGGCCCTGCCTTTTTCCAGGGATCTGACCGCTTTTGCACCAGCATCTCTGGCAACCACCACCGTTTTATCTATACTGCTACCATCAGAAACAATAATTTCAACAAGGTTTTCATCACCATTTTCCCTTAAATAATGCACAAGCCGACCAATGTTTTCAGCTTCGTTAAAGGTGGGAATGATAATACTAACCGTCATAATTTATACAAATCAAACTCCGGGAATTAAAAATTACAGGCATAAAAGAAGCATGATAATTTCCTGATAAAACTTAAACAGGCTTTAAAACTCATGAGTTTCCAATCCGGATAGCCAGGCAATAGTTCTTTTAATACCTACGTCCAGCGGCGTAATAGTATAACCTAATTCTTTTTCTGCTTTGACAGAACTAACAATCCAATGCTTGTTGTATTTTCTGACAAAAGGCGGCGTAATCAGCGGCTGTTTCCCAAAAACTTTGGCCATAAATAACTGAATTTGAGAAAGCAAAAGCATTAAGAGCAAAGGGAAATTATATAATTTTCTTTTTACGCCTGTCAGCTGATTTACAAGGTTTAAAAAAGCATTGTAACTTATATTTATTCCGCCCAATAAATACCGTTCTCCGGGTCTGGCTTTTTCCATCGCAAGTACAAGTCCATTTACTACATCATCAATATAAACGTAGTTGCCAATGCTTGTGCCATTTCCTGGTTTAATTTTCCATTTTCCGCTGATATACATTTTCAGTAGGCGGGTAATGCCGTTACTTTCCGTTAACAAACCGGGGCCATAAACGCGGCTTGGATTAACGATGATTCCCCGAATACCTTTTTTATTAAATTCTATTAATAATTTTTCTGCTTCTACTTTGCTTTTTTCATACAGCGTTTCCAGCTTTGGATTCGGGTTTGTGAGTTCTGCCATCGTCTGCCCGTCTTTTGAATCTCCAACAACACCTGCCGTAGAAGTAACCAAAATGTTTTTAATTTTCAATTCGAGGCAGCACTCCAATACATTTTTCAACCCTTCAACATTTATCCGGTTAAAAGCATCCGGGTTTTTGTGCCAGACGGAAGCCAAAGCAGCCAAATGATAAACCTGCCCGCATCCCTGCATGGCCGCAGTAATGGATTTTTGATCCAAAATATCGCCTGCAAATAATTTAATTTGCGGATGATTGAGTAGAGTTTCGGCTTTGCGGGTATCTCTGACTAAAGCATGAACGGTATTGCCCTGGTTTGCTAATTCAAGGGCCAGTTTTTGTCCGATATAGCCGGTTGCTCCTGTTACCAATATTTTCATGGATAAAAACAGCTTTCAGCAACAGCCGCCGCCATCATAAAAAAAGGTAGAACCTGAAATGAAAATATCAGTGCGGTTTAAGGCTGCCAGGTTGCCAGCTGTTTTATCACATACTGCTAAAGGCTGATTGGGAAGCAATACATGTCCTTTTTCATCATCAAAATACTCCTGATCACCATAATATATGGCAGCTTTTCCAGTAAATACGCAAGGACCGTCAGCTGGCATCGGGTCTTTTATCGCACAAATTTCTACACTTTCAATGTACAACAGTTCTTCGGTTGGATATTGGCCGGGAGCAAGCACGCGGTAAGGCCGTTTCGCGCGGATCTCAATTGTACCAAAACCAATTGCACTGATAGCGTTCAGGTAATCTTTCAGCGTTAGCGAACCAGTCAGGCATAATGCACGCAGCCGCTCATCATTGCGCAAAGCTTCATTCATGGGCTGCTCGCAAACCGGATCAGACATCACCAGCCTTCCACCAGGTTTCAGCACGCGATAAATTTCTGTTAACGCTTGTTTTAGGTCTTTTTCCTTAAAAATATTAAACAGGCAATTTTGCCCCGCAACGTCGATCGAATTATCTGCTACCGGAAGTTTCAGGGCCGATCCTTTTTGCAGATTTATAAACTCCTTTTTGAACCAGGGGTTTAACTGTTCAGCCTCCAGCAGATTATGAGCGCAGCTTTCCAGCATTTCGTCCACAATATCCACGCCGACTACTCCGCCTTCATTCCTGTTGAAATAAGAAAACTGAAGCAGCTCCATTCCGCCGCCCACACCTACATACAAGATTTTTGGGTTGTTTACCAGATCACGCGCACTCACAATAGAACCACAACCATAATTCATTTCCTGCATAATTTTAGGGATTTCTAATCCAGGAAAGGCATTCATGGGCGTGGTTGTGCAACAAAGCCCGATGTCCGGTTTTAAAGCAGCAGTCCGGTAGAGGTTTTCGGCTATTTGTAAGTAGGATTCCATCATAGGTTTTTTTCGTAATATACGTAAAGTCGTAATATTAGAGTTGGCCTTTGAATATTTTAGCCGGTTTTGCCTCAGATACGTTTATTAATTTACTTCCCTAAAGCTATTACAATTCAGACTACTGACCATATTAGCTGACGTCCTCCTAATTATTCAGCCAGTCATAAATAGAGCACCAGGCGTTAGTTTCTCTTTTTGCAGGAACTCTTCTGGCGTCAGATCTCCT
>JBPBPL010000038.1:0-7473 GCA_050954285.1 Janthinobacterium lividum | reverse complement strand
CAAACTCATCAGCAAACCATGGTGTATGTGCATTAGCCAATGTTATTGGCGTAAAAAAGCTTTGAATGAAAAGGTTATGACTGGCATGCAGCATCACGCCTGTCCATAAACTGCCTGACTTTAACCGGTACCAAGTAAAAACAAAACTCATGCTGATGACCATCACCGTAAAACAAAGCACACCATACCAGGCAGGCGTGCCATTATTATAATGCCCAAAGATCAGTAAGGGGTAATGCCAGACGGCCCAGATCACGCCGCTGGTCAGGGAAACGCCGGTATAACCCATGTGCCTGCTCAGTTCAGGCACCAGGAAGCCGCGCCAGCCGATTTCTTCACCCAGAGCAGTCGCCATGCTGCCAAACAAGCCAATTACACCCTGCACTATGAAAAAAAATAATATAAAAAGGCCGGCAGGCAAGCCTTCCCAACCCAGTTCATGTGCAGCTTGCTCGGCAAAAGCCTTGTTGTAAAGTCCGCCCCAACCCGCGCTCCAGATAATCAGGTAAGCGATCAGCGCGTACATCATAGGAATAAAGTAACAGGAAGTCATATATTTTGCTGAGCCCCATTTCCAGTTCAGGTCTGAGATCTTACGGCCCAATAATCTACAGGTTACCCAGGCAGCAAGGGCGGGGCACCACATAATACCATACCCGTAGATACGGCCGCCAATACGTCCTGCATTTGGTGCATGCACAGTCAGTATCCATATTACAGCACTAAAAACTAAGGTAAAAAATAGATAAAGAAAAACTGGTTTTCGGCTTTCGGCAGTTGAAAAAAACATAAAATAAAGTTAGATAAACTACCTTTACAACGCAATAGGTGTATAAGCAGCGCGGCTGATCGCCTAATCTATCCATTATACCCCCCTTCCGGAAAACGACCGTTTAAGCGGAATACTTAACAGTAAATGAACCCAGCTAAGGTAGGTTACTGCTTTACTTTAGTTTCTTAACCAGGTATTTAACATTATTCAGTTGATTCAACTCTCAGATAATATTATTAACCCAACTGGTTTCCTTACCGTATACGCCATGAATAATGGCAGGAAAGATAACAGAATTTAGGATTGGATTATTAGCAGAGATCACAACTGTACCTGAATTTCTTCAAGGTTCTTATTATAGCACTTTGGATGGATTAAGAGGCCTTTCCATACTGTTGGTCCTTTCTGCCCATTTCGGGATCAACCATTATCTCAGGCCCTACCGGCTTTTTGTAGACAGCAGTATCGGCGTTCACATCTTTTTCGTACTGAGCGGCTTTTTGATCACAACGTTGCTTTTGAAAGAAAAAATTCTATATGGTAAGATTTCATTAAAGCGGTTTTATCTGCGTCGGGCGTTAAGAATCATACCTGTTGCTTATCTATTTCTATTCGTTCTGTTTATTCTGAATTTTTGTTACCGGCTAAAAGTAACTCCTGTGGACTTTATGGCCTCCTTGCTGTTTTTGAAAAACCTGCCTTTGGAAACCAGTGTGTTTACTGCACACTTGTGGTCTTTAGCTGTTGAGGAACAGTTCTACCTTACTTTTCCATTCCTGCTGGCGTTCAGTGTAAACAGGTATACGACTATTACAATCGTTATAATTATTGCAACACCTTTCGTATCCGTTTTAGTCTTATATCTGCCGGAAGTTGTTTTTAGCAATTACACCATCCGGATACTTACTAAAATTGCGATGTACTCTTTTTGGAAAGGGCCGCTGATCATTTTGATTGGATCCTTATTTTCTATTCTTTCTTTCAAAGGAATAATCAAAGCCGAAGGGAAAAGCTCAAACCGCTATTCAGGTATTATCTTACTGGCCCTGGCAATTGTAATCCATACCAAAACCTTCATTTTTTATAACAAATACTGCTCTGAATATCTGTCAGCCTGCCTGATCAGCTATGCTATTCTTTTAAGTATCAAAGGTAATAGTCTAATATCAACTATATTGAATAATGTCCTTTTGAGAAGGTTTGGAACATTATCCTACAGCATATACATCTGGCAGGAACTGTTTATCGGCGGCCCAGCCTGGCAGCCCTGGCTTCAGAGCTGGACCGGTATGCCTTTTGCACTGGTCATGATTTTGAAAGTGCCTTGTGTTCTGCTTCTTGCCAGCGTCTCGTACTACCTCGTTGAGTTGAACTTTTTGAAGCTAAAGCAGCGAATCAGCATTATTCGTTGAGGACTCGCTCATAACTACAGTTTATTCCGTGAAGAGCATTTTAACTGTCAATATTCCTTCGTTTTCTGAAAAGCATTTAGGCTTTATGCGCTGTGGATGAAAGGAAGCATCAAACAAGTTCTTTCTTGTTCAATTCACTAACCGCATAATCAACTGCGCGCGCAGTTAAAGCCATATAAGTTAGCGAAGGATTTTGTGATGAAGTAGAAGTCATACAGGCACCATCGGTTACAAAAACGTTTTTACACTCGTGCAACTGGTTCCACTTGTTTAATAAAGATGTTTTCGGGTCTTTACCCATACGAACGCCTCCCATTTCGTGAATATCCAAGCCAGGAGCCTGATGAGAATCATTGGTTATAATATTTGTGAAACCTGCTTTAGTATACATTTCGCTAAACTGCTCAATAAAATCTTTGACCATTTTTTCATCATTATCATCATAAGCAATAGAAATATTGGCAAGAGGCATTCCCCATTCGTCTTTGTGGCTTTTATCTAAAGCAACATAATTGCTTTCTTTAGGAATGGTTTCTCCCATCATGTGCGAACCAACCGTCCACGGTGTAAGTTTCGGATGAAACAAGCTTTCTTTAAAATCCTGTCCAACTCCTTTAGAATTTACCAATGTACGCCGATGAGAACCAAATCCTGCTGCATATCCACGTAAAAAGTCTGTTTCCTGCTTGTAAACGTTCCTGAAACGAGGAATATAACCTCCGCCTGCCGGGTTGCGTCCATCTGTGGTTAAGTCTTTAAAACCATCATATTCTGCATTTATTGTTGCACGGTAATTATGAAAAGCGACATACTTGCCCATCAACCCGTTATCATTACCTAATCCGTTTGGAAAACGATTGGAGGTTGAATTCAGCAACAATAAATTCGTGTTGATGGCTGCTGCGTTTACAAAAATGATCTTCGCAAAATATTCTGTAGTTTCTTTTGTATGCGTATCTAAAACCCTTACGCCGGTTGCTTTGCCTTTTTGATCATCATAAATAACAGCCTGCACTACTGCATCAGTATGCATAGTCAGGTTTCCTGACTTTTCTGCCCATGGAATTGTGGATGAATTACTGCTGAAATAACCTCCGAACGGACAACCGCGCTGACACAGTACCCGATTGTGGCATTGCCCTCTTCCCTGATCAAAATGAATTTGATTTGGTTTGGATAAATGGGCACAACGCGCACTGATTACATGCCTGTTTTTATAATTGCTGCTTAACTGTTTTTTAAAATAATCTTCTACACAGCTTAAAGGAAAAGCAGGTAAAAATTCACCATCGGGCAGATTAGCAATGCCATCTTTATTGCCAGAAATACCTGCAAATTTTTCTACGTAACTGTACCATGGGGCAATATCATTATACCGGATCGGCCAATCTACTGCAAAACCATCTCTTTCAGGGCCTTCAAAATCATAATCACTCCAACGCTGCGTTTGCCTTGCCCACATCAGCGATTTCCCACCAACCTGATAACCCCTGATCCAATCAAAAGGCTTTGTTTGAACGTAAGGATGAGCCGTATCTTTCACAAAAAAATGTTGTGCATCTTCCTTAAAAGCATAACAGCGGCTGATGGACGGATTGGCTTCCCGTACATCAAATGGCATTTCTCCGCGGTGTTCAAACTCCCAGGGATACATGTTTGTAGTTGGATAATCTTTGATGTGTTTTACATCGCGGCCACGCTCAATCATTAACGTTTTAAGCCCTTTTCCGGTAAGTTCTTTGGCTGCCCAACCACCACTCATGCCAGAGCCAATTACAATAGCATCAAATGTTTGATTCTTGATGCTGTCTATATTTAAGTTAGCCATTTTTAACTGCTGTTTTTAAATTTTTTACGGGAAAATATCCACTGTATCTTGACGGAACCAGTTCGTAAGGAAGTTTGGTAGTCATAACATATTTAGAAATAGAGTAACCTTCTACCGTAAGCTGTTTTGTCACCTGATAAAATGCTGCAAGCTGCGGCTGTATTTTTGGGTTTTCCTCTATCGTCATCAGTATAGCTTCGCACTCTCTGGGTTTACATTCAGAAAAAGAACAGCTGTACCGTTTTTTTGCGTTTTCATCCAGTTTATTCATGCCGAGTAAAAAATTCTCCTGATCTTTTTTACTGTAACAATCATCCATCATCTTCAATACAAAAAGATGCACATTCAATGCCTTTGCGCCAGGCGTAGTAGTTTGCGGGATAATCGTTTCAACTACATTTCCAACTAATTTTTCCTGTGCTGCATTGATATTCATTTTATGCATCTTGATAGAAACTTCTCCATCCTCCTGCTTTGAACAGGAAGGAAAAAGAAATATACCACCTGCCAAAATGGTCATGTTTTTAAGAGCAGACCGCCTGTCCATAATCAGTTTATTTTAATATAAAGTACAAGTAGGTTCAAAAAGAATAAGAAGTTTAAAGCTAAATATTTTCTTGATCAATGCTTCGTTTGTAACACAAAAATCAGATAGTCTATATAACACTTATATCCTAATCAAAACTTACAGGCGTATCCTAATACATTAACAAGATAGTTTTGCCCTTGCCCTATATTATAGGTGTAGAATTAATGGAAAGAAAGTAGAAAAGATTATCAAATAAACCTTCCTATAAGCAGTAATGATTATTTGAGAAAACCTAATACTTATTTGTAACAGAATATCATTTAAATTTTACTATTCTTTGGGTTTTCTTTTAATCAGCTTAAAATGCCCCGTACTATTGCTTGTTTTACTCATCCTTACCCTGGATCAGAATCTGGAAAAGAACAAAGCCGACCCTCCTGCACCTGAACTGGTGACAAGAACCTCGGCAGGGCCAAATTCGTCGAGGAGAAAGTTCCCGGAAAAGTATCTCGGAAGCAGCGTAAGATTCCGGTATAAAGTAACTAAACCACCACTTTGCAAATGGATGAAGAAAAATAAAATTAAAAAGTATGCAATCGTTTTGGAAGCATCAGCTTAACGAACATACTTTAATCTTTGTGAGTCTAATCTTTATTCAACTGACCTTTAGAAAAAACCAGCTTTGAGGCAAAGCGGCAAATTATTGGTCAGGTTCCCAATTAAGCCAGTCCCCGGTTTTTGTCTACCCAGTGCGCAAGTAAAACGATTACTGCTGTTAGGATTTCAAATGAGAAAAACAGGATGCTTACCGAATCTGGAGGAGTTGGGCCAAAGGTATTGCTAAGTTGTAGCAGGAAAAGCAGGATGACCAGCACCCAGAATGCCCATTTTCCGGTCTTGTTTCTGGCTTTTGTAAAAGTGCCGTAAATGTAAGCCCCGGTAAAGAATAGTATAGCTTCAATCGTTAGCGTAATCAGTACCTGATTCCATAGCCCAAGTCCAACTTTATAGCCGCTAAAGGGCGTCAGTGGCAGATCAGCTACGTGAACGACCAGGTCAAGAAACCAGTGACTTAGAACACATAGGCCAATGACAACAGCACCTCTTGAGTCCCGTTTGAATAACCAGTAAACACTGCCCAGCAATGCACCCCACGCAAAGCCCATGAGCAGGCTATGCGTATATGGGAAAAAGAGAAAATCAAATGCGTTCGTTTTTGTATAACCAGGTACGATCGCTACCTTTTCAACGCCTAAAACGAGCAGGAATGGCCAAAGAAGGTCGGCAAACTGGGTAGCGATAAAAAGTGTTCCTAATCCAACCTGGGGGGCTACTTTTTTGGCAGCGAAGGATAAACCGAAGTGTCCGATGAACATAGGATGTAAATTTGTTTAGTGATTGATTACTTATCAAAAATAACCCAAGACCATCAGGCCCCGCTTGACAAAAGTCAAGGAATCATTTTTCTTCGTATCCGGCTAAAGGTCTCGGGCGTCATGCCCAGCATGGAGGCCAGGTATTGCAAGGGCACCTGGTTGAAGAGTTCACGGTTTTGCTTAAACAGTTTTTGGTAACGCTCTTCGGCAGGCATCGAGATCAGATCGAAAACGCGGTTCTCCAGCATCACAAAACATTTACCCATAAACAGCTTTTCAAATTCATGCCATTTGGGTATCAGTTTGCCCATTGCCAGGTAATCTTCATAACCAATGGTAAACAGGCGTGTGTCTGTTAATGCCCGAATATTGAACCGCGAAGGGTTACGGTATAGGAAAGAATTAATATCTGTCAAAAAATATCCAGCCGTACCGATCCACTGCGTAACTTCCTTATCCGGCAGGTTAACGTATACCCTTAAAATACCACCCTGGATAAAACTAAGCTTGTTGCAATACTTGCCTGATTTTAAAAAGTATCCACCTTTTTCCAGGGTCTCGATTTTGAACAATCCGCTCACTTTCTGACAGTCGTCCAGAGAAATAGCGAAATGGAGGTGAATATAATTTTCAAGCTCGGTCATCCGGGGGTTTGTTAAGTTAGCAGGAAACAAGATCAAAGCTATCAGATTTATAAAAACTAACAGAATGGCTACACGCCGGTACAGCTGTAAGCTCTTCTAAAACTCCTACAGATCAGAGGTAAACTTTTTATTCGCTTTGAGCGAATCAGCAACCAGAATTCACCTTCCAAGAAACGACCCATTCTAGATAAAGTGCCTGGTATATTACTTTTATTGTATAAGTACAACTGTACCTGAAATATAATTATAGCAGGCAAAAAAAGAATGTTATAATATACGGTAAGTTATAAAAATCAACACTTGAATAAGAACAGAAAGCTCGACTTTTGATTGTCGCCAAGATAGAAAGCTTACAGCGTTTCGTGAACTCTTTTTACGTAGTTAAATCCTGTTTTTATCAAGCTGGTCCTGCAAAGTATTCTTTAAATGATTAAAGTTGCACTTTAATGTATTAGCAGAAATACTGATTGGCAAACCATAACTTTTGTAATTCATTTCTGCAGCTTTTCGTTTGATCGTACTGGTCTGCCGGTTGATATAGGTATCAGGATTACTAACCAAAATCATCAGAAACTTTTGGTTCATAACCTGTGAAGTTTTGATCTCATTAATATCGCTCCATGGAATGTGTCCCGCTGAAATCCCACTTGCATTATCCGTAATTCCTGTTTTGTCTATAATAAGCCCTACGTTGTTGTCTTGGAGCTTTTTCAGGAGTATGAAACCACAAAATCCAAAAAATAAAATGGAAGCAATCCCTGAAACTAAAATCAGTGCCGGGTTACTGAAAAATCCATTTTGAAGTATTGGAGGGCTTATGACAAACCAAAGTCCAATTGCAACAAACGCAGTTGAGCCAATCAGCAGCACGGTCATTTTGCTTTTACTTAGCGGGATTTCTACTTGTTCAGT
>JBPBPL010000022.1:0-7813 GCA_050954285.1 Janthinobacterium lividum | reverse complement strand
ATGGGCGATGAAATAGCAAATTTATTAGCATTGCCCCCGCAGACTGCAGCAATATCTACTGTAAAATTTTTGCAGTTAATCAGTAATTTTCAGGTTTTAAAGCAACTTAACACCAAATTTTCGTACCAGAACCAGCGGTCGGATTTTAAGAAATTGCGCTCTTCCTCATTAGAAAAATCAAATCCGCGCTTCATTTTACCGTTAAGTTTAACAGCCTAAAAAATATATGCTAAAAGAAGTATTAACTTAAAACCGATATTTGAGCTGTTCATGACAATACTTCTTTTAACACTATATATTTTAATCGGTGCGTATTTTGCCGGTTTATTAGGCGCACTTACCGGTTTAGGCGGCGGCATCGTTATCATACCGCTGCTCACGCTCGTGCTGGATGTGGATATACATTATGCTATCGGTGCCTCGCTGGTTTCGGTAATTGCTACGTCTTCAGGTTCGGCATCCGCATACGTAAAAGAAGGCATTACCAATATGCGGCTGGGCATGTTTCTTGAAATTGCCACCACGCTGGGCGCTGTGGGAGGTGCCTATTTATCAAGCTACATTCCAGCTTCTTATATTGCCATTATTTTTGGGGTGATCCTGATCTTTTCCGCATTCATGTCCTTAAAAAAGAAAAACACGCAGGCTGATCCTGTTTCCAGCAAACCTGCAGCCTTTTTACGGTTGGGCAACTCTTATCCCGATGAAGGCCGGCAAATACCTTACGGCGTGCGCAATGTTTTCGGTGGATTCGGACTGATGAGTTTTGCCGGCATGATTTCTGGCTTGCTGGGCATCGGCTCAGGTGCATTAAAAGTTATCGCGATGGACAACGTGATGCGTATTCCGTTCAAAGTGTCCACTACCACCAGCAATTTCATGATGGGCGTTACAGCAGCAGCCAGCGCCGTAATTTATCTGCAACGCGGCTACATCGATCCGGGTTTGTCTATGCCAGTTATGCTCGGCGTGGTTTTAGGTGCAATCACAGGTTCAAAAATTTTGGTGAAAGCGAAGTCCAAATTACTTAAAATTATTTTTGCAGTTGTGATCTCTGCACTGGCCATCCAAATGATTTACAAGGGTTTAACCGGACATATATGAGCAGCGAAAAAAAAGATTTTAAAGATGCGGACGTACAATTACTAATTGGCACCGTGCTGCGTTGGGGCGTCGTTTTGGCCATGTCGGTAGTTTTCTGCGGAGGACTGATTTACGTTTATCGGCATGGCTACGAAACAGCTTCATATCATGTTTTTAAAGGCGAACCTGATTTTTTAAAAAGTATCAAAGGTATTTTTAACGGTGTTTTAGCAATGAAAGGCCGCGCCATTATTCAAACTGGCATTATCCTCTTAATTGCCACACCAATTGTCCGGATTATATTGTCGATCATCAGTTTTCTGCTGGAAAAAGATTATCTGTATGTCATTATTACAGTCATCGTACTTGGCATTATCATCACCAGTATGCTGAGCGGGATTGGTGGATGAAGAGAAAGATTTATAGTTTATAATTAATCGAATTTTATAAACATTAACAGCGAAAAGCTGAATGCTGAGACCTGAATGCTGACAGCTAATTTCCCTATCTTCGTACCATGACTTTTACAGAGGCCGAAGCGCGGGTGGAAGCTTTATCCGCCGAACTGAAACAACACAATTACAATTATTATGTACTGGCACAACCCAGCATTGCCGATCAGGATTTTGATCACAAATTAGCAGAACTGGCTGTGCTGGAAAAACAGTTTCCGGAGCTGCTCGACCCAAATTCGCCCACGCAAAAAGTTGGTGGTGAAATTACCAAAGAGTTTAAAACGGTGAAGCACCAGTGGCCAATGCTTTCACTGGGAAATACTTATAATGAACAGGATTTACTGGATTTTGATCAGCGTATCCAAAAAGCCATCGGCAGCAATTTTGAATATGTTGTAGAATTGAAGTTTGACGGTCTTTCCATCAGCCTAAGTTATGAAAACGGAAAATTAATACGTGCCGTAACTCGCGGCGACGGCACGCAAGGAGATGAGGTAACCAATAATATCAAAACCATTCATGCCATTCCGCATCACTTAAAACCAGGAAATTATCCGGATCAGTTTGAAATTCGTGGTGAAGTTTTTATGCATAAAAAAGCTTTTGCAAGACTGAACCAGGAACGTTTGGATAACGGAGAAGTAACTTATGCCAACCCACGCAACTTTGCCTCTGGCACCGTAAAACTGCAGGATTCTGCCGAGGTGGCTAAACGTCCGCTGGATTGTTTTCTGTACTTCTTTTATGCACATAAAAATCAGTTCAAAACCCATTGGGAAAGCCTGCAAACCGTCAAAAACTGGGGCTTTCCGGTTTGCGAACATACGGCGCTCTGCAGCAATATTCAGGAAGTTCTGGCCTTTATCAAAACTTGGGAAACCGAACGTTTTAAACTAAGTTACGATATTGATGGCATTGTTTTAAAAGTAAACAGTTTTGCACAGCAGGAAGAGCTGGGTTTTACGGCAAAATCGCCACGCTGGGCCATTTCCTACAAATACAAAGCAGCATCGGCACAAACCATTTTAGAAAGCGTAGGCTATCAGGTTGGCCGAACGGGGGCCGTAACACCGGTTGCGCATTTAAAACCGGTTTTGCTGGCCGGAACAACTGTGAAACGGGCAACCTTGCATAATGCTAATGAAATCGCACGTTTGGATTTGTACGAAGGCGATACGGTTTATGTAGAAAAAGGCGGCGAAATTATCCCGAAAATTACGGGTGTAAATTTAGATGCACGTATCCCGGATGCTAAGCCTGTAGAATACGCCACCAACTGCCCGCGCTGCAATACTTTTTTGGTGCGCAAAGAAGGAGAAGCTGCTTATTATTGTCCAAATGATGAAGGTTGCCCACCGCAAATTGTAGGAAAAATTCAGCATTTTATAGGCCGGAAAGCCATGAATATTGATGGTTTGGGCGATGAAACGATTGAGAACTTTTACAAGCGCGGTTTTGTGCACCATATCAGTGATTTGTACGAGCTGAAAGATCGCGTGGATGAACTGAGTACACTGGAACGTTTTGGCGAGAAATCCATCACCAATATGATTTCCGGCATTGAAAACTCCAAAGAAATGCCTTTTGAAAAAGTGCTTTTCGGTTTAGGAATTCGTTTTGTGGGCGAAACTGTTGGCCGCAAACTGGCGCGTTATTTTAAAACGATCGAAGCTTTGCAATATGCTTCTTTTGAGGAGCTAATTTTGGTGGATGAAATTGGCGACCGGATTGCAGAAAGTTTAATTGAATATTTCCTGGTGCCGCAACATCTGGAGCAAATTGAACGGCTAAAAACAGCAGGACTTCAATTCAGCATAAAAGAAGAAATTAATGCCCTGCAAAGTGAAAAATTATCAGGCAAAAGCTTTATCATTTCCGGCGTATTTGAGCAATTCTCGCGCGAGGAACTGAAGCAGATGATTGAGGAGAACGGCGGCAAGATTATGGGCAGTATTTCTGCAAAACTCAATTATTTGGTGGCTGGCGATAATATGGGTCCGTCAAAACTGGAAAAGGTGCAGAAACTAAATATCCCGATGATTTCCGAACAGGAGCTGCTGGCAATGATTGAAGACTAATTGTTCATATATTCATTTAATATTTATTTACATTCGTTTATCTGAAATCGCAAAATATTATCTTAGCGGCTTCTATCTTCATCAATGAAAAAATTTCATGGCACTGGAGTTGCCGTTATCACTCCATTTCAAACTGACGGTTCTATCGATTTTCCAGCCTTGGAAAAGATTCTGGAAAACCTGATCGATAATGGTATTGATTACCTGATTTCCCTCGGTACAACTGGCGAAAGTGCAGCTTTGTCTGCGGCAGAAAAAAAAGAAATCTGGGCTTTTACGGCAAAAACAGTTGCGGGGCGTGTGCCATTGATTGCCGGCATTGGCGGAAATTACACGCAGGCAGTTATCGAAAATATTCAAAATTTTGATAAGCAGGGTTACGACGCGATCTTGTCAGTTAGCCCATATTATAATAAACCTACTCAGGAAGGAATTTATCAGCATTATAAAGCGGTTGCAGCAGCATCGGATTTGCCGATAATTTTATACAATGTTCCAGGTCGAACAGCCAGCAATATTTCCGCAGAAACTACAATTAGACTGGCTAACGATTGTGAGAAAATTATAGCGATAAAAGAAGCATCGGGTAATTTTGACCAGTTTAATCAGATTATGCGCGATAAACCAGCAGATTTTATGTTGATCTCCGGAGATGACCCGGTTACTTTACCCATGATTGCTTTGGGTGCCGTAGGTATAATTTCCGTGATCGGGAATGCTGTTCCGCAGTTATTTTCTGATATGGTTCGGCTTTGTTTGGATGGAAAATGGGAAGCTGCCCGGGTTTTGCATTATCAACTGATTGAATTTACAAAACTAATGTTTACAGAAGGCAATCCTGGAGGTGTAAAAGAAGCCCTGAAAATTAATGGTTTGTGCGGTAATAGTATGCGTTTACCTTTAGTTAATGTGAGTGAGAAAACTGCTGGCTTAATTGCAGACGAATTGAAAAAAATAAATTCATAAAAAAATCCGATTAGGGTAATCGAATTTTTAGTTGGTAAAAGAAGTATTACTTTTTTTCAGGTTCCGAATTTTTGGTATCTTGGATTTCCAATCGCATTGCTTGGGCCATATTTTTCAAATCCTGCATCCCTTTGCGGATACGTGTGCCGGCAGCACTGTTTCCTTTGGTATAAAATTTTTCTGCATCGGCTTCAAGGCTTTGAATCAGCTTTTTAATTTCTTCAAATTTTTTCATTGGATAATAAGGGTTAAGCTTTAATATAAGCTAATATAAAATTTTGTTGCAACAATGATTGGTTTTATTATTGCTAATTACAAAAAATAGATCATAAAAAAAGTACTGAAGCTATGCAGTACTTTTTTATAAACATGGAATTTAGTTATCGGTTAAAACAAATTTATTTTCTTTATAATAACCACTTTTTAATTTTTCGGATACTTCACTATATGCATCCAACGTGCGCTGTACATCTTCCAAAGTGTGCATTGCTGTTGGAATGATACGCAATTCAATCAATCCTTTCGGGATTACCGGGTACATCACAATAGAGCAAAATATGCTGTAGTTTTCTCGTAAATCCATTGTCAGGCTGGTAGCTTCATTCAAATCACCTTTTAAAAATACCGGTGTAACCATGGTATTGGTAATGCCTAAATCAAATCCGCGGGCACGTAAACCATCCTGCAAAGCCAAGGCAATTTTCCAAAGTTTTTCGCGTAGTTCCGGAGTATTCTTTAGTAGTTCTAAGCGTTTACGCAAACCAATTACCATTGGCATTGGCAAAGCTTTGGCAAACGTTTGAGAACGCATATTATAGCGCAAAAAATTAACAATAGTTTGGCTTGAAGCTACGAATGCACCGATACCTGCCATAGATTTAGCAAACGTACCGAAGTAAATATCTACCTCATCAATGCAATTTTGCGCTTCATGCGTACCTGCGCCAGTTTTGCCCATCGTGCCAAAACCGTGTGCATCATCAATTAGTAAACGAAATTTATATTGCTCTTTTAAGGCTACAATTTCTTTAATTTTTCCCTGGGCGCCAGACATTCCGAAAACGCCTTCGGTAATCACTAAAATGCCGCCACCGGTTTGTTCAGTCAGTTTTGAAGCACGCTCCAATTGCTTTTCCAAACTTCCTATATCATTATGCTGATAAACGTAGCGCTTACCCATGTGCAAACGTACACCATCGATAATACACGCATGGCATTCTCCGTCATAAACAATTACATCGTTTCGATCAACCAAACTATCAATAATAGAAACCATACCCTGGTAACCATAATTCAACAAAAAGGCATCTTCCTTACCTACAAAATCAGCTAAATCTTTTTCCAATGCTTCATGCTGAGATGAATTACCCGACATCATCCGCGCACCCATTGGATAAGCCATGCCATAAGCTGCTGCCGCTTCTGCATCTGCTTTGCGAACTTCCGGATGATTAGCCAGACCTAAATAATTATTCAAACTCCAAACCAAATGCTCTTTACCTCTAAATTGCATGTGGGCATCAATATCACCTTCTAATCTCGGGAAAGAAAAATAACCGTGTGACCAGCTTTGATGCTGACCCAAAGGGCCCATATTTTTTTGTATTTTATCGAATAAATCCAAAATTGTTAAATTTAAAATAAGTGTAGCAAGGTAAAAATACCCGTTAAATTTTTATAAGCAAAAGAAGCACCAAAACTTACCTAAAATCAACAAAAAAGGCCTTTGTATAAACAAAGACCTTTTTGTTGACAAAAGTCAACTCCTTAATCTACATTATCGTGCAGAAAAGAATTATTTGGACGAATTTCTGTTTTGCCATCTTCATCGGCTAATAAAGAAAACCTGGAAATCTGTGTTTCTGACGAATGTACGTTCTGCTGCAAAGCAACTTCTTTACGTTTATAAGCTGGTACATTTTCCAGTTCCTGTATGTTTCCACTTCTTAATTTCATGCTCAAATCTTTCAAACGCATAATACGTTCTCTTGATTTACGCAATTGTTCTTCAATAGATTCATCAGTTTTCTGATCATCTGCACCAGGTTGTACTTCTGGTTTTACAGATTCTGGACGTGTTTGTTCTGCAACTAAAGCTTCTGCAGGTTTATCAAAGCTGATTTGTTCTGCATATTTTATGGTAAAGCCGGAGTTTTCAATTTCCGGTTCCTGAATTTTGTCTTCTTCTGTCAACTGGTAGCGGATTTTTCCATTTTGATCTTCCCGAATCGGCTCTTCTCTTTGTTGAAACATGTTAACCCCAGAGTGATTTTCTTCACGCACCTTCAAAAAAGGTTCATTTTTTTCAGTTTTGCCATTAGTAAAACCAGTAAATTCATTTACTGGTTTTACTAATGGATTTTCGGTGATTAAGTGCGAAACAACTTTCTTCGTGCTTAAAACTTTTTCACGTTCATCTTTAGTTTGAAAACCAGTTGCAATAATCGTTACAGAGATTTTTTCGCCCAAGTTTTCATCCTGACAATTTCCCCAAATCAAATCAGCCATTAAACCAGCTTCTTCCTGAATATAATCTGTAATTATGCTCACTTCATCCATCGTTACCTCTTTGGAGCCGGAACTGATGTTGAGTAAAATATACCTTGCACCTTCAATCTCATTATCTTTCAGCAACGGAGAAGCTAAAGCACCTCTTACAGCTTCATAAGCGCGGTTCTCTCCAGCAGCAGAATAGCTTCCCATAATAGAAACACCACTGTCTTTCATTACTGTGCGCACATCTTTAAAATCAACATTGATGTAACCTGGTAACGTAATAATTTCTGCGATGCCCTTGGCTGCCGTTGTCAAAATATCATCTGCCTGTGCAAAAGCAGCACCTAAGGTTAGGTTTCCAAATATTTCTCGTAAACGATCATTAGAAATCACCAGGAAAGAATCTACATATTTGCGCAGTTCTTCCATGCCCTCTTCAGCCTGCATCTTCCTGCGTTTACCTTCAAAAGAAAAAGGTGTTGTAATTATTCCAACCGTCAGAATATCCAGTTCGCGGGCAGCCTGTGCAATAATCGGACTGGCACCGGTTCCTGTTCCGCCACCCATTCCGGCCGTGATAAATAACATTTTGGTATTGGTGCCCAGCATTTGTTTAATATCGTCAATATTTTCTATCGCTGAGTTTTTTCCAACTTCCGGGATCGAGCCTGCACCCATTCCTTCTGTTAAACTGGCACCTAACTGCACCTTGTTTGGTATCGGACTTAATTCTAA
>JBPBPL010000002.1:0-8309 GCA_050954285.1 Janthinobacterium lividum | reverse complement strand
ATTACTGCGGAGAAATCCATCCCTCAGCTTAAAAAATTTATGGAACAAGGCGGAACGGTAGTTACGATTGGCACGAGCACCAACCTGGCCTATCAGATTGGTTTGCCGGTGCATAATTACCTGACCGAAATCGGGCCGAACGGAAAAGAACGGCCGCTTCCGGGAACAAAATATTACATTCCGGGAAGTTTGCTGCGTGCGAATTTTGACACTTCGGAACCAGCCAATTATGGCATGACGGCTGAAGCAGACGTGAATTTTGACCGGAGCCCGGTTTTTAAATTAGATGCGGATGCCGAAGCAAAAGGCGTAAAACGGCTGGCTTGGTTTGCTACCGACAAACCGTTGGATAGCGGCTGGGCCTGGGGACAAAAATATTTGAAAGATGGCACAGCAGCTTTTGTAGCCAAAGTTGGTTCGGGTAAATTGTATGCTTTCGGCCCGGAGATTACTTTCCGAGGGCAGGCGCAAAATACGTTCCGGCTACTGTTTAACCAGTTGTATTTAAATAAGTAAAACTTAATTTAAGGTGATAAAAGAAGCATTTGGTATTTGGCTGATGCTTCTTTTATCACCTTAATTTCAGCAGTAATTAAGAATTTATGCGTAAAAGAATTCCTCACCTGAGTTGTTATTCTCCTTACCTATTATAAATTAATAGTGAAGCCCATAAAAAAGCACCCAACCTTTCGGCCAGATGCTTTTTTTACCACCTAAAAATCGTTAACCTTAAATATAACGGTTGATCAAATTCTCCAAATATTCCTGTTTGCCGCTGATGGTTGCTGGTTCGCCGTTTTCGGCAGCGTAGTTGCGTAGATCTTCTAAAGACAATTTTCCGTCTTCAAATTCCTTGCCTTTTCCGCTATCGTAAGAAGCGTAACGCTCTTCACAAACTTTTTTGTAATCTGATTTTTGCAGGATATTATCCGCAGTAATCAAAGCACGGGCAAAAATATCCATGCCGCCAACGTGTGCATAAAACAAATCAGCCTGATCGGTAGAATTTCTGCGCACTTTGGCATCAAAGTTTACACCGCCATATTTAATGCCGCCGCCTTCTAAAATAATCAGCATCGATTCGGTCAGTTCATTGATATCATTCGGAAACTGATCTGTATCCCAGCCGTTTTGCACATCGCCACGGTTGGCATCGATAGAACCCAATAAACCATTATCCACCGCAACCTGCAGTTCATGCTGAAAAGTATGGCCGGCCAAAGTAGCATGGTTCACTTCCAGGTTTAAAGAGAAATCGTTCAGCAAATCATATTTCTGCAGGAAACCGAACACAGTTGCCGCATCAAAATCATATTGGTGTTTGGTTGGTTCTGCCGGTTTTGGTTCGATAAAAAAGCTTCCTTTAAAGCCATTTTTACGGGCATAATCTTTTGCCGCGTGCAGGAATTTTGCAAAATGCTCCTGTTCGCGTTTCATGTTGGTATTCAGTAAAGTCATATAACCTTCGCGGCCGCCCCAGAAAGTATAATTTTCTCCACCCAAAGCAATCGTAGCATCCAAAGCACATTTTACTTGTGCCGCGCCATGCGTCAACACGTGAAAATCTGGATTGGTAGAAGCACCGTTCATGTAGCGTTTGTGCGAAAACAAATTGGCAGTTCCCCACAATAATTTCACACCGCTTTGCGCTTGTTTTTCTTTGGCATATTCTACTAAAGTTTGCAAACGATGCTCATTTTCAGCTACATTATCACCATAATCTACCACGTCCACATCATGGAAACAGTAGTAAGGCAGGCTCATTTTGGTGAAAAATTCGAACGCTGCATCCATTTTATCTTTTGCACGTTCAATCGGATCTGCTTTTGCATCCCAAGGAAAAATATGTGTAGCGCCACCAAACGGATCGCTACCATTGCCCACAAAAGAATGCCAGTAAGCACCAGCAAATTTGAAATGCTCTTTCATGGTTTTGCCAGCCACAACGCGGTTTTCGTCGTACCAGCGGAAAGCCAAAGGATTATCAGATTCCAAACCTTCAAATTTGACCTGACCCAAGCCTTTAAAAAACTCTTTTTCTCCTGTTACTATATTTCCCATAATTTTGATAATTTGTTAATGATCGTTTTAGTTTTTATGATGAATTGGTTTTAAATATTATTGCAATTTACTGTCCAGCAGCATTTTCCATTGCTGGTAAACAGATTCAAAATCACTGTTTTCAGGTTCGATTTTTTGTACCGGCAGCATGTTTTTAAAAGCTTCTTCAGCAGAAACAAAAATTCCGGCTCCGATTCCGGCACCTAATGCCGCACCTGCGCTGCCGTCATTCTGATACAATTCTACCGGAACGCCGGTTACGTTGACAAAGGTTTCGGTAAAAATATCACTCATAAACATGTTTGCTTTTCCGGCGCGGATTACCGTTGGATTCATGCCATTTTCGCGCATAATATCCAGTCCATAACGAAAAGCACAAGCAATTCCTTCCTGCACGGCGCGGAATAAATGTGCCGAAGTATGTCGGTTTACATCGATCCCAACAATTTGGGCACCAACCTGACGATTATTTAACATGCGTTCGGCTCCATTGCCAAAAGGTAAAACCAGCAAACCTTCGCTTCCGGGATTTATTTTTGCAGCTTCGTCGTTCATTTGCTGATACGTGCTGTTTTTACCGAACAAATTTTTGGCCCATCGGTTCATACTACCTGTTCCGTTGATGCAAAGCAGCACACCGGTTTTTGCAGATTCGGCCAAATAATTAACGTGTGCAAAAGTATTGACGCGTGATTGCTGATCGTAAACCAACTGATCGCTCACGCCATAAATTACGCCAGAAGTTCCGGCCGTTGCAGCCACTTCGCCGGGCTTTAAAACGTTGAGCGATAAGGCATTATTAGGTTGATCACCAGCTTTGTACGAAACCGGAATACTGTTTTTAAGCCCTAATTTTTGTGCTACTTCCGCTTTAACTTCGCCATGAACGGAAAAAACAGGTTTTATAACCGGGAACAGATTTCTGTCGAAACCAAAATAATTGATCACATCTTCAGAAATCTGCTGATCGATAAAATCATAAAAAATGCCTTCCGAAAGTGCAGAAACTGAAGTGGTAATTTCGCCTGTTAATTTCATAGCGATAAAATCTCCCGGCAACATCACTTTATCAATCTGTGTATAAATTTCGGGTTCATTTGCCTTTACCCAGGCCAGTTTGGAAGCTGTAAAATTTCCGGGCGAATTAAGTAAATGTGCCAAACTTTTCTCTTCCCCAATCGCCTCAAAAGCGGCATTTCCGGTTTCTACCGCACGGCTATCGCACCAGATAATGCTGTTGCGCAACAGGTTCTGATTTTTATCAACCAAAACCAAACCGTGCATTTGGTAAGCAATACCGATAGCCGAAATGTCCTGCGGATTATATTTGCCGGATTGGTTGCAGGCGGAGATGGCTTGCTGCGTATATTCCCACCAGGTTTGGGGCGATTGCTCAGCCCAGCCAGGTTGCAGCGAGATAATTTCGGCTTCCTGTTCCGGGAACTGGGCCGAAGTAATTGTTCGCTGCAAGGCCGCATCCAGAACAGAAACTTTGACGGATGAGGTGCCAATATCAATGCCTAATAATAACATGGTTTGATTTATAATATGCTTGAAAACTTAGGTTTAAATTTTTTATAAAGACGAAAGTAGTAAAATTGCAATCGATTGCCTATTTTTATATTTATTATTCGGAAATATCCGAAATCGCACCCATAAACCTATTTAAACAAACATTTTTGTTAACGCAATGCTTCTTTTATGCCTGTAAAATCTGTCTGGTATTTTTTTAGTTACAGCAATATTTTCAATGAATTTTACCTGATAAAAGAAGTACTGAAATGTTGTTATGTTTGAGCAAAAAGCCATCCGCCAAAAGAATAACTTATTATAAACAAAGTATATATGAAAAAGCTGTTTACTAAAAAATTATGCCTGCTCCCGCTGGCACTAATCTTAATTCCTTCGCTGGGCATGGTGAAAAGGACCAAGTTTGAATACAAGTTTCAGGATCCTTCTTTACCAATTGAAGAGCGGGTGAACGATCTAGTTTCCAAACTAACCCTGGAAGAAAAGGTAGATCAAATGATCAACAAAGCACCGGCCGTTCCACGTTTGGGCGTACCAGCTTTTGATTGGTGGAACGAAGCTTTACATGGCGTTGCGCGGGCAAATAAGCAGTATAAAACTACTGTTTATCCGCAAGCAATTGCCAACGCGGCGACATTTGATAGTGCTGCTATACATGAAATGGCCGACGAAATTGCGACCGAAGGCCGGGCCATTAACAATGAAAATTTAAAAACCAACAACGCCGCACAATACACAGCCTTAACTTACTGGTCTCCTAATATTAACATTTTTCGGGATCCGCGCTGGGGCCGCGGACAGGAAACTTATGGCGAAGATCCTTTTTTAACGGCAACCATGGGCAAGGCATTTGTAACTGGCTTGCAGGGAAACGACCCGAAATATTTAAAAGCTGCTGCCTGCGCCAAACATTACGCCGTACACAGCGGACCGGAACAATCCAGGCATAAATTTGATGTTGATGTGAGCAATTACGATTTGTGGGATACTTATTTACCAGCCTTTAAACAGTTGGTTGTGAACGCAAAAGTAGCTGGTGTGATGTGTGCCTACAATTCTTTCAGAGGGCAGCCTTGCTGTGGCAGTGATATTTTGCTAACCAATATTTTGCGCAACGAATGGAATTTTACCGGTTATTTAACTTCGGATTGTGGGGCGATAGATGATTTTTCTGCTCCTAATGCGCACCACAGTTCGCCGGATGCAGAGAGCGCAGCTGCCGATGCCGTTTTGCACAGCACGGATGTGGAATGCATTGTGGGCCCAACTTCCTATAAATCATTGGTTAAAGCCGTGAAAGATGGTAAGCTGACGGAACAACAAATTGATGTTTCGGTAAAGCGCTTATTTACCATTCGTTTTCGCCTGGGTTTGTTTGATCCGATTGATCAGGTTAAATATCGACAGATAACCCTTTCTGAACTGGAAAGCCCTGCGCATCATGCTCACTCTTTGAAAATGGCGCACGAATCCATTGTTCTTCTTAAAAATGAAAATCAGTTGTTGCCGCTGAAAAAAAACTTGAAAAAGATCGCCGTAGTTGGCCCGAACGCGAATAACGAAAACAGCATTTTGGGCAATTACAACGGCGTTCCTTCGCATTTGGTGAATGCTTTGCAAGGCATCAAATCCAAAGTTGCAGCAGGTACAGAAGTGGTTTATGTATCTGGCACAGGTTATACTAACCTCAACCCAAACTTAAAGGCTTCTGTGGACAGTACTAAAGATGCAGATGTTATCATTTATGTTGGTGGCATTACGCCAAAGCTGGAAGGTGAGGAAATGCGCGTAAAACAACCCGGTTTTGATGGCGGCGACCGAAATTCGATTTTACTGCCCGATGCGCAAACGCTGCTGCTAAAAGCTTTGAAAGCAACTGGTAAACCAGTAGTTTTTGTGATGATGACCGGTTCTGCAATTGCAACACCTTACGAATCGGCCAATATTCCAGCTATTATAAACGCCTGGTACGGCGGTCAGGATGCAGGTACAGCCATTGCCGATGTACTTTTTGGCGATTACAACCCCGCTGGCCGCTTGCCAGTAACTTTTTACAAAAGCAACAGTGATTTAACAGCCGCTTTTGATGATTATTCTATGAAAAATCGCACTTACCGCTATTTTACCGGGCAGCCATTATATGGCTTTGGTTATGGTTTAAGCTATACTACTTTTAAGTATGATTTATTAACCACTCCGGCCGTGCTGCAATCCGGAAAGAAATATATGGTGAGCATTAAAGTAACCAACACGGGCAAAATGGCTGGCGATGAAGTAACTCAGCTCTATTTATCTCACTTGGACTTAAAAATGAAAGCTCCGCTGAAAGCTTTAAAAGGCTTTGAAAGAAATTTTCTGAAAGCCGGCGAAAGCAAAATCATTCACTTTGAGTTAAAGCCGGAAGATTTAACGCTGGTTAATGCTGATGGAAACAGTGTTGTAGTGAAAGGAAAAGTAATGATCAGCGCAGGCGGATGCCAGCCGGATGCACAAACGCAGGCCAGCAAAAAAACAGTGTCAAAAACAGTATCCATCATCTAAAAAAAAGGTTGATAAAAGAAGCATCCACCAAAGTGATGCTTCTTTTATCAACCTAAATTAAGACTGTATATTACCAGATTTAAAACCCGATGGAGTTTCCGCCATCCACCGGCAAAATAACCCCGGTAACATATTTGGTAGCCTCAGAAGCAAAATAATAAACTGCTTCGGCTACATCTGCCGGTTCGCCCAGTTTGCCCATCGGCGTACGCGACATTACTTTTTGTTTCCGTTCAGGATCGCTGTCCAACGCTTTAGCCGACATATTTGTAGCGATAAATCCTGGTGCCACGCAATTTACCCGGATGCCTTTTGGAGAAAGTTCTACGGCCATTGCCTTCGTCATGCCTTCAATAGCAGATTTTGCCGCTGTATAAGAAATCACATATGGAATGCCGTAACGCGCCGCCATCGAACTGATATTTACGATACTTCCGCTTCCTTTTTCGAGCATAAAACGCGTTACTTCTCGGCTCATTGCAAATACAGCCGTGGTGTTGGTTTGAAGAATATTCTGGAAATCCTCATCCGTTACTTCCAGAAAATGTTTTTTCTGGTTGATGCCGGCATTATTCACCAAAATATCAATCTGCCCGTGTTCATCCACAATTTCCTGGATCAGAGCCGGAACACCTTTTAAATCTTGCAGATCGTAAACTTTGTACTGGCAAAGGTTTCCCAGGCTGGCAGCCACGTCTTTTAAATTATTTTCATTCCGCCCAATAATGATGGTTTTAATCTGGTTTTGAACTAACTTTTTGGTAATCGCCAATCCTAAACCAGAGGCTCCGCCCGTCACAATGGCAATTTTGGTTACTTCGTTTACACTCATTTTTTTATTGTTTAACTTGATTTCTAAGCGATGATTCGCGAATAATTAATTCTGATTTCAATACTATATTTTGGGTGATTTTACTTTCCGGCTGCTCGGTCAGGTTGCCAATCAAAACACTTGCTGCTACTTTTCCCATCTCGTAACCTTTGTAATTGATGGTGGTTAAATTCGGTTCGGCCACGCAGCAAAGCGGATCGTTGTTAAAGCCTGCAAACGCTATATCATCCGGTATTTTAATACCTTGACTTTTCATCTCCAGCATACAACCAATTGCACAGGAATCATTTGCAGCAAATACACCATCGGGCAGATTTTTCATATCTAAAATATGCTTTGCCGCTTCGGCACCTGCTACCGAACTTAAATTATTTACCAGCACTAAACTTTCGTCAAATTCAAGCTGATGATCTGCCAGCGCCTGCTTGTATCCCGCAAAACGATCTGCATAAACATTACGCATTTGGTTGCCCGATAGATGAACGATTTTTTTGCAGCCCTGTGCAATTAAATGCGTGGTAACTTCGTAAGCCGCCTGATAATTGTCGATAAAAATAGTAGGATGATCTGCCAGATCCGCCACCCGGTCAAAGAAAATAACCGGAGTTCCGCGGTTCAAAAATGGCTTAAAATGCTCCAGGTTTTGGGTATCGTAAGCCAGTGAAACCAGCAAGCCATCTACCCGGTTGCTAAACATAGTTTTGGCATTACTCACTTCTTTTTTAAACGTTTCTAACGATTGACTAATGATCAGATTATAACTGGCATCATTGGCAATTTGTTCCATCCCGGCAATCACGTCAGACATAAAACTACTATTTAATCTCGGCACAATCACGCCAATCACATGACTGCTTTTTTTGCGCAGATTGCTGGCGAAAGTATTGGTGCGATAACTCATTTCCTGCGCTGCATCCACAATTTTTTTCTTCGTGATTTTGTTAACGCCCGGATGATCCTGCAACCCTCGGCTAACCGTAGCGGCAGAAATATTTAGCTTTTTGGCAATGTCGTAAATGGTAACTTCTTTTTCGTATTCACCCATTCTATGGTATCGGCTATAATTTAAATTTATGGTGATGCTATAAATAAAAGTAGAAAATATATTGATGTGGCTGGCTGGTATTTTTTTCTGCTTAAAACAACGATTATTTATTTTTGCCTGTATCCTGAAAAACTTTGATTTTCTCGGCCACAGTTACCATCGGTGCAATCTAGATGTCTTTTTCATGTGCTTTGAGGTAATTTAAAAGCTGACGGTGCGCACTCAAACTCACATTGATGTTATGGCCGCCACCAACACCATGAAAAAGAAACACCAAAAGTGTGTGCAATTGCTGTGCTT
>JBPBPL010000010.1:0-8657 GCA_050954285.1 Janthinobacterium lividum | reverse complement strand
TTGTTTTTAACTTCTGCCAGTTTTGCAAGAAGCGGACCTTTGTGTTCCAAGGTAAAGGCCACAAATTTATCTTCTTTTACCGCTAAACGCACCACCATCGGGAGCCACGGATAAATCTTACGGGCCAGCATCTCAATCGTTTCGTCGTTTTGAGCAGCGGCCAACGCTTGGTCAGCATAAGGTTCAATTTTGGGCCAATGTTCTTTTATTACAGGTTCCAGGGCACCTAAAATTTTTGTGGTTAGGTCGCTGCTATCAGCGCCATTGTCTTTACCTTTAAAAGATGGCAGCATAGGATTTATCTTTTTATTAATATTTTGATTTCCGCCATTTAACCAATAGCTTTTTCTTTAGTTTTAACTGCGAGAAAATATTGTTTTCCCGACTCAATAACAACAGTATTTATCTAAATTTTCTAATAGTGATTCACAGGAGGAATCCACTCCTAAGACAGTAAACAAAATGTCTATCAGTAGTAAAGAAAACCGTTGCTTTAACTGAACTTTTAGTGATTTGTTTGCTCACGCATCAAGTTGTTCTGTGCAAAAGAAGCTTTGGGCTAATCTTGCTTAAACATTTGAAACTACACCTTATATATAGTAGTAAAATGCATCCTATATATAAGGTATAAAAAAAGTATAAAAATAAAGCAGTAAAAAGCTCACGGCATTCTTATTTCTTTTAAATAGCTCCTGCGTTATCCTTCTACGCTTTGATCACTTTTTGTCGTTCTAACAAAGGTAAGGTAGCGGTAACAGGTAGCGATTGGCAGCTTGAGCCGTTTGGCAACTTCGTTGATTGAATACTTGCCGGTGTCGTGCAGGTCCTTTGCCGTTAAGGCCAGTTGCAGTTTTTCTGGCGTGAGCCCCGCCGGCCTGCCGCCCATCCTGCCTCTTGCTTTAGCAGCCGCAAGCCCGGCTTTAGTCCGCTTGCGGATGATGTCGCGCTCGAACTCGGCAAACGAGGCAAAGATGTTAAAGGTAAACCTACCGGTAGTCGTAGTGGTATTGATCTGGTCGTGCAGGCTGACAAAGTCCACGCCTTTGTCCTGGAGCAAAGCTACTACATCGACTAAGTCCCGAAGCCACCTTCCGAGCCGGTCCAACTTCCACACCACTACTTCATCACCCGATCTCACACTGGCCATTAACTTTTTCAGTTCCGCTCGTTCGGTATTCTTGCCGGACACTTTTTCCTTGTAAATAGTAGAGCAGCCGAATCTCGTCAGTTCATTCAGTGGCAGATCCACGTTCTGGTCCTAGGTGCTTACTCTTGCATATCCCATCTTCATACTTTCTTTCGTTTTCGATTTTATCTTGTTTTTCTAATTTTTTATCAAATACCCATCATCAAATGTATAAAATCTTTTTTGATTAATGAAATGGTTTTACGATAATTCAGTAGAATGAAGAAAAATGAGAATTTAGCTTATCAACTAGGAATTCACAACTTTCCCGTTTTTCATAATCTGGATTAGAAAATCTTTATCAAGAAACGGTCGTTTTGCGGAGGGGTGGTTTATGCCAGCATATCGGCTTGAAAAGTAGAAAAGTTTACTTTTGACCAGTATGAATTATAGGGAAGCTTACAACATTCACCGTTATGCGTAATTCACCAAAATGACGTTTAAAGAAATATACGATAGAATTATTCCTCTTTGGGGTGACTTAATTAACTTTTCTGACGGTTCAGCAATTGACTCACCGACTAACGATGCTTATTTTCGCTCAAATGCACTCAGTAGACTTTGGGACGATATAGAAAAAACTGTCGGACATGAAGATACTTTTGGTGACTTAATGGTCTGGACGATGTATCAAGTATTTCATAAATATGCAAAAAGATTATTTCTTCAAGATGTTTTTGTGTTAGACCCAAAGACTATTGATCAAAAAGAAATAGAAGAACAATATTTTATGAACTTGCAAGTAGAAGGTTGGGAAGCTGAATTGGCCGGATATGAAAGAATAGTGTAATGAAAACTACGCATGACACGAACTTTGCAAAAACTGGCCGATAAAAGAGGCATCAACATTTAACTTTAATTTCGGGTTGACAAATTTCAAATTCAAGTAAAGGCAAGCTTTTTTTATTAGGATTAAATTATCACAAAACGAACGTGGCTGTTGCACAACTCGAATAAAGGGGAAGTTTTTCTTTTATTTGGCCAGCGAAATGCGTAATTTAAGGTCATGCAAGGCAGAAAGGATTACACGGAAAAGCTGTTCATGAGTTTTCAGTTATCGGACCGGGTTCCGAAGGAAAACCTGTACCAGAGATTACGTAAAACGCTCGATCTGAGTTTTTTATACAAGGACACGAAAGAGCTATACGGCAGTACCGGCAATCCTTCTATCGATCCAGTAGTTTTCTTTAAACTGCTGCTAACGGGTTACCTGAAAAACATCACTTCTGACCGTAAACTGGTAGAGCACTGCGCCATGCGGATGGACGTGCTGTACTTTTAGGTTTTGATATAGACGAAGAACTGCCCTGGCACTCCACGATCAGCCGGGCCAGGCAACTGTACCCGATTGCCTTGTTTGAGACGCTTTTTAATAAAGTTTTCACGCTTTGCGTAAAGTCGGGTATGGTATCTGGCCATACCCAGGCTGTAGACTCAGCACCTGTTAAAGCGAACGCTTCGATAGAGAGTTTACAACTAAAAATGCCTTCCACCACCCTCGAAAGTCACCTGCAAAAAGTAGAGGAAGATAACCAGGAACCCCGGCAGAAGAACGATCCTCCGCCCATGGAATCGTATATCAGCGCCCCCGAGCACCAGCTAAGAAAACTAGAGAAGCATCAGCAGAAATTGCGTGACCATCCGTACAAATCACCAGGATCTTCTCACGACAAAGCACAACTGGTCAGTAACAAAACCCATTACAGCCCGCATGATCCGGATGCCCGGATATCGGTCAAACCAGGCAAAGCCAGAAAGTTAAACTACCGCATGAGCATGGCCGTCGACACATCTGAAGGTGTGATCAGTCATGTGCAGGCAGATTTTGCAGACGGAAGGGACAGTCAGTATCTTCCCGAGATCACCCGGCAGTTACAGAATCGTTTAAAGGAAAGCGAGCTGGTAATGACCAATCTTTTAGCTGATACTGGTTACTCAAACAGGTCAAACTACAGCTTTCTAGAACAAAAAGGCGTTACAGGATGGGTACCCGTATTTGGCATGTTCAAACCCGTTGTGCCAGGCTTTACTTATAACAAAGAAAATGATAAATATACCTGCATGGCCGGAAAGCCCTTACCATTTAAAGGTTTTGACCATATTGCCGATGGGAGGCTGTTAAAAAACTACTGGGTAGCATCCAAGGATTGCAACAGTTGCCCGCTCAAACCCAGCTGTGTACCGAATATCCCGTGCAGAAAAATCACAAGAACGCCTTACGATGAGCAGTACCAGCGAGCTTACAGCAGGCAGCAGAGCAAAAGAGGCAAACAGATGAAAAAGCTACGGCAAAGTACCGTCGAACCTGTTTTTGGTAGCCTGACTCAATACTACGGCCTGAACAAAATAGGCGTCCTGGGCAAAGCCGGTGCCCATAAAGTCATGCTCCTGGCAGCTGTGGCCTTCAATCTCAAAAAATACCTGAAAACGGAGGAAGAAAGCCTTCTTGTGACTACTTTAAAGACATTATACAGGACATTAAACAAGCATTACTCGCTTTGATAGCTTTTTTAACTAATCCGTTTCAGTTCTCCTGAAAGCTGAAAAACTACACCAGAAACATAAGTATTCAATAAATTTTACCCCCTTGTGCAACAGCCACGGTCGTTTTGTGGAAAGGCCTACGTTATATACTACATGACATGCAAAAAACTTATTTTATACTGGGAAGCAAAACAAGCATAGATGTTAAAAAAGAAAATTAAATCATCAAAAACAAATGCCTTTTCATTGATTGGGCCATCCTTCTTCACTTAAACTTCGTTTTGGTCTCGGATTAACACCCGGTTAATTTTAGTTTAAGAACAAGATTTTGGCTGTTGCCAATTATGGATGAAAGTGTTAACGAAGAATGGTTTTATTACAAAACTGAAGTCTGCCAGAAAAATAATCTGTATTAAACGAGGAAAATTTATAGGTCTACTTTTTTAAGCCACTTAACCTCTATCGCACCTGATAATGATAAACGGATCGTATAAGATTTCCTGCTGCGTCAACTCCTTCAATAACCATCTTGTAGTTGCCTTTGCCGCCCGTGTTGTAATATTGAAATAAGGTTTTTCCTTTGGAATCGGCCGTCGGTTCAGGGTTCCAATAAACAGTCATATTCTTATTGATAGAACTTTCTAAAGTAAAGTCAATATTAGGAGCGTTATACGAAGTACCTGATTTATTGAAACCATAAGCCAGATAGGATAACATGTTTGGAGATATTCTGGAAATAAGTTCATTGTTACGCTTTAGTTTAGTAGTGATTACCAGAACACCGCCCCCGGCTGACATACCATAAATGCTTGCAGTTGCACTTTTCAAAACTTCTACCGTTTCCACATCTTCTGGGTTGATAATATTGATATCGAAATGGTTAGGAAACTCGGGGGAACTAACTATTGTCCCATCTAAAATAATCTCCATCGGCTGAGGAATATTAGCTCCGATTCCAGACATTAGTGATAAAGTGAGATAAGGCTGGTTGCCAATGAAGGTTACGCCTCTCAGCCTGCCGTTTAATGCTGTTACTAAGGTACTCATTCCTGCTACATCTTTAGCATGCAGTACCTGGTCTGCATGGCCTGGCCCGCCCAGTACGAAGGATCGGTAATTGTCGTCATCTTTTTTATACCCTTTTACATTTACTGTTTTAAGTAAAATACTTTTTTGAAGTTTATATGATGATGTGTCTGCTGTTTTTATTCGAGCAGTTTGGTGATCTGTTTTTTCTATTACACTAATCGTGTTGGAATGTTCAGGATCAAAAAAGTTACTGATTGCAGGATAATGGGAGTTATTATCAATTTTGATATGGACATTATTTTTACCGGAAGCAGTTGTAGCCGTAAATATAAAACGGGTACTGTCCATAAAAATCAGGTTAGGAAACAGGAACTTCCCGGCAGAATCAGTATTTGTACTGAATGCCTTACTGTCAGCTACTGAAAGCATGGTAACCTGTGCATTTTTTACGGGTTGATTAGCGGCTGTAACCACTGTTCCATTAATCCGTAAAGCATTTTCGGGCGCATAAGTGAACGGAGGATCCTGATTGTTTAAAAGCTGTTTCCAACTAAATCGTTTGTAATCCTGCATCAGCATAAGCAGGTCTAATGCCTGTCTTGCATCTTTGGTATCGCCTGAGAAATAATAATCAGGTTGTTCTATGTATTCCTTTAAATTGGATGTGAGCAGTAGATCCGTCAAAATATTAGGCTCCGTGTTCGGGCTTAAATGTGCACGGTCTTCATTGATAACCGATACCGAAAAATGATCTTTTGCGGCTTGTGTGTTTGAACTGTTAACCGCTAAATCAACTTTTACTTTTTCGTTTTCCTGATAAACTGTTTTTAGGCTGTCCAGCTTTAAATTGATCTGATTTTGGTTTTGTACAAATACCAAACGCTCATTAAGCGGTTCTCCAGTAGCAGAAAGAACAACGAGTTGCACTATACCCGTTTTAAAACCGCTTACCGGTAGTTCCAATCCCATTACAGGGTTGTCTAATTTTGTTTTTACTGCTTTTAATACACCCGGCTGGTAGATTATGAGGTTGAAATCTTCATTTTTATGTGCAACGAAATACTGCTTATTCACATCGATTTCAACTGTTAGTTCATTAGAATCATTTTTAACCGAAAGCAATGTGCCTGCTTCTATTTTTTGAGGAAGATTGTAAATATTTGTTATCCCGGAAGGTTGCGTGATATAGGCACGGTAAAATCTACCGGCTTCAGGCCTTAGTTCAAATACTCCCATACCTAAATGCAAAGAAGTAAAAGTTGCTACAGTATTGTTTAAATCATCCTTAACGATACCCTTAACATCGGTTCCTAAACCGTTACTACCTTCTGCTTTAAAAGCAACTTTTGAGCGTAAACCGGTAACCATTTCCCCGCCTTCCGGGAAAAATTGCAGGTTAACAGCAGAGGAACGATTTGTATTAGGCTGCGAAGCAGCAACCGTTGAAGTCATAACTGTCCGGTTTAAATTACTGAGCCTACCGATGATATTGATCGTTTTATTGAAAAAGTATGCTTCACCAAAGTTACGCACCCATTGCGTGTAAGCCCTAATCCTATAGCTGCCGCTTGTCAAAGTATCCGGCAGGTTCATTTCGCCCCAACCGATACCACCAATCAGCATTATTTTTAAGGTTCTTCGGATAGATGTTCCCTGTATCAATTCCACATATAAAATCTTGCTTTTTTGCGATAACCCGTTTTTTTCACCCAAAGTAACGTAAGCCTTAAAATACACCGTATCGCCGGTATGGTAGCTGGATTTATCCATATGCAGATAGGCTCTTTCTACAGTAGCACTGTCTGATAAGTAGCGCAACCGGGAAATAATTTTGTTTATTGTTGTGTCGCTGATGGAAGGTGCACCTAAAGTACTTTGTCCGGAGGTATTTTGTGAAAATACCATACCGGATAGCAGCAGCGTAATCAGCAGTAAATTTATTTTCATTACCTCAGCTTTTTAAATAACAGGTATGCGTAATCAGAGAATAAATTTTGCACAAGACGTGCAAAGAAATATTAGGTATAGTTTAAATTGGAAGAATAAATGTACGGGAGATTTCTTTTTAAATGCAAATTTTTTTGATGGAAACTATCTTCCTTCGTTTGGCATTTTACTTGTAGGAAATTAGCTTATACACCCTTTCCCTAAAAACCTGTTACCTCTTCTCAAACTGTCTCCACTAATTGAATTCTTGCTCCCTGGAAAGCGTAACGAACTATACAGCAATAGATAAGAAAAAAACGCAGGGATAAGTGTGTTAGACAAGCTTCTTGCTTAATTAGTACAACTACCTTATTCTGCCATTTTGCTTTTAAAATATAGTGCAGTATTACAGATAAAATTACAAAAATGTAAACATGGGCTAGGTTTGGTAAAAAACTGGCGGACAAATTAAACATCAGCTTTTGTTTTGCTATTTTGCTTTAGTCTCAGCGGACAGATCAAAATTTAGCCTATAAAAGAAGTATAAACATTTGATTATAAATTTGACTTTGGTTTCCGTTGACGAATCTCAAAATCAAGTGAAAGACCAACCTTTTTATCAGGTTCAAATTATCAAAAAAGGAACGTGGCTGTTGCAGAAGTCAAATAAAGGGAAAGTTTTTCTTTTATTTAGCCAGCGAAATGCGTAATTTAAGGGCATGCAAGGCAGAAAGGATTACACGGAAAAGCTGTTCATGAGTTTTCAGTTATCTAGCCATGTTCCAAAGGAAAACCTATACCGGAGATTACGTGAAACGCTCGATCTGAATTTTTTATATAAGGACACGAAAGAGCTATACGGCAGTACCGGCAATCCTTCTATCGATCCAGTAGTTTTCTTTAAGTTGCTGCTGACAGGTTACCTGGAAAACATCACTTCTGACCGCAGGCTGGTAGAACACTGCGCCATGCGGATGGACGTGCTTTACTTTTTGGGCTTTGATATAGACGAGGAATTGCCCTGGCATTCCACCATCAGCAGGACCAGGCAACTGTACCCGATTGCCTTATTTGAAACACTTTTTAATAAAGTTTTCACGCTTTGTGTAAATGCCGGTATGGTATCCGGTCATACCCAGGCCGTGGATTCAGCACCGGTAAAGGCAAACGCTTCGATGGAAAGCCTGGCTTTAAAACTACCAAAAGATTCAGTAGCAAACCACCTTCAAAAAGTAGAGGAGGAAAACCAGGAGCCGAAAAAGAAGACCGATCCTCCGCCAAGGGAATCCTATATCAGCGCGCCTGATCACCAGTTAAGAAATATAGAAAGACATCAGCAGAAATTGCGCAATATCCCGCAGGGACCATTAGGATCTTCTCATGAAAAAGCGCAACTGGTCAGCAACAAAACCCATTATAGCCCGCACGATCCGGATGCCCGGATATCAGTCAAGCCCGGCAAAGCACGAAAGCTGAACTACCGGTGCAGTATGGCAGTGGATACTGCTGAAGGCGTGATCAGTCATGTGCAAGCTGATTTTGCTGACGGCAGGGACAGTCAATATTTACCTGCAATCACACGAGAATTACAGAACCGGCTAAAAGAAAACGAACTTACAATGGCGAACTTACTCGCCGATACTGGCTACTCAAATGGTTCCAATTACAGCTTTCTGGAACAAAAAGGTGTTACCGGATGGGTACCCGTTTTTGGTATGTTTAAACCCGTTGTACCTGGGTTTACTTACGATAATGACAAAGATGAATATACCTGCATGGCCGGAAAGCCATTGCCATTTAAAGGCTTCGATCATTCTGCCGATGGCAGGCTGCTGAAAAACTATTGGGCGGCCTCAAAAGATTGCAATAGTTGCCCGTTAAAACCCAGCTGTGTACCGAACATCCCATGCAGGAAAATTATGAGGACACCTTATGACGAGCAGTACGGGAAAGCGTATGCCAGGCAGCAAAGCAAAAGGGGCAGACAGATGAAAAAGCTGAGGCAAAGTACGGTCGAACCGATCTTTGGCAG
>JBPBPL010000015.1:0-8660 GCA_050954285.1 Janthinobacterium lividum | reverse complement strand
TATTTTTCCTTAGAAGGCTAAAACCTTACTGGCTACTTAACCGTTATTATACCCTTTTCAATCAACCACTCTCCTCGCGAAAGCGGATGCAAAAGTAGCCAAATTGTTTTATTTTGCAAACGCTGTCCAAAAAAAACTTTAATCTAACCTTTAACTTGATAATAATTAGCATGAAAAGTTACAAGGCTTCTTTTATCAGGCAAATCTTTTTTGATCTATATAGTAGTGTGCCTTATAAATTTATTGGGTTAAAAGAAGTATTACCTTTTGCACTATAATTATTGCTTCAATTATATTGCTTGTACAAAATGAATCGTTAATGAATGTTAATTATTTGATGTTCTATATATACACTGTGTAACATTGCTTACAATTACTGTGATTAATCTATTATATTAATTTATCTTTGCAGCATGTTTAAAAACTGTTATTCGTTTAAATTTTTAACAGTATTACTGGTTGTTAGCATTGGTTTCATAAGCTGCAAAAGCAAGTTTGAGAAATTAAAAGCAAGTAGTGATTACTCTAAAAAATATCAGGAAGGTGTTAAATACTATAATAAAAAGGATTATGCGCGTGCTTTAGCTTTGTTTGATGACTTGGTACAGCGTTATCGCGGGCGCTCCGAAGCAGAGGATTTATTTTATTACTATGCTTTTGCTAATTACAAATTAAAGGACTACACTTCGGCAGGTTATCACTTTAAAAATTTTGCTGATACATATCCAAACAGTGCGCGAACAGAAGAATGCAGGTATATGTCTGCTTATTGTGCTTATCTGGAATCTCCAAATTCAACTTTAGATCAAACCAATACTTTGTCTTCTATAGATAAACTGCAATTGTTTATCAATTTATATCCTAAAAGTACACGGGTGGCAGAAGCCAGTAAATTGATCCAGAATTTGCGCGATAGGCTTGAAATCAAATCTTATGCAAATGCCAAGTTGTATTTAACTATTGGTGATTATAAATCAGCTGTAATTGCTTTTAGAAATTCGATGCGTGATTTCCCTGATACTAAATACGGAGAGGAAATGGAGTTTCTAACTATCCAAGCGCAATATATGTATGCTAAAAACAGCTTGGAAACCAAACAGGAAGAAAGATTTGGTGAAGGTATAACTGCCTATAATGAATTTATTGAAAGATATCCTTCTAGCCAATATGCTAAACAAGCAGATGCTTACAAAAGGCAATGCGAATCCAGCATTCAAAATGTAAAAAAATACCTGGCTAATATTGATAATGAGCAAAAAGCTTACAAAAAACAATTAGATCAGGAAAAAAGCAGACAAACACAAGCAACACAAGATATTAAAACCCCATAAAATGAGCAATACGAAACCGATTTTGGCTAGCAGTACTGTAACGCGTGATTTGCGCGATTTAGACAAAACAACTGATAATATATATGAATCTATCGTGGTAATGTCTAAACGGGCAAACCAGATTTCTAATAATATTAAAGAAGAGTTAAGCCAGAAATTATCTGAATTTACTTCTTCTAATGACAACCTGGAAGAGATATTTGAAAACCGCGAACAAATTGAAATCAGCAAGTATTACGAAAAAATGCCTAAACCTTCATTGATGGCGATTCAGGAATTCTTGGAGGATAAAATTTATTACCGCAATCCTTCTAAAGAACCAAAGGAATTATAATCGCTACAAAATTATTAAGACCAAGCCTTCCTAAAATTATGGGAAGGCTTTTTTTATTGGGAATAATTTATTTTTGAAGATGTTGAATGGTAAAAATATTTTGCTTGGGGTTTGCGGCAGTATTGCCAGTTATAAAACTGCTCCTTTAATTAGGCTTTTGGTAGAAGCTGGTGCCAATGTGCAAGTGGTAATGACACAAGAAGCTACACAATTTATCACGCCGCTCACATTATCCACATTATCAAAAAATCCGGTTTTGGTTGAATATTATAAATCCGACACTGGCGAATGGAACAACCATGTACACTTGGGTTTGTGGGCGGATATGATGCTGATTGCACCGGTTTCTGCAAATACAATAGCAAAAATGGCAAATGGCTTTTGTGATAATTTGCTAACGGCCGTTTATCTTTCGGCCAAATGCCCAGTTTATTTTGCCCCGGCAATGGATGTAGATATGTGGAAACATCGTTCAACCCAAAACAATTTGCAAAAGCTGTTATCGTATCAAAACATCCTGATTAAACCGGCTTATGGCGAATTAGCCAGTGGTTTAGTTGGTGAAGGACGGATGGAAGAACCAGCAGCAATTGTTGCTTTCTTGCAGCAGTCTTTAAACCAAATGCTTCTTTTATCAGGTAAAAAATGTTTGGTTACGGCTGGCCCAACTTATGAAGCGATTGATCCGGTGCGTTTCATCGGCAATCATTCTTCCGGAAAAATGGGTTTTAAACTGGCTGATGAACTGGCCAATCTCGGTGCAGAAGTTACGCTGATTGCCGGTCCTTCTCAGCAGGAAACTCAAAATAAAAGTATTAACCGCATCAACGTTACTTCTGCGGAGGAAATGCTGCACGAATGCTTAACTTATTTTCCGGATACCCGTATTTGTATTATGAATGCGGCTGTGGCTGATTTTACGCCGAAGATTGTAGCAGAACGGAAAATGAAAAAGCAAGACCAAAACCTAATGATCGAACTAAAACCAACCGTAGATATTTTGCAAACTTTAGGTGCACAAAAGAAGCATGACCAGATTTTGGTTGGATTTGCCTTGGAAACTAACGATGGCGAACGTTATGCCATCGATAAATTACAACGAAAAAACCTGGATCTTATCGTTTTAAATACATTAGCTGATGCCGGAGCTGGATTTCAAACCGATACAAATAAGGTTACCATCATTGATAAACAGCTACAAAAAACAGCCATAGAACTGAAAAGCAAAGCGGCCATTGCTACTGATATTTGCCAAAAAATAATTCAATTAATCGAGAAATGAAATTTATAAGTTTTGCCCTGATACTGTTTTTATTATGCAATTTTTTGCAGGCACAGGATTTGAATGCGCGTGTGCAAGTACTTTCGCCCAAAATTCAAACTACCAACAGAAGTGCGTTTTTTGCGTTGGAAAGTTCGATCAAGGATTTTTTAAACGGCCGGAAATGGAGTGCCGACCAAATTGCACCGCAGGAACGCATTGATTGCAACTTTGTGATTAACATTACGCAATGGGACGGTGCAAGTGCATTTAGTGCCGAGGTGCAGGTGCAATCCAGCAGGCCGGTTTTTGGTTCGAATTATAATTCAACTTTAATCAATATCAACGATAAAGACTTTGATTTTACTTATACGGCCGGACAAATTCTGGATTTCAACGATCAGCTTTTCCAGAGTAATCTGAGTTCGTTTTTTGCTTTTTATGCTTACGTAATTGTTGGTTTAGATTACGATTCTTTTTCTAAACGCGGTGGCAGTCCGTATTTTGAACATGCGCAATACATCGTGAATGCAGCCCAAACTTCGGCTTATAAAGGCTGGAAAGCTTTTGATGATAACCATGACCGCTACTGGCTGATCGAAAATCTGAACAATACCATTTACACCAACCTCCGCGATTTCAGTTACACTTACCAGCGTTTGGGTTTGGATGTGATGGCAACCAATGCCGATCAGGGTATGAAAACCATTGTAGCCGCACTCCCATCAATAGCCCAGGTTGACCGGCAGCGGATCGGTGCTTTTTTACCGCAAGTTTTTTTTACGGCTAAAAGTGATGAATTGCTACAGGTTTTGAGCAAAGCCAGTCCGCAGGAGCGTGATCAGGCGTATCAAACCTTAATCACAGCCGATCCTTCCAACGGAAATAAATACCAGATTTTGCAGAAAAACTAATTTTTTTAGCCTGATTAAAGCGGAATCCTTAATTTTGTTTTCTTAATTTTGAGTTATGCTGAGTAGGTTAACCATTAATAATTATGCGCTGATTGATAATCTGGATATTGAGCTGGATGCCGGTTTGAATATTATTACAGGCGAAACTGGTGCAGGAAAATCCATTATTCTCGGTGCACTTTCCTTAATTTTAGGTCAGCGGGCAGAAAGCAAATACTTCTTTAATCAGCAAAAAAAATGTGTTATTGAAGGGATTTTCAGGATTGAAGGTTTCCACCTGAAAAAATATTTTGAGGAAAATGAGCTGGATTACGAAGCAGAAACTGTTTTGCGCCGGGAAATTAGTGCCGATGGAAAATCACGTGCTTTTGTAAACGATTCGCCGGTTAATTTAACTTCCTTAAAACAGCTTGGCGAGAAATTGATCGATATACATTCTCAACATGCCACTGCCGAAATTAATGATCCCGGATTTCAACTGCTGGTGGTTGATTCGATTACCAACCATCCTGAATTGTTGGAGAAATACCACAATGCTTTTTTTATCCACCGAAAATCATCAACCCAGCTCCAGCAACTAACTGAAGATAATGAGAAAGCGAAAAGTGAGGAAGATTATCTGCAATTTCAGTTTGATGAACTGGAAAAAACAGGTTTAATTGAAGATGAGCAGGAAAGTTTGGAGCAGGAATTATATGCGCTGAACAACGCAGAGGAAATAAAACGAAGTTTGCTTAGTGCCAATTATTTGTTACAGGAAAGTGAAACAGCAGCTCTGAATCAGTTTAAAGAGTCGTTGCAGTTACTTTCAGCTTTAGAAAAATACAATCCTAAAGCCGGCGAATTAAATCAGCGGTTAAACAGTATCAGTATTGAACTGAAAGATATTGTGGCAGAAATTGAAGACATGGAGCAGGCCACGCAGGTGGATGAAGCACGAAGCGAGAAAATAAGTGATCGGCTGGCACTGATTTTTTCCCTGCAAAAGAAGCATCGTGTAAGCAGCAATGCCGAACTGCTACAGATTCAGGAAGATTTATCCGGCAAATTAAACAATATCCAATCCGGCGACGATGCAATAGCAAAGCTGCAAAAGCAGATCGAAAAGCAAAATACTGAATTGCAGAAGCTGGCTGTACAGTTATCGTCTAACAGAAAAAAAGCTATTCCGGAGATTGAAAAACAAATTTTAAAAACGCTGGCTGATGTAGATATGGGCCAGGCGGTTTTGAAAATCGAGAATAATATAACTGTAAAAGAAGCATTTGATAAAAACGGAATCGACCATATTCGTTTTCTGTTCTCGGCAAATAAAGGTCATAAAATGGCGGAAATGAGCAAGGTTGCTTCCGGCGGAGAACTTTCCCGGGTGATGCTGAGTATCAAATCATTGATTTCACGGTACACCGCTTTGCCAACAATTATTTTTGATGAGATTGATACCGGGGTTTCTGGCGAAGTGGCAAATAAAGTTGGCTTGGTGATGGAACAATTATCTCAGTTTTTGCAAGTAGTTACCATTACACATTTACCGCAGATTGCCAGCAAAGGCGTTTCGCATTTCTTGGTTTATAAAAATGATACAGGCAAGATTCCTTCCACCAAAATCAAAAAACTGACAGAAGAAGAACGTGTACTGGAAATTGCCAAAATGTTGAGCGGTAATAAACCCGGCGAAAGTGCGCTACAAAATGCGCGGGAATTACTGAATAGTTAAACAAGTGTTTTCTACTTGAAACTAACCGATAAATAATTCTATTTTTAGGCGCTAAACAAAATCAAATGGCTTATAATTTATTAAAAGGTAAAAAAGGCATCATTTTCGGCGCTTTGGATGAAAAATCGATCGCTTGGAAAACTGCGCTGCGTTGTGTAGAAGAAGGCGCACAGATAGTATTAACTAACGCACCGATTGCACTGCGGATGGGCGAAATTAATAAACTGGCAGAAGCTTGCGATGCACCGGTAATTCCGGCGGATGTAACGGTTACTGCAGATATAGAAAACTTGTTTGAAGGTACCAAAGAACATTTTGGCGGCGGCGTAGATTTTATTTTGCATTCCGTTGGAATGAGTTTGAATGTGCGGAAAAACATCCCATATACCAACTCCAATTATGATTTTATGCATAAAACCTTGGATATTTCAGCAATGTCGCTACACCGAATTTTGCAGGTGGCCATGAAACAGGATATGATTAACGAATGGGGTTCTGTAGTTGCGTTAACCTACATTGCGGCACAACGCATTTTTCCTGGATATGATGAAATGGCTGATACCAAAGCGATGCTGGAAAGTATTGCACGCAATTTTGGTTATCAATATGGTGTGAAAAAACATGTTCGTATTAATACAATCAGCCAGTCTCCTACCCGTACAACGGCTGGTGGCGGAATTAAGGGATTTAATGGTTTTATTGATTTTGCAGAAAAAATGTCGCCCTTAGGTAATGCTGATGCCGATCAATGTGCAGATTACACCGTTACCTTATTTTCTGATTTAACCAAAATGGTTACGATGCAAAACCTTTTTCATGATGGCGGATTTTCCAATGTTGGTGTAACACAACCTGTTATAGACCAGATGGAAAAATTGTAATGCTTCTTTTATCGCATAAAAAAAGTCCCGGTAGCAAAACTATCGGGACTTTTTTATTGAAATCAATTTTTATTTATTCACCTTTTTGCTCTTCTTCAGGCGTTGTAGTAATTTCAGCAGGCTTTGAATTGATTGTAATCTGCTTGGTCTCTGCATCATAATCAACTTCCATTAAAGCTCCTTCAGCTAATTCGCCTTTCAAAATTTCTTCTGCAATTGGATCTTCCAGGTATTTCTGAATTGCTCTTTTCAACGGACGAGCACCAAATTGAGAATCATAACCTTTGTCAGCAATAAATTCTTTAGCACTAAGGGTTAATTTCACATCATAACCCAAAGCGTGAACACGATTAAATAAAGCACTTAATTCGATATCAATAATCTTGAAGATTTCATCTTTTCCTAAAGAATTGAATACGATCACATCATCAATACGGTTTAAAAACTCTGGTGCAAAAGCACGTTTTAAAGCATTTTCAATCACACCACGCGAATGTGCATCAGCCTGATCAACTTTTGCAGAAGTGGTAAAACCAACTCCCTGACCAAAATCTTTTAACTGACGGGCACCAATATTAGAAGTCATGATGACGATTGCATTTCGAAAATCAACTTTTCTACCTAAAGAATCTGTTAATTGACCTTCATCTAAAACCTGTAACAAGATATTGAATACGTCAGGATGCGCTTTTTCAATTTCATCCAAAAGGATAACTGAATAAGGTTTCCGACGGACTTTCTCCGTTAATTGTCCGCCTTCTTCATAACCAACATATCCCGGAGGCGCTCCTACTAAACGGGAAACCGCAAATTTCTCCATGTATTCGCTCATGTCAATCTGGATTAAGGAATCCTCTGTATCAAACATAAAACGAGCTAATTCTTTGGCCAATTCTGTTTTACCAACACCAGTTGGACCTAAGAAGATAAATGAGCCAATTGGTTTTTTAGGATCTTTTAATCCTGCACGTGTACGCTGAATAGCTTTGGTTAATTTTTTAATTGCCTCATCCTGACCGATAATTTTATCTTTAATCTTATCGCCCATGTTCAGCAATTTCTGACTATCAGCCTGGCCAACACGCTGTACCGGAATACCAGTCATCATTGAAACTACTTCAGCAACATTATCTTCGGTTACCGTATAGCGTTTGGATTTTGTTTCTGCTTCCCATGCTGCTTTTGCCTGATCTAATTCTTCCAGCAAATGCTTTTCAGTGTCACGCAGTTTTGCAGCTTCTTCATACTTCTGACTACGGACTACTTTATTCTTTTCAAGCTTAATCTGCTCAATCTTTTGTTCAATATCCAAAATGTTCTGCGGAACATGAATATTGGTTAAGTGAACGCGGGAACCGGATTCATCCAAAGCATCAATCGCTTTATCTGGTAAAAAGCGATCGGTAATGTATCGGGAAGTTAAAGAAACACAAGCTAAAATCGCTTCATCGGTATAAGTTACACCGTGATGCTCTTCGTATTTATCTTTGATGCGATTTAAAATCTCGATCGTTTCATCTGGTGTAGCTGGCTCAACCATCACTTTTTGAAAACGACGGTCTAAAGCACCATCTTTTTCAATGTACTGGCGATATTCATCTAAAGTTGTGGCACCAATGCACTGGATTTCTCCACGGGCTAAAGCTGGTTTAAACATATTTGAAGCATCCAGCGAACCGGAAGCACCACCTGCGCCAACAATAGTATGAATCTCATCAATAAATAAAATTACATCAGGAGATTTTTCCAGCTCATTCATCACGGCTTTCATCCGCTCTTCAAACTGTCCCCGGTATTTTGTACCAGCAACCAGAGAAGCTAAATCCAACGTAACCACACGTTTATTAAACAACACGCGGGAAACTTTACGTTGAACAATACGCAAAGCCAAACCTTCTGCAATAGCTGATTTACCAACCCCTGGTTCACCAATTAAAATTGGATTATTTTTTTTACGGCGGGATAAAATTTGAGAAACACGCTCAATTTCTTTTTCCCGACCCACAATCGGGTCTAATTTTCCATCTTCGGCGGCTTTGGTTAAATCGCGGCCGAAATTATCTAAAACCGGGGTTTTTGATTTAATGTCTGACACTTTTTTTGGCTGGCTAAATGATTCTTCATCACGAAAATCGTCATCGCCTCCGGTAGATGATCCTGGCAACTCATCTGTAACATCATGTTTACCAGTTTCCACTTCAGCTTTAAATACTTCGTAATTA
>JBPBPL010000003.1:0-9782 GCA_050954285.1 Janthinobacterium lividum | reverse complement strand
TGTTCCGGATGAATAAAGTCTGTTACCCTCATGCCTGTAGCTAATTTGGCCTGGTACATCTTTTGCACAAACTCGGTGGTTACTTTATTGAAGGCCAGCACTTCCAGGGTTTCTCCGAGCAGCAGGTGACAGGCGCTCGAGCTTTCAAAGAAGGAACGGAGCTTGATTTCTGAATCTTTGGCTTCAAGAAACTGTTCTTTCAGTATATTAAGGCTTGCATCAAACTCCAGCAGGTGGATCACCTGCTTGGACAGGGCCTGGAGCATTTCCTGCTGGTCGCTGCTGAGTTCCTTGGATTCCTGTCCGATCACACATAAGCTTCCTAAGTTGTGCCCGTCCTGGGTCGTGATGGGCGAACCGGCATAAAAGCGGATACCGGGACCACCCGTTACCAAAGGATTATTTACAAAACGCGTGTCCAGCAAAGCATCCGGCACCATCATGACCTCCTGCTGCCCGATCACATGGTTACAAAAAGCATCTTCCCTGCGCGTTGTTTCCAGATCAGAACCAAACTTGAACTTAACGTACTGCGTATCCTCGGCAATGAGCGTAATCAGGGCCGTGGGTGTCTTGCAGATTCGTGCCGCCAGGTTCACGATCTCCTGCAGCTCTTTTTCCTTGCTGAATTCCAGATTTAAAAAACGGTTAACGGCAGCTAGCCGCTCCAATTCCTTTTGAGGCATAGATTAGGTATCAAAAAATTGCAAGCTCAAATAAAGCTGATTCTTTATTTAGCCCGGCTATCCTTTCTACTTGTACGCAGGAATAGTTTCCAGGTTATTTCAAGGGAACTCGTTAGGAGAAGGAGCCTTCAAAGGAAGTTGGGCTTTGTGAAATAGTTAAATGCAGAGGTAACTGCCAATTGCCCCAGAAGTAGGAAAACCCTTTATTCCCTTTTTGTAAGCTTCCCTAAAATTCATATAGGTCAAAAGCAGACTTTTCTACTTGCTAAACGAAGCAGCTATCGTAAATTACGCTTCCGTTAAACGACCCATTCTTGATGAAATGCTTGGTATATTACTTTTATTGTATAAGTAGAATTGTACATGAAAATATAATTATAGCAGGCAAAAAAAGGATGTTATAATATACGGTAAGTTATAAAAAACAACACTTGAATAAGAACAGAAAGCTCGACTTTTGATTGTCGCCAAGATTGGAAAGCTTACAGCGTTTCTTGAACTCTTTTTACGTAGTTAAATCCTATTTTTATCAAGTTGATCCTGCATAGTATTCTTCAAATGATCAAAGTTGCACTTTAACGTATTAGCAGAAATACTGATTGGCGAACCATAACTTTTGTAATTCATTTCTGCAGCTTTTCGCTTGATCGTACTGGTCTGCCGGTTGATATAGGTATCAGGATTACGAACCAAAATCATCAGAAACTTTTGGTTCATAACCTGTGAAACTTTGATCTCATCAATATCGCTCCATGGAATGTGTCCCGCTGAAATCCCACTGGCATTATCCGTAATTCCTGTTTTGTCTATAATAAGCCCTGTCTTGTTGTCTTGGAGCTTTTTTAAGAGCATGAAACCACAAAATCCGAAAAACAAAATTGAAGCAATCCCTGAAACTAAAATCAGTGCCGGGTTACTAAAAAATCCATTTTGAAGTATTGGAGGGCTTATGACAAACCAGAGTCCAATTGCAACAAACGTAAGTGAGCCGATCAGCAGCATTGTCATTTTGCTTTTACTTAGCGGGATTTCTACTTGTTCAGTTGCTGTCATGCCTTTAACTTATATTCTTCTAAGCAAATATAGCATGAAGAACTTTGACCATTATCAAGATATGATTTTAGAATATGATGAAGGGCGCACTTACGTAACGGAACAGGGTAAACATTCGGTTAACAAACCACGGTCAATTAAAGGAACGTTTTTGTGGAATCTAATTTTACTAACCCAATAGTACCTGTTTATACCTTTGTCCTGTAATTACCGTTATGTTAAGTAAAAGTTTAATATTAATATTTCATACTTATATTTTCTTTTTATCCTATCCAGTGAAATTTACAGAAAGAAGTTTGAACGCTGTTATCATAAAAGGGCTTGCTTTTAGATGGCTGAAATTTATTCATATTTGTTTATGATACCTACAGTTCCATCAAAATTATAATATCAATCTATGCAAAGATTTTTAAAAATAGTTTTGAAGGCTTTAAAATGGGTGGGGATTTCGGTGGCATCAATCCTGTTCCTGATGTTCCTTATTCCGATCTTATTTCCCGGGACTATTTCTGAGCAGGTAAAGATATTTGCGAATAAGCACCTGGCTGGCAGGCTTGATTATAGAAGCGCTCATCTTACATTTTTCCGGCATTTTCCATCTCTTACGGTATCTGTGAATGACTTATTACTCAGGGGGTCCAAACCTTTCCGGCAGGATACTTTGCTATCAGCAAAAGAAGTAGCAGCGGGAATCAATCTGAAAAATCTGATTTTTGATGGTGAAGTTAAGATCGATGAAGTATACGTAACTGATGCTTATGCAAATGTTTATGTCAATAGTAAAGGGCAGGCCAATTATAACGTTTATGTCTCCAACCCCTCTAAAAGTCAAAAAGATACCACTGAAAAGGGCACGTCCATCGAGCTCGAGCTCATCAGATTTAAGAACTGGCATATCAAATACATCGACCATACGGCTAAAGTATTAGTGGATGCCAAAGGACTTAATTATACTGGGCAAGGTGGATTGAGCGAAGATATTTTTGATCTCAAAACTGATCTCAAGATTGATCGGTTGGATTTCAGCTTGAACAGGATCTATTATGCCAGACAAAAATCCCTGCATGCTGACCTGATTACAAGAATCAATACCAATGCCTTGACTTTTGTACTCAAAAAAAATGAATTGAAAGTCAATGATCTCCCATTAAAATTCAATGGTTTCCTAAGCATCCTCAAGGACGGCTATGATCTCGATATTAAGGCTGCTTCAGAAAAAACCACCATTCGTGATATGATTTCTGCACTGCCGCCGCAGTATCTGGATTGGGCAAAGGATACCAAACTAGAGGGTAACAGCGATCTGTTCTTCAGCTTGAAAGGAAAGTTTAGTGAACTGAGGAACCTTAAGCCGAGATTTACAGCACACCTGCTGGTTAATGATGGTACCATTTCCAACGTAAAGGCTCCGGTGCCTATGAATAATCTTAATGTCGATCTGAATATTGATTTGCCCTCTTTAGATGCAGAACAGTTGGGATTGGATCTAAAAAAACTAAGCTTTGAGCTTGGAAAGAACAACAATTTCCGGGCGGTTATAAAAACCAAAGGATTAAGCGAAATGACCATAAATGCCAGTATGAAAGGTGCTGTCAATCTGCAGATACTGGATGAAGCATTAGGTTTAAAAGACCTGGAGATCAGAGGTTTGATGAATGCTGATATTAAAGCGAACGGGATGTTCAGCATGGATAAAAAACTATTTCCCAAAACCGATGGCTATCTGGATCTGAAGGACGGCTGGTTAAAAACAACATCTTACCCAAACCCGATACAGCATATCAATCTGACCGCTAACATTACAAATACTGATGGTAGCTTCAGCGGCCTTGGTGTGAAACTTACTCCTTTAAAATTTGATTTTGAAGGAAACCCGGTATTTGTTAATGCCGATTTACAGAATTTCGAAGATCTGCTTTATAAAATACGTGCAAAAGGAGTTTTAAATGTTGGAAGAATTTATCAGGTTTTTTCAAAAAAAGGATTGGATGTGAGTGGATTAATCACGGCGGATCTTTCTTTGAATGGCCGGCAAAGTTATGCCACCACTGGTCAGTACAGTAAACTGGATAACAAAGGCACCCTAATCGTTAAAAACATCAAAGCAAATACCGCTTACCTGCCGAAGTCATTTTATCTTAAAGAGGGCAGCTTCCAGTTCGAGAATGAAAAAATGTGGTTCAGGAAATTTTATGCCACTTATGGAAAATCTGATTTTTCGCTAAATGGTTATTTGCTCAATACGATCAATTATTTTATCGAGCGCAAAGGAACTCTTCATGGAAATTTTGCGTTGCATTCCAATGATATTCTGGTTGATGAATTTATGGCACTCAAAAGTGGCGACAATGATGATAAATCTTTAGAAGTTGAATACGCAAAAGCCGAAAACCCAAAGAGCAGTGGTGTAGTGATCGTTCCAAAAAACCTGGATGTTGTTTTAGCAGTCAATGCCAAAAAAGTGGAATTTAAAGGGCTGGACATCAGTCAGCTTCAGGGAATGGCTTATATAAAGAATGGTCAGATCTTTTTGAAGAATACATCCTTCGACATTGCTGGAAGCAGAATGAACCTTGACGCCCGTTATCAGGATGAATCTCCCTTAACTTCCAACTTTGATGTTGCTTTAAAAGTGAAGGACTTTAATGTGCAAAGGGCATATAAAGAAATCGACATGGTGCGAAAAATAGCTACTTCTGCAAAGGATGTAAGTGGAATCGTATCGCTGGATTATAAGCTCAAAGGCGATTTTGATCAGAATATGAATCCTATCTATCCTTCTTTAGAAGGTGGTGGGGTAGTAGGCCTACGTGATGTAGCGGTAAAAAACTTAAAAATGCTGTCGGTGATCAGTGATAACACTGGGGCTAATGCCTTTAATCATCCGGATATGAAAGGGGTCAAAATTGTGACCCACATCAAAGACAATTTGATCCACATCGATGAATTTAAATTCAAAGTCTCCATTCTCAGACCTGCCATTAGTGGAACAACAAGCTTTAACGGGTTATTAGATATTTTGGTAAAGGTAGGATTGCCTCCTGCTGGCTGGATCAGTATTCCTGTCGCCGTAACAGGAACAAGTGAGAAGCCGAAACTCAAATTTTTCAGCAGAAAAGGTCAGCTAATTTTAACGGCAATCTATAACAGGAAAATCAACAAAGTGATCCGGGATGAGAAACTTGATACCAAGAAATCACGGAAAGAGCAGCGAAAAGAGAAAAAAGCACAGGAAAAGAATGCTAAAGACGCAGAAAAACAAGTAGAAAAAGAAGTTAGAAAAATTTAATGTAGCAGGCAATTATTTTAAACGAAAGTAAATAGCATTAACATAAGTTGAAACAAAATAGTCCTTTAAATACCCGTCCGAAATAAGAGAGGGTTATATTCTCCTTCACTTAATTTTGTCCTTCCGAAATTCCTTCCTTTTTTGATAGGGTAAAGAAATACACATATCTATCCAAAGGAGTCATATTCGGCCATTGGCTTACAGTAAAATTATTTTGTTATTATAAATTTTCATAGATCAATTCCTGAATTAAGTGTATTTTTGTAAAGTAAACTTACAAGTTTAATTTCTTATTATGATTATTCAGAAAAACGATTTACAACTGGCTTCAGAACTTCGGATGGTAATCACGCGGCTAATTAAAAAGTTGCGTAGCAAAGCTTCCGCAAGTGATAAACTTTCACTCACGGAGCGGTCAACCATTGTGCTGCTGGATCAGCATAAAGAACTTTTACCAAATGAGCTGGCGGCGATGGAGAAAGTAACCACCCAATCCATGTCGCAGATATTAAGCCATCTGGTAGAACTGGATTATATCAACCGGCGGATTAGCGATACAGACCGGCGCAAATCCATCATTTCCTTATCAGAAAAAGGACAACAAATGTTGCACCAGGTAAGAAACGAACGGAATGAATGGCTAAACCGGGCTTTATCAGAAACCTGTTCTGCCGAAGAACAGGAAATTTTACGGCAGGCCTTATTACCGTTAACCAAACTGGTCGATTTTAATTAAGCACTAAAAAAAGCAGGCTAAAAACAGCATCATTTTAATGGAAATCAGCACGTTCAAGGCTTTTAAAAGCCATAATTACCGATTGTATTTTGCCGGGCAATCCATATCGTTAATCGGTACCTGGATGCAAAAAACGGCCGTTAGCTGGGTGATTTATTCTTTAACGCACTCTAAATTAATGCTGGGCGTAACGCTGTTTGCCACCATGTTTCCATCCTTTTTATTGTCTTTTTTAGGAGGAATTGCCGCCGACCGGTACAACCGTTACAAACTACTGCTGACCACGCAAATTGTATCCATGGTACAGGCCATCCTGTTAACCGTTCTGATATTTTCCAGGCACTATAACGTTTGGGAAGTGCTGGCTTTGAGCGTGATGCTAGGCATTGTAAATGCGTTTGATGTGCCGGCAAGGCAATCACTGGTGTACGAAATGGTGGATGACAAAAACGATTTGCCCAATGCGCTGGCTTTAAACTCATCCATGGTTAATTTATCACGATTGATCGGCCCGGCCATTGCTGGTTTGGCCATAGAAAAACTGGGCGATGATGTTTGCTTTGGGCTGAACGCGCTAAGTTTTGTTGCCGTTATCATTTCTTTATTGCTGATGAAACTGCCCAAAACTGAACCAAAAAAGAAGAACAAAAACGTGCTCGCAGAATTGCGGGAAGGTTTAAATTATCTGAAACAAACGCCCTCCATCAGTTTTGTTTTGATGATGCTGGCAACGGTAAGCTTTTTGGTGCTTCCTTTTAGTACGCTGATTCCGGTTTATGCAAAAGATATATTTCATGGTACAGCATCAACTTTTGGCGTGATTGACAGTGCCATTGGGTTGGGTGCTTTTTCTGGTGCCCTATTTTTAGCATCCTTAAAACCGGGCAGCAACCTCCGCAAAATTCTGGCCATCAACACCTTTGTTTTTGGTGCGGGTCTGGTGCTGTTTTCCCATACGACCTATTATCCGCTTGCCCTATTGTTTGCTGCTATCGGTGCTTTCGGTATGATGTCGCAAATTACCATTAGTAACACCATCATCCAGACTACGGTAGATCCTACCATGCGCGGCCGGGTAATCAGCTTTTATGCAATGGCTTTTTTCGGGATGCAGCCTTTGGGCGGATTGCTGATCGGATGGATTTCGCAACGGATCGGTGTAGAAAACACAGTGCTGGCAGAAGGCATCATTGCATTACTGATTGGCGTGCTGCATATCCGTTTCCTGCATCAAAACCGGTTAAATGAAAAAACAAACACAGTAATACCTTTACCGGCACAACAGGAAGTAGTTGCCATTCAGGCATAAATCAAATCAATATAAATTTAAAAACATGATAACCATTATTGATCCAAACACAGCCCTTGTTTTAATTGATTTGCAAAACGGAACTTTGCAAATGGACTTAGCCGTTCCCGCAAACCATATTTTAGAAAACGTAGCAAAGCTGATCGAAGCTTTTCGGAAAGCCGGACTACTGGTGGTTGTGGTAAATGTAAACCCGGCAGGTGCAGTTTCTGGTAAAGTTCGTAAAGCGGTTAACGTGACTATGCCTCCTGGTTTTAACGAAGACTGGTTTAAAATCCATCCGCAGATCAACACCCGGCCGGATGATATTTTCATTACCAAGCAAACCTGGAACGCTTTTTACGAAACTGCTTTGGATAAAGAATTAAAAAAGCGAAACATTACGCAAATTGTATTGGCAGGCGTTGCCACCAGTATTGGTGTGGAAGGTACGGCAAGGGCAGCGAACGAACGCGGATACAACATCGCTTTTGCGCAGGATGCCATGACGGACCGTAGTGCTGAAGCACACGAAAACAGCCTGAAATACATCTTCCCTAGAATTGGTGAGATTGGTAATACTGAAGAAATTATTGGAAAAATGAACTGATTACTAAAAATTCAACGGATACAAGCTAAAAGGTAGAATCCTATACCCTTCTCTCAAATACAAAAAATGAACTTTTAGTGTTTCAAGAAACGATCAATAAATTATAATTGTAGTGTATTTAGGTCCGCTAAACCAGTTAACCAGCCTAAAAGATCTTTAATTGTAAATCCAGTTGATAGTTGATATTCAGCTGGCCAGGAAAAGGATTGAGAAAGCCGTAAAACTATTTATTAATGAACGAAGCCCAATTTAGCTTTGAGCTATCTGACCCCAATATTATCCACAAGCAAAAAGTCCTTGTCAGTAGTACCTGACAAGGACTATATTGATTCATTATTTACTGCTGGCCAATTTTAGAACAGCTTAACTAAATTTAGGTGTTACTAACTTCGCCCAGGAGTCAGGCCAACGATGCCGACGCCGACTTTCTTACCTGTCATTTCTTGGCTTCCATCGCCAGTGGTGTTTATGGCGCAGTCTGCTTTACAGGGCGGAGCAGAATTTCCTCTACCAGCACGCGCGCCGGCTGTGCAAAGGCGTAGACCAGTGCCTGCGCCACATCTTCCCCGGCCATCGCATCAAGCTGCGCCCAGCGTTCCGCCATCGCGTCCGCGACGTTCGCGCCGAATTCCGTGCGAACCGCACCCGGCTCAATCACCGCGACGCGGATTCCTTCCTCCCCTAGTTCCTTACGTAGCGCGTCGTGAAAGCCGACCACCGCGAACTTTGTGGCGCTGTACACAGACCAGTTGGCAACCCCGTAGCGCCCCCCGACGCTCGATACGGAGCAAATCATCGCCCCCGGACGCCCGCGTAGCAGCGGGATGGCGGCACGGGTGCAATGGAGCACGCCGTAGAGATTGACGTCTATCATGCGCATCCAGTCGGCCGGGTCGCTTTTCTCGAACGGCGCGTTCACCCCCAGGCCGGCATTGTTGAACAGCAGGTCGAGCCCGCCGAACCTTTCCCGCACTTGGTCGAAGACCGCTGCGACTTGCACAGCATCCGCCACATCGGCAGTGAGCGCCAGTGCATCAGGCCCCAGTTCAGCGGCCAGCGCGTCGATTCGCTCGCGTCGCCGCGCCACCAGTACCACCCGCACGCCTTCCGAGACGAGCAATCGCGCGGCCGCCTCGCCAATCCCGCTCGAAGCGCCGGTAACGAGCGCGACTTTTCCCGATAAATCCTGCATTTTCATATTCTAGTTTCAGGTGACCAGCTGGCTGCGTCTATTCGCTTACCGCGGTCAGCTGGTTAACAATCACATCGGGGGCTTTGTTTACATGGGGTACGTCACTGCGCGCTTGCGAAGTGCGCGTGCTGCTTTGAACCGGGAGTGGCCAGGAGAGCATCAAAAAGTGTAGGGCAGTGGCGTGTTGTAAGCTCCTCTATATTTCAAACTGTTTAAAGGTAGACGTTTCTACATGCTAAGCTAATAAACAATCATGACTACCGCTTCCGTTAAACGACCTTTAAATGATAAAGATTTCACTTTGTGAACACTGGTTTTTAGTAGGGTTTAGATCGGCCAGCTAGTGTCAGAAGGTTTTGCGGCTACCAAAACTGGAACACCATTCGGAAACACGAAAAAATCTGCCGCCCGAAAAGATAAAATTTCTTGCGAAAGATAAGAGTGAATCAACCACATATTTCGCAATCTCGCAAAACCGATATTAGGCGACTTTTTTATTATTTATTTTCTTTCTTTAATTTCATTCGCAATGTGTCTTTATTAAAGACCATATTCCATTCCATCGAATTTCCATCGAATTGATTGATTTTTACAGGAATTGTATCAGGAATTGCAGGGTTTTTTTCGAATGACATAACTTTTAAAGCACCTTTATCTGCATCATATTCATATTTCATAAATGTTGAGGCACCGTCAACGTACATATTAGGGTTTGGGCAAAATAGTAGTTTTCCACGTTGTTCAAAATAAATTACTTTCCATGCAAGTTTGTCCTTTTCCCATGCCTTTTCGGAAATTATTTTTCCATTACGAGTCATTTTTTCAACTGTCCATTTTCCAAAGTACTTTTTAGAGCTATACACATTATGATTATAATACAATAAAAATAAACACGGAATTACGATACAAAATAGGCGTGCTAATGTTC
>JBPBPL010000033.1:0-14401 GCA_050954285.1 Janthinobacterium lividum | reverse complement strand
ATTCTATGGTATCGGCTATAATTTTAATTTATGGTGATGCTATAAATAAAAGTAGAAAATATATTGATGTGGCTGACTGGTATTTTTTTTCTGCTTAAAACAACGATTATTTACTTTTGCCGCTATCCTGAAAAACTTTGATTTTCTCGGCCACGGTTACCATCGGTGCAATCCAGATGTCTTTTTCATGTGCTTTGAGGTAATGTAAAAGCTGACGGTGCGCACTCAAACTCACATTGATGTTATGGCCGCCACCAACACCATGAAAAAGAAACACCAAAAGTGTGTGCAATTGCTGTGCTTTTTTTACCAGATCAATCATGTAATCGGCTGATTGGCCATTGATGCCGTAGCAATCTACATTATCCAAAGCCACTTCCGCAGCATTTTGCATACCAGAACCTACACCACGGGCAGCCACAAAATCAGTTTTTAGTTGATCATAAAAGAACACATCGCCAATTTTACGATCGCCGCAAGGATAAGCAAACGTGCGTTTATCTTTCCCGTCAATGGCTTTTAACAACGTATTAGTGATGCGGATTTCGTCCACTTCTCGAGCAACCGAATATTTACTTAGATCATGCTCTGGCGAAACAAAACTACGGCCCGGCAAACTACCATCACAAGGATGAAAAAGTGCATGATTGCCCAATTCATGACCGTTTTTAGCTGCTGATCGCCATTCGTTTAGCCGTTTATTAATTACTGGCGATGATCCGATTAAATAAAATGTACCTTTCAATTTTACAGAATCCAAAGCCGGAATTACGTTATCCAAATCTACATCAATGGCATCATCATAAGTAAGCACCACGGCACATTGTTTGTTGTTCCAAACCTGGGTTTGCGCTTTGCTTGTTAAAGCCAATGCCAGCAATAATGCTGGGAAAATTATCTTTTTAAAGTTCATGCAGCGTACGCTTTGCCAAGTCGTTTAAAAATTGAACCTAAATTTATGCAAGTAAAAGAAGCATCATAAATACTTGATAAGCTACTTAAAATATTTTTTTGCAAATTCGATAAAAGTTGGCCAGTTGGGCACATCGGTGTGGCCGCCGCTATGCTGCCGGAAGCTGAGATCACCATTGATTAAAGCGGTTTCCGTTGGAGGAAATGCTGTTGTTTCTAAATCTTTTTTTCCTAAAAGCTGATAAACTGGCCCGGCTGCAACTTCAGCCATAAACATTCCTCTTGTATCTACCCAGCCATCACCATTCTTTCCACCACCAATAAAAACAGGTCGGGGTGCGCACATCGCAATCAATTCATGGGCATCAACAGGGAAATCGCTCCATTGCAACGGTCCGGCATATTTTAAAAAGTTGCCTGCCATCCAATGATATTCGCCGGTACTGGCAACATTTTCCACCAGTTCGCCGGCATTTCTCCGGTTCAGTTTTGCGCCGCCTTCTCCGGAGGAACTCACAAAAGCAATTGCAAAACGGGTATCGTAAGCCATCGTTACTAAAGTTGCCTTACCAAAACGGGAATGGCCTTCCAAACCAACTTCTTTTGCATTCACTGCTTTGTCGGTTTCAAAATAATCCAAAGCCCGGCTGGCTCCCCAGGCCCAGGCGCGCAAAGCACCCCAATCGTCTGGCTTGCGTGGCTGGCCTTTATTTACCAAACCGATAATACCTTTTGTTAAACCGGCACCATTATCAGCCTGAACAGAAGCTGGCAAAATAACGGCATAACCCCAGCCTTGCGCCAAAACCTGCTGCTGCCAGGTTGGCCCAACTGGTGCAGGCGGTGGCGGAGGCGTTGTTGCAGAAGCAGCCGGGCGGGGAGGAAAACGAAATCCACGCGGAAAAACAAAACCAAACTGCATGATTACCGGAACCGGGCCGGCAGCTTTTTTAGGTGTAGTTAAGGTTAATTGTATATTTACCGTATCGAGCGGATAAGCAGCATTATCTACATGCCCAATCAGTTTTTTAATGATCACAGCAACACCTCCATTAGTTGTATCGGTTACACTGGCCACTTCCCAGGTTACTTTTGGAATATTTTTTGGAATGCGGCCGTAAATTTCCCGATCAAAGTCTTCTTTAATTTCCGGCCGTCGTTTGCTCCACCAATCTTTGGCTGAGGTTACTTTTTTGCCGTTTTTCAACGTTAAAGCATCTGGTAAATTTGGATAAGGGTTTGCTTTGGCTTCATCGTAATTTGCCGCATTTGGTGCTTCGGGATGATTGCCGTCTGCACCGGGCCGCAACGATTTGATATGCAGCTTATCCATCATCAGCTGGTGATCTTGTTCGGCAGTTAAATTTAAGGGGGGCGTAAGGTTGCCAGGATTTTGCTGTTGATTGGTTTGACCAAAAGCACTTGACAACATAAATACAGTGATAAAAGAAGCACTGAGAATATTTTTCATGACTGGTTTTTTTGAAATAAATATGAAGTTCTGTTATGAGAACAGCCGGTAATCTTTTGATTTACTGATGATTTTATGATACTTCTTTTATCGTCTAAAAATTGGCATTTGTTTTTTATCACCATAAAAATTATAAAACTCTTCTGATTTTTACTACGATAAAAGAAGCATGCTACATCATAATATAATTTAAGCCGTCTTGAAATTTATTTTAGGCTGAAAAGCAAAAGCTGCCTTTTTGGGGCAGCTTTTGTAAAAATCATTATAATATTTATTAATGTATTGAGCCTGGAGTTAAGCCTGCTTTGAAACCTGCATAAGCCGGTTTTTTAGCAAATTTGGCATCAAACATTAATGGTGCATCAGGAGAAGTGGCTGTATTTAAATAACTTTCCGGATCATAAACCCCCCAAACAGTTACGCCATAACGCTGTGCTGCCGGAACATTTGTTAAGTATGAATTGATCACATACTTGTACATGGCAGCCTGATAACCCAGCAAAGTAGCCGTAGGTGTAAAAGGGTTGGCTTTGGCACCATTGATAACCACATCCAATTCAGAAATCCTGATCTTTAAACCACTTGCTGCCAGTTTTTTAAACATATAATCAATATTATTTAAATTTTGGCCAAGGCTGATGTGCATCTGAGTGGCAATACCGTCAATTGTAGCACCAAACTTATTCAGCGTAGTAACCATAGCTACCAGAGAGTCTGTTTTGATATTGGCATATTCCAGGTTGTATTCATTGATAAACAGCACATTACCTGGTGCTGCTGCTCTGGCCGCTTTAAAGGCTGTGGTAATATAACTGTTGTTGTACTTAGTACCTAAATAGGTTCCATATTCAAACTGGGCAGCAGTAGGAGTGTAATTTGATCCGTACCGCACTGCACCATTATCCAGTAAAGGTTCATTTACAACGTCCCAAGCTTTGATGTTAGGATAACGCTGTACGGTTGTGGTGATATAACGCGTCATCTCGGTCGTGATGGCAGCTGTTTGTTGTGCAGCAGTTAGAGAGGTTGTAGTTGATGAAACACCAATAATACTTGCCTCATCAATATAATAAGTTGCAGCATTGGCACCCAGGTCAAAAGCAAGTTGCATAGTAGTTCCGGTTGCGGTATAAGCATAAGTAATCTGCGTCCAACCGGTTGTAACTGCTTTACCACCCTGATAATTAACTGTTCCGTCAGAACTTCTGATCTCAAATTGCATCGTAGTGGCAACGCTTCCTTTAATCCAGAAAGAGACATTGTAAATATTTCCTTTGGTAACAGGGATGGCTGTCCGAGTTATAATTTGCATATTATAAGATTGGCCCGCAGTTGTAACATTTGCCTGTAATGACCGGTTGCCAGAATATGCAGCAGAACCCGTAGCTACAGCAAATGTACCTACAGAGTGGTTTAGATCTTGCCAGCCAGTAAACAAATCTCCGGCAGTTGCATCCGGACCAGCTTCAAAAGTTCCGTTGGATACTATGTTTGTTGTGGTTGGTGCTGTTGTTACCGGTGCAATCAACGAAGTTAAATAAGTAATATTTTGCTGGTTATGCCATACCAACGTATGACCATACACATTTAAACCATTAGTAGTACAAAGCGCATTTAAAGCATCTGCTGTAGTATAATTATATACACCAGTATTGCCCACTACAGATCCTTCTTTTAGTTCGTTGCCAAATGTTACAATGTTAGCTTCCCTTTTTACAGTTGCTAAATAAGCTGGTATGGTTGACATTGGTGTATAAGTAACTGCTAAGCCCATATTAGGAAAAGCAGATGCTGTTAATGTTTTTAAAGCACCACTTGTATCTATATAATTACCGGTATTCAAACTGTTAAATTCGGCATTCTTTTTACATGATGAATTTAACAGAGCCGTAGCAGCCAGAAAGGCAAAACCGGCATTTTGTAAATATTTTCTCATTTCTATATTTAATTTTTTAAAACAAGCTATGTCCTATTCAGCATAGCTTGTTTAGATTTATATATCAATAAATTTAAAAACCAGGATTTTGGGTGATTTTTGGTCCTACAGTAACCAAATCAATCTCTGTTTGTGGTATTGGGCGAAGCACTTCAAAATCTTTAATATTTGGTCCAGCTTCAGCATTGTACAGCTGTACCCGGCGTACCAAAGATTGGGTACGTGTTAAATCCCACCATCTTAATGATTCTCCGTATAGTTCGCGTGTGCGCTCATTCAATATAAAATCAAGGGTAACTTGGTTTGATGTAATCTGCATATTGGTAACGGCATTAGCTGGCGCAGCAGGAGCAGTTGAAGGGCGTGCAGCTGCGCGTGTTCTCAAAACATTAAGCATCGTTGCAGCAGTAGTCAGATCACCCATCTTGAACGCAGCTTCCGCAGCAATTAAGTATATTTCTGAAAAACGAAAAATTACATTAGGGCGCTGAGAAGCATCATTTACATTAGGCCGTAACGGATCATCAAACTTTTTGCAAGAAGGAAAGAAAGACGTAGTATAAGGATTAGCATTAGTACCGGCGGCGGCGGCGGTAAGGCTTGGCCGTAAAAACACGATACCTTTAAAAGCGGCTCTCTTAGCTGCACCAGGATCATATGGAGGCATCCAGATAGCAGTATCTGCACCTATAGTAAGCGCACCGCGTGGCGTAGTAGCTGCAGTATTAGAAATCCAGGTAGTTTGAAAAGTATTCCAGTAACGATAATCATTGGTTTTTTCAGCAAAAGCGACATTTTCAACATAATCAGCATTTGGCCGAACACGGAAAAAAGGCCGTCCATTAGCTAAATCTCGAATCACTACAGAACCACCAGTAGTGCCTGATGGATAACTTGGATTTATAGTTGGGTAATTTGGCCTGTAAAACCATGCCCATCCGTTAATTGCGCCACTGGAAGGTGAAGCTGTATAATTACCATATTTAGGATCGGTACTGTGTTCTATGGCAAATAAATCTTCCGTATTGTTAGCATCATTAGCCTCATTATAAGCATCCGCATAACTGGCATATAAATTAACCCCATATGTTGCCTTATTAGTAATTAAAGTTTGAGCAGTAGTCAGCGCCATTTGAAAGTCTGTAGCCTGGGCAGCAGTTGACCATCCTCTGGTTAAGTAAACTTTAGAAAGCAAAAACAAAGCCGACGCCTTAGTAGCTGCATGACTGGCAAATGGTGAAGCTGCACCTGTTGATGCAATCGTTTCGCCTGGTTTACTTTGCAACTCTGTTGATGCTTCGGTTAAATCTTTAATAATTTGAGTATAAATATCAGCAAGAGGTGCCCGAGTATCAGATAGGGTAGGCGTAGTGATAAATGTAGTATGCAAGGGTACAGCACCAAAAGTTTCAACTAGGTGGAAATAGTAAAAAGCCCTTAAAAACTTTGCCTGTGCTAAATAAGCTGTACGGGTAGGTACATCAGCAAAGGCCGTTGGACCATACTGCAATACGCCATTTAATGAGTTAATATCCTGATACGCGATACCAAATATACCGTACAAGCCATTGTAAACATCGGTAATATTATTTACGTAATTTGTATAAAGGCCAAAATCAACGCCACCAGCACTGGAGCCACCCCCTACTAGGGTTTCATCTACACCTGAGTTAGTGTAGTATAGAAAGCCTTCTGTTCCCCATAGATTTCGTAAGTCAGAATATACACCAGTAATACCGCCCAGCACACCACCAGATGTAGCGAAAAACTGCGGCGTAATGCTTGCTTTTGGATCTTGTTCCAGTAATTTTTTACAGCTCGATATACCAAGCGTGCTTATGACTGCTGTAAGTAAAATCGCTATTTTTTTATATGATTTCATATTTGTTATTTTTATTTAATTAGAATCTTGCATTAACACCAATGGAATAAGTACGTGCCGGTGGGTTAGCTAAGCCAACAGTAATAGCACGTCCTAAAGCATTAGCAGAAAAACTGGAAGCACCTGCAAGCTGGTTACCGTAACCATTACCTTCCGGATCAATGGCTAAGCCGCTTTTAACAAGGGGAGAATAAATGATAAACGGATTGTTGCAGGTTGCATAAATTCGTAATGAACTAAAAGCTCCTTTAATATATTTTGTAGGAATGGTATAGCCTAAATTAATACTGCGCATCTTGATGAATGAACCATCACGGTATTGCAAAGTTGAACCATTGAGAATACCACTTCGACTTGCATCAGGTTGCGGAAAATCATTAGTCGGGTTGGTAGGTGTCCAGTAATTAACATTAATCTGATTAACACGTCCCTGGTTAAAGAAAGGATAGCCGGATCCTGTAGCATCAGAAGTTATACCGGTAACAGCAACTTTTTGACCCATGCGCGCAAAAGCCACAAATGATAGATCAACACCTTTATAGCTGAAAGTATTTGTTAAACCTGAAGTATATTGAGGTTGATAAGTACCTAAGATCTGACGGTCATTAGCATCAATTTTACCATCATTATTTACATCCTGAATTTTAATTTGACCCGGGAGTGCACCATAAGTAGCCGCTTGCGCAGCTTCACTTTGTTGCCAGATACCTATCTTTTTGTAATCATAAATTACATTAAATGGCTGTCCTACAAACCATCCGTTACTAATATCTTGCTGTAAATTATCATGCAAAGCTGTAATAGCATTACGATTAAACGCAATATTAAAACTAGTTGACCAGTTAAAGCCACCATTTCTACCTCTGATGTTAATACTACTTAGGGAGATTTCCAAACCCTCACCTTTTGAGTTACCGGCGTTAACTGTAGTTACCTGCGCACCATTACTTGCTGGCAATGCTTCTGACTGTAATACATCAGAAGTTCTTTGACTGTACACATCAACAGTACCGGTTATACGGCTGTTTAATACACCAAAATCAAGTCCGATGTCAATGTTATTGGTATGCTCAAACTTTAAATTTGGATTAGGCAAATTGGTTACCAAATAACCCGTTTGGTTATTTGTACCAAAGTTGTAAGCATATGCACTTAATGTACCTAATATAGTATATGGAGCAACGTTTTGATCAGCAGTTACACCATAACCTGCCCTTAATTTTAAGTTATTTACAAAGGTTAATTTCTTCATAAAATCCTCATGATCAATATTCCAGCCTAAGGCTACTGCAGGATAAGTAAGATATTGATGACCTGGGGCCAATACAGATGAACCATCTTTGCGCAACGTTGCTGTCAACAAATATTTATCATTGAAAGTGTAATTTACTCGACCCATGTAGGATATTAAACCTCGTTCAGAATAACCGAATGAGTTAGTCCCTACCGACACTGAGTTAGCATAATATAGGTTGTAACTTTGCAAATAATCAGCAGCTAAGCCTAAGCCGTTAATGCCTGAGTTCTGACTATGATCTTTTTCTGTACTGTATAAACCAGTAAAAGTGATATGGTGCTTTTGATTAAAAGTTTTATCGTAAGTAATAATGTTTTCCAACAACCAAGTATAGTTCTCACTATTAGTTACAGATTCATTAGCAGCAGCATTTGAGGTATTGGTATTCTGAATAGTACCTACTGGAGAATAATTATTACCTTGGTTTTGGCCATATGCTAAACTGGCATTCAAATGATACTTAAATCCAGGAAAAATATTGGCTTCACCATAAAGTAAGTTATTTGAATATATCCTTCTGTTTGTGGCTTGGATATACGGATTTTGTAATGTTAACGGGTTTACCTTTGTTGCATCTGTAGAACCAATCATCGGCAGCAAGTTTACAGTGCCGTCCGCATTATAAGCAGAGGTAAGCGGGCTAAGAGATGCAGCGTTATACAATAAACCACTTACGCCATTGGTGTGTGATAAAGTTTGGAAAGAAGATAAACCAACTTTAAAAATTTTGTTGATGGTATGGTCTATATTGGCACGTAAAGAACCTCGGTCAAAATCTTGCGTATATTGAATACCTTTTTCATAATGGTAACCACCGCTGATTGAGAACTGGGTTTTCGCATCACCACCAGAAATATTTAACTGATTATCTGTAACAAATCCTGTTCTGAACAGGAATTTTTGCCAGTCTGTATTTGTACCGTTAGCCAACCCGGCATTTTCAGCACTTGTAAATGGATAAGCAGTTGTTTGAGCCGGGTTTCCTACAATAGACTGTTCTTTTAATGCAGCGTATTGAGTACCGTTCATGAATGGATACTCACTTGTAATTTTACTGGTACCATAATTAGCACTGTAGCTTACTTGTGTACGGCCCGCTTTACCTCTTTTTGTAGTAATAATAATTACACCACCAGATGCCCTTGAACCATAAATCGCGGTAGCAGATGCATCTTTTAATACATCAATACTTTGAATGTCATCCTGGTTAATATCATTAAAGCTGCCACCTATAAAAGGAACTCCATCTATTACAAACAAAGGCTGGTTCTGGTTATCAGCATTACCTTGCGTAGAAGCAAATGAACGTTCACCACGTAAGCGGATTTGGCCTGCGGCACCCGGAGTAGTACTGTTTGAAGTAATGTCCAAGCCTGCTATACGGCCTTTCAACTGGTCAATTACGTTGGGTGATGCCGGTACTTGTGCCAAGTCTGCACCACTGATTGAAGAAATAGCACCTGTAACATCTGACCGTTTTTGTGTACCATAACCTACCACAACTACCTCGGTTAAAGCGTTGCTACCAGGACCCAATTGCACATTTAAAGTAGTATTGTTGCCAACCACTACATTTTTACTGATATAACCAATGAAAGAAATAACCAGTGTATTGGCAGGAGCGGCAGAAATGGAATAATTACCATCTGCATCTGTAGATACGCCCGCTGTTGAACCTCGCACAGCAACCGAAGCACCAGGCAGGCCTAAACCTTTTTCATCCGTAATTTTACCTCTGATGGTTCTGTTTTGGGCAAACACAGACGTGTGCCATAAAAAGGTTTGCAATAGCAGCAAAATGAGTACTGCTTTTTTACTTAAAATACTTGCCGGTTTTTTTAATCTCCAGCTTTTATTAGTATTTGTTTTTTTCATAAAATATTAATTTTTGTTAGGTATAATTTGTTTCTGCAGCTAACAGGTTTGAAGTTTTGTTTATTGTGAAAATAGTCATGGCGGACTAACTCCACTACGGTTAATTGCTTTTTCCATTAATTTATAATTGATATAATTAAATTAAAACTGATGCCTCAAAAGCATCTTAAAAAGTTATAAATATTGTATTCGGTTAATAATATTGGTTGGCTAAAATTAGTAAAACTTTTATTATATGCAATCGATTGCAAAAAAAATTTTAAGTTTGTTTTCGTAACAAAACCATTATAAATCAGCTTAAAGATTATTAAAATTTATTTTTTTATTTCTGACGGCACGCATTTGTCTTTCAGCATAAATTAGGAATGAATTGTATTTTATGCAGAATTAATCAATCGCAATAAATTATAAATAAGCTTACTGATGCTTCTTTTAGCACCTAAAAATTGGCATATGTTAAATCAAATACATCGAAAATGAATTTTAAATTTATTTCTTCCAAAATCAATCTTAAACCTTGGGTGCTTGCTTTAGCTGTTTTTTATTCGGTTGATGGTTCGGCTCAATCTCCGCAAAAAGGCTTAAAAGATTATTACAAAAACTATTTTCCTATCGGCGTTGCGGTTTCAACCCGTTCGCTTCAGGGTAAAGAGTCGGAATTGATCCTGACTCAGTTTAACAGCCTCACCCCGGAAAACTCAATGAAAATGGGGCCGATTCATCCTGAAGAAAACCGTTATTTCTGGCGCGATGCGGATTCTATCGTCAATTTTGCACAAGCACATCATCTGAAGGTACGTGGCCACAACCTGTGCTGGCACGAGCAAACGCCCAAATGGCTTTTTAAAGATGCCAACGGAAATGAAGTGACAAAAGAAGTATTGCTGCAACGCTTAAAGGAGCATATCACCACAGTTGTAAATCGTTATAAAGGAAAAATCTATGCCTGGGATGTAGTGAACGAAGCAATTTCTGATGATCCTTCCGAGTTTTTGCGTAATTCCATGTGGTATAAAATCTGCGGTGAAGACTTCATATTTAAAGCTTTTGAATACGCACACGAAGCCGACCCGAAAGCAGTTTTGTTTTACAACGATTACAATACCGAACGCCCGGAAAAAAGAGAACGGATTTACAAACTCCTGAAAAAACTGGTTGATGCCAAAATCCCGATCAACGCGGTTGGTTTGCAGGCGCACTGGTCGCTGGTAGAACCAAGTCAGCAGGAATTAATCGAAACCATCAACAGGTTTTCTTCCTTGGGTTTGAAAGTACAGATTACGGAACTGGACGTTTCGGTTTATCCCTGGGAAAAAGATCGGCGCAGTTTGCGGCCCGGAGAATCTGATGCTTTTACATCCGAAGCTGAGCAAAAGCAGCTGAATAAATACGCCGAGGTTTTCAAAATTTTCCGGGATTATAAAAGCGTGATTTCTGGTGTTACGTTTTGGAATGTTTCTGATCATTATAGCTGGCTGGATGAATATCCGGTAGCCGGACGGAAAAATTATCCTTTACTGTTTAACCAGAATTATCAGCCCAAAAAAGCTTACTGGAGCGTTGTAAACTTTAAATAATCAGCTTTAATTTAACAAATTACATGAAAAGTTTTTTTCAAAATATAGGTTTTTATTTCACCCGAATCAACAGGCATACTTCTTTTACCGGTGTTTTTTTAGTATTGATGTCTATTGTTTTTCAGCAAAAAGCATTGGCCAATATTGGTGATGATCAGTATATCTCCGCCAAAAAAACGAATGGTTCGTTTGCGCTTTCGGCAGCCGGAAAATCTGCAACGATCAGCGTAAGCGCAACAGATTTTCCTGGTGTGATCCGCGCGGCAAAAGATCTGCAAAAAGATGTTGCTGCTGTAACTGATGTTCAGCCTGATTTCTCCACCCAAAAAACAGCGGTAAAAGAAGTAGTGCTAATTGGCACGCTAGGCAAAAACCCGATGATCGATCGTTTGGTTCAGCAGAAAAAACTGAATGTTTCTGGCATTGCAGGCAAATGGGAAACATTTTTAATTCAGGTGGTAGAGAAACCAATGCCCGGTGTAGAGCGTGCTTTGGTAATTGCGGGCAGCGATAAACGCGGAACTATTTTTGGCATTTATGATGTTTCCGGTCAGATTGGCGTTTCTCCCTGGTATTACTGGGCGGATGTTCCTGTTAAAAAGCAGAAAGATTTATATGTGATTTCGGGCAGGCACACGCAAGGAACGCCGGTTGTAAAATACCGCGGAATATTTATTAATGATGAAGCACCTGCTTTTTCTGGCTGGACGAAAGCGAAGTTTGGCGGCGTAAACCATAAAATGTACGCAACGATGTTCGAGCTGATCCTGCGTTTAAAGGGAAATTATTTATGGCCGGCTATGTGGGGAAATGCTTTTAATGATGATGATTCCCTGAACCGGAAAACGGCAAATGATTATGGCGTAGTAATGGGAACTTCGCACCACGAACCGATGGACCGCGCGCAGCAGGAGTGGAAACGTTACGGAAAAGGCGAGTGGAACTATCAGAAAAATGGCGAAGTTTTACGTGATTTCTGGAAAAAAGGCATCCAGAATATGGGTTCCGCAGAAACCATTGTAACGGTTGGCATGCGCGGCGACGGCGATATGCCGATGGAAGAAGGCAGCAACATCAAACTGCTGGAACAAATTGTGGCCGATCAGCGCAAAATTATTACCGATGTTACACACAAAAAAATAACCGAAATGCCGCAAATGTGGGCTTTATATAAGGAAGTACAGGATTATTATGATAAAGGTATGCGCGTTCCGGATGATGTAACACTGCTTTTATGCGATGATAATTGGGGCGACATCCGCAAACTGCCCAAGCTGGGCGCTCCAAAACGGGCAGGCGGCTACGGCATCTATTATCATTTTGATTATGTAGGTGATCCGAGGAATTACAAATGGCTCAATACCAATCCCATCAGCAAGACTTGGGAGCAAATGCACCTGGCAAACGAATATGGTGCAAATCAGGTTTGGATTGTAAACGTAGGCGATTTAAAACCGATGGAATTTCCAATTTCTTTTTTCCTAGATTATGCCTGGAACCCTAAAAAGATTGGTGCCGATCAGCTGCAAAAATATACTGAGGATTGGGCGGCAAAACAATTTGGCCTTCAATATGCAACTCAAATAGCTGAGATACTTTCAAAATATAGTAAATACAATGCGCGGAGAAAGCCCGAATTACTGGATCAGCATACGTATAGTTTAACCAATTACAAAGAGTTCGAAACGGTTGTTGCCAATTATAATCAGCTTAAAACAGAAGCAGAACAATTAAATATCAAAATTCCGGCTGCTTATAAAGATGCCTATTATGAACTGGTTTTGCATCCCGTTCAGGCTTGTGCCAACTTAAATGAACTTTATTTTTTAGTGGCTAAAAACAGCATGTATGCTGCACAAGGTAGAGCAGCAACGAATGATTTGGCTGATCGCGCCAAGAAATTATATGCAAAAGATGCTGAAATTTCAAGGTATTACAATGATACGCTTGCTAACGGAAAATGGAGTCATATGATGGATCAGACGCATATTGGTTACACTTACTGGCAGGAACCACGGGCTAACAAAATGCCGGAAGTAAAGCAGATTGACGTTCCAGATGCAGCAAATATGGGCGTAAGTGTGGAGGGATCTGCTGCATGGTGGCCAAATAATACCGATAAAGCGATACTTCCAGAATTTAATTCTTCGCAAAAATCAGTTCATTATATAGATGTATTTAATCGCGGCAAAACTTCTTTTGATTTTAAAGTTGAAACCAATGCTTCCTGGATCAATGTTTCTCCACAAAACGGAAAAATTGAAACAGAACAACAACTTGCGGTAAGCGTTGATTGGAGCAAAGCACCAACAGGTTTGCTCCAAACCCCAATTACCATTACCGGCGCCAATGGTGTAAAAGTGGTTGTGCAGGCAACCATAGATAATAAACCGGTTAATGCAAACGCCAAGTCTTTTGTAGAAAATAACGGTTACATTTCCATAGAAGCCGCACATTTTACAAAAGCTGTTGATGCCGGAACGATCAGATGGAAAGTTTTGCCTGATTATGGCCGCACGTTAGACGGCGTTACAACTTTCCCGGTTACGGCTCCGCGAAATAGTACCGATAAAAACAGTACGCATTTGGAATACCAGTTTTTTGCTTCAGATACCGGTGCAGTTAAAATCAACGCTTACATTTCGCCAAGTATTGATTTTACCAATTCCGGCGGCTTGCATTACGCGGTTTCGGTAGATGATGAACAGCCACAGATTATCAACATTCATAAAAAAAACACAGAGGCTGATTGGCGGAAATCGGTTGCCGATAACATTAGAATCCTCACTTCCACACATCTGCTTAAAACCTCCGGCTTGCACGTTTTGAAGTTTTGGCGGGTTGATCCAGGCGTGGTTTTGCAGAAATTGGTATTGGATTTTGGCGGATTGAAAGACAGCTATTTAGGTCCGCCGGAAAGTTATCGAACTAAATAAAATCAGTTTTCGCTTCAATTAATGATGCTTCTTTTATCAACCTAAATTTTATATCGATAAAAGAAGCATCCGTTATTAATCGCCACTCATTTTAGTAATTTGATTTCAGGTTGATTGGTTACATTTGATAACCAATTTTACCTTATTTCTTCAAATTATGAATCGATCTGTTACCGGCTTGTGTTTTTTTTATGGTACTGTAAGTGTGTTGGCTGTAAGTTTAATCGGTGCTTTAACCAGTAGTTTTTCTGCGGATCAGGATAAAAAATGGCAGGCAACCGATGCCGCAGACAGCATTGTCCTGATTAAAAATCCGCAAGGAGCCACGCTGGGGTACTCTCAAAAATCAGGTATTAAAATACTGACTGTAAACGGTTTGGCTTTTAAAGATCTCAACAAAAACGGCACATTAGATAAGTACGAAGACTGGCGGCTTCCCGTGGCAGAACGGGCAAAAGACCTGGCCTCTAAACTTTCCCTCCAGCAAATTGCCGGGCTGATGCTGTATAGTGGAC
>JBPBPL010000063.1:0-16007 GCA_050954285.1 Janthinobacterium lividum | reverse complement strand
TACCAGCAGTACCTCGCCCTCGGCAAAGCCATCGAAATACAAAATACAAAAATTACCGCATAAAAACAGTATGGGCAATTATGATGAAATCAGGCTGCTTGCTTACGAAGCGAACATGCAGCTGCCAAAGCTCGGATTGGTACTTTTTACCTTCGGAAATGTAAGTGCGGCCGACCGTCAGCAAGGTGTTTTTGCGGTGAAGCCAAGCGGCGTGCCTTATGATGAACTTTCGCCGGATAATATGGTGATTGTAGATTTTGATGGCCAAACGGTGGAAGGTTTGATGCGTCCTTCATCAGACACCAAAACGCACGCTGTGCTATATAAACACTGGGAAAATATTGGCGGAATTGTGCACACCCATTCCACGTACGGCACAGCTTGGGCACAATCTCAACGCGATGTACCGATTTACGGAACTACTCATGCTGATCATACTACAGCAGATATTCCATGCGCGCCGCCAATGGCTGACCACATGATTGAAGGCAATTATGAATATCAAACCGGTTTCCAGATTATGGATTGCCTGCGGGAAAAAGGCCTGACTTACCAGGAAATGGAAATGATTTTGGTGGGCAACCATGCTCCTTTTACCTGGGGAAAAACGGCGGCTAAGGCGGTTTACAACAGTGCAGTTTTGGAGGAAGTTGCTCGAATTGCGCATTTAACCGAGCTGATTAATCCGCAGGTGATGCGATTGAAATCGGCCTTGATTCAAAAACATTACGACCGCAAGCATGGAAAAGATGCTTATTACGGACAGTAACGCTGCTAAAAGCAATACTTCTTTTATCAACTAAAAAACGAAACATGATTAATTTAAAAGAACTGGAAGTTTGGTTTGTTACCGGAAGCCAGAATTTATATGGTGAAGAAACTTTAAATCAGGTAGCACTGCATTCTACCCAAATTGCGGCTACACTAAATACTTCGGCACAAATTCCGGTACGTGTGGTGTTTAAACCGACGGTTAAAACTACAAACGAGATTTTCCAGATTTGTCAGGAAGCCAATACGGCCAAGAATTGTATTGGTATCATTACCTGGATGCACACTTTTTCTCCGGCCAAAATGTGGATCAACGGTTTAAAAGTATTGCAAAAACCAATGCTGCATTTGCACACGCAGTTTAACAGCGATATCCCGTGGGAAACGATGGATATGGATTTTATGAACCTGAACCAAAGTGCACATGGCGACCGCGAGTTTGGCTTTATCGTTTCCAGGATGCGCATCAACCGGAAAGTAGTGGTTGGGCATTTTGAAGACGAAGAAGCACAGAAAGAAATTGGCGTTTGGACGCGTGCTGCTGCCGGCTGGTATGATTGGCAGGGTGCAAAGTTTGCCCGTTTTGGCGATAACATGCGTTTTGTAGCGGTTACCGAAGGCGATAAAGTAGAAGCGGAACTGAAATTTGGTTATTCGGTAAATACCTATGGCATTGGTGATCTGGTTGAGGTGATTAATGCAACCTCTGATGCCGCAATTGATGCTTTAATTGAAGAATACAATGACAGCTACACTTTAGCAGAAAGTTTACGCAAAAACGGCGCACAATTTACATCGCTAAAAGAAGCAGCAAAAATTGAAATTGGCATGCGCACTTTCTTGCAGGATGGTGGCTTTAAAGGTTTCAGCGATACGTTTGAAGATTTGCACGGCATGGCGCAACTGCCGGGAATTGCCGTGCAGCGTTTGATGGCCGAAGGTTACGGGTTTGCCGGAGAAGGCGACTGGAAAACAGCAGCTTTGGTACGCGCCATGAAAGTGATGGGCAGCGGTTTGCCCGGCGGAAACGCTTTTATGGAAGATTACACTTACCATTTCAACAAATCTAACCCAATGGTTTTAGGTTCGCACATGCTGGAAGTTGATCCGGTTTTGGCTAACGGAAAACCGTCCTGCGAAATTCATCCTTTAGGCATTGGCGGCAAAGCGGATCCTGTTCGTTTGGTATTTAATGCAGGTGGAGGACCGGCTTTAAACGCTTCCCTAATTGATATGGGCAACCGTTTCCGCCTGTTGGTTAATACCGTAGAAGCGGTAGAAGCACCACAGGATTTACCAAAACTGCCGGTAGCCCGCGTTTTGTGGAAACCGATGCCCGATATGAAAACCGGTTGTGCCGCCTGGATTTATGCTGGTGGCGCACATCATACTGGTTATAGCCAGAATTTAACTGCTGAACATCTGCAGGATTTTGCCGCCATTGCTGGTATTGAATGCGTAATGATTGATAAGGATACGAAATTGAACCAGTTGCGCAATGAGTTGCGTTGGAGCGAGGTGGCTTATAAGTAAATTTTAGGCGGTAAAAGAAGTGTTAGGGTTAAATAAGAAAGCTACAATTTACATTGCAGCTTTCTTATTTTTTAATATTTGAGTGCAAATAATCACATTCAATAATATTAGATTTCTTTCAAAAAAGCACCAATGGAAAACGAGATTCTAATTCAATTATCTAAACAAGTAGCTGATAGAAATATTGAATCAACTCTCGATGACTTAAGAAAATTGCGCAGCTGTTTTGCAGATATTATTAGTTTATTAGACAAAGAACAAATTCAGTTTCCGCAAATATGGTATGAATACTACGAAGCTATGGCAATTAAATTTCGACTTAATATTAACTCAATTATTGAATTGTATGAGATTGAAAATAACTTACCTAAGCATATAATTTACCATGATTTAAGCTCGATCTACCTTTTAAATCGATCATTACTTGAAACCTATTTAACATTTTTTTACAGTTATATTCTTCCTCAAAGTAATGAAGATAAACTTATGAACTATTATATATTTAAAATAAGCGGACTTGTTAATAGACAAAATTATTCTATTTCAGGTTTTGAAAAAATAAATCTAGAATTCTTAAAACGTAGAGAAGATGAAAAATTTGATATAGAGTATTACCAAATAGAATTACAAAAATTACAATCTTTCATTGTATTAGATCTAAAAGAAAAGGAAAAAAATAATTTATTGAAAGGCAAATTTGCTAAGCGATTCGGTTTTATAGAACTAATCAAAATGTCAAAATTAAAAGATATTTTATTCATTGATATGTGGAAACTCTACAGTAATTATGCACACTGTGAATTATTAGCACTTGTTCAAATTAATAGTTACGGTGATAATCCAGAACAAATTTATAATGCTCTATATGGCACTTTAACAAACACTTTAATTGTAGTTTCTATAATGATAACAGATTTTATAAAAGTTTATAAAGGTACCGTTGTAGAGAACTTAGAAATCCCAAAATTGGATGAAGCATTATTAAATATTATAGAATTTTGGCATCTACATGGAACTGAGTTATAAAAGCAATTTTTATAACAGATTGATTTGATTCTATTCATTTTCTAATTCAACACCTCCACCACCTTTTCATTCTCATAATCCCTCACAAAAAACAACACATTATCATACGCCGAAAAATCCTCTACTTTATGCGCTGTTGTTAACACCACGCATTTCATACCAGCATTTCTGGCGGCTTCCACCCCTTTTGGCGCATCTTCAAAAACGATACAATCTTCAGGTTTTGCACCCAACGCTTCGGCAGCTTTTAAAAAAGTTTCGGGATGAGGCTTGCTGATTTCTACATCATTTGCACTAATAACTGCATCAAAACAATCACGGATATTCAGGTTATCCAGCACAAAATCAATATTAAACGGAATGGCTGCCGAAGCAATAGCTGTTTTAATACCTTGTGCTTTTGCTTTTTCCAGAAATTCATCCAAACCAGCAATCAGTTTTAAATGCGGCCGAAACTGTTCCTGATAATCACGCTCTTTCTTCATCGAATATTCATCAATTTGCTCAGGCGTAAACTTTCCTTTTCCAAAAATCCGCTCTAAAACTTCTGGGTTTTTGCCATACATTTCTTTTTTTACTTCAGCTTCGGTCAAACCTGCACCAAGGTTATCGTTCAAAATGTCAAACCAGGCTTTCCCATGATAGACCATGTTATCTACCATCGTGCCATCCATATCAAAGAGAAACGCTTTTTTAACCTGTGGTTTATTTTCCATAGTTGGAAAAATACAAAAATTGCCGCACAAAATTGTAGCGGCAATAATTTTTACCCAATAAAAGAAGTAATGAAAATTATTTTTTACTGAGGGCCTGTTCTGCGAAACGCATCAGGTCATCAGCTTTCATAAAACCCATCGTACCCAAAACCGGTTTGGCATTTTCATCAAAAATAATTAAGGTTGGATAAGCCTGAATTTTCCACAACTGCGCCAGTTGCGGGCCTTGTCCTTTTTCCATATCGATGGAAACGTTCACAAATTTATCATTAAAAAAATCAGCCACTTTTTTATTGCTGAAAGTTTGCATTTTCAGCATTTTGCAGGGGCCGCACCAGGTGGCATAGCAATCTACAAAAATGTATTTTTTTTGTGCCAATGCTTTTTTTACCGCCGTATTCCAGTCGTTCTCCACAAAAACAATTTTATCCGCAGGTGCAGATTTTAATAAGCCGGTTGATTTTGGAGCAACGGGTTTAAATGATGCAACCGAAAAAAAGACCGGTAAAAGAAGCATCCAAAAATATTGCTGTTTCATATTGTTGTTTTTAATTTAATGTACGCAAAACTGCGTGCCAGGTTTTATTTTGAAGTAACAACGTGCAGAAAGCGTTCTACGGTATAAGTAGCTAATTGTCCGCTCGGTCCGTTTAAATTATAATCGCAGCCATGCGTGGCCCAGGGCAAGGTAAGCAGGTAATTTTTTACACCCAAACTATCCAGCTTTTTCTTTAAACGGATGCTGTGCTGATAAGAAACCAGCACATCGTTCTCGCCATGAATAGAAAGCGTGGGCACCGTTTGGGCAGTAACCTGCAAAATTGGAGAACTGGCTTTGTATTGATTTTTGGCCTGCTGATAGGTGCCGCCCAGGTAATCTTCCATCACTTTATGCGAATTTAGAACCAAAGGATTAAATGGCGCAAAATATCCCCAGATCATATCTGCCGGACCGTAAAAATTGATTATGCCTTTAATACCTTCATTTTTAAAAGTATAAGCAGCCAGCAAAGCCAGTTGCGCACCTGCAGAGCGGCCAAGTAATACAAAATTGTTGGTATCAATCTGTAGCTTTTCTGCGTTTGTTCTTAAGTACTTCAAAGCACTTTTTACATCCTGCAAAGCTAGCGGACTTTTATATTCAGGCGCCAAACGATAATCTATGGAAGCAACACAATAACCCCGCCGGGCCAGGTAGCTGTTCAGTTCCGGCAATTGTTTATCATCTCCCCCACTCCAGGAACCGCCATGAATCACCACTAAGCAAGGTTTTTTAGATGCTGTTTTTATCGCATAAAAATCCAGTTGCAGGCTAATTTCCGGGTAGGTTTTATAGGTAAAAGTTTGAGGCGTAATTGCTTTGCCATCAATTCCAGAAAACATGGAGAAAAAAGAAAATGGTGTTTTAAGGGACTTATTCTGCAAATTGCTTAGCTGCTTTCCAAAAGTGGTTTCCAGGTTTTCCGGGAGTTTTGCAGCAACTGCATAAGCCCGAAAAACAGGTGATAAAAACAGTATCAGGGCAAAAACCGCTACGATGTTTGCCGCTTTTTGAAATTTGCTTTTGGTTTGGATCAGTAGGAAAACAATGGTAATGCCAATGAATATATACGGAAATTCGGTAACGATGATAGCCAGGATCCATAAATGAAATTCAGGCGCCGGAAAAACAGCCAGCAATGAAATCAGGCATAATAGCAGGATCAACCCGAAACGTATCATCAGATTTTTCTTAACCGGATGATATGCAAATGGTGCATCAGTTTCATGATTGGATAAGTTGGATCAACCTCAAACCAGCGCTTGGCAAAATTAGCATCATTGGGCTTTTTGTGATGATTGTTTTGAAACAATTCGCCCAGCATCAAAAAATCCAGCGGCAACATATTTTTGCTGTGATCATGGTTGTCAAAATTAGAATAACCGTATTTATGCCCGCACCAGTTAACAATAGCACCATGCAATGGCCCCATTAAAAAATGGATCGGCAACAGTAAAAACAACCACCAATGTGTAGCAAAAACCACATAAAATGTAATGTAAAAACAGCCGAAAGCAATACGGCTTATCCAGCTATCGCCCATTTGATCCACAAAATTCCAGGTAGGATAATCACCCCGAAAAGCAGGCTCCGGCTCAATGCGGTGCTTCTGGTAATCCATGTAAATATTTTTGGTTTTCACCATCATGCCAACTACATCTTTGGCAAAGTGCGGCGAATGCGGATCTTTTTCTGTATCGCTATACGTGTGGTGCATACGGTGCAGGATGGCATAGGCTCGCGGATTCAGGAAAGATGAACCCTGAAAAACGTAAGTCATCAAATAAAAAGTTTTTTCCCAAAACGGGTTCAGCTTAAACATTTTGTGCGAAGCGTAACGATGCAGGAAAAAAGTTTGAAAAAAAAGGGACAGAAACCAGTGGCAAAGGAAAAAAACGAGAATTATCATTCGTAAAAGCAGTGTATTATTTATAATACGGCAAAATTACGGTTTGGATTTTAGTATTCTTTCATTTCCAGTTATTTAGTCGGGTTGATTTAGCTGATTGAAGGTTATTTAGAATTGGCTGAATTTTTAGCTTAACAAATTTTTTTTATCATTTACTGTAAAAATTTATTGTTCTTGATCTAAATCAATATAAATTTAATAAGGGGCTTCATTATTGTAGCTCGGACTTCATTTTAGAAATAAATTATTCTTGTTTTATGATAATTATTTTTCAAGAGGTGATTTCGCATGCCAAAAATGGAAGAACATTCATTTTTTGATATCTGCTAACTCATGATTTTTACTTTTTTAATCAAATCGTATAAAATATTTTTTATAAGCTGCTGTAGAAGGTAATTTATTTAAAAATTTTATAATATTTTTTTGGATTTTAGAAACTTAGTGTTACCTTTACACTATCAAAAAATAAGAAATATTTTATTTTTTGATCTAAAAAAGTCTTCTCATAATTTAGGTTTATAATTGGTTAGTAAAAGCTCCTGCCCATCAGGAGCTTTACTTTTTTACACGGATTTTTTAAATAAAAAATCCCGGCTTATTTCAAGCCAGGATTATAATGCAGAAGGTTTACTGCAATAAATATTAAAAAAGCTTAGTTGCTTCTTCCTCTAAAAAGGGAAATTACCCAGATAATTACTAAAATTATTACAACAACGGCTATAATGCCCACAGCTGCACCAGCTTTAAAAATTCCGCCAATGGCAGAACAGCTGCTCAATGCCATTACGGCAACAACTAATAGGGAAAGGTTTAATTTTTTCATGTGATTTGATTTTAGAAGCTAACAGGATCGCTTATTGATTGTTTGCCGAAAAATTACCCGGCAATGCAATGCTTCTTTTATCGAGCAATTTTTAGCATTACAAGTTAGCGGCGGTTAGATCTTTTAGAAATCACCCAAATAATTAGGCCAACAATCAAAAAAACTGAATAAATGCCCATTTTAAATCCTGCCCGAAACACGCCGCCTACCACAATACAGCTTTGCAAAGTGCTCATCAACAATATCAAACCAAGCAAAAACCATTTTTTCATTTGGTAAAATTATTGTTTTTGACTGATTTTAACGGTTTATATTTTTTGCTCGAAGGAATACAGCACTGATTTTAGCATTTGGCAATCAATCGTCTCCAAAATTTGTTCTAACAATGCAATTAAAACTTATAACAATGAAAAATAAATCGGGCTTGTTTTTAAATGAATTGGGTACCGCCATCGGCATTGGCATTATGGCTGGAATTGTAGGTACGGCTGCTATCACCATTTCTCAAATGATAGAAATGAAAGCGGATGGCCGCAAACCCAGCACGGCACCTGTAGATGCAGTTTCTAAAGTGCTGGATATGAAACCGACTGACGAAGAAAACAAAGCAAAAGTTTCGCAGCAAATCCATTGGGCTTATGGCACTTCTTGGGGAGTTGTGCGTGGTTTGATTTCGCTGACTGGCTTAAAAGGCTGGAAAGCTACGTTAGTACACTTTGCCGCTATTTGGGGAACCGAGATGGTAATGTTGCCATCCTTAGATATTGCCCCGCCAGCTACAGAGGAAGATGCCCAAACCATTTCGATAGATGGGTTGCACCACGTTGTTTATGCCGTAGCCGCCGGCTTGGCGTTTGATGCCATGGCTAAAAAAACAGCAGCAACTACATTGAATAATGAATTTTATTCGGCCAAAAAATTACTTAAAAAGAAGTTGGCATAATAGCAGGTGCTGTTTTTATAGCATAAAAAAGGCTTCGGAATATTCCGAAGCCTTTTTGTTTTGTGCTCCTTGTGGGTTTTTAATTAAATGCCATGTAAGCTGGCTGGCCATAATTATAGCCCATATCTCCAGGTTTGGTAATCATTTGTTTTACCGCAACCAAATCGTAAATATAACGGCCGGTTTCATGGTTTAAATGCAGGCGAAAATAACTGTGCTTTTTTTGCACTTTCATTTGTTTTGCCAGCTTGATAGACCCATTGTTGTAAGCCGCAGCTACCAGCGTCCAACTGTGAAACTCACCATACAATTCTTTCAAATAATGGCAGGCCGCAATGGTAGATTTTTTTAGGTTGAGGCGCTCATCATGAGCAGAATTAACTTTCAGGCCATAGGTGCGGGCCGTGCCGGGCATAAACTGCCACAAGCCTTTGGCACCTTTGGGCGAAATGCCTTGTTCCAAACCAGATTCTACAATAGGGATGTATTTAAAATCATCCGGAATGCCGTACATTTTCAGAATCGGCTCAATCACTTTAAATAATTTTGCAGCGCGCACATGCAGCAGATTAGTTTGCAGCTGTTTAAAGCTGTGGTTTTTTAGAGAATGATTTAGTTTCCCCGCCACTTTCGGGTCATGAACCGGCACAGGCTCATTGGCGAAATTGAGGGCCGCAGCATCCGAAACCGCTACGTCATTATCCCCTTTTGGCTTCGATTTTGCTACTGCTTTTTTTAGCGTTGTACTGTAGATAAACAACTTTGACATCACAAACAGCACCACGATTACGGAGCACGTAATTAAGTGTTTTTTGTACATTGTCCTTTTGGTTTTAGTTATTAAAATATGGATTAACTGGGACAAATATAGATATATATTTCAGATTGTCAAACAGTTACAATTATGCATGAAAATATCATCCTGAAAACAGCTGTAATTACAGCCAAAAATACAGTGCTTTTTTCGGCTGTAAATCCCTGTTGTAAAACTGATTAATGTTGCCGGTGCAGGCTAAAAAACGTACCTTTGTTTCCCCGCTAAAAAACGGTTAAATTTAAGATGGCTTACAAAAAACAAGGGAACAGTCGTGACGACAAATCCGCCGGATCCGGAAGAACGGGAAGGCCTTCTGCCGCCGCCGGCAAAAGTTTTTCTTCAAGAAACGAAAACGCAGGCAGTGAAAGCAGCTTCCGGAAAAAACCTTCTGCTTTTGGTGCACCCAAAAAATCTTTTGGTGGTGCAAAAGAAGTATCCGCAGAAAAAAGATTTAGTAAGCCATCCGCAGAAAACCCGCGTTTTAAAAGCCGAGACAGCAGCAATGCTTCTTTTACCGGCAAAAAATTGGAAGACGGCAAACCGGCTTTCCGTAAAAGCAGCAGCGAAGGAAGACCGTTCCAGAAAAGCGGGTTTGCCGGCAAACCCGCTTTTGGAGAAGGCAAACCTTTTAAAAGCAGAAATACCGGTGATTTCCAGGAAGGACGTGCCAGAGAGAAATCTTACAAAAGCAGTAATTCTGAAGGCCGGCCATACGAGAAAGATTTTGCCGGCAAACCGAAGCGTTATGTTCGGGCAGATGATCCTTCAACTACAAAACCAACTATGCGCTCCCGCAACAAACCTGCGGAAGGTGCAAAAGCAACAAAAAGCAGCAGCAGCAAAGATGGCCTGATCCGCCTGAACCGTTATATTGCAAATGCAGGCATTTGTTCTCGCCGAAAAGCGGATGAACTGATTGAAGCTGGCGTAGTTTCGGTTAATGGCGAAGTGGTATCAGAACTGGGTGCTAAAATTGACCCAATGAAGGATGTGATACGCTACAATGGTGAAACGTTGAAGCGCGAAAAGATGGTTTACGTGCTGCTGAACAAGCCAAAAGATTATATTACCACCACCGAAGACCCACAGGAACGGCGTACGGTAATGCATTTAGTGGAAAAAGCGAGCCGCGAACGTATTTACCCGGTTGGCCGCTTGGACAGAAACACTACTGGGCTTTTGCTGATGACGAATGATGGCGAACTGGCTGATAAATTATCGCATCCACGCAACAGCATCACTAAAATTTATAATGTTGAACTGGATAAAAGCCTAACGCAGGGCGATCTGAATAAAATTTCTTACGGTTTGGAACTGGAAGACGGTTTGATTAAACCAGATACCGTAACGTATGTGCAAGGTGGCAGCAAACGCGAAGTGGGTATCCAGATTCATAGTGGGAAAAACCGGATTGTACGCCGGATTTTTGAATCTTTGGGATATGAAGTAGTGAAACTGGATCGTGTGATTTATGCCAACCTTACTAAAAAAGATCTGACCCGCGGCCGCTGGCGCTATCTGGAAGAAAAAGAGGTAATCCAGCTGAAACATCTGATGAAATAAAATCCAGGCCGCTTTAATACGAAGCGGCTTTTTTTGTACGTTTGATTTTAATCTTCTCTCAACATGAACCTGAAAAAACTGATTTGCTTTTTATTGTCCTTCAGCCTGATGCCCGGCATTTTACTGGCACAAAAACAGCATCCATCCAAATTGTATCATTTGCTCATCGGCACGTACACCAACGATGGCAGCAAAGGCATATATGTGTATCAATTTAACGGTAAAACCGGCAATACAAAATATGAGCAGGTGGCCAAAACCAGCAATCCGTCTTTTTTAGCAATTTCTGCAAATAAAAAATATGTGTATGCAGTTAACGAAAGCCATAACCCAGCTGGTGATAGTGTTACAGCTTTTAAGTTTGATACCCATAGCGGCAAACTAACCTACCTGAACCAACTGGCAACATATGGTAATGATCCCTGCTATGTGAGCGTTGATAAAAAAAATAAAAATTTGTTTGTAGCTAATTATTCCAGCGGAAACCTGACGGCTTATTCTTTAAAATCAAATGGCCGGTTGGGCGATACTTTGCAAACCATCCGTCATTTGGGTGGCAGTGTAGATACCAGTCGGCAGAAAACGGCGCACGTGCATGCCGTAATTTTATCTCCGGATGAAAAGTATTTACTGGCTGATGATCTCGGAACGGATAAAGTTTACGAATACAGCTATCAACCTAACCGAAAACAACCTTTAATGCCTGCTGCACAGCCAACAGTTTCGGTAAAAGCTGGTGCGGGCCCGCGGCATTTAGTATTTAGCCAGAATGCAAAACATGCTTATTTGGTGCAGGAAATGGGTGCGAAAATTACCGTTTTTAATTATGCTGGTGGAAAATTGACCGCAGCACAAACCGTAGAAATGGAAAATGCATCTTTTAAAGGCCAGAACGGTGCGGCAGATATTCATTTTTCGCCTGATGGAAAGTTTTTATATGCTTCCAACCGTGGCGAAGCTAATGATTTGGTTATTTTTAAGGTAAATAAAATTTCCGGTAAACTGAGCTTTGTGCAGCGGCAATCCTGTCTGGGAAAAGGTCCGCGAAATTTTGCCATCGATCCGAACGGCAACTTTTTGATGGTGGCCAACCAGATTTCCAATGATATTTACACTTTCAAAATCAATAAAACTACCGGCAAATTGGCGCAAACCGGTGCGAAACTGGAAATCAGTCATCCGGTTTGTTTAAAATTTGTGGCAATGAACTAAGCACTAATTTTATACCGGTAAAAACAGTATCGGGAAAATGGCCGGGATGCTGGGTAAAATATTACCCGGCATCCCGGCCATTTTTGTTTAAGTTGATCTCAAACTTTGCAAAAAATGGCATGGCTTGATTATGGCTTCATGGTTGTAAATACAAACATCAATTGAAAACTACAACTGCACAGCAGCCTTCCGTAGCAACCAGCCAAAGCTGTTTCTGGGAGCTTGATTTATATACTGGCCAAATTCAATGGTCTGCCGGACTTTCTGCCCTGCTCGGCCTGCAGCCGCCGTACACGCCAACACTGGAACAACTGATCCGTTATTATCAGCCAGAAAATAATATCCGGCCTGATTTTCAGCGTGCTGTTCATCAAGGCATTTCTTTCGAGTTGGATCTGCCTTCTGTTTTGCCTTCGGGGAAAGTAGTGATGGTTTGTACAACTGCCGCACCGGTTTATGATGATTACGGCAAATGTGTAGCCATCAAAGGTATTTTGGCTGAAAATGAAGAAAACATATCAAACTCAAAATCAGCCATTTCTGTTTCAGAAAACGCCGATGAGCTGAGTATTATGCTGCAGAATTTTGCCAAAGTAATCTCACACAACCTGCGTTCGCACACCAGCAATCTGCAAATGGTGCTCGAATCCATTCACCAGAAAACATCTTCCAAAGAAATGCGCCACGTGCTGGGCGATATCAAAGTAATCAGCAGCAATTTGAACGAAACGGTTGATTACCTCAATACCCTGACACAGATTTAACCCTACTTCTTTTACCAATCTAAAACTATTATGCCGCTTTTAAAAACCGTTGCCCTGATTGATGACGATCCGATTTACACCAACGCTTTTAAAAATTTGCTAGTTTCGTGGCAGATACCCAACCCGTTTGTTTTCTTTACTAATGGCAAAGACGCGCTGGATTTTATGCTGATAAAAGAAGCATCGGTTTGGCCAGATATTTTGTTGCTCGACCTGAATATGCCTAAGATGAACGGCTGGCAATTTTTAGAAAACCTACTCAAGATTGAACCAGAGCCAGAAAAAAACTGCAGCATTTACCTCGTTAGTTCCTCGATTTGGGAAGAAGATTTGCTGCGTGCCAAACAAAACGTTCTGGTGAAAGAATTTATCAGCAAACCTATTTTTAAAAATAAATTACTGGAAATTTTGGCTTGAAACGATAAGAATTAAGCAAAACAGTATCGAAATTTCGTCGTAAATTTTATGTAATTTTGAAACTGTTTATGACGAAAAAGCTGTATTTTTTGATTTTACCGGCACTACTAATTTGCTTTGCGATAAACTCCTGCAAAAAAAATGATCAGGCTTCCTTATCTGATTTCCTGACTCAAAAACCCTGGAAACTGGCTTTAAAACAGCGCCTTGCTTATGTAAATAGCGCTTTGGTTAAAACGGATACGCTGGAAAATGCCTGTAAACTTAGCCAAACGCTCACTTTTAATAGTAACCATAACTATACCTATCAAAATTATTCCTGTGCATCTGGCAACATCAATGCAGCCTGGTCTTTCACTTCTGATTATTTGTATCTGAATTTAAATTCAATTATTTCAATCAATTCGGCCAAAGTGCAAAACGTGGCAAGGGTAATCAATTTGGGGCAGTATTCGCTTGTTTTTGATGCTGGTGATATCAATACAATTCATAAAACAACCGATTCTGTGATCGTTTTCCGTTATGGCTTTATTCATTAAATTACATTTTACGTTCCTGATTGAACGGGAAAATTTCTGATTGCTATGTCTGTACCAATTTCTGCCCAGATCAATAAAAAACGAATCGCCATTTTTGCTTCCGGTTCTGGTTCCAATGCACAGAAAATCATGGAATATTTTAAAAATCATGCACTTGCAGAAGTTACGCTGATTTTGACCAATAACCCGGATGCATACGTGCTGCAACGGGCAGATAATTTTGAAATCCCAACCCATATTTTTAATCGGAAAGCTTTTTACCAAAGCGATGAAGTAATTCAACTTCTGCAAAAACTTGATATAGATTTAGTTGTTCTGGCTGGTTTCTTATGGCTAGTTCCACAAAATTTACTAAAAGCTTTCCCCAATAAAGTCATCAATATTCATCCCGCACTTTTACCCAATTATGGCGGAAAAGGCATGTATGGCGATCATATCCACCGAGCAGTTTTGGCTGCGCGGGAAAAAGAATCCGGTATCAGCATTCATTTTGTGAACGAACATTTTGATGAAGGCGAAATGATCCAGCAATTTCGTTTTAAGATCGATCCACAAGATCAGCTGGAAAATATCCGCTTTAAAATTCAGCAGTTAGAGCATCAGCATTATCCAAGAGTGATTGAAAGCTTGGTTAAAAAAATGAAGTAGTTTTATGATGCTGTTTTTACCGGCATAATTTTGCCTAACTAAACAAACGCAGACAAGATTCGATGCTTCTTTTAATGGCATAAAAACCACTGATAAAAATCATTATTTTTTTACCTTTGCGGCTAATTTTCAAAGCTCATGAGCCAGCCCGTCAAAATAAAAAATGCTTTAATTTCGGTTTATTACAAAGATAATTTGGAGCCGATCATCCAGGAATTAAACCGCTTAGGCATAAAAATTTATTCTACCGGCGGCACAGAAACTTTCATCAAAAATTTGGGTGTAAACGTGATTCCGGTGGAGGATTTAACTTCTTATCCTTCCATTTTGGGCGGCCGCGTAAAAACATTACATCCTAAAATATTTGGCGGGATTTTAAATCGTCGCGAACACGAAGGCGATCAGCAGCAAATTGCGGAATACGAAATTCCGGAGATTGATCTGGTGATTGTGGATTTGTATCCTTTTGAAGAAACCGTAAAATCCGGTGCTTCTGAGGCTGATACGATTGAAAAAATCGATATTGGCGGCATTTCCCTGATCCGCGCAGCAGCCAAAAACTTTCGGGATGTGCTGATTTTAGCTTCTAAAAACGATTACAGCGAACTGGAAAATATCCTGAAAATGCAAAACGGCGAAACTACTTTGGCGCAACGTAAAAATTTCGCGCGCAAAGCTTTCCATATTTCTTCGCATTATGATTCGGCTATTTTTAATTATTTTAACCAGGAAGAGCCGTTATCTATTTTTAAACAAAGTATCGAGCCTGCGCAAAAGTTGCGTTACGGTGAAAACCCACATCAGAAAGGTGTTTTTTATGGCGATTTGAACCAGCTTTTTGATAAATTGGGTGGCAAAGAGCTTTCGTACAATAATTTAGTTGATGTAGATGCAGCAGTGGCACTGATTGATGAATTTGATGAACCAACTGTAGCTATCTTGAAACATACCAATGCCTGCGGAATTGCCAGCCGGAATACGATTTTGCAATCCTGGACAGATGCTTTAGCTTGTGATCCGGTTTCGGCTTTCGGCGGCGTAATTATTGCGAATGGAGAAGTGGACGCAGCTACGGCAACAGAAATCAGTAAATTGTTTTTTGAAGTACTGATCGCTCCAGTTTACAGTGAAGAAGCGGTGAAAATTTTGACTTCCAAGAAAAACCGCATCATCTTACTGCGTAAACCAGCCGAGCTTCCTTCCAAATTATTCAAAACTTTACTGAATGGCGTGATTGAGCAGGATAAAGATGCCGTGATTGAAGGCCCCGCACAGATGCAAACCGTCACTCAAAAGCAACCGACTGAGCAGGAACTGAAAGATTTATTTTTTGCCAATAAAATTGTAAAGCACACCAAATCAAACACAATTGTACTGGCTAAAAACAGTATGCTGATTGCCAGCGGCGTTGGCCAGACATCCCGCGTAGATGCTTTAAAACAAGCTTTAGTGAAGGCAGAAAGCTTTGGTTTTAAGGTAAAAGGCTGTGTGATGGCTTCGGATGCGTTTTTCCCATTTAATGATTGTGTAGAAATTGCAGCCGATGCCGGAATTGCTGCTGTAGTGCAGCCCGGAGGTTCGATTAAAGACCAGGATTCGATCAAAATGGCAGATCAAAAAAACATTGTGATGGTAACCACAGGCGTACGTCATTTTAAACATTGATACTTCGCAATAAATCTGTTCAGGTAATTCTTTTATAGAACAAATTTTCGTAAACTTTGCAGCTTATACTGACATGAAACCAAATGGGTCTATTTAATTTTTTTACGCAGGAAATCGCCA
>JBPBPL010000064.1:0-16824 GCA_050954285.1 Janthinobacterium lividum | reverse complement strand
TCGGCTATTTTAGAATTTAGTCCAACCATTACTTCTTTAGTTTTGGCTGGCCGTGTGGGTTCCAGTATTGCCTCGCAAATTGGCACCATGCGCGTAACCGAACAAATTGATGCGTTGGAAATTATGGGCGTAAATGCACCGGGATATTTAATTCTACCTAAAATAATTGGTGGCGTTACTATGTTTCCGCTGCTGATTATTCTTTCTGTTTGCTTGTCGTTGTTCGGCGGTTATATTGCCGGTTCTGCTTCTGGAGCCGTTTCCTCCAATGATTTTATTGTTGGTTTAACTACAGATTTTAACCCGCTTTTTGCACGTATCGCCTTAATTAAAGCATTGGTTTTTGCTTTTATAATCACCAGCGTTTCGGCTTATCAGGGTTACTACACCGCAGGCGGCGCACTGGAAGTTGGCCAAGCCAGCACGCGGGGCGTGGTGATGAGCTGTATTATTATTTTGTGTGCCGATTACCTGATAGCCCAGTTGATGTTATGATTGAGATTAAAGATATTAATAAAACTTTTGGCGATAAACACGTACTTAAAGGTATTTCGGCAACATTTAATCCGGGAATGTCTAACCTGATTATCGGTGGTTCCGGTTCCGGGAAAACTACTTTGCTTAAATGTATTGTTGGTTTGCATGAACCCGAAAAAGGCGAAGTGCTGTATAATAAAGAAAACTTTACGACCATGGATTTTGAACAACGCATCCCAATCCGAAAAGAAATTGGCATGTTGTTTCAAAATTCGGCTTTGTTTGATTCGATGACAGTGGAAGAAAATATTATTTTTCCGCTGAATCTTTTTACGGAAATGTCGAGATCAGAAAAATTAGACCGCGCCAATTATTGCCTGGAGAAAGTCAACCTAAAAAACACCAATAAATTATTTCCATCAGAACTTTCCGGCGGGATGAAAAAACGGGTTGGCATTGCGCGAGCCATCACTATGCAACCCAAATATTTGTTTTGTGATGAACCCAACTCTGGCCTCGACCCAAAAACTTCTATCGTAATTGATGAACTGATTAAGGACATCACCGAAGAAAATAACATTACCACCGTTGTTGTTACCCATGATATGAACTCGGTAATGGGAATTGGCGATAACATTTTGTTTCTGCACAACGGCGAAAAATGGTGGCAAGGCTCCAACAAAGAAATTGCGCATACAGATAATGCAGAACTGAACAGCTTTGTATTTGCCAGCAAGTTTATGGAAGCCGCAAAAGATAAATTGTAAAGAAAAGCGATCCGCTTTCAGCAATCAGCCAATGCAAATTGTCGATATAGATTACTGAAAGCTTATAGCAGATCGCTGATAGTTAAAAAAATGATTCAACTTCTTACGCCTCAGTATTGGAAAGATTACGAACTGATAGATTGTGGCAATTTTGAAAAACTGGAACGCTTCGGCAATTTAATCTTGATCCGGCCAGAACCACAAGCCGTTTGGAGCAAAGCTTTACCAGAAAATGAGTGGCAAAAACAGCATCACATCCGTTTTAAAGGCCGCTCGGCAACCTCCGGCGAGTGGCTGAAAAAGAATCCAGCTACGGCCGACCGCTGGCATATCGAATACCAAAACCCGGAAGTAGCGATTAAACTTCGCCTGGGTTTAACTTCTTTTAAACACGTTGGTGTTTTCCCGGAGCAGGCTGTTAATTGGGATTATATCTCGGCCAATATTAAAAAACTAAAAACGCCGCAGCCAAAATTTTTAAACCTATTTGCTTATACCGGCGCGGCTTCGCTGGTAGCCAGGGCTGCCGGTGCAGAAGTTACGCATGTGGATTCTATCAAACAGGTGGTTACCTGGGCAAATGAAAACCAGCAATTATCTGGCTTGGATAATATTCGCTGGGTGGTGGAAGATGCGCTGAAATTTGTAAAAAGAGAGCTTAAAAGAAGCAATACCTATAACGGAATTATTTTGGATCCGCCTGCTTTTGGCCACGGCCCGAACGGTGAAAAATGGAAACTGGAAGATAACATTCTGGAGATGATGCAGGATGTGGTGCAACTGCTCGATCCGCAGGAACATTTCCTGATCCTGAATACTTATTCGCTTGGTTTTTCTTCTGTAATTGTAGAAAATCTGATTTTGGGTGCTTATCCTAAAGCCAAAAACCTGGAAACCGGCGAGCTGTACTTACAGGCAACGGCCGGCAGTAAACTACCGTTGGGCGTATTTGGAAAATTCAACAATCTTTAATAAAAGGCTGATTGATATCATGCTTCTTTTATCACCCAAATTTTTGTTTATAACAGGCTTTTTCGATGAAATTATTAACCACGAAATTTACAGGCATAAAAGAAGCATTCAAAATTTGAAGACAGAAGTTTAAGTTCTCAAATTTAATTCATCCAGAAAAAGCCGTTATGTTCGCCGCAATTTTTACAATGATGAAACTGCATTTAAAAAAATACGTATCCGTATAAAAATTTAACACAGCGTTAAACGCATTAATAATCTAAGCCGCTATTACTATAAAAAACTACAATGAACTTAAAAAATTTACTTTTCTCATTAACATTTGCCGCCGCCTCAGCTACCTTATTTACTAATTGCAGCGAAAGCAGCAAAGCAGGAAAAATCCCTTCCGGAAACGTTTTATCAAAACCAAAAGACACAATAGCTGCCAAACCAGCTTTACAGCCCGTAAATCCGAAGCAATATGATTCGCTGATGAAAAAGCTGGCAAATGGCGATACCACTGGCAAATGGCCAGTTGCTAAAACGCCTTATCCGCTGGCGGGAGCAATTTTGCCTTATAAAAGAATCGTTGCTTTTTATGGTAACCTTTACTCCAAAAAAATGGGGATTTTGGGCGAACTGCCGCCAAAAGAAATGTTGAAAAAATTAGATGGCGAAGTAAAAAGCTGGGAAAAAGCTGATCCTACAACACCTGTAATTCCGGCGCTGCACTATATTGCGATTGTTGCGCAAGGCGATGGTGGCAAGGATGGAAAATTTCGTTACCGGATGCCTTTCAAGCAAATAGATTCTGTGCTGGTAATGGCCAAAACACGTAATGCGTTGGTGTTTATTGATGTACAAGTTGCTTTAAGTACCATCCAAACGGAGTTGCCTTTGTTTGAAAAATACCTGAAAATGCCCAATGTGCATTTTGCAATGGACCCAGAATTTTCGATGAAAACCGGAGCACGGCCGGGAAGTAAAATCGGAACTTATGATGCATCCGATGTCAACTTTGCATCTGATTATTTGGCCAAATTAGTTAAAGACAATAATCTGCCTCCAAAAATCTTAATCCTGCACCGATTCACTAAAAAGATGGTTACCAATTACCAAAACATCAAACTGCACCCGGAAGTACAGTTTGTAATGGATATGGACGGCTGGGGCGAACCGGAATTAAAAAAAGGCACTTATCGCAACCACATTTTTGCTGAACCGGTACAGTTTACCGGCTTCAAATTATTCTACAAAAACGATTTGAAAAAAGCACCCAATCATATGATGACGCCTGCAGAAGTTTTGGCTTTGAAACCAAAACCGATTTATATTCAATATCAGTAAAAGCGCACTGATTTTTAGTTGATAAAAGAAGCATCTGTGTAAAAGCAAGTGCTTCTTTTTTTATGTGTTGTGCTCCCAAATATTTTTAATGGGATGCTGAAAGCAGCCAGGCATAACAGCAGCCAAATAGCATACTTCTTTTACCACCTAATTTTCAGCAAACAAAAACTACCCAATTCAGCTTTTTTAATAGCTTTGAAATCCTTTAAAAACAACAATGCTAAATGCTGTTTTTAAGGCATAAAAATCTTGATCCAAATGTTGACTGTAGAAAAAATCGGGGGCACTTCCATGACGGCCCTGCACGATGTACTTAAAAATATCATTCTGTTTAACCGTAGCGGCAATGAATTGTATAACCGCATTTTTGTAGTTTCTGCTTTTTCCGGTGTGACCAATTTATTGCTGGAAAACAAGAAAACAGGCGCGCCCGGCGTGTATCATTTAATTGCCAATTATCAGGATTTTCATGCTGCTTTAAACGAGCTGATTGTGCAGCTTCAAAACATTAATAAAAATTATGTTGATCTGGGTTTGGATCTGGTTGCCGCCGATTTGTTTATTGAAAAGCGTGTTCGCGATGCACAAAATTACCTGGAAAATTTAGTAAATATCCTGGCCTCCGGCTACGTAAGTCAGGAAGGGATTTTACAGGCTGCGCGCGAAATCCTGGCTTCCATCGGCGAAACGCATTCAGCTTTCAACTTTACCAATATCCTTCAAAATAACCGTATCAACGCCACTTGTATTGATTTGAGCGGTTTTGATGACCATAATTCTTATACGATAGATCAGCGGATAAAAGAAGCACTCAAGAACATAGATTTCAGCAAAACCATTTGCATTGTAACTGGCTACGCGAAAGGCACGGAAGGAATTATGCGCGAGTTTGACCGTGGTTATTCTGAGGTTACGTTTAGCAAAATTGCGGTTGCCGTAAAGCCGCAGGAAGCGATTATTCATAAAGAATACCATTTGTGTACCGCCGACCCGATGCTGGTTGGCTTAGATCATTGCAAGCCGGTTGGTTTTACCAATTATGATGTGGCCGATCAATTGGCGGATATTGGCATGGAAGCCATCCACCCAAAAGCATCCAAACCTCTGGAAATCAATGGTATAAACCTCCGAATTAAAAATACTTTTGAACCGGAGCATCCCGGAACATTGATTACGAAAGACTATGTTTCGAAGGAAAAACGAGTGGAAGTAATTACCGGAACCGACAAAGTGCTGATCATCGACATTTACGATCCGCTGATGGTGGGCAGCGTTGGTTCGGATTTACAGATTATGCAGGTTTTTTTTAACCTCGGCGTGAGTTACAGTTATAAAGCCACCAGTGCCAACAGCATTACGGTGGTGATTTGGGAAAAAGATTTCAAGCAAACTTTAATTGATGAACTGGAAGAGCAATTTGAAAAAATTACGGTAGAAAAAGCAGCAATGGTTTGCATCATTGGTTCAAATATCGATCAACCGGGCTTGCTGGCAAAATCTGCTGCAGGCTTGGCCGGAGAAAACATCAACATTAAAAGCTGCGGTTTTTCACTCCGTAAAGTAAATATTCAATTTTTAATTGCGCGGGAAGAATTTGGACAAGCCATCATCGCGTTAAACAAAGCCATGTTTTTTGTGGCATAAAAGAAGCATGGATAATCCGGTTAAAGAGTATTTTAACCGGATTATATTTTGTTTAAAACAAAGGTAATTGCCCTTTATCTTTCAAAGATAAATCATCCGGATTAGTAATTTCCAGTTCAACTTTTTTGATAACTTTTGCCGGTTTTTCTTCTTTCTGCGGAAGTTCTTTTTCCGCTTCCTCTTCTTTGTGTTCTTCGGAAACGACTTCTTTTAAAGAGATTTCTGCAATCGGATCTGGTACATCTCCTTCATCATCATGCTCAGCAATTAACTCAATGTTTTTTATTTCATGTGGAGAAACTCTGTTTCCCTGTGCTTTAATGCCTTTTACATCAATCAAATCAGCCAGATTCAATTCAGTAGTTTCTGGCAGATGCGCTTTCCCTTTGGATAATTCTACTTTGATAACCGGTTGGGAAGCGCCAGAGATCAGGATCAATTTAGAACCATGTTCTTCGCTGATTAAACTAACGGGTTTATCCAAAACCAAACTTTCAAAGGTAAAACGCTTTACAAAATAGTTTTTCAGCTTGCCTTCATAATGCACAACGGTGTAAACCTGGTCTGGATTATACTTTTCAATCCGAATCATTTTATCTTCAAAATGATTGGTCAGATCGAAGCTGGTCAATTCAGCAATGCCGTTGTTTAACACTTTTAAAATTTTATCTTCCCCGTCAAATTCACCTAAAAATTCGCCACGATGATCTACATTTAAACGTTTCAGAACCTCGTCGTACCAGATTTTTCTTCCAGCCAAAGTAGAAACGCCTTTTGTTTTTAAGGTAATTTTTTTAACAGGATATTTGGTAATTACATTTCCCTGAGAACTGCGGCCTTTGATAGCCACTTCTGCAAAATCCAAATCAAAGGTTAATTTTTTAAGCTTGGTGTGCGGTTTCAATTGCACATTTACCACTTCTGCTTCACCGTTTGGATTGTGGGTGAAGTAAAGCGTTTTCGTGCCTTTTGTACCTTTTGTCATGTCATATTCTTTGTCGCGCGTGATGCCTTGCACAAAAAAACGTTTGATAAAAGCAGTACCCGTTTCGCCGTCTTTGTAAATAAAATTGTAAACCGTGCGCTCATCATTTTTTTTGAAGATGGCCGCGTGCATAATATCTTTTCCTACAAAAACCTTTTCCTGCACTTTAGTTACCAGAAAACGTCCGTCTTCCCGGAACACAATAATTTCATCCAGATCAGAGCAATCACCTACAAATTCGTCTTTTTTCAAAGCCGTTCCTACAAAACCATCGGCTCGGTTCATATAAATTTTGACGTTGGCCAGTGCAACTTGTGCTGCTTCCACCCGATCAAAAACGCGGAGTATGGTTTTGCGTTCCCGGCCTTTCGCAAATTTTTCTTTCAGTTTGAGAAACCAGTTGATGGCGTAATCTGTCAAGTGCTTTAAATGCTGATTCACTTCCTTAATTTCATTTTCCAAGGATTTCATCTGCTCATCCGCTTTTTTCACATCAAATCGCGTGATGCTGCTCATCGGTTTATCAATCAGCTTTTTCAAATCTTCCGGCAAAATGGCACGGTAAAATTGTGGTATAAACGGAGCAAAAAGCTTGTTTAATACTTTTACAACCACTTCAAAATTTCCGGAAGTTTCATAATCCGGATTTTTATACATGCCGTTCTGGATAAAAATTTTCAGCAACGAACTAAAAAATATCCGCTCTTTCAGTTCTGCCAGCCGGATTTCTAGTTCCTGTTTCAATAATTCCCTGGTAAAAACAGTACTCTCCGTCAGGATGTCGTTCACACTCATAAAGTGCGGTTTGTTTTCCTTGATTACGCAGGTATTTGGGGAGATGGAAACCTCGCAATCGGTGAAAGCGTACAGCGCATCAATGGTTACATCAGGCGAAATTCCGGGTGCTAAATGAATGATGATTTCTACATCTTTGGCCGTATTATCTTCGATTTTTTTAATGCGGATTTTACCTTTATCGTTGGCTGAAATTACGCTGTCAATCAAACTTCCGGTTGTGGTAGAAAACGGAACTTCTGTAATGGCAAGCGTTTTTTTATCACGTTCTTCTATCTTGGCACGGATGCGGATTTTTCCGCCACGCTGACCTTCGTTATAAGCTGAACAATCTGCCAAGCCGCCCGTAGGAAAATCCGGCAGCAAATCCGGCCGGTTTCCTTTTAATATTTCTATGGAAGCATCAATTAGCTCGATAAAATTGTGCGGCATTACTTTGGTAGCCAAACCAACCGCAATACCTTCGGCACCCTGCGCCAGCAGCAACGGGAATTTAACCGGAAGCGTAACCGGTTCTTTGTTCCGGCCATCGTAACTGGATTGCCATTCGGTTGTATCCGGATTGAAAACAACCTCCAGCGCAAATTTGGATAAACGCGCTTCTATATAACGAGGCGCGGCGGCAGAATCTCCGGTAACTGGGTCGCCCCAGTTTCCCTGGCATTCAATCAGCAGGTTTTTCTGGCCGATCTGCACCATCGCATCCCCAATTGAAGCATCACCGTGCGGATGATATTTCATGGTATTGCCAATTACGTTGGCGGCTTTATTAAAACGGCCATCATCCATTTCTTTCAAAGAATGCAGGATGCGGCGTTGCACAGGCTTTAATCCGTCGTGAATATGTGGTACGGCCCGGTCCAGGATGACATAAGATGCATAATCCAGGAACCAGTTTTCGTACAATCCCGACAGGGAAGTGATGTTGGAAATTTGTTCGTTTGGCTGACTTAAATCGTCATTCATTTTGTATTGGCTAAAAGATACAAATATAAGGTATAACAAGAAAATTAAGGCGGTAATATTTAGAAGTAAGTCCTAAAGATTAGTCTTTAACTTGTGCTATTTCCTCATCAATTTATTTTTATAAATATTATTATAATTTTCTGTAACGAATCGATATGTAGTGGCGTCTATATATCAAAACAATCACAAAAACTTAAATTCAAAATATCATGAAAACTTTAAAAACTATCTTAATTGCTTTGTTTGTTACTTTAACTTTTAATGCTGCAAAAGCAAACAATCCAACTATTAAAGAAAAATTAACTATGTATTATGCAATCAATACTTATGTTGATGCTTTTGCACATGGTAAAACTTCTGGCTTGGCAAGTATCATTGATGACAGTGCCAAGTTTTCTCATACTCGCGGCGAAAAGATTATCAGTTTCAACAAAACTCAAATTTTAGAAAACTTTGATAGTCAGGAAAATACAGAGCAAAATTGCATAACAACGACTAAAGTTGTAGAAAACAATACCAACTTCGTTGTATACAAAGTACAAATGAAATATCAAGATTTCTCCCGCATCAATTATGTTACCATGACTGATACAGGCAATGGTTGGAAAATTACAAATGTTACAAGTGTGTTTAATTAACTCCAATTTTTAGTTGATAAAAGAAGCATCCTAATTGTAAATTGGAATACTTCTTTTATTGCATAATTTTTATATACTTATAATAACTTTATTAAATTATCATACTTTAAATTTCCAATACAACTACCGGATCAGGCTCTTCTGCGGTGGGTTGCAAAACAGGAACTTGTAATGTTTTATCTTTCAAAGTAACGCTGACAAGTTGTTTGGTTTTTAACAGATATGCTTTTTTTATCTGCTTAAAATTTATATTTTCCAACACAATTTTATCTCCGGCCGGATTTAATGGATGTATATAAATTTTCCCTGGTGCCTGCGTTAAACAACCCCATTTTTGTGGCCGGATATATCCGCCCTTGGTATTATAAATACTTTCACCGTAAGTTTTCAACCAGTTGCCCATCCAGCTTATTCTTTCTTTAAATTCCGGTTGTATTTCTCCATTTGGCATTGGGCCAATGTTGAGTAACAAATTCCCACCATTTCCTGCAGATCTCACCAACAGGTTTACAATCTGTGCAGGTGTTTTGTAGGTTGTGTCTGTCAGATTAAAACCCCAACTATTATTTATTGTAGCACATGTTTCCAGCGGAAGATTGGAAATTTTCTGAAAACTTAATCCATTTGTATTTTCTCCGGGTAGATCCTGCTCAAACATCTGGAAATCTTCGCCTGGCAAAGGCGACATGTGATGATTATTTCCTACCAGACATTGCGGTTGCAGCTTGTGGATCAGATCGTAAATTTCATGCATATGCCAATCAGCACGCACATCATTTTCCTTTCTATTTTTACTTTCATTATCCATCTGATCCCAATAGCCGTCAAACCAAATCCCGCCAATTTCACCATAATTGGTTAACAACTCGGTTAGCTGGTTTTTCATAAACTGGATATAATTATTCCAATCTCCGTGCTTGGTTCTACCTGTTCCTTTCCCTGTTTTGCCGGTCCAATATTGATAATCATCCCGACGCCAATCCAGCAGCGAATAATACAGAAAAAGCTTAATGCCTTGCTTATGGCACTCATCCGCCATTTGCCGCACAATATCTTGATGATAAGGCGTTTGCATTATATTAAAATCCGAATACTTGGTGTTAAACATGCTAAAACCATCATGGTGGCGCGTAATCAGTGTGATGTATTTCATACCTCCATTTTTCGCCATCGAAACCCATTGCGCAGCATTAAAATCTATCGGGTTGAAAAAATGCTCCAGCCGCGTATAATTTTTTACGGTGATGTTTCGGTCGTTCATCACCCATTCGCCACTTCCGGGAATGCTGAATGGGCCCCAATGGATAAACAAGCCATATTTATTGTTGCTGAACCACTGGCGCGCTTCCAGATTTTTTTGAGTTGAAATGTAATTTTGCGCCTGAATAGAAAATGTAAAAATCAATAACGCAATAGTGTAAAAATATTTTTTCATCGGTGATCAATTAATTATACGGTTTTAGCAATGCTTCTTTTATCTGCATAAAATTAAAATCAGAAATTTAGGTTGATAAAAGAAGCATCACATCAAACCTCTTCTTCCTCCAAAATATCAACTTCAATCCGCAAATTCTGAATAATATGCTGTTGCCTATCCGGCGTATTTTTGCCCATAAAATATTCTAACAATGATTTGATGTTTGCTTCTTTCAAAAAAACCGGATCCAGACGGATGTCTTTCCCGATAAACAGACCAAATTCTTCTGGCGAAATCTCACCCAAACCTTTAAATCGCGTTATTTCCGGCTTATTGCCCAGCTTACGGATTGCGCGCTGGCGTTCTTCATCGCTGTAACAGTAAATCGTTTCCTTTTTATTGCGTACCCGAAAAAGTGGCGTTTGCAGGATCGAAACATGACCAGCTTTTACTAGATCCGGAAAAAACTGCAGAAAAAAGGTCATTAAAAGAAGCCTGATGTGCATTCCGTCCACGTCTGCATCGGTTGCAATCACAATGTTGTTATAGCGCAGGCCATCCAAACCATCTTCAATATTTAAAGCATGCTGCAGCAGGTTAAATTCCTCATTCTCATAAACCACTTTTTTGGTGAGGCCGAAGCAGTTCAGGGGCTTTCCTTTTAAACTGAAAACAGCCTGGGTTTGTACATCACGCGATTTGGTGATGGAACCGCTGGCAGAATCTCCTTCGGTGATAAAAAGCGTAGTATCTTGCTTGCGTTCATGCGTATCTTCAAAATGCAGTTTGCAATCGCGCAGTTTTTTGTTGTGTAACGATGCTTTTTTTGCGCGCTCGTTGGCCAGTTTTTTAATACCGGCAATGTCTTTTCGTTCCCGCTCAGACTGTAAAATACGTTTCAGCAAACCATCCGCGGTTGACGGGTTTTTATGCAGATGATCGTCCAATGCTTTCTTTACAAAATCATTGATAAAACCACGCACCGAAGGCCCGTCTTCGGCAATATTTTGCGAACCTAATTTGGTTTTGGTCTGCGATTCAAAAACAGGTTCCTGCACACGGATGGAAACGGCCGCCACAATAGAAGCACGAACATCTGCCGCATCAAACTCCTTTTTATAAAACTCACGAATAGTTTTTACTACAGCTTCGCGAAAAGCTGCCTGGTGCGTTCCGCCTTGTGTGGTGTGCTGGCCGTTGACGAAAGAATAATATTCTTCGCCATATTGCTGGCCATGCGTCATCGCAATCTCAATATCTTCTCCTTTTAAATGAATGATCGGATAGCGTAGGTTTTCGGTATCGGTATTGCGCACCAGCAGATCGTGCAGCCCTTTTTCAGAATGATATTTTTGTCCGTTAAAATTGATCGTCAGCCCGGCATTCAGGAAAACGTAGTTCCAGATCATGTTTTCGGCAAACTCGGAAATGAAACGGTAATGACGGAAAATTGTCTCATCCGGCAAAAAACTAATGGCCGTACCGTTGCGCTGCGTGGTGTCTTTTTCTTCTTCGCGCAGCAACTCTCCTTTGCTAAATTCGGCAATTTTAGTGCGATTGTCGCGATAAGACTGAACGATGAAATTGCTCGACAAAGCGTTTACTGCCTTCGTTCCAACACCATTTAAACCAACAGATTTTTGAAAAGCTTTGCTATCATATTTTCCTCCGGTATTGATTTTGGATACGCAATCGATCACTTTGCCCAGCGGAATACCGCGGCCATAATCCCGAACGGCAATTTTATGTTCGCCCAGATTAATATCGATGGTTCGGCCAGCTCCCATTACAAACTCATCGATGGAATTATCCACAATTTCTTTCAGCAATACATAAATGCCATCATCATAAGCAGAACCATCGCCCAATTTGCCAATGTACATGCCCGGCCGCAACCGAATATGCTCCTTCCAATCCAACGAGCGAATGCTGTCTTCACTATAATTACTCGGATTAGTTGTAGGTTGATTGCTTAAAGGCATGATAATTTTGCTACTAATTTTAGCACAAATTTATCAAAATCTAAAGATTTTGCCTTATATCAAAGCCTTTAAGTTGAAAAATTACACAAAATGTGGATAAATTTCAGGCGATAAAAGAAGCATTAGTTAAACCTGACCGAATAGTAAGCCTTGTTAACTTTCTTATAAAATTCCGGTCCATTATCATTACTCAAAAACAGCATCGATACGTAGCCAACGCCATTTTTTTGCAAACTGATAAGCAGGCCGTATTGATAATGGTTTGTTTCCGGTCGGTCGTAAAGCTCTAACTGATAGGATTTGCCTCTGCTGGCATGAAAAGTATTCAATACATCCGGCGCCAAGTTTTTGGAAGTGAAGTTATTTTTACCAGCCAGCACCATCACGGCCGATAAAGAACTGACACTGTAAAGCGAATCAGGAAGGACGGTTGCACGTTTTAAATTATCTTCAGAAATTTTATATCTTGCCCAAAGCTGCTGCGTATTTTTCACCTGATACCAAACCTGGAAATTCTCATCCGGCAGTTCCATTGCAAAACTAACGTCCACATTTTCTTCATGCAGTGCTTTAATCTCCCTAAAATCCTTTGGAAATGTAAACTGTAAATCCGCAGCCGAAAGTGATTGCTGAAAGGTTTTAAGCTGAGAAAAAGTTTGAACAGATTGCGTATAACTGCTGGTGAAAACGAGGAGCAGAATAACAAAAATTTTAAAAGATTTCTTCATAAGCCCTTGGTTAGCAGCAATATTAAATACTATTCTGGTATAAATTACCCTCTCAAATTTAATATTATATTGATAATTTTTGCTTCATTGCAATAGTTTATTTTCTAAAAAAAGCCTGCTACATTTCAGCCCAGTAAATTTAGCAGGCTAAAAACAGCATTATCTCAGCTCGGTAATCGCAATCGAATCCATATCGCTGTAAACCAGGTTTTCGCCGGCCATTCCCCAGATAAAACCATAACTGGTGGTGCCACAGCCTGAATGGATTGACCAGGGCGGAGAAATAATGGCTTCATGGTTGGCCACCAGCAGATGGCGTGTTTCCTGCGGTTCGCCCATCAAATGCACTATGCGGTGCTCTTCTAGAACGTCGAAATAAAAGTAAGCCTCCATGCGACGGGTATGCGTGTGCGCGGGCATGGTGTTCCAAACGCTTCCGGGACTCAAAATTGTAAGGCCCATTACCAGCTGGCAGCTTTTCAGGCCATCTAAATGAATGTAACGGTAAATTGTGCGTTCGTTTGCCGTTTCTACTGCGCCCATCGTTCCTGGCGAAGCTTCGTCTTTCGTCATTCTGGCGGAAGGATAAGCGTAATGTGCAGGCGCGGAAAGCAGATAAAACACAGCAGGATTCGCCGGGCTACTGCTTTTAAAAGTTACGTCTTTGGTAGCTTTTCCAAGATAAACGCAGGTTAATTTTTCCAGATCGAAAGTCACACCATCAGCTTCAACCTGACCGGCACCACCAACATTGATGATGCCGATTTCCCGTCTTTCCAAAAAATATTCTGCCCGCAATTCGGGGTGATTTTCCAGTCTGACAGGTTTGGTTGCCGGTTTTGCGCCACCGATAATCATCCGGTCGTAGTGCGAATAAACTAATTTTACTTCATCATCAACCAGAATATTTTGTACCAGAAAATTTGTACGCAATTCCTGCGTATTCATCTGGCTGGTTTCTTTCGGACTATTTTGAAATCTTATTTCCATGGTAATACTTCTTTTATCGGTAAAAAATCAGCGGCCCATCCAGCCGCCATCAACAGTTAAAATTGTTCCGTGCACATAATCCGCAGCAGCCGAAGCCAAAAATACAGCCGGGCCTTTAAAATCGGATGCTTCCCCCCAACGGTTTGCCGGGATGCGTGATAATATCGCTGCACTTCGTTCCGGGTCATTGCGCAAAGCTTCGGTATTATCAGTGGCGATGTAACCCGGCGCAATTCCGTTTACATTTACCCCTTTTGAGGCCCATTCGTTGGATAAAGCTTTGATTAAACTGCCCAAAGCTGCCTTGCTTGCTGCGTAACCGGGAACAGTAATGCCGCCTTGAAAAGTTAATAACGAGCAGGTAAAAATGATTTTGCCTGAGCCTTGCTCCAGCATCTTTTTTCCAACTTCCCGTGCTAAAATAAAAGGTGCATCCAGGTTGACGGCCATTACTTTGTCCCACATTTCATCAGGATGTTCGGCAGCAGGTTTGCGCAGGATCATCCCTGCATTGTTGATCAAAATATCAATCTGCTTATTTTCTGCAAAAAGCTTTTTCAGAAATCCGTACAAATTTTCACGATCAGAAAAATCCGCCTGATAAGCTTTAAATTTTCTGCCTAAAGCTGTAATTTCTTTTTCTACTGCACTATTTTCAAGTTCCAAAGAAGCCGAAACTCCAATTACATCCGCGCCAGCTTCTGCCATTGCAAGGGCCATTGCTTTACCAATGCCACGGTTGCAGCCAGTTGCCAGGACTGTTTTCCCTGACAAATCAAATAAATTATTGTTCATTTTAGGTTTTAAAAGCGGGAAGATAAACCTTCTTATTTAGATATGTCCACTACCGGCCATCCTGAACTGTCCCAATTCAGTTTTTCAATCCGCAATTTTAAAATGCCTTTATCCGCAGCATTATAGCCATGAAAAACCAGGTAGTCCGTTTTTTTATCGGTAAAAACAGCATTGGGCCAACGGCATATCAATGTTCATCGCCCTGCAAAAGTATCGTTCCGCCGCATTTGGCCATTGGCAAACCAGCTTCGTTCAGGTAGGGGAATTGAACATTTTTTGATCGGCCGATAACTATTTACAGGTACTTTTCAGGCCTTTGCAGCCTTATCGCCTATGGCTTTATGTTTGATGACCGCATTGTGGTAGAACGAAAAGCAGCATCCATTTGCGCAAGCATTTTTTCTGCAAATAATCAATATGAGCCTTATCCCCTAATCAGCATAAAACTTAAATACTTAGCGTGATTATCGGTGTTCACAAAACACTAATTTTTTAATGTTAGGACAACTACGCTCAACGCAGGCAGCTCTGCAACCAATTGGCTACCCTGCTTTTTTGCGCCATTAAAAACAGCAGGTTTAATTTTGTTGGGCTGATCAAAAGAATTATAATCTGTAAATTTGGGTGAAGTAACTACCTGACCTTGTACCGTTTTCCAGTTCACATCCTGCAATGTAGTATTGATAGTAGTTTTTTTGGTGGATAAATTAACAAACGAAATATGCACAACGCCACTGCTATCTCTTGAAGCAGACGCATTTACCGCCGGAACTTTTACATCATCAATTACATAATCCGGAGATTGAATGCTGATGGGTAGCAACGTTGCATCCTGGTGTACCTGATACAAATCAAAAACATGGTAAGTGGGTGTCAAAATCATTTTCTCTTTTTGCGTCAACACCAAAGATTGCAGCACATTTACCGTTTGTGCCAGGTTAGCCATTTTCACGCGTTCGGCATGGTTGTTAAAAATATTCAAAGTTGTTCCGGCAATCAATGCATCGCGCATACTGTTTTGCTGAAACAAAAATCCGGGGTTTGTTCCTGGTTCCACATTCGTCCATATCCCCCACTCATCCACTACTAAAGCTACTTTTTTTGCCGGGTCATATTTATCCATAATGGCAGAGTGTTTATTAACCAGCTCTTCCATATGCAGGCAGTTGCGCATGGTTATCAAATATTGTTTTTCATCAAAATTTGTTGCCGATCCTTTATCTTTCCAATTGTTGGTAGGCAGCGTATAATAATGTAATGATAAACCCCACATGCGCGTTCCGATATTTTTCATAGCCACCTCCGTCCAGTTGTAATCATCGCTGTTTGCGCCACTGGCCACTTTTTTTAGTTGTGTACCCGGATAATCCCGTGCATAAGTAGCATACCGCTTGTATTGATCGGCATAAAAATTAACGGTCATGTTGCCACCGCAACCCCAGCTTTCATTTCCAACGCCCCAAAAGCTTACTTTAAAAGGTTTTGGATGGCCGTTCTCTGTGCGCAAGGCAGCCATTGGGCTTGTGCCGTCAAAATTCAAATATTCTACCCATTTAGCCATTTCTTCTACCGTGCCACTGCCAACATTTCCAGCGATATAGGGCTCACAGTGCAACATTTCGCACAGTTCCAGAAACTCATTTGTACCAAAACTATTGTCTTCAGTTACGCCTCCCCAGTTAGTATTTACCATTTTAGGGCGATTTGCTCTTGGCCCGATGCCATCGCGCCAGTGGTACTCATCTGCAAAACAACCACCTGGCCAGCGCAGGTTGGGGATATGAATTTTCTTTAAAGCTTCTACAATATCGGTTCGGATACGGCCTTTATTTGGAATGGCTGATCCTTCCGGAACCCAGAAACCATCATAAATACTTCGACCCAGATGCTCCGAAAACTGACCATAAATATGCCTGCTGATTTTTGTTTTAGCATCTTTGCCGCTAATGGTTGCTTGTGCCGTTTGCTGGCTATAAGCTGCGATATTCAGCAAAAAGAGTAAAGAAAATATAGTAAGTTGCTTCTTCATAATGATTTTAGTTCGATACTTCTTTTATAAGCTATTTTTGATCATGATATAAAACGATTCGGCTTATGGTATTATTTATAAGCGATATAATTATACGTTTACAATGCCCAAATTTAAAACTATTCTATAAACGTCAAAATAACGTTTATATTTATTTTGAATTTAAACGTTATTTATTAGACTTTTATGTTTAACTATATAAAACGTCGTTGAATCACATTTTATAATTTTTTATGGTCCGATATTTTGGTCAAACTCGAATTCTGGTTGCAGTAGATTGTATAATTTTTGGTTTTGATGGTGACAATCT
>JBPBPL010000060.1:0-16997 GCA_050954285.1 Janthinobacterium lividum | reverse complement strand
CCTTTACCTTGGAACACAAAGGTCCGCTTCTTGCAAAACTGGCAGAAGTTAAAAACAAATAAGGAGCTTGGTAATGCTTCTTTTATCATTTTGAATTTAGTGCGCTTTTAGGTAGATTTTCGCATCAGCTTCAATTGAAAAGCAAAATTTAATGGCATAAAAGAAGCATCCGCTTTCTTTGGATGAAAAATCAAACAGGCGCTAAATACATTCTTTCAATTATTTGTGCGACATTTCAACTAAAAAACTGACGCGAACGAATAATCTGCAAATATGCTTTTAGGAACAACCGCTAATCATGACACTTTTTCGGGCGCAGAATCATTGACTATCCAGCTGCTCTTACAGCAGCGCTATGCAGAAGCTTATGAACTGCTAAGCAATCAACAGCCCACTCCAACTGCTGCGCTTTATAATATGGCACTTTGCCTGCACTGGAGCGGTAATTATCAGGAAGCTTTAAATTGGTTGGAAAGGATTCAGCTTGCACCGAACGTGAGTAAAGGAAATCAGCTTAATATGGGCAGCAATTATCAGGAAATCAAAAGCAAGCAAAATCAAACCGATGATCATCTGCATGGGATAAGTGAAGTATACCTGAAAAGCTTTCCTGTCTTGGTCCATGACGCCATCGTCCGGCTTAAAACAGACTGCTGGTTACAGCTGGGCAATTACGAAAAAGTGATCACTATAGCCACGCCGATTGCTCACAAAGGATATAAAAATATTACCGATGCACTAAAATTAGCCGATGCAGCTCATGGCAAAAGAATTTGACGAAATCAGGGAAATTTACCAGCGCAATATATTTGCAGCGGCAAGTGATCAGGTTGATATGTTAAGCTTGTACAAGCAGTTGCCCAATATCGGTATTACCAGTGATCATGAACAGAACTTGTACCACTTGGCGGCTCGTTTCACGGATGCAGATGCCATCCGGTTTTTAAAAGAGGCTGGGCTAAGACCGGCTGTAGATGAGTACGGCAACACTGCTTTGCATGCGCTTACCAACACCCGGTTTGACTTCACCGACCCGAAACTGGAAGAAATAGCGGTAAAAATCTACCATACTGCTCAGGCTTTACTGGATGCCGCCATCAACCCTAAAAAGAAAAATGATTCGGGCAAGCTGCCCTATTTTGAAGCAGGTTTGCTCTATATGTATCCGTTCCTACAGGCTATGGGTGAAGCCGGTGTCAGGATGGATGCCGCCGAGTCTGGCGGCATGAACCTCCTGCATGCCATTTGTGATAAGTTGGGTAACCGGAAAGATATTCCCGGCGTGGTAAATGTAGTTATCAAAACCGTACGTGTACTGCTTGAAAAGGCTGGTATTGATGTTGAAGATAAGGATGTGTTTGGCACTACGCCGCTTACTTATGCCCAGCGCAGCGGTGTAAAAGAAGTAGCAGCTTTAATTTCGGGTGATGAAAGCGACATAGCCACTGGTGGAATGACCATTCATGAAGCAGTATTAAATCGTGATGCTACCGCTGTAGAAGCTTTGATCAAGGCAGGGGTTGATTTAAATGAAATAGCTGACGAGTACCGGCGCACGCCGCTTATGCTGGCCTGTGAATATGCTTCTGCACCTTTGGTGAAACTATTGGCCGAGAGCGGCGCTAATGTGAATTTTAAAGCAGGAAACGGTGAAACGGCGGTGTATTATCTGCTCACCAAAGCAATATTCAATTTAGGCCGTGGCATGAGCCAGATTAATAAAGATATCGTAACGATGCTGCAAGTTCTGCTGGCAAATGGGCTGGATAGCGGTGACGCTACGGATAATGAGGGCAATACGGCTCTAAATCTGATATGCCAAGCCGTTTACATAGCTGATTTAAACACTCCTTTGGCCGAAGAATTAATTGATGCTGGAGCCGATGTTAACCAGCCCAACTGGTCAGGTAAAACACCTTTGATGTCATTTGCACAAAAGGGCAACGAAATTAAGTATAACCTTGCCGAATTATTGCTGGACAATGATGCTGATGTTACTTATATAGATCAATCAGGGAATACAGCCTTGATTCATGCGGCCGGAAATTCCGATCATATGTCGGGCAAGAGAATCATTTCTTTAATTTTGGAAAAAGATAAATCAACCCTGGAATTAGTGAACAACGCCGGGCAGACGGCAATGGATGCGGCCATTCAGCAAAACAATGAAGCAGCCGTTAAACAACTGATGAACTAAGCAAGCAAAGCATGATGGACAATATGTTTTTAAACGCATGTAAAAATGCGCAAAAAGGAATCGTACAGGCTTTTCTGAAAAAGGACGGCATCAATGTAGATAAGCGCGACAGCCTAGGCAACACACCTTTGTATTATGTTTGCAGCAGAGGTGCCAAAGATATTGCCAAATTGCTGATTGATGCCGGTGCCGATGTGAACCTGGCCAATAACATCAGCGAAACGCCGTTGCACATGGCCGCACGCACTGGCAGTAAAGAAATCATCAAACTGCTTATCGATGTCGGCGCTGCTATTAACGCCGGCAATAATAGCGGGCAAACATCCCTGTTTTATGCAGTGCTTGCTTACAAAACTGAAACTGCCCTGTATCTGATCAGCCTTGGAGCAGATACTTCAGTTAAGGATAATGCAGGTTACAATGTACTGGATCATGCAACAGCCAATGGTTTGCGCGATCTGGTTACCGTCATATCAAACGGAAACACAATACAAAAAGATGACCGTGGCAATACGCCACTGCATCAGGCGGTTTATAACAACCGAAGCGAAACGGTGCGAGCTTTAATTCAAGCTGATGCCTCGAATGTAAATGAACTGAATAATGATGGTGTTACCGCTCTGGTGCTGGCTGTCAACAATTCCAATATTCATCTGACCGAGTTGCTGGTTAAAAATGGTGCCGATGTAAACCTGCACCTCTTAAACGGAAACTCAGCCCTACACTATGCAGCAGGTATTGGCAACCATCATATCGGAAAACTATTGCTTGGTGCCGGGGCCGAAATCAACTCGCGTAACAGTTTTAGTGAAACGCCGCTGCTTGTAGCTGCACAATGCGGATTTAATGACTTTACGGCCATGTTAATTGAAAAAGAAGCAGATGTAAATGCAGTAAACAACGAAAGTCGCAGTGCCATGGATTTTGTCAGTGAGCGTGGTTACACCGAAATTTTAGAACAGTTGTTAACAGCAGGCGCCGATGGAAAGTAATTGTGGAACTTAGCAAAAGTGGAAACTTAATAATAATGGGTCCAACAAAATTATATCAATAGAAAAAGGAGGCCTCCTGCTGGTTTTCATAAATAAGACAATAGTTCAACTGCAATCAATTTGATACAGCACTATCCTTATATATCCAAATTTTATATAAAAAACTTAACCTATAAATAATTACTAGACGAGTAAACTTAACAGAACCTATCAAGAAACGGCCGTTTCTTGGAATGGGGGTACGATTGTTACTTTATCAGTTTGACGAAAAGACGAGTCAACTTTTGGCCAGTTTGAATTTTAAGGAAGCTTACAATCAGCTTTTGATTAATAAATTTAATTTTGGTTCGGGTAGACGGATTTTAATTCCAGTTCTTCGCTAAGGTTTCTTTTTATGCCCATTTTAGGACAACAAAACAGTGAAAATTAATTTTGAAATAACAGACAACTACGGTTTAAATTATGAAGGACGACAGATTGACCTTCATAATAACTTTGACTTTGTTGGTTTTGATTACAATGTGGCAAACAGAGAAATTAAATTGAATTGGATAAAATCAATTGAAGAATGGATTGACAAAGATGAACTATCAAGTCTGGTCTTGATTCATAAAGCGGTAACCTTTTTAAAAGTTATTGAACAAGACGAAAAAAGCACTTATAACGATGATAGTTGCTTAGGTGAAATTACGTTTTTTCCTTCAACAGCAAGAGAATTTGATGATAGTCTTATAGCACAATCAAAACCAAATGTTGGAGATGATATTAAATATTTTTTTGAAAATGGACAACGTATAATAATTCATTGTGAACAAATAGAATTAGTAATAAACAAAGAGTAAAAATTAAACCTAATATTTACAAAAGACGAATCACTGGTATTATTTGAATTTCTATAAAATTTAATAAAAATGAGCAAAACGAAATACTTGAAAACCAAGCAGAACAGAAAACTCTTTGATTAATCGAAGGACAATTACAAAAGCAATCGGTAAAACCTCTTATGCCAACCTATACAGATATTATTGACAAGGCAAGAAACAATATTCAAACTTTTTGTAACTCTTTTTATCTTTAGTTCTAATGTTCCGCTGACGAATCCCAGAATTACATAAAGGTCAAGCCTGTTCATTATTTGGCTCAAATTATCAGAAAAGGAACGAATACTTAGAATGTATTTTATCAAAAACCTTCTTTTTCTGATAAAGCATATAGTGTTTTGCAGTAGTTTTTCTTTCTACTGTCACTGCGATAAAGTTTTCAGTAACTCTTCCAAGTTTTGCATTGTCGTAGCAGATCCTTCCTTGAAGCCCATTTCAATCATCTTCTCTAAGCGGGCAAGTGATTCATTATAAATCGTAATACTGACTTTTGTCTTTCCGTTTTGTTCGCTGAAATTAAAATCCCATTCAGAACCAGGCAGTTCAGGGTTTTCATCTTTGTCTGCAAAAGCATTGGACATTTTGAAATTGGTTTTCGGACTAATGGAAGTATATTGCTGAATAGACCAGCGTTCTTGTCCTTCCGGGCTTACCATCGCATAAAATCTTCGTCCTCCAACTTCAAAATTCATATGCTTTGTTTTTGACACCCAGGGTTTAGGTGCCCACCATTGGTCAAGAATCTCCTGTTTGGTATAAGCCTCCCATACCAGCGAAAGATTGGCAGCAAATTCCCTGTTTACGGTTACCGTTTTTTTTGTTTTGTTAACGGTAAAATCAAATAGCAAATCATTTTTCATTTTCCTGTTTTTTAATTGTCAATAATACTTCGTCAAGTTGATTAAAACGGGTTTCCCAAATTTTTCTGAACTGGTCTAGCCATTTATCAATTTCTTTTATTTTTTCAATTTCAAGGAAGTAGTAAATCTCCCTGCCTTGTTGTTCCTGTTTGACCAGTTCGCATTCTGTAAGGATGCGAAGGTGTTTGGAAACAGCTTGCCGGGTAGTGTTGAAGTTTTCCGCGATGGCGTTTGGTGTCATAGCCTGCAATGCAATTAAAGTAATGATTGCCCGCCGTGTCGGGTCGGCTATTGCCTGAAAAATATCTCGTCTCATCTTACCTGAATTTAAATTGCGAAACCATTTGATTGCAAATATATATGCAACTATTCGGTTTCGCAAATTTTGATTAAAAAATTAGTTGAAATTATCAGCGGGAAGAAGAAAATTCCTTCTATTCCATATCGGTTAAAAGCAGACTTCTTACTTATCAAGCCAATAACCTACCATTTCATTTAATGACGGAAACTTGATAATTCTACTATTTTAAATAAAACTTGCAAAGTCAAATATTTTGTGTTTACTTTGAATAACAAAGTACTTTACATCAATGGAAGATAAAGACCTATTAGCCGAGATCAGTTCGATCAAGAACATCATGGAGCGCTCTACCCGGTTCATTTCCCTGAGCGGCCTGTCAGGAGTGATGGCTGGAATCTATGCTTTGATCGGTGCTGGTCTGGCTTATTACCTGATCTATGTTGATACTTCTGGAGAGTATGCAGATTATGACCAAAGCTTAATCGGAAAACTTTTCTTGATTGCTTCCGTGGTGCTGATACTATCTATTGCAACAGGAATCTGGCTTACCTTTCGTAAAGCTGCCAAAAAAGGACAGCGCGTCTGGAGTCAAAGCAGCAAGTCGCTGATGATCAGCGGCGCTTTGCCACTGCTCACCGGCGGCTGTTTTGTGCTGATACTTTTTTCTCAGGGACACTACGGCATCATCGCTGCCGGATGCCTTATTTTTTACGGGCTGGCCTTGGTAGCTGCAAGCCAGTATACGTATGGTGATGTGAAGTGGCTGGGCATTTGTGAAATAGGGCTGGGTCTACTGGCAACACTTCTTCCCGGCTTCGGCCTTTACTTCTGGGCAACAGGTTTTGGCTTGCTGCATATTTTATATGGTACGATCATGCACTTTAAATACGACCGTGAAAGTAGCACTAACTAATTTCGATAAAGCATTCGAGAACCGCGTACGTTTGCAGGCTATGAGCGTACTGGTAGCTAACGAAAGTTACGACTTTAACTCGCTTAAAGACCTGCTGGACGTGACCGACGGTAATCTGGCCTCGCACTTGAAAGCACTCGAAAAAGAAGAGTATATTACGGTGAGTAAATCTTTTTTAGGCAGGAAACCCAATACGCGTTACCAGGCATCCGCTAAAGGAATTACCGCCTTTAAAAAACACCTGGAAGCTCTGGAAAATTTAATCAAACAACAGAAAGCATAATTTTTTTGCCTTTTAGCTTTGAATTGCAAAGTACTTTTAAATAGATACTTTAAATAAAAAAATCAACATAAACTTTAAAATCATGATAGAAATGCAACAATCTGGACAAGAACCTGCTAGTAAAAACTGGCTCGGCGAATCAGCTTTGATCAAATTATCCGTGATCGCGGCTTTAACCTTACTGCTTCTTATTCCGTCCTCCTGGATACAGGGCCTGATTCTGGAAAGGCAGAACAGGCAGGAAGAAGTAATGAAAGAAGTATCCGATAAATGGTCATCCAGTCAGTTGCTGGAAGGCCCCGTAATGGTACTTCCCTATAAAACCTTGACCAAGCAGCTGGACACTGCCGGAAAAGTTACTTACAAAGAAGGTTTAACCAATATTTATATTCTACCCGAAACACTTAACATTGTTAGCAAAGCAAGCCCAGAAGTACTTCATCGGGGAATATTTGACGCGGTGGTTTACAGCTCTAAAATTAGGGTCAGCGGTAAATTTAGTCCTTTGGAATTGAAGAAGTCAGGAATTAACCCAGACTTGGTCCAGTGGGACAAAGCAAAAATAGATTTTGGAATCAGTGATCTGAAAGGACTAAAAAATAACCCGGTTATTCATCTGGTAGGCAAGACCTACAACATTGAACCGGACTTTACCGATCTGCGCCTGTTTACCAATAACTTGGTTATTCTTCCGGACCTCGATTCGGTAAAAAACACCTCACTGGATTTTAGCTTCGAGCTTGATCTGCGCGGTAGTGATGAGCTTAGCTTTTTGCACCTGGGAAAAAGTACTACGGTTAAACTGGAAGGTAACTGGAACAATCCAAGTTTCACTGGTAGGTATCTTCCCGATAGCCGCCAGGTTACGGATGCCGGGTTTACGGCTACCTGGAAGATACCTTACTTTAACCGTCCTTATGCGCAGCAATGGACTTCAGAAAATTCGATCATGGACGTTAAGACCAGCGATGCTTCTTTTGGCGTGAAGTTTATTTTGCCGGTTGATCAGTACCAGAAAACGATGCGCTCAGCCAAGTATGCGATCCTGATCATCCTGCTGACTTTTATCTCTTTGTTCTTTACTGAGAATATTCAAAAAAGGAAAGTCCACTTCTTGCAGTATTTGCTGATCGGCGCTGCCATGACCGTATACTACACGCTGCTGCTTTCCTTTAGCGAGCAGATGGGTTTTACGGCCGCTTACCTGATTGCATCTGTTGCAACTATTGCCCTCATTGGCTTTTTTATTGCTGCCGTGCTGAAAAACAGAAAACCTGCAATGGTCTTTGCTGCTATCCTGAGCGTTTTTTACAGCTTTATTTATGTGATCATTCAGTTGCAGGACCTAGCGTTGCTGTTTGGCAGCGTAGGGCTATTTCTCATTATCGCGGTCATGATGTTCCTTTCAGCAAGGATCGATTGGAATAAAGAATCACCAGCAGAACTAGCTGTTTAATTTACCACTAAATCAAGAAGTAGCCTGTACAAGGCTACTTCCCTTAACCCCATAAACCTTTTTAACGTAACAATATAACCATGTTCAGTTTTTATAAAACTTATTTCGTTTGGACGCTTATTCTTTTTTTCGTCGAAGTATTCATTGGTGCCTGTATGCACGATGCCGTGATCCGGCCCTATGGCGGAGATTTTTTAGTAGTCATCCTGCTGTATTGCCTGGTGAAAAGCTTTATTAACTTTCGGGTATGGACTGCTACAATTGGTGTACTTCTTTTTTCCTACCTCGTGGAAACTCTACAGTATTTTCATATCGTAAACCTGCTGGGACTTGAACAGTCAAGGATCGCCTGTATTATCATTGGAACCTCCTTCGCCTGGAGCGATCTACTGGCCTATACGCTGGGAATCCTGGTCGTACTGGCCGTAGAAGGAAGGTTTAGGAAAAAGGATTCAGTAGTTGCTCAATTTCAATTATAGTTCAAAAACGGCGGCTTTTAAAATTATCACCTTATAACTAAAGGCGCTACATGTTAGTATTATTCTGACGGGCAACCCAACTGATAGTGATTGTTCCCATAATTATACTTTATATAAATATTTAAATAGACACCTAATATGTTATTTTTTATTTTACTTCTGATTGGAGCAACTATTGTAATAGTATTTAAAGGAAAAAAAAATATTATAGAATTTTTATTAATTCTAATCAATTTGATTTTTAACCTTGCATTTTATGTCGATTTGTCCTCCACACATTACTTATATTATGAGCAGGTAATTATTTATGGAGGCAATAATGAAATAGGGTGCTACAGTCCGTTTGCCTATCAATATGAATTAACCCTATCGTTATTTTTATTCGCATTTCATTTCAGCATATTAAGTGTTTGGGCATGTAAAAAATCTCTTTCACCCATATCATTGTCTTTGTCCCTGATCTTTATACTAATTGGACTGCCAATTAATATTTTTATCGTCTTGCAATTATCACAACATGATATTGGAATTCTAAGCGATTATAATTCAAAGCATGTTGGTATATCTGCATTGATTCCACTATTTAACATTTTAATAGGTCTATGGTTTATCTATAGAGGAATCACACAAGAAATCGACAAGACTTTTAACAGAAGTTACAATAACAAATTTCTGGATTATTTAAACAGTTTTTTGGCTAAAAGGGGTAGAAACCCTTTATGGTTAATTCTTTTAAGTCTACCTGTTTTTGTTATATTTACGTTGATCTTAATTTTGTTTGGACAGGAAACTACATCTATAGTCAAAGTATTTACTGAGACAGCGACCTGGCGGTTTTCACAACATTCTTTTCCTCATCCAATTCCTGCTGTACCTAGTAGTGGCGGACATTATTTATGTACTGTTGCAGTAGCGGGGGATCCTAAACTTGTCAAACCATTAAGATTTGGAAAGCGGCACGGTAAAATCATAGTGGTTAACAGGCAATTATTAATTGCAAATGCCTTTGAAGAATTGCTACAGGACTTTTCACCCAAACTTCATTTCATTATTCGAAAAAATTATGATAAATATGGATTGGACATTTCAAAAAAGATAAATTCTATATTTTGGTCAAATACAGTGTACCTTTTAATGAAGCCTTTAGAATGGTTTTTTCTAATAATTCTATATCTATTCTGTACTAAACCAGAAGATAAAATTAACGCTCAATATACTGTATGAAAGAACTATAAAAAAGAAGAGCAGAATGAAGTTGTCGAAGACTATAGGGATTGAAAAATATACGGCTTATCCGTTTGTTCCAAGAATTCCTTCGTTAGTTGATAGTTTTTTTTGCTAGCTAAAAAGGTAATTCGTTTGCTGGAACTAAAGCAAACCAAAAGCTGATGTTTATTTTTTTTGGACAATTTTTGCACAGTTCGTGTTACATGCCGTTTTTCTTTGTGCTGTCATTGTTTCTTGGTTTTTTTAACCTGTCTTTATTCATTTCGTAAAATGCGTCATCACATTTTTTTAGATAGTCCTTTATTGGTGTTAGTCCAACTGCAAGCCTTCGTTTGTCCAAATTGGTGGTGTCAATACAAGGTTTTATGGTTGTTCCGTTCCCACCCATATTTACTTGTGTTCCGTAAATTTGTTGTTTGCCTTCATTAAGATTGATTCTGTCAATTAGATAAGCATATTTTTGTCCAGAAGCATTCTTTTTGTCAACCTGAACCTTCATTAGTTTCAAAACCCGCTTTTGAAAAGGCACGTCAAAGTCACTGTGTTGAACAAGCATCCAATAATTTTGAGAACTTTCTTTACCAACCAAGTCATAGCCAGGAAATCCATATGTGTCGGCAATACTTTTTATAGCTGGAAAATTTGAATGAATTATTTTTTGAAACACTTTTCCTGCGCTGTCACCATTTTTGATTGTCAATGGGCTTTGGTCAGCATTTTTTAAACTGTCAATTAGGTAAGAAAGGTTGTTATTAAGTTTTTTTGTCTGCCCAAACGTAACAACTGCCGTGAGCATTAAATAGCAAAGAAAAGTAGCAATTTTAATGTGTCCCATAGTTTGAAATGTCTTGTCTTTTAAAATGGCATGTAAGTCGTTGATTAACGCACTTTTGGTCTGTCAATTAAAAATTTAAATTTCTGTTAATATTAACAAATTAAACCTGCATTCTTATTTATGTCCTTCTTAAAATTAAGTTGTTACCCTTTTACCAAGTTTAAGTAGTAGACAAGTTTTATGATAAACAATACAAAATGCGTACTTCACTTTTGGCACTAAAAAAGCTTGATTTTCTCCGAGCGATTTTCTCCGTTTAACGACGGAAATTTGATAATTGAAGTCCGATAAAAGTTTTTTATGGATGTGAGGGTATTTGTAGGCAGCAAAAAGAAAATCTGTTTTATTAGTCCAATAAATAAAATATTTTCTATCACTCCTCAGCATCTACGCCATATTGCCTTGAACCATCGATGATATATTGAGCAATAGATTCGTTAACTTCAATTTCAATTACCTCGCCGTCTACAATCCTGTCTTTTATGCTTTTTGCGTCCCTTAATGGCACTCCGGCAGAATGATGCAGTAACTGAATGAATTCGATCTTGTTCATTCCTTTTCTCCAGCCGGTAAACAGAATTTTCTTCATCTTTATAGTGTCAGCAAATATGCTATTTGTTAAGTAAAAAATTGGCTGATGCTGGAAGCCACAAAACTACAAAAACCTGCTTTTATGGATAAATTGTTTAGTACTCCTTCTGAAGGGGCAATACAGGAAGCCTTAAATCACCCTAATGGTTATGTATATGTTATTGATGAGGAATATGCTAATAAGCAGGATGTTCCTGCCGAGGCAATTGCTGGTACCTGGAAAGTTAATGAACACGGCATCATTGCAGGACCATTTATTCCAAATGCAAAGTATATGAGTAACGGTTAAGACCATTTTTAATACAGTGAAGTCTTGTATGAAATATCTTCTATCCATATCTGCGCTTGGTGGTATTTTTTTAGGTGCTTACCTGATGACTCTGGCCTATACGACAAAACTTAGTTCTCCAGCGGTCAACAATATTGTTATCCTATCAGGTATTGTTCTGTTTTCTGGCTGTAGCCTCTACTTAATGCTGAAAGTTATAAAAAGGTTCGTTTTCTGATAAAACCGATTAGTTTTGATGAAAGTAAAAAACTAAATTTTTTCTACAGAATTATGCTCGGCTTATAATCAGGGGTATGTTAAATAAAATTTAGGCTTTAGTTAATTTAGGCTAATATTTCAAGAGGGCTACATTAAGAAGTGGATAAAACTATATCCGCCTTTCTGCCAAGGTTCTACTGGAACGATCTTTTTACTTCGTCCCTCTTTTTAAATCTTGTTGTTATATTAAACTTATGCACCTGTTTTACCTTCAACATGGACACTCACTATACTTGCATGTGCTAAACCAAGTGTTCTTCCGGGGACTGCCCTCAGGTAGAGTTTCAGGTAACTATCCAGAACGGCCTTTGATGAATGCACATAATTCTTTTTATAGTTTTCGTCGGTAAAAGGAATTAAAGGTTCCCCATAATGCACTTGTCCCTTTTCGTCAACAAGCACTGAAAAGGAATAGTAAAAATCAGCATAGGCTTTGTGAACAGTAATATAAAGGATGGGGCTCAAATAATCTTCTGCCGTATCAAAGTGATTAAAGAAGTTGCCTTCTACCTTGTGGGTTTTTAGTGTTATCAGGTGGCTTTTGCTGCTAAAACTGGCTGGGTGGCGGGCAGGGAAAGCTTTACTAGAATCGCTATTGGGTAATTCTGCCAGGGAAGTGATGTAAAGGGAATCTTTGCGGCTTGGCCTTTTCAGTAATCCTGTATCAGAATGCAGCGCGTTTTTAATGTAATTGTCTGCATAGAACGTCATGTATGTTTTCACTCCTTTCGTTTCAATCGTATCGCCATAAGCTTTAAGCAGCTCGAACACCAGGCTATCACTGTTCATTTTTCTGACTTTGAGCCATGTTCTTGCGACGTTAAAAATGGAATCATAGCCGCGCGTGAGCGGAAAATTGATGAATCGGTGTTTTTCCGGGCTGTACAGGCTCGCCGAATCATCGGACACAAAACGGAGCCTCCATTGCGGCTCCATCTGGTAGCCAAATTCATTAAAGGACAGGCCGTTCGAAAACCGCCTAGACACTTCCGTATAACTTGTTTTCAAAACTGGCTTGAACGAGATCAGGTCTTTTTCCCCGCCGTGTTTTACCTTATTTTTAGGAGTACAGGCTGAAAGAATCAAGGACACGATGAATAAAAAGAGAGAATAAACTGATTTCGTATTCATAATTGAAGCAGCTAGGCGCATAAAACAAATAATCGGACCAATAAGAACCAGGATTATAAATTGTTGAATATAAGTTAATTATAGTAAGATTGAAGCAGTAACTGTTCGGAAATGGACGGTTAGTGTACGGTTTAAGACGTAAAAAAAGTAAAAATTCGAATATAATTTGTTCGTTGTTCTGCCAACAAAAGGAAAGTAGTATCAGCTCTTTAACTATTTACTTTTTTTTAATCTTTTCGCTAGCAGATTTTAAATGCTCGTTCTTCGCTGGAGCCTTTCCACGTGTATTTTAAAAAATCATTGGCTTTTACTAGGCAGTAAGAATAAATCAAAAGTTGGTATAAACTTAAAAAGTGTATGCCAGATTTGTAACACAACCGCACGCAACCGTCCGCTTGTGAACGGCTAGAGGAATGAAAAACCTGATAAAGTATTGTAGTTTAATTAGTTAAAAGGGTGGCATGATTTTATAATATGATACATTTAATAATATATTGTTGCGATGCTTAAAAATTATTTTAAAACTGCCTGGCGAAATTTATTTCACAACAAATTCTATTCATTTATCAATATTGTGGGGCTTACTGCCGGGCTGGCCATTGGTATATTGATTTTACTTTGGGTACAGGATGAGTTAAGTTTTGATGGCTTCTATAAAAACGCCCGTAACATTTACCGCGTAGAGCTTTTTGGCGGCACAGGTGCCAGTAAACAAATTTGGGAAAGTACGGTCGCCCCAATAGGCCCGCTGGCTAAACAGGAACTCACCGAGGTGCAGGACCAGGTGCGCATAACTGATAACTGGTTTTTCTCCCTATATAAATACAAGGAAAAAGCTTTTGGAGAACAGAACGTGGCCTTTGCCGATCCTTCCTTGTTCGAAATCTTTGATTTTCCGTTAGTGGAAGGTAATACCGCAAAGCCTTTTGCAAATGATAACTCAGTTGTCATTACTAAAAAGACTGCACAAAAATATTTTGGTAATGACGATGCTATTGGTAAAGTGATCGTGGCCGATGGGAAGGAAAACTTTACGGTGAGTGGAGTTATTGCCGATTTCCCACGTAACTCCAGTATCAACTATGATATGATCATGCCAATGAGTTACCATATGAAATATATACTGGCGAACAACAAGATAGATGTGAACGCCGATTTCAGCAATTACAGCTATCAAACCTATTTTAAACTTAAACCGGGCACATCATTAAAAAAACTCTCGGCCGATCTGTTTAAAATACACATTAACCACCGCGCTGAAGACACCGATGTCGAATACCTGCTGCTGCCCATTAGTAAAATGCACTTGTATAATGCCGATGGCACCGATCATGGCATACAAACGATACGCATTTTTACCATCATAGCCCTGGTTATACTGCTTATTGCCTGCATCAATTACGTCAACATTTCCACGGCCCGCTCGCTTCTGCGCGCCAAAGAAATCAGCGTACGTAAAATAATAGGGGCGGCCAAAATGCAGTTGTTTATGCAGTTCTTAGCCGAAACAGCCCTACTGTTCCTCATCGCCGCACTATTTGCCTTGTTAGCCATTTACCTGCTGATGCCGGTATTTAATCAGCTAGCCGGCAAGCAACTTGCGTTTAACCTACTCAATCCGCACATCTGGTTCATCATCGTTATCACGGTAATAACTACACTGTTCTTATCCAGCATTTACCCGGCGATGCTGTTATCATCGTTCGAGCCTTTGAAAGCCTTAAAGGGCAAAATAAACGGCAGCATTGGCAATGCCCTTTTCCGTAAAATACTGGTAGTGGTGCAGTTTACTTTTTCGGTAGCGCTTATTGTGTGCACTTTGGTTATTACCCAGCAACTCAAATACATCCAATCAAAAAATTTAGGGTACGATAAAAGCCATGTTTTTTCGGTTTGGATGCGCGATGGAGCAAGGCATTACGATGCAATAAAGGCTGAGCTATTAAAGCAACCCGGCGTAGAGGGCGTAACGCGGGCAACCGGCGACATTATCAACAGCGGCATGATTTCGGGCGATAATTCATGGGATGGTAAAGCACCGAGCCAAACCTTCATCCTGCACCTCATGGGGATTGATAAGGATTTCATCCAGTTTTTTAAACTTAAAATGCAGCGAGGCAGCAGCTTTAGCGGTGCCGTAACCGATTCGGCCCATTTTGCACTTAACGAAGCCGCCGTAAAAGAGATCGGGATAAAAAACCCTATTGGTAAACAATTCCGTTTTCAAAAAACAAACGGCACCATCATCGGCGTGATTAAAGACTTTCATTTTGCCAGTTTGCGGGAAAAAATTGCACCCGCCATTTTCTTTTATCGCCCTGCCGGTTACCAAACTTTGTATATTAAAACTAAAACTAGTAATGCGGCAGCAGCCATAGCCGCAGTAAGCAACCAGTTTAAACAATACAACGGCCAGTACCCTTTTTCTTATAACTTTCTGGACGATACATTTAACAACCTTTATCAGGGTGAGCAGCGCGAAGGCATGCTGTTCAACTATTTTGCCGGCATGGCTATACTGATTTCATGCCTAGGCCTTTTGGGGCTGGCAGCCTACACTGCCCAGGTGCGTACTCGTGAAATTGGTGTGCGCAAGGTATTAGGCGCATCGGTTACAGGTATTATCGGCCTGCTGGCTAAGGATTTCATTAAACTGGTCCTTATTGGTATTGTTATAGCTACCCCTTTAGCCTGGTACTCCATGACCAACTGGTTGGATGCCTTTGCTTACCGCATACCCATCCACTGGACGGTTTTTGTACTGGCTGCATGTATAGCTATCGTTATCGCATTTATTACCATCAGCTTCCAATCCATCAAAGCAGCATTGGCCAACCCGGTGAAAAGTTTGAGGAGTGAATAGGGAACGTGCTTGTGTAAGTTTCCCAACAATTGAACCCATTTAAAAGTAGACTTTTCTATTCGCTAAGTGTATCAACAATCATAACTTCCTTCTCCAATTAACGACCCATATTCAAGACTTTTCGCTTCTTGAATAGTTTAGCTTTAAGAAGGAATTAAGGCCAGTATTTTTTCCTGCCCATTATCACCCTAGTTAGTTGTTAAAATATGTTAAAGTCCGTTTCTACTACATTCATTGGAGTATATTAGGAAACGAAATCATTTCGGCATAACTCTCTTTGGGAGGAAAAATCACCAATAGCAGTTGCAGGAATTATATCCTTTTTACCCTAGCTATTCCGCATAAGTAAACCTATTTCCAAACATGAAAAAATATTTAAAGGCTATTATAGTAAGTATCCTGTTATTGTTTGCCGTGAACTTTTCCCAGGCCCAGATCAAGATCGGCTATATTGATTTTCAGTCCCTGCTTGGCCAGATGCCGGAGGCAACTGCGGTCCGCTCGCAGATCGATACTTACCAGAAGCAGTTCGTGGACCAGTTAACGGTGATGAATAGTGACCTGCAAACAAAAAGTGGTACTTTTCAGGCAGAGTTAACAAAAGTAAACGATGCAGTGCGCACGTCCCGGCTTGCCGAATTGCAGGACCTGCAAAAGCGGATCCAGGATTACCAGGCCAGCGCGCAAAGCAAAGTGCAGGCAAAGTCAAATGAGCTGGTTAAGCCACTGGCCGACAAAGTCCGGGCACTTATCCGTGCAGTAGCTAAAGAGAAAGGTTATAATTACGTGTTTGATAGCTCTGGAGGACCGGTACTGGCTGTCTCTCCTGCGGGAGACGACCTCATGCCAGCAGTTAAATCAAAAATGGGCGTAAAATAAAGATTTACTGAAGTTTATGTTCCACTTTCAGTTCCTGTTTTTGATAGGAACGATTAGTATTAATGAAAGTGTAAAAATTAAAGAAAAAGCCGTTCATTATTGAAGCGGCTTTTGTTTTTGAATCAGCTTTGAATTACGTTACCTACTAAAGTCTGCGTCATGCCTATTGGCGCAATTGATTATCTGCTTAAAGACTCATAAATCGTTTAGGATAGCGGGTGCCCGAGACGATACCGGTGAGCATCCTCGATGGCGGCTTGCGGTAACCCAGGCTTTGCAGAACGGCGATCCCGTTCTTGTTTTTGAGCAGACCTTGCTTGGCCTTGTAATCAAAAATCAGCTTGCCATTTCCCATCAGCTTTTGAAAAGAATAAACGGCTAATCATTTCCGAGCAGTGCAGCACGTTACAGATTATGGGTAGATACAAAGACAATGTTTCCATTTTGGCTAGGGTAAGAAAGTACAGCTTTGGCTGCTGCGATCCGTCTGGCCGTATTGGTTTCTCTAAAAATCTCATTGATAATGACCAGCGCTTTCCACACCAGTAGAACATAATTAAAG
>JBPBPL010000051.1:0-17412 GCA_050954285.1 Janthinobacterium lividum | reverse complement strand
TAGCGGCAATAACAAAAAGCTGATATCTGTAAACAGTAACATCGAAGCAATCAACGAGCTGTACAAACAGATTGGTAGCGAAAATCATGTAGCACTTGCGGACATTAATGCAGGCTTAGGACAAAATTTTAGTTTGTACCAGGATACGTACCACCCGAATGAAAAAGGATACGCTATCATTGCTGAAATTCTTTTTAAAACAATTAAACAATTATTGAAAAAACCCCAACCCTTAACAGATATGAAGTGATCTAAAGTGTTTTTACTCATTTTCTGGGTCTTTATAACCAACCCAGAAACACCGAGTCGGTAAGCAACAAAAGCGAGTAGAAGAGCGTTTTATTAGATAGGTAAGTAACCTGAGATCTGTATATTATGGTTTAACCGGCAATAAAAACCGTTTCCAAAAGAAGAAAGCTACTCAAAGTGGAAAATTCGCTAAAACAGACCATCTGGTTTCGGTATAAGCGTCCAATTTACAAGATTTTTTACTTCCCGGAGTTGTGCAAAAAACAGGAAGAGCTTCTTAAACTTTGATTCTGTTTAATATTAAAAATAGAGAAGCTTACATGTTTTTTAAACTGTAGAATTCTCCTTCAAAACTAGGCTTTAATAATTCGACCGCCATTTTGCTGCGTCGTCCGCTCCGGCAGCAGAATACTATTTTTTTATTTTTTGGGAGTGTGTTTGCCCTGTCTATGAGTTCATCAAATGGAATATTGGTTCCGCCGATGTTATAATCATCAAACTCATATTCTTCGCGAACATCTATTAGGCAAACTTCATCAGGTATTTTTTCCAGCCAGTTTTCCAGTTCTTCTATATTGATTTCCTGACTATCATGTTTCTGTGCTTCTACTTTTGGTTTTTCTATTACTGGTTTCGAATAAACCTGCTTTTTAAACTTGAATAGGCTTACTGAATTATCTAAAGCATCAAAGGTCATCAGTTTTCCTGAAAGTGTTTCTCCAATCTCACAAATTATTTTGATTGCTTCGTTTGCCATATATAATCCAACCAAACCTGGCAGCACGCCCAGAACGCCAATTTCTGCACAATTCGGAACATCATTATTAGCAGGAGCTTCAGGGAAAATATCTCTGTATTGCGGTCCGCCGAGATGATTAAACACCGAAACATGGCCTTCAAACTTAAAAATAGACCCGAAAACAAGCGTTTTGTTTAGAGCTACGCAAGTATCATTTATCAGATAACGTGTCGGGAAATTATCAGAACCGTCAATAATTAAATCATAATTTCCAATAATTTTTTCAGCATTTTCCAGTTTTACTCGTTCCTGATAAGCCTTTAATTCCACAAATGGATTCATGATTCTTAACTTTTTAGCAGCAACAACTGCCTTGGATTTCCCCACATCTGCTGAGGAATACAAAATCTGTCGGTGCAGATTGCTTTCATCCACCAGGTCATCATCCACAATTCCAATTTCGCCTGTGCCAGCGGCAACCAGATATTGTAAAACCGGACAACCTAAACCACCTGCGCCAATCATCAGCACTTTGGCTGCTTTTAATTTTTGCTGACCTGATAATCCTATTTCTGGTAAGATAATTTGCCGGTTATAGCGCTTTAATTCTTCTCTTGCTAACATTGTTTTCTTTAAAAAGCCAAACTATTGTCCCAGTCTTTCCAAACCGGTTCGTAACCTTGTGCTGCAATCATGGCGGCAATTTCTGCCGGACTTCTCTCATCAGAAATCTCAAACTGTTCCAATGATTCCTGTTCAACAGCATAACCGCCCGGATTGGTTTTGGAGCCGGCACTGATAGCAGTAATGCCTAATTTGATAATGTTGTTTCTGAATTTTTCTGATTCCCGCGTGGAGATAGACAATTCTACTTCTTCATTAAAAATGCGGTATGCACAAATGAGTTGCACCAGTTCGCGGTCGCTCATTTCTACTTTCGGTTCCAGTCCGCCACTAAACGGCCGCAAACGCGGGAAAGAAATGCTATACTTCGTTTGCCAGTATTTTTTCTCCAAATAATCCAGATGCAAGGCCGTAAAAAAACAGTCTGTGCGCCAGTCTTCCAACCCAATTAAAACGCCTAAACCCATTTTATGAATGCCGGCTTGTCCCAACCGATCCGGCGTTTCCAAACGGTACTGAAAATTTGCTTTTTTTCCTTTGGGATGATGTTTCCGGTAATCTTCCTGATGATAAGTTTCCTGATAAACCAGCACCGTATTCAATCCGTAAGGCGTTAACTGCTGGTAATCTTCCAGATCCAGCGGCTGCACTTCCATCGAAATATGCGAAAAATGCGGACGGATCAAATCAAGAACTTTCTTAAAATAATCAACCTGTACCGTTTGATTGGCTTCACCCGTAACCAGCAAAACATGATTGTAACCCATGTCTTTAATCACAGCCACTTCCTGCATAATTTCCATCAGAGAAAGTGTTTTACGCTTCACCTTGTTATCATAACTGAAACCGCAGTACGTGCAGATGTTATTGCACTCGTTGGACAGATAAAGCGGCACATACATCTGCACCGTTTTGCCAAAACGTTTCTGGGTCAGTTGCTGACTCAATCGCGCCATTTGCTCCAGATAAGGCGCAGCAGCCGGGGAAATCAATGCTTTAAAATCTTCCAAATTTCTTTTGGGTGAAGCCAATGCACGTTCTACATCCATACTGTTTTTAGCATAGATATTTTGCTTCGTCTCGTCCCAACTGTACGATTCGAAGCGGTCTGAAAAATTACTCATCTAAAAAAGAAGTTAACGGGCTGCTTGCTACGGCATGTGCAACCGGTAAAGCCAGTTTCGCTTCAAAAGCCATCCGTCCGGCTTCCACAGCCATTTTAAAAGCGGCGGCCATTTGAACCGGGTTGCTGGAAACCGCAATTGCAGTATTAACCAGCACAGCATCTGCACCAATTTCCATCGCCCAGGCTGCATCCGAAGGCGAACCAATCCCGGCATCAATAACAACCGGAACACTACTCTGGCTGATGATAATTTCCAGAAAATCAATCGTTTTTAAACCTTTGTTACTGCCAATCGGTGAACCTAAAGGCATTACAGCCGCTGTACCGGCATCTTCCAACCGTTTGCATAAAACCGGATCAGCATGAATATATGGCAAAACAATAAAACCCATTTTAGCCAATTCTTCTGTTGCTTTCAGCGTTTCAATCGGGTCGGGCATTAAATATTTTGGATCAGGATGAATTTCCAGCTTTATCCAGTTCGTTTCCAAAGCTTCCCTTGCCAGTTGTGCTGCAAAAATAGCCTCCCGCGCATTTCGAACGCCGGAAGTATTGGGCAGCAAATTGATGTGCGGATATTTTAGGCGAAGCAATAAGTCATCTTCTTCCTGATGATTGGTGTCAACACGTTTCAACGCCACAGTTACCAGTTCCGAGCCGGAAGCCAGCAAAGCCTTTTCCATCAAAACGGATGAACTGAACTTTCCGGTTCCGGTAAACAAGCGTGAATTAAATATTTTGTCTGCTATTTTTAACATAATTTAGGGAGATAAAAGAAGCATTACTTCCGATTAATATTCCTGTTGAGGAACCAGATTGATTTTAGCAAACATTTCCAAAACAGTTTTAGCAGGATTTTCTGAGTGCGTAATCGCGCCGGAAACCGCTACGCCATAAACGCCGGTTTGAATGATAGCAGCAATATCTTCCGCTTCAATTCCACCAATGGCAATAATGGGAATATTGATTTGCGCTTCGCGCATTTGCCGGATAATCGCTTCGTAACCTGCCAAACCCAAAATCGGACTCAGTTTTTCTTTAGTTTTAGTGAAACGGAAAGGCCCCAAACCAATATAATTTACACCTTCGGCCGCTCTTTGCCGGATGTGCTCAAAAGTATTTGCCGTACCGCCAATAATTATTTCTGATCCAACAATTGCTCTTGCCTGCAAAACCGGCATATCGTCTAAACCCAAATGTAAGCCATCTGCTTTTGCCCGCAGTGCAACTTCAGGAAAATCGTTTACAATCAGTTTTGCCGAAAATGCATCACACAATTTCCTGGCTTCCAAAGCAAGTTCCAGCACTTTTTCTTCCGGCTGGTTTTTTACACGAAGCTGAACCCATTTACAACCAGCTATCAAAGCTTTTTTTATCGCTTCCAAATGGGTTTGTTCCGGGTTTTCCTGAGAAATATAATGAAGTTTTGAAATCATTTTTCAGTTATTGGTAAAAGCAGGAATGCTGTTTTTATGGCATATTTCCTGCAGGGTTTTAAAGTTGGAAACAACTTGTTCCGGTTGTTGCCAGATGCTTCCCAAAACAGCGGCACCATCAAAATTCATGGTTTTAAGCTGATGGATATTGGTTGCATTAATTCCGCCCAAAGCAATTACTTCCGGCTGCGTTACTGATTTTTGCAAGGTAAAAGAAGCATCGGCAAACCCAGTGTAACCGGCCTTGCTGATGCTGTTGAAAACCGGACTTAAAAACACGTAATCAAACGACTGCTGTTCCGAAATTTTATCAGGATCATGAACGGAAGTGCTCAATGTAAAACCGTATTGTTTTAAAGTTTGCAAATGCTCTTTCTTCGTTTTGCTTCTCATTTTCTCTGTAAAATGCAGCCTTTTGATGCTGTTTTTAACGGCTAAAAAATGGTGCTGGTGCAAAGCAATCCAAGGAAGATATTTTGGATCGATCTGCTTTAGTAAACTGCTTATCTCGGCCATACTTTTTCCAGGTTTCCGAAGATGAAAACAATTCATTCCTGCTTCAAATAGCTGGTTGATCAGTTGCGCTTCCTGCTGGAAACTTTCAGGACTGGAAATAACGATTAGCTTCATTTTTTACAGATAAAGTTCGCTTCCTTTTTGGGCAAATTCTTTTGATTTTTCTTCCATACCTTGTAACAGTGCGGCATCTTCCTGCATCCCTTTTCCAGCTGCGTATTCTCTTACATCCTGCGTAATTTTCATCGAACAGAAGTTCGGTCCGCACATCGAGCAGAAATGTGCAATCTTGGCGCCTTCGGCCGGCAAAGTTTCATCGTGATATTCTTTGGCCGTATCCGGATCGAGCGATAAATTAAACTGATCTTCCCAACGGAACTCAAACCTGGCTTTGCTTAAAGCATTATCACGGTATTGTGCTCCCGGATGTCCTTTTGCCAGATCAGCCGCATGAGCCGCAATTTTATAAGTGATTACACCATCTTTTACATCTTTTCTGTTTGGCAAGCCAAGGTGTTCTTTGGGTGTAACATAACATAACATTGCCGTACCAAACCAGCCGATCATCGCCGCGCCAATGGCAGAAGTGATGTGATCGTAGCCTGGCGCAATATCAGTAGTAAGCGGGCCCAAAGTATAAAAAGGCGCCTCGCCGCACTGCGCCAGTTGCTTGTCCATATTTTCCTTGATCATGTGCATCGGGATATGTCCCGGACCTTCAATAATCGTTTGCACATCATGTTTCCAGGCAATTTTGGTGAGTTCGCCCAACGTTTCCAGTTCGCCAAATTGTGCTGCATCATTGGCATCGGCAATACAACCCGGCCGCAAACCATCGCCTAAAGAAAATGCAACATCATACGCTTTCATAATCTCGCAGATCTCTTCAAAATGCGTGTACAAAAAATTTTCTTTATGATGCGATAAACACCACTTGGCCATGATGGAACCACCACGGGAAACAATGCCGGTTAACCTTTTTGCCGTTAACGGAACATATCTTAACAAAACACCGGCATGAATAGTAAAATAATCAACGCCTTGTTCTGCTTGCTCAATCAAAGTATCGCGGAACAGTTCCCAGGTTAAATCCTCCGCTTTGCCATTTACTTTTTCCAAAGCCTGGTAAATGGGAACGGTACCAATCGGCACGGGAGAATTACGGATAATCCACTCGCGCGTTTCGTGGATGTTTTTTCCGGTAGAAAGATCCATAATTGTATCTGCGCCCCAGCGGCAGGCCCAAACGGCTTTTTCCACTTCTTCTTCAATGCTGGACGTAACCGCAGAATTACCAATGTTGGCGTTGATTTTAACCAGGAAATTACGGCCGATGATCATCGGTTCAATTTCCGGGTGATTGATGTTGGAAGGAATCACGGCACGTCCTGCTGCTACTTCCTGCCGAACAAATTCCGGCGTAATGTAACCTTTTGGCGTGTTTGCGCCGAAACTTTGTCCCTGATGCTGATGCGCCATCGCAGCATATTGCCCGTTCAGCTGCTCTTTCAGCAAATCAATACACTGGTTTTCGCGGATGGCAATGTATTCCATTTCTGGCGTAATGATGCCTTTTTTAGCATAATGCATCTGCGAAACATTCATCCCGGATTTAGCCCGTAACGGTTTGCTGAGATGGTTAAAACGCAATGCATTGAGTGTTGAATCCTGCAAACGCTTGTTGCCGTAGTCAGATGAAATCTGGTTTAATTGTTCTACATCTCCGCGGTCCAGAATCCATTGTTCACGCAGTTTTGGCAGGCCTTTTTTTACATCAATCTCTGCATTTTCATCCGTATAAGGCCCGCTGGTATCATACACGGTTACCGGCGCATTTGGTTCGGTTTCGCCAAACCTGCCATGAATTTTGGTATCACTCAAACTAATTTCGCGCATCGCTACTGCAATATCATGCAGCGAGCCTTTTACATATACCTTTTTTGAGGCTGCAAAAGGTGTACAGGTAACACCCTGACTGGTTGGAATTTTTTCGTCTCTCATTGTTTGGTTAATTATTATCCGCCTTGTGTTGCTTTGATTAAAATAATCTGATCGTGAGGATGAAGGAGATGCGTATTCCAGTCGGCTTTCGGAACAATAGTTTGATTAACGGCCACAGCAATTCCGGTTGCCATCCGATCAAACACAAGGGCAAGCAACTGTGCAACAGAACAGGTTTCTGAAACGGTAAAATTTTGCTGGTTAACGGTAACTTCCATCTTTTTTAATAAATAGAAAAACTTCAGGAATGATCCGTTGCAAGGAAGGAAAAAGCAACTATGCAAGTTGCTTTCACTTTTCCCTTCGGCAGTACTAACTGCATCAGGTTCAAAGGGTATTATCTCAGTCCGAATAAAGGACACCCCTAAAGTTGTGATAAAATTAGAAAAACTTTTAAAAAACAGTTAAATATTCTTGATAAAAAATTGTAAAATTTTATTTACTAATTATTTAAAAAATCTATAATATTGGTTTATCCGGTAGTCAAATAAATGATAAACGGTTCATTTCTGCGGCAAAATTATCCAACATCAAAAGAAGGTTTGAATTAGAAGTATTTAAAAAAAGCAGAAGATTATGGGGAAAATTAACACATAGCAGATTCTATACTATATAATTCGAATTTGTAACCCTTCCTCACCGGAATGTTTAAAAAGCGAAAATTCTTAAAAAATCGCCTTTTTACGGAGGGGTAATTTACGATAGCTGCTTCGTTTAGCAAGTAGAAAAGTCTGCTTTTGACCAGTATGAATTTAGGAAAGCTTACAATAACACAGTTGTGGTTTAGTGTGAAATATTTCTATTTAAAACTGTTTATCATTGATGGCTACAACCCGTATAACCATTAACAACAAATAAGAACGTGATAGACCAAAAGACTTCAAGACTTTCCAGATTGATTGCGCTGTTGACGCACTTGCAGTCTAAAAGAGTACTGACAACAGCCGAAGTTTCTAAAAAGTTTGGTGTAAGTGTAAGGACTGTTTACCGGGATGTCAAAGTATTAGAACAAGCAGGTGTACCCATATTTGTTCAGGGAGGAAAAGGTTATTCTTTAATGAATGATTACCGGCTGCCGCCTTTAATGTTTACAGAAAGCGAGGCGAACGCTTTTATAACGGCTGAAAAACTGGTACTGTTGAACAAAGATACTTCCTTGATTAAAAACTATGGAGAAGGCATCACTAAACTTAAATCTGTCTTACGGAATAGCACGAAAGAAAAAGCATCGTTACTTTCGCAGCGGGTGGCATTTTGGCAAGGTCCGGAACCTGATGAAACCAGCACCCTGCTGTCATCTGTTCAGCTTGCTTTAACCAGTTTCAGCGTTATTAAAATTGAATATCATTCACCCGGCAATAACGAAACTACAAAAAGGCCGGTTGAACCTTTTGCTTTGATTAATAAGATCGGAGAAAACTGGTATCTGGTTGCCTGGTGCCGTTTAAGGAATGACTTCAGGCTTTTTAGGTTCGACAGAATAAAGAAAATAGAAATCACAGACGAAAAATTTGCTCCGCACAAACTAACGCTTTCGCAATACCTGGAAAATTATCGAAAAAATTTCTGATACCCCTGACATACACCTGGCACAAGCCCCTGTTAATTTCGTGCATTTACTTTAAAAAGAAGTCATGCAAAACAACGAAGCACAAAAACTCAAGATTGTACCAGCGCATTATACCTCGGTAACGCCCTGGATCATTTCTCCTTCCTCTGCCAAACAGATCGAATTTTTAACAGCTGTTTTTGGAGCAGAAGAAATCCCGAACAGCAGGATAACAAATGAACAGGGCGTGATCATCCACGTCGTAGTTAAGATTGGAGAGGCGATGGTGATGCTTTTTGATTCCAGAGCGGGCTGGGGGCCAACTCCAAGTTCTTTAAACATCTATGTAGAAAATATCGAAATAACCTATCAAAAGGCCATTGAACTCGGCGCTACATCGCTGACCGATATCACCTCACTTTGGTTTGGGGAGAAGGTGTGCAGGATTCTGGATCCATTCGGTAATATTTTCTGGATCAACCAGCGGATGGAGTAGATTGATTTTACCAAACCTCAACAAGTTGGGCAAAGGGCTTCTACGCCGGAGGCCATAAAAGGTATAGCCTACATTCAAACCTCTTTAGACGAAGCCTTAAAAACCCAAAAAACTTTTTTGAAAATAAAATCAAAAACTAAGGAAAACATGGGGAAGAGTTCAAAAACCTTTTCCCTATTCCTAATCCAAATTTCTCATTTCTGTAGTCTTGTTAGTTGCAGATGGCTAGCAAGCAGAAGCATTGTTATAATAAAGTTTTAAGGAGCTTTCTCTAAATCGCTCAATTTTACTTTTGATTATCAAAAAACGAAGGAATTATGGAGGGGTACCATTACATTTATACTTACAGATACTGTAATTACATGTAATAAAATTTGTGTCATAGTTTGATGTAACAGCTAAAAGAGAAAAAATAAAGCATTTGATGCTTAAACTCTGATGATCCGAATTTTTCAGTTAAATGTAATACCTGATTCTGAGAACGGCACTAGGCTTTACCTCGATTTCATTAAAATTTATCTTGACAAAAGATGAAGTATAATGTGACTATTAAACAATAATAAACTCCTTTGCTCGTGCCAAAAAAGCATCCTTTTTTAGTTAAAGTTTTTTTATTTTGCAAACAAATATAACTACCTGATGCAAACGGTTAAATGTAAAGATTCCTTACACATTTTACTTTTTCTAACCGTATTAGGAATAACTATTTGCTCGTATCTTCCTGCATTAGCTCAAAAGGAAGCTCAGCTACAGGATTCGCTAAAGAACAAATTAAATATTTACAGACAGATACATCCTTCAACAACACTCTTTGCCCACTTTGACAAAACGATCTACACGAACAACGAAAACGTTTGGTTTACTGCTTACCTTCTTAATACCACTCAGTTAAACCAGCATTCTGTCTTGGCAGTAAGCCTGGTAAATGACATTGATCATTCCATTATTTCACAGCAGAAATTTGTAATGGCAGACGGTATTGGTTTTGGCAATGTGTTTTTGCCGGATAGCGTTGCTCCGGGTAATTATACGTTTATGTTAAGTACAAACAGGCTGAATAATAAACAACCGGAAGCTGTATTTACGCAGCCTATAACTGTAAAGAACACAAATACAACTGATTTTACAGCTACTTTAACAATTGCTGATAGCAGTAACTATGATAAAGCCAAGCCGCAAAAAGTAACGCTATCTGTTATTGGCAGTAACTATTTGCCGGTCGCAAACGCTGCTATCAATTATCAAATTACTGGTAAAAATGGTATTACCCTTTCTGGTAAGTCTAAAACTGATAAAGCCGGTACCTATATTTTTGTTCTTCCTCCTAATGAAAACCAGGTTAACGTGCAGGTTCAAAATAATAAAACCAGCAAATATATCCATTTAATATTGCCCGAAAGACAAAAGCAAATTTGGGTTAATTTTTACCCCGAAGGTGGCGGACTGGTTAACGGCTTAATATCAGTTGTAGGCTGGGAGGTCAAGACGTCTGCAAATCTGCCGTTGATGGTTACTGGTGTTTTACTAAAGAATGATATACCTGTTGATACAATAACTACAGATAGTTATGGAATAGGAAAATTTGCACTTATGCCACAAGCGGGTAGCAAGTATAGCGTTAAACTGTTGAACCGGCCTGATACTGCTTATCATTTACCTATTGCTCGTACTACAGGGTTGGTGATGATGACAGGTAAAAGTATTACTAATGATACACTTAAAGTACGTTTGCAAAGCAGTTATGATACAAATGTTTTTTTGAACGTACATAATTATCATGAGCTCTTCTTTACGAAAATGATACCATTAAAAGCAGTTCAGCCAAGAACAGTAACGGTTGTTTTAACTGGATTGCCGAAAGGGCTGGCAGAAATTACTTTAACTGATAGTTTAGGCCATCCTTACGCCGAACGGTTATTTTTTGCACATTATGATCAGCGCGATTTATTAGGTCTGCAAACCGAAAAGCAGCAATATCACACCCGGGAAAAAGTAAATCTTAAATTGAAGCTGCAAGCAACAGATACAACCAAAATTAAAGGCTTTGTTTCGGTGGCTTGCGTTCAGGACAACCGTTTAGAAATAAAAAAACTCAGCGATATTGAAAGTTATGTTTATTTACAACATGATTTGGGCGATTTGCCATTAAAAGAAAATTATATGGGTAAAAGCAGCATAGATAAAATATACTTAGAAAACATGTTGCTTGTCAAAGGTTGGCGAAATTATACGTGGCCGGATTTGTTGACTGCAAAAGGGCGGGACACTGTCATTATAACTTCCTCTCCTGCGTTTACAGGCCATGTAACTTATGGCAATAAACCCATTAAAAAACAGACATTCGTAGTTGTTCTAAGTGATTCAACATCACACATTATCACTACAAGTGCCAACGGCGACTTTAAGGTAGCTGATGATTATTTAGTAGCTGAACAAGACAAAAAAGTAAACTTTTTAATTCAAAATACAGGTATCTATACCTTAAGTTTGACAGATCCTTTTACTTCAATCCACAAAACTTTAGCGCAGCAGTTCCGTAATCAAAATTTTGAGTCAGCCACTTCTTACAGCCAAAATACCGAAACCATGAACATGAAAGGTTTTGAACGAGCTATTCAATTAAAAGGTGTAACTATACGTGCTATTAAAGATAACGCTGTTTACAAATCTTCTGATTACGGTAGCAATAGCAATGCCTGCGGTGATTATGTTTGCCGGTTTGGTGTATTGAATTGTCCTAATCATCGACACGAAGCCGATAATAGGCCACCTATTCAGGGGGGAATGTATGCTATAAACGGACGTTTGGAAGTTTATTCAGGGTGTTCTGTACCGGAAAAGAAAGTTAATTACAGTATGGATGGTATATATCGCGCCAAACAGTTTTACGGTTCTGATTATTCTATGGTGAATGATCCTACGCCTGATTATGTCTCAACCATTTACTGGAAACATCTGGTCCTGTTAGACTCTTCCAAAGAAGCTGAACTTAGTTTTTATACCAGTGATATTACGGGCAAATTTAGAATTATAGTTCAGGGTATAACTTCTGATGATGTAGTTTACAGCGAGATTTTTTTGAATGTACAAAAACCGTAAATTTTTACAGGCCTGTTTAAGATGGTTCTAACTTACCTGTGAAATGGTAGGCTGAACGGAGGTCCGTTTTATCGTTGTAATTTTATATTGTCATTCAAAATTTCACTCTATACTTCTCAAATTCAGTAGTTTTATTCGGCGTCTGTCCATTAACGAACAAGTCTTGTACTAAAAGCGGACAATGGCACAGCCATAACTATTTTATGTTTCTTTTAATCAGCCATTTAAGTTTATGGTGCTTCTTATGTAGATAGAGCTCAATAAGAAAGATGCGCTTGTATTTTGGTTGATCCTAATGCGTTAGTTAATCTACTGGAATAATAATCAATTCTTTCTTGTTTCTATTTACTGAACTGCTTTTATTTTTTTACCATGATCAGAAACTATTTTAAAACCGCCTGGCGTAGCTTATGGAAAAGTAGGGTCGCTTCTTTCATCAGTATAATAGGTTTGGCAGCCGGCATGACGGCGGCCATACTGATCCTGTTATGGGTACAGAACGAGCTGAACTTTGATCAGGACCATCCTGGTGCTGATAAAATCTACCGGCTTACATCCAATGTCAAAAAAGAAAACTGGATCTGGGAAACTACGCCCCTGCTTTTAGCCGATGCCGCAAAAAAAGAGATTCCGGAAATAGAACAAACGGCGAGGCTCAATACCGATAACCAGCCGGTGTTTAATATTAACGGCAAACTAAGTTATGAAAAGAACTGCGCTTATGTAGATGATAGCTGGTTCTCATTGTTTCACTACGATTTTATAAAAGGTAGTGTAGCATCTTTCGCAGGAAATTCAAACAGGATTATTCTAACGGCTTCGGAAGCCAAGAAATATTTCGGTAACAAGAATGCTCTGGGCCTGGCCATCCGCATTGACAGCACCAGCTACGAGGTAAAAGCCGTCGTGTCCGATGCCCCGGCAAACTCCAGTTTTCAATATCGCGCTTTTCTGCCCCTGGCAGCCCTGTTACGGGATAAAGCGCGTAGAGAGAACGACGAGCAGTGGCAAAACGCCAACTATATTACTTTCGTGAAATTAAGACCAGGCAGCAATGCTGAGGTAACCACCCATAAACTGACAACGCTTCTACAGGATAAATCTGACGATAAAGAACGTAGCTCGTCGATCAGCCTGGTTGCCCTCAAAGACATGCACTTTGAAAACGGCCTCCAGTCGTCTGTTTTTCTTCATGGCAATCACCATACGGTTTATATTTTCACGGTGCTTGCCTTTCTGCTCTTACTGGTCGCCTGCATTAATTACGTGAACCTGACCACGGCAAAGGCGAGCCTGCGTGCCAAAGAAGTAAGTATCAGGAAAATTGTCGGCGCAAAAAGAATACATCTTTTTTATCAGTTCGTTGCTGAATCCTTACTGGTCAGCTTTGCTTCGTTCCTTGCAACGCTAGTCCTGATCCAGCTTTGTTTGCCATTCTTTAATGAGCTGACAGGCAAGAACTTTGTTATATCGATATCGCTGTCCTCACAAAGTCTGTGGCAGGTTACGGGCCTGACCTTGCTGGTAGCCCTAGTGCTCAACAGCATTTATCCGGCTTTATTACTGTCTTCTTTCAAACCGCTGAATGCTTTCCGGGGGAGCGCCTTTTTAAAAGTGAAGGACAGCTACTTTAGAAAAGGGCTGGTCATTGTGCAGTTTACGATTTCCATCATGCTCATTGCCGGCACGATCATCATCTACCGGCAGATGCAGTTTGTGCAGCACAGCGATCCCGGTTATAACCGGGCGCAGGTGTTGTCCTTTCCAATCCCTGTAAATGTTGACAGGCAAAAAAAGGAATTGCTGATGCAGGAAATCAAGCAGGAGCTGCTTGCACAAAGTAATATAGAAAGCGTAACGATGGCCAACCAGTCAATTGTCAACATGGGCAGCATGTCGACCGGCAACGCAGACTGGGATGGCCATGATAAAACATATAATCCTAAAATAAGCCAGCTTGCTGCCGATGCCGATTTCCAAGTGGCCATGCAACTACAAATGAAATCAGGCAGGTGGTTCGGTAAGGGTAACGAGGCAGATAAAAATAATGTTGTATTGAACGAAACATCGGTGGCAGAACTTAACATTCACAAACCTGTCATCGGGCAACGCTTCACTTTTAAAGGAAAGACGGGGCAGATCATCGGCGTGGTCAAAAACTTTCACTATCAGAGCTTGCATGATAAAACAGGCCCACTTGTTGTCTTCAATGACCCAGGCTGGTACAATTTTTTTATGGTACGTGTTGCCCCTGGTAACACTTCCGGGATATTACAGGGCATACAAAACACCTGGAAAAAGTTTTTTCCGGATCAGCCGCTTAATTATAGCTTCTTAGATGAAAGTTTTGGCGAGTTATATAAGCAGGACCAGCAAGCTTCTTTCCTAATAACTGTTTTTGCGGCCATAGCGGTGGTTATTTCTTCAATGGGCCTGTTTAGCCTGGTTACTTTTACTGCCGAGCAAAAAACAAAAGAAATCAGTATTAGAAAGGTGCTGGGTGCGAGTATTGGCCATATCGTAACCCTGGTCTCCAGAGAATTTCTTGGTCTGATCATTATTGCAATCATCCTGGCCTCGCCGCTGGCTTACCTTGCGACGCAGAAATGGCTACAGGGATTTGCTTATCGAATTCACCTCGACTGGTGGATTTTTGCTCTGGCCGGTGTTTTAGCCATGGTTATTGCTTTGTTTACCATCAGCTTTCAATCCATTAAGGCAGCTGTAGCTAATCCGATTAAAAGTTTAAGAAATGAGTGACAAAGGATCTTTTATTTTAAAGGTTTACTATGTATTAGCACCTATTATTAACTGTTAATTCTGCCGATTTTGCTTTAAGAAGGAGATAAAAAATGGCTCAAAGCTTTTTAATCAGCGTTCTATTTAAATTATCAAATTATCATTATTCGGTCGTTTTTTAGGATAAGTGATCAGTGTGTACCACTGTTCATTCTATAAGAGCTTGCTTAAATTTAAGGCCTCAGAACTGACAATGCTTCTTTTATTGCTATAATTTTTTTCAGTACTACACTAATACAAAAACTGTGAAGATCCAACGTTTTTTAGGTGATAAAAGAAGCATAAAAAATACTTTGATCAAAATCTAAACAGGTTCTCAGTTTTAAGCTGCTTATTTAGCTAATAACAGCCAGCCAGATAGTTTCGGTAGGTTATCTTCCTTCAAATCAACTACATAATAATAAGTGCCTACCGATAAAGGTTTATAATTATAGGCACCGTTCCAGGCTTTAGAGTAGCCAATGCTATAAAAAACCTGCTGACCATAGCGGTTGTAAACGCTTACCGTAGCGTTGGGGTAATTGCTGATATTGCCAATGTTCCAATAGTCGTTAATCCCGTCATTATTTGGGCTGAAGGTATTTGGGATGAGCAGCTTTTTATAAACCCGTATAAAAACAGTACTTGTACTTTCGCCGCAACTCATTGCTGCTAATACATGTAAAGTATAAGTGATGTCGGCGGTTGGTGTGGCAATTGGTGTTAACAAGTTGGCATTATCAAGATAAGAAGCAGGCGTCCAAACGGTACTTGCATAACTGCCTGTTTCTTTTCCTTGTAAGGTAACGCTCTGTCCTTCAAATATTTTGAATGATTTTCCTGCATCAGCTAAAGGCTTTTTCAACACGGTAATTGTTAATGAAGCCGTTGGAGCCACATCAGGACAACCATCATTACTCGCCGAAACTAAATAAGTAGTGGTTACAGCTGGCGAAGCTATAGGGTTAGCAATATCTGCATGATCTAAGCCTGTTGCCGGCGACCATTTATAGTGCGTAACATTGTTGCCGCTGGCAGTTAACTGTACCGTACTGCCTTCACAAACTGTCAGATCAGTTAAAGGTGCTACGGAAGGTGCCGGATAAACGGTAATCTGCGTTTGCTGGAAAACCGGACAGCCGTGGTTAGATACCCGAACGTAATAAATACCATTATCTGCACTACTGGCTTTATAATCTACGATCGGGCTACTTTCGGTAGAAGTAAAACTGTTTGGCCCAGTCCATTGATAATCATCCCCGCCGGTAGAACTCAGCGTTAAAATCTGATCGACACAGGTAGTTGTTGTTGCTGGTACATTTGTGGGCGGATACGGGTACACATTGACCGTTAGCGGATTTGAATAAATACGACAGGCTTCAGAACCAAACTGTGACTTGTTCAGCAAACCAACGCGGTATTGGTAAGCTCCAACCACAGCATTAGATAGAACCAAAGGATAAGTAGCTGATGTAGCACCGGCAATATTGATCCAGCCTTTACCATCGTTGTTATTTTGCTGCCACTGATAATCAGGATTGATATAATCCCGGTATGATGAAACCAGTGCATAATTTAAATTAGCATTTGAACAGGCTGATTTTGATACCGTATCCGCAATAGTGTTAAAACCCGTTTGGATAACCGGACCGCATGGGCTGAAAGTGATATCATCCATGGCCAGATCATTTCCATCACCTCCGGGTGCATTATTGATCATTTTAAGGATCAGGTCATCACTTTTGGCTGTGGTTGTAAACGTACCGCCATATTGCGTAAATACAACTGGATAGTTTTCTTTTATCGATGGGATATCACCGGTATTAAAACTTGCCAGTAATTGTCCGGAAACGGTTTCAATCCTGAATGTTACGTTGGGTTTAATATAACCTTTGGTAGAAGGTAAATCTCGCAAAATATTCATGATATAAGCACCAAAAAAATAAGTGGTGTTAGGGCAGAGCTTGCTACCATCTATCCGCAGCTGGTAAAAAATACTTGGTTCATCGGATGCGTTAATAATCATGAAATAACCGTTTTTATCGCCTGTATGATCATGCGCAATAGTTTGCCAGGTAGCACCTTTGCAGGCTGAGCCCATTGAAGTGGCGATAGTGTAAAGACCTCGGGGTTCGACCAAATTATCAGGACCAGCACAGTCGTCTGCTTCATAAACCATCGTTGTTATACCATCCGCTAGAGCAGGGCCTAAACCTAGCGTTTTACCTGCACCAAATGTTTCATTAATAACAGGTGACCCCAAATTGCCACTGCAACTTTGTGCATGTGCATGAAGCACCATCACGGCAAACAAACAGAATAATAAAAAACTATGGTAAAAAAAGCGCATTCAGGTTTATCGCACAAGGAGATATGCGTATTCTAAGATAGCACTTATTTTAACCTTAATTAAATAACCTGTTTAAAATTTATTCAGTAATACTTATAGCGGAGAGCTTGACCATTTCTTCAAAAGTTTCTATTAGTAATTCTAATTTTCTGCATAACTCTCGGCCCAGCAAACTTATGTAATGGCTTTCAGATGTACAGAAACAAGTAATTCTTTAAACAGCAGTATCAGTATAAAGAATCTTAACATCAAAGCACCGGACATTTTACCACAATGGACAAATAAAAATTATAATGAGCATAAGCTTGTTATGGCAATAGAAACAGACGGAATTTATACCGTAAATATTAACAATTGCATTCTAAATGATATTTGTGGTTATGGAATAAGACTTAAAAATTTTGTAGCAGCAAACATCGATCAGGTAACAGAAAAGAATGTAGGAGGGC
>JBPBPL010000044.1:0-17593 GCA_050954285.1 Janthinobacterium lividum | reverse complement strand
ACGAGCAGTACGGGAAAGCGTATGCCAGGCAGCAAAGCAAAAGGGGCAGACAGATGAAAAAGCTGAGGCAAAGTACGGTCGAACCGATCTTTGGCAGCTTAACTCAATATTATGGTCTGAACAAAATAGGCGTCCTGGGCAAAGCCGGTGCCCACAAAGTCATGCTCTTAGCAGCAGTAGCCTTCAACCTGAAAAAGTACCTGAAGACAGAAGGAAGAAAACCTTCGTGCGCCTGCTTTAAGGACGGTATAAGAGAGCTTGAACAAGCACTATTCGGTCTAATTGCTTTCTTAACAAATCCAGTTCAGTTTTCCTTGAAGCTGAAAAACTATATCTGAAAGACGAGTATTCGGAGAATTATACTCCTTGTGCAACAGCCACGACCGAATTTCGGAACAACTACTGTTACATTTAAACCTACCAAAAGCATAAATAGGTGTAATATGTATCCCATTATGGTTTATTGTACAGCTAAAAGAGAAAAAAACTAATTTTTAACCCAGGAACCTGGCTGACAAGTATTCCTTCATTTTTTGCAACACTTAATACAAAATTTTGGATAAAGAAAAGAGGAGTAAGAAGCTACCTATAAAAATAGAAGGTAAATTAATCATTACAACTTTAATTTGTGGTTACTACCGGTAAATACTATGTTCTAAGTGGAAACTGTTGTTCTGTCCAAACGCCAACCATTATCTTTAGATACGCGGCTTCGACTTCCCGTGCGAAGAGAAGCTTTATACAAACATGCGGAAGATTGGAGGTGACTGGATAGGATTTTATTTTCCTACTTGTTGTTAATTCTGCATTATGGTTAAGGTAAGGACAAAAAATAATTAAGGAACCTTATAACGATAATAACTCCAATAAGTAGGTTATTATCCCATGAAATATTTCAAGTAAAAATAGCATTGCTTTATTTAAAGTACGGAATAAACAACTTTAATATATTTTTGAAAAGAAGTAAAATATTTGGTGCTGATCTCAAATGTATGATGGCTTTAAATCAAATACGATATCTAAAAAAACAGCACCTCTTTTCACCTATAAAAACACAAAATATCTATCTCAAATTGCCTACTTTTCTAATCAAAATTAATTCATCATACATTTGAGAACACAACCGAATATTTCTTCTCAAGTGTAAGCACCACAAATGGAAAAAAAGACTTTAAGAAAAGTTAAAAGCAAGGTAATACGCATAAAAGACATTGCTAAAATTGCTGAAGTATCAACCGGCACTGTTGATAGGGTAATTCATAATCGGGGCAGAGTAGCTGAGGAGGTAAAGGAAAAAGTTCTCAAGATCATCAAAGAACTAAACTACGAACCTAATTTAATGGCAAAAGCATTAGGATCAAAAAAGTTATTTTACATTGCAGCCTTGATTCCGGATCATCAACATGATATATTCTGGAAATCGCCAAAAGCAGGTATTGAAAAGGCTGAAAATGAACTTAAACAATACGGCATTATAGTAGAGCAGTATATATTTGATTCTCTTGATGTTAAATCTTATATAAAAAAAGCGCAGGAAATTACGGCCACCAAGCCTGACGGAATTCTATTATCGCCTTTATTTTACCGTGAAACACTAGCTTTTTTTAAACTTTGGAGTGAAACTGCTATTCCTTTTGTATTATTTAATACTCAAATTACAGATTTTGATCCACTAAGTTACATCGGGCAAGACTCTTACCAGAGCGGTTTGCTTGCCGGAAAACTGATTCATTACGGGCAGCCAGAGCCTTGTGTCATCTTGGTAGCTCATATAGATGAGGAGATTAGCAATGCGCAGCATTTGATCAAAAAAGAACTTGGCCTTAAAAATTATTTTATTCAGCATAAATTAGATCACCTGTATGATATTAAGCGAATTGAACTGGACAGATCTAACAGATCGTTATTTGTTAAAAAACTGGATGAAATAATTGAAAATACAATTGATTTGAAACAGATATTCGTTACCACTTCAAAAGCATATGAAGTTGCTCAATATCTAGAGCAAAAACATCTCACGCATATTAAATTAATCGGATATGACCTGGTTCCTCAAAATATCCGGTATTTAAAACAAGGTATTATCAATTTTTTGATCAATCAAAACCCAAAAGGCCAGGGCTATTGGGGAATAACATTATTAACAGAGCATCTGGTTTTTAAAAAAGAGGTTCCTCTGATCAAATACCTGCAATTGGACATCGTTACAAATGAAAATCTGAACTATTTTTTGGATGAAGCCTAAAATTATTTGCAATTCAAATAATTTTTTTCTTTTAATTTAAATATTTTTTTAATTCAATTTTTTTTATAGATTTGTTTACGCACACGCATCTAAAATTGCCTTTTTGTCCTGGCATCGTTTGTGAATTTATTAATTAATATATAACACATCTGAACTTAAAATATAGAACCTTATAAATACTTCTTTTATGCCTGTAAAATTTGTTTGAGTAATAAATGATTGCAATAGCTGATTTAAAATCAAAAATTATAGTGATAAAAGAAGCATAGTAAAATGTTAAATCCAATTAATTAGTATCTCATTATTGGTTTGATTGCAATACTGTTTCACCTCAAATATTTATTTGCTTACCAGTTTTTAAATTATGGAGTCTCTTAAAATACCTTTTTTGAAACCTTCCAACTCCGGTTCGGCATTATCAGAAATATCACTGCTGTTACAAGAATCTGAAAGCAATATTATTGGTTATGCACCTTGGAAAAAATCATTTAAAACTCCAGTTGTATCATTTTTGATAGCTTATGCCGATGATTGTTTGTACCTGAAATACAGGGTTGAGGAGAATTGTATTACAGCAAAATTCAGAGAAATTAATGATCCGGTATATAAAGATAGCTGTGTAGAATTTTTTGTTGCTTTTGAAGATGATCAGAACTATTATAACTTGGAATTCAATTGTTTAGGAACAGTTTTAGCAGCATACGGACCTGGTAAAGAAAACAGGATTATTCTTCCTAAAGAATTATTAAAAGGTATTACAAGTGAAACCTTTATCAGAAGCCCTACGGAGAATTATAATAATAATATTATCTGGGAAATAATTTTAAGCATACCGATCAAAACTTTTCTTTTTCATCAGTTGGATAATTTATCAAAAAAAATCTGTCGTGTAAACTTTTATAAATGTGGAGATGATTTACCTGAACCTCACTTTTTATGTTGGAATAATATTGTACATGACACGCCAAATTTTCATTTGCCTGCCTACTTCGGTTTAGCTAAATTTCTTTAAAATTTAAAAGCTTGTTTAAGTTCTTCATCAGAAAAATAGTAGTGCTTCTTTTATCATATAAATTTTGTTTTTATATCGAAGCTACCGGGGTGAAGCATGAAAGTTTGATGATTTTTAGGTGATAAAAGAAGCATAGTAATAAATAGAACAATTTTTAAAACAAAATTTAAATGCAGAAACTACGATAAATTAAACAACAAAAATTTAAAGTAAAGTGTGTGCGGACACGCTTATGATAACTGACTAAAACCACAACAAAACATTATTATAAAATTGTACTGCTCTTTTCATTAATCAATCAAATTATGCATAAAAAATTATTACTCTTTTTTTTATTTCTTTCCACCTGTTTGGTTGCAGTTGCACAGGACAGGGAATTAAGCGGAAAGGTTGTTTTATCAAAAGATGGAACTCCATTACCCGGTGTTTCTGTTTTAATTAAAGGCACAACTAAAGGAGCGGCAACAGCATTAGATGGTTTGTTTACCTTGAGAATTCCCGCCGTGGCAGCTACTTTACAAGTTCGTTCAATCGGATATGTTACCAGGGAAGTATTAATAGCTGCAGGTCAAACTAAAGTTATTATAGAATTAGTTGAGGACAGTAGGCAGCTTGGGGACGTAGTTGTGACAGGTTACAGCAGCAAAAAGCAGGGCGAACTAACCAGCGCGATTACCGTGGTATCTTCGGAAAAGCTGAACGATGTTACCACAAATGACTTAGGCTCAAAACTGCAAGGAAAAGTAGCTGGCTTACAGGTAATTAATTCTTCTGGGGCACCAGGTGCTGTTTCCGAAATCAGGTTGCGGGGCGTATCTTCTATCAATGCTTCGCAAAGCCCGCTGATTGTGGTTGACGGAATTATCGGTGGCAATTATGATCCTAATGATGTAGAAAGTGTAACCGTTTTGAAAGATGCAGGTGCTACAGCAATTTATGGTTCCCAAGCCAACTCCGGTGTATTGCTGATTACAACCAAAAAAGCAAAAAATAACACAACTCAATTTGAATTTAAAGCAACAACCGGATTTCGTACACCGGATTTTGGTAAAATGCAAATGATGAACAGCAGCGAATTATATAACTATCAAAAACAACTGTATCGTGATTACGTACCTGGAGGAACAGGCAACTCTTATGTGATAGACATTTTGAAATTCCATAACGAACGCCCTGCATCTATCCTGAATACCAATACCAACTGGCTCACCAGTATGTTAAAATCTGCTCCGATCCAGAATTATTACTTCTCTGCACGTGGTAAGACTTCTAAAAACGATTACTATTTTGGATTGACTTATTATGACGAGAAGGGAACATTTTTAAATACGGATTACAAAAGAGTAAATCTGCGGGCAGGTTCTGTTTATCATTTTACCGATAAAATCAGCCTGACTAATAATATCAATATCAGTGGTACAGAAGGTAAAACTTACGATTATAATGATATTTATTATGCCTATTTGAATCTGCCTTGGGATAATCCTTATGATGCCAGTGGAAACCCAATTTATGTTGATGGCAATTCTACGTTTAAATGGTGGTCGAGAGATAAGGTTAATCCACTCAATACTATTGCAAACTCAAATCATCCTTACAAAAATTTCGATGTAAACTGGGACGGTACGCTTAGCGTGCCGATCCTACCATGGCTAACTTTTAGTAGTGCAAACAGAGTATCGGCAAGTTACTTTACTTCTTCAACATTTTACAGCCCATCTGTAGCTGGCACTTATCATGGGACAGGTTATTTAAATGATCAAAGTACATTTAACTACGGCGGGATTTCAACGAATTTATTGCGGTTCAACCTGCAGTATGGTGATCACAATATAACTGGTTTGGCAGGTGTTGAATTTGAAGGAAGTCAGGCAAATTATATGGGAGCTTCCGGCAAAGGCTTACCTACTGGATTAAATGTATTAAATGTGGTTTCAAATAATCAGGCCGTAAATGGTTACTACACCAATGCCTCTATATTATCCTATCTTTCACAGATAAATTACAGCTATAAAAATCGTTACTTTTTAACGGGTTCATACCGGATTGATGGCTCTTCGGCATTTCCTCCAAGCAACCGGTACGCCTCTTTCCCATCCGTTTCCGGTGGATGGCTGGCCAGCAATGAAGATTTTTTAAAGGAAAATAAAACAATAGATAATTTAAAGCTACGCCTAAGCTATGGCATAACCGGTAACCAGGATATTGGTGCCTCCCGTTATTTGGGTCTGTATTCCTTGACAACCCAATATAACTCGACAGTCGCAGCAACGCCTTCGCAGCTGGCAAGTCCAAATCTTACCTGGGAAAGCAAACACCAAACCGACGCAGGTATTGATATCGGTTTATTTAAAAGAATTAACTTAACCATTGATGCTTATCATAATGTAACCAAAAACCTTTTATTACAGGTTTCACAGCCGTTATCTGTTGGGTTTGAAACACGCTGGGAGAACACCGGACAGATTGTAAATAACGGATTAGAGTTTGGGATCAATTCTACCAATATCAAATCCAAAAACTTTCAATGGGTAACGGATTTTAATATCAGTTTCAATAAAAACCAACTACAGGATCTTCCGGCAGATATTATTAAAACTGGATCGTACAGCGTATCCCAGATTTACAGAAATGGTGGTAATCTGTATGAATTTTATTTGCCCAAATGGTTAGGCGTTAATGCACAAACCGGCGCGCCGCAATGGGAAGTGGTAACTAAAGACGCCAAAGGAAATGTAACATCCCGTACGGCTACTTCTGATTATGCATCTGCAACAGCGCAGGAAGTTGGTTCTGCACTTCCCAAATTTCAGGGTGGTTTTAACAACTCTTTCCGATATAAAAACTTCTCGCTAAGCATTAATGCATACTTCGTTTATGGCAATAAAATCTATAACAACAATAAATCCATTGTGATGAATGATGGTCATGAACCCTATTTAAATCAGATGGTGGCACCTGCCGGAACTGTTTATTGGACACAACCAGGCGATATTGCAACCGAACCAAGTCCGCAAAATGCCGCTAACTCAACCAGTGCCTCCTCAAGATACATTGAAGATGGTAGCTATATCAACATCCGCAATGTGTCTTTGGGTTACGCATTACCCAAAACTTTTGTGAAGAGAATTAAACTGGAAGCTGTCAATCTATCGGTAACAGCCGATAACGTTTACACTTTTACAAAATTTGATGGCCAGGATCCACAAACAACCATTACGCCTGGAATTTATGTAACACCCGGTGTTTCAGATTTTAAATATCCCAACAATCATCAATATCTGTTTAACATCAATCTAACATTTTAATAATCTAAGCGATGAAAAATAAATTGATCATGATAGCTGGTTTATTAACCATGATATTTTCAGGTTGTAAACTCGAATCCAACCCAACTGATGCTGTTACAACCGCTTCCTTAAATACAACTTCGGATGGGTTAACCAATGCGGTAAACGGCGCTTATGCACTTTTTAAGGATCACCTTACTTTTAATGGTAGTGTAGATGATAATCTAATGTATCTGAGAAACTTTTACCAGTTATCAGATTTTGCATCTGATGATGTAGTTTGCGGCCAGGTAACAACAGATCCATTATTTTTGAGTTTTTCGCTGGATCATTCGCCAACACAAACCAATTCCCGCTATTTCTGGTACATTTCTTACAAGATCATCAATGATGCAAACACGGTTATTGAACAGGGAGAGAAGCAGGCCAACCCAACTGCTGCAACCCAGCAATTAATTGGCGAATGCTATTTTTTACGGGCATTTTGTCACTTTAATCTGGTTCGTTTATTTGCCATACCTTACTCCATAAATTCCAGCGCACCGGGCATTATTTTAAGAACTTCTACCACCGATAATGCGCAGAAAGCAAGATCAACCGTAAAAGAAGTATATGCAGCCGTAGTTGCAGATGCTGTTAAATCAGCTTCTTTAATGAATGCGCCGCGTGGGGTTACTTATGCCTCTAAAGAAGCGGCAGAAGCTTTGCTTTCGAGGGTTGCTTTGTATCAGGAGGACAATCAAAATGCCGTTAATTATGCCAACTTGGTTATCAATTCCGGGCGTTTTACAGAATCAACAGCAAGTGCTTATCCCACCATGTTTGCCAATGCTGCTGCCAATCCGGAAACTATTTTTTGTATTGCTTTTACCACTTTGGATGATTACGGCAAGTTTGGCTCTATCGCATCTCAATATTATTCCAACGGAAATTCTGGCTGGGGCGAAGAGTATGCCTCGCAACCGCTGCGAGATCTGTACGCGCAACATGCGGCTGATGTGCGTACTTCTTACATCGTTCCGCTAAAAGATACCACCGGTACTGTTCAGCTTAAAAATGGTATCCCGATTTATTATGTAACCAAGTTTTCCAATCAGGGAGGCAGTCCTACCTTAAGTTCTCCGATCATGTTTCGGTTATCAGAAATGTATTTGAATAAAGCGGAGGCTGAGGCAAAGCTTGGTCAGACTACGCAAGCTCTTGCAGATGTGGACATGATCAGAAAAAACAGAGGATTACAAAACGCGCTATATAACGGCACGCTGCCTTCAAACTTAACTGTTTTGCAGGCTGTTTTGCAGGAACGCAGATTGGAACTGGCATTTGAAGGACATCGAACTTATGATGTATATCGAAACAAGCTCAATATGGACCGGACTTACTGGGGCTATCATTTGCCGGGATTAAAAGAAAGCGATATCAATTTAAGCGTAAGTCCAACCGGTTATGCCAACATGATCATCCCTTACACCAGCACAAAAATTATATACTATTTGCCGGTTGATGAAATCCTGTCAAACCCGCTGGCCACTCAAAATCCATAGTTTTTAATGTAGATAGTAGCTGATTAGCAATTATATGTACAAAACGTAATGCTTCTTTTATCACCTAAAAATTAGATTCTGGCACGCAGACTGATTTTTGTACGATAAAAGAAGCATGGCCAATAAATCAGGTAAAACTTCAATCAGCTTTATAACCCATTCAATAAAATGTTATGAAAATTTCCAAACACTTTTTCCAATATACATTGCTGCTGCTGGTATTAACGGCAATCAGTTCCTGCAAAAAAAACAATGACGTTGATACCAAAGACGTTGACTTTTCAGTCACTTCAAATGGCTATTTCGTTACCTACACCAACGCCACCACAGATGCCAAATCATACAAGTGGGATTTTGGCGATGGAACTACCTCTACCGATGTCAGCCCTTCCCACACGTATAAAACCAAAGGCAAATTTGTGGTTACTTTGTATGCAGCCTTAAATAATGGAAATCTCATCCAGGGTTCTACCATCGTTAATGTATCCAAAACTTCCCCTATCAAACTGGATGATAATACGTTGGCCGATTGGGATACCATCACCCACACCGTAGTGTTGGCCGGGCCGAAAGCAGGCGTGTTCCAAAAAGCAAAATTTGATTACGACAGTCAGAATATTTATATCTATATGGAGTTTAAAGGTGCTGTAGCTGCCGGAAATATTTTTGATTTTTATCTGGATACAGATGCCAATGCGGCTACCGGGCTTTTAACCGGAACGATACCCGGCGGAGGGTATGATTATTTGCTGGAAGGGCCTCTATTATTAAATAGTTTAGACCAGTACTTGCATACGGGCGCGCAAACGGCTTTCAGCTTTTCTCCGCAGTCAATTCCAGAATATTATAAACTGGGCACAATAACAGAAGCCAACGGGATCGTGAAGTTTGAAATGGCATTGGTTCGAAGCAAAATCGGCGGCTTAACCGGTAAAGCGCTAACCTTCGGGATCGTTATCAGCGATAGCGGATATAACCCACTTGGATCTGTGCCTGATCCATCAGCAACTGCCATTACTTTAGATATCAGCCAGTAAACCATAAAACTGATGGCTAATCTGGCTACAATTTCATCAGCACGGCTCATTTCCCTGGATGTGATGCGAGGACTGATCATGATCTTGCTGGCAGGCGAAAGCTGTTTGGTTTATACTTCTTTAAAAAGTGTTTATCCAACAGGTTTTGCCGGGATGCTGGTTGATCAGTTTTTCCACCATCCCTGGCACGGTCTGCATTTTTGGGATCTGGTTCAGCCCGCTTTCATGACGATGGCCGGAACAGCGATGTATATTGCCTATCAAAGCAAACTGACCAAAGGAATTACCTGGAACAACAATTTGAAACACATACTAACCAGGTCTTTAAAGCTTTTTTTGTTAGGAACCGGCCTGCATTGTGTTTATGCCGGAAAACTGGTTTGGGAACTTTGGAATGTATTAACGCAGCTTTCTGTAACCACTTTAGTCGCTTATTTAATCATCAACCGTTCCGTTTGGTTTCAGCTTGCTTTTACGGTAATGCTTCTTTTAGCCACAGAAATTTTGTATCGGTGCATATTAATGCCAGGATTTGATCAGCCATTTGTAGAATCCCACAATTTCGGCTCTTATGTAGATATATTGCTCATGGGCAAAATCAATGCGGATGGCTGGGTATCCATCAACCTAATTCCAACGGCAGCTCATACAATCTGGGGAATGTTGGCTGGTAAATTATTGATCTCAAAATTGTCTCCTGTCAAAAAAATTAATTATTTGGTTATTGCTGGTTTGACCGGATTGTTGGTAGGATTTGGTCTGGATCTGCTCCACATCACACCCATTATCAAAAGGATAAGTACCAGTTCTTTCACGCTGGCTTCCGGCGGCTGGGTAATGCTTTTTCTTGCCTTTTTTTACTGGCTGGTTGATGTGAAACAGGTTTCTAAACATGCCTGGATTTTTACCGTAGTAGGCATGAATGCTGTTTTTATCTACCTTTTTTTTGAAACGGTTGGCAGCCAGTGGTTCAACGGGATTGTTGCAATTTTTATCCGGGGCGCACTTGGTTTTACCGTTTTACCGGATAAAGCCATTGCCGTGTTTTCGGCCATTGTTACTTTAATTATAGAGTGGTCTATCTGCTTCTGGCTAAGCAAACGAAAAATCTATGTTAAGATCTAAAAAGTTATATTTTTTACAGCTTTTGGTAACAGCTTCCCTGCTTTATGCATCAGCATTGATGGCCCAAATTGCTGCTGTAAACAAAACAATCAAAATTGAACACGGCGAAAAATGGTACGGCGGTACGGTGGATGATGGTACCGCAATGCCATTTAAAAATGGTTACAGTTTTGATTTGTATGGCAACAATAAAGACAATCAATCGGCGCCGCTGTTATTATCTACCAAAGGCCGCTACATTTGGAGCAATCAGCCTTTTAAATTTACAATTGCAGAGCATGAAATAATAATCAGCAATGCGTATGATAGTATACTTGTTGGCAGCGAAGGCAATAATTTAGCAACTGCTTTTAAAAAAGTAAGCAAGCTGAAATTTCCAGCCAGTGGTAAAATGCCCGATCCGCTTTTATTTGCCCGCCCGCAGTACAATACCTGGATAGAGCTGGTTTATAACCAAAATCAAACGGATATTTTAAAATATGCACACGCGATCATCAACAATGGTTTTCCGCCGGGCGTGTTGATGATTGATGATAACTGGATGGATTTTTACGGGAATTTCAGCTTCAGGAAAGACCGTTTTCCGGATCCTGTTCAAATGCTGAAAGAACTGCATCAGCTTGGCTTTAAAGTGATGGTTTGGGTTTGTCCGTTTATTTCTTCGGATACGCAAATCTTCCGTGAGCTGAACGATAAAAAGCTGCTTTTAATGAGTAATAAAGGTAATGTAAAAACAACCTGGAGTGAGGCAACGGATCCGACCATCATCAGTTGGTGGAACGGTTACAGTGCCGTACTGGACTTTACCAATCCCGGTGCCGTTACCTGGTACAAAAAACAGCTGCAAGGTTTGGTTGATAATTATGGTGTTGATGGTTTTAAATTTGATGCGGGTGACATCGAGTTTTACACCGGAAATGTTACTCCTTTTAAAGAATTAAATGCCAACGAGCAGTGCAGTTTATATGGCAACTTTGGCCTAATGTTTCCGCTGAATGAGTTCCGGGCCATGTGGAAACAGGGCGGCCAGCCGCTGGCCGAACGCCTGCGTGACAAAAAACACAACTGGCAGGATATTCAAAAACTCATCCCCAATATTACTGCGGCAGGCTTGCTGGGTTACCAGTTTACCTGTCCAGATATGATTGGTGGCGGCGAATATGGTTCCTTTATCGGCGTAGATAAACTCGATCAGGATCTGGTTGTCAGATCAGCCGAATGCAGTGCTTTGATGCCCATGATGCAGTTTTCGGTAGCTCCCTGGCGGATACTGGATCCGGCACATTTTAAAGCAGTTAAACAAAGCGTTGCGCTGCGGATGAAATACACGCCTTACATCCTGCAAACGGTTAAAGAATCTGCCCAAACCGGAGAACCTGTAATCCGAAACTTGGACTATAATTTCCCCGGACAAGGTTTGGAGGAGATCAAAGATCAGTTTATGATGGGCAAAACGTTGATGGTTGCACCGATGACGGAAAAAGGAACTCGCCGGAAAATCGTTTTTCCAAAAGGAAAATGGTTAAGCGAAACCGGAAAAGTTTTTAAAGGCCCGATGACCAAAGAATTAGACGTAGCGCTGGACGAAATACCTGTTTTTTTAAAAAAAGAATAACGGTATCAACCCAAAACGACCATACTGTTTTTATCACTATAAATTTATGCTGCTATATAATACCGGAACAGAGCAGATCAATTTTTACCCGATAAAAGAAGCATCAACTTTAAACAATTAACAAACAGAATTTGCATGTAATAACGCTAATTAAATGATAATCACATTCTAATGAAGAATTACAAAATATGGAGCTTACTAACAATGTTACACGTATTGGCTGCAAACGGCTTTGCGCAGCTAACTTATCCCGGCGTGCAGCCAAGCCAGGCTACCATTAGTGTTTCAAAAGGCGTTTACACTTTAGCAAATAATACGGTTAGTTACCGGTTCAAACTGGGTGATCAAAAACTGTTTCCGTTAAATTTTGAAGATGTTGCGGCGCATGATCAACTGGATCTGGCTAACTCGCCACTGTTTGAACTGGAACTATCCGGCCATAAAACGCTATCGTCTAAAGATTTTTTGGTATCAGGTAACAAAGTTTCTATGGTGAATGATGCTTTAAATCCTAAAAAAGGTAAAAAACTGGTGGTCGAATTAACTAATCCGGCAACTGGTATCCATGTGGAATGGACGGCAGTTTTGAATGACGGCGCCAATTATCTTCGCCAGATTATTACGGTCAGCTCCAAAAAAATAGTCAAAATAAACCGTATTTCTTTAACCAAACTGCCGCTTGCCATCGGTTTAAAACGGGAAGGCACGGTAGATGGATCTCCCTTTGTTCATCATAACATGTTTTTTGCTTTGGAGCATCCGATGAGTCAGATTGTAACGGATCAAAGTTATATGTACACCAGTTTGGAGCGTTTAAATCCGGTAACCAATGCCAATCCATTCACTGTTTCTGCCGTTTTAGGAACCGCACCAAAAGAGCAGTTAAGAAGATGTTTTTTGTATTATACAGAAAAGGAACGCGCTAATCCTTATCACCAGATGCTGCATTATAATTCGTGGTTTGATATCTCTTACGGAACCATGAAACTGAATGAAACGATTTGCCTCGATCGGATTAAAACCTATGGCGACAGTTTGATTGAAAAAAGGCACGTAAAAATGAATGCTTTTTTGTTTGATGATGGCTGGGACGATAACAAAACTTTATGGCAATTTAACAAAGGTTTCCCTCAGGGATTTGATAATTTAAGGAAAGTAAGTGCCACTTACAATGCCGGGATAGGTGTCTGGATTTCTCCCTGGGGAGGATATAACGAACCCAAAGCGCAACGGCTGGCTTATGGTAAAACGCAAAAACCACCTTTTGAAACGAACGAAAACGGGTTTTCTTTATCAGGACCGATTTACAATAAACGTTTTTCTAATGTAACAAGCGATTTTATCAAAAATTATCATGTCTCGATATTCAAATTTGATGGTGTTGGGGCCGGAAATGGTGCAAGCGGAGCCAGTTTAAAGTATCAAAAAGACATAGAAGCTTTATTAAAGCTCATTAATAATATGCGGGAAATCAAGCCCGATTTATATTTCAGCCTAACGGTTGGCACATGGCCTTCGGTTTACTGGCTAAAATATGGTGATGCCATTTGGCGGGCCGGAGAAGATACAGGACTTGATGGCGAAGGCCCTAAAAGGCAGCAATGGATCACTTACCGGGATGGCCAAACCTATAAAAACATCGTGAAGCGCGCGCCGCTTTATCCGCTCAATTCAATGATGTATCATGGCATTACCATTGCGGATCATGGCTTGCCGGATTCGCTGGAAATGGATAATAAAGACATTGCAGATGAGATCTGGTCATTTTTCGGTACCGGAACCAGTTTGCAGGAGTTGTATATCAATCCGCACAAACTCAATACAAGTAATTGGGATTGTTTGAGCCAAGCAGCCAATTGGGCAAAATCCAATGAAGCCATTCTGGCCGATGTACACTGGATTGGTGGTGATCCGGCAAAAGCAGAAGTTTATGGTTTTGCGGCCTGGCAAAACGGAAAAGGAACAATCACGTTGAGAAATCCCACATCCGTAGACAAAAGCTATAACTGTTCGGTACAAAGCGTATTCGAGATACCGGCTGGCTCATCTGTAAATTATGTTTTTAATGATGCAAAATCTTTAAACTATCCAATCGTAATGGAAGGCAGCGAAATAAAAATCAAATTACAACCTTTTCAGGTCATCGTTTTAAATGCTACAGAAAAATAGCGCTCATTTATAACTCCAATCAAAGTTGGTTTAAATTTATCAGAAAAAACAACAATGCTTCTTTTAACCACTAAAATTTGGGATGGTAGTGTAATTTTTTAAAAAGCTGTAGAAAAACCAACAGTTTTTACCTGATAAAAGAAGCATCTAAAACCTCTTAAATAAATTTAAACCAACTCCTAATTCAACTCATTTACACGTACATGAATATAGCAACAACTTATAATTTTGAAGATATCTTAAGCAAATTTGATATCCAAGTAGATATATCAAGTGTTAAAGCTTACGGATCGGGGCATATAAACGATACTTTTTTTGTAAAAAACAAACAACAAAACGGTCCTGATTACTTACTGCAAAAAATCAATGACTATGTTTTCAAAGATGTTTCGGGATTGATGCAAAACATCGAGTTGGTAATTAAACATTTAAAGCAAAAGACACTACTTTTTCCTGGTACCGATTCTGACACGAATGTTTTAACATTAGTGAATTGCAAGAACGGGCAAACTTATTTTAGAGATGAAAATGGCAATAATTGGAGGGTATTTCATTTTTTGTCGGACACAAGGAGTTATGATTTGATCACCACTTCCCAGCAGGCGCAACAAGGTGGAATGGCGTTCGGCAGATTTCAAAGCCTATTATCTGATCTTGATCCTGCTTTGCTCATCCAGACAATTCCAGATTTTTTAAATATAGATAAGCGTCTCAAAGATTTTCGTCTTGCCATGCAAAATGATAGTTGTGGGAGATTAAATGAGGTAACATCAGAAATTGATTTTTTATTGGAAAGATCACAAGGAATGCTTGAAATTTTACAATTAGGAAAAGCGGGCATATTACCTTTAAGAATTACCCATAACGATACTAAATTTAACAATGTTTTGCTGGATCAGGCAGATCAGTTTCAGTGTGTGATAGATTTGGATACGGTGATGCCAGGATATGTTGCCTACGATTTTGGTGATGCAATCAGGACAATCATCAACAAAGCTGCCGAAGATGAATCAGACCTAAACAAAATACAATTAAACATCCCATTATTTGCGGCATTTACCCAAGGTTATTTAAGTGAAACAAATAGTTTTTTAACCGGGCAAGAGGTAAAATCATTGATAAAAGGAGTATTGCTTTTACCTTACATGCAAGCAGTACGTTTTCTTACGGATTATCTTCAGGGAGACGTTTATTATAAAGTTCAATTTGCTTTACATAACCTTCAGCGAACCCGCGCTCAAATTCAACTGGTTAAAATGTTAGAAAAACATTCTGTTGAATTACAGCAAATTATAGAAAATGAATGGGAATTAAAGTATCAGTTGTAAACCTTTTAAAACTAATTTATTTAAAAACTAAGTCTTTCTGCTAATTACTCCAGCAAGCTTTGCTTTAGCCAGAAGAATACTGCAAAAGTTTAAAATAAACTGTGTCAATTAAAGGATTAAAGATTATTTTAAACTTTAAGACGCAGTAAGGCAAATATGCAAAAATACAAAAGTTTTGATTTTGAGCACTTATAGGTTGAGGCACTCCTGAATTGAGGTAAGCAGCTTAATATAACGGTAATTATAAGACAAGTAGAAATAGAAACTATTGTTCAGCGACTTTTGATTCCGTGGATCGTTTTGTTTTTTGTAATATTTAATTCAGAAAACACAGCCTTTTTAATCAACATCGCTCACGATCATGCGGATCTTCTCATCCAGATCTAGGGCTGCTTTTTTAAGCAGCAGGAGTTTTTCTTTAGTTGCCGTTAATCCTTCCAGCTCAAAAAGATTGACCGGGCCAATGATAGAGGCCACCGGACGGCGCATTTCATGGGACTGGATGTAAGCGATACGCTCGAGTGAAGCATGCTGAGAATTGATTTCCTGCCGCTGCTCGATCCGCTGAGTGATGTCTGTCGCATGGTAAGATATGCCGATGACTTCTCCTGTAGAGTTACGAGCAGCTTCGAAAAGAAGTGACCACCATAAGGTTTTTCTGTTATCATAGATTACAGGCGTTTCTATTTCAACCAGTGTGCCGCTCATAGCCGTCTTACAATTAGCTATAAAACTATCAACCCTGTCTGGATGAACCCAGTTCGAAACGGGAGTACCCTGAACCAGCTCGATATGATAATGATTTCCTGCCGAATTCAGCTGCCATTTTATTAAACGTAATTGTATTGAGCTCTGCGTCCATCAGAACGTGGTAGGTCGTGGTACTTTCAAAAAAGGAAAGGAGCCGGGTCTGGGAATCCTGTAGCTGTAAAACGGTCATTTTACGGAAGAGTAGTTAAACAACAAGGGAAATTAGCCTGGTTCAATTTCTAGGCTAAAAAGTAAGGTGATCTGTAAAACGTATATATGCTTTACTTACCCGTGAAATAGTATATTTCCCTCCAGATCTTTACAAGCTGATCCACTAAGACTTCAACCTTTTCAGCCGGGCATTCAGCATTTGCTATCGGCTCAGCCTGGAGATTTATTTTAGCTCCACTGCCCCGTCCAGTATTTTCTCATGACTAATGTATTTCAGGCCTCGTCACCGAAAAATTAAGCCAGGACTAATGAAAAACTACAGGAATCAATTCATTTTAATATTGACGCTTGATCCCGGATTAATCAGGTTAAAATCTAAAATCACATCGTTTTTTTCTGTCCATTTCAGGTATTCCAGGGATAGCTTTTTTACCAGTCCAGGGTTTTGCTCAGCTAAATTATGGGTTTCGCCCCGGTCTTTTTCGATGTCATATAACTCCCACTGGTTTTTAGGAAAGGCGGAAACTAATTTCCATTTCCCGGAACGCATGGCACGGTTTCCCCATAACTCCCAAAACAGCGGTTCCTTACGATCGATTTCTTTTCCATTAAAAAATAAACCAGATAAGCTATTGCCAATTAAAGGATTAATTTTTGTGCCGTTAAAAGAAGCAGGGTATTTTGCACCGGCTACTTCGTAAAATGTTGGTGCCAAATCAATCAGATGTGCTGTGCCTTTGGCTATTGTATTGGCTTTTATTTTCCCGGGAAACCAGGCAATTAGTGGTGCGCTCATGCCGCCTTCATACAATCCACCTTTAAAAGAGCGCAAGGGCGAATTGGAAACAAACGACCAGTTTTTACCTTGGGATTCAAAAGAACCGGAAGTCCCAACCGGACCCAGATTACGCGCAACATGTACTTTGCCATGAGCTACATCTTCGGCCGGTGCGCCATTATCAGAAATAAAAACAATCATGGTATTGTCGTCTTTGTGCAAAGCTTTCAGCTCGTTTAAAACTTTGCCTACGTTTTGGTCCATACGATCAACCATTGCTGCATAAACTTCCATTTTTGCTTTCCATAGCTGCTGTTCATCGTAAGTTAAATTATCCCAGTTTGGAACCTCGGCATCACGAACCGCTATAGTTTGGTTTGCATCTCGAATACCTAATGCTACCTGTTTGGCCAAACGTTCTTTGCGTAAAGAATCCCAGCCAATGTTGTACCGACCTTTGTACTTGGCAATATCTTCCGGTAATGCCTGTAAAGGCCAATGGGGTGCATTAAAAGCCAGATAAAGAAAA
>JBPBPL010000008.1:0-18114 GCA_050954285.1 Janthinobacterium lividum | reverse complement strand
TATTTTTCCTTAGAAGGCTAAAACCTTACTGGCTACTTAACCGTTATTATACCCTTTTCAATCAACCACTCTCCTCGCGAAAGCGGATGCAAAAGTAGTTTTTTAAATTAGATTGTGAAATTATATGTGGTATTAAGAGTAGAATTTATACTAACTTATTGAAAAATAGCCGGATAATTTTAGCTATACTATCAATTTAATACTGCCCTGTAGCCAACATTACCAGCGTACAGGCTTCTATTGTTTCAATTCCTTGTTCAGAAGCTAAAGTTTTAAGTTCAGAGTTCTCTGTTCCGGGATTAAAAATAATTCGTTTAGGTTTTGTATCTAATATATATTGATACAAATCAGGCTGATTTTGCGGTCCTACATATAAAGTTACTGTATCAATATCATCATGAATCTGTTCTGGCTGCTCTATTTCCACACCTGCAACTTCGCCAGCTTTAATCCCAACGTTGATAATAGAGTGTCCTTTTGCCTTTAATTTATTTGCTGCCAGATAGGCATAACGGTTTGGATTTGGCGTTGCGCCTAGCACTAAAGTTTTTTTAAGAGCCATAATACTGTTTTTATAAGATGAAATTTAACAAGGCAGAAACTTAATTTGTTGTTCGATTGATGTTCCTTCAACCTAAATTATAATACTTTTAAGGCGGCTTCTACACAATTGATACCATCAATAGCAGCAGAAATAATGCCACCTGCATAGCCGGCACCTTCTCCGCAGGGAAACAAACCCGAAATTTGCGGATGTTGATAGGAAATTTTATCCCGCGGGATTTTTACCGGAGACGAAGTACGTGACTCCACCCCAACCAAAATCGCCTCATTGGTATAATAACCTTTCATCTTTTTACCAAACTGCGGCAATGCTTCTTTTAACCGGTAAAAAACTTTGTCGGGCAATACTTCTTTCAGCATCGTACTTTTTGTACCGGGAACATATGAATTTATAGGTAGATCCGCAGAAATTCTTCCTTCCACAAAATCAATCATGCGCTGTGCCGGCGCAATCTGATTTCCACCTCCGGCAGCAAAAGCGGCTTGTTCTATTTGTTGCTGGAAATTTAATAATCGAAAAGGATCATTTTCATCACCATGTACATCTTCTAAATTAATTTGCACAACCGTTCCGGAATTGGCAAAAGGATTATTTCGTTTGGAAGGACTCCAGCCGTTCACCACAATTTCACCAGGCTTGGTGGCGCAGGGCGCGATGATGCCGCCGGGACACATGCAAAACGAGAACACGCCTCGTCCATCCACCTGCTCTACCAAACTATAATAGGAAGGCGGTAAAAATTCGCCCCGAACCGTACAGTGATATTGCGATTGATCAATGATTTCCTGCGGATGCTCAATTCGCACGCCCAGCGCAAATGGCTTAGCTTCCACCAAAATATTTTGCTGATGCAGTAAATGATACATATCTTGAGCAGAATGGCCGGTGGCTAAAATTAATGCATCACTTTCAAACGTTTCGCTGGATGCTGTTTTTACCCCTCTAAATTTGTCAAACGAAATCAGCAGTTCGGTTACTTTTGTATTGAAATGAATTTCTCCTCCCGCATTCTGAATACTTTCGCGAATGGCCGTAATAATCTGCGGCAGTTTATTGGTACCAATGTGAGGCCGTGCATCAACCAAAATATCGGCGGACGCACCATGCGCCACAAAAGTTTGCAATACCTTATTAATATCGCCGCGCTTGGTAGAACGCGTGTACAGTTTGCCATCAGAATACGTTCCGGCACCGCCCTCGCCAAAACAATAATTAGATTCCGGGTTCACAATTCCTTCTTTATTTAAAATCGCCAGATCCCGACGGCGGTCTTTTACGTTTTTGCCTCGTTCTAAAATAACGGGCTTCAAACCTAATTCTATACAACGCAGGGCGGCAAACAAGCCGGCCGGACCGGCACCAACAATCAGAACCGGTTTTTTCTGACTGACATTTTGATAGTTTACGTTAAAGTTTTCCTGCGGAGGATTTTCATCAATATAAACCCGAATTTGCATTCGGTACAAAACCTGTTTACCACGCGCATCAATGGATCTTTTTAAGATTTGAAGCCCATTTATTCGATTTAAGTTGATTTTTATTTTTGATGAAGCCAGTTTTTTCAGCAACAATTCATCTTCGCGTTCTTGCGGAAGGCAGGTAAGTTCTATTTCGCTAATCATATTTTGTCAGGTTTTTATCCCGAATTGTAACAAAGGTATGTAAATTGCATTCTATACTCATATATCAACAAAAATCAAAACCTTTGACCATGAAAAAAATTGTTTTTGGAATTCTATGCCTGTTTACGGCAATGTCATTAAGTTCATGCAGCTACAACAGCATGGTAAAAAAAGATGAAAATGTAAAAGCCGCCTGGGGCGCCGTGCAAAGCCAGTATCAACGCCGCTCGGATCTGATCCCGAATTTAGTAAGTACTGTAAAAGGAGCCGCCAATTTTGAAAAAAGCACGTTAACGGCCGTGATCGAAGCACGTGCAAAAGCAACTTCCATCCAGGTTGATCCATCAAAATTAACGCCCGAGTCTATCCAGCAGTTTCAGGCTGCACAAGGTCAGTTGGGTTCGGCTTTAGGAAAATTATTAGCTGTTTCTGAGGCATATCCAGATTTGAAAGCCAATGCAGATTTCCAGAGTTTGCAAACGCAACTGGAAGGAACCGAAAACCGGATCAATGTTTCCCGTTTGGATTTCAATACCGCTGTGCAGGATTTTAACAGCACGGTTCGCTCTTTCCCGGCCAATATCACCGCAAAAATGTTCGGCTTTACCGAAAAAGGTTATTTTGCTGCCGAAGCCGGAGCAGATAAAGCACCAAAAGTTTCGTTCTAAATAGTATGATTTTGCCTGATGCTTCTTTTATCGATACTTTTTTAGGCTGATAAAAGAAGCATCACTTTAAAAATCATGATTGTCCATTCAAAATTTAATCAACCTAAACATGGCACTATTTACAGAACAAGAGCAGCAACAAATCAGGAAAGCGATAGAATCCGCCGAAAAAAATACCTCCGGCGAAATCCGGATTTGTGTTGAAAAAACCTGCAGCGAAGAAGTGCTGGATCGGGCGGTAACTTATTTTAAGCAACTGAACATGCACAAAACCAGGCTTCGGAATGGTGTTTTGATCTATCTATCTACCGTAGATCGCAAATTTGCCATCATTGGTGATGCCGGAATTGACAAAGTGGTGCCGCAAAATTTTTGGGATACTACAAAAGAAACCATGCTGAGCCATTTTAAATACGGTAACCTCACGGAAGGAATTTCCGTTGGGATAAAAATGGCCGGAGAACAATTGCAAAAATTCTTCCCAAGTATGGATAGCGACAGCAATGAATTGCCAGACGATATTGCTTTTATGGACGGTAAATAACCAATAAATATGTTAAAGAAACTTTTGTTTACCTGGCTGCTTTTATGCAGCTGTGTATTTTTATTTGCCCAGGATTTCCCTCAACCTTCCACTACTTTAGTTACCGATTATACCAACACACTTACTGCTGATCAGAAACAAAGTCTGGAAAGCAAATTGGTAGCTTTTAATGATTCTACTTCGACCCAAATTGCCGTAGTGCTTTTAAAATCTGTTGGCGATTATGATATTAATGAATACGCCACACAATTAGGCCGTAAATGGGGCATCGGCCAAAAAGGTAAAAACAATGGCATTTTAATGCTGATTGCCATTGGCGACCGTAAGGTTTCTATCCAGACCGGTTATGGTTCGGAAGGTGCCGTGCCGGATATAACCACGCACGAAATCATTGAGAACGACCTGACACCAAATTTTAAAGCCGGAAATTATTATGCCGGAATTGATGCCGGTACCAATTCGCTAATTAAATACATGAAAGGCGAATACAAAGCACCCGCGCAAGCTAAACAAGCTGTAAATAGTGGCGGCGGCGGTTCTATCCTGATCATAATCATCATTGTGATCGTTGTAATTATTTTGATCCGCCGTGGTGGCGGTGGCGGTGGAAACCAGGTAATTGGTGGTCGTGGTGGCTCCAGTCCGTTCTGGTGGTTTTTAGCAGGCAATGTTTTAGGCAGAAGCAGTGGTGGCGGTGGTTTTGGCGGAGGAGGATTTGGCGGCGGTGGAGATTCTGGCGGCGGCTTTGGTGGTTTTGGCGGAGGCAGTTTCGGTGGCGGCGGTTCAAGCGGAAGCTGGTAACCCCCCAAAATTTAAATGCTTCTTTTATCAACCTAAAATATGATACGTAGAGATTTTTTACAAGCCGAAATAGAAAAACTGGCGCAAGCTTTGGCCAAAATTATGGGGCTAAAAGAAGCAGGTAAAATCCAAGAAGCTGATAATTTATTGGACAAGACATTAGATCAAAGTTTCGATTTAGATCTGGAGGAAATCATCAAATCAAATCCTGATGAGCTAAAAACACTGCTTTTAGCTAAGAATTTTCCAGCCGAAAAACTGGATTTATTGAATAAATTTTTGCTGGAAAGCGTTTCTCCGTTCCAACAAAATCCTGAAACCAAAACTGTTTTAAATCACGTATTAATCATTTATCAGGTATTGGAACAGGAACATCATACCCAATCTTTAGAAAACCTGGATCAGCAAAAAACTATTCTACAATTTTTACAACAATAAATATGGACGACCTGAAATGGGAAAAGCTTTCTTCGGAATACGTAATTAAACAGCCTTGGGCCACCATGCGGAAAGATGTTTGCCGCATGCCTGATGGTACGATTGTAGACGATTATTATGTGCTGGAATATGCCGATTGGGCAAACGCGGTTGCAATAACCGAGGATGATGAAGTGTTGCTGATTAAACAATACCGGCACGCGGCTGACGTAGTTTTACTGGAAATTCCAGGTGGCGTAATTGATCCGGGCGAAGATCCAAAAACAGCTATCCGGCGGGAATTGCTGGAAGAAACCGGGTATCAGTTTGATGATATTGAGTTTACTTCGGTTATCTACCCGAATCCTTCCACCGGAACCAATCGCTGTCATGCATTCTTGGCGCGAGGCGGTAAGTTGGTGCAAAGCCAGAAACTAGATGCACATGAGCAGATTGTAGTAGAAAAAGTTTCTATTGCAGAATTTAAACAGCTACTGCTGGATCAAAAATTTGGACAAGCCTTGCATGTAACCGCAGCATTTTTTGCTTTGATGAAATTGGGCGAACTGAAAGCCTGATGCTGTTTTTATCGGCATAAAAAAAGTCCTGAATAATATATTCAGGACTTTTTTATTTAGTTTGATTTGAGATTTAATTCATTTTCAGTTTTTTCTGAATATCAGCTACATAAGTTTTAAACTTTTTGTCTGTATCAATCAGATCTTCAACAGTTTGGCAGGCATAAATCACGGTTGAGTGATCTCTTCCACCAAAAAACTGACCAATGGTTTTTAAAGAACTTTTGGTATGCGCTTTGGACAGATACATTGAAATTTGTCGGGCCTGTACAATTTCGCGTTTTCGGGTAGATGATTTTACCATTTCCACCGGCACTTCAAAGTAATCGCAAACCAGTTTCTGAATGGATTCCATCGAAATTTCTTTGCTTGAATTTTTGATAAAATTTTTCAGCATTTGCCGGGCCAAAGCCAAGTCAATTTCTTTTTTATTTAATGTAGATTGTGCCAGCAGGGAAACCATTGCGCCTTCCAGTTCACGCACATTGTTATCAATATTGTGCGCCACGTATTCAATTACTTCCTGAGGCAATTCGATTCCATCCTGGTAAATTTTCTTTTTCAAAATCGCCATTCGTGTTTCCATATCTGGGATTTGAAGATCAGCAGAAAGTCCCCATTTAAAACGCGATAACAGGCGTTCTTCCAAACCAGACAAATCTTTTGGAGATTTATCAGAAGTCAGGATAATCTGTTTTCCAGATTGATGCAAATGGTTAAAAATATGGAAGAAAATATCCTGCGTTTTATCGCGGCCTGCAAAATTGTGCACGTCATCCACAATCAGTACATCCATCGCCTGATAAAAATTCACGAAATCGTTGATGTTGTTATTTTTCAGGGATTCTACAAATTGCGTGGTAAACTTTTCGCAGGAAACGTAAAGCACCAGTTTCTCCGGAAAAGATTGCTTGATCTCATTTCCTATCGCTTGTGATAAATGCGTTTTTCCTAAACCTACGCCACCGTAAATCATCAACGGGTTGAAAGATGTGCCACCAGGTTTGGCAGCAACAGCGTAGCCTGCAGAACGTGCCAAGCGGTTACAGTCGCCCTCTATGAAAGTTTCAAAAGTATAGTTTTGATTTAATTGTGGATCAACCTGCAGTTTGCGCAACCCGGGAATTACAAAAGGGTTTTTAATATCCTTGTTGATCGAAACCGGTATTGGCATAGATTGATTTTTACCTTCGCTCCCATTTCCGTTGGAAGGCATGTTTGTAGTGTAAGGTTTGGCAGAGGATTGTTCCATCACAATATTGTACTCCAGTCTGCCTTCATCACCCAACTGATTTTTAATAGTTTTACGCAATAAACCTACATAATGTTCTTCCAGCCACTCGTAAAAAAACAAGCTGGGAACCTGGATAGTTAACACGCTGCCTTCTTGTCTAATGGCTTTAATAGGTTCAAACCAGGTTTTAAAACTCTGGGCCGGAATATTGTCTTTTATAATGTTAAGACAGTTGTTCCAGACGTGCGTACCGATTTTTTCCATGTTGTTTTTTATCAAAAAGTGCGTTTCCAAACGATCAGTAAGGTTTCTTATCTGCCCGTTTCGGAGATCGAAGATTCAAAAAAAACATGTGGAAAAAAACTATAATTAACGATTTTTTGTAAGCGGCTCAAATGCAAGCAGATAAGAAATTCACCACGAGATGTGCAAAAAAACCTAATAAAAACGCTTTGTTTTATATGCTTTTTTTATAATGAGTAAGTTCATCTAAAATTAACACGAATTTATGCTGATTAATATTTAATCCTGATTATCAATAACTTACATATTAAAATAATGTTAATGGCTTCATGCTATATCAAAAATCAGGAGATATTTATGCGAATAACCCTGATTTTATAAGTAGTTATCCACAATGCTGTTTTTAGCAGGATAAATTTAAAATAGCTGTTGTGCCTCTTCCCGAATCAGGATGGCAGCGGCGTCATACGGGCTGTTTTCCATGCTATTAATCTGCTCCAAAACGAGCCTGCAAAATTCCAGTCCGCTGGCATCAACAGGCAATACTTTAATAGCACCATTCATGAGCATTAAAGTATCATTTTTTACCCTTTTGGTAATTTCCCAGGCAGTATTGCTGACGTATAATTGCTGCGTGATATTGTGCTGAAATTCGTTCCTGATTTCAGCAATTACCAGATAATGCAATTCACCAGCAGAGAAATCAGGGTTGTTCAACCGCACTAAAATACTCGATGGATTAATCCGGTCAATCAGCAAAACCAAGCGTTCGTAAGCCTGCAAACGCAACGGCAAAGTTTCCTTGGTAAAAGTTTGTTTCAGGCCGATAAGCTGTTTTTTTTCATACCGGTCCAGATATGGCCGACCGATATAAAAGGCAGCCAGTACCACCAATAATCCAGAAATAGTAAGCCTGATGATGTCAAAAAGATAGTTGTTCAGCATAAAAATGAATGTTAGTAAATGGTCATAAACTTTTAGTGTATAATTAAATTGTGCAATTTCGGTTATATTTGTTATCAAAATAAATAACATACACATGAGCACAGTTATTGAAACCGTTGCGGCACCAGTTTCCTTTACGCAAGGTGCTGTTGCAGAATTGAATAAGTTAATTGATCAGCAGGAAATCAGTCCTGATTTTGGTTTGCGGGTAGGTGTAGAAGGCGGCGGCTGCTCGGGGATGAATTATATTTTGGGTTTTGATCAGAAAAAGGAAGGAGATCAGGAGTTTTTCATCGATGGTATTAAAACATTTATGCATAAAGCGCATGGTTTGTACCTTGCCGGCATGCAGATTGATTTTCAAGATGGTTTAAATGCTCGCGGTTTTACTTTTAATAATCCAAATGCGGCCAGTACTTGCGGTTGCGGAACTTCGTTTTCAGTCTAATACTTCTTTTACCACATAAAAAATGCGCTGACTTTATCGTTCAGCGCATTTTTAGTTTATAGTAATAAAACGTTTTTTAGTGGGTAATCAAACAACAGTTTTTCCAGATAAGTGGTTTTAAGCGATCGCTCCAGAGCAGCCGCATGGCGGACGTGGTGCATATCGCTCGAAATAAAATCAACCATATTATAATCTACCATAGCTTCGGCCATCTCCTTAGTTTTAGCACCATAATAACCCGTTAACGAAATGGTGTTCATCTGCAGATTACAGCCCCAGCTTTTCAGGTTTTCACAATTCTCAATTGTAAAATACGGATACCTTTCCGGATGTGCCAAAATAGGTTTATAACCCTTATCTTTCATTTTTTGAACTAAAGGAATCAAGTTAGGATGAACGTCAATAAACGACATTTCAAACAACAAATAATTGTCCTTCATTGGCATCAGGCCACCTTCTTCCAGCAAAATTTCAAAACCTTCATCCAGTAAATGTTCTGCAGCGGCTTCAATTTCTATATCGATATGCTGTTTTTGCAGTTCATTTTTCAGTAGTTTAAGCGCCTCCCCGATTGTTTCCGGCGTATTGCGATAATAATCTACCATGATGTGCGGTGTAGCAATAATTTTTTTGATGCCTAAAGCCATCATTGCTTGAACCAAAGCTATTGATTCATCTACGTTTTGCGCGCCGTCGTCAATCCCCGGCAAAACGTGTGAATGCATATCTACCCCAAGTGTACTTAAATCAAACCGTCTTGTCTGCTCAACCTTTTTTTTACTAAAAAGCCCAAACATATTTAGCGGTTTTCGTACTGATCCTGGTAGTATTGCTGATAATTTCCTGAAGTAATATTGTTAAGCCACTCCTGATTGGCCAGATACCATTCAACCGTTTTCTCTAAGCCCTGTTCAAACGTTACACTTGGTGTCCAGCCCAATTCGTTTTGTAATTTGGTTGAATCGATGGCATATCGCAAATCATGACCGGCACGATCTTTAACATAAGTAATCAGTTCTGCAGATTCGCCTTCGCTACGGCCTAATTTCTCGTCCATAATCTTACATAAAAGATGAACCAAGTCTATGTTTTTCCATTCATTATGACCTCCGATGTTGTAAGTTTTGCCAGATTCTGCATTATGAAAAATTACATCAATGGCGCGGGCATGATCCTCTACCCAGAGCCAATCGCGAATATTTTCGCCTTTTCCATACACCGGAATTGGTTTTTTTTCCTGGATATTATGAATGGTTAAAGGAATCAGTTTTTCTGGAAAATGGTTGGAGCCATAGTTGTTAGAGCAGTTGGAAATCACGGTATCCATGCCATAAGTATCTTGATAAGCACGCACGAGGTGATCAGAACCGGCTTTAGTGGCCGAGTATGGCGAATGCGGATCGTATGCTGTTTCTTCTGTAAACATACCCTCTTCGCCCAAAGTTCCGTAAACTTCATCCGTAGAAACATGATAAAAACGGGTTTTATCATATTTGCCTTTCCAGATTTCGCGGGCAGCATTTAAAAGATTTGCTGTTCCGATTACATTGGTCATTACAAATTCAATTGGGTTTGTAATAGAGCGGTCAACATGAGATTCTGCCGCCAGATGAATCACAGCATCCGGTTCTTCTTTCACAAATAAATCATGGATAAAAGAAGCATCCACAATATCACCTTTTACAAAACGATAATTTGACTCATTTTCAATATCCAGCAAATTTTCCAGATTACCAGCATAAGTCAGTTTATCCAAGTTGATAACTTCATACTGCGGATAATTTTTTACAAACCTTCGCACTACATGCGAACCAATAAATCCGGCTCCACCGGTGATAATAATCTTTTTTTCCATATATTTATAAAGGATTGTCTTTAATATATTTTTCCCAATTCCAGGCAGACAGCATCATTGCATCCACATCCAATTCTGTTTTCCAGTGCAGTTTTTCGGCCGCTTTAGTAACATCACCCCAAACCTGTTCCACATCACCTCCACGGCGCGGACCAATGTCATAATTCAGCTTAACACCGGTAGTTTTTTCGAAAGCATGAATCACTTCCAGCACAGAACTGCCTTTGCCGGTACCTATGTTAAACATATCGTAACCACCAAAATCAATACCCGATTCCATGTATTTTAATGCTGCCACATGCGCTTTTGCCAAATCAACCACGTGGATATAATCGCGTACATTGCTGCCATCCGGCGTGTTGTAATCATTGCCAAAAACCGTTAGTTTCTGGCGTTTGCCAATAGCGGTTTGCGTAATAAACGGTACTAGATTTTGTGGAATGCCAATTGGTAATTCGCCAATTAAAGCGGATGGATGTGCACCAACCGGGTTGAAATAACGCAACGAAACAATTTGATAATTGCTACCGGAATGGATCACATCCTGTAAAATTTCTTCTGCAACTTGTTTGGTATTACCATACGGCGACTGTGCTTTTTTTACGGGTGCTTTTTCGGTAACCGGAAGTTCATCCGGCTGACCATAAACCGTACAACTGGAAGAAAACACAAAATTCAGTTTTTTTCCAGCATATGCTTTAAGCAGATTTATGAGCGAAAAAAAGTTATTTTGATAGTATTTTAAAGGCTTTTGTACCGATTCTCCTACTGCTTTTGAGGCAGCAAAATGGATGATACCTGCCAGTTCCGGTTCTTTGCTAATCAGTTCTGTAATATCCGGTTCATGGCAAAGATCAAGCTTGTAAAAAACGGGCTTGTAGCCAATAATTTTTTCTAATTGATCCAAAATTTTAGGATCAGAATTGGAAAGATTATCTACAATAACCGGTTCGTAACCGGCATTAATCAGTTCAACAACAGTGTGCGAACCAATAAAGCCCAAGCCACCGGTAACCAAAATTTTTGACATGATTATTTATTATAATAAGCAAAATCTTTGTGCTGAATTTCAATATCAGGCAAAGATTTAAAGTATTCGTAAGTAATTTTTAAGCCTTCGGCGCGGGAAACTTTTGGTTCCCAGCCCAAAATAGCTCTTGCTTTTGTGATATCCGGCCTGCGTTGTTTTGGATCATCAGTTGGCAGCGGTTTGCTTACCAATTCCTGATCGGTTCCGGTTAGTTTGATAATCTCCTCTCCAAACTGACGGATGGTAATTTCATCCGGATTTCCAATATTCATAGGCTGCGTATAATCGCTCATTAGCAAACGATGGATACCTTCAATCAAATCATCTACATAACAAAAAGAACGTGTTTGAGAACCGTCACCAAAAACCGTCAACTCCTCTCCTCGCAAAGCCTGCCCAATAAAAGCTGGCAAAACACGGCCGTCATTCAATCGCATACGAGGCCCGTAAGTATTAAAAATCCGTATAATACGGGTTTCAACCTGATGGAAAGTATGGTACGCCATTGTAATTGCTTCCTGGAAACGCTTGGCTTCATCATACACACCACGCGGCCCAACTGGGTTTACGTTTCCCCAATATTCTTCAGGCTGAGGATTTACGCTTGGATCACCATAAACCTCTGATGTAGAGGCTACTAAAATTCTTGCTTTTTTATCTTTTGCTAAACCTAATAAGTTGTGTGTACCTAAAGAACCTACTTTTAACGTTTGGATCGGAATTTTTAAGTAATCAATAGGACTGGCAGGCGATGCAAAGTGCAGAATGTAATCCAGTTTACCCGAAATATGTACATATTTGGAAACATCGTGATTGTAAAATTCGAAGTTTTCTAAAGGAAAAAGATGTTCAATGTTGCGCAAATCACCTGTAATCAAGTTATCCATCGCAATTACATGAAAATCTTCTTTAATATATCTGTCGCACAAATGCGAACCTAAAAATCCGGCGGCACCGGTTATCAGGATGCGTTTTCTATTTTCCATTATTGTTCGATGGTTTTCCGTCCGATGCTGCTGTAATAAAATCCTGTTTTGCTCATTTTTTCTAAATCATACAGATTCCGACCATCAAAAATAACATTATTCTTGAGTTTCTCTTTTACATAGCTGAAATCCGGCGTTCTGAAAACAGACCATTCCGTTACAATCAATAAAGCATCAGCACCATCCAAAGCTGCATAACGATCTGTAGCATAAGTAATTTTATCACCTAATAGTTTTTGTACGTTAGGCATTCCCTCCGGATCATAAGCTACAATGCTTGCACCGGCTTTTATCAATTCATCAATAATATACAAGGCCGGTGCTTCACGAATATCATCTGTTTCCGGTTTAAAAGCTAATCCCCAAAGCGCAAATTTCTTTCCGGCTACTCCCTCTTTAAAATATTCCAATACTTTTTTTACCAGCTTAGTTTTTTGTGTTTCATTCACCTCCATTACAGAATCCAGGATTTTAAAATCGTAGCCATATTCTTTGGCTGATTTAAACATTGCCTGAACATCTTTCGGAAAACAACTTCCACCATAGCCCACACCCGGAAATAAAAATCGTTTACCAATACGCGCATCAGAACCGATTCCGGCACGAACCATATCTACGTTAGCACCAACAAGTTCACACATGTTGGCTACTTCATTCATGAAAGTAATTTTGGTAGCGAGAAAAGAGTTGGCTGCATATTTTGTCAGTTCCGAAGAACGCTCATCCATAAATAAAATGGGGTTTCCCTGGCGCACATACGGGCCGTACAATTCGCCCAAAATCTCACGTGCACGCTCGTCCATTGTACCGATTACAACACGATCGGGCTTCATAAAATCCTCGACCGCAACGCCTTCGCGCAAAAACTCAGGGTTAGAAACTACCGCAAACTCAATAGAAGTGTTTTCTTTAAACACAGCAGTAACTTTATCTGCCGTACCTACCGGAACGGTAGATTTTGTAACGATTACTTTATATTCGGTTATTAATTTAGCAATGTCTTTTACAGCACCTAAAACATAACTTAAATCTGCCGAACCATCTCCACCCGGAGGCGTTGGCAAAGCCAGGAAAATAACCTGAGCTTCTTTAATCGCTTCTGCTAAGTCTTTGGTAAAATGCAGACGTTCCTGTTTGATATTCCGGTGAAAAAGCTGCTCTAAACCAGGCTCGTAAATCGGCAGAATACCATTTTGCATGGCTTTTACTTTTTCTTCGTTAATGTCCACGCAAATCACCTCATTCCCGGTTTCTGCAAGGCATGTTCCGGTTACCAATCCAACGTAACCTGTTCCTACAACAGCTATTTTCATATTTGAAATTTATGTTAAAAAATTAAGTTCTACCTTCGACGAATATATAAATTTTTGGAATTATATGCTCTTTTTATACCGTATTAGCGTACAATTATACCAATTTGCTATTTGGATTGCTTCGTTTTTTAATCAAAAAGCAATGCTCTGGCTTAGTGGACGCCGCAACCAAAAGCTTGTTACGTTGGATGACAGTATATGGTTCCACTTTGCTTCGCTGGGAGAATTTGAACAGGGACGGCCAGTGCTGGAAAAACTCCGGTCTGAAAATCCTGCCTTAAAAACAGTAGTCACTTTTTTCTCTCCTTCAGGATATGAGATCCGGAAAAATACACCCCTGGCCGATTATGTTTATTACCTGCCATTGGATACGCCGCAAAACGCCCGGCATTTTATTAAAACTATCAACCCTAAAATTGCCATTTTTACAAAGTACGAGTATTGGTATTTTTATATGGATGAGTTGTACCAGCGAGAAATTCCGTTATATCTGATTTCCGCTATTTTTCGTCCGCAGCAAATATTTTTCAGAAGCTACGGTGGCTTTTACAGGCAAATGCTTCTTTTAGTGCAGCACTTTTTTGTTCAGGATGAGACTTCCAAACAACTTTTGGCCAGCATTGATATTGAAAATGCAACAGTAAGCGGCGATACGCGTTTTGACCGTGTTTGGGAAAATGTTCAACAAGTAGAGCCAATTGTAAAAATTGAAGATTTTAAAGCTGATCAGCCTATTTTTATTGCCGGAAGCACCTGGCCGCCTGACGAAGATCTGATTGCAAACCTGGTTTCGATCTATCCGGATTGGAAATTTATTATTGCGCCACACGAAATCAGGCCGGAAAAACTCAATAATTTGTTGGAAAAACTTCCTAAAGGAAAAACGATTCTTTACTCTGAAATTCAGGCAGATCGAGAATTTTTAAAGCAGAAACAGGTTTTGGTGATTGATAACATTGGCCTGCTTTCTAAACTTTATCAATATGGAAACGTAGCTTACATAGGCGGCGGATTTGGCACCGGTATCCACAATACGTTGGAGGCTGCTGCTTTTGGTTTGCCGGTAATTTTCGGTCCGGTTTACCAGAAATTTAAAGAGGCGCAGGATTTAATTAATTTGAATGCCGGTTTTTCTATCATAAACGAAGCATCACTGGAAAGCATTGTTTCACAGTTAGTTACTGATAAAAAATTTTATACTGAAGCTTCAATTCGAGCTAAAAATTATACCCGGCAAAATACTGGTGCAACCGAAAAGATTTGGAAATACATCAAAACGCATGACTTTAAAAGTAACCTGATTTAAGCTGTTGCAGATTAAATTTTCTGCTCAAACAAAAAATCCCGCAGGCTTTCAGCTTAACTGATTGCCTGCGGGATACTTCTTTTATCAACCTAAATTTCAGATCAATTTATTTTCTTTTATTCAAAATCATTTGGTTAACTTCTTTTTTGGAGAAATCTCTTGCAACCTGATTCAACTGATCTTCAGATAAAGCTGTACTACTTTTAGAAGCATTCAAAATTTTCACTTCCGGATTTGCAACCGAATAAGTTCCTTTTACACTGTAGTTAATGGCTTTGGCAAGCAATGCTTCGCTAACATCACCAAAATCATGCGTTACATCATCGTAAGCTAAAACACCTGGATAAGTGGTAGAGCCAGGCGTCATCCCGGCATAATAACCACCCTGGCCAGCAGAATTTTTAGTTTCAAACTCTGGTGTATAATATTGATAGGCTCCAATGGTTATTCCAAAAAAACCAACGGGCTTGCCATAACTGGTTGTACCAATTAGCTGCACGTTCATTTCCGGAATCAGGTTATTAATTGTCAATTCACTTGCAGAAGCTGTAGAGCCGGTTACGATAAAGAACACACGGCTCATGTTTAACGTACCTGCTTTAACAAAACTGGATTGATTGTTTGCCGGTTTAAACTCGCCCGGATAATTAGAAACATTTATTCCAAACTTTTTAGCCAGCAAAGGATATTTATCGTTCTGCAGTTTATCGTTAAAGTACGAGGTGTACATAACTGTATTGGTTTTTGCAGTTGGCACAATCAGGTTCGATAAGTACTCTGCCGTAGCTACAGAACCACCACCGTTGTAGCGCAAATCAACCACCAGATCAGAAATACCGGCAGCAGTAAATGTAGCAAAAGCGGCATCTAAATAGGTTTTTGCATTATCCGGAACTGTAAAGGTATTAAACACCAGATAACCCATTTTTTTGCCGTTGCCGAGATCAATTACCTTCGTTTTTAAAACAGGAACTACTGTGTAACTGGCTGTGGTTAAAGTAACCGTAGCAGTTGTATTGTCCGGCTTTTGGACAGTCATGGTGATGGTTGTAGAACTGAACAGCGCATTGATTAAAGCTGTATAATTAGTACTGGTGGTGCCAGTGTAAGTTAGTGATGGCACACCTACAATACTGGTAATTTGGTAGCCCCTTACCAAGCCGGCTTTATCTGCAGGCGAACCGGGATAAACATATTTAATGCGAAGATCTGATGCGGTGTTATAAGTTGGACTAAAACCGTAATCGCCTTTTGTACCACCTAAAGAAGTAGCTACGTCACCCTGATCAATAAAAGAATATTTGGCTTCACCGGGCGAACTTGTTTCGTATTCGTAAGGTTTGGAGGTTGTCGGGTTAATTTTATACTGGGAAAGCGCATCCACTTCACTTTGCAAAGCAAGCAGATCGGTAGTTCCGGTAAAAGCTCTTGGTTTAAAAGTAGAATAGTCTGGCAAAGCATCGTACCACAAATTATCTTCCTGTGTAAAAAGATAGACTGAATCTTTAACATGGTCTAAAGCAGTACCGGTAGTTGGGATGACATTAACAGAATTTACAATAGGAGCATTTTTTTTACAAGCCGTAAAAAAGCTGGCAGAAAATAAGAACGTCAATAAGTAAAAAATGTATTTCTTCATGTTTTATTTTTTTACAAGATAAAAATAATCAAGCGGTTGTAAAACAAAACCTAAAGAAAAAAATTATTATTTCCCGGTAAAATCAAACAGGTTCGCATAATCAACCCCAGCTGCCTGCGCACAAAGTTCATCTGCTGGGCTGTTGCCAATCATTACTAAATCCCGGCGTTGTAAATTGTGGTCTGCTAAAATCTGGTGCAATGCATCCGGTTCCGGTTTTGGTTTGGTTTCGCTGGCGAAATAACAAATCAAATATTTTTCCAAGCCGTTCCATTCCGTTTGCCTGATTTTATTGAGCTGTTGTTCCGGATCGCCATTGGTTAAAATAAAAAGCTGTTTCCTGTCAATCACAATTTGCTGCAGCAGTTCCAGCATCTGTTTGTAAAGTAATAACTTTAGCGGAAGCCGGGCAATTTTCAGTAAACGTTCAAAGTTTTCGTGGTACTTTTCATCCAGGTTGAATGCTGTTTTTATCGATGTAAAAACAGCATCTTGTCCTTGCGTTTGGTACGTTTCTCGCATCAAAGCAAGTGCTGTTTTACTGTCAAGTTGCTCAGTATCTTCCAAAAAAACAGCAAACAAATAATATACCTGCAGCAAATAATCCTGCTTGGGGAAAAGCACATCGTCCAGCTCAAAAACAAAAGCTTTTTTGCGAGGATCGAGGTCGGCGTAACGAAAGCTCATTGTATAAAAACCGGTTTGATATTGAATAATTCTTCCTGCTGAAACTGGATTTCAAACAAACCGTTCAGTTGTAATTCCACTCCTGTTTTCAAAATTACTTCTTCGGATAAATTTCCTAAATTCCAGCAGGTTTCCAATTTTCCATTACTAAAAGAAGCATATACTTTTTGGGTAGAAGCAGTAAACTTTCGCAGCAAAAGTAGTTCCTCGGCAGCAAATAATTTGGCCGCTTTGATGAATGAAATAACCGGTTTTCCATCTAAGTTATTGTGCTTAAATTGATCATCGATAATCCAAACCAAATTCAGGTTTTGCATACTTGCAACCGCAATACTTTCCGTTGGATAACCCAATTGCAAACAAGCTTTGGAAAATTCTGCAAAAGAAGAAGCTACCCGAAACGATACTGTTTTTATGCCACTAAAATTTAGTTTTTGAAGGATCTCTGCCGGATTTAACAAGAGTTTCCGGCTGTTCAAATCAGGTAAATGCAATTTGATATTGAACTCAGAAAATAGTTCTACTGCTTCAGCCAGCAATTCCTGCTCGGCAAAACTCATGGCAAAAACAGTATCAATTTGCTGATCCAGACAAATATTCAATAACTCATGAATATAATCTGCCTGAGCAACTTTCGGCAGCAACAATTGCTGCGAAGCCGAAATTTGTGTGATAAAAGAAGTATCGCCATAAATAAACTCAACTAACGGCAACCATTTTTCTAGAAAATAAACAGCAGGATTTTGTCCGCAGGTAATTAACGCTTTCATCATGCTTCGATCAGGCCATCTTTCATCATCACTTTGCGGTCGCTCATTTCGGCCAGTTCTTCGTTGTGTGTTACGATGATAAAAGTTTGGTTAAACTGATCACGCAGGGAAAAAAACAGCCGATGCAGTTCCATTGCGTTTTTAGAATCCAGATTTCCGGAAGGTTCATCCGCCAGAATCAAAGCAGGATCATTAATCAAAGCACGCGCCACGGCCACACGCTGCTGCTCGCCACCCGAAAGTTGGCTGGGTTTATGCGTTTTGCGGTGACCCAAATTCAGCATTTCCAACAGTTCTGAAGCGCGTGTTTCGGCTTCAATTTTTGTTTTTCCGGCGATATAAGCCGGAATACAGATATTCTCTATCGCATTAAACTCGGCCAGCAAATGATGAAACTGAAAGATAAAGCCGATTTTTTGATTGCGGAAAGCACTCAATTGTTTCTGGTTCATCACGCTGGTAT
>JBPBPL010000062.1:0-20903 GCA_050954285.1 Janthinobacterium lividum | reverse complement strand
GTGCCAAATCTTATAACCATAAAACCCTTCATCGCTTTAGCTTTGAAGGGTTTTTTGCGTTTAAAAGAAAATAAAAAAATCTCCTCCAATAAATTAAATATATGCTGACTGGTTTGATAGGGTATTCAGGTCCTTTTAAAAAAATAAAATCTACTTAAAAAGCATTTATTTCTCCTGCTCAAATACTTCTTTTAACAATACAAAGCTTATTCAGAAAGAAATCAATTTATTTGGATTATTGGATGCAAACTGATAAATTAAGTTTTTAATATAATCATTTTCAGGATAAGGCTTTAATACTTCTTTTATTACCTTCAAATCGGTAGTGTTAAAAGTTTTTTCGGCATAACCCATTCCGTAGAACTGACCTTTTTCGATTAATACAAAACTATTTTCAGCTGCCTCACGTCCTTCATCATAAATAATAAAAGTTGGCATACTGCTACGTAAATATTTTATTGCTTGCAAAACACGAGAATTATATATTTCAAAAGATTCAGCTCCTTCGCAAGCACCTTTACAATAATTGTTAATTATACCCGAACATGTTTCATTATTTTTTTGAACAAAACATAATTTCGGGCAAAGATTAAAATCTATCATCAGTTTTCTCAATAATTCATATCCCTCCAGCATCAAACCAAAACTATAAACCGATTGCTGATACTTTTTCTTTTTGCCAATGGCCAGCCGTATATAACCACTCTGATCTTCAAATTGATACAAAGCGTAAGCATGATCAAATCTTTTTAAAGAACGATTGTGTTCTGGCCATAACCGTTTTATTTCGGCTGCTTCCAAAATCAAAGACATCAATTCTGTTCCGCATATTTGCCAGGTGATGTTATAAATATCGCGCAGAAAATTTTGTCGTTGTCTATTTGGATTGTTGCCTGAAAAATGACTGTTAACCCGTTTTTTAATATTTTTAGCCTTTCCAACATAAACTACTTTCCCTTTTTGATCATGGAAATAATACACGCCCGGATTTTTGGGCAACTCATCCATGATATTTTTCGGCAGATGAGGAGGTAGCAATTGCTCTTTAGATTTAAGCAATAATGATTGTTGCACATGGCCATCTTTATCTTGCATCAAAAGCATGGAAAATAAAACTGCTGTAGCAAAAGCATCTCCCATAGCACGATGTCTGCTATCATTTTCAATACCCAATTGATGACAAAGTTTGCCCAAGCTATAAGATGGATATCCAGGAATAATTTTCCGGCTCAACCGAACGGTGCACAATTTTTTGCATTGCAAATCAAAACCTGCTGCTGCCAAATGGTATCGAACGAAAGAATAATCAAAGTTTACATTATGTGCGATGAAAATTTTATCCTTCAGCAACTCATAAATTTCTGCAGCAACTTCCGCAAAAACCGGTGCTTCTTTTACCATATCATTATTTATGCCGGTTAGTGCCTGAATATAAATCGGGATGGGTTGCTGAGGATTAATTAACGATTGAAACCGGTGATATACTTTTTCGCCATCGTGCAAAACGATGGCAATATCTGTAATTCCGTTTGCGCTGGCATGGCCACCAGTAGTTTCAATATCAACGATTGCGTACATAAATAATCCTTTTCAGCTAAAAAGTAAAAGCTGCGTAAAGATATATAAAACTAAATTTGTTAGCAGGAAAGTTGGCTTGGTTTGAAGAAAAAAGACTCAATTTTTACACGATAAAAGAAGCATTCAGGCTAAGCCAAAATTCTTTCCGGCTTTATGGCAAATTTTTTAACTTCACACCAAATCATTTAAAAATACATGAAATTATTGGAAGGAAAAGTAGCCTTGATAACAGGCGCTTCTAAAGGAATAGGACGTAAGATTGCAGAAAAATTTGCTGAGCACGGTGCAAAAGTTGCTTTCACTTATTTATCATCTGTAGAAAAAGGACAAGCTTTAGAACAGGAGTTACAAAAGTTTGGAACACAGGTAAAAGGCTATCAATCTGACGCTTCTGATTTTATTCAGGCGGAAAAATTGATCAACGATATTGTTTCAGATTTTGGTACCATCAACGTTGTGGTTAATAATGCTGGCATTACCAAAGATGGTTTGCTGATGCGCATGACGGAACAAAACTGGGACGAGGTTTTAAACGTGAATTTAAAATCGATTTTTAATGTAACAAAAGCAGCATCAAAAATAATGATGAAAAACAGGAGTGGCGTTTTTATCAATATGAGTTCTGTTGTTGGCGTGCAGGGAAATGCTGGCCAAGCAAACTATGCGGCTTCCAAAGCTGGAATTATTGGTTTTTCAAAATCTATTGCTAAAGAATTAGGCTCCAGAAATATCCGTACCAATGTTGTTGCACCTGGATTTATTAGAACGGAAATGACAGATGTTTTAGATCCAAAAGTAGTACAAGGATGGACAGATGCCATTCCCCTTAAACGCGCCGGGGAAACAGAAGATGTGGCCAACACATGTGTTTTTTTAGCATCGGATATGAGCAGTTATATCACCGGGCAAGTTTTCCCGGTTGATGGCGGTATGCTTTAGGTAGCTATATTTCAGCATAAAATTGAGCAAAATAGGAATACAAGAAGCAATTTTAAAAATGGCGACTGAACGTGGAGCAGATAAAACAATTTGTCCTTCGGAAGTGGCCAGAGAAATGTTTGGCGAAAACTGGAGAAACCAAATGCAAAATGTTCGGGATGCAGCTTTCGACCTGGAAACTGAAAATCAAGTTATGATTATGCAGAAAGGCCAAAAAGTGGATATAAAAGATATAAAAGGACCAATCAGAATCCGCATTTTAACAAGATTAAATTCGGATTAGCAGAATAATTTTATCTGCAATAATTTTTATAACCAGATATGCAGTTTTTAATTTCAGTTTCTTGGGGAACAATTTCTGGCTGGTGGACAATTGCCTGTTTGTCAATTGCGATTTTGTATAGTACTTTTTTATATCAACATACTACTCATATAGATCAACACTGGCGGAGAATATTATTTGGCATTCGCACCATTACTGTTTTTATCCTGTCTTTTTTATTGCTTGCTCCCCTTGTTAAAACAGTAAATAAGCATCTGCAAAAACCACTGGTGCTGGTTTTACAGGATAATTCTTCTTCTATCAAACTATTTCCGGCAAAAAAGTTTCAGCCTAAAGCTTTTTTAGCTGATTTGCATCAGCTAAAAAAAACGTTAGGCAATGATTATGATGTTCAGGAATTTCATTTTGATAATGATTTAGCTGCTGATTTTTCTGATTCTCTAAACGGAAAACAAACTGATATTTCCAATGCGTTTCAAAAACTGAGCAACCGTTATGGAAACCAAAATATTGGTGCTGTAATTTTGGCTTCCGATGGGTTATATAACCGTGGAAGTTCTCCCCTAAACATCGCTTCTACCTTAAAAACCAATATTTATACAGTTGCTTTAGGCGATACAATTCCAAAGTTGGACGTTTTGGTTGATCATGTAGATTACAATAAAACAGCTTTTTTGGGCAATGATTTTTTGATTAATGTTTTTGTTGAAGCGCGGCAGACAAAAGGTAAAAACCTGCAGCTAAGAATCACGGAAGATGGAAAACAGGTTTTTGCTGAACAGATTAGTATTTCTGAAAACGATTTCAAAAAGAATATTCCGGTAAAATTAAATGCTGATAAAAAAGGTATTCGCAAATATCAAATTGCTATGCAATCGGTTGCCGGAGAAATTTCTGCTGCAAATAATTTATCCACAATTTATGTTGAAGTAATTGATAACCGCAAGAATATTTTGGTTTTGTATGATGCGCCGCATCCGGATGTAGCAGCTATCCGGCAATCATTAGAAAGCAACCAGAATTATGAAGTGAAAACCAGTTTGTGGGCCGACTTTGAACCAAGCAAACTAAACACATATAATGCACTTATTTTGGAACAGTTGCCCAATAACAGAATTAATACCCAACCTTTATTGGTGCAGGCTGAAAAACTGAAACTGCCAATTTGGTATTTGCTGGGTGCGCAAAGCAATGTTGCACAGTTTAATTCGTTGCAAAAAATGGTTACAATCAGCAGTACAAATCAAAACATGCAAGAAGTTTTTGCTACACCTGATGCTTCTTTTACAGCATTTATTTTATCAGATTCTACCCGCGCCAAAATTGGTAATTTTCCGCCTTTGCTGGCGCCGTTTGGCAATTATGGTGGTACTGGTGCTTCTGTTTTGCTGAAACAGAAGATTGGTAATATTTCTACTTCCTATCCGTTGCTTGCTTTTGCAGAAGAAAACGGACAACGAACAGCTGTTTTGACTGGCGAAGGTTTATGGCGATGGCGCTTAAACGAGTTTCAGCAGTTTGGAAACCATCGTGCTTTTGACGAATTGATATCACAATCCATCCAATATCTTTCGGTTAAAAGTAGCCATAAACGGTTTGATGTTTCGCTTGCAAAAACCGTTTTTGATGAAGATGAAAATATAATTTTGAATGCAGAACTTTACAATCAATCTTTTGAATTGATTAACCAACCGGAAGTAGCTATCAACATAAAAAATAAACAAGGAAAAAAGTTTAGTTTTCAATTTTCGAGGAACAATCAGTCCTATCAATTAAATGCCGGAATTTTGCCTGCTGGCGAATATTCCTATGAAGCGCAAACTAAACTGAGCGATGATAATTTTAAGGTCAACGGCAGTTTCACAATAAAACCTTTGCTTGCAGAAACATTACAAAATGCTGCAAATTATCAGCTTTTATATGCTTTGGCAAAAGAAAATGGTGGTGAAATGATTACTTCGGAACAACTAAACCGGTTGCCAGATTTGATCCGCCGAAATGAAAATATTAAAACGATTGTTTATCAGGACAACAATTACAGAGAATTGATTGATGAAAAATGGGTTTTCATATTAATTATTTTCCTGTTGAATCTGGAATGGTTTCTACGACGACGTAATGGGACAGTTTGATGTGATACTTCTTTTATCACCTAAAATATAGATTTTTTTTCTGCCTTTTTTTCCGGGATGATTACAAAAATATCTTCATTAGCTTTTTTCATCAAATATTTTTCGCGGGCAAATTTTTCTAATTTCTCTTTATTGGAAGTTAACTCATTCAATTGTTTTTGTATATCAGCAGTTTCTTTAGTATAAAACGAATGTTCAGCTTTCAACTTGTTCAATTGCTGGCGGTATTCGTACTGGGAAAGCAAATCGTTCCGGTCGAAAAAAATTAACCAAACCAAAAACACAATACTAATTAAAAAATATTTATTTCTGAAAAGGTTGAACAGCCGCTGCATGTAAACCAATAGTTGAATTTTCATTTAAAGATAAACAAGTCGAATAGAATAATCCAAATTTCAATTACGAAAAAAATCAGGTTTTGTTCTGTATAACAAAACCTGATTTAAAGAAATTGATGCTATAAAAACAGTATCAGCGTAAAAATTAATTGCTTGTTCTTGGTCTGCGGTCGCTATTATTGCTTGGCTTTCTGCTTCTAAATTCGCCGTGAGGACTTCTTTTTCCATTGCCAGCTCCGGTTTTTGCCTGAACCTTTTGTGCAAGTGAACCTTGTTTTGGCGGATAAGGATGGTCTGAAAGCGGTAAGCTGATATTAATCAGCTTTTGAATGTCTTTCAGGAAATCCAGTTCGTCTGCATCACAAAAAGACAATGCAATCCCGCTTGCACCGGCACGGCCCGTTCGCCCGATGCGATGAACGTAAGTTTCCGGAATATTCGGTAGCTCGTAATTGATTACATGCGTTAGTTCATCCACATCAATTCCGCGGGCGGCAATATCGGTGGCTACTAAAATCCGGGTGGTTCTGGCCTTGAAGTTGGATAGTGCCCGTTGGCGGGCATTTTGCGATTTGTTTCCGTGGATAGCTTCGGCGGTAATATTTGCTCGTAATAAATCTTTTACTACTTTGTCTGCACCATGTTTAGTGCGAGTAAAAACTAAAGCCGTTTTGATCGCTTTGTCTTTCAAAATATGCAGCAATAAATCTCTTTTGTCAGATTTATCAACCATAAAAAGAGCTTGCTCAATAGTTTCTGCAGTGGAAGAAACCGGGGTAACTTCTACTTTTTCGGGTTTATTGAGAATAGAATCTGCCAGACTTTGAATTTCTTTTGGCATTGTGGCCGAGAAAAATAAAGTTTGCCTTTTTTGCGGAAGCTTGGCAATTACTTTTTTTACATCATTTACAAAACCCATATCCAGCATTCGGTCGGCTTCATCCAGAACCAAAATTTGAACGTGTTGCAGATTTACAAAACGCTGGTTCATCAAATCCAGCAAACGGCCGGGCGTAGCTACTAAAATATCAACACCACGTTTTAAAGCTTCTGTTTGAGGATTTTGAGAAACGCCACCAAAAATAACTAAATGTTTTAAACCAGTATTGCGGCCATAAGCAGTAAAACTTTCTTCAATCTGAATAGCCAGTTCGCGTGTTGGTGTTAAAATCAGCGATTTGATTGTTCTCTGTTCCTTAAGCTGCTGTTTTTGCTGGTATAAAAGCTGCAAAATCGGAATGGCAAAAGCGGCCGTTTTACCAGTACCAGTTTGCGCGCAGCCCAGTAAATCTTTTCCTTGTAAAATCAGCGGTATAGATTGTTCCTGAATAGGAGTGGGTTGGGTATAACCCTCGTGTTTTAAAGCCTTGAGAATCGGCTCAATTAAATTTAAATCTTCAAATAACATGGAATTCTTACTAAAATGTGCTAACACGACGGTATTAGCGGTCAGGTGATGTGCTTATGATCAAAGCCGGTAATAGAGCGCGTGCAAATATACGAATATTTAAGCTGAAAGTCGAGGTAGAGACTTCTCTCGACTTAAAACAAAAAAAGCCGGCTGGTGGCCGGCTTGCTATGCTTCTTTTATCGACTAAAAATTATTTTTTAAAATACTTGAAGTCTTTTCCGATAAAACGTGCATTGCTGCCCAATTCTTCTTCAATACGCAGCAACTGGTTGTATTTTGCAATCCGGTCTGAACGAGAAGCAGAACCAGTTTTGATTTGACCGCAGTTTAAAGCAACCGCTAAATCAGCAATGGTAGAATCTTCAGTTTCGCCTGAACGATGGCTCATTACGGAAGTGTAACCATTATTTTGTGCCAAAGTAACTGCATTGATTGTTTCTGTTAGCGTACCAATCTGGTTTACTTTTACCAGTATTGAATTAGCAACGTGCATGTCAATACCTTTTTGCAAACGGGTAGTATTGGTTACAAACAAATCATCGCCAACCAGTTGTATTTTTTTACCTAACTTTTCAGTCAAAGTTGCCCATGCAGCCCAATCATCTTCAGCTAAACCATCTTCTAAAGAAATGATTGGATATTTGTTAACCCAATCAACCCAATAATCAACCATTTGATCAGAAGTTAACTGGCGGCCATCAGATTTTTTGAAAGTATATAAACCTGTTGCTGCATCATAGAACTCGGAAACAGCCGGATCCATTGCGATAAAAATATCTTCGCCTGCTTTATAACCTGCTGCTTCAATGGCTTGTAAAACGGTTTCAACAGCTTCTTCGTTGGAAGCAAAATCTGGTGCAAATCCACCTTCATCACCAACATTGGTAGAATAGCCTTTTTTCTTTAATACTGTTTTTAGGGTATGAAAAACCTCGGCTCCCCAACGTAATGCTTCAGAAAAGCTTGGTGCACCAACTGGCATCACCATAAATTCCTGAAAATCTACTTTATTATCAGCATGAGAACCGCCGTTCAGGATATTCATCATCGGAATCGGAAGCGTGTTTGCATTCACGCCACCAACATAACGATACAGTGGCTGACGGCTTTCCTGTGCAGCAGCTTTGGCAGCAGCTAGGGAAACACCCAAAATAGCATTGGCACCCAGATTTCCTTTATTTTCCGTACCATCAATTTCAATCATCAGTTTATCAAGCGCATTTTGTTCAAAAACATCCATGCCATGCAATTCTTTCGCCAGCTTGTCATTAACATTGGCTACTGCCTGCAAAACACCTTTACCTTGATATTTGGTTTTATCATTATCACGCAGTTCAACCGCTTCATGGGCACCCGTAGAAGCGCCGGAAGGTACCGCAGCGCGGCCCATTGCACCGTTTTCTGTTAAAACATCTACTTCGATAGTAGGATTTCCGCGCGAATCCAGGATCTGGCGGGCATGTACGTCAATTATTAAGCTCATTTTTTAATGTTTCTAATGATGATTTAAACCGTTAGTGTAAATTTTACACAAAATGTTGTGTTGCGCCAAATATACAAATTGGAAATATTTATGTGTTAAAAGAAGCAAGTTTAACAAAAGTTAATAGTTGATGGCCGAATGCTGATCACTTCTCCTCATTCCCATTTAAAAGTTTTGACGGCTACGGCATAAACAATAACTCCCCAAATAGCCAGGATTAATAATTGATGGCCAACATCAAACAAGCCTGCACCTTCAAAAGCTACTTTGCGCATGGCATCGTTTAGGTAAGTTAATGGCAGTGCTTTGCTGATAGGTTGCAGCCACGAAGGAAAAGCATTGATGGAAAAAAATGTGCCTGAAAGCAGGAATTGCGGCAAAGTAACAATGTTGGCAATTGGAGGCACAGAAGTTTCGTTTTTAGCGATGCCTGAGATGATGAAGCCGAATCCCATAAAAACAATAATGCCTACTGTGGCTAAAATGAGCATATTCACAACGGTTACAAAACCATGAATCAGCGTAAAACCAAAAGCAAAATGCCCGATCAGGATGATAATCAGGGCGCCGATCAAGGCAAAAGTAATCCGCGCCAAAGCCTCACCCAAAACAATACTGAAACGCTGTACCGGCGTGGCAAAAAAACGTTTGATAACCAAGGTAATCCGCAGACTCAAAAACACGAAAGCCGTACCAAAAACGCCTGTACTTAGCAGTGAAAAACCTAACTGTCCGGGCAAAATAAAGTCGATGGTTTTATATTCTCGGCCTTGTACTGTTGTTTCGCGCAGCTCTGCAACGGGCGGCGGCGCATTGGGCGAATGAGAATTAATCTGGTAAAAAACGTTGTTTAAAAGTGATTTTAAAATGTTCCCTTTTTCCAGTGAAGCTTTGGTATATTGTACATTGATAATGTAAGCCGGCAATTTTCCGGGATTATTTTGTATGCTGATAATTCCGTCTAAACGTCCTTTTTCCAGATCCTTTTTCATGTCTTCAGCAGTTTCGGTTTCTACCAGATGGACAACTTTAGTTTTTTTCAAAGCCTGATAAATCGGGTTTTGCTGATTATTATCTTTCGCCACACCAACATCAACCGTAATGCCGCCGCCGCCAATAAAACCAAAAACCAGTATGAAAATCAGCGGAAAAGCCAGTGTAAAAACCACCGACGACGGGCTGCGCAAAATAGACCGGAAACTGGCTTTTGCCATTGCCAGCGTAGCTTTTACATTACTGTAAGGTTGAGGTTGATTCATGAAGTTGAAATAAAATTTAGGTAGATAAAAGAAGCATCAGTTGAAATCAGAATTACATTTCCCGCAGTTCTTTTCCGGTGAGGTTAATAAACACATCTTCCAGATTGGCACTTTTTACCTGCTTTTCCCGTTCAAAACCGGAAGCAACCAATTGATCAATAAAATGATCTGGCGTATCAATCCCGATTATTTTCCCCGCATCTACAAAAGCCACCCGGTCACACAAAACCTCGGCTTCGTCCATATAATGTGTAGTGATAACAACGGTAGTTCCGGCATCACGGATGTTGCGGATCAGATCCCACAAATTACGGCGCGCCTGCGGATCTAAACCGGTTGTAGGTTCATCCAAAAATACAATTCGTGGATTATTAATGAGCGTTGTGGCGATGGAAAAACGCTGCTTTTGTCCGCCGGAAAGTTCTTTATATCTGGCTTTGGCTTTATCGGTTAGCGAAACTTTGGCCAGCATTTCTATCGGGTTAACATCGATTCCGTATAAACCAGAGAATAATTCGATCAGCTCCGTTAGGTTTAAATTTGGATAATAACCTGCGGCCTGCAGTTGCACACCAATCCGTTTTTTAATATCGGCAGCACCAGTATCCACCGAAAATCCATCTACCAAAACCTCGCCGGAAGTTTTATCCCGCAGGGTTTCTAAAATTTCTAATGTGGTAGTTTTTCCGGCACCATTTGGCCCAAGCAAACCAAAGATTTCTCCTTCAAAAACCTCGAAACTGATTTGATTTACAGCTGTAAAATTGCCATATTTCTTTACTAAATTTTTAACAGTGATGATAGGTTGTTTTATCATCTTGTAAAAATGAAATATATAATTGAAAGTTTAAGGATTATTTAAATAGAACAGAAAAAATTACCGGTAAAAGAAGTATTTAAAAACAGCGGCGGATAATACTTCTTTTACCGGTATAAATTTTACTTGCCGTTTGCTGCGCGGGTAGCAGTAACTTTTTTTGGTGTAACGGCTGTAGCTTTATTGCCAAAATTATTGCGGACGTAAGTCAGCACATCAGCAATTTCCTGGTCTTTTAGATAATTGAACGCTGGCATCACGTTGGAGTAATTATCACCGTTGATCTCTACATCTTCTTTAAAACCGTTCAGCACGATTTTGATTAAGCGGGTTTGATCGCCCAAAACCCAAGGCGTTTTAATCAGCGGCGGGTTCATGTGAGGTACGCCGCCACCATCGGCCTGATGGCAGGAAACGCAATTTTGGGTGAACACAATTAGTCCATTTGCTATCGAAGCTTTTTCAACTATGCCAGATTCTGCAACAGGTTTAACAGCGGGCTTTTTTTTGATTTGTGCCATAACAGAAATCGATAACGGCAGCAATAATAAAACAGCAAGAATTTTTTTCATCAAGATAAATTATTTGTTGTAGCTGATTTTGTAGATTGTCCCTTTGGAATCATCTGAAACGTAGATGGAGCCGTCTGGTCCTTGCGCCAGTCCGCATGGGCGATGATCGGCTCTGCCAGATTTTGTTTTGGCTTCTCCGCCAGAAAAATTATCCGCAAAAACTTCCCATTTGTCACTCGCTGGTTTTCCATTTTCAAAAGGAACAAATACGACGAAATATCCGGCCTGTGGCTCTGGCGCACGGTTCCAGGAACCATGAAAAGCAACAAAAGCACCATTTTTATATCGGGCAGGAAACTGGTTTCCGGTATAAAACAGCAATCCGTTTGGTGCTAAATGGCCTGGAAACGCAATAACCGGGCTGATGGCTTTTGCTGAACCTTCTTTTTTACCATCACCACCATATTCAGGCATCAAGATTTTTTTCTTTTGAAATTCATCATAATACAAATATGGCCAGCCCGCATCGTCACCTTTTTTTATGGCATACATACATTCGGCAGGCAACAAAGCAGATTGCTCAATAGTGTACATATCCGGGAAAATATCATGTAACTGATCCCGGCCGTGCTGCATTACAAAAAGCTGGTTGTTTTGCTGGTTCCAATCCAAACCAACTACGTTTCTCAAACCCATAGCATAGTGCGTGCCAGTGCCATAAGTCTGGTTCATTTTATCCGCTTTAAACTGCCAGATGCCACCTGCAGAATCTAAAATCGGGCAGGGTTTCATCCCCATAGAACCTTTTTGCCGGTCATGTTCCTGGCAGGAATTAGAATATGCACCCACGTTTACGTAGATGTTTCCAACATTATCCAATGTAACAGATTTGCTTTCATGTTCATGGCGGGATAATAGACCTTTCACAATCTCTTCCGGTTTTGCGCCGTCTATTACGTGTTGCTGGTTATCCAATTTATAGCGGTACACGTTTTCATCGGAAGAAGCATATAAATAACCATTTTTAATCGCCATCCCGGTTCCGCCATAATTGCCAAAACCAGTGATGTCATCTGCTTTGCCGTCGCCGTTTTTATCATGCAGCATTAAAATGCCTTGGCCGTTTTTTACACGGTTCAGCTTTACATAAATATCGCCGGAGCTGGTTACAGCAATGTGCCTGGCCTGGCCAAGATTATCGGCCACAATCAGCGCAGAAAAACCTGAAGGAAGCTTCAAACCGGAATCATCAGCCGCTATCGGTTTTTTTATGTTTTTGGGCGGAACTATTTTTGCCGCAAAAAATAGGGTAGAACCAGCAAGTGCGGCTGCCAGTACCGAAGTTTTTATAATTGATTTTTTCATACTACAAGGATGATTGGATTTGTGGTGGAAACACTTTAGCAAAGCAATAAGTTTTACCGTAAAATTTTAGCTCAATTTTGTAATACTTCTTTTACAAGGTAAAAATTAGGGTAGCTTATGGTTGATTGTAAGAAATCAGCTTCGGTAATTCTAAAAGTGATTCCTTCAGTAAATTTTCCGCATCTTCGTTTCAGCAAAAAAACTAAAAATATGAAAAAACTATTGTTGTGCCTTTTAACAGGTGCTCTGTTCACTACTTATTCTGCAAATGCACAAGATAAAAACAAGCCGCGCCCAAGTTTGCCGGATACCATTAAAACAACTACAAACAATGGCGTTAATGTTGAAATTGATTATAGCCGCCCATCTGTAAAAGGACGTACCATTGGTAAAGATTTAGAACCAATGGAAGGAAAAGTTTGGCGTACCGGTGCCAATGAAGCGACCAGTTTTGTGGTTGATAAGGCCGTAAAAGTGGAAGGAAAAACATTGCCGGCAGGTAAATATGCTTTTTTTACCATTAAAAATGGCAACGTTTGGACGCTTATTTTCAACAAAACCTGGAAAACCTGGGGTGCTTTTGATTATGAAAAAAACAAAGCCGAAGACGCTTTAAAAGTGGATGTAAAAGGAAAAAAAGCACCATCATTTACAGAAATGGTAACTTACACCGTTGATAAAAGCGGAAAAGTAACCATGCTTTGGGGTGATTATGCCGTAAATTTTATGGTAAAATAAATAATAGTAAATACCAGATTTAATCTCTACCTTAGCAGAATTATAAATACAAATTACAATGCAAAAAGAAGGTACAGTTAAATTTTTTAACGAAACAAAAGGATTCGGATTCATCATTCCAGAAAATTCAGGAGAAGAAGATGTATTCGTTCACTCATCTGGTTTAATTGATCAGATCCGTGAAAACGACAAAGTGAAATACGATGTTGAGCGTGGCAAAAAAGGCCTGAACGCGGTAAATGTACAAGTTATCTAATCCAAGATATAAACATCATTAATCGTTGAAAAAAAGCTGCTTTCCAAAAGAAAGCAGCTTTTTTTATGATCTATTTTTAAATATGCGTTTGCGTTGGTTTAAAATAGTAATTTTAATAAAACCGAAAATCAATTAATATGAATTTAAACGATGTAATTAACACTTACAAAAATCAGCTGATATTTCAAGTTGTAGGTATAATTTGGATTATTTTCCTGTTAGCAAAAATAGCCGTTTGGGGTTTTGAATTTGGAAAATGGATTGCCCATTAAAACAATCAATCTTCTTCCACAATTTCAGTTACTCGTCCAACTTGCCCGTCTTCCAATCGCACTTTTATCCCGCGGGAATGAAAAGCCGAACTCGTTAGCAAATCTTTTACAAAACCTCTGGTTTTTTTGCCGCTACGCTGATCTTTTTTCAGGATAATATCCACTTCCAAGCCGGGGTAAATATCATTTCTATTTTGTCCATTCATGGTTATTTCAACAGATTTTCAACGGCTTCATTTACTTTTTTAAAGGGGAATTGCGCTAACAGTTCATCCATACATTCCGTTATTTCTTCATTGCACAAATTGCCAATACTGCCTTCATGAGTATGTTTTACGGTTTTTTCCGGGTTAAAAGAAGCATCTTCAATTGAAGCGCCAATTTGCTGATAAGCTTCGCGAAAAGGAACTCCACTTAAAACCAACTTATTGGTTTCCTCTACGCTGAACAAATACTTGTATCGATCATCTTCCAGAATTGCTTCTTTTACCGTTACATTTTCGAGCATAAATTTGGCCATATGCAGGCAATCTTTCAAATCTGCAAAAGCAGGAAAAAGGGTTTCTTTTAATAACTGCAAATCGCGGTGATAGCCGGAAGGCAAGTTGGTTGTCATCAAAGCCAGATCATTGGGCAAAGCCTGAATGCGATTGCATTTGCCACGCATGATTTCCCAAACGTCCGGGTTTTTTTTGTGCGGCATAATGCTGGAACCGGTCGTCAACTGATCAGGATAACTTACAAAAGAAAAATTTTGACTCAGGTACAAACACTGATCCATCGCCATTTTGGCCAAAGTAGCCGCAATAGAAGATAAAGCCTGCGCAATAATCCGTTCCGTTTTTCCGCGGCCCATCAGCGCATAAACCACGTTGTAATTCATGCTCTCAAAACCTAATAATTTGGTAGTTAAAGTTCTGTTCAGCGGGAAAGAAGAACCATAACCAGCCGCTGCACCCAATGGATTTTTATTGCTGATTTTATAAGCTGCCAAAATCATTTCCAGATCGTCCACCAAACTTTCGGCATAAGCCCCAAACCATAAACCGAATGATGATGGCATGGCAATCTGCAAATGCGTGTAACCGGGCAACAATACATTTTTATGCCGATTGCTGAGTTGGATCAGCAAATCAAAAAGCGTTTTGGTTTGCGTTACAATTTCCTCCAGTTCATGCCGAAAGAAAAGTTTCAAATCAACCAAAACCTGGTCATTTCGAGATCTTCCGCTGTGGATTTTTTTACCAGCTTCTCCAATTCGTTGCGTTAACAGCCATTCTATTTGCGAGTGAACGTCTTCTACTTCCGGTTGAATTGTAAAATTTCCAGCTTCAATTTCTTTGTAAATCGATTTTAATTCCTGTTGAACCAAGGCTAAATCTTCTGCACTCATCAAACCAATACTTTCCAGCATTTGGGTGTGTGCCAACGAACCAAGTACATCAAAGGCTGCCAGTTGCAGGTCCAGTTCGCGGTCACGGCCAACAGTAAAGTTTTCCACCAGTTCGTTAACAGAAATATTTTTTTGCCAGATTTTCATAATTGTATTTTGGAGCGATTTTAAAATCGGAGATGCTGTTTTTATCGGATGTTTTTATGAGTGATCCATAAACTATCTGCAATAAATAGTTTATATAACCAATTGATCCAGCATTTGGATGTATAATTCGATGCCTTCCCTAATTTCTTCCACATAAATAAACTCATTGGCCATGTGCGAACGGCCAGAATCGCCAGGGCCAAGTTTGATGGAAGGAATATCCAGTAACGACTGGTCGGAAGTAGTGGGAGAGCCATAAGTAGTTCTTCCCAAATTGATTCCGGCTTGTACAATGGCGTGGTCTTTTGGAATGGAAGAAGGTTTTAAACGGATAGAACGTGGTTTTACTTCACAATCCACATGCTGCCTGATGATCTCCAAAACTTCTTCATTTCGATAAGCATCGGTTACCCGAACATCAACCGTAAACGTGCAAGTTGCCGGAACAACGTTGTGCTGTGAACCGGCATTGATGATAGTGACAGACATTTTTATCGGACCAAAAACTTCTGATTCTTTCGGGAAACGATAGCTGCGGAACCATTCAATATCCTGCATTGCTTTGTAAATCGCGTTGTCGCCTTCTTCCCGCGCAGCATGTCCGGCGCGGCCAAAACTGGTACAATCCAGCACCATCAGGCCACGTTCGGCAATGGCCAGCTGCATCAAAGTTGGTTCGCCTACAATGCCGAATTCCAGTTTTCCCAGTTCAGGAATGATCAGTTCCAATCCGTTATTGCCCGAAATTTCCTCCTCTGCAGTTGTGGCCAGACAAAAATTATATTTTAAATTTTCCTGAGAAAAATAGTGCATAAAAACAGCAATCAGCGAAACCAAGCAACCGCCGGCATCGTTGCTGCCCAGGCCAAATAGTTTTCCATCTTCTGTTTTTGCATCAAAAGGATCACGTGTATAACCAGAATTCGGTTTGACCGTATCGTGATGAGAATTGAGCAGAACTGTAGGTTTTGCAGGATCAAAATGCTGGTTCCAGGCCCAGATATTATTCATTTTCCGATACGTTTGCACACCTTTTTCAACCAGAAAACTGTTGATGATTTCTGCCGTAACGCTTTCTTCTTTGCTGAAAGAAGGCGTGACAATCAGCTGCTGCAACAATTGGGTAGCCTGTTGAAATAAAGCTTGGGAATCGAACATAAATGGAAAACCGGATTTACAATCCTTACGGCAAAAATAGTGTTTTGTTTAACAAGAAGGGATGCAGATTGATGGCGGATTTTTTAAAAACACATTTTTATACGATAAAAGAAGCATCCAGTTATCGCGCTGTAATTAAGTTATTGTTAAGCTTTTCATCTGGCAATTAATCTAAAAAATGCTTTAACTATCTTTACTGATCAAAATAGCTAATGTGAATTCTATCAAAATAAGTCTGCTGCTGCTGTTGTTTGCAGGAAAAGTTTCGGCACAAATCCCAACCGATAATCCAAACTTATCCACCGTTTTGCTGCCCAACGGCTGGAAACTTTCTCCGGCAGGAAAAAGTATTCCGCTGGGAGATTTGCCTTTGAACATGCAGCTTTCCAATTCTAAAAAGCTGTTGGCCGTAACTAATAACGGGCAAAGTACACAAACCATTCAGTTGATCGACCCGAAAAACGAAAAGTTGCTGGACGAAAAAGTCATCGGAAAATCCTGGTACGGCTTAAAGTTTTCTGCGGACGAAAAGCACCTTTTTGCTTCCGGCGGCAATGACAACATCATTCTGGATTATCCGGTTGCGCAACAAAAACTGAGAAATCCGGATACAATTGTGTTAGGTAAAAGATGGCCGGTCAATAAAATCTGCCCGGCAGGAATTGAAGTGGACGACAAATCCGGAAAACTTTACGTGGTTACCAAAGAGGATAATTCTTTGTACGTAATCGATCTTCGCACCAAAAAAACCCTGGTAAAAACAGCATTGGACCACGAGGCGTACTCTTGTTTGCTTTCTGCGGATAAAAAAATGCTCTACATCACTTTGTGGGGCGGAGATGCGGTGGCTGTTTATAATACTTCTACTCAAAAAATTACAACAACCATCCCAACTGAAAGCCATCCGAACGAAATTATCCGCAGTAAAAACAGCCTGTATTTATTTGTGGCAAATGCGAACGACAACTCTGTTTCGGTCATTAATACCCGGACAGATAAAGTGATCGAAACCATTTCTACTGCTTTGTATCCCAATGCTTTAACCGGTTCTACCACCAACGGGCTGGCACTTTCTGCAGATGAAAAAACGCTGTACATTGCCAATGCGGATAACAATTGCCTGGCTATTTTTGATGTTTCTGTACCTGGCAAGAGTTTTTCCAAAGGCTTTATTCCAACTGGCTGGTATCCAACCAATGTTAAAACGGTAGGCAAAAAAATTCTGGTGGCCAATGGGAAAGGTTTTTCTTCGCTGCCTAATCCCAACGGGCCAAAACCAATTGTAAAAGCTGATGATAGTGAATATCAGAAAGGTTCTGCAGCTACCAGAGGTTCTGAATATATTGGTGGCTTGTTTAAAGGTACGTTGTCTTTCATCGCTACACCAACCGAAGTTCAGCTTAAAAAATATTCACGCCAGGTTTATGCCAACACACCTTACACTAAAAAAGTGGAAAAAGAGGCTTTAGGCGAAGCCGGGAACCCGATTCCGCGGCAGGCCGGACAAACTTCACCTATCAAGCACGTTTTTTACATCATCAAAGAAAACCGCACTTACGACCAGATTTTGGGCGATGTGGCAGCAGGAAACGGTGATACCAGTTTGTGTATTTTTCCTGAAAAAGTGACACCAAATCATCATGCTTTAGCGCGAGAATTTGTGTTGCTGGATAATTTTTATGTAGATGCCGAAGTGAGTGCCGACGGACATAACTGGAGTACAGCGGCTTACGCCACGGATTTTGTGGAAAAAACCTGGCCAACCAGCTATGGCGGTCGCGGCGGTGGTTATGATTTTGAAGGAACGCGGCCCGCTGCTTTCCCAAAAAAAGGTTTTATCTGGGATTATTGCCAGCGTGCCGGTATTACGTACCGCAGTTACGGCGAGTTTGCCGAAAACGGAAAAGCAAATATCAAAGCGTTGCAAAACCATATTTGCCCCGCTTCTCCGGGTTTTGATTTGAGCATTCCGGATGTGGAGCGGGAGCGCATCTGGGCGCATGATTTTGATTCATTACTGCAAAAAAACGCGGTGCCGCAGTTCAGCAGCATTCGTTTGGGCAACGATCATACCAGTGGGCAGCGTAAAGGTGCTATCAGTGTAATTTCTGCTTTGGCTGATAACGACCTGGCTTTGGGAGAACTGGTGGAGCACATTGCTGAAAGCCCGATCTGGAAAGAATCCGTAATTTTTGTGCTGGAAGACGATGCGCAAAATGGCTCTGATCATGTGGATGCACACCGTTCGCCAGCTTTTGTAATCAGTCCGTACATCAAAAAAGGTTCGGTTAACCACACCATGTATTCTACCTCCGGAATTTTGCGCACCATAGAGCTGATTTTGGATTTGCCGCCAATGAGCCAGTATGATGCTGCGGCTGTGCCTCTTTTCAATTGCTTTTCGGCCACACTAAATCTTTCTCCTTATCAAGCCAAAGCAGCACAGGTCGATCTGAACAAACGCAACTTAGCCTCAAATAAAAGTGCCGAGCGATCAGCAACTTTTAACTTGGCCAAAGAAGATGCTGTTCCGGATTTAGAGTTGAACGAGGTGGTTTGGAAAGCCGTAAAAGGCGAAAATACTGTGATGCCTCCACCGCGCCACAGTGCTTTTGTGATCCTGGAAAAGAAGAAAAAAGACGATGATTAATTTATGCCGATAAAAGAAGTATCAGGTTTTTGTGTGAGAACAGCAATCAATCCCGCCACAAATAAGGAAATAAAATTAAAGAAGTAGCCACCACAATGGCATTAATTCCGGCCAGCACGATGATATCATGCTGACTGGCACCTCTTTCCAGACCGTCCATTGCGTTTTTGGAGAAACGTACCAGTACCAAAATCACCGGAATGATGATTGGGAAACATAAAATCGCCATCAGCGTGCCGTTGTTTCCAGCTTTGGAGGCAATGGCCGAAAGCATGGTAAATACCATTGCAAAACTGATGCTTCCGCTTAAAACAGCTAAGTAATAATACAACGGATCGCCTAAAGTATTCTTAAAAAACAATAAATAAATAAGTAAAGCCAAAGTGCTCAACAGCATCATTAACAAGCAATTATAAATAATTTTGGCCAGGATAATGGCTTTCGCGCTGGCTATGGTATAATAATACAGGAGTCGGTTGCTGCTTTCCTGCATAAAACTTTTGGCTATGGCATTTACCGAAGCAAACAGTAAAATGATCCAGAACAGCACGTTCCATACAATTGGATAGCCTTGATTATTGCTGAAACCCGGCGAAAGATTGAACGAAATATAGCACACAAAAACAGTAGAAACTACGTAAAGCAGCACGCCGTTGAAAGCATATTTGGAGCGCCACTCCAGCAAAATTTCTTTCCGAAGCAAAAATTTGACTTGGTTAAATAAATTCATTAGCAGCAAATATAGCAACGCAAAACTGGTTTAAATTTATATACTTTTGAAGATGAGGATTGCTTATTACTGCTCGCCGATTGGAATTATTAGGTTGAAAGAAACCGGTTATGCCGGTGGTTTATGGCGCAAAAAGTGGTTGTTGCAACCTAAAGCGGTTATCTACGGCAAAGCACAAACTACCTTATTTTAGGTTGAAATTATATCGATAAAAACAGTATGAAACAATATTTGGTTACCGCGCTTGATTTTACAGATGAATATGCGCTTGAAAGAAGGTTGGCTACACGACCGGCACATCTGGAAAACGTAAAAGCCTTGAAAAGTAAAGGCCGGTATTTGATTGGCGGTGCTTTGCTGAACGAGCAGGAAAAGATGATTGGTTCTACGATGATTGTACAGTTTGAAACACCGGAAGCGTTGCAGGAATGGCTTCAAAATGATCCGTACATCAAAGAAAAAGTTTGGGACCGGATTGAGATAAAACCTTTTAAAGTGGCCAATCTTTAGGTGCTAAAAAAAGCATCCGATAAATCATTTAGCTGTTGTGGTGTGCAGGCTTTTCCGTTCGCCAAAACTTCCCAGTATAGCTAAAACCGGACCGGCAAACATTAAAACCCAGCCCCAACGATAATGAATGAATCCGGACAATGTGTTTGCAATTTTAGGAAACGGGATAAAGCTGAAGGAGGTTTGCACTTTCATCACAGCAGCAATAAACACCAGAACCACCAATCCTAAAGTAATCCAGCCGGCAAATCTGATCAATGGATTGTTTTTTATAATCGCTGCTGCCAAACCGGTAACTGCAATCGCCAGAATGATAATTCCAAAGGTTCGGTTCAGATCGAACAAGTTCCATTTTACCAAACCTAAAGGACTGATCAGCGGACTGAATAGTCCTGCAATCAACAGAACAAAGCCTGCAAAAGATATAAAAGTGCGTGGTGCCATGCTGTTTTTATCCTTGTTTTATTTCCATTTTATCCGCAAAATGTGCGCAGTAATCGCGCAAATCTTCTACAATGTTTTTCTCGCCGGTGGCACGCAAAAAGCTGTCTCCCATGGTTTGCAGCGTTTCGTAAAAAAACCGTTTCATTTCGTCAACGGGCATTTCTTTTGTCCACAAATCAATTTTCAAAGTGTTTTTATATTGATGATCCCATAAAGCTAACGTAAAAGCAGTTACGGGCAACGCTTCTTTGGTGGTGGCATCGGTAGATTCCCAGGTAATATTTTCGGGAACATTCTGGTCATCCAGTTCTATAGTAAGTTTTATTTCTGCTTTTTTCATTTGAGGAAGAAGTATGGGTTAACGGTAGTAAATTTCAGCAATCAGCAATCAATTATAATCTGTTAAAAATCAGCTAACTAACAAATACATTACAGCTGTTAGTACCATTAAACTTAGTTCAATAATCCAAAGTTTTTTGATTTCTGGG
>JBPBPL010000059.1:0-23576 GCA_050954285.1 Janthinobacterium lividum | reverse complement strand
CGGATATCGGCTATATTTTGGATGATATGAGTACAAAACCAGCCCACCCGGACGCTCAGGTTCCGGAAGACATCAGGATTGAAGCAGAGCTGACAGAAAAAATGATCAGCGATATTGAGGAACTGAAAAAAATTGGTACACGGAGCGATTACACCTGCCCGGATTGCGGCGGCAGTTTGTTTTCATTAAACCATGATGTTACGCATCGCTACCGCTGTTTTACCGGCCATGTTTATACCGAAAAGTTATTGCTGGATAAACAGTCCGAGTCGCTGGAAGAATCCTTGTGGATTGCGGTACGAAAGCTGGAAGAACGCAAAAGCCTGCTGCAAACTACGGCACATCACCTGCACGACCTGAACCATCCGGACATGGAGGCTGAAAAACTGGAGAAAGCTGAAGAAATGAAAACGCATATCGAAAGGCTTAAAAACCTGTTGCTTTCTTTAGGAAAAACGGCATCCAACAGTATGGGTTATGAGTAAAAACAGGATTTAATGCTAATTTTATGCCGGTAAAAGAAGCATTGCATTTTTAAAAAGGCCGATGTAGCTCAGCTGGTAGAGCAACTCATTCGTAATGAGTAGGTCGCAGGTTCGACTCCCGTCGTCGGCTCAAAAAATTAATTATGGAAACTGAACCTTTCGAATTTTATGTGCACCATTTAGGCGAAAAAGTTTTATGCCGGATTGAACCACAGGGCGATGATTATGAAACTTATTTTGACGGAAAATATCAGACTAAAATTCGGTTTGACCAGCACGGCCACTGCTATCAGCTGGGCGGAGAAACGCTGAATATGGAAACAATGCAGGCAATTGAAGACGGTATCGAAAGCCATTCGCTGTAAACCAACGCAAAACTTTATCTTTGAAGCAACGTTCTGAAAAGTACAAACAAAATTTAACCCTTTAAAAGAAGCACAATGGATACCTTGAAAAAATTTGCCGCAATGGAAAAAATCGTCCACGAACTGGAAGATTTAAAAAACAGCCAGCAGGCAATCATTCAAAAAATAGGCAAAATCGAAGTTGATAATATCGATTTAGGTGATAAACGTTTGGAAAAAGAATTGCCGGATATGCACCAGCGTATTGCAGATAACTTGGATGCAATTGCCAATATCCTGGAATATTTTGCCGGTAATACCGATAAATTCCACGATACCAACAACATTGAAGCTTTAAAAGAAGAAGCAGCCATCCGCGAAGCAGCTGGTAACGAAGAATAATTTTCAATTTAACTTGAAAACGAAAAAGGCGCCAATTGGTGCCTTTTTTTATGCGATAAAAACAGTATCAACCTGAAAATTTAAAGTTGGTTTTTTTTGATCATTGATCGGCCAATCAAAATAAACAACGCGCAAAACAGACTGAAAACTACCAGTAACACAGCAGAATTTAGGAGAACCTGAAGATAACCATAGCTTTTCACGTCCAGAAAAAAGTAAGGATAAAACCCGGAAAGTGTCCCGCGAATAAGAATATAAATTAGATATAAAGCCGGAAAAAGCAGCCAGCCCGGCAGTTGCTTCCATTCTAAACCCTGCTTCGGGAGGAAAAACAGCCAGTACAAAATATACATGATTGGCACTACCAGGTGTAGCAGTTCGTCATCCGGTTGATAAGCCGATTTAGGATGCCAGAATGGGCGCAACACTAAATTGTACACCAAACTCACAATAAAAATATAGACTGCAAGTGCGCTAGCAGTAGAGATTTTTGAGAAGAACCGATTAATTTTTGTTTTGGGCAATAGAATAATAACGGTTAAACCAATGGCAATCAGCAGGTTACTCTCGATGGTAAAATAACTAAGCAATTGAATAAAGGCACCACCCGGCGTGCGGCCCTTTGCCAGATAATTAGGTATAGAAATGAAGAATTGCCATATAACTGCCAGCCAGGCAATAAGCGCAATTAAGCTGTTAATTAATGTATTGGGGCGATTGGAAACCGGGTTCAATGATTTGCAGTTAATAATAAGCGAATCTATATAATTATTCTACGCTTTTGCCTTTCATGGCCACGCCGATTGCCTGATCCATCAAACGCTCTGCAAAAGGCTTCGTAAATTCGTTCAGCAGGTCAATCTTTTGGTGGATCAAATCTTTATCGCCCATAGTCAATGATTCTTTCAGTTCAGCAACCAGCTTAAACGTATCAGTAATTTCTGTTGCAAATAGATAAGCCACATTTTTCGATACAAACCTTTCGGCCATGTAAACCATTTGCTCGCCTTCCGTGCGGGCTTCAATCAGCATCCTTTGCTGCACATCATCTTTGGCGTGCGTAATGCTGTCCATTAACATCTGCTCTACTTCGGCATCCGTTAAACCATAAGCCGGTTTTACTTCCACTTGTTGCTTTACGCCAGAACGTTGTTCTACCGCCTGAATGGTTAAAATGCCATCTGCATTAAGCAAAAAATTAATATCCACTTTCGGGAAGCCGGCAGGCATAGACGGAATGCCTTTCAGATCAAATTCGGCCAGTTTACGGTTTTCTTTCACCAGATCACGTTCACCTTGATAAACAGCGATTTTCATATTAATTTGTCCATCGATGGAAGTCGTATATTGTCTTCCGGCTTTGGTCGGGATTTTGGCATTCCGCGGAATAATCACATCCATTAAACCGCCCATCGTTTCAATACCCAGCGAAAGCGGCGTAACATCAAGCAGCAAAATATCGGTACGGTTTCCAGCCAGAATATCTGCCTGAATTGCTGCGCCTAAAGCAACCACTTCATCCGGGTTTACTTCATCATGCACACGGCGGTTGAAAAATTCGCCCACCATTTTTTTAACCAAATGTGTTCTGGTAGAACCGCCAACCATCACCACTTCATCAATATCGCTTACTTCCAAACCGGCATCTTTCAGCGCGTTGCGGCAGCTGTCGATCGTTTGTTGCACTTTCGGCAAAATCAATTCTTCAAAAGTATTTCTGTCGATGGTGCACCAGATATCGCCAATTTTTTCATTAAACAAGCTTTGGTGTGCAAAAGCTTTTTTCGCTTCTTCGGCTTTCAATCTTAATTCCTGCAGCGGCAGGTCATGCTGTTTTTGCAGGTTATTTTTTTCGATCCAGTAGTTTACAATCAAGCGGTCAAAATCATCTCCACCCAAAAAAGTATCGCCATTGGTAGCTAAAACTTCAAAAATCCCATTTTGTATTTGCAGGATCGAAACATCAAACGTGCCTCCGCCTAAATCATAAACAGCAATGGTTTTGGTTTCTTCGGGATCTAAACCGATGCCATAAGCCAGACTTGCGGCCGTTGGTTCGTTTACAATCCGCAGCACATCCAAACCGGCCAGTTTCCCGGCATCACGCGTTGCCTGCCGCTGCGAATCATTAAAATATGCCGGAACGGTAATTACTGCTTTGTTTACCGGTGTTTTTATGGCATGTTCTGCTCGTTCTTTCAGCTCTTTCAAAATGAGGCCAGATAATTCTACCGGCGTATAAAAAGTGTCGCCTACTTTAATTTTGACCAGACTTTCGGTATCGTCATCAATTATTTTGTAGGAAAAAAAGTTCTGGTAATCAGCTACATCTTTGTAAGAACGGCCCAGCAACCGCTTTACCGAAAAAATAGTGTTCTGCGGATCGCTGATCAAAAAGTTTTTGGCTTCATTTCCAACCGAAATCTCACCAGAATCCCCAAAATGGATCACCGAAGGAACCAAAACGCCTTTGCCGGTATCATTTATAACCTGCGGATTTTTGTCCGGGTTGATAAAAGCCACCAGCGAATTGGTGGTGCCGAGATCAATGCCGACGATAATTTCTTCCTGCTGGATAGAACCAGTGGTGAGGTTGATTGAAATTGTAGCCATAATGCCGCAAAGTTAGGAGTTTTGTGAAATGACGTGTCATGTTATTGTAGAGGTGAATTTTTGATTTTGATATTTAAATTGAACCCACTTTAGTTATGCCGAACCTGTTTCGGCATCCGATGTAATTTTCGGTAGAAGTATTCATCCGTAAACCTCCAATTCTAACCAATTCTTAATCTCCGGCAACCAATAAATTGATTAATTTCCGTCCCGTAAAATCGTTTATAAATGTCTGTCTTTCCCAAATTTGCTGCCATACTGTTTTTATTCACCTTTTTTTTGTGCCGGTTGCATGCGCAGGAATTTGGCGGCAACCCGCCGTCCATCCACTGGCAGCAAATTAATACACCGGCCGCAAGGATTATTTTTCCGAAAGGGCTGGATTCTTCGGCACAACGCGTGGCCAATATCATCGAATACATGCACCGCGATATTGCGCCAACGATTGGTTTCCGGCAGAAAAAGATCAACATTGTGCTCCAAAATCAAACCACAATTTCCAACGGTTATGTTGGTTTGGCGCCTTTCCGCAGCGAATATTATCTCACACCAGACCAAAACAGCTTTGAGCTGGGCAGTTTGCCCTGGACAGATCAGCTGGCTATTCACGAATACCGGCATGTGCAGCAATACAATAATTTTGATGTTGGGCTAACCAAAGTTTTCCATTCCATCTTTGGAGAAGGCGGACAAGCGGTTTTGAGTACGCTGACCGTGCCGAACTGGTTTTACGAAGGGGATGCTGTTTTTAACGAAACTTTAACGAGCCGGCAAGGCCGCGGCCGCTTGCCATTTTATTACAACGGTTACCGTGCGCTTTGGTCGGCAGATAAAAACTACAGTTGGATGAAGCTGCGCAACGGTTCGTATCAGGATTTTGTGCCAGATCATTATCCGCTGGGCTACATGGAAGTGGCTTACGGACGCGAAAAATACGGTCCGGATTTCTGGAAAAAAGTAACGCACGATGCAGCATCTGTAAAAACGACTTTTCGCGGAGCCATCAAAAAATATTCGGGTTTGAGTTATCCGCAATTCAGAACGCAGGCACTGGATGTGTTTAAAAATCAGTTTGCTGCGGAAGATCAAAAGCAAGCTCGACCCAAGCATTTTGTTGCCGATCAGGAGTTTCCGGCCTTCATCAACGATACTTCTTTTATCTATGTAAAATCCACTTACAGCAAAGTGCATGAGTTTGTGCTGCGGAACGGAATGACAGAAAAAGTGATTCGCAAACGTGATATTTCTCTGGATAACCAGTTTTCTTACAAAAACGGCAAAATCGTTTATGCCGCTTACCGGCCGGATTTGCGTTGGAACTACAAAGATTTCAGCAGTCTGCAATTGCTGGATGTGGCCAGCGGAACCCAAAAAACCATCACTAAAAGAAGCAAGTATTTTTCGCCGGATTTAAGTGAAGATGGCAAAACGATCATTGCCGTTTCGCAATCTCCGCAGGGAAAAAGCGAACTGCATTTGATTGATGCGGCCACCGGATACCTAATTAGCAAAGTGCCAAACCCGGAAAATCTGGTTTATACTTATCCGAAGTTTTTGAACGATAAAACTGCTATTGCTGCTTTGAGAAACCCATCCGGGAAAATGAACCTGATAGAAATCAACTTAAAAACTGGTTCAATAATTAACCTGACACCTGCAAGTTTCAAAGTGATCGGCTTCCCAACGATCAAAAAAGACACGGTTTATTTTACGGCTGCTACAGAGAAAAACGATGCTCTGTTTGCCCTGACTTTATCCGACCGGAAAATTTATCGGCTTAAAAACAGTACGATGAATTCGCTGATTGGCAATTATGAGGCGACAGCAAACAACCATGCGATTTTGTACAATAGTTTTACGGCAACAGGTTATGAACTGCATCAAACTGAAAATAAGGATATTACGTGGCAACCCGTTTCTGAAACTGAACTGGCTTCTCCCCTTTCCGACTTCAAGATCAGCAATTTGGAAAAAAACAATGCTGATTTGCTGGCTTCCGTTCCCAATCAAAAATTTGCAACCCAAAAATACAATGGTTTGGTGCATCTTTTTAATTTTCACAGCATAGAGCCTTCCTTCAGCGATCCGGATTATACGCTGGCTTTGGTTGGAGAAAATATATTAAACACTTTTCAGCCTGAAATTTTTGGCACTTACAACCGCAACGAAGGCTATAAAGAAATCGGTTTTGATGCGGTTTACGGCGCGCTTTTCCCTTATTTATCTGGCGGCGTGAACTATACTTTTGATCGGCGCGCCTTGTTTCGCGGCCAGAATTTGTACTGGAATGAAACCCAAATCCAGGGCGGTTTTACCATTCCGCTGACTTTTAGCAATGGCCGAACTTTCAGCAATCTGAGTTTTGGCAGCAATTATGTATATAACCAAAGTGCCTACAAAGGGATTTTTCAACCGTTGCTGGGCACGCAGGCTTATAGTTATCTGGATAATTCGGTCCAGTTCAGCAGTCAGAACCAGAAAGCTTATCAGCAAATTTATCCAAGTTTCGCCCAAAATATCAGTCTGAATTACAAAGCAGCAACCACCCATTACAGTGCAAACCAGTTTCTAGCCAATGGTTATTTTTATTTTCCGGGGATTTTTAAGAACAATAGTTTGGTGCTGAATGCTGCTTATCAGCAACATAGCGGCGCCAACGGGATTAGTCTTTTTTCTAACCAACTGCCGTTTTCCAGAGGTTACACGGCCGAAAATCTAAACAAGATGGATAAACTGGCTGCCAATTATCATTTTCCGGTGGCATATCCGGATGCGGGTTTGGCCAGCTTTATTTACCTGCTCCGAATCCGCGCCAACGTATTTTATGATTACACTAAAGCCAGCGACGTTTACACCAACGGGCAGCCTTTTAAAGCAAATTTCCGTTCGGCCGGAACCGAAATTTATTTTGATACGAGTTTGTGGAACGAGTTGCCTTTTACGTTCGGTTTCCGCTACACGCGCTTGCAGGACAACGACTTATTTGGTGGCTATGGCCCGAACCGCTTTGAACTGATTGTGCCGCTAAGCTTCTTTTAGCACATAAAATTGGGTTTCCAAAGCGTCATTTCTAATCAAAACAGTATTTTCGCCGAATACAGGAAATGCATATCCTGATCGGACATATTTTTTGTAAGTCTGTAGATGATTTGTTTTAGCTGGAAACTATTGTAATTTGCTTTTAGCAGATACGTTACTTACTAACTTTATGGTTATAAAAACAGTATTCCTATTACTGATGCTGATTGGAACGCATTCCGCTTTTGCTCAATACAACAGCAAAATTTATAACCAGTATTTGGATTTTAACGAGGCGCAGTCCAAAAATGAAACTGCAAAAGCCATGTTAAAAGCGGATAGTATTTTACAGAGTTCGCAAAAGCTTCCGGTTAAAGCAGAAATCAGTTTTTATAGAAGATTGGCTAAATTATACGAAGACCAGCATCAACCCGAAAAAGCAATCAGATATAATGAGAAAGTTGTTGCCGCCGTTCCGGATTATTACATTTCTCACCGCGCTTTAGGCTATTTGTATTTATTGCCGACGAATGATCTAACCAAGAAACTCAATCTATCTACGCATGATCGTGCCGCTTACAACAAATATCAGCTACAGTATTTTAAGTTGATAAAAACAGCATTACCACACTTAGAAAAAGCTGAAGCCTGTGATCACGATGAGCAAACTTTAACGCTAATTAAAAGCTTATATCAAAAAATGAATGATCAAACAGGTTTGGCTTCTTTAAATCAAAGATTGAATTTGTTGAAACTACATTGTATTGATTTATTAACGGATTAGGAAGGTACTTTTACAGCTAAAACTTCTTCCGCATTTTCTTCTTCCTGCTTGGTAAAAAACCTGGAATTGTATTTTTTGGCCAAAACATGTGCTTCCGGCCCGGCAATAATTCCGGCACCTTTTATGGTTGATCCAATCACAATTCCGGCACTGATCAACACTAAATTTTTAATAATATACTGTCCCTCCATTGTAGGAACCAGAATAGAATTAGTAAAAATTTCATGCGGAAAAAACAGCATCGGCAAAAAAGTGCCTGCCATTTGAAAGTATAACAAAAGCAACGTAAAATCGAGCATGATGTTGGTAAGCAAGCCAGCCCCGATCAAGGTTTCCCAGGTTGCCAGAATATAAACGGAAACATTGCTTGGAATCAACCCAAAAGTTAGTTTAGTGATAGTACGCGTTGCAAGCACTTCTGCCGGGCTCAAACCGTGAAAAAACTTCAGTACGCCAAACCAAAAAAAGATGATCCCTAATGCTATACGAAGGATTTTAATCCCATTTCTTATTTTCCAGGAAATCATTTTAAGTTCCAGTAAACTTAGTTTTTGGTAAAGAGACATGGTGCGGAAGTTAGGTTGAATAATTTAACTCATTTACGCTGTTTAACATAAACAAGTTTTAACAATACAATTACATTGTTACTAGGCCGAAATCAAACTTTTTCAAATCCGAATCCGTTTATTATTATATGAAACGCTTAATATTAATTGCCTTTACAGCTGCATCTGTGAGTATTTTTGGATGTCAGAATATCAACGGCCAAAATAAAACTGCCGATAATCAGCCCAAAAGAAAAATTGTAAAAACTAATGCTGAATGGAAAAAAGAACTTTCTCCAACCGCTTACGGCATTATGGTTGAACGAGGCACGGAAGAACCTTTTAAAAACGCTTACTACAACAACCACGAAAAAGGTACTTATGTGAGTGCGGCTACGGGCGAACCATTATTTTCTTCTACTGATAAATTTGAATCTGGTACTGGCTGGCCAAGTTTTGTGAAGCCGCTTGACATGAGTAAAATTGAAATTGTGCACGATAGCAGTTATGGAATGGATCGTGATGAAGTGATCGAGAAAAGTACCGGTTTCCATTTGGGCCATGTGTTTGATGATGGCCCGGTTGATCGTGGCGGAAAGCGTTATTGCATGAATTCCGGCGCATTCAAGTTTGTTAAGAAATAATCAACATACTTCTTTTATCAATATAAAAATGGATTCGCTTTATTAGTTTAAAGCGAATTCATAGTTTAAACCCAAAGTGAGATCAACCCAATCCGGGTTTACAGATCTAATCATATTCTCTTTCTGGCTTCGCGTAAAGCAACTTACGGTTTCAAACCGTTTTACTGCAGTATCTTCAGAGTTTAGTTCCTCAAAATAAATCAAACGGTTCAACTGATCTGAACTGTTAAAAAACAGGTTGGGCATTTGCTGGTAAAACTGCAGCGTTTTAACCAGATCTGAGCACATCCCTACATGCAAACTGTTCCGGTTCCGGTCAGTAATAATATACATAATTTTTTTTCCTGTTTTTACTTTTGTACGAACATTTAAATTTTGCATAATAAAATATTTATTACTAATTTTATGAGCACTAAGGTACTAATATATTTAGCAATACCAAATTTTATGTCAAAAATTTCATCAAACATTAAATACCTCCGGAAAAAGAAAGGATTAACGCAGCAACAGTTTGCAGATCAGCTACATATCAAGCGATCACTGGTGGGTGCATACGAGGAAGACCGGGCTGATCCGAAGTACGAATTACTAAATTTGATAGCAAATTTTTTCGAAATCCCGATTGGCGATTTTATAAACGAAGACATCAACGACAAATATCCGCAGAAACCGAAGGCGGAAAATAATAATGTTCGAGTTTTGAGTGTTTCGGTAGATCATAACGAACGTCAAAATATAGAGTTGGTGCCTTATAAAGCCAGTGCCGGTTATTTAAACGGTTATGCTGATCCGGAATTTATCAGTCAGCTGCCTAAATTTCATCTGCCAATGCTGAAGCAAGGAACCTACCGTGCTTTTGAAATTACCGGAGATTCGATGCTGCCGGTTTATCCGGGTTCGATTATCGTTGCTGAATATTTGGAAAACTGGGCGGAAATTAAATCCGGCGAAACCTATGTGGTCATCAGCAAAGACGATGGCGTGGTTTATAAGCGGATTGGCAATAAATTCAGATCAAACAAAAAACTAAAACTGGTTTCTGATAATCCGGTTTATGAACCTTACGAAATCAGTCCGGAAGATATTCTGGAGGTTTGGAAATCCAAGGCTTATATTTCCATGCACTTCCCGGAACCAACGCCTGACCCAACAATGGAAAGTTTGACCTCAATGATGACGCAAATGCAGAAATCCATTGCTAAATTGCAACAGAGCAACAATTAAGTTACACGGTTTTTGTTAAACTGTTGGATATTATCTTTATCCAATAAACTAAAACTAAAAAAAATGAAAAAACTAATTTTAATGCTTTGCTTTATAGCAGGCATAACTTCTTTGAGCAAGGCTCAAGGCGGTGGTGGAAGACAAAGAATGTCTCCTGCTGATCAAGCAAAAGCGATGCAAGCACAATTGAAGCTAACTGATGATCAAACATCTAAAATTACTTCAATACTTCAAACGAACAGTACAAAAATGGACAGCGTAAGAACTGCTTCTAACGGAGATCGTCAGGCAATGATGCAAGGAATGATGCCGATCAGACAAATGATGAACACTAAAGTTAAAGCTATCTTAACTTCTGATCAATCAGTTGCTTACGATAAAATGCTTGCTGATCAACAAGCGCAGCAGCGTGCAAGAATGCAAAATGCTGGTGGTTCTCCGCAAAAATAATTTTATCTTTTTGATTCTGAAAAGCGGCCCTGAGCCGCTTTTCTTATTTTAGCAGAAATTTATTTCAGATTGAACGAGGCAGAAAATTTCATTCAGCAAAAATTAATACAGCGCAAGTTGGACGACAATTTTAGGGTGCTAAAAACAGCATCTGGCTTAATTGATTTTTGTTCCAATGATTATCTGGGTTTTGCCCGGTCCGAAAAGTTAAAAGCTTTGGTTGAGACGGAACTTCAAAAATACCCTGATTACAACAATGGTTCGGGCGGCTCCAGGCTGCTAACCGGTAACACGATGTTTGTTGAAGAACTGGAGCAGGAAATTTCAAATTATCATCAGGCAAAAACCGGCTTGATTTTTAACTCCGGTTATGATGCTAACCTCGGTTTATTTTCTTCACTTCCCCAACGTGGTGATACCATTATTACAGATGAATTGATCCACGCCTGCATTATCGATGGTGCCAAACTGAGTTATGCCAACCGTTTTACCTTCAAACACAATGATTTAGATGATTTGGAAAAGAAGCTTAAGAACGCTAAAGGCATTTGTTATGTAGCCGTAGAAAGTGTGTATTCGATGGATGGCGATGAAGCTCCGTTAATAGAAATTATCCAACTAATGCAAAAGTATAACGCCAATTTAATTGTGGATGAAGCACATGCAACAGGCGTTTTTGGCAGCGGTTTGGTGCAAAGTTTAAATCTGCAGGATCAGGTTTTTGCCCGAACGGTTACTTTCGGAAAAGCATTAGGATCGCATGGTGCAATTGTTTTAGGAAGCGAAAATTTGCGCAATTATCTGATCAATTTTGCACGATCTTTTATCTATACTACAGCTCCAAGCTTCCATCAATTAATGACTATTAAAATGGCTTATCAATTGTTGGAAAACTCAGCAGAAGCGCAACAACAATTACTCAAGCTGATTTCAATATTTAAAAATGCCTTGCAAAAAAAGCATTCCAAATTTTTGATCGAAAGCAACAGTGCCATCCAATCGATACTGATTTCGGGAAATGCAAACGCAAAAAGTTTGGCTGCTCACTTGCAACAAAATGGTTTTGATGTACGGGCAATTTTAAGTCCGACAGTTCCAATTGGAATGGAAAGGTTACGAATTTGCATTCATGCTTTTAATACAGAAGAAGAAATTATCGGATTAGGATTAGCAATCAGTCGACAACTATGAACGATTTAAAACCATTATTTGTAACCGGAATCGGAACCGGTATTGGCAAAACGTATGTTTCCGCACATTTGGTAGAAACTTTGCAAGCTGATTACTGGAAACCGATACAATCCGGAGATTTGGATGGAACAGACACGATGAAAGTCAGAAGCATGGTTAAAAATCCTGTTTCAGTTTTTTATCCAGAAGCATACCGTTTAACACAACCATTTTCACCACATAAATCCGCAGAGTTGGATGGAATTATAATTGATCCAACAAAAATTGTACTTCCCCAAACTTCCAATCAGCTGATTATTGAAGGTGCCGGCGGTTTGATGGTTCCGTTGAATGATACTTTTTTTATGATTGATCTGATCCGAAAATTACAGGCCGAGGTGGTTTTAGTGGTTATGAATTATCTGGGAAGCATTAACCACACGCTGCTTTCAATTGCAATGTTAAAAAATGAAGATTTGCCAATAAACCGCGTTGTTTTTAATGGCCTAAAAGAAGCATACTCGGAAAATTTGATCAGGAAAAAACATCCGGGTTTGCGTTATGACTATTTGGATTGGATAGAAAGCTGATATTTAATTTACACCAGCTCCTATTTCTTTTTCCAAACCTTGTAACCAATTGTTATATAAATTGCTTTCTATGGATACTGCTTTTACCGCATGTTTTTCCCAATCCGGTGAAAAGTGTTGCAACTGGTTCAGCATTTCTTCCAGATGACCTTCCTCTTCCAAAATAATAGATTTCACGTTGACTTTGCTTTCTGCCTCGCTCAAAGCTTCCTGATAAACCGGATACAATTCATCGGCCCTAACTTCAATAGCATAAGTAACCAAAAGATACGCGGCAAAACGAAGTTCTTTTCCGGATAAACCTAATTCTGTTTTTAGATAACGGCAAACTTCCACATCCAAACGATTGAGGTAAAATTTACTGTCGCGCGGTGCAAGCAAATAATTGGTGGCGTAAGTCGGGCATAAATTTTCGCCCAGCTTTTCCAGTTGTTTTTTCAAATAAAAAGCATGGCGGTGTTCTTCCGCAGCATGTTTTAAAATGATGTAAGTTACGGTTTCGGTATCTTCACTGGCCGAGATTTTCCGTGCACCGGTGTTCTCCATCAGCGATAAAGTATTGAGCCATTTGGCGTGCAAAGCTGGATTAGCAACGATAGCCGAAAATAAAGCGTTTGTATTCATGATTTAGAAAGTTTCGAGTGCATCTTCAACCGCAGCATAAAGCTGATCCAGCTGCGCATCGGTAATGCAATAAGGCGTTAAAAAATAAATAATATTGCCCAAAGGCCTCAAAATGATATGTTTGGTTAAGAAAAACTGGTAAAGCTGATCGCGCAAACTGCTAAAATAAGAGGTTCCAACGTCGGTATTAAACTCCATAGCCAAAATAGTTCCAGTCTGGCGCATGGCTTTTAGTTTTGGGTGGATGCTGTTTTTATCGGCAAAAATTTGGTGCCGCTTGCAAATCCGTTCGATGTTTTCCATCGTTTGCGGTTGCAGAAATAATTCTAAACTTGCTAAAGCAGCCGCACAGGCAACCGGATTTGCGGTGAAAGAATGACCGTGAAAAAGGGTTTTATGTTTATCCTCTGATAAAAAAGCTTCGTAAATCTGGTTGGTGCAAGTGGTGATTCCCAAGGGCATAGTTCCACCGGTCAAGCCCTTGGAAAAACACATTAAATCCGGTTTTTCCTGCAAATGATCGCAGGCAAAACGTTTTCCGGTACGGCCAAAACCCGTCATCACTTCATCGGCAATCAGTAAAATGCCTTCCTTCCGGCAATGCGACATTAATTCATCCAAATATTTAGCTTCATACATCAGCATTCCGGCAGAACCTTGGATTAAAGGTTCAAAGATGAAACAGGAAACCTCTGCCTTGATGCTGGATACCTGCTTTTTGATGCTGTCTATATTTTCCGCATCCGGCAAATCAATAAACTCAACCTCAAACAAATATGGTTCGAAAGAAGCAGTAAAAGCACTTCGCGCGCTAACCGACATCGCGCCAAAAGTATCGCCGTGGTAAGCATTTTTTAATGCTAAAATTTTAGTCCGCGGTTTTCCCTGGTTGCTCCAAAACTGCATACACATTTTCAGCGCAACTTCTACCGCCGTAGAACCATTATCAGAATAAAATACTTTTTGCTGATTTTCGGGAAGGACCGCAAGCAATCCTTCTGCCAGTTCGATAGCCGTTGGATGTGTGAAACCGGCAAAAATAACATGCTCCAAAGTTTTCAATTGTGCCGAAACTTTTTCGGCAATATACGGATGCGCGTGGCCGTGAATGTTAACCCACCAGGAAGAAACTGCATCGAGATAAGCCTTTCCCTGATCATCAAATAAAAGTACGCCTTCACCCCGAACAATAGGAATTGGCGGCGCGGCAGTTTGCATTTGTGTGTACGGATGCCAGATAACTTTTAAATCTCGTTCTGCCCAGTTCATTTTATCGTTTTTAAAAGTAGTTCAACCGCTTTCTGATCTGCAGGAAAAGTAACGTCTTCTATTTTAAGCTGATCCAAATTGACCCAGCGGAAAGCCTGAAAAATTCCATCTTTGCTTGCTGCCGCAAAATCAAACGGTACTGTTTTTACCACTATATTTATGGGCGAAACGTTTTTAACGAGGTAATAAACACTAATGATCTGTGTATCGTCAAATGCGGATTTCAGGAAAAAATCAGTGGTGTAAAAATGGCTGATGATTTCGACTTTAAAAGCACATTCTTCTACAAACTCACGCTTTAAACCATCAATCAAACCTTCGCCGTATTCCAACCCGCCGCCTGGAAATTTGGCAAAACGCATTCCATATTCCTGCTCATCACTAATCAAAAGCTGCTTGTTGTCGTTGATTAGCAAACCATAAACCCGTACATTAAAAGGATATTTTTTCAGCATAAATTTTACCTGATAAAAGAAGTATTAGTCATGCGCAATAACAATGGTTTCAGTAGCAAAATGCTTGTTGTTTTGCGCCACCCGGGCCATGTCCCAAATATAATCCTCGGTTTTTTCGTGCGACCGGATCGGACAATTCGGCATCCGACAGTAATAGCAGCATTCCGGAATGCAGGGATCAGCATGAATAAAAAATTCTGTTTTAATGTTACCAAACTGATTTACCAGTTCATCTGCTTTGGATACTTCATGGTGCACGCGCGTTAAATCAAAGTAATTGGGCAGCGTCATGTGGCAATCGATATGTAGCTCATTTCCATAACGTTGCGCGCGAAGATTATGGATATCGATCCACTCCTCTTTCCGGTTTTGATTCAGGATTTTGAGAATATCATCCACCATCGAGAAATCGGCTTCATCCATCAAACCAGCAACCGATTTGCGCACCAATTTGTAAGCCGTATAAACAATAAACAAACCAACCAAAATGGAAAGCAGGCTATCCAACAGGGCTACTTTGGTAAAATACATCAGCACCAAACCAATCACCAAGCCGGCACTGGTTACTGCATCGGTTATTAAATGGCGGCCATCGGCTTCAATAGTGAGTGAAAGCATTATTTTGCCTTGCCGGATCATGTAAAAACCGAGCAAACCGTTGATGAGCCCGGTGATGCCAATGATAAGCGCGCCGATAAGCAGCTGCTGTACTTCGTGCGGATAAAAAAGGTTGTAAAATGATTTGATGATGATGATGATACCGGCCACCATAATGAGCGCGCCTTCCAGAAAAACGGAGAAAAACTCCACTTTACCGTGGCCGTACGGATGATTGATATCCCGCGGCCGGGCAGAAAACCAGATACTGAAAAAAGCAAACGCGCTGGCCACTACATTTACGATGCTTTCGGCGGCATCGGTTAGAATAAAGTTGGAATCGGTGATAAAATATGCTGCAAACTTGGCTATCATCAGGATAAAACCGGTGATTAAAGCATAAAGAATGATTCTTTTTTGAAGTTGCACGATGCTGTTTTTATCGTGCAAAAATATGAATAACACAGCGAAACCGGCTTAAAGTTATTTTCTATATTTGCCGCCAACAAAGCAATCATTATGAGTATTTTAAGCAACCGAATTAATAATCTTTCAGAATCTGCTACGATAAAAATGGCCAAAATGGGCCGCGAACTGGCTGCAAAAGGCGTAGATGTGATTAGTTTGAGTTTTGGCGAACCGGATTTTCATACACCGGAACACATTAAAGCTGCTGCAAAAGAAGCAATGGACAAAAACTTTACGTATTACACGCCAGTAGCCGGTTATCCGGATTTGCGTAAAGCTGTTTCCAATAAATTAAAGACCGAGAATAACCTGGATTATGATGCTTCGGAAATTGTGGTTTCTACCGGAGCCAAGCAAGCGATTGCCAATGCAGTTTTATGTCTGGTAAATCCGGGCGATGAAGTGATTATTCCTACACCATATTGGGTTTCCTATTCAGAAGTAGTAAAATTAGCCGAAGGAGAATCCGTTTTTGTAAATGCAACAGCTGAGCAGGATTTCAAAATAACGCCGGAACAACTGGAAGCGGCCATCACACCAAAATCCAAGTTGTTTATGTTTTCTTCGCCTTGCAACCCAACCGGAAGCGTTTACAGCAAAGAAGAACTGGCAGGTTTGGTAAAAGTGTTCGAAAAGCATCCTGAGATTTATATCCTGTCTGATGAGATTTATGAGCACATCAGCTATTTGCCAAAACACGAATCGATTGCGCAGTTTGCATCCGTAAAAGATCGCGTCATTATTATCAATGGTTTTTCCAAAGCTTATGCCATGACGGGCTGGCGAATTGGCTACACGGCTTCCAACAAAGAAATTGCAACGGCTTGTGATAAACTACAGGGACAAATTACTTCCGGCACCTGTTCAATTACGCAAAAAGCGGGTACGGCTGCTTTGGAAGGCGGTTTGGAAAGTGTGGAACAAATGCGTGTAGAATTTAAAAAACGCCGCGATATCGTTTATGATTTATTAAAAGAAATACCAAATCTGAAAGTGAATTTGCCGGATGGCGCGTTTTACTTTTTCCCGGATGTGAGTGCCTATTTTGGCAAACAGTACAACGGAAAAGTTTATGCTGATGCGGCCGAACTTTCTATTTATTTACTGGAAGAGGCACATGTGGCAACCGTAGGCGGAGATTCTTTTGGTGATGATAATTGTATCCGGCTTTCTTATGCAGCTGCAGAAGATAAATTAAGAGAAGCTGTGAAACGGATTAAAGAAGCTTTGGCAAAGTTGAGTTGATGCTGTTTTTATCGGTATAAAAAAGTCCTGCCAGAAATATCTGAGCAGGACTTTTTTATATTATACTTCTTTTATCGCCTATAATTTGAAGCCGTAAGCCACACGCAATCCAATGATGCCGTAATTGCTGTTGTTGCCCGAAAAGTTTTCATAGCGCAAACCTAAATCGATGCCACTATTGCTGGCAAAACCAATTCCAGGAGACAGAATCAGCTTGGTTTCCTGTGCATGGTTCAACTCAAACCCTGCTCCGGCTTCCGCACTTATATAAAAGTTTGGGGCGAAGAAAGATTTTACGCCAGCTTTTACCGGGATCATGTTTAAACCTGTGTTGTAATACGTGCCTTTATCGGTTGCTTGTCCGTAACCATTTCGATCAAAAAAGTGGTAATAACCCGGCGTTAAAGTTAGCGACAGGTTACTGGCCAGATCGTATTGCAAACGTACCGTTCCGCCCAATTCAAATTTGGAAAAGTTTTTAGTCGGATAACCGCCTTCCAAACCCAAACCCATCCGGAATACATTTTTAGAATCTTTGGATACTTTCTTTTTGTAAACGGTTTGTGCCTGAGCCTGACTGCCGATTACCAGGATCAGCATGGCTGCCATTGCAGTAATTAATTTTGTTGTTTTTGAAATCATATTTATAAAGTTAGTTCCAGATTTTGATAAAAATCCTAATCTGCCCCGAACAAATATTCTGCCAGTAGATCTTACTAAAAACGGAACAAATGGTAAATTACTGGCATAAAAACAGTTATCACATTTATTTGATGTTGACTTTTTGACAGTTTCTTAACATAAAAAAGACCTGGAAACATGTTTCCAGGTCTTTTAATAAGCTATATTTTAAAAACTAAGCTTGCGTAATGCCGAAACAAATTCAGCATGACAAATTTATCTAAACATTCAAATCTTTCATGATGGTGTCAATCTTATCTTCCAAGGTTTGTGCGGTTGTGGTGTAAGCTTCTTTGCTTTCCAGCGGGCCGTTTACACTGCAGTAAAACTTGATTTTGGGTTCTGTGCCGGATGGACGGGCGGAAATAATGCTGCCATCTTCGGTTACAAATTGCAGAACATCCGATGTCGGGAAATCCAGTTTAGAAGTTTTTCCGGAAATTAAATCAGTTTCCACACTTTTTTCGTAATCTTTTAAAACTACCACTTTAGATCCGCCCAGTTGTTTTGGAGGCATTTCGCGGAATTTCTCAATCATTGCTTTGATTTCTTCGGCACCACTTTTTCCTTTTTTGGTGATCGAGATCAGTTTTTCTTTATACAAGCCATACTTCAGGTACATTTCTACCAGAGCTTCATATAAACTGCTTCCTTTATCCTTGTAAAATGCAGTCATTTCAGCAATAAAAGCGGAAGAAACTACGGCATCTTTATCGCGCGAAAACTCACCCACCAAATAACCGTAACTTTCTTCACCACCAGCAATAAATACTTCTTTGCCAAGCAATTCTGTAATTAACTGACCAATATATTTAAAACCTGTTAGCGTATTGTAACAGCTGATATTTTTGGAAGCTGCAATCTTATCAATCAAATACGTAGTCACTACTGTTTTTACCACATATTCTTTGCCGGTCAGTTTGCCGCTTTCTTCCCAGGCCGTCATTAAATAATTGAGTAACAAACTTCCGGTTTGGTTTCCGTTCAGCAAAATCCACTCATTTTTATCATCTTTTACGGCGATTCCAACGCGGTCTCCATCCGGATCTGTTGCCAGAACCAGATCAGCATCGGTTTCTTTTGCTTTTTTCAGAGACAAAGTCAGCGCTTCTTTTTCTTCCGGGTTTGGATAAATAACCGTTGGGAAATTTCCATCCGGTGTAGCTTGTTCATCCACCAGAATCACGTTTTCGAAACCAAATTCGGCCAATGCTTTCGGCACCAAAGTAATTCCGGTTCCGTGAATGGGCGAGTACACAATTTTCAGATCTTTTTGTCGCTGAATAGCTTCTTTGGAAACCGATAAACTCAAAATATCTTTCAAATATTTGGCATCGATGTCTTCGCCGATCAGTTCTACTTTATCTTCAACCCGATCAAATTTTACTTCATCAATGGTTTTAATGGCCGATACTTCATTCATCACATTCGTATCCGCAGGAGAAACAAACTGGCCGCCATCTTCGTCATAAGCTTTATAACCGTTATATTCTTTGGGGTTGTGGGAAGCAGTCAGCATCACGCCGCTTTTGCAACCCAACTGGCGGATAGCGTAAGAAAGTTCTGGCGTTGGCCGTAAAGCTTTAAAAAAGTAAACGTGAATGCCGTTTGCCGAAAAAACATCAGCTACAGTTTTGGCAAAAAAATCAGAATTATTGCGGCTATCATGTGCAATGGCCACTTTGATAGCTTCGTTTGGATAGGTTTTTTTTAGATAATTGCTCAAACCTTGCGTTGCCGTACCGATAGTATATTTGTTTACGCGGTTAGAACCTGCACCCATGACGCCACGCAAACCGCCTGTTCCAAATTCAAGATCGCGGTAAAAAGCATCCGTTAAGTCGGTGTATTTTTGATCGTCCAGCAATTGCTGAATTTCTTTTTTCGTAGCGTCGTCATAGCTTCCCTGAAGCCATTGATTGATTTTCTCCTGAACAGCAGGCTCTAATTCTTGCATAGCAATTTTAATTAATTTGTGGGTTAAAGTTATAAATCTTGTTTTAAAAAACAGATTTTGGAAATGGATGTAACTGGAAAGAAAATCCGCATCAACTCAAATTTTAAGCCGATAAAAGAAGCATCGTATCATAAAAATCATTTTCTTTGCCGAAACAGATAAACGAACATTTTACTTTCGATGTTTGAATAATTTTATCAGCATCAAAAACAATCACAACCCATCTTCCCCAAAATCTATTTTGAAACTTCTTATCTGCAAACGACGTAACTGGTTTAACGACACGCTTTCAAACTAAGAAATTTAATAAAACGATAAATTTTAAACCAAGTTGCTGCAACTTGCTCTATTCCTTTGTCCGTATAAAAATTATCCTCCTAAAAACAGTATCCCAAAAATATTATGAGTTTTGAACTGAACAGACCGAACTACGGTTTTTCCGCAAGTAAGGAAGAAACTGACACGTTAGATTATATTAACCCGTTGCCGCGCGCGGTTATCCGTCCAAATTCTTTTACGCTTTTAGATGGCGAATGGAAGTTTGCACTTGACCGCGAAGACCGCGGCTTGCAGGAAAGCTGGCAAGTAAACCACGACTATAATGAAACCGCGCACTGGCCCGGCAGCGTGGAGCAGCAAATGGCCAAAGAACATCCGGCCGAAAAATCATGGGAAAATAAAATTGTGGTTTGGTACGAACGCGAATTCCCGATGCCGGTGCAGAGTAACGCGCCGGGAATGCCGCCATCAATCATTCAGCTTACTTTTGGCGCCTGCGGATACGAAACCCAGGTTTGGCTGAACGGGTTGCCGCTGCACACGATTGAAGGCGAACTGGTGCATGTGGGCGAATACACATCTTTTTCTTATGAGCTGGACGAAGTAACCTTACAAGCCAGTAACCGGCTGACGGTGCGCATTGCCGATACCAAAGATGCGGATACCACGCGCGGCAAGCAGGAATCTTCTGTTTATAAACGCGGCGGCATCTGGTATCAAACTTATACCGGCGCAGTGCGCAGCATCTGGCTGGAATCGGTCGAGCGGAACCGGCTGCGTTCCAGAGTTGGCGTAGTAAGCATGGTGGAAGAAAAAATGGTCCGGCTAAACTTAACTACCCGTATCCATGATCCCGGTGCTTACACCATCAAACTACAGGTTTTTAACAAACATCCTGATCAGGCCGAGCCAATTGCTACTGACGAATATCCGCTGTTGCTGGAAGCCGGACAAAAGCAGCAACGCGTAGTTTTGCAAATTCCTGATGCTAAATTGTGGTCGCCGGAATCGCCAACGCGATATCGTTTAGTAGCGCAATTAATTGATTCTAACGGTTATATTGCCGAAATCGAAACCACTTTCGGGCTGCGCAAAATTGAAGCGCGCGGCTGTTGCATCTACCTCAATTCCAAACCGGTTTATTTGGATGGAATTTTATACCAGCCCGGTGGTGCCACTTACGAAGAAATCAAGCAGCACATGCACGCCATGAAAGCCTTGGGTTGCAATTTAGTTCGCATTCATATTGCCGGTGTTGATCCGCGGATTTATAACCTCGCTGATAAATTAGGACTCCTTTTATGGGTAGAAGTTCCGAGTCCGCACACGTCCAACACCAAAAGTCGGGAAAACCACAAAGCAGAATTGCTGCGGATGCTGGCTTTGATCGGCACGCACCCTTCCATCGTGATCTGGAGTTTGTATAATGAGGATTGGGGGGCGCAGGATATTGCAACCAACCCGGAAACGCGCCAGTATATTATAGATATGTATCATTTTATGCAGATTGCCGAGCCGCAGTTTTTGGTGGTGGATAACGATGGCTGGCAACATATTTCCTATGAAGGCCGGTTAAAAACAGATCTGCTGACGGCTCATTTGTACACAACCGATTTGCAACGCTGGAAAGAACTGCTGGATGAATTAGTTGGTGGACAGCTGATCGGCGTGGCTGCAAATCCGCTAGTTGTAGGCGATCCTTTCTTTTTCCGTAAGCAAGTTCCGTTGCTGGTGAGTGAATGGGGCGGTTTTGGTTTCTCCGGATACGGCGGCCCGCAAAATGATGATGAACGGACAAAAGAAATCCGTTTGTACAAAGAAGAGCTGCGCAAACGCCCGATTGCCGGCGATGTTTATACCCAGGCTACTGATATTGAAGATGAAGTAAACGGTTTAATCACCGCTGCCGGAGAATTGAAAGTACCGGAAGGATTACTGAATTCGAGGGGATAAAAAGCTGAAATCTACCCGATAAAAGAAGCATCTACTTTTAAATAGATGCTTCTTTTATCATCTATTTTTCTAAATCTTACAAACCCTGCGCAATTACAAATCCGCTTGCCCAGGCCCATTGAAAATTATAGCCGCCCAGCCAGCCGGTTACATCCACACATTCGCCTCCAAAAAATAAGCCGGGAACTTTTTTAGCTTCCAGAGTTTTAGACGAAAGTTCCTGGGTAGAAACGCCGCCACGCATTACTTCCGCTTTGTCGTAACCTTTATCCCCGGCAGGTTTCACTTTAAAATGATGGATTAATTCTTCAGTTTTTTGCAGATCAGCTTTACTCAACGAAGCCAGATTTTTTTCTACCGGTAAAAACAGCATCAATGCTTCGGCAAATTTTCTGGTATATAAACCAGAAAGCAGCGTGATCAATTGCTTTTTTCCATTGACTTGCCGTTCATTTTCAATCAGTTTCAGAATATTTTTCTGCGGAAGCAGATCAATTTCAATTCCAAACCCGGGTTTCCAGTAGGACGAAATCTGCAAAATTGCTGGTCCGCTTAAACCCCAGTGCGTAAATAAAATATTTTCTTCAAAACTGATTTCACCGCAATTCACACTGCAAAAAATCGAACTTCCTGAAAGCTGTTCGTACCATTGCTGCTCTTTCCCGGTAATCGTCAGCGGTACCAAAGCCGGAGCCGTTTGTATAATTTGCAAACCAAACTGCCGCGCTATTTTCAGCCCGAAATCCGAAGCGCCTAGTTTGGCAATCGGTAGGCCGCCGGTAGCAATTACTACTTTCCGGGTTTGGATTTTTGCCTCTTTTCCGTTTCGCAAATAGCTGATTGCAAAGCCGGTACTGTTTTTATCGATACTTTTTACAATTGCATCACAGCGGATTTCCTGGCCTGTATCGGCACACAAATCCGTAAACATTTTCACAATATCTTTCGCCTTGTTACTCTCCGGAAACAGCTGACCCAACGTTTTTTCTTTTCCGTGGATGCCGCCGTAAACTTCAAAAAAGCTGATCGTATCGGGCACCGTAAACTGCGAAAATGCTGATTTACAGAAGTGTTCGTTCTCCGAAATAAACTGTTGTGCCGAGGTATTGAGGTTGGTATAATTGCATCTTCCACCGCCACTGATCAAAATTTTCGCTCCCGGCTGAGTATTTTTTTCGAGAATTAATGTGCGTTTTCCAAGCAAGCCGGCCTGCGCAGCGCACATCAGCCCGCAGGCACCGCCGCCAATGATGACCGCATCAAAATCAATGTCTTTTGTTAAATTTGTACCCATGCAAGAAACGCAAATATCAGAATTTGGAAAGATATTGGTCTTTCTAATTTCCGGTTTCGTTATTACCGGCGGAATGCTGGCGTTGAACAAACTCATCGCGCCCAACAAACCTAATCCGGAAAAACTGAAATCCTACGAATGCGGTGAGGAACCAACCGGCTCGTCCTGGGTACAGCTCAATTCGCGTTTTTACGTTATTGCATTGATTTTCTTGCTGTTTGATGTAGAAATGGTGTTCATTTTCCCGTGGTCAACCGTTTTTGGCAGTCATGAATTGATTGCACAAGATGAACGCTGGGGCTGGTTCAGCCTGATTGAAATGTTTGTTTTCATGGGAATTCTGATCCTCGGTTTGGTTTACGTTTGGGTGAAAGGTGATTTGCAATGGATCAAAACCAGGATTGTAAAACCGGTGGTTGAAGTAAATATTCCGGCTTCAGTTTATAACCAGATCAACGAAATAAAGTACGTGGTAAAACCTTTCT
>JBPBPL010000058.1:0-23944 GCA_050954285.1 Janthinobacterium lividum | reverse complement strand
AAATATGAAACACAGCTTGCGGATGTGAAGAACAACCGTGAGTATGATGCTATTTCCAAAGAAATTGAAATTCAGGGATTAGATGTGCAGGTAAGTGAAAAAAAAATCAAAGAAATTGGTTTTGAAATTGCTACCAAAACACAGGTATATGATAAAGCTTTGCTTGATTTAGAAGAACGCCGCAAGGATTTTGAACTGAAAAAAGCAGAATTAGGGACGATCACTTCTGAAACTGAAAAAGAAGAAAACGACCTGACCGGCCAAGTTGATCAGGCAAAAAAAGACATTGAAGAGCGATTGCTTTTTGCTTACGGTCGTTTGAGAGGCAATGCTAAAAATGGTTTGGCTGTGGTTACCATTTCCCGTGATGCATGTTCCGGTTGTTTTAATGAAATCCCGCCACAACGCCAGGCAGATATCCGTCAGCGTAAAAAAATTATCGTTTGCGAGCATTGCGGACGAATTTTGGTTGATGAACAAATGGTTTTAGATAACGGCGAAGCTGTACCAGCAGTTTAAAATATAGTATTTTCAATAAAAAAGGCACCCAAAAGGATGCCTTTTTTTATGCGATAAAAGAAGCATCCGGCTTAATTCTGATAAACAATGGCATTGATGTTCATTCCTGCGCCAACGGATGCAAATAGTATTTTATCGCCTGGACAGATGCTTTGTCCTTCCATTTTTCCTTTTAAAATACCATCTAGCAACGTTGGAATAGTTGCCACAGAGCTGTTGCCATACTGTGAAATGTTCATCGGCATTAATTCTGGCTTAAATTCCACCTCACCATAAAGTTTAAAAACGCGCTGCATAATTGCGGTATCCATTTTGCCATTGGCCTGATGAATCAATACTTTTTTTATCTCGTATAAATTGATATTCGCTTTTTCAAGCGCAATTTTGATGACCTGTGGCACGTGAATCAATGCATATTCATATAATTTCCGGCCATTCATTTTGATATATAAATCTTTTTCTGCGGATTTTTCAGGATTATAAGAGCTGCCCATTGTCAATAAATCTGCATAATCCACTGCATGAGATTGGGTTTTGTGAGACAAGATGCCTCTTTCCGTGCCAACAACAGCTTCCAAAATAACGGCGCCGGCACCATCAGCATAAATCATACTATCACGGTCATGCGGATCAGTAATTCGAGATAAAACCTCAGCACCAATCACCATGCATCGCTTGGCATCACCAGATTTGAGGTAATAATTGGCTTGGATCATTCCTTCTACCCAGCCAGGGCAACCGAAAGGCAAATCATAAGCTACACAATCCGGATTTTTAATTTGTAAAAGCTGTTTAATTCGGGCAGCTAATGTGGGTACCAAATCTACACGGTTACTTCCGGAGGCAACATCGCCAAAATTGTGCGCCACTATAATATAATCCAGAGTTTCGCCATCAATTCCGGAGCTTTCCAGCGCATCTTTTGCTGCCAAAAAACCTAAATCTGATGTATTCTGATCATCGGTTGCATAGCGTCGTTCTTCAATTTCAGTAATATTTTTAAACTGATCTAAAATGATGGGGTTGCTTTTGGCAACACGCTTTCCATCTTTTTCAAAAAACTGATAATCACTGAAATGTTCACTGGTGATAACTTTTTCCGGCAGATAACTTCCGGTTGCTATAATAACTGAATGAATTGGATTCGGCATGATTTATACTAAATACCAAAGTGGTATATGGTATAAATTTAAACCAAATTATTGAGATTTAAAATAATTTTGTTTGCCGGCCATGCTGGTTTATAAAATTATTGTAATTGTAAAGTGGAATTTCGCGTCCATGCAGATATTTTTTGCAAGCCAGGGTGAAAAATTGTTTGATAAAAGAAGCAACGTTGCCATCCCCGGTTTTGCGTGTTTCCCAACGCGAATCATTTAGTTTTCCTTCATGACAGCTTTTTATCTGGTGTAATACCTTTGCTGCTTCTCCCGGAAAAGCTTTATAAATCCAATCCGTAAAAAGTAAGGCCAGCGAGCCATTCAGCCGTACAATTGTATAAGCCGCATCGCGTGCGCCATGATCAGCTGCGGCTTTAATAATATCCGTAATTTCATGACTGTTTAAACCTGGAATAATTGGCGCAACCATCACTCTTACAGGAACATTTGCAGCAGAAAGTTTGCTGATGACATTTAAACGACCAGCAGCCGTTACCGTTCTTGGCTCTAATTTCTGGCGTAAATTTTCCGACAAAGAAGTAATGGAAATGTTTACGTGGATCAGATCCAGTTTTGCCAGTTCTGTAATCAAATCCAGATCCCGCAAAATCAAATTATTTTTAGTGATGATGCTAACCGGATGTTTATATTTTAAAAAAATTTCTAATAATGAACGGGTAATTTTCAGTTTCTTTTCGATAGGCTGATAGCAATCTGTATTGCCGGAAAGCACGATGACAGCAGGTTCATAATTCTTTTTGTTGAGATAAGTTTCCAGCAGTGGTGCAGCATTGTGTTTGACAATAATCTTCCGTTCAAAATCCAAACCGGCACTAAAACCATAATATTCGTGTGCATTGCGGGCGTAGCAATAAATGCAACCATGCTCACAGCCCTGGTACGGGTTGATGGAATGGTTAAAAGATAAATCTGGACTATTGGATTCGCTAACGATCTTTTTTGGTGTTTCGTTATAAAACTGCGTTTTGGTATTTTCTAGAAAAGGCTCGTCCAGCCCTTCTTCAAATTCAGTTACATATCTATTCTGGAGAAACTTGTTGTGTGTATTGAACTGCGCACCACGACCTTTGAAATACTCTTGTTCCTGCTGATCCATATCACAAATTTGCTAAAATTAATAGCAAAAAGCAATTTATTATACACTAAAAAATAGATGCTAAAAGCAGTATCAAACAAATACTGATGCTTCTTTTATGGCTGTAAATCATCCAGCAAAAAAACAAAAAGTTCTTTCGGTCCGTGTGCACCCAATACCAGTGTTTTTTCAATGTCGGCAGTTCTGCTTGGGCCGGTAATGGTGGAAATTAGAGATGGTAAATTATTTTTATACTTGTTTTTGAGAAGCTTAAAACCATCTTTCAAATCTAAAACCAATTGCGAAGTATAAGCCAGCACAATATGCTGATGCGGATAAATACTTAACCTTCTGCCTGCAGCATTGGCATTGGTTACTAAAACGCTGCCATTTCTGGCAATTAGCGCATCACATAATGTCAATCCAACTTCAGCTTGTTCAAAATCTTTATCCGTTTCAAAATAAGGGTATTCGTACGTTTGGAGGATGTTTTGCAGATAGTTTTCCCAGCAGTATATTTTATGCCAGTTGCGTTGTTCGGCCAAAGTGAGCAGATTTTCTATAAACTGAATTTCATCTTCACAAAAAATAAACTGACCTGCAACAGCCGTAAATTGCTCGGCAAATATCAGTTCCAGCAAGTCATCCTGAGGCGGATAAAGTGGCAAATCTTCCAGTTGCGGATAGGGGTTATCCCGCTTTTCCAGCAAAGCTTTGCGTATCTTTTTAAGCAGCTGCTCTTTTGGCGTTGTGTTATCTTTCATTTCAAAACAAAAGCCACTATGCGCATACATAGTGGCTTAAAAATTATTTAAAGAAACTAATCTTTTGTGGTATTTGCTCCGGTTTCTTCCGGATTTCTTTCAAATGTACCTGAATGATCACCCACACCTTCATGAATCAGGTTTTGTTCAACTGGAGCTAAATTTCCAGACGGATCATCACCGTTTACAAATTCATCGTAAGTAGTACGAGTATCAAACGGACGCTTTCCTAATATTTCTTCCAGATCAGATTGAAATAAAATTTCCTTTTCTAAAAGCTTATTGGCCAATTTATCCAAACCTTCACGTTTTTCATTTAATAAGCTTTTAGTACGCTGATAAACATCCTTTATCAAACCACGAACTTCAGTATCAATCAATTCAGAAGTTTTATCAGAATAAGGTTTGTTAAACTGATATTCGCCTTGTGTATCATTAAAAGATACGTTGCCTACTTTCTCGTTCATGCCATAAATGCTCACCATTGCATAGGCCAATTTGGTAATTCGTTCCAAATCATTTTGTGCGCCGGTAGATATTTTACCAAATACAATATCTTCTGCAACACGGCCTCCCATTGTCATACACAAGCCATCCATTAATTGTTCAGTGGTGTACAAAAACTGTTCTTTAGGTAAGTATTGTGCATAACCTAAAGCTGCTACACCACGAGGAACAATAGAAACTTTTACCAGGGGATCTGCATGCTCCAAAAACCAACCAGCAATTGCGTGACCAGCTTCGTGGAAAGCAACAATCCGTTTTTCCTCCGGAGAAATAATTTTGTTTTTCTTTTCTAAACCACCAATTACCCGGTCAACTGCATCCTGAAAATCCTGCATGTCCACTGCTTCCTTATTTTTACGTGCTGCGATTAAAGCAGCTTCGTTACAAACGTTCGCAATTTCTGCACCAGCAAACCCTGGAGTTTGAGCTGATAATTTTTTGGCATCAACATCTGCTGCTGTTTTTACTGGCTGTAAATGGACTTTAAAAATCTGCTCACGGCCATTTAAATCTGGTTTATCAATAGAAACCTGTCTGTCAAAACGACCTGGACGCATTAAAGCGGAATCCAATACATCAGGACGGTTGGTTGCAGCAAGGATAATGATACCTGAATCTGTACCGAATCCATCCATCTCTACCAACAATTGGTTTAATGTATTTTCACGTTCATCATTACCACCAACAATATTATTTTTACCACGTGCACGACCAATAGCATCAATCTCATCAATAAAAATAATACATGGTGCTTTATCTTTAGCCTGCTTAAACAAATCACGAACGCGAGAGGCTCCTACACCAACAAACATTTCTACAAAATCAGAACCTGATAAGGAGAAGAAAGGTACTTGCGCTTCACCTGCTACTGCTTTTGCAAGCAAAGTTTTACCTGTTCCCGGAGCACCAATCAGCAATGCACCTTTTGGTATTTTCCCACCCAAATTGGTGTATTTTTTTGGATTTTTCAAAAAATCTACAATCTCCATCACTTCCTGTTTGGCTTCTTCCAAACCAGCCACATCATTGAAAGTAACGCTAACTTGGGATTCTTTATCAAACAAAGTAGCTTTAGATTTTCCTATATTAAAGATTTGTCCACCTGGACCACCACCTGCTCCACCGCCCATTCTACGCATAATCAACATCCACATACCGGCAAAAAGTGCTACCATAATAATGGTTTGCACCAGCCAACTGGAGAAAATGCTCTCATGCTGCTCGTAAGTTGGTTGTACTTTTTGAGCATCAGGAACATCTTTTTGAGCATTTAACACTGATTGCTTCAGGCTTTCGTAAGAAGCATCTGTAAAATAATACTGTGCATTATCGCTAGACATGTTAAACGAACGCTTATCACGCACCGGAGCATATTGTGCTTTACTCAAGCTGTCTTTTTTGATGTAAACTTCGGCAACTACCAAATCACCATTTTTGTAAGCAACAATTTTATCAACGTCGCCTTTCCGGAGCATTGTGCTTTCAAAAGTTTGAAAGTTAACTAATGTGCCCCCACTGCCACCAAAAAAGGCAGGAATTACTAGCAAACCCACAACAGCTATGGCATAAATCCACATAAAATTAAATTTAGGTGGTTTTGGTGTTGATTTTTTATTGGGTATCCGACGGATGGTTTTCTGATTTTCAGATTCTTTTTCTTTCATTTTTACAAACACATATTATACAAGTACGTAACTGGATCTGAAAATACTTCAAGCACTTTTATAAGATTTAAATTCGGCATCGCCCCACAGCTCTTCTATCCCATAAAACTCACGTTTATCTGTTTTAAATATGTGTACTACAACGTCAATATAATCTAATAAAATCCACTCGCCATATTCAAAGCCTTCCTTCCTCCAAGGATCCTGTTTCAAGGCTTTATAAACTTCTTCTTCTACACTTCCAGCAATAGCCTTTACCTGAGTAGTGGATTCTGCATGACAGATTACAAAATAATCTGACACCGAACTGCGGATATTTCTGAGGTCTAATCTAACAATATCATTTCCTTTTTTTTCTTGTATCCCATTTATAACAATCTCCGAGATTAAGGCTGATTCTAATTTATTCTTGTTTATTATCATTAAAAACACTTAGTTTTGAAAACGAACTTAGACACGATTAATTTTACTTTGCAAAATAACATAATTTCGGGTGCTTTTGTTGGACAAAATATTCTGACGTTTAAGGAGATAACTTCTACCAATACCCTGATGAAAGAGATGGTGGCAAATTCCACGCCATTGCCCGAAGGAACAGTCATTATGGCAGAATATCAAACGGCAGGCAAAGGGCAGCAGCAAAATGGCTGGCATAGCGAAGCTGGCAAAAATTTAACCTTCAGCTTACTTTTATTCCCAGCTTTTTTATCCCCGGAAAATTCCTTTTCCCTTTTGTGCGCCATAAGCCTTGGCGTGATCAAACCGCTGCAAAAAATTTTAGGAAACGATGTTCGGATTAAATGGCCGAACGATATTTATTATGGGCGAAAAAAACTGGGTGGTGTTTTGATCGAAAATTTACTGGTTAAAAGAAGCATCAAGCAATCTATTGTGGGCATCGGTATCAATATTAATCAGGAAATTTTTCCGGCCCATTTGCCTAATCCGATTTCGATACAACAGATTTTGAACAAAAATAGTGTGATAAAAGAAGTATTATCTCAAATTTGCACCGGAATAGAATTTGAGTATCTGAAATTAAAAGCCGGAAACTATGAAGAAATTAAAGAGGAATACCTGCAAAATTTGTACGGATTAGGGAAAGAGCTTCAATTTGAAACGAAAGAAAAAACTTTTAAAGGAATTATATCTACAGTAAACCATTCAGGCTTGCTGGGTATCCAAAGAGAAAATATAACTGAATTTTTTGATTTGAAACAGATCAAATTTATTTTTAATTAATCATGAAAAAATCAGCATTACTTGTTGCCCTAAGCTTTTTGAGCACGGGTTTATTTGCACAAATTCTAACACCGGTAAAATGGTCATACGCAGCCAAAAAAATCAGCAAAACCGAAGCCGTTTTATTGCTGAAAGCCACAATTGATAATGGCTGGCATATTTACTCTACCCAGCAAAAAGATGGCGGCCCGGTAAAAACCGAATTTACTTTTGCGCCTTCCAAAGATTATGCGGTAAACGGAGTATTGGCAGAACCCAAACCGATAACCAAATTTGAAAATTCTTTTAAAATGAACGTCAGCTATTTTGAAAAGAGCGTTATTTTTCAACAAAAAATCAAACTAAAAAAAGATCAAACCGATATTAAAGGCAAAGTAGAATTTATGGTTTGTAACGATAAACAATGCCTGCCGCCGGAAGATATTGAGTTCAGCATTCCGGTGAAATAATTGCTGAACATTATAAATTCAACATGAGTACATCTATAGAAAATATTGGCTTGCTTACTTCCGGCGGAGATGCACCCGGAATGAATGCTGCCATTCGTGCCGTTGTGCGTACGGCCTTGTATTATAATATCCAGGTAACGGGCATCCGGCGCGGTTTTGAAGGTATGGTTAATGGCGATATGGCATTGATGGATCGCCGTTCGGTAGCCAATATTGTGCAACGCGGCGGAACAATTTTAAAAACGGCCCGGAGCGAACAATTTATGACACCTGAAGGCAGGAAACTGGCTTACGAACAACTGCAAAAAAATAAGGTTGATGCTTTGGTAGCCATCGGTGGAGATGGAACATTTAAAGCTGCCCAGATTTTTGGCGAAGAGTTTAACATGCCGATTGTTGGTTTGCCAGGAACGATAGACAACGATTTGTTCGGAACAGATTTTACCATTGGCTACGATACGGCAATTAATACGGTGGTAAATGCGGTGGATAAAATCCGGGATACGGCAGAATCACACGACCGTTTGTTTATTGTAGAAGTGATGGGCAAAGACGGCGGCCTGATTGCCTTACGTACCGGAATTGCTACCGGTTCTGAAGCAATTTTAATTCCGGATTCTACCAGTGATATCAATTCTGTTTTTGCCCGATTAGAGCGTGGCCGCCGGCATAAATCATCTAAAATCATTATTGTGGCCGAAGCAGAAGAAGCTTCCGGCGGCGCTTTTGAAATTGGCGATCAGATTAAAGAAAAATACCCAAATTACGATACCCGGGTTTCAATTCTGGGCCACATTCAGCGTGGTGGCAGTCCAACTTGTATGGACCGGGTTTTGGCCAGCCGAGTAGGCGTTGCTGCTGTGGAAGCTTTGCTGGATGGACATCGTAACGAAATGATTGGTGTAATCCACAATGATATTAGTTATACTGATTTTAGTCACGCAATTAAGCACAACACCGAAATCAACCCCAACTTCTTAAAAATCGTAGAGATTCTGTCTTTATAAATTTAGGGTGATAAAAGAAGCACATACTTCTTTTATCACCCTAAAATCAGAGTAGTTTTGCGGCTATATCTTCCCAGGTATCTACCCGTTCAAATTCCGTAATCAATTTATTGTGCGGCGAAGTAAACAGCAACGGCCGTCCATCGAAAGCAGTAAAATTCCGGCTACGGTCATCAATCATCACATCAACATTTACTATTTTCAATCCGCAAAAAATAGTGCGCTGCCAAGAGATGAAAGGAAAATGATCTGCCAGCCAATCCACTTTATCTTCTAAGGAATTGCGGAATTCCATCGCTGCCGAAACAATAAAAACATCATACTTTTTATCCAGTTCTTTGACCACGCGCTGGCTGTCTTTAATCACTTCCAGATCACGGAAAAAACCTTTTTCATAAATGTGTTTCCTGAAATCTCCGGCAATATGCTCTGGCAAAATGGCATAAAATTCTTCGCCGTCCTGCTGCTGCCTTAATGCTTCTTCAGGATGGTTTTGTTTGTAAAGCACTTCGAATTTAGCAATTACATCGGCCAGCACTTCATCCATATCAATAGCAATACGTTGTTTTTCCATACTTTAATTATTATGCTGCAAAAGAAAAATAAATATTTTAACCGAACTGTTGATTTTGGCTAAATATAGGTTGTAGATTGATTTATTGATGATTATAAGATTAATTTAAATTATTTTCCTACTTTTGCAGCCCCCGCAACAAAAAGTTCCGGGGGATATGTTGAATACATAAAAACAAAAAATGGCAACTAAAATCAGATTACAAAGACACGGTAAAAAAGGCAAACCTTTTTATCACATCGTGGTAGCCGATGCCCGCGCACCACGTGATGGTCGCTTCATCGAGCGTTTAGGTTCTTACAATCCAAACACTAATCCTGCAACTATCGAAATCAATTTTGATAAAACCTTAGGCTGGGTAAACACAGGTGCAGAACCAACTGATACTTGCCGTGCAATTTTGGCTTACAAAGGTGTAATGTACAAAAAACACTTGCAAGGCGGCGTGCAAAAAGGTGCTTTAACTACTGAGCAGGCAGACGAAAAATTTGCAGCCTGGACAGAACAGAAAGAAAATAAAATCAGCGGTAAAAAAACAACTTTGGTTTCTACGAAAGATGAAACCCGCAAAGCTGCTTTGGCTGCAGAAACTAAGAAAAACACTGACCGTGCTGCAGCTATTGTTGCTAAAAATACGCCACCAGCTGCAGAACCTGTTGCTGCTGACGAAGCAACTGAGACTCCGGCTGAATAATCAGAACAATATTTATTTAAGTATAGCGAAGCTTTTATTATAAGGCTTCGCTATACTTGTTTTAAGCCCTTTTATTGATGACCACAGAAGATTGTTTTCGTTTAGGCACGGTAACCAAAACCCGCGGACTAAAAGGCGAATTGCAGGTTTTTATTGCTTTTGAAGAACCCGAAAAACTAAAATTTAATAGTTTGTTTATTGAGATTTCCGGAAAACTGGTTCCATATTTTATTACGCTTTTCAAACTTCCAATGAAAAATGTAGCTTACCTGCAACTGGAAGATGTGGACACGATTGAGAAAGCTGCTTCGTTAGTTAAAAAAGATGTTTTCCTTCCTAATAAAATCAAGCCGAAAAAGAAAAAAAGCGAATTTGGTTTGAAGGATTTGCTACATTTTATCGCCGTAGATGAGAACGAAGGCGAACTGGGCGAGATCATCGAAATACATGAATTTCCGCAGCAACTGATTGCAACCGTTCCCTACAAAAACAGGGAAGTGCTTTTTCCGCTTAATGAAAGCATTATCAAAAGTATTGATGTGGTAAAAGGAGTAGTGCTGGTGGATTTGCCCGAAGGCTTGCTGGATGTTTATTTGGATTAAACAGCTGATACTGTTTTTATCGGCATAATTTTAGGTTGATAAAAACAGTATCTAACTTTCATCCTGCCCAGCCTTCTCTATCCAAACTTCTAAATTGTATGGCTTCTGCCAGATGTTCAATCTGGATATCTTCTGTTCCGGCCAAATCAGCAATAGTTCTTGCAACTTTTAAAATACGGTCATAAGCGCGTGCACTCAAACCTAATTTTTCCATTGCTTTTTTAAGGAGGATTTGTCCGGCTTCGCTGATTTTACAAACTTGTCGTACCATTTTAGATTCCATTTGCGCGTTGCAATGCAAATCAGGTTTTTCAATAAATCTTTTCTGCTGAATTTCCCGCGCTTTGATCACGCGTTCGCGGATAACTTCACTTTTTTCCGAAATTCTTTCCGAAGATAATTCTGTAAAATTTACCGGTGTTACTTCTACATGCAAATCAATCCGATCCAGCAACGGACCAGAAATTTTACTTAAATATTTTTGTACGATTCCAGGTCCGCAAACGCATTCACGGTCAGGATGATTGTAATAACCGCAGGGGCAAGGGTTCATAGAAGCAATCAGCATAAAGCTGGAAGGATAATCTACGCTCATTTTAGCGCGGGAAATGGTTACTTTTCGTTCTTCCAATGGTTGGCGCATTACTTCCAAAACTGTTCGTTTAAATTCCGGCAGTTCATCCAGAAACAAAACCCCATTGTGCGCCAATGAAATTTCGCCGGGCTGTGGGTTGCCGCCGCCACCAACCAAAGCCACATCCGAAACGGTATGATGCGGCGAACGAAATGGACGAACAGAAACCAGCGCATCCGCAGCAGCTAATTTACCGGCAACAGAATGAATTTTAGTAGTTTCTAAAGCTTCGAATAAACTTAATGGTGGCAAAATAGAAGGCAAACGCTTAGCCAACATTGTTTTTCCGGCTCCGGGCGGACCAATTAAAATGGCATTATGACCACCGGCGGCGGCAATTTCTAAGGAACGTTTGATATTTTCCTGACCTTTTACATCCGAAAAATCGGCTTCATATAAACTGATGCTCCGGTAAAATTCATCACGCGTATTTACTACTTCTTCCTCCAGCAGCTTTTCTCCGTTTAAAAAATCAACCACTTCGGTAATCGAACTCACGCCAAAAACGGTTAAATTATCTACAATGGCAGCTTCACGTGCATTTTGTTTTGGTAAAATGAATCCCTTGTAGCCTTCTTTTCGTGCCTGAATAGCAATTGGCAAAGCACCACGAATGGGCTGTAATCCGCCATCTAACGACAGTTCTCCCATGATGAGATACTTGTCCAACTCTTCCGGCGAAATCTGCCCTGAAGCTGCTAACACGCCGATTGCAATGGTTAAATCATAAGAAGAACCTTCTTTGCGAACATCTGCAGGAGCCATATTTACCACAACCTGCTGTTTGGGCATGTGGTAATTGCAGTTTTTTAAAGCTGATTTAACACGGAAATAGCTCTCTTTAATAGCATTATCCGGCAGGCCGACAACGTAGTATTTTGTGCCTGCGGTAATGTTTACTTCAACGGTTATTGTAGTGGCTTCGATACCATAAACAGCACTGCCAAAAGTTTTTACAAGCACAGGAAATCAAATTAAATTTCCTGAAATTAACTAAAAATTAATAATAGTAAGCATAAAATAATTTATGCTAAAAAATTGGTAATAAAAGAAGTATTTGCCTACCTTCTTCTAACTAATGCTTCTTTTAGCACATAAAAAAACCGGAGATTAATTTCCGGTTTTCAACTTCTAACAATTATTGTTTCGGCATGTTCCGCATCATTTTAGCCATTTGCGCGGGGTTGCTAAATTGCTTCATCATCTTCTTCATATCGTCAAACTGTTTAATCAACCGGTTTACTTCGGCCAGCTCATTGCCAGAGCCTTTTGCAATACGTGCGCGACGGCTTTGGTTGATGATATCCGGGTTTTCTTTTTCTTTCGGTGTCATGGATTGAATAATAGCTTCGATCGATTTAAAAGCATCATCCTGAATATCAATATCTTTCATCGCTTTGCCAACGCCCGGAATCATGCCCATTAAATCTTTCATGTTGCCCATTTTTTTGATCTGCTGGATCTGGCCAAAAAAATCGTTGAAGTCGAATTTATTTTTGCGGATTTTCTTTTGCAGCTCAGCAGATTCCTTTTCGTCGAATTGCTGCTGCGCACGTTCAACCAAAGAAATCACGTCGCCCATTCCTAAAATCCGGGACGACATCCGATCCGGGTGGAAAACGTCAATCGCTTCCATTTTTTCGCCGGTTCCGATAAATTTGATCGGTTTATTAACAACGGATTTGATGGATAAAGCTGCACCACCGCGTGTATCACCGTCCAGCTTAGTTAAAACAGCCCCGGTAAAATCCAGACGATCATTAAATACTTTGGCTGTATTTACGGCATCCTGGCCAGTCATCGCATCCACCACAAACAAAATTTCCTGCGGGTTCAATGCTTTTTTTACCTGCTCAATTTCCACCATCATGGCTTCGTCGATGGCTAAACGGCCGGCGGTATCCACAATTAAAACGTTATTTCCGTTCTGTTTAGCCTGCGCTAATCCTTCCAAAGCAATCGCAATCGGATCTTTGGATTCGAGATTGGCATAAACCGGCACGCCAATCTGTTCGCCCAAAACTTTCAATTGCTCAATTGCAGCGGGACGATAAACGTCGCCCGCAACCAGCAAAGGCTTTTTATTTTTTTGTGTTTTGAGAAAAAGAGCCAGCTTACCCGAAAACGTTGTTTTACCGGCACCGTTTAATCCAGCAATTAAAATAATGGTTGGGTTGCCCTGTAAAGTTAGCTCGGCAGTGGTGCCGCCCATCAGCTTTGTCAGCTCGTCGCTCATGATTTTGGTAAGCAATTGGCCGGGCGAAATCGACGTTAAAACGTTTTCGCCCAAAGCTTTTTGCCGCACTTCATCTGTAAAAGCTTTGGCCGTTTTATAGTTTACGTCGGCATCGAGCAAAGCTTTACGGATTTCTTTCATGGTTTCGGCCACGTTGATTTCCGTAATCGAACCTTGTCCTTTTAAAACCTTAAATGCGCGGTCGAGTTTATCCGAAAGATTATCAAACATCTTTTTAAATCATTAAAATACAGATGCAAAGTTATGATTTTGAAGCTATAAAATCCAGCCAAAAGCGTTTTAGGCATGCTTCTTTTAGCAGGTAAAAATCAGTATAAAACTATCGGTAATACGGAAATTTATAGGTGATGCCCAATGCCAGACTTTGATAAGCCTGGATGCGGTGCGAAGTATTGGGATCGTAAAGCAACGTGCCGATAATGCTGACGTTGACCAAGCGATTAACTTTTGCGGTGAGCGTGCCATCAATCCGGTGCGTCATGTTCAGCGGCGTATCGTAAGGAATAAAAATCAGGTAGCGGGCTTTTAAATTAACGTTTTTGGCGATGTCTTTATCGATATTGGATACGATTTGAAAAGCCAGCTGATTCAAAACTTTTCTGCCATAAGCAACGCCATAAACTGTTGTATCAACGTTGTTGTGATAAAGTGAATTATCGAGCACAAAAGTTTGCCGCGCCGTGCCTGTACCAAAACGCATACTAAAATATTTTACCGGTTTATACTCAAAACCGATGGATTCTGTTAAGTAACCGGGTGCCATAAACCTGGAGATAAGCACCGGCGGCACAGTTACATCGCTGGAATAATTAAAACCTTCATCAAACTGAGATTCAAAACTCAGCGAGCCGTAAAAATCCCAGTGCTTGGAAAAGTTGATGGAAACTTTGTTGTCCCAGAAAATCCGGTCGTTGGTTTTGCGTTCTACCTGACCCTGGTTTTTTACTTTTCCGTAGAGCAGGATCAGTTCTGAAGTAAAATCTTTACCATCTTTGTTGTACTCCGTTTTGTAATCAAAATTTGTTCCAACAGCAATCGAACTTACACCTCCTGCACTCCAGTTATTGCTGAAAGCAGATTGATTGAGGTTGAAGCCAAAAAGTACATTATTACGCCAGTAACTCACTTTATAATCCAAACCCGGAACGGGAATATATTCGGGGCGAAGGCTTAGCGGCTGCAATCTAACCGGCAAAATATTGCGGCCGGGCTCGATTCTAAAGTTATTTAAAAGGTTGGTATCAATTTTTACAGTGTCCAACCGCAGGGAATCTTTTCTAAGAGAATCTATTTTTAAAGAATCGCGTTTCACCGAATCTCTGTTCTGAGCATTGGCACGATGAAAAAACAGTGCTAAAAGAAGTATCAACCAAAAACCCGGACGCCTGCGCATATTGGACAAAGAAAAGCAAAAATGATTTTTTTCCGAAGTGATTTTCATTTTCCATTCAAAAACTAATGCTGATTTTTGAAGTATTTCCACCAGGAAAATAGCTTTCTGTGTTTTAAATAATCCGGAAGATCGTCGTTGGCATATGCTTCCCGCTCGAAAACAATGTTCATGTAAGCTTCGTGATGATCGCTGTAAATTGTTCGGTTGTACAAATAATTTAGCAGGTAAAAGAAGTAAAACGGAATCACCAACAGCTCCAGTTGCTGTCGTAAATGAATGATTTCGTGCCGGATCATCACTTCATCAAATCTGGATTTTTCCAGCTTCACCAAAATAAAAGGAAATAGCGCCATGCCGTTTGCACGTAACGAAGGGACGACTAAAACCGGATACTGCCACTTCATTTTTCGGGTTGTAAAGGTGGCAGATAATACGCAGACGGATTGCGCCGAAAACGGTTATAACAGGATTTGATGTAGCTGATAAAATCATAATCGTTCAGCATTATTACCATATTGTAATCCGGCCGGTAGCGGTACATAAAACTACTTAAGAGATCGCCTTTTAAACCGGTAACAGAACCTACGGCAATGCGGTTAAAACGGGCATCCACAATTTGCGCCTTGTAATCACGATCAATAATTTCCCGAAGCTTGCTGGCATTACGGCCTCGGCGGCTCAGTAAATTATAGATCGCGTCGATGCCAATTCCGGCACCGTTGCTGCCTACTGTCAGTAAATCTTTATTGGCCAAAGCACCATAAACCTTGTTAAACTCGCGCTTGTTTTCTTCCAGTTTTTTTTGTGCGCTTAAAGCACTGTCTCTAATAGTTACCTCGCGCAAAACAATGCTGGAACGTTTTAAATAAACCGGAAGCGTTTGCAAGGCGATAATTTTAACCGTATCACTAAAATATCCGGTTTTGGAGAAGATGAGTACATCATTTAAACGAACAGAAATAGTAAACTCACCTTTTAAATTATTAAACGTATTTGCTTTTGTACGGGAGTTGCTTACCAGTACACGTGCAATCCGCTCTTTGGTTCCTTGATCAAAAATAATTCCCTGGATCGGCTTTTCCTGTGCAAGCAAATCTCCAAAAAGCAGTAAAAAGCAAAATCCGCACAGCAAATATTTTAGCATTCTACCACAAAACTACTTTACAAACCTGAGATTTTGTAGCACCTTAACAATAATTAACTTTAATGGGCAATGATGAGTTGCTGCCCAATTTTAATATTGTCTTCGCCTATCATGTTCAGTGCCTTAAGTTCATCCACACTCAAACCAAAACGTTTAGAAACATTATACAGCGTATCGCCCTGTTTCACCTGGTAGGTTTTATTGTTGATAATAGGTACAACCGCCGGAGCCACTACCAATTTGGTAGGCGATGGCGCGTGCTGTAAAGAATCCTTGCTTTGTTTACCAATGTTTTTATTGATTTGAGTAAGCACACGGTCTTCCCGTTTAATTTTCTGGTAATCGGTTTCACTTATATCAAACTGATCCAGGTTGTACTTTTTAATCAGGCCAATAATTAACTGCGGATACATCGGATTGGTAGCATAACCGGCCGCTTTTAAACCATAAGCCCAGCCTTCATAATCGTTTTTTTCCAGCTCGAATAAATGCGCATAACGTTTTCTCTTCAGAAATTCCGAATGATCGCGGAAGGAGCTTTCCGGATTATCATAAACCCGAAAACAATCATTGATCTTATCATCATTTTTGAAATAGGATTTGCCTTTCCAGTCCGAAGTACATTTGATACCAAAATGGTTATTGGCCACAACGGCCAGCTCACCGTTGCCATTACCAGATTCCAGCAAACCCTGCGCTAACGTAATACTGGCCGGAATGCCGTAAATATTCATTTCCTGTACGGCAATGCTGCGAAAACGATCTATATACTGCGATACGCCGCCAAACGTAGTGTATTGGGAAATAGCATCTTTATTTAGCTTTTGGATAGATTTATTATTCTTCTCGGCTTGATGATTGGTGATGCCGCTTTTGCGCGAACTACACGAAGCCAAAACAATCAGCACACAAAAGAATGCCCATTTTTTATACATAAAAAAAGTATTACGGGGGCAAATATAAATTGTTTCGGAAAAGAGGAGGTGGGAACGACTTTCTAATTAAAAAATTTACTGCTCATCATCTTCCGGTTTTTCGTCCAGATCATTTAAGCTAAACTTTTTTATAAGTGAAAGCACTTGGGCAGACCATCTTCCACTGCTGGCATAACCACCATGCTGGATGCCTTTTGCCCAGCCTTTATAATCAAACGAATCAAATTTTTCTGCCAGATGACTAAACTGTTTTCTTTCCGACATCATTCGGGCAAAATCTTCAAAAGAAGCTAAAACCGAATCATAGGTTTTGTAAGAAGAATGCCTGTTTTTCATGCCAAACTGATTGTTTGATTTTTTAGCAAGCGCACTATTTCCGCTGGCAGATTCATGCATGGCGATGGCTAAAGTTATGCTTGCCGGAATTCCGTAATCGTGCATGATACTTATGGCAGCATCTTTGTACTTATCAATGTAAGTTTGCGAAGTACTTTGTGCTTTTGCAAGAAAACAGGAAAACGATAGAGCTAAAGGCAGTATTAATTTCTTCATAATTGTTTTTTCCGGATGATCATGAGTCCATCCCTAATTGGAAGGATCAAATTTTCTACCCGTTGGTCGGCAGTTATTATGTCATTAAATTCCCGGAGTAAAACCACATCTTTTTCCTGAAATTCAAGGTCTGTTATTTTACCTTTTCGCAGGATATTATCTACTATAATTAAGCCTCCGGGCCTGATATTATCGATTATAAACTCATAATATTTATAATTATTGCGTTTATCAGCATCAATAAATACAATATCGTATATTTTGGGCAATAATAAAGGAAAAATATCAAAAGCTTCTCCTATAAATAAATGAATTTTATTTACGTAACCAGAGGCTAAAAAGTTACTTTTTAACATTTCTTCCAGTTCCGGATTCACTTCTATCGTATCGATTGCGCCGTTTTCTGCTAATCCTTCTGCCAGGCAAATTGTAGAATAACCGGTAAAAGTTCCTATTTCTAAAATTGCTTTAGGCTGCAATAATTTACTGAAAAAACTTAATAATCTTCCCTGATAATGGCCGGAAATCATGTGCGGCCGCAGCACTTTCAAATACGTTTCGTGCGCTATTTTTTGCAAAATTTCGGATTCCGGTTCGCAATGGTTTTCCAGATACGTTTGCAGTAAAGAGTCTGGCATTTCCATCCGGTAAAGTTATAAATTTCAAAATAGTAGTCAGCCTGTCTATTTTTTGGGGCAGATGCTTCTTTTACCGGCTATTTTTTTCGAGGAAGGATTGTAAAATTATGATGGCAGAAATGGTATCGATGCGAGATTTATCCTGACGATCACTTTTTTTCATTCCGCTTTGTGCAATTACGGCCGAAGCCATTTTCGAGGTGAAACGTTCGTCCATCATCTCTACCGGAACCAACGGAAAATGCTTTTTTAAAATCGTTACAAAACCTTTAATCATTGGTGCAGATTGCGAAGGCGTTCCGTCCATTTGCTTTGGTTCGCCCACAATAAATTTTTCGACTGCTTCTTTTACCAGGTATTTTTTAAGGTACTCCACAATATCTTTCGGATGGATGGTTTCCAATCCGGTTGCAATAATTTGTAAAGGATCGGTTACGGCAATTCCGATGCGTTTGGTGCCATAATCAAAAGCCATAATGCGGGGCATACTGTTTTTATCGGGTTAAATTTTGGCTCAGCTAACAGGCTGAATTGTAAAACCCGGATCAAATGTATCACCTGCAAAGCTTTTCAAAAGCATAATCTCAATACTAATTCTTAATTTGCAACGATGCAGTTTAAAGAAATAGTCGGACAGGAAACCATCAAGCAAAGGCTGCTAACAACCGTAAAAGAGAACCGCGTGAGCCATGCGCAACTTTTTTTAGGGCCGGAGGGTTCGGGCAGTTTGGCGCTGGCTGTGGCCTATGCGCAATTTATTTCGTGCGAGAACAAACAGGAAAATGATTCCTGCGGAGAATGCAATTCCTGCCGTAAATATCAGAAATTAGTGCATCCGGATCTGCATTTCTCATACCCGTTTTTTGCAAAACATAAAGATAATACGGCACTAACTTTTGTGGATCAGTGGCGAAAAGCGTTCCTCAAAAATCCATATTTGAATCTGGATGAATGGCGAACTTATTTGGAAGCAGAAAATAAACAAGCCAATATCAACATTGCCGAATGCCATCAGATTATCCGGAAATTAAGTTTTAAACCTTTTGAATCAGAATACAAAATCCTGATTATGTGGCTGCCGGAATATCTGGACAAAGAAGGCAACACGCTGCTCAAAATTATTGAAGAACCGGCGCAGAAAACCCTTTTTTTACTGGTTGCCGAATCTCAGGATGATATTTTAAATACGATTCTTTCAAGAACGCAACTCGTCAAAATTCCGGCGTTAAAAGATGCAGATATACAGGAATATCTGGAGCAACATCATCAAACAGAACATCTGGCTGCACAAATTGCCTACCTCAGCAATGGAAAACTGACTGCTGCGCTGCACATGATCGCCCGAAATGACAGCAGCTATCACGAGCTTTTTACCCGTTGGCTTCGGCTTTGTTTTGCTAATGATGGCTTGAAACTGATTGATTTTACCGAACAATTAGTGAAATTAGGCCGGGAAAACCAAAAGAACTTTTTGCAATACGGCATGTGCTTTATCCGCGAATGCGGCATGCTGATTTCCGGTGCCGGAAGTTTGGTTCATTTACCCGAAAAAGAACTGGTTGTTGCGCAAAATATGGCTGCCAAGGTTTTAACCATGCCGATGGTGGAGGTGATAGCAGATGAGTTGGATAAAGCGCATTATCATGTGGAGCGAAATGCCAATCCAAGAATTTTATTTTTAGATGTATCTTTGCAATTAGTAAAAATTTTAAAATTCAAAACGTTCCCGCAAGGGACTCAACATATATTATATTAACATGGGATGTGGAAGTTGTTCATCAGGCGGATGTGCGCCTGCTGGCTGCAAAAGTAATGGCGCTTGCCTTACTAACGGATGCAGCAAATTAGATGTTTACGATTGGCTTTCCAACATGGATATGCCTTCCAGTTATAAACCTTTTCAAATAGTAGAAGTAAAATTTAAAGGCTCACGCAAAGATTTTTACATCAATGCAGATAATCATTATTTAGAAAACGGCGAGTTAGTGGTGACCGAAACTACAACAGGAGGTTTTGATGTCGGCCACGTTTCTATTACCGGAGAACTCGTGCGGATGCAGCTCGTAAAAAAGCATGTAAAAGAAGCAGATGTAACTAAAAAAATCTTCCGGAAAGCTACGCCATCAGACGTAGATAAATGGAAAGCGGCCAAAGATCAGGAGTGGGAAACGATGCACAGTGCAAGGAAACTGGCTTTGGACCTCAATCTTTCCATGAAAATAAGCGATGTGGATTATCAGGGCGATAAAACGAAAGCTACTTTTTATTATACGGCTGAAGGCCGGGTTGATTTCCGGGAACTAATCAAAAAAATGGCTGAAGCTTTCCGTATTCGGATTGAAATGCGCCAGATCGGTATGCGCCAGGAAGCAAGCCGTTTAGGCGGAATTGGTTCTTGCGGACGGGAACTTTGTTGTTCTACCTGGCTGACTGATTTTAAAACGGTTTCTACTTCGGCAGCGCGTTATCAAAACTTATCGCTTAATACTTTAAAACTGGCCGGACAATGCGGCAAACTGAAATGCTGCCTAAACTATGAGCTGGACAGTTATATGGATGCTTTAAAAGATATTCCGGATGATGTACATATTTTGCGTACCGAAAAAGGCGATGCACGTTTACAAAAAACGGATATTTTTAAAAAATTAATGTGGTTTAGCTATCCGAAAGAAGAAAACTGGGTTCCGGTGCCGATCAAACATGTTCGGGAAATACAGGTCATCAATAAAAGCGGAGAACTGGTACCGGATTTAGGCGAAAGTAAAGCGATAGATGTAAATGCTGTGAAAGCTTTTGATTACGAAAACGTTGTTGGCCAGGATAGTTTAACGCGTTTGGATGAACGTTCTGCCAACCGTAACAAAAAGAATAACAACAACAATCGCAATAAGCCAAAATCGGTTGCCGAAAGCGGACCAAAACCAATTGTACAGGTTACAAAAGTAGTGGTGCAAAATGTGCAGGTAAAAACAGTACAGCCAAATAATCCGGAGAATCCGGCAGAAGAAATTGCCAGGGAAGTAAATCCGAATCGCCGTCATCATCGCCGAAACCGGCCGAACCGCAACCCAAATAATCCTAATCAGCAAAATAATAACCAGGCAGAATGATCAGGGTAAAGCTGTTTTTCAGTACTGTTTTTATCGGTCTTTTTTTTGTGCTGACAGCTTGCAACGAGCCGGGAACTTTGCTTGATCAAAGCACCGAAATCAGCAATCACAACTGGTTCTACAGCAATAAAATAAAAACGGAAGTAAAAATTACAGATACTTCCGTTCCATATAATTTGTATTTAAGTTTGCGCCATTCTGCGGATTACAGATACTCCAATATGTTCGTTTTGGTTCATGAAACCAGTCCTGATCATCAAACAAAAACCATTCGCTACGAATTTAAATTAGCCAATCCTGATGGTGAATGGCTGGGCAATGGTTCCGGTAATTTGTACAGTTATCGATTGGCTTTGAAAACGAATTACCGCTTTCCTGCTCCAGGAACTTATGCGATTACGATTGAGCAAAACATGCGTGATAATCCTTTACGAGAAGTTTCGGATGTGGGTTTGCGTGTGGAAAGGGCGAAGTAATTATATTTTCTTTCCAAATATTCGTTTATTACTTTTGATAAAATTCTTAGTAAATGAATACCATCCTCCTTGTTGCGGTTCTCCTAATTTTGCTGGTTGCTGTTTTTATCCTGCTAAAAAAAGCATCGCCAACTAATACTTTTTCTGTGGAGGATTTCAAGCGTTTGCAGGAGGAGAATGTTCAGCTGAAAATCACTTTAGGCAAAGCCGAGGAACGGGCTGCAAACCTGCATCAGGAGAAAGAAAATATCAGTTTGATGCTGCGGGAAGAACAGGATCGTTTGATTGCTGAGTTGGCCGAAGAACGCGAATTGCACAACGAAACCAAACAACATCTGGAACGCTCGAACGCTTTTTTTACCGCACAAAAAGAGCAAATGGAACATCAGAAAATAGAAGTGGAGCAAACACGCCAGCATTTTCAGCGGGAATTTGAAAATGTGGCCAACAAAATCCTCGACGAAAAAACACAGAAATTTACAGAATCCAACCGCAGCAATATGGATTTGCTGCTTCATCCGCTGAAAGAAAATATCAAAGCTTTTGAAGCAAAAGTAGATAAGGTTTACAAAGATGAATCCAACGAACGTTTTACGCTGAAAGGCACGATTGAGGAACTGATCAAACAGACCAAAATCATCCAGGACGATGCCACCAACCTCACCAAAGCGTTAAAAGGCGATACCAAAATGCAGGGAAACTGGGGCGAAGTTATTCTGGACCGCGTGCTGGAAGCTTCGGGTTTGGTGGAAGGCGACAGTTATACCAAACAAGGCAAAAATATGAATTTGATGGATGAAGCCGGTAATCGTTTTATGCCGGATGTGATCGTGCATCTGCCGGAAAATAAGCATTTGATTATCGATTCAAAAGTATCGTTGATTGCTTACGAAAGGCTGGTTAATTCAACTTCCGAAGAAGAAAAAGCAAGACATATAAAAGCACATATTGATTCGGTAAAAAGCCATATTTCGGGTTTGAGTGCCAAGAGTTATCAGAATTTATCTGGCCTGACTTCACCAGAATTTGTGCTGCTTTTTGTGCCGATAGAATCTTCATTTTCCATCGCTATACAACACGATCTGGAACTGTTTGATTTTGCCTGGAAAAAGCGCGTAGTTTTGGTTACGCCTTCTACCTTATTAGCTACTTTAAAAACCATTGCTTCCGTGTGGAAACAGGAACAGCAAACCCGAAACGCGCTGGATATTGCCACCAAAGCAGGTTTGCTGTATGATAAATTTGTTGGTTTTACAGAGGATATGAAGAAGATTGAGCAGCACATTGACAATAGCAAAAAAGCTTATAATGAGGCTTATAACAAGCTTTCTTCCGGTACTGGCAACCTGGCCAGCCGTGCCGAAACGTTACGAAAATTAGGTGCTAAAAACAGCAAGCAGCTGGATCAGAAATTGTTATTGGATGAAGAGTAATCCAAAAAAATTAATCAGGCCGTACAGCACCTTTTTTCCGGATAGAATTGATTTTGATCTGCGTAAAACTACTGCCGCTACTACAATTAAATTTTGTGTTTAACAAGTTGTAACTGATGGTCACCTGCAAACTATCTGTTTGTAATAATTCCGGCAAATTTAAAGGGCTAAAAACAGTATTGTCCTGATCTAATTTTAACAACCAACCACAACCGTCTGAAGCCAAATTTCCCGCATTAAGCACCATTGCACTTTTTTCTGTATAGGTACTTTGGCTTTCTTTTTTGCAACCTGTAATCCAGCAAAAAAGTAATAAAAATACAATAATCCAGTTTCTTTGAAACATCTCCATTAGCTAATATGTGCTTGCTTAAACGGAGAATAAAAATTTTAGATGCTTCTTTTATCGGTATAAATTATTTAACGGTAATGCTACTAATATTTATCTCCGACAAGCCATTTGAAGGAATCTGGCCGCATTGATATTTGGTAGTCAACAAATGATAATTGATAGTAACCTGCAATTGATCCTTTTTATAACTGTCATCTAAATTAACTGGATGATAATATGTTGTGCTATCAATTTTAATTAAATAACCACAACCATCCGCTGCCAAATCTCCTGTATAAATTACCGTTGCACTTACGTTTGTAAACATATTTGCATCTTTTTTACAACTGCTTATTACTGCAAAAAATCCGGCAAGCAATAACAAAATGAGTATCTTTTTCATAAAGCTTTTTTAGATCAGTACGAAATTTTATGATTTAATGCTACAAAGTCAGTAATCTTTTTATCGGTGTGTTTTACGGCTGTATGTGGATGGCATCAATATAAATTTGCGGATAAGTATTTAAAATGCACTGATATTTGGTGTTGAGCAAATGGTAGCTTAACGTTATTTTCAGGCTGTCTTTTTGGTACAAATCAGGAAGGTTAACTGCATTATAACTTGTTCTGGAAGAATTAATTTTCACTATAAAACCACAAAGCCCTGTACTGTCAATTCTTGCATTGATGTTTTTTTCTGTGCTGACATCATTTTTCCGGCAACCAAAAACGATAAAAACCGGCAGTAAATAACTGACTAAAA
>JBPBPL010000046.1:0-26231 GCA_050954285.1 Janthinobacterium lividum | reverse complement strand
CGCCACCCATCCCAGCCGTGATAAATAACATTTTGGTGTTGGTGCCCAGCATTTGTTTAATATCGTCAATATTTTCTATAGCTGAGTTTTTTCCAACTTCCGGGATCGAGCCTGCACCCATTCCTTCTGTTAAACTGGCACCTAACTGCACCTTGTTTGGTATCGGACTTAATTCTAAAGCCTGCGCATCTGTATTACAAATGATAAAATCAACCCCGGTAATACCTTGTCTGTACATGTGGTTTACTGCGTTCCCACCTCCGCCGCCCACACCAATTACTTTGATGATAGACGATTTTTCTTTTAACATTTCAAATTGCATAATGGCTGATCTTTAACTATATAGATGTATTGGCGAATCTCTTTTTTAAAACGTAATAGTACGTTTTTACTATTTATTATTGATATAATTTTTTAGCTGATTAAGAACAACTTTAAAATTAATTTCCTATTTCTTGTACTTTTTTTATCACCTAAAACCTTAATTTTTTTATGCTTCTTTTATCAGTATAAATTACGAAAACAAATTTTATTGGCATAAAAGAAGCATGATAAATTTTTAACAAAAACTTGAATTTGCTCTAAATCTATTTCAGGAAATCTTCATCCTTGATATCATCTTTGATAAAAATCTTTCCTTTTTCAAGCATCCGCGAAAGCAAGCCGTGCTTTTTTTCAGAAGTAACTACTTGTTTTACCTGTGTTTTTATTTCGGCCACCGCAGGCATTTCTGCATCTTCCATTTTTTGGATTCCTTTGATCAGCAAACCAATTCCGGTTGCATACATCGGGCTTTGCAGATCATCAAAGATGTTTTTTTGCAGTACTTCATTTTTAGCCAGATGTTCGCTTGGATAACCAATGCGGCAATCCAAACCGGTAACATATTCTACCAGTTGCGGCAGATGTTTTAAATCCGCTCCACCACCAGTAATTACGATGCCACCAATCATTTTTTTCTCGTAACCGGAAGTTTTGATCTCGTAATACACATGCTCGATAATTTCTTCCATCCGTGCCTGAATAACGTAAGCGAGGTTTTTTACAGAAATTTCTTTGGATTCGCGACCGCGTAAGCCCGGTACGCATACAATTTCGTTATCTTTATTTTCCTCTGCCAAAGCCGAACCGAAACGAGTTTTCAGCATCTCGGCTATGTTCCGCATCACCGAACAACCCTCGCGGATATCTTCTGTTACGCTATTCCCTCCAAACGGAATTACAGCAGTATGACGTATAATTCCTTCGTGAAAAATAGCCAAATCTGTGGTTCCGCCACCAATATCCACCAAAACTACACCGGCTTCTTTTTCTTCGTCGGTTAAAACTGCTTCAGAAGATGCTAAGGGTTCCAAAATAAGATCATGACTTTCCAGATTGGCTTTGGTTACGCATTTTACAATGTTTTTAACCGCTGTAACCTGGCCCGAAATAATGTGAAAATTAGCTTCCAAACGAACGCCTGCCATCCCAATCGGATCTTTAATTCCCGGCTCATTATCTACCGTAAATTCCTGTGGCAAAACATGTATAATTTCCTCGCCCGGAGGCATTACCAGGTTATACATGTCTTCAATCAGCTTTTCAATATCTTTCCGGTTGATTTCCCGGTTCAAATCCCGACGCGTAATTAACCCGCGATGCTGCAAACTTTTGATATGCTGACCGGCAATACCAACGTTTACCACACGAATTTCTACGTTGGATTGTGAAGCTGCAATTTCAATTGCCTGAGTAATTCCCTGTACGGTTTTATCAATATTGGAAACTACGCCACGCGTAACGCCAGCTGATTCGGCCTTCCCAATCCCTAAAATCTCTACCGTATTATCTTTACTTCTGCGGCCTACAATGGCGCAAATTTTTGTTGTACCAATATCTAAGCCAACTACAATTGGCGAACTTTTATCGTGACTGATAGAAACCTTTTCCATTTCTAATGTATATTTTGAATTGTGTCTTGAATAATCTTGTTAGAATCCTGAACTGTTTTTTTGGGTTTTGCTGCCTCCACCTTTAATAAAGAATCGCTTTTGATTCCTACAACCTGGTTGGCATACTTGATGTTAATAATTTTATACGCTCCCCAGCCAACTTTAGGTATCGCTTTTTGATAAAAAATTAACAGATTTTTAAATTTATTATCTAAAGAGTCGGCTGAACCCAACAAAATCCGCTGGTTACCTACACGGGGAGTTAATTCGATTTCGTGATTTTGGGTAACATTAATCTGCTCAATTTGTGCATCCCATAAAGAATCACGACGAATAAAATCTGCAGTTTTAAACAATGCCTTGGCCATAGCCGAATGCAAAGTATCCACCCGATTAATAAAAATTTCGTCAATATCGCCTGTTGCAACCAAAACTGGCGCAGTAAAGTTTGCAGAAAGCGGAATTTTCAATCCGTATTGATCCACGTAAAAATCCTGTCCGAAACGGTTCATCACCCGCAAAATCGGTTGCCGCTGGCGCACTTCTACATTAATTATGCCGTCCATATCGGTATAAACTTTGGCAAATTCTATAAACGGATTGGCCTGTAAAGTTTTTTCCAGCTGATGGATGTTAATTTTGTCCAGATTTTTTCCAACCAGCGTGTTTTTTCCACCTACATGCAAGATAGAATTAATCTCCTGCCGATCCACAAAATACTGATTTCCAGGAATATAAATCTTCACTTCCTTGCATAGCATCGATGCTTTTTTTATGCCGATAAAACTCATCAGCACAAACAAGCCACTAAGGCAAACGGCCCATAACAAGCCGAAAGCTACTTGCCTCCAAATCGGTTTTTTAAACATTTTGCAAGGCAGTTTTTAAAGGTTCAACCAGCTTGTCAATATCTCCCGCACCAACGGTCAGCAATAATTCCGGCTGATTTTGCTGTACATAATCCAGTGCTTCTTTTACCGTATATTTTTTGTTGTTTGCTTTTATCCGGTCCAAAATCATTTGTGCATCAATGCCTTGAATTGGCAGTTCCCGTGCCGGATAAATGTCCAGCAAAAGCAAATCATCTGCTTCTGATAAAACTTCTGCAAAATCATCTGCAAAATCCCGCGTGCGTGTAAACAAATGAGGCTGGAAAATAACTGTCAATTTTTTTTGCGGATAAAGGGCTTTAACCGAAGCAATTGCTGCCCGTAATTCTTCCGGATGATGTGCGTAATCATCAATGTAAACCGTTTTATCTGTATTGATAATGTACTCAAAACGGCGTTTAATGCCTAAAAAAGATTTCAAAGCAACTTTGATTTCCTGCGGATCAACTTCTAAAAACAACGCTGTTTGAATCGCTGCAACTGCATTTTCTACATTGTGTATGCCTGCAATTCCTAACTGAATATCTTTAATTTCGATTGCTGCGTTTTTGAAATCGAAGTAATAACTTCCGTTTTTTATGTTGATGTTTTCTGCCGAAGCATCTGCTTTTTCACTTACAGAATAAGTAAAACCCTGCTCCAAAGGCAAACCTTTTTTGTAAATAAGTTCTCCATCTGCTTTTAATTGTGAAGCAAATTGCTGAAAAGATTTGACCATGCTGTTTTTATCACCATAAATATCGAGGTGATCGGCATCCATCGAAGTTACCACCGCAATATCCGGATGCAGCGTGAGGAAAGAACGATCATATTCATCTGCTTCAACCACCATCATTTTATTGCTGCCAAACAGCACATTGGTTTGATAATTGGTTGCAATTCCGCCCAAAAATGCCGAACAATCATTGCCCGAAGCACGCAAAATATGCGCAATCATGCTGGAAGTAGTGGTTTTGCCATGTGTACCGGCCACCGCAATGGTAAACATGCCTTTGCTGATGATACCCAAAACTTCCGAACGTTTTTTCAGAACGAATTTTTTATCCTGAAAATAACTTAGAATCAAAGAATTTGCCGGAACTGCAGGCGTGTAAATAATTAGCGTACCGTCCTCCTGCTCGTTAAAATCATACGGAATATAATCGATCTCATCATGATAAGCCACTTCGATATTTTCCTGCTCCAAAGCGGTTGTGAGCGCCGTTTGGGTTTTATCATATCCGGCAACCAAACAGCCGCGATGATTGAAATACCGCGCCAAACCGCTCATGCCGATTCCGCCGATACCAATCAAATACACACGTGTTATACTGTTCAGTTCCATAATTTTATGCTGTAAAAACAGCATCGGTTTTATTTTCTGTTAGTTGCAATACTTCTTTTGCAATGTTTAAATCGGCATCCGGCATAGCCAGTTTACCAATTTGGTTACTTAATTTCTGCTGCTGATTTTCATCCTGCAACAAAGCCAATACTGTTTTTACCAGTGCATTTTCGGCATCAGCATCTTTTACTAAAACTGCTGCATTTTGATTGACCAGAGCCAGCGCGTTTTTAGTTTGATGATCTTCGGCCACGTTTGGCGAAGGCACTAAAATGACCGGTTTTTTAACCATACACAACTCTGCAATGGTTCCGGCTCCGGCACGCGAAATAATCACATCCGCAGCAGCATAAGCCAAATCCATCCGGTTCAAAAACTCTAAAACACAAATATTTGGGTTGATAGTTGAACCCAGTTTTTCTAAAATTCCTTTATAATAATACTTGCCCGTTTGCCAGATCAGCTGCACATCCGCCGCAATCAAATCCTCCAAACCGGCCAGCATACATTTATTTAATGTACCGGCACCCAAACTTCCGCCCGTAACCAGGATTGTTTTTTTAGATGGAGAAAGCTTAAAAAAGTCAAATGCTTCCTTCCTTTTTCCTGCAATATTTACAGAACTTCTGCGTATGGGGTTTCCGGTTTTGATGATCCGATCAGCTGGAAAAAACTGATCCATTCCATCAAAAGCCACACAAATGCGACGTGCTTTTTTTGACAGCCATTTATTGGTGATACCTGCGTAAGAATTTTGTTCCTGAATCAAAATCGGTAAATTTCTGGTTGAAGCCGCATACAAAAGCGGACCAGATGCATAACCGCCTAAACCAACCACAACGTCAGGTTTAAAGTTTTTGATGATGGTTTTGGCCTTATTTACACTGCTTAAAACTTTAAAAGGCAGTGAAAGATTTTTCAGGATAGAACCGCGCTGAAAACCGGCAATATCCAAGCCTTCAATCTGGTAACCAGCAGCCGGAACTTTTTCCATTTCCATGCGGCCATTGGCTCCAACAAACAGCAATTCGGTATCAGGATGCAGCTTTTTAAGCGCATCTGCAATGGCAATAGCCGGGAAGATGTGTCCTCCGGTTCCGCCGCCGCTGATGATGATCCTTTTTGCCATTTTTATTACTACTTCTTTTATCTACTTAAAATTTTTTGATACTTCTTTTATCAACCTAAAATCAGGCTGCCATTTCCTTTTCCCGGATCTCTCCCACTACTACTTTCCGGTTATCTTCGTATTCATCAATATGCCGGCTCACGGATAAAATAATTCCGAAAGCTACGCTGGTAAACAAAATAGATGTGCCACCCATGCTTACCAATGGCAAAGGCACACCCGTTACCGGACCTAAGCCAACAGCTACTGCCATGTTTGCAAACGCCTGAATAGTTAAGCTAAAACTTAAACCTGCCGCCAGCAATGCCCCAAAAGCTTTTGGTGCTTTGGTTACGATTTTGATGCATCTGTAAAGTAAGAACAGGTAAATTACAATGAGCAAAAAGCCTCCGATCATGCCGTATTCTTCAATAATGGTAGCATAAATAAAATCCGAATACGGGTGAGGCAGATAATTGCGTTCGGTACTGTTGCCTGGCCCTTTCCCAAAAATACCGCCAGTTGCAATGGCAATTTTGGCATGATCAGACTGAAAAGATTTATCACGATCTACTTTTGTAGGATGCATAAACGTTTGGATGCGCGAAGCATACGTTTTCCGTCTCGGTCCTAAAAAAACCACGCCAGCCAGCAAAACGGCTCCAGCCAAACAAACCACAGCAATTTGTTTAATGCTGATCCGGCCAATAATCAGCAATAAAATACTCACCCCAAAAAGCATTAACGCTGTGGATAAATTGGCCAATGCAATCAGGATAAAAACCACACAAACCGAACCCATAATCGGCATAAAAGATTCTTTTACATCTTTGATATTTTCCTGTTTGCGCGATAAACTTCTGGCTAAGAATGTAATAAGTGATAGCTTGGCCAAATCTGAAGTCTGAAAAGTTAGCCCGGTTCCGGGAATGGCAATCCACCTGCTGGCATCATTTACGTGGTTACCAAAAATTAGCGTGTAGAGCAGCAGCGGAATAGTTACGATCATCAGGATTTTTGAAATCCCCATGTAATAACGGTAATCCAGTTTATGGGAAACAAACATCAGCGCTAATCCGCCAAAAATCATGGCCATGTGCTTAATCAAAATTGATTCTGCCCCAACTCCGCGTTTATAAGCCAGCGTTCCAGTTGAACTGTAAACTGCTAAAGCCGAAATTACTGACAACAGGATCACAATGAGCCATATCCAGCGATCACCTTTGGTTTGACTAAGTATTCTATGCATGCTTCTTTTATCAGGTATATTTTAGGTTGATAAAAACAGTATTATAATTCTTTTACCGCTGCCTTAAATTGCTGGCCGCGGTCTTCATAATTTTTAAACAAATCAAAGCTGGCACAAGCCGGCGATAATAAAACCGTATCCCCTTTTTTAGCCAGGTGATAAGCCATCTGCACTGCTTCTGGTGCCGAAAATGTGTTGACGATCATGTCCACATCATTTTCAAATGCTGCATGAATGGCTTTATTATCCTTCCCCAAACACACAATTGCTTTAACTTTTTGCTTAATTAATTCTTTCAGCATGGTATAATCATTGCCTTTATCTATTCCACCCAAAATCAGCACCACATCTGTATTCATACTTTCCAGCGCGTACCAGGTAGAATTTACATTGGTAGCTTTAGAATCATTGATGAAACTGATACCCGCAATATTACCCACATGCTCCAGCCGGTGCTCAATATTTTTAAAATCGCCCATGCTTTCGCGGATAGTTTCGTTACGCAACTCCAGCACTTTAGCCGTAATACCCGAAGCCATACTATTGTAAATGTTGTGCTTACCCTGTAAAGCCAGTTCAGTGATATTCATACTTAAATCTCCTTTATCAGTTAAGAAAAATATTTCATCCTCATCCAGATAGGCACCTTGTTGTACCTTTTTCTGTATGGAAAAAGGCATTTGTTTGGCTGCAATTTTTCTTTTGCTGATACCTTTGATGGTTTCCTCATCATCGGCACAATAAATTACATAATCTGCTCCGGTTTGATTTTGAATGATACGAAACTTGGAATCCGCATAATTCTCCATTTTGTATTCGTAGCGATCCAGGTGATCTGGCGTAATGTTCAGCAAAACAGCAATATCTGCTTTAAACTGATACATATCGTCCAGCATAAAACTGCTGATTTCCAGCACATAATGATCATATTTTTCGGCAGCCACCTGGTAAGCAAAACTTTTACCGATGTTGCCGGCTAAACCCACGTTCAAACCAGCTTTTTTCAGCAAGTGATAAGTCAGACTGGCTGTAGTCGTTTTTCCGTTTGATCCCGTGATGCAAATCATTTTAGCATCGGTGTATCTTCCGGCAAATTCAATTTCGGAAATAACCGGAATACCTTTTGCCTTCAGTTTTTTGATGATCGGTGCTTTTTCTGGAATGCCAGGACTTTTAACCACTTCATCAGCCTTCAAAATAATTTCTTCGGAATGTTGGTTCTCCTCAAAATCAATATTCCAGTCCTGCAACTGCAATTTGTATTTCTCATTCATCAGCCCGAAATCAGAAACAAAAACTTTAAATCCTTGCTTCCGTGCTAAAAAAGCAGCACCAACGCCACTTTCCCCGGCACCGAGAATGCACAAAAACTTCCCGTTTCCGGCAGCTGCTGTTGGTGATATTTGATTCTCTGTTTCCATTTTGACTGATGCTGTTTTTACTACCTTAATTTTAAAGTGACCATAGTTAAGATGGCCAGAAATATGCCGATGATCCAGAACCGAGTAACAATTTTAGATTCGTGATAACCTTTTTTCTGAAAATGATGGTGCAACGGCGACATTAAAAATATTCGTCTGCCTTCGCCGTATTTCTTTTTGGTGAATTTGAAATAGGCTACTTGTATAACAACCGAAAGAGATTCCACTAAAAAAATACCGCATAAAAGAGGTATCAGTAATTCTTTACGGATCATGATGGCGAAAGCGGCAATAATGCCGCCGATAGCTAAACTACCGGTATCGCCCATAAAAATTTGTGCCGGATACGAATTGTACCATAAAAAACCAACGCAAGCACCTACAAAAGCACCAGCAAAAACAACCAACTCACCAGAATTTGGGATATAAACAATGTTGAGATAATCGGAAATTACGGCATTCCCGGAAACGTAAGCCAGCACAGCCAGTGTGATTCCGATAATGGCCGAAGTTCCCGTGGCTAAACCATCAATTCCATCGGTAAGATTAGCCCCGTTAGAAACCGCCGTGATGATAAAAATAGTGAAAAGCATAAACACAATCAGCGTATAATGCTCGTAACCCGGACCGATAAACTTAATTACTTTAGCATAATCGAACTCATTGTGCTTGTAAAACGGTACATTGGTTTTGGTAGATTTTATATCCTGCGTGTAAATGTATTTGTTGCCTTGCTGATGAACTTCTACCGGCACATCGTATTTTACTGGTAGTGTAACCGTTTGACGGATCACAATTTCCGGACTGAAATACATCGTCCAGCCGATTATGACCGATAAACCAACCTGGCCAACAATTTTGAAACGACCAGCTAATCCTTCTTTATTTTTTTTAAAAACTTTAATATAATCATCCAGAAAACCAACTATTCCCATCCAAATCGTGGTAACAATCATCAGGATAATGTAGATGTTATCCAGTTTAGCCAGTAATAAAGTCGGAATTAAAATGCCCATCAAAATCATGATGCCACCCATCGTTGGCGTTCCCTGTTTTTGCATCTGGCCTTCCAAACCTAAATTTCTTACGGTTTCGCCAACCTGTTTTTTCTGCAAGTATTTGATGATCTTTCCACCAAAAACAGTTGTGATAATCAGCGATAAAATAACAGACATCGCGGTGCGGAACGAAATGTATTGAAATACACCAACGCCCGGAATGTTGTGGTTTTTGTAGAGATAAGTAAATAGATAATACAGCATTAGCTCATCAGTTTAAATTGTTCTGCCAAAATCTGTTTATCATCAAAAGGGTATTTTACACCATTTATTTCCTGGTATTTTTCGTGTCCTTTTCCGGCCAGCAAAATAATATCTTCGGCCTGCGCCAAATGACATGCTGCTTTTATCGCCTCTTTTCTATCCGCAATGGAAAATGTTTTTCGCTGCTGATCAGGCAAAATTCCGGCTTCCATATCCCGAATAATTTGTGCCGGATCTTCTGATCTTGGATTGTCTGAAGTCAGGATTACTTTATCGCTCCATTCGCAAGCTACGTTGGCCATAATGGGGCGTTTTGTTTTATCACGATCACCGCCGCAGCCAATTACTGTAATTACCTGTTCGTTGCCTTTGCGGATGTCTTTGATCGTGCTTAACACATTTTGCACGGCATCTGGCGTGTGGGCATAATCTACAATCCCAATAATTTTGCTGGCAGAAATCAGGTAATCAAACCGGCCTTCTGCACCGGATAAACGGCTCATCACGGTCAGCACTTTTTCCTCGCCCTGACCAAGCAACATCGCAGCTGCATAAACCGAAAGCAGATTGTAAGCATTGAAACTGCCCACAAGTTTAAACCAAACTTCCTGCTGATCGATATTCAGCAATAATCCACCAAACTGATTTTCAATAATTTTCGCTTTAAAATCAGCCATCGATTTTAAGCCATAAGTTTTTTGGATGGCTTTGGTATTTTGCAACATAACACGGCCGTTGCGATCATCTAAATTTGTTAGGGCAAAAGCAGTATCAGGTAATTCATCAAAAAAAGTTTTTTTAGCTTTTATATATTCGTCGAAGGTTTTGTGAAAGTCTAAATGATCGTGTGTGATATTGGAAAACATCGCACCGGCAAAAGTTAATCCGGTAATACGATGCTGCACAATGGCGTGCGAACTCACTTCCATAAAAGCATAATCGCAGCCCATTTCTACCATTTCCTGCAGCAATTCATTCAGCGCAATCGGGTCAGGCGTGGTATGCGTTGCCGGAATGATTTCGTTGTTGATGCGGTTTTCCACGGTGGATAACATGCCGCATTTGTAGCCCAGCCCCCGAAAAAGTTTAAACAATAAAGTTACAACCGTAGTTTTACCGTTCGTACCGGTGATGCCAACTAATTTCAGTTGGGTTGAAGGATGATTGTAGAAATTTGCGGCAGCTAAACCTAAAGCCGCTGCAGCCGATGCTGTTTTTATATAGGTAATTTCCGGGTTCTGGTTTTCAGGGATTTCTTCGCAGATAATTGCCGCTGCACCAGAAGCGATAGCCCGCTCAATAAATTGATGCCCATCAACCAATGTTCCCCGCACCGCAAAAAACAAACAGCCCGGAACCACTTTTCGCGAATCAAAAACAAGCGCAGTAATTTCCTGTTCCGGTTTTTTTAAACCAGCTACTCCAAGAATTCCTGCACATATTTCTCTTAATAATTTCATTCCAGTTCGAGTACAATTTTAGAACCTTTCGGGATTAGGCTGCCAGCATCTACCGATTGTCGTATTACCGTTCCGCTACCCGTTACCGCAACTTTATAGCCTGCATTTCCCATGATAAACAAAGCATCGCGCAAACCCATACCCACCGTTGATGGCACGGTTCCTTTTTTGGTTGCTGTTTCACTTTCAATACCTTCACTGCTATCAATAACAGCTTCTTTATTTTTTGCGTAAACAGGTTTCAGGCCAAATTTGCTGTAAACTTTCTGTACTGCTTTTTGCTGACCACCTTTTATTTTAGGGGATAACTGTGCATCGGCCAAATGAACTGTTGTTGCAGTTTGGTTCAGATCCAGATCGCTTGAATAAACTTTATCTGCAATCTCCCTAAAAACAGGCCCGGAAACCAACGCACCATAATATGCTCCTTTTGGATTGTTAATAACCACGATCATAGAATATTTCGGTTTCTCCGCAGGAAAATAGCCACAAAAAGAAGCTTGGTAAGAACGTTTACCTTTATAACCCAAAGCACCGTTAGCTACCTGTGCCGTACCAGTTTTGCCAGCCACATGATATAGTGGATTGTGAATGATATTGTAACCAGAACCAAATTTTTTATCGTCCACCACGCCTTCCATCATCTTTTTCACCTTCCCTAAAGTGGCATCAGAACAAATTTTAGGATCGATCACCCTAGCCTGAAACTGCTCGATCGGGTTGCCTAATCTCCTGATTTCTTTTACAAAAAGCGGCGCAATCATTTTACCGTTATTGGCCACCGCATTGTATAAAGCGAGCATTTGCAGCGGCGTTAATTTAGATTCGTAACCATAAGCCATTTGCGGAAGTGTTAAACCGCTCCAACTTTTACTTGTATTTGGATTTTTGATAAGCGGCGTACCTTCACCTGGAATCTGAAGGTTCAGCTTTTCGTTCAGGTGCAACTTGTACAAATTATCCGTAAATTCAGCCGGATCATCTTTATAATGCTCGTAAATTAGTTTGGCCACAGCCACGTTTGATGATTTTTCAAAAGCCTGTTTTACGGTAATCACTCCAGTCCCCATATGAGAATCTTTTATAATTTTTTTGTAAACCGTAAATGCCCCGCCCTGACAATCCACCAATGTATTGGTATCAATTTTATGCTGATCCAGAGCCGTCATGTACGAAGCCAGCTTGAAGGTAGAACCCGGTTCAGCAGATTCACTGATAGCATAGTTTAATTTCTCTTCATACACCCCATCGCTTACTTTGGTATAATTGGCAATTGCACGAATCTCGCCCGTAGCTACTTCCATCAAAACCACTGTTCCATGATCAGCATCGCTGATAATCAATTGTTTGCGTAAAGCATTTTGCGCCACATCCTGGAAATTCACATCCAGTGTAGAAATAATATCTGCACCTTCTTTTGGGGCGATTTCGTAATCTTCATTAACTGGTTTCCAAACGTTACCCACAATGCGCTGCATCAACCGCTTACCAGATTCTCCATTGATAAAAGAAGCATAGGCACCTTCCAATCCAACAGCATTGTGCACATTTTCATTTTTGTAACCGATGGTGCGTGCCGCTAACGAACGGTATGGCAAAATCCGTTTATTTTTTTGTAACACGATCAATCCACCACCGTATTTACCCAAATTAAAAATCGGAAACTTCTTGATTTGCTTTAAATCCTGAAAAGAAACTTTGCGTTTGATAAGCAGGTAGCGGGAACTATCTCGGCGGCCATTACGCAGATAGCGTGAATAATCACGCGCAGTTTTATCGCCGAAATAAGTAGAAAGCTTCATGGCCAGCGAATCCACCTTAGCATAAAATATTTTATCGTCTGCAATGGCACCATCCATCATATCCAACCGTAATTCATATTCCGGTACGGATGTAGCCAGCATGCTGCCGTCCTGCGCAAAAATATTGCCGCGGGCGGCTTCCACATTAACATAACGAATAGATAAGCTATCCTGCATAGCTGCCCATTTTTTACCCTGCAAAATCTGTACGCGGCATAACTGTACCATTACTGCCGCAGCAAAAAGCACTATCAGGCCAAAGGCCAGATAAACACGCAGCAATATATTAGTTCTAATGCTCATCGTTGGCCACCATAATTTTCTGTGGAGGTTCCACAGAGGTTTTTAATCCTAAAGTATCCGTACGTTTTTCTACTTCTGTAAGCGTGCTTTTAAAAGCCAGTTCTGCTTTGGTAGTTTTGTAATCCCAGCTTAACTCTTTCACCTGCTTGGATAACTTATCAATATCACGCATGTTATTCTCGGCCATGTGCCGGTTAGCAATATATATCATCGCCAAAAAAGCCACAAAAAATATAAACGGCAACATTCGTGTAGCAGCTTCTGTAGAAACCACTCCTTTTTGAAAAAGTAGCGTGAAAAAATTGTCGGGAATTTTACCGGCAGGCGGTTTTTCTTCCACGATCAGTTCTTTCTCTAATTCTTCATCTTTCAGAATTTCTGCGCGTAAACGGTTCATCTTTTTACAGCTATTCTTAATTTGGCACTGCGTGCCCTGTTGTTCATTTTTATTTCTTTTTCAGAGGCCGTAATTGCACCACGACTCACCGCATCAAATGGTTTTTGATCATTTCCAAAGAAATCTTTTTCCACTTCGCCACGAAACTTTCCTTTAGCAATGAAATTTTTTACCAACCGATCTTCCAGCGAATGATAAGACATTACTACCAACCGACCGCCAGAGGTTAATACGTCAGCGGTTTGCGTTAAAAACTCCTGCAGAGCTTCCAGTTCCTGGTTTACCTCAATGCGCAACGCCTGAAAAACCTGCGCCAAGTATTTATTTTCTTTTCCTTTCGGGATCAGGTTCTGGATCGCTGCTTTTAATTCGGCAATTGTGTTTATTGGTTGATTTAACCTTGCCGTTACTACTGTTTTTGCCAATGATTTTGCGTTCTGCAATTCGCCGTACATGCCGAAAATGCGGTGCAGATCTTCTTCTGTGTAAGTGTTGATGATTTTTTGAGCGGTAAGTTCTCCGCTTTTGTTCATGCGCATATCCAGATCAGCATCAAAGCGAACTGAAAAACCTCGTTCAGCCTGATCAAATTGATAGGAGGAAACGCCCAAATCAGCTAAAATTCCATCAACGGGCAAAGCATTATACAAGCGACAGGAATTTTTTAAATACCTGAAATTCTGCTCCACAAAAGTAAAACGGTCATCATCAGGGATATTCTGTTTAGCGTCTTCATCCTGATCAAAAGCAAGCAAACGACCATTTTGTCTCAGCTCATCCAGAATTTTTTGAGAATGGCCGCCACCACCAAAAGTTACATCTACATAAACACCATCCGGCTTAATAGCCAGGCCGTCGATGCATTCCTGCAGCATTACGGGTACATGGTAGTTACTCACCTGCATTATTTTTTTTGTTACCCATTACTTCTTCCGCCAGTTTGGCGAAATTTTCCGGCTCATTATCCAGTTGTTCATCATATGCACTTTGCGCCCACACTTCTATTTTATTCAAATTTCCGGTCAGCACTACTTCCGTTCCAATGCCCGCATAATCAAGCAATGTTTTTGAAAAAAGCACTCTTCCAGCAGCATCCGGGATGATTTCCGTTGCCCCACGGGTAAAGTATCTTACAAAATCACGGTTCTTTTTTTCGTACTGATTCAGTTTTGACAAATCATCCAATATCAAATCCCACTCCTTACGAGGATAAATTACTAAGTGCTTTTCAAAGCCACGATTAATCACAAGTCCCTCACGCTCAGCTTCTGGAAGCTGTTTCCTGAGGTTCGCGGGTATCATCATTCGCCCCTTTGCATCAAGCTTGCATTCAAATTCACCTAAGAAATGCGGCATTATCCCCGTTAGGGTAATATTTAATGAGTAAAAGTATAAAATTTACCACCTTTTACCACTATTCCCCACTAAAAGTTTTCAACACGATTTTTACAAGATTAGTTTATAGCGAATGCTTTTTTTATCGGCATAAAAAAAGCCCGGCAAGGCGGGCTTTTAGCTGAATTAATTTTGCTTGGAAAAATTTGTGTAAGTACCCGAAATTGCGTTTTTAACAACTTTGGCTATTCAGTTCTTCCAGAAAAGCATCAACCTGATCAATACTTAGCATAATTTTATCAACTATAATTAATTTCTGGTAAATGCGATCAATATAAATAGGATGTTTAAACGTTAGCAGCATATTGGCAGAATTTTTCATAACGCTACCCCGAAAGCAAGTCTCATCGGGTTTATAACTGCCCGTAATTTTTTCTGCCGAAGCAATATTATTTATGTTGACCATGGCCCGCCAGCGAAAGCCTGTACGAAACAAGATTTTACCTGGTAAAAACAGTATCGGACTTTTAACAATGGCGGAAAAATCGCCTACAAAAAAAATCAGGCCATAAGCACTGGCAAAGCTCAGAATTATTGCTGCCACAGAGCTGTACTGATTTAACAAAAGATGAAACACCACGATTTCGATCAGCGCAACAAACAGAATCACCCCGAACAACGATGCGTAACCGGAATCTTTAAAAACAGAAAATCGTTTGATAGTGGCTGGCTCCTGAGGAAATTTTTTCCAGCACCCTAATCCAAATCTTAATATGGTTATTTCTGATGCAAAAAACCGCACGGGCAAACCATCGCCTAAAACCGAAACTAAGCTTTTTAAAAGATCAAATGCAAAATCCTGATAACCAGCATACTGAATCTGGTAATAATGGATGATGTGTTTCAGTTTACTAATCACATAGATCAAAAAACCAAGCTCGGCCAAAATATTTAATTTGCGCAATTGCAGCACGTAATATTGTTGGTGCACCGGCAAAACCAAATAAGCTACCACCAGGCAAGCACTGATAACCACCAAAATACGCCGGGCTTTGAGCTTAAACGGACGGATAATCAGGAAATAATAAGCTACCGGAAACGTGATAACAATATCGGCCAGAAAACCTGTTGCGATTATATCTCTTTTTACAAATGGTACCGAATGCAAAATCAATAAACCACCCACTAAAATAAAGACTGCTAAAAACAGCATAATAAAAGTGTTTTTATGAATTCGGGGAATTGAAAAAATTGTCATTGATAAAAAGCTTTTCTTAACGTACTATTTATATTTTGTTACATCACCCGAACCTTTAAAAAGCTTTCGTCATCCTTACTCTCATAAACCTTAATTGTAGCTTTCTTAAAATCTTCCGGCTTGGCTTTCATAATATTCATAAACTGCTGCGGGTTGCGGTCTATAAGTGGGAACCAGGTACTTTGCACTTGCACCATGATGCGATGGCCTTTTTTAAAAGTGTGTAAAATATCCTGTAGTTCAAAGTTTACGGGTGTTACTTTTCCGGGCACAAATGGCTCGGGTTTAGAAATACTGTTGCGGTATTTGCCACGCATGGCTTCGCTGCGCACCATTTGTTCGTAGTGCGACAACTGCACATTTGCACCAATAAAAGAAGTATTGCGTGTAGAATCCGGGTACACATCAATCACTTTCACCACAAAATCAGCATCGGTGCCAGTGGTAGATACCTTTAAATTCGCCCAAATATTTCCGGCAAGCGTTACATCATCCGTCAAAACATCGGTTTGATAAGTTAAAACATCCGGACGAGTAGCTGCAAAACGTTGATCGGCCGTCATATATGCCCGGTCCATATCCATCGAAGTACCATTAATAAAAGGCACAGGTTTGTTCGGATCAGAAATATAGCTGGTAAAAGAAGCATTGGTTGTTGGCGGATCGAAAGAAAGTTTTCCGTTGGGAAGGAAATATAAATTCTTCTCTTTCGCCTCCTTTGCCGGCCAGTTTTGGTAGCTTTTCCACTGATTGCTGCCCGTTTCAAAAACATTTACTGGCGAAATGCTAAGTTCCGTTCCTTTTAAATAATGACTAAAAAACTTAAACTCGATATTTTCCCGGTAGTACGGACCGGTTGGCCCGCCAAAACCGACATCACCCAAATGATCGCCGTTTCCGCGCGCCCAGCCGCCATGCACCCACGGGCCCATCGCGAAATAAACCGGTGTTGTCGGGTTGTTTTTGACTAAAGTTTTGTACGTATTAATTGCACCGTATAAATCTTCCGCGTCATACCAGCCGCCGGTTACCAACGTTGCTGTTTTGATGTTGGTTAAATGCGGCAGTACGTTGCGGTCTTTCCAATGCTGATCGTAATCCGGATGATCTAGCATTTCGTTCCACAGCCGGATCGTATCTTTATAATACAGGTCGTTGGTATTCTTCATGGTGGCCATTTTCATAAAAAAATTATAGCCGTCTTCTGTTCCGGCGTTAAATTCTGTTGCCCGTCGTTGCGTAGGTTTATCATCCTGCCGATTGGTAAAGCCCGGATAAAAACCAAAGTTGGCCACCAGCATAAACGCACCGTTGTGCCAGCCATCATCGCGCCATAAATCTGCAATGGGTGCCTGCGGAGAAGCGGCAACCAGTGCCGGATGCCGGCTCAGTAAAGCGGTAGTGGTATAAAAACCGGGATAGGAAATCCCCCAAACGCCAACTTTACCATTATTATTTGGAATATTTTTGAGTAGCCAGTCGATGGTATCGTAAGTATCCGTGCCTTCATCTAGGTCGTTTTTGGTGGGATGAACATCTTTTTCCGGTGTCATTTCTTCATAAGTGCCTTCGCTCATCCATCTTCCCCGAACATCCTGATAAACAAAAATATAACCATCGTGCAAAAACGCAGGCGACGGCCCCAACCCTCCTTTATACAAATTTGCGCCATAAGGTGCCACACTGTATGGCGTTCGATCCATCATAAAAGGATATTTTTTAGACTGATCTTTCGGTACATAAACCGAAGTGAACAGTTTTTTACCATCGCGCATCGGAATCTGGTATTCGTATTTCTGGTAATTATCTTTTACATAAGCCGCATCCGGGTTCGGTTGGTTTTGGGCCGATGCCTGCCAAAAAAACAGGCATAAAAGAAGCATGGAAGCAATATTTTTCATGGAGCTAAATTTAGTTTATTCGGCTTAATGATTTAGATATATTTGCTTTTAGATGAACAGGCGGCAGCAAATATTTTTTTGGTTGAGAGAAATTTTGAAAAAAAACTTAACCAATACAAGTTACCGGGCTTTCGTTTTCGGTTCGCAAGCCAATTTATTGGAGTTGCGCAGAGCAGATATCGATTTGGGTTTAATGGCTGAAGATCCCCTTTCAACCCAACAACTATCAAAAATTAATGCTGAAATTGAAGAGTTGCCAATGCTTTATAACATTGATGTGGTAGATTTTCAAACTGTAGATCAACAGTTTAAAGATGTTGCAATGAAAAACATAGAATGGCTATGAACGATTATTTTGAGGAAAAACTGGCCACATTTGCCCAGGCACTAACTACTTTTAATGCTGCACTATTAGTAAACCCTTCAGCCCTGGAGCGGGATGGTGCCATACAACGCTTTGAATATTGCTTTGACTTATCCTGGAAAACATTGAAACGTTTTTTAGAAAAAAGAGGAATTATCAATTTAAATAGCCCAAGATCAGTTTTTGCAGCTGCTTTTGCAGAAAATATTATTGATGATGAAGCAATCTGGTCTGATATTTTGCTTAAAAGGAACGCTTCAGTACACACCTATAATCAGGTTTTGGCTGAAAGTTTATTCTCACAATTACCAATGTTTTATACCGCAATGCAAGATTTGCATATAATGATGCAAGCATAAAAAGCCTTTACCAAATGGCAAAGGCTTTTCGATCTTCATTTTATACCGATAAAAACAGCATCACTCATTTATCGCTTTTACGCCCGGCAACTCTTTGCCTTCCATGTATTCCAGCAATGCGCCGCCACCAGTAGAAACGTAGCTCACGCGTTCTGTCAGGTTAAATTTGGATACCGCAGCGGCAGAATCTCCGCCACCAATCAGCGAGAAAGCACCGTTATCAGTTGCTTTAACAACCGCTTCGGCAATGGCTTTGGTGCCTTTTAAAAAGCTTTCCATTTCAAAAACGCCCATCGGCCCGTTCCACAAAATGGTTTTAGATTCTTCAATTACTTTGCTAAATAACTTAACAGTTTCCGGGCCGATATCCAAACCCATCCAGTTATCTTCAATCTCGCCGGTTTTGGCAATTTTAGTTTGCGCATCGTTGGCAAATTTATCTGCCACCACATTATCAACTGGTAAAAACAACTTTACGCCTTTGTCTTTCGCTTTTTGTTGCAGGCTGATGGCTAAGTTCAATTTATCCATTTCAACCAAAGAAGTACCGATGTTACCGCCATCAGCTTTGGCAAAAGTATAAGCCATGCCACCGCCAATAATTAGATTATCAACTTTGTCCAGCAGTTTTTCAATCAGTAAAATTTTGTCGGAAACTTTAGAACCACCCATAATGGCGGTGAAAGGTTTTGCCGCGCCGTTCAGTACTTTTTCGGCATTTTTCAGTTCGGAAGCCATTACGTAACCAAAATATTTGGCATCCGGAAAAAACTGTGCAATGATGGAAGTGGAAGCGTGCGCACGGTGTGCCGTACCAAAAGCATCATTTACATAAATATTGGCCAGTGCAGCCAGTTTTTTTGCAAATTCTACATCGCCTTTTTCTTCTTCCTTATAAAATCGCAGATTTTCCAGCAGTAAAACTTCGCCTGGTTCCAGTTCTTTAGCTTTATTAATGGCTTCCTCGCCGATGCAATCACCCGCAAACTGCACCTCCTGACCCAGCAAATCCGACAGATGCGGAATTAAATGTTTCAGCGAATATTTTTCGGTCGGACCATCTTTTGGCCGGCCTAAATGCGACATTAAAATTACGGCACCGCCCTCAGCCAAAATCTTTTTGATAGTTGGCAAAGCTGCCGTAATGCGGTTATCATCCGTAATTTTATAGTTTTCATCCAGCGGAACGTTAAAATCTACGCGGATCAAAACTTTTTTGCCGGCAAAGCTGGCTTGGTCTATTGTTTTCATAAGATTGAAATAAAGGTGAAAATTACAAAAATGCTGTTAACAGCAAGGTTTTAAACGTGTTTTTTACTGATGCTGTTTTTATGCCGATAAAAACAGCATCAGTAAATTTTAACATACATCATATAATGCGGGCCAATTCCGGGCACGTCAAACTCATCAGAAATAACTTCAAAACCTAAACCGGTATAAAAGTTTAAGGCTTTTTTGCGCGCGTTGCACCACAGATAATTTATTTTTTGTCCGCGCAGGTAAACCACCGCAAAATTAAGCAGCTGGTTGCCTTTTCCTTTCCCCTGAAAACCCGGAATTGTGGCCATACCACGCAGCTGATAACCACTGCCAATGTGCCCTTCTACAGTTTGGGGATGAAACGAGGCGATGGAAACGAGCGTATTTTCCTCAAAATTACCCACATGGAACGCGCCTTCGTTTTGGTCTGACGGAAAACGGCATTCATCCAAACTTAATTTTCCTTCGCGCAGCACTTCATTTCTAATCGGTAAAGTTTCTTCTACTGTAATAAATTTAATCATTAATTTGAGGTTGTTTTAATTTTTAAAGCTAATTTGTGTTGAAGATACTGCTTTTATAGGCTATTTTTAAAAGTTGAATATTTCCTGAAGCGAAATAGTAAAATGGATTTTGATATTCCTGCAACCCAAATTTCACCTGTTAAAAGAAGCATTACAAATGATTTCAATGTAAATTATGGAGCTGGCATTTTAATTGAATAAGTGTTATCATCAACAATAACAAAACTAAATTTTAAAGCCATGTTTTTCAACACCACACCACTTCGCGATAAAATCTTAAAATTAATCCTGAACAATCCTGTTCCTTACCGCAACACCGATATCACCAATCCATATTTAATCTTCAGCATTACATTGTTTTTCAACAAGTTTAAAACGGTGTTGCTAAACGAATTATACTACAAAGGTTTGATTGAATTGCACGGCGATGTAGATTTGTTTATCAAAGCAAAAAAAGCATCCGACATTAAATGCTTAAACATTGGTGCTTCACTTACTGATAAAGGCCTTTCTTACTATAAAGCAAATGTAAAGAAAGAGGACGATCAAATTTCTGCTTACTATCCTGATATGCAGCCGTTTCCAGATACACCGAGAAGAAATAAATCTACTTTAAGTATTGTACGCTAAAAACCAATTCTAAACCAAAACCATAACAAACAGTTTTTTTGCAGTGATTTCAGAGGAGCGGCTTAGGCCGCTTTTCTGTTTTAAGCAGAAACGGTTTGTGTAGATGCTTCTTTTAGCACCGCAATTTTTTGCACCAAATCTGCCAGTCGGCTTGAATAGCCCATTTCATTATCATACCAACCCACTACTTTTACCAAACTGCCCACCACGGATGTGAGTTCCGCATCAAAAATACAGCTGTGCGGATTATCCAGAATATCTACCGAAACGATTGGATCTTCAGTGTATTCTAAAATATTTTGAAGAAAACTTTGCGAAGCTTTTAAAAATGCAGCGTTAATTTCGGCAACGGTTGCCGGATGATAAAGCGTGCAGGTAAAATCTGTTAAAGAGCCATTTAACACCGGAACCCGGATACCGGCACCACCCAAACGGCCTTCCAAATGCGGAAAAATTGACGTGATCGCTTTGGCCGCACCTGTAGAAGTTGGGATGATGGAACTGAATGCAGCCCGTGCACGACGCAAATCTTTGTGCGGTGCATCGTGCAGGTTCTGGTCGCTTGTCATGGAGTGTACCGTGGTGATGTAACCATCCTGGATTCCCCAGTTATCATCTAAAACTTTAACCATTGCCGCTACATTGTTTGTGGTACAGGAAGCGTTGGAAATAATAGGTGCTGTTAGATCAATTGAATCATCATTTATACCTAAAACCACTGATGGAATATTTTTATCGGGAGAAGGAGCCGAAATAATTACCTGCTTTGCTCCTGCTTTTAAATGGAGCGCGGCTTTTTCCTGCGTCACAAATTTTCCGGTGGATTCGATCACCAAATCAATATCCAGCTGTTGCCAGGGCAATTGCTGCGGATCAGTTTCCTTAAAAACCCTGATTTTTTTTTGGTTGATGATCAGGTGTTGTTCATCAAAATTTACCTCACCTTTAAAACCTCGGTGCACGGAATCGTATTTGAATAAATGAGCAAGCGTTTTGATATCACCCAAATCATTAATCGCAACTACTTCTATGTTAGGGTGCAGCAGTATATTTCTTAAAAAGATCCGACCGATGCGGCCAAATCCGTTGATAGCAATTTTCATCTTCGTCATGATGAAACAAAGTTATTAAACAGGACAGGATTTATTGCCTGCTAATTATGCTGTAACCGGATAGGCAGACTTCACTTTTACGCGCACCAAACCGTTGATTAAAGCATTTAGCAGTAGTAAAATTGCGGCAAAAAGTATCAGGGTAAAAGAAGTATTCACGTGTTTTAATAGCAAAGACAGGGCAATAAAAAACACATTAACCACACCCAGAATGCTGGTGGTTTGTAAATGTGTTAAACCTAAACGCAGCATCCGGTGGTGGATATGGTTACGATCTGGCTTAAAAGGTGATTTTTTATGGTACAGACGAGTGGCAATCACAGTCAGCGTATCAAAAGCCGGAATAATAAGTGTTGCCATCGCCAAAGCAGGCGCATTTTGCATCGTATCTATAGCCGGTACTTCATTTATCGATATAAATTTGAGGGCAAATACGGCACAGATCATTCCCAAAAACATGGAACCAGCATCGCCCATAAAAATTTTGGCAGGCGAAAAATTGTAATACAAAAATGCACTTACAGCACCGGCAATTGCAAATGCCAATGTGGCAAGCACTACTTCGTTTATCAGCATAAAACAGTAACCAAAAGTACAACAGGCAATTACGGCCAGTGTACCAGCTAAACCATCAATACCATCAATCAGGTTGAAAGCATTGATGATAAACATAATCAACACCATCGAAATGATAATGCTGGATACATGGCTTAACTGATAAATATTGAACACACCGTGCAAATTATCAAGCCGGATATTGGCTGGAACAGTAATGATAAAAGCCACAACTGCTTGCACAATCAGTTTGGTATGAAAATGTACGCCTGATAAATCATCTTTTATACCCACGCCAAATAATATAATACTGGCGGCATAAAGCTGATACATGGGCAAATCAGTACCGGTTTTTACAATAAATAAAGATGTGAGAATACTGCTGAGGTAAAATGCAACTCCGCCGAGGCGAGGAATGCCATAGCCGTGATCTTTTCGGGATAAGGAATGATCATCAAACAACCGGTTCTTTTTTGCAATATAAATTACGGACGGCATGATTATCAGCACCAGTAAAACTGAAACGCAGGTAACAATTAAAAAGTAAATTTCGGGAGATATCATATCTTATTAATATTATTTAAAGATATAAATTTAACTTTAAATTAATAATAATTAAAAATATTGTAATAATTTTTGTAGTGGTTTTAAAAAAACAGCGATAAAAGGAGCTCGTAATTGATGTAGTTTCATAGCTTTAAAATCATTGATGTTTCCTGATACGTGATTGAAAATATTTTTGTTACTTATTCCGCCAGTTAACATTTTTACAAAAACCTGGTTAACATAAACGGTTTTTATTCGGTAGAGATAAAAAAACCTAAGTATCAGTTCATAATCAGCTGCTGTGGAGAAATCAAGGCGATAATTACCATACTTTAAAAAAATATTTTTTTTGATATAAACGGTTGGATGCGGCGGCATCCAGCCTGTTTCTAACAGTAACCGATTGCAGTTTTGGGATTTCCATTTCCTTACTAAACGGCCATTCTTTGCATAAAAATTTAAATTTCCATACACAGCATCAGCATTCATGGCTTGCATTGTCGCTACAATTTTGCTGATAACTTGGGTTGAGGCCAGGCAATCATTGGCATGGAGCAGGCCAATAATTTCGCCACTGGCCAGCGCTATTCCTTTGTTAATGGCATCATACATTCCACTATCGGGTTCCGAAACAAAGTGCGCAATCTGCGGCAAAAAACGCTTAATCACATTGATAGTACCATCCGTAGAACCGCCATCGATAACCAAATACTCCAGATTTTCGTAATCCTGATTTAACAGTGAAAGAATAGAGGCTTCGATGGTGGAAACTGCGTTGTAACAAACCGTGATTACAGAAACTTTCATAGGTATTTATACGGACGAAAATAATTTAATCCGTAAAATTTGATATTATAAAATTTAACTAATAGTTTAACCAACTATTTTATGAAAAAAATATTTTTGAATAATATTTGCTCAATGCTGTTTTTAGCACTACTTTTTTTGTGTTCTTGCTCCTACAGGCAGCAACATGTTTTATTTAAAACCAATGTGGTAGCTGCGGTTCCGGTTTACAATCCGGTTATGGCTTCCGGCAATTCGGCTTATAAAATTGGGCCGGATGATTTACTCCAGATCCGGAATCTGCAAAACATTAATTACATCGTTAATGAGCAAACAGTTGCCACAGTGGCCACACCGGCACCCGCTTACCAGGTAGAAGAAGATGGTACGGTTGCTTTGCCTGTTATTGGCCGGGTGATGGTTTCGGGTTTGACGAGATTTCAAGCGTCACGAAAAATAGAATCGCTGTACAAAGAGAAATTATTAAAAGATCCGATAATCGACCTGAAAATTATTAATCTAAAGGTAACCGTACTGGGAGAAATACGTACACAGGGAAATTACTTGTTGTTAAAAGATAAAACCAACCTTGTGGATATTATTGGAGAAGCGGGAGGACTGACAGAAAAAGCCAATGAAAAAACCATTCAGATTATTCGGGGTGATAAAGCGCATCCACAAATTATTATAGCTGATTTGAACGATATCCGCACACTGGCTAATCCAGAGCTGAACCTGCAAAATAATGACATTATATACATCGCACAAAATAACCGTACCGTTCGCAATGAGGCTACACAGAATGTTTCCGGTATTATGCAGCCTATTTTGGTTTTGCTAAATACGGCCTTAATCATTTTTACCCTCACCAAAAGATAATGCCTGAAAACGATACTTTTAACCTGCTAAAACCAACCGACCGGCTTAATTATGCAAGGCTGTTTCGGGTAATTCTGAGCAGGTGGTATCTGGTGGCACTTTCGGTACTGGTATTTTTTTTTCTGGCAAAGCTTTATTTGTGGTACACACCAAAAGTGTATGCCACCAACGCTATTATGAAGTTTGATGAAAAAAAATCAGAAATTTCTGAACTGGTAAGTGTAATTAACAATGCAGAACGGGCAACGGCCAAAGTACAAAGCGAAAGTTATGTGTTAAAAAGCCGCAACCTGATTATTGAAGCAGTAAAAGACCTTGATTATAAAGTTAGTTTTTATATTAAAGGCAGAGTGCGCAGATATGAAACTTACCCTGATAAACCATTAAATATCGAGATGCTTCAGGAAGACAGCACTACTCTTTTTAAGGACCTAATTTCCTTCCATGCAATTAATGCAAGTAAGTTTAGTCTGGATTACAAGTTCAATAATCAAGAAATCAAAAAAAATTATAGTTATGACGAAACGATAAATATAGGTACAACGCATTTTATGATCCGTTCTTCCGATGCACGTTTTGCCTTGAACTCTGTTTACCTGTTTAAATTTAATACCCCTGAAGATTTTTATCCACGGATTGCAGGCGGATTAAATACAAGCGAAGCCATCAAAAATTCTAACGTAATCAATCTGGAGCAAACAGATTCTAACCCGCAATTTGCGGCAGATGTGCTGAATGCTTTGATGAAGGAATACCTGACGTTTGATAAAAACCGCAAAATGCAGTCGGCATCGCAAATTATTACTTTTATAGATGATCAGTTAAGCTACCTTTCCAAGCAGGTAAAATCATCGGAAAGCTCGCTGGAATCCTACAAAAAAAGTGCAAAAGTTTTTGATGTAAATTCTTCTGCCGCTTTGGTGCTTGGGAAAGTGCAGGAAACTGAATCGCAAAAATCACTGCTGAATATTCAGTTAATTGCCATCAATCAGCTGAAACAACAGATCAGCAACGAAAAAAATTCGGTGAGCCTAAACTTTAACATGCAAGGCACAGTTGATCCTTTACTGAATGGACTGCTGTTGCGCTATAACACACTGCTGACCGAAAAAACCGGCATGCTCAAAACCTTTAATGTAAATGCGCAGCCGGTAGTAGAGCTGGATAAACAACTGGTGCAGCTTCGCGAATCGGCGCTTGCCAATATTGATGCTTCTGCCAAACACATTCAAACCACTATAAATTATTTAAACAGCCAGCTGCAAACGGCTAACCAGCAAGTGGCTGCCCTGCCAACCAATGAGCGTGATATGGTGAGCCTGAAACGCGATTTTGAAATTAATGAAAAAGTGTACTCTTTTTTGTCTGAAAAAAAACTGGAAGCCCAGATCAGTCGCTCCTCTATTCTCGCCGGTGCCACCGTAATTGAACAGGCGCAGGCTAATTTCAGCCCGGTTTCGCCAGATACAGGCAGTATTTATCAAAAAGCAATACTGGTTGGTTTGCTGGTGGGCTCTGGTTTAATTTTGCTTTTACGGCTACTTAACCCTTACATTTACGATAAGGAAACGA
>JBPBPL010000052.1:0-28090 GCA_050954285.1 Janthinobacterium lividum | reverse complement strand
AAGCCAAATTAATCATAAATAGTTCAACGTGTAATCCTTTCTAAACTTTAACCGGTTAAAAAATGGGCTTTTCTTCTTACTAAACTAATAAGTATGTAGACCTTGACCCCTCCATTTAACGACCCATTCTTAATAATTTTCGCTTTTTAAACGGTCCGGCTTTCAGGAAGGGGTCAAACTATTAAGGAAGTGAAATCAAATTTAAACTTATAAGTTCTGTAGTTCCTTTTTGACGAAATCTGTTAATTGTTCTTTGCTGGGAAGCTGAAGCTGGTATTTGGATACGAATAATTTATTGTCAAGTCCAGCGGTAGCGTATTCGACTAACGCACTATTCTTGTTGGTAATCATTAAGATGCCAACCGGCGGGTTATCGTCCGGTTGCATAATCTCCTTTTTAAAATAGTTAACATAAGTGTTTAACTGGCTTATGTTTCCGTGACTGAAGGGTTCGACTTTTAATTCGATCAGTACATGGCATTTGAGTATTCTGTGGTAGAATACCATATCCACATAAAAATATTCATCTCCGATTAGTATTCGCTTTTGCCTGGCCTCGAAACAAAATCCATTGCCAAGCTCTATAATGAAGTCTTGTAAATGATCGAGTAGCGCCTGTTCCAGATCAGCTTCTTCAATCAGCGATTTTCCAGCAATACCCAGGAACTCAAAGAAATGATGGTCTTTGATCAGCTCTTCTGGCTGTGATTGCCTGCCTGTTTGATTTTGGACATATTGCTCCATCTTTTCGGGTTCATTAGATAAGAGCAGTCTTTCATAATACAAAGAGCCTATTTGTCTTTTCAATTCCTTTACTGACCAGGAACCTTTAATGCATTCTAATTCATAAAATGCCCTTTTAAGTGGTTCTTTGATAGGAAAAAGTTCGCACAAATGCGAGAAGGATAATCTACTGACCAGTTTGGCGGCAGCAAGAACAGGAGCGGCAGCATCGTCCGGGCCACTTGTCAATTCGTCAGTCAGTGTCGGACGAATTGGAAGCGAAATAAGTGAATGTAAACCAGTAGAGACATTATCTTTGAAAAGTTCTGCGATACCGGGATACACCTGGTAAAATTGACGGCATAGCTTAAGGGATGTTTCCGAGATACCTTTAATAGACAATCGTTTAGTTAGTGAGGTGAGTAATTTGGCTCCATAGGTTGCACGGTCCTCTCCGGCCTGTTCATATTCTACTATGTAATACCCGATAAGCCAGTTTCGCAGAGTTAAGTTTCTATTGACTGCTTTAACCGATTCATTGAACAATGCAAGATGCATTTGCTGAATAGTTTCGGCGAGAATCTGAAAATTCATAGGAGTTAGGTAAAGAACTCCAAATTTATAACATCTGTGTAGTAAACAAAGATTTCTGCTGGCTTAACTATTACCAAAATAATATTTATTAAAGGGCAGTTTGCCATTATTTTCTTCTATAGTTTGTTAAAGTATAAATTCATCTGTCTGATAATAGGGTTATGTTAAATAGGAATTTTTGAGTGTTCTTAACTGTTTTATGACGATTTTGAGTTGGATTTAGCAGGTCGTGACTTTCAGGAAGTCAGGCGGAGAACCAAGAAATACCCTTTTACCGATACAGTTTAAAGAGTTTCTATAACGGCTATGGTCCCGGTTAAGTCCTGGTTGACCGATCTTATGGTAGCCTGAAGCTGATTGATCAGCGCAGCACGGATATGCAATTCCTCTGCATGATACAACCCCCCGTTGCCAAAAATCAGCGCTTCTTGTTTTGGGGTTATTTCCCCGTCAAAATTAAACTGTAACCACCTGCTTCTAACGCTGTTTGCTAAAGTAACATTACCCTTATTGCTGAATTTACTTTCATGAAGCATGCGCCATACAAAGTAAGGATAGTCTGTATTATTTTCCGTTCCGTTCCAGATGGTTCGTAACAAATTCCGCTGGTGATAAAACGGGATATTTTTCCCTTTGGGGTTAATTGTCAGTGCGGCCAGACCTGCACTCAGTAATCCGCCCCCTATACCAATCCCTGTTTGCGGTCCTTTTCGAGAAATAAGAACGGTCGCAACCGTAGTAAAGGCCCCTAAGGCAACAGAGGAAACCGTCAGGCTGTTTTTCTTGTTATTATTGATCCCGTCAAGGTAACTTGCCGCCTGGTTTGAGCGCTCTCCCTCGCAATCCAGTTCGGCAGCTACTGCCTGCAGCTGCGATTGAGCGATCAACAATTTTGCCGTAATCCTTTGCTTTACGAAAAGGATCTTCATTGAATCCGGTGGCGATTTTTGCTGGTGCAAACGCCACAGGGTATCCGCTTCGCTACTGATGCCAAGCGCTCTGCATAACAGCCGGTCGTGCTCGGAAAGAGGCATGCCTGTTGTCTGCAAAAATGCGCCTTCATCTGGTGATGTCAGCACATAAGGAACATTAGGCGAGCAGTAATTATAGCTGAAGCCTGTTTTTTTATCATCACTGATCTGCTTTTTAGCAAGGCAGGAACTAAAGGTAACCAGGATGACCAAAAGATACTGCCGCTTAACCCTTACTGGCATAAAATGGCTTTACTGATATTTATGGCAAATATATCACAACGAGCCTTATCTGTTCCTACACGGATTGGTGTTGTATGTGATTATTCCGAACAAAATATACCATCGTTCGCCTTAAAGGGATAAAGGGACCGGCTACAAGCTGGCGGACCACTCAAGGTTGAACGGGCAAAACTCAATTATACCCAGCACAGGACCTGGCGGACAAAGCAGGTATCTCCCCCGGCAAACGATCAACTCCATTGAAGCCGGCACCGGTATGTCCCCTCTACTGTCCTTGCAATCAAAATATCAGAAGTGTTCGGAACTACCGTCAACGCAATTTTTAAGCCGGAAAAGGAGGACTAGCACAAAGGTAAGTAGAGGTTTAAAAAGAGAATTTTAAATAGTTAATCCAGAATTCCTTGGTTTTTTGATAACATAAATAGCATGTTAAAGATTTACTATTTATGTTATCATGTACATTCTAAACATCGAACCAACAATCGTTTTTTATATTTTAATTTCTTGACTTAATTTTCATTGGGTTAGGTTAAACCAATATATTACTACTGATAAAAGCTCTTACTGTCAGGCAATCATTGCAGGAAGCTGGAAATAAAAGCAGCTGCCTTCTCCGAATTCACTCTCCAGGCCAATTTTTCCGTCCTGGGCTGCGATAAACTCTTTAGAAATTGCAAGTCCCAAACCGGAGCCTGATTTGTTTTGTCCGTCTGTCGGTACCTGAAAAAAGCGGTCGAAGAGGCGATCCTGGTACACCTGTTCAATACCTTTCCCAAAGTCTTTCACAGAGAATTCTACCATCTTTTCTTTCAGGTTAACCCGAACGATAATTTTAGACCCGGAAGAACTATAGCGTAAGGCATTGGATAAAAAGTTGATCATCACCCAAGCTGTTTTCTCAACATCTGCCTGGATTTGGGGTGGCGACAGTGCAATAGATTTTTCTATTGTAACTCCTTTTTGATTGGCTTCAAACTGAATCGCTTTTATGGCATAATCTACAATCTGTTCAGGTTTTGCAGGTGCAAAATTCAGCTGGATGTTACCCGTCTCTACCTGCGAAAGATCAAGAAGTTCATGTGTTATTTTAAGTAATCTTTCTGCGTCCTCATTAACATTTTGCACCAGCTGCGCCTGCTCGTGGTTTAAAGTTCCTACCTGTGTATTTGCAAGTAACTTCAAACTTAGTTTCATTGCTGAAATCGGCGTTTTTAACTCATGGGAAATCGTGGCAATAAAATTTGTCTTAGCTTCATCCCGCTCTTTAAACTCGGTAATGTTCTTCAAAATATATACTTTACCGGCTGATACTTTGGCAATAACCAACGGGCTGGACAAATCACGCTTCTGGTTAGGGATCAATATCTCCCGAACCTCTAACTGAAAATAAGCATCTTTACCATTTTCAACTATTTTAAAAGGTTTTCCTGCTTTTTCTTCTTTAATAATGGCGCTAAAAAGATCATTACCTTTCGTAATTTCTATTACTGATTTACCTTCTGGTTTTTGTTCGTTCAGGTTAAGTAAGTTTTTTGCCGTAGTGTTGATAAACAGTACTTCCTGATTTTCACTAATCCCAATAATGGCATCCTGCATCTGCTCAATAATGGCTTCGATGCGTAATTTTTCCGACATGAGCTTAGAAAGATTACTATTTTCCCAGTCAACCAAACGGGTAGCCATATTATTAAAAGCGTTACCCACTTCAGAAAACTCATCCTGTTTATTAAAACGAATACGATGCTCATAATTATTCTTTCCAATTTCCCTGATTCCTTCCAAAAGCGTATTTAAAGGATCCGAAATAAAACCCGGGAAGTTCACGCTGAAGCTGAAAAGTACCAGAAAAGTGAAAGAACCGGCCAATCCTAAAAATAAAGTTGCCCTGTTTACGGAAGCATGAGCGGCATCATTTTTACGCACAATGGCCTGCATGTTCAAAAGTTCTATTTTTCTCAAAAACTTACGAATGTCTTTTTCTGCCTGCAACTGCTGCGTTAAAGCAGCCGATCCATTTTTTAGTACGATAAAAGGAGCATGTAAACTTTGTACCGCTTCTTTTTCGCCCGGCTCGGTAATATTGTTTTCTTCTTTGATCAATTGTTTGTTGAAGGAATTGATTGATGATTCGTTTATCGGTAAATTCTGCTCATCTAAAATCGTTCGCATTTCCCTCGAAAAACTTAGCGATTCATAATTATCCTTTAAAATCACCTTTGCATCGTTGGAAATCTGTTTGATATAAAATAGGGTAACCGCGCCGAAAAAGAGTACGACGATAAACAAAAAGCCGAATCCCAACCGAAGTTTATTTTTTACTTTCATGATAATATTACTAAATCAGTTTCTGTCGCGGCTATGTTTTTAAGCAGTTGGTTAAATACGGCCGTTCTTAACATCACTTGGAATAAATTAAGATGTGGCTTGCCGATACAAATGGTGGTTATTTCTTTTTCTGCTACAACTTTCATGATGGTTTGCGTAATCCGGTCGCTTTTAACTTTCAAAACTTCGGCACCCAGTTCTGTAGCCAGTTTAAAATTATTGATCAGAAATCGTTGTTTGTCCAGCTTTATCCGGTCCAGACTTTCGTCGCTGCTTTGCACATAAAGCATTATCCAGTCCGAGCGGTAATAGGAAGCCAGCCGGGCCGTTTTCCGGATCACAATTTTGGCAATTTCTGCGTTGGAAGAAATACATGCCAGAAATTTTTCGGGCCGAAGTTTAATCTGTTTCGGTATTTCTATATTGATTTTTCGCTCCAAATGATGGGCAACTTCTTTCAGCGGAATTTCCCGTAACTGCAAAATCTTATCGTTTCGAAAAAAGTTTTGTAACGCTGTTTCTACTTTTCCGGCGTGATAAATTTTACCTTCTTTTAGCCGGGCAATCAATTCATCAGCCGTTAAATCAATGTTCACTATTTCATCAGCCAGTTCCAGCACTTTGTCCGGTATGCGTTCTGTAATCGCAACGCCGGTAATCTGCTCAATCTCTTCATTCAAACTCTCTAAATGCTGGATATTAACCGCTGTAATCACGCTAATGCCAGCTTCCAGCAAATCCAGCACATCCTGCCAGCGTTTGCTGTTTTTACTACCTTCAATATTGCTGTGCGCCAGTTCATCCACAACCACCACTTCCGGGTGGCGGTTTAAAATAGTTTGCGCATCCATTTCTTCCAGCTCTTTGCCTTTATAAAATATTTTCCTTCTACTGATGATAGGCAACCCGGCTAACAAAGCCTGCGTTTCTGCACGCCCATGTGTCTCGATATAACCAATTTTGATGTCTATATTATTCTTTAAAAGTGCGTGTGCTTCCTGCAACATCCGGTAGCTTTTACCCACGCCAGCACTCATGCCGATGTATATTTTTAGTTTGCCCCGTCTGAATTTTTTAACTAGTTCAAGGAACGTTTTTACAGAATCGTCTTTATGTTCTTCCATGATAATTTAAATACTTCTTTTATCGTATATAATATTGAGCAGCCGTGTTCTCCTTTACACACTACTTTTTACTAAAACGAAACTGCAAAACTTGCAGTAAGTAACGGACTTGTGTTTATGGGATTACCGGACGAACTTGTAAAAACAGCATTTTTACTGTCGTAAACTTTTCCTTCTAATCGAATAAGTGCATTTTTAACGGGAGCGTAATCAACGTTTAAAGAATAACCAGTTATTTTAAAACTGTTTGGAGTGGTGCTGGCGATAATAATTCCGTTTTTATCTTGATAGTATTCTACTCTTCCCGCCATCGCCCATTTAGGTGCAAATTGATAACGGGCAATTGCAACCGGCGAAAGTACATTGTAATAAATGCTGCTGCCTTTGGTTTGCTGTTGCACACCAAAATCAAAACCCGCAGTAAGGCCGAAAGCTGGAGTTAATTGAAAAATCCCATAGAAATTGTTGTAGAGCCTTCGGACACGGACTGAATCTGCTCCTTCTGTACCTAAATAATTACTGTAATTTAAAGTGATTCTATCGGTTGGTTTCCAAGTAATTTGTGCGCCGCCGGCTGGCTGGCTGTTATTATTTTGCCTTGCCATACGTTGCCAGCCATTCAAATACAATCCAACTAAAGTTAATTTTCCATTATTGGTAGTGTAAGTAACTTTTGCTCCAGTTTCGTAATAAGGCGTATTTTCTGCAGATATACTTCTGGTTAAAACCCAGCAATCTTTTGAAACAGCACTTTCGAAACCAATATGCGAAGAGAAAATTCCGGCATCCACCCACAAATTTGCTTTTTGAGATAATTTAACACCTGCATTTGCTTCAAAAATATTTTTTAAAACACCTGGTTCTGCAGCCAGATTTGCGTTGGCATAAGTTCCGGCCATCAGCGCCAAATTTGCGCGGATATTATCACTGTCATAATTCGCTTTAATAAAACCTAAATTCAGGTTGACTTCATTGTGACGATTGTGCGAATAAACAAAAGCCGGACGGTTGTTATCCACCGGTTTATTGAAATCAAATCCGTAATAAAGCTCGGCATAACCGCTAAAAGTAAGTTTTCCGGCTTTGGTACTATCTTGTGCATGGGCAAAAAAGGTGGATAAAAACAGTATTACACCTATAAATATTAGTTTCATTTTGATAATTCAGAATTAACCTTATAGCCGAGGAACAGCTATAAGGGATTGATTTTGTATTAATTAAGAGATTATTTTTGAAGCGCATCCAGCGCAATATTTAGTTTTAAGACGTTAATTTTTGAAGGACCGAATAAACCAAACAATGGTTTTTCAAGATGCGTTGCTACCAGTGCAGCCACTTGCTGTTCATTTAATTTGCGTGTTGCAGCCACTCTTCTGATTTGAATTTGTGCTCCTTCCGGAGAAATGTCCGGGTCCAATCCACTGCCGGAAGCAGTTACCATTTCTGCCGGAATATCACTTTTTTTCAATCCCGGATTGTATTTTAACAGCGTGTCAATCCGGTTGCTTACCTCTTTTAGATAATCCGGATTACTCGGGCCTTTGTTAGAACCGGCCGAACCGGCTGCATTGTAATTTACGGCGGATGGACGGCCCCAGAAATATTTTGGCTGATCAAACTTTTGCCCGATATTGGCATAACCAACCACTTTTCCGTTTACAGTAATCGTTTCGCCATTGCCTTCGCCTGTTGATATTTTACTTGCAAAAGAGATGACCGCAGGGTAAATCACACATAATAAAACAAGCAGTACCAGAGTTAACCGGATGGATTGCATGATGTATTTTTTCATTTTTTCTAATTTTTATACCATTAAAGAAACAACCAGATCGATCAGTTTTATGCCGATAAAAGGAGCAACTACGCCGCCCAAACCATAAATCAAAAGGTTACGGCGAAGCAAAGCGCTGGCACCGATCGGCTTGTATTCCACACCTTTTAAAGCCAGCGGAATCAGCACCGGAATAATAATTGCATTAAATATAACTGCGGAGAGAATCGCGCTTTCCGGACTATGCAATCCCATAATATTCAAACTTTGTAACGCTGGAATGGAGGCGATAAACAATGCAGGCACAATGGCAAAATATTTGGCCACATCATTTGCGATGGAAAACGTAGTTAGCGTTCCGCGCGTAATCAATAATTGTTTACCGATTTCTACAATCTCAATAAGTTTGGTTGGATCGTTATCCAAATCAACCATATTTCCGGCTTCTTTGGCTGCCTGCGTGCCGCTGTTCATCGCAACGCCAACATCTGCCTGTGCCAAAGCCGGCGCATCATTTGTACCGTCGCCCATCATAGCCACCAGTTTTCCATCATTTTGTTCTTGCTTGATATAGTTCATTTTATCCTCCGGTTTTGCTTCCGCGATAAAATCATCCACACCAGCTTTTTCCGCAATAAACTTGGCCGTTAACGGATTGTCGCCCGTAACCATTACTGTTTTTATGCCCATTTTTCTCAGGCGTTCAAAACGTTCGGCAATTCCAGGTTTAATAATATCCTGCAATTCAACGGTTCCTAAAACCACTTCGTTTTGAGAAACGACCAATGGTGTTCCGCCGTTTGAAGAGATCATTTTTACACGTTCTGCCACATCTTCCGGATAGGTATGCCCTGCATTAACCGTCATGTTTCGAATCGAATCCGAAGCACCTTTACGAATGCGCAAGCCATCCGGCGTATTGATACCGCTGGAACGTGTTTCGGCAGTAAACTTGATAAATTCTGAACCTTCGGGAATCTTGATGAAATCCGCTTTTCCCTGTTGTGCCAGCTCGACGATAGATTTTCCTTCAGGCGTTTCATCCGGTAGCGAAGACAGAACTGCAGCTTTCATCAGCTCAAAAGGCAATACTCCTTTTGCAGCCCAAAAGTTGGTAGCCTTACGGTTTCCGATGGTGATGGTGCCGGTTTTATCCAGCAGCAAAACATCAATATCACCGGCAGTTTCTACTGCTTTACCAGATTTGGTGATCACGTTTGCACGTAGCGCCCTGTCCATTCCGGCAATTCCGATAGCTGATAGCAAACCGCCGATAGTGGTTGGAATCAAACAAACGAACAATGAAATTAAAGCTGCTATCGTAATTGGCGTGTTGGCGTAATTGGCAAAAGGTTTAAGCGTTACGCAAACAATGATAAAGATCAGCGTAAAACTGGCCAGTAAAATGGTTAACGCAATCTCGTTTGGTGTTTTTTGTCGGGAAGCGCCTTCTACCAAAGCAATCATTTTATCCAGGAAGCTTTCGCCTGGTTCTGTAGTTACTACAACTTTAATTTGATCTGATAAAACCAGCGTTCCGCCAGTTACGGAAGATTTATCACCGCCGGCTTCGCGGATTACCGGAGCAGATTCGCCCGTGATGGCCGATTCATCAATCGTAGCCAAACCTTCTGTAATTTCGCCATCGGTTGGGATTGTATCGCCGCTTTCACAGATAAAAACATCACCTTTTTTAAGTTCACTGGATGATTTGGAAACGATTTCGCCATTACTTATCAGCACTTTTGCAGGCGTTTCTTCCCGGGTTTTTCGTAAACTGTCGGCTTGAGCTTTACCGCGTGCTTCGGCAATAGCTTCTGCAAAGTTGGCAAACAGCAAGGTTAAAAATAGTACGATAAAAACAGCAAGGTTGTAACCAAATGTGCCTTGGCCTTTGTGTGTTAGGCTGTAACCGGTAACATATAGCATCACCACCGTACCAATCTCCACGGTAAACATAACCGGGTTGCGCAACATGGATTTTGGGTTGAGCTTGATGAACGACTCTTTTAATGCAGTTTGCACCAAAGCCAGTTCAAATAATTTATTTGATTGATTTTTCATTGTTTAATTAATGATGCATAGAAAAATACTCTGCCAGCGGGCCAAGTGCCAGTGCAGGAAAATAAGATAAAGCGTTGAGAACGAGAATGACGGCAAACGTCATGATGCCGAAAGTTATGGTATCAACCTTGAGTGTACCTGCAGATTCCGGGATATATTTCTTTTGTGCTAGTAAACCTGCAATGGCAACCGGACCGATGATGGGCAGAAATCTTCCTAAAATTAAAATGAGCCCTGTTGAAATATTCCAGAAGATATTGTTATCGCCTAAACCTTCAAACCCAGAACCGTTGTTGGCATTGGCGGAGGTATTTTCGTACAACATTTCAGAAAAACCATGAAAACCAGGATTATTTAACCAGGCTGATGGCTTTACTGCCCAATCTGCACTGCCGTGAGTAGTAAATACATAACTGGATACAGCTGTTCCAGTCATAATTAAAAACGGACTTAACAACGTAATAATTGCTGCTATTTTTACTTCACGTGCTTCAACTTTGTGACCTAAAAATTCTGGTGTTCGGCCAACCATTAGACCAGAAATAAATACGGCAATGATGATGTAGACGAAGTAATTTAAAATCCCGACACCGCAACCACCGTAAAAGGAGTTGATCATCATGCCTAATAATTGCCATAAACCAGTTAAAGGCATCGTGCTGTCGTGCATTCCGTTAACAGAACCTGTTGAAATAACCGTTGTCAACGTGCTCCAGTAAGCAGTAGCGGTTGGACCGAAACGAACTTCTTTACCTTCCATCGCGCCGGTAACTTGCGATATACCCATTTTGGTTAGGGCTGAATTACCGCCAAGCTCGCTGCTGATAGTTGGAATCATAAGGAGCATTACGCCCAGCGTCATAAACCCGAATATTACCCAACCCAGTTTTTTTCTGCGGATAAAAAAGCCGAATGCCAGAACCATTGCAATCGGGATGATCACTTGTGCAATTACCTCAACCATATTGGTCAGGTAATTGGGGTTTTCCAGCGGATGGGTAGAATTTGTACCAAACCAACCGCCGCCATTTGTTCCTAAATGTTTGATAGCAATAAACTGTGCTGCTGGTCCGCGGGAAACATTTACCGTATCGCCCTGCAAAGAAATAAACTGATTTTTACCCGCATAGCTGGCCGGTGTACCGTTAAATGCCAATACAAGCGCTATGATAACCGAAAGTGGCAGCAACAAACGCGTAACCGCTTTGACAAAGTAGTTCCAGAAGTTGCCCAGATCGGTTGTAGTTTTATCGCGAAAAGCTTTAAATAAAATTACTGCAGAAGCGATACCTGTTGCAGCGCTAGTAAATTGCAGGAACATAAAAATGAAATGCTGTGTGAGATACGTTGCGCCGGTTTCGCCGGAGTAATGCTGCAAATTACAGTTAACTACAAAGCTGATAATAGTATTAAAAGCCAGATCAGCTGTCATTCCGGGATTTTTATCCGGATTTAGCGGCAGTTTATCCTGATAAATTAACACAAAATAACCGTAACCCAGCCAAAGCAGGTTGATCGTCATCAATGCTTTTAAATGTTGTTTCCAGTTCATCGGCACATCGGGATTGATGCCGGCAAGTTTGAAAATGCCCCGTTCCAGCGGTTTTAAGAAATCAGTCCAAACTTTTTCACCGGCAAACATTTTTGCCAGGTACTTGCCCAGCGGAATGGCAATTAGCAGCGTGATGAGAAAGGAGGCAATAATTCCCAGTAATTCAGTGTTCATTGTACTTCAGTTAAAATTTTTCGGGTTTAAGCAGTACATAGATCATGTAGATAAATACTGCGATAGAGATGATGAATAGTGCTAACATGATTTCAAATTTTTTCGAACCAGTCGATGGATTTAAAAATAAAATAGCAGCTGATGAGCAGTGCCAGGAATAATAAGAAAATGAACATAGTGTTATGATTTTAGAACCTATGTTCAAACTCGAAACCAATTAGAAAAATAAATTTTAATAGATTGATTATCAATTAAATAAAGTTTTACAAGACAGAGTTAAATAAAAAAACCCTTCCAAAATGGAAGGGTTTTTTTCCGAAACAGAAGTGTTTAGAAAAGCTTATAATGATCCAGCTTTCGGTAAAGAGTGGTCAGGCCTATATTAAGTACACGGGCTGCTTGTGTCTTGTTGCCTTGCGTATGCGTTATAATTTTTAAAATATGCTGTTTCTCAATAGATTCCATATCTAAAGCATCTTTTTCAGGAGTTCCAACTCTAAACTCAATTGGTAATAAGTCTGTACCAATTATGTCTCCTTCAGCAAGAATAATAACCCTTTCAATCACATTTTTCATTTCACGAATGTTTCCTTTCCAGTTATGCTGCGATAGGGTCAACAAAAACTCCTCGCTCATCCCAATAACTCGTTTTCCTGCACGCTCAGTATATTCTCTTAAAAAGTGTTCAGCAAATAATTTGATATCATTTCTCCGCTCATTCAGAGAAGGAAGAAATATGGTAAATACAGATAAACGATAAAATAAATCCAATCTGAACTCACCTGCCTCAGCTTCCTTTTGCAGGTCCCGGTTCGTGGCAGCCAGTATCCGAATATTCACTTTTGTTGTTTGTGTATCCCCAATTTTGATAAATGTCTTGCTTTCGAGGACGCGTAACAGTTTGGCTTGTAACGGCAGGCTCATCTCTCCAATTTCATCTAAAAAAACAGTACCGTTATTTGCTTCTTCAAACAGCCCTTTTTTATCTTTTATCGCGCCGGTAAAAGCGCCAGCTTTATATCCGAACAATTCACTTTCCAATAGTTCCGCCGAAAAACCACTACAGTTTATCGCTATAAAAGGGGCTGATTGGCGGTTACTGTTATAATGTATTGTTTCTGCAAAGACTTCTTTACCCGTTCCTGTTTCACCAAGCAGCAATACCGTTGTGTCAGTTGGGGCAACTTTTCTTGCGGCATCAATAACTTGTATAATAGCTTTAGATTTACCTAAAATTTGCTCAAAACGGTGTATACTGCCCGAGCGCTTTTCACTATTAAAGATCTTTAACCGGATTTGTACCTTCTCAGCTGCTTTAAACACTAGAGGAATTATTTTATCATTATCGTCACCTTTAGTGATGTAATCAAAGCCACCATTTTGGATAGATTTCACGCCATCTGCTATTGTGCCGTAAGCCGTTAAGTTGATAACTTCAACAAAAGGCTTCTTTTCCTTAATTAATTTAACCAGATCAACTCCGTTAATATCTGGCAGTTTTACATCACTGATCACTACGTGAATATCTTCCAGCATTAATACCTTTAAACCTTCTTTTGCTGTAAATGCCGTGAATACCTTATATCCTTCCAGTTCTAAGATTCTGGAAATCAGTGAGGCTAACTTCTGCTCGTCATCAATAACCAAAATATTTGCAGATTTCATTTTTTTCGCTTCCATAGTTCAAGGTATTCTATATGTTTTATTTGATGATAAAGTACAACAGGTATACCAGCTGCTAGTGCTTGCGAGCTTTTTGCAAGTAAGCTCAGCTAATCCATATTGGACCTTAACAGGCAGACCAAAGCAACTTTTTCAACGGTAAGTCTTTCAAATTTATTTTCCAGCTCGTTGATATAGCTTTTACTAAAATAGCGTTCCCAGATCACCATTGAAATGCTGTTGGCACTGGAATCTTACTGGTAATTGAAGTAAACATGATTTCTTCTTTGTATGTCAATCGTGAATGAACTCAAAAAATATCCGGTTGATTTTCATTTTCTTTATCTTAAAAATAAACAAGCAACCAAAAACAAATACCACTGTACTAACTGGAGTTACAACAATTCAGAATATGGAGGAGGTATTAGGAATATAAAGCAGATAGAAGATTGAACTTATACCAAGAAGAATTGTGTACGTTACTAAATGACTTTTTATTAAATTTTGCTGGTTTCTGATATGCTGTTTGAAAACTTTATTTAGAACTTCTACTTTCGGTTCATCTATCCCGTAGATTGAACCGCTTTTCCAGTATATCAGTTTTAGAAATAATGACACCAGGAATATACTGCTCATTGTGAAGTATAAATATTTGACGTTTGTCCCATTCAAATTTTTATAATTCTTGCCTACAGATAAAATTAAAAAGGCACAGGCCCATACAAACCAGATGCTAAACATCAATATCTGTCTGTTCAATTTTTTTTGCTGTTCGGCGAGTTGTTTGACTTGTTTTAGAATAGCATCGGGTACAGGATTAAGCATGTTATTAAGTAACTGACATGTGATCAGTAACACCAAGCAGATGCCAAACAGTATCAATAAATTATAATTTATTGATACTTAGCATTATAAAATAGTTAACAACACTTTGCTAATAAAGAAAGCCTTCCAATTTGAAAGGCTTCTTTTTCATAATGATAATTTGAGATAGAGTTTGTATGGCGATGTTCGATTGATGTTAAACCGTAAAGTTGATTAAGGTTTAAAATACAAACTACCCCTCTCGTAAAACGAAGGTGGCTGTTGCAGAACTATGCACGCATTTTAAATGGGTGATTCTTGGGTCGTTTGAAGCAGTGAGAATCTCATAAATACGAAATCGTCCTGTTCAAATAACAAATATGCAATTCTCATGCGGTTGCCGCACCCTATTTCCAAGCTTTTTTATTTCCCAAGAGTTGTGCAACAGCCACGACCAATTTCTAATAATCACTTATCCTTTCCCGGTAATTACTTTTCGGTGCGCTGTTCCCCAATCGGAAAGGTTATCAATGATCGTTTGCAGCGTTCTGCCATATTCAGTTAGCTGATACTGAACGGTAATGGGCCGTGTGTCTAAAATGGTTCGTTTAACCAGCCTGTTCATCTCTAGTTCCTTTAATTCCTGGCTGAGCATCTTGTTTGATATGCCATCTACATCACTTAAAATATCAGAAAACCTTCTTTCGTTGTAATAACAGATAGAGGAAATTATAGAAATTTTCCATTTGCCGTTCAATACGTCCATGGCATCATGGACGGCCATGATCTCTTTTTTGTGTCCTATTTTACACTCGCCATCAGTCATAAGTTACTTGGTTACGCAAAGGTTACTGTTACTATCAGTTACAAAGTTACCAATAGTGATGCTACTATTCTAGCTTTGCATCACAAACTATAAAATAATTTCAAAATGGATTTTACAAATAAAAACGTCGTGATAACAGGCGGAACGACCGGAATAGGCCTTGCAACGGCAAAAGCATTTATCAGTGCCGGAGCAAACGTTTGGATTACCGGTAGAAGTGCTGAAAATCTGCAAAAGGCAGCTGAAGAAATTAGCAGTCCGAAATTAAAAACGGTAGTTTCAGATACTTCTAAACTGGCAGGCATTGCAGTTTTGGAAAAAGCAGCCACAGAAAGCGGAAACAAAATAGATGTCCTTTTCCTGAATGCAGGCATAGCGGTGTTTTCGCCAATTGAACAGGTAACAGAAGCAGATTTTGATGCGCAGTTTAACACCAATATAAAAGGTCATTTCTTCACCTTGCAAAAGCTCATTCCTCATCTGGCAAACGGATCCTCGGTTGTGTTTACTTCCTCAACGGTAGCAACAGCTTCAAACCTGGGAGCCAGCATATACTCTGCAACCAAGGGAGCATTGAATAAAATTGCCCAAATTGCTGCGAACGAACTGGCAGAAAGAAAAATTCGTGTAAACACCATTAGTCCCGGACCGGTTCAAACGCCCGGACTGGAAAACGCTGTGCCTGCAGAAGCAAAGGCATATTTAGCTGCTGCTACTGCCATGCAGAGATTGGGTAATGCTGATGAAATTGCAAAAGCGGTATTGTTTCTGGCTTCCGATGATGCAAGTTTTATTACAGGAACAGAGCTACTGGCCGATGGAGGCTACATCAACTACGCACTGAAATAATTTACCAATAATCATTAGTCAACACAGAAAGCAGCATTCTGCCGCTTTCTCATTTTTAGTTCGTTTTCTGATAGGGGTATTTTCAAGTCATCATGAACAAAGGTGTATGCACTTTTTGCCAAATGACAAGAGTTTGCTGGGAGAGATTTGATAGTTTTACGCTTATGGAAGCACTGATCAACTATTTACTGCAATTCGGGCACTTGAACCGGCAGCAGATCAGTCTAATCAAAAACAAAGGGATTCTGAAAGAGTTGAAAAAGGACGAGTACTATGCCGAGGCGGGACAAATTCCCCGCGAAGTTGTTTTTCTTTTAGAAGGTATTTTTAGGATCTGTTATTACAACCATAAAGGGGAGGAAGTTACCAAGTACTTCATTGACGAAAATAATTTTGTGGTTGACATTAACAGTTACAACCAGCAGATCCCATCTTCGGAGTACGCTCAAACGATCACCGATTGCAAATACATTGTTTTCTCAAAGGAGGCGATGCAGGAGTTGTCCATGACGATCATTCCCTGGGACGGAATTATCAGTAAAATAACAGCTAAGGCATTAGCTGAAAAAGTTAACAAGATCAGCTCGATGATGCCTGAAGACGCGACCGAGCGTTACCTGAGTTTTCTAAAAAAGTTCCCTAGCCTTGCCAACCGAGTTCCATTGTCTTATCTGGCTTCTTACCTCGGTATGACGCAATCCTCTCTGAGCAGGATCAGAAAAAATATCAGCAGCTAAACTGCTTTTTGCCAAATGGCAAATGGTTTCATTCTTTTAGTCAGCAGCTTTGCCTCGTCATCTAAAAAGATAAAAAATGAAAACTATTATCCTAACAGGCGCAACAAGCGGCATTGGCTTCGAGTGTGCCATGAACTTAGCAAAAATAGCACATAATGAGCAGATTATCCTAGCCTGCCGGAACCTGGAAGCAGGAAAAAAAGTTATACATAAGATCGAGCAGCAAACCGGGCACAAGCATTTACAGTGCATGCTTTTAGACCTGGAATCGCTGCAATCCATCAGAGACTTTGTAACCCAGCTTTCAAAGCAAGCGGACAACCGAATTATTTCCTTAATTAACAACGCAGGCATCCAAATTATCACCGAAACCCAGCATACCAAAGACGGCTTTGAAAGCACTTTTGGTGTTAACCATCTGGCTTCTTTTTACCTTACCCTGCTTCTTATACCATTTATGGATCAGAATGGTAGCATCACCTTTACAGCAAGCGGTGTACATGATCCGAAACAAAAAACCAGTATCGAGCCACCTGCATTTAAACCAGCGAAGGAACTCGCTTACCCGAAAGAAACAACCGAAAAACTCAATATTACCGGGCAAAGACGATATTCTACCTCCAAGCTTTGCAACATTCTGACGACTTATGAACTGCAAAGAAGATTAGCTAATACCAATATCAGGGTAAATGCTTTTGATCCGGGCATGGTACCGGGAACAGGGCTTGCCAGAACTTACTCGCCGGTGCTTCGCTTTGTATGGAACAACGTATTTCCACTTCTGAGATTCTTTATGCACAATGTGAATACGGCGCAGGACTCCGGGAAAAGGTTAGCAGATCTTGCTTATGCAAACCAGTACAAAAACATCAAAGGAAAATACTTCGAAGGCACGAAAGAAATTGAGTCTTCGGCCGATTCTTACAACCAGGACTTTCAGCAACAATTATGGAATGGTAGCTTAGAGCTACTTGGAATCAAGGATAATGAAACAACTATCCTCTGATAATTTAATAGTGTAATCTAACTAGTAAGGTTAACGGGATCTCTATGGCAAAACTAGAATACAAGGTAAAACAGCTATTATTAAGCTTTAATTGCTGATAATTTATTCAAGTTGTACCAAGTTATACTTGCGGCATTTTCTACTTCGGTCTGATGGGAGCTTTGCCGAACCTGCCCCAGGCAATAAAAGCAGCCATGACAGCAAAAGCAACGTTTGCCCCGATCACGGATGCCTCTCCTCGTGTAAGATGAAAGATGATCGCACATCCCATCAGTACAATGACTCCTAAAGCTGTAACGGGCGTAAGTTCCGGACGGATGCGAAGCAAGGAAGGAAGCAAAAGTCCGATTGCTGCCAGAAAGTCGGCTACGCCGGTAAACTTCACCAGTAGCTCAGGAACCTGGGCTACCCAGGGCCACATAAGCGCAAGCTTTTCAGTAGGACTAAAAAGCTTCATCTCTGCGGCCCAGAGAAAACTGACTGCCAGGATCAGCTGTGCTACCCAGAGCATAATATGAATTACTTTTAAAGGTTTTTGCTCGTTCATCCTAATTTATACTTCGTTAGTTATCAATGCAAAAGTATCTATATTAGCTCTCCCTGGGTAAGCACTTTCCGGTAGGTTAGTGCTATCCGCCAGGTTAGTAGCGTTTAGAGTAGAACAAAAAAATAAAAAAGTATGATTGGTACGGATGGATGTCCTAGATATATACGTTCCATCAAGGACGCTTTGGAAGCACTCGAAGGAAAGTGGAAGCTGCTGATCCTGTTTGCCCTGTCTTCCGGTGCCAAAAGGTTCAAGCAACTGACCAAAGAAGTTACCGGCATCTCTGACAAAACACTTTCCCAGGAGCTAAAAAGGCTGGAAGCAAATCAGCTGGTAAAAAGAGCGGTTCACGATACCTTTCCACAAACCATAGAATATTCCATCACCGAGCATGGTAAGTCGGTTGGGAAAGTAACTAAAGAGCTATACGACTGGGGGCAGACTCACCGCAAAAAGATTATCGGAAAATGATTGAATTTGGCTATAGAATGATGATTATTGGATTGAAACGAAAACTTCAAAATATCAATAGTTATTTCATATGCAGGTATCACAATGAAACAAACGTATTTCCGTCATCCGGTGTTTTGATGGTTAAATAGTGGTTTTTTCTCTTTTAGCTGTTATATATAACTATAACAGATAATACATCGCACCCAATAAGTATATCTGTGTTTTTAATTATAACAATTGATTTGTTCCGAAATTCGTTCCTTTTCTTAATAATCTGATTGTAATGGAAAGTACCTATTAAAATAGAAAACCCGCTGTCTATAACTGAAGAAAGTGATCTAAAACTATTTTTTGTTGTAAGCACATAGTTAGAGGTATTTATATGAGTTTAATTTGATTTTTTGGAGATCGTTAACTATTATTAGCTTTAGGCACACTCACTAGCCCTGCGTCTATTTTTGAATTAGTGATAATTTTAAAACGGCACTTTACCATGATAAACAGCTTACTTCAAAGCATACAAAATGTAATAACGCTAAGTACGGCAGAGAAAGACCTCGTAACAGCCTTATTCAAAGAAAAAACCTACAAAAAAGAGGATTTCTTTCTGGCAGGCGGACAAGTTTGCAAACAGGTGGGCTTTGTTACCAAGGGACTGCTGCGATACTATATTAATCACGACGGGGAAGATAAAACATATGACTTCGGACAAGAAAACAATTTTGTCTGCAATTATGAAAGTTTTCTACCGCAGTCGCCTTCTACAAAAATCATTCAGGCATTAGAGGATTGTGAATTGCTGGTCATCTCCTTTGCCGACTTACAAATATTCTATCAATCGATCAAGCAGGCAGAACGGTTTGGCAGGCTGGTTATTGAACAGGTTTTTATACAGACCTTACAGGACCTTAGCTCATTTTATACTGATTCGCCTGAACTTCGCTATGAGAAATTTCTAAAAAAGCACCCTGACTTACAGCAAAGAATTTCCCAGTATCATATTGCCTCGTTCGTGGGCGTGAAACCTCAGTCACTTAGCCGTATCCGTAAAAGAATTTTTACAGAAAAATGATTTGTTAACCCAAGTGCACCGGTCTAGGATGTAGGGCGTATAATTTTGTTTCATCATTTAAAACATAGCATGATGACACGAAAAATTTCTATTGCAATCGCTTTCCTGACAGGGTTAGGAATGATTTTCATCGGGGCCAGGTTCCTACTGGCGCCCGAAACAGCAGAAGCCGGTTATGGCATATACTTCAATGAACAGGGCGACTACTCCTTTCATTACATGAAAGGCATCCGTGATATGTTTACAGGTTTATTGATTTGCATCCTCATACTAACCAAGCAAATAAAAGCATTGGGGATCACGCTGGCAGTGGGAACCATTATCCCAGTGGCCGATATGCTGATTGTTTTAAGCAAAAATTATAATGGCATCGCACAAGCTATTCCTCATATAGCTGCCATTATCGTTTGCGCTGCAGTGGGAACAATTCTATTAATGCCTAAAACCTCAAACAAAGCTTTATGAAAACGCAAGTATCCATCAAGCTGATTCGTTCAGCTGCTACAAATCAAGAAAGTGTTATTGAATTCAGTATTGTTCCGGACGAAAAGACACCATGGCATTACCACACCCTTTTTTCAGAGACTTTTGAAGTGCTGGAAGGTACATTGGAAGTAGGGCTAAACAATCATGTTCAAAATTTAAAAAAAGGCGATCTGGCAACCATAAAGCCAAATGAGAAACACTACTTTCATAACGTTTCTGGTGACGAATGTTTAATAAGAGTGACCGTAAGCCCAGGCAATAGAAACTTTGAAAATGCGCTTTTAATCTCCAAAGGACTTGCAAAAGATGGCCTGGCTAGTGCGGCAGGAACACCCAAAGAATTAGCTGACCTTGCTTTATTCGTTTACTTGAACAACTCCAGGATGGTTGGACTGCAAAAAATTGCTGAGCCTCTTTTTAATTTTTTTGCAAAAAGTGCCATCAAAAAAGGACGTTTAAAAGAATTGGAACTTAAATATTGCGGACAATAAAAGTAGCTTCTAACATTGGTTTGCTATTTATATTAACTTGAAAGATATCCTAATTCTAATAAATCTCTTATCAGACCCATATATCTTCAACACTTGCTTACTCTTTAATCAGTTCTACGTCCATGTGAAGTTTAATGTCTTCACCTATGATCAGGCCGCCTGCTTCAGTGAACATGTTCCAGGTAAGCCCGAAATCTTTACGGTTAATCTTACCGTTTAGCTCAAATCCGGCCCGGGTATCACCAAAACGGCCTTTACCTATACCATAGAAACACACCTCGAGTTTAACTTCTTTAATTTTATCCCGAATACTTAAATTTCCTATAAGCTGATAGGTGCTCCCTTCCTTCCAAAGAATACCCTTGAAGCTGATTACCGGATACTGCTGCACGCCAAAAAATACCTCTGAGCGCAAATCATCATCACGCTTTTGATTATTGGTATTTAAGCTGCCCGCTTCAATTTCAAAATTGATTTCGGCTACGTGAAAATCATCCTGTCCGGCAAGGTTACTGATTGTGCCTTTGAAATGATCGAACGTGCCGTTTACATAAGCAATGGCTAGGTGTTTTACTTTAAACTGTACTGCCGAATGACCGGCATCAATATTCCAGATGTCTTTTGTTTGCGCTTCCATTTCCTGCTTTTAATTGATTTACTAAAGCAAAGCTACTGCAATTAAGATCTCCTGCCCATAAAGCAGGTTAAGAAGAACGAACTTCCGAGTTAACCTGGATTAAGTGTTTTTCTTGCGAGCAAGGCCTTTACGGATTTTACTTAAAAATTCCGGGGTGATACCCAGGTAAGAGGCTACATATTTCTGAGGCAGGTATTGTTCTATACCCGGGAAGGTTTCCTGGAACCTCAAGTAACGATCTTTCGCAGGAACGGAATGACTCTCCACAAAACGCATCTGCTGCCGCATTAGTCCTGTTTAAAACAGATTGCGAAAGTACCGTTCAAACTTTAAGTACTTTTCTAGAAGCTGGTTTTGAGCCGCTTTTGGCAGAAGTAAAAGTTCACCGCTGGTTACGGCTTTAGTTGTAAGCGGCGTCACCGGTTCGGCACTTAAGCTGTACAGATCGCCCGACCACCAGCCGGCTGCAGCGAAGCGGATAACGTGATCGTTGCCTTGCTTGTCGGTGTAATAAGTGACCGTATAGCCGTTATTAACGTAAGCCAGGTAACGGGCAGGCTCTCCGCTTTTAACAATGATCTCGTTCTGGCGGAAAGGCCTGGCAATAAGACTTGACTCCAAAAAAACAATCTCCTCCTGCATAGGCTCAATGAATTGCCTCATATGTGCAAGCAGTAACCGGGTATCCATAGGTATTTTAGTCAGAGTGCAGGCAAATATACTAGTGAAGCTATTAGTTTCCCTTTATTTTGTGCCAGTTAAACGTGGACTTTTCTACTCGCTTAAGCAAATTAACAATCATGCTTACCCTTCCATTTAACGACCAATTCTATAATAACAGGCATTAATCCAAAGGCTCAATCTAAAAATCAAAATGTCTTTTTTAGTTCCGGCAACATCTTTTATTTCCATTTTATCATAAACTCATTCTACTTATCAAATTGGCTACCTTGTTATTGATGATGGGTATTTGATAAAGGATGACATTCCCAAAGTAGATGGACAAGCTTATTGACCGCGTCTTCCAACCTTAAACTATTTCAGCACTTATTTTATCTGATTTGGAATATTTCAAATTTCGATATAGGCACCGGGCCTTTCAAATCAAATTTGTTTTGTAGCTTCTGATATCTGGCCATTCCATCCAAAACTTTTCCGAATGACGTCATCCATTTGTTTCGTATAAAACAGGCAGAGTTTTCTGTTTGGAAATGTATAGTTAAAGGGCTCCTTTTAATACGGCATGAGCTTGTGCCCAGTTGATGGCTACCTGTTCAGAAATGAATATTTTCGGGTTATAGCAGGCCTTGGCAAAAGCATCTTCGGCCGTAATACAATCGCCATCAGTTTCGTTGCCCCACATGGACAACGTATTTAGATGATACAAAACATTTGCAGGCGAAGTGCCAACTATTTGATGGGGCAAAGCGGCTGCAAGTTTATGTCTGGGAGACGGCATTGCACCACGCGGCATTGTACTGATTGGCATACTTTCTGGGTTTTCCATAATTCTGATTATGTTTAATTTAATTTTTATTGTTCATAAGAATTGTTGAAATGAAGCTTTGGCTTTTCATAAAAGCATTGTAAGTCGATAAAACCAATATCCCATTTCCAAAGCATTTTTCACTTAGAAAGATGTGATTCAAATTAAATGCTTCATGTTAACCCAATTATCAATAACCCAAATTTTAGGAATAGGAAAACCAAAAAAAAGAGTACCGCTACTTAATATGAGACGTAATTATACATTAGTTTATAACTGTATCTAACCGCAATTTTCTTTTTCCTCTTGAAATTTACAGACAGATTATCTTCATTAAAAAACACTAAATTTCTGTTTTATTTATAATTTAACAGGATAATCTGCCGCTATGAAACTATTTTTTCTTACCCTTACTTTGAGTGTTTTTGTTTGCTTTTTCTCCATGGGCCAATCGCTCACACCTGCAAGTAATCCGATTCTTAAAAGGCATGTTCATTTTAACTACATCACAAAAGACAGCGTAAACCTTTCGTTGAATAGTGAATTTGAACTGATTGAAGATTCCTGTAGTGAGGTGATCCGTTATACCCGCATTCACCTGCCCGGGCGCAAGTTTTTTGGTCCGGTTAAAGATGTAAGCAAATCAGATCCTGAGCTTACGCTGACCGAAGGAACTTATTCTACGGATGGATTAAAGGAAGGTAGTTTTATCACCCATTATTTAAATGGCAACCTGCAGGCCAAAGGGAATTTTTATAACAACTTATATGAGGGCAGATGGGAAATATATAATGAGGATGGTAAACCAAAGTTAACTTTTGAAGCCCATGAAAAAGACATAAAAGTAATTGACTGCTGGGACAGCAAAGGGGTCAAACAGGTCGATCAGGGAAAAGGGAATTTCCGGGTAGAATTAGGGCTGCTGTACTGGCAAGGGAAATTAGTGAATGGCAAACCTGATGGCACATGGAGGGCTATCAAAACGGATGATGCTACCCAGGCTGCTGTCGTGACGGAGAATTTCAAAAATGGCTTATTCGTAAAAGGCTCAGATCCGACCGGAGCTTATAAAGATTCTTCCAGGATCGTCCTGGTGCCCGCAGACTACCTGCCGTTTACCCGTGCAGAAAAAATGCGGATTTCCACTGTTCCTTGTAATGGTGTTAAACGCAAACATATGGTCAGGGCGCAGTACAGCGGGGAACGGCTGCTTTTTCAGAAGCGATTAAGCAAGTCGTTTCACCTTATTTACGCAAAATTAATTTGAGGGCTTATGCCAATAGCCTTACCCTTACTGGCGAGGTCAACGAATTTGGAACGATTACCCGGTTAATTTCAAATGACGCTTTTAATGATGAACTTGCAAGAGGCTTGATTTTACAACTGAAAGGCTTGCCATCATTACAGCCAGCTACTGCAGACGGCAAGCCCATCGTACAAAAGTTCTCCATCACTTTTACTTTCTACCAGGGACTTTATAACTTCAGTTACCATTTCTTGCCTTTTAGCACCAAATAGAAAAGTGAAGTTGCAAAAAATAAAATTCATATACGGTTAAGCAGCACTTCAAACTGAAAGCACTCTCCAGTATATCAACTCATTATTATAAAGAAAAGTATTCAACCTGAAGACAGAGAAAAGAAAACCTTCGTGCGCCTGCTTTAGAGAGACGCTATAAAAGCCTTCGAACAAGCATTATTCGTTTCCTTACCTTTTTGAACAACAGATACCAATTTCCTAAAAGCTTGATCAAAGCGATCTAAAAGACAAGTATTGGGAGAATCGTACCCACTTGTGCAACAGCCACGACCGGTATGTAACTCTTAAAAGTATTTGCGACCTTTTCTGATGCCTGTACTCTTATTTTCAAGTTATTTTTAAAGAGTGTTGTATAGGCTTTAAGGTGTATTCTGGTCGTTATCTGGTTGGAACGGCTTAATCCTGCTGAACCAGGAATGCTCGAACTTGTCATCCGCCGGGTCATGGTCAATGATCTGATCGTAGCACTGCTTGCGAAGGGTATTAATCTGATCATAGATTTTCTCATGAACCAAGGCGTTGGCAGCAGCAATGGTTTGGGTCCCGATTTTACCATCAACAACCAGGGCAGGCTTATGAAAGACATTCACTGCTTCCTGCAAAAACTTAGCAGCGACCTCTGTTCCCATGTTCACGCCTACATCAAACAGTTGGTCCGCCGTCTGCTGGCACTGCAACAGATCAAGCTCAAGGCAGTCCCAGAAATGTTCTTTGTAAAAAGCATGTACCATTGCATTTAAGGATAAATTTGCAGCTAATGCATGGTTTAGGTTAGCAGGATGAGTATCTTTGACTCGATCGACAATTTTCCAGCCCGGCCATTCCGGCCAGAAATTTCGGGCAATCCCCATCCAGGTTTCTCCGCCCTTATCATCCGGGTCATTGGCATAACCGCCCTCATTGTTCATCGTTAAAGCATAAGCTTGGGTAAATACAGCCATAAGATTATAATTAGGTTAACTCGTTATTTTTTTAGTTAATTATGTTAGTATTAAGTGACCGATAGGTTTCCTTGCTGACCTGACTGCTGCCTATAAAAGGATGGTCCCGCATATTAATCAGGTACAGGCTCATCGCGATAATTGCATATAGAAAGGACAGGTAAATTCGTTTTAGCTGCTCCGGCTCCGTAGTTAAAAAGTAAGAAAAAGCCACAATCATAATACTTCTTATTATCAGAACCAGCCAGACCAACTGGGGTACATGGGAATGGGTATGGCTGAGCCTGTCCCTGCGCAGATCACTAAGGCTTATCAGGTTGTCATCCAGCGTTTTTCGTACTTCCTCTTCCAGCCTGCTTTCCGGTTATTTACTAATTACACTTATTCGCAAGCAGGCATATCATTAGAGGTCGTTGACATAGGTGTATTTATGTTGAAATTTATCTATTGTTTCAGGATAGAAAGCAGGAACTCTAAAGGAATAATCTATGATGTTACAGATGCAGCCAGATCAGGAATACTATCTAAATAAGCTTTTGTATACTTTTTTCCCGATTCATAAAGCTGGTTCTTCTGCACATCGGTTATCGCAAAATCAGTTGCCAAAATGCCGTAATCATCGATCTTCACGGTCCGTTTCTGCATGCATTCGTCTAAGGAAAAATCGATATCCTGTGCGTCCAGCATCGTTTCAAAAAGGCACTTGCAATAGCCTATCGGCTCATCATAGTTTAGGTTGCTAGGTGATTTGAGTCCTTGCTTGTCAAAAAGATAAAAGCCCAGCGTTTGCGGGTCATCGATCGTGGTTACCGTGTCGAACACGTTTAAAGGATAGTTGAGGACCACACCTCCATCCACGTAAACGTGGTTGTCCGGGTTATTGCTCGTAAACTTCCAGGCTTTAAAGAAAAGCGGGATGGACATAGAAGCCCGGACTGCTTCTGCGACTACTACGTTCGGGGTATCATCAGCGGAAAACTGTTTGATGTCAAATATATTCAGGTCTGTTGCATAAACGTAAAGGTCTTTTAATCCTTGTTCCCGTAAATTCCCAAAAGTAGCATTAGTACTGATGTGTACCTTCTTTTTAATCAGACCTTTGATCCATTCTAAAAAGGTGTCACCTTTATATAATCCGTACTTGGCAGGCAGACGTAACGGGTCCCAGCCATCCTCGAACTTTCTGAAGTCCATGTCAAAGACATGTTGCTTGATTTCTTCCGGCGTGTATCCGATAGCAACCAGACAGGCGGTTATCGCACCCGCTGAGGTTCCGGCCACACGCTTGATACCGGAGAGTAGCCCGTTCTCCTGTAATACTTCCAATGCGCCGGCGTAAGCAATGCCCTTTACCCCGCCGCCCTCAAAAACAAGGTTTTTGTAAATGTCTTCCATTGTTAAGTCACTTTATTCATAACTGAATTAAAAGCAAGCCATCAATTATTTTATAATCAACAGCTTGCCTGGTATATTAACTAAAATCATATCAAAACAAGATACTTAGCTTCCGCTGGAACTGCCTCCGCCATTACCTTCGTTACTGTTGGCAGCATTTATTACTTTGATAATTACCGTTGCCACAGTTTCTGCTACGCTGATGGCAGTTTGCTCCCAACCTTCGCCAAATAAGTGAGAATCATGTGACATATAAATAGGTTGTGCCACTTGCGCCTGTAAAATCTGGTTCCAGTTTTGGGTTATAGCCGGGTTGGTTGTAGTAACTAAATAGTCATCATCATGTGCTGAACCCCCGAAAATCTTGGACACATGTCCCGTATACTGAAAAGTATAGCCTGTTTTATCCGGTGTTACTACTACAATAATGACCCCCGTAATCATAAGTAACAAAGTCTGATGAATCGTGGGCATGCAATTTAAAGCTCACCGTGCCGTTTTGGAGCATCCGGATGGTATACGCTGAAGTAATTGCAACTCCGTCCACCAGTCCTGGTACCCCAATGCTTATTCAAACAGGGTAAATGGTAAGCTAGGTCTTAAAGAATAGTAGTCAGCGATCCAAGAGTATGGTACGGCTAGCACTTTGAATAAAAAGGTGTCAGTGGATATATAATAATGCTATTGGACTGATCATAAATATTATTTTTACTTGAGGCAAGCAAAAATGAGATAGCTCTAATTCAGGCTATCTCATTTACATTTAAAATATTACTGTTGTTTACATTCTTCAAACAAGGTAAAATTATTGGAAGAAACAGTTATCATGTTAGGCTAAAAGAAATGTTACCGCTGCCTTTCCAGCTGCCTGAAGTGCTTGCTGTAGTAAATCATTTAATGACTGACCAAAAATTTCTGTATCTGCAGTTTTACTGATGTGAGCAACACTTGCCTGCATAAATTGAGAATAATTCCTGGATATGATCGGCTCATTTCTATTTGCCGTCCAGTCATCGTTATTTGCAGAGCCGATAATAGGATTCGATACATGCCCACTATGCTGGACTCCAACCGTCAGCCCGTTGGGGGTTGTTAGCAGGATAACCACGCCATAATCATAAGTAACAACCTCACTGGAACAATGCGCATGGATAGAGGCTGAGATATCTCCCGCAGGTGTTATAGCAATATTATAAGCTGAAGTGATGGCTACGCCGTCCGGAAAAATGATCGGTCCGGATAAATGTACAGTTATTGCAGATTTGCTACTTAGCGGAGCACCCATATTGACAATGGCTCCAATATTACCCCAATAATATATCTGGCCATGTTCAAAAGTACTCATCCTGCCGTTTTCGATTGCAGCAGATTCATCGCTGATCGGATAACCCAGAGGCGATTTTTCATAGCCAATGGACGACCATTTGGCTAAGATAGAGCCGTGAACCTCGAAAGCACCGGTTTTAGGGGTCCAGTAAATCATGCCGTTTTGAAAGCGGTTAAACCGGCCGACACCATCCGGCGTACTGGATTCGTCAGAAATTGGATAACCTAACAAACACTTTTCATAGCCCATGGATGCCCATTTAGCTAAGATGGAACCATGGACCTCGAAAGC
>JBPBPL010000057.1:0-34302 GCA_050954285.1 Janthinobacterium lividum | reverse complement strand
GATCCACGCTGGGGTACTCTCAAAAATCAGGTATTAAAATACTGACTGTAAACGGTTTGGCTTTTAAAGATCTCAACAAAAACGGCACATTAGATAAGTACGAAGACTGGCGGCTTCCCGTGGCAGAACGGGCAAAAGACCTGGCCTCCAAACTTTCCCTCCAGCAAATTGCCGGGCTGATGCTGTATAGCGGACACCAGGCAATACCAGCTTTGAGCGGACCATTTGGAGCGGGAACTTACAATGGCAAACCATTTTCTGCCGGTGGGATTGATGCGGCCAATGTTACTGATCAGCAGAAAGATTTTTTATTGAAAGATAATTTGCGGCACGTACTGATTACTTCGGTACAAAGCCCGGAAGTAGCCGCCCGCTGGAACAATAACGTGCAGGCTTTGGTGGAAGGAGCCGGTTTTGGCATCCCGGCAAACAACAGTTCTGATCCTCGGCACAGCACCAATTCCGGCGTAGAGTATACAGCAGGCGCGGGCGGAAAAATATCGCAATGGCCGGATCAGCTTGGTTTGGCCGCTACATTTGATCCGGCTGTTACCTTACAATTTGGCCAGATTGCGGCGCAGGAATATCGCGCTTTAGGTATTGCTACGGCTTTATCGCCCCAAATTGATCTCGGCACAGAACCGCGCTGGGTGCGCATCAACGGTACTTTCGGCGAAGACCCGCAACTGGATGCCGATATGGCCAGGGCTTATGTTGACGGCTTCCAAACTTCCACCGGAAAAGATGAAATCAAAGATGGCTGGGGCTACAACAGTGTAAATGCAATGATGAAACACTGGCCAGGCGGCGGCCCGGAAGAAGGCGGCCGCGATGCGCATTTTGCTTACGGTAAATTTGCTGTTTACCCTGGTAATAATTTTGATGAGCACCTGGTTCCTTTTATTGATGGAGCCTTAAAATTATCCGGTAAAACAAGCATGGCCAGCGCCACTATGCCGTATTACACAATTTCGTATGGCAGAGATGAAAAGAATGGCGAAAACGGTGGCAACAGTTACAGCAAATACCTGATTACAGATTTGCTTCGGAATAAATATCATTATGATGGCGTGGTTTGTACGGATTGGCTGGTTACCGCGGATGAAGGTGCCAAGCCGGATGTGTTTGCCGGGAAATCTTGGGGGATGGAAACCAAAACTGTTGCCGAACGGCATTACAAAATTTTGATGGCCGGTGTAGATCAGTTTGGTGGAAACAATGTGGCCGGACCAGTGATAGAAGCGTACCAGATGGGCGTGAAAGAACACGGAGAAGATTTTATGCGTGCCCGTTTTGAGCAATCTGCAGTGCGTTTGCTCAAAAATATTTTCCAGGTGGGCTTGTTTGAAAACCCTTATTTGGATGTAGAAAAATCCAGGCAAACGGTTGGTAACGCTGCATTTATGAAAGCGGGGTATGATGCGCAGCTAAAATCTGTTGTCCTGCTGAAAAACAGCAACCATATTTTACCCCTTAAAAAAAGCATGACCGTTTATCTGCCTAAAAAATATACACCGTCTATCCAAGGATTTTTTGGGCTGCCATCCAAAGAGAAATGGGAAGATGCCATGAAACCGGCTTTGTTAGCCAGATATTTTACCATCACAGATGATCCGGCCAAAGCAGATTGCGCTGTGGTTTTGATCAGCAGTCCAACCGGAAGTGCCGGTTATGACAGCAAGGATGTGGCCAAAGGCGGGAATGGTTATGTGCCGATTCCGCTTCAATACAGCTCTTACACTGCCAGTTTCGGCCGGGAGAAAAGCATTGCTGCTGGCGATCCGGCAGAGCCAACTGTGCTAAACCGATCCTACAAAAACAAAAGCGTTATGGCTTCCAATTTCAATGATCTAAAAACAGTATTGGAAACCAAAGCCGCCATGAAAAATAAGCCGGTTATCGTGGTGATGACGCTTTCAAAACCAGCTATACCAGCCGAATTTGAAAAAGAGGCCAGTGCCATGGTGGCTTGTTTTGGCGTGCAGGATCAGGCGTTGTTGGATATTTTAACCGGCGTTGCAGAACCATCAGGATTGTTGCCTTTCCAGATGCCGGCCAACATGAAAACGGTGGAATTGCAGGATGAAGATATTCCGCATGATATGATTTGCTACACTGATGCCAATGGACACACGTATGATTTTGGCTTCGGGATGAACTGGAAAGGCCAAATCCATGATGCGCGGACAAATAAATATGTCAATATCATCAGCAAACCAAAGTTTAGCCTGAAAGGACAAAATGTATCCATTAGCTGCAGCACGCCGGAGACTAAAATTTATTACACCACAGATGGCAGCACGCCGGCTTTTACCAAAGCTAACCAATACACAAAACCATTTGCTATCAGCAGTAATATGGTTGTCAGGGCGATCGCCAAAAAATACGGACAGAATAATAGTGTTTTGGTTGAGTTTCAATCCAATACGTTAAGCAGATAGTAGATTAGAAAACTTATATAAAATTAAAACGGCCGGCAGAATGATCATTCTGCCGGCCGTTTTAATTTTATGCCGATAAAAGAAGCATCTGCCTAATCAGCGCTTCCGCTCGCCTTTCATCGTTGAAGCTGCTTTCAAAGCTTCCAAAGCATTAACTACACCGCCGGTTTTGCTTAGCGTGGTAAAATCAACTTTCTCTTTGCTTCCAGGTTTGATGACCTGCATTTGTAATGGTTTTGCTGATTCCAGGATCACTTCTTTTAATTGCCGAGCACTTAGCGTTGGATAATATTCCAGCACCAAAGCTGCAATTCCGGCAGTAATCGGCGAAGCAAAACTGGTTCCATCAGCCGTATTAAACTCGGCATCTTTATCAATAGAAGTTACCTTTACACCGGGCGCAAAAACGTCGACACTTTTTTTACCATAATTACTGAACGTAGCCGCCAAATTTTCATCTTTTAAAGCACCCGAAGCACCTACGCTGATCAAATTATTGGAAGTCGTGCCGTCCAAAAAAGTATCATTCGGAAACTCCGGTTTGGCATCCACGTCCTGGTTATCGTTGCCGGAAGCCTGCACCAGCAGCACGTCATTATCAGCAGCATATTTAATGGCATCGTCCACCCATTTTTTATGCGGAGAGATTTTTTTACCGAAACTCATATTTACCACTTTGGCGCCGTTATCCACGGCATAACGAATGGCGTTGGCAATATCCTTATCATATTCATCGCCGTTCGGTACTGCTTTTATCGCCATAATTCTAACGTTATCTGCAATGCCGTCAATGCCGTAACCATTATTCCGGATGGCACCAATCAACCCAGCCACACCTGTTCCATGAGAAGCATCGTCAAATTTCAGTTGATTACTGCCGTAAACTTTATCGTTGATATCGTTCGGATTATCGCCCACTACACGTTTGCGCGAATCCAGATCAGGGTTTACGTCATTATTCAGCTTCGTGATGTATTCGTTCAGCTCAGTAATGGTCTTGGTATCCGTTTTGGCGTTGTCCGCATCCTGAAAAATCAAGCCCCAAATGTATTTGCTTTGGGTAAGCGTATCATTTTTACTGTCGAGTTTGTTTAAATCATTTTTGGTGAAAGATTGTCCGGCTTTCAAATTCAATGATTTCTTGAGGTAAGCATCCGTAGTTACCAACGCATTCATCAGCGGCGAAAGCTGATTCAGTTCCGTCTGAGATTTACTCACGGTAGAATCACGAATGGCTTTTACCTTCATCCAGTAAATATATTCTGCTTTGTTAGGAGCCGCCGATGCGGTTGTAATCGTTGCATATTTATCTTTCAACCGGTAATATTCGCGTACCTCTTCGGTAGTTTCGTTTACATCACATTTATTATTCGGGCCACCCAAAAAGTTCCATCCGTGTATATCATCAATGTAACCGTTATGGTCGTCATCTTTGCCGTTTCCAGCTTTTTCGTGCGTATTTACCCACAAAATTGGTTGTAAATCTTTTTGCAAAGTATCTACGCCGCTGTCAATGGTGGCTACCACAACCGTACTGCTTTTTTTACCCTTTAAAAAATCGTAAGCCTGGTTCAAACTCACCCCAAAATAACCGTCTTTTTGTAAATCTAAAGTATGCCAGTTTTTAGGCAGATCAACTGTTTTGGCAGGCATTTGCTGCGCCATTGAAGCTGCATTTATAATGAACAGGGCAACTGCAACGGCCGCAGTTGTTTTAAAATTAATTTTCATGAATTATATGTGTGGATTTTAGCGATTATTGGTTTTGCCGAAAGTTTATTTCTCCTGCTAAAAGAAGCATTTTGCTATAGAAAACAGGGTTCGAAGCAAAGCTATTTTATACTAAAAAAGCAATATTTTACGTTCTCCTAATCATACTTCATTTTCAAACGGATTAATTAAAAATGCTTTTTCGTATTTTTGTCAAAGCTACAATTTTAGGCAGCTAAAAACAGTATGGTTTATTCTTGGTAAGTTTGATTGAATTAAACTTTAGTTAACGAAATAGAAAACCTTTTCAGTATCGCTTTTAAAAAATAATTTAATACTGTTATTTAATATTGATAACAAAATTTGTTCTGCTAATAAAATTGAATGGAAGAAGAATTTGATTACAATTTCTCTGAGGATCCTCGGTTTTCTGTAGAACGATACGAAGAGATGCTCCGCAACCACGATCAATATTTTTTTGATACCCAGGTATTTGAAAACATTATTGATTATTACATCGAAAAAAATGATCCTGTAAAAGCATTGCAGGTAGTGGGTTACGCCCGTAGTCAACACCCTTTTGCAGCCGCTTTTTTGATCAAACAGGCACAGCTTTTCATTGTTACCAACCAGGTAGCCGATGCTTTTGCTATTTTGGAAAAAGCAGAGAGTTTGGATCCATCCGAAGCGGATATTTATATTATCCGCGGCAATTTGTTCGAAAGCTTGGAACGGCATGAAGAAGCTTTAGAAAATTATGAAAAAGCACTGCCTATAGCCGAAGATACAGATGATATTTTGCTGCATATCGCCTTTGTATATCAAAGCAAAGGTGAGTATGATAGCGCCATTACTTACCTCAAGCTTTGTCTGGAGCAAAATATGGAAAATCAGGACGCTTTGTACGAACTGGCTTTTTGCTACGATGTATTAGACAGGCAAAATGAGAGTGTACAGTTTTATGAGCAATACATTGATAAAGAACCTTATAGCTACGCTGCTTGGTATAATCTGGGCAATGCCTTTACGAAGTTAAGCTTGTTTGAAAAAGCGATTGATGCCTATGATTATGCCATTCTGATTAATGAAAGCTTTACGTACGCTTATTTTAACAAGGGAAATGCGCTGATTAATCTGGATAAATTTACCGAAGCGATTGAAGTTTATAAGCAAACGCTGGAATATGAGCCAAGCAGTGCCGATACCTATTGCTCTATCGGCGAATGCTACGAAAAGCTGGAAAGGATGGACGAAGCGCGCGCTTACTATAAAAAAGCCGTTCGCAAGGATGCCAAAATGGGAGATGCCTGGTTTGGCATTGGTGTAACGCTTGATTTTGAGGAACGCTATTTTGAGGCTTTGCGTTATTACAAAAGAGCTTTGGATCTGGACGATAACAACCCGGATTACTGGTTCGCTATTGCAGATGCTAATTACAAACTGGGTAATTTGCCCCAATCCGAAGATGCTTATGCCAAAGTGATCGAGCTAAACCCGTTAGATGTGGATGCTTGGTTGGATTATTCATCTATTCTGTATGAGCAGCACAAGCTCACGGCAGCTATTGAAACCATTGCAGAAGCCATAAAGAATAACCCGGATGCAGCAGAATTATTTTATCGCATGGTAGCTTATCTTTTTGCCAAAGGTGAATATAACGAAGCGTTGAAATATCTGGAAACTGCATTAACAGCGGATCCGGAGAAACACCATATTTTGTTTGAATATTTGCCTCAGCTTCAGGAAAACAAAGCCATTGTAGATATCATTAATCGATTTTATCGGGCATAAAAGAAGCATCGTCCTTGGTTAATCTCAGCATAAACAAGGAAAATTTTGGTTTTTTTTTACATTTGCGCTTATCCGAACCGGCCTTAAACCGGTTTTAATCAATTTTGTATCTACATGAATTATTTTCTGAACAATATCCCGGAACGCCCGCAAAAACCAAGAACCTCCGGCTATACAATGGTGATGGATAAAGGATTGAGCTTGAGACAGGTAGAAGACTTTATCGAGGTTTCTGGTCAGCATACAGATATTGTAAAATTAGGCTGGGCAACTTCTTACGTTACCCCAAACCTGGATGAAAAATTAAAACTTTATCGTGAAGCAGGCATTCCGGTTTATTTTGGAGGTACTTTGTTTGAAGCTTTTATTATCCGAGGCCAGTTTGATGATTATCGCCGAACTTTGGATAAGTATCAAATGGGTTACGCTGAAGTTTCCGATGGTTCCATCACCATAGATCACGACGAAAAATGTAATTATATTAAAGAATTAAGCAATCAGGTTACGGTTATTTCTGAAGTAGGTTCTAAAGATATAGAAAAGATTTTTGCACCTTACAAATGGATTAAGCTGATGAATGCCGAATTGGAAGCCGGTTCCTGGAAAGTAATTGCCGAAGCACGTGAAAGCGGAAATGTAGGTATTTACCGTGATTCGGGCGAAGTAAGACAAGGTTTGGTTGATGAAATTTTGACACAAATTCCCGAAGAAAAAATTATCTGGGAAGCACCGCAAAAAGCACAACAGGTTTGGTTTATCAAGCTAATTGGAGCCAACGTTAACTTAGGAAATATTGCACCGGCAGAAGTGATTCCGCTGGAAACCATTCGTCTTGGATTACGCAGTGATACGTTCGATTTTTTCTTAAATCAATAAACTACTTTTCGTGTTCATCCATCACAATGTAAAGATAAAATCATGAAAAAATACGGCTTGATAGGTTTTCCGCTAACCCATTCTTTTTCCAAAAAATATTTTACAGAAAAGTTTGAAAAAGAAGGGATCGAAGATTGTTCATACGAGCTTTTTGAATTGGAAAACCTAAGTAATTTCCCGGAATTTATTAAAGCCAATCCTGATTTATGTGGATTGAACGTAACCATTCCACATAAAATCGGTGCTGTGTATTACATGAACTGGATGGATGACGAAGCAAAAAAAGTGGAAGCAATCAACTGCATCAAAGTAATCCAAGAAAGTGCTGTTGCTGCAGCTTTTTCGGGTGAAGTTGGTTTTGTTGATCAGGATTTTCGGTTGGAAGGATATAATACTGATATCCACGGTTTTGAAAATTCGCTAAAACCTTTGTTAAAATCTCAACACATTAAAGCATTGGTTTTAGGAAACGGTGGTGCAAGCAGGGCTGTAAGGTACGTCTTAAAAAAGTTGAGAATTCCTTTCCAAGTGGTATCCAGAAGACCAAAACCAAATCAGATTTTGTATGAAAATGTAACAGCCGAGCTGGTTAAAAGCTATAAGCTAATCATCAATACTACGCCTTTAGGTACTGATCCGGATATTACTTCCTTTCCACCAATTCCTTATGAGGCCATTACAAATCAGCATTTATTGTATGACCTGATCTATAATCCTGAAAAAACTGTCTTCCTTCAAAAAGGTGAAGCCCAGGGAGCGGAGATTAAAAACGGACACGAAATGCTTGTTTTACAAGCAGAAAAAGCTTGGGAAATCTGGAACAAAAAAAACCATGAACCGATCTAAAACATACCGACTGATCCTGCTTGCAACAGGATCAATCTTGTTTTTTTCCTGTACCAACAATCACGATTTTTCTCCAAAACCACGCGGTTTTTTTCGGTTAATTTTTCCGGTAAAAAAATACCGAACTTATTCCGGCAATTGCCCTTTTACATTTACTTATCCAGTTTACGCTAATATTGAACCGGATAAAAATAAAAATGCTCAGCCTTGCTGGTTCAACCTCGAATTTCCTTCTTTTAAAGGCACGTTGCACTTAAGTTATATGCCCATAACTTCTAAAAAAGAATTTAACGAATTGATTGAAGATGCCCACACTTTTGCCTTCAAACATACCGTAAAAGCAACCGGCATTGATGAAGCAACAATTGCTTACCCTAATCGTAAAATGTATGGGATTTATTACCGGATTGATGGAAATGCAGCCTCGCCGGTACAGTTTTATCTGACGGATAGCACTAAAAATTACCTTCGTGGTGCTTTGTATTTCAACGAACTACCACGCCAGGATTCGATCAAACCAGTGCTGGATTTTGTGAAACAAGATATTGATGTAATGATTAAAAGTTTGCGCTGGAAAAACTGATGCTTCTTTTAGCACCTAAAAATCGTTAAGTGCAATCAGCTTTTATCCAACACATCTTCTGCATCTTTCGCAATTTCCGGTTCGATAGCATGTTGCTTCGGAAAATTGAACAGCAAGGAAGTAATTACCGGAACCAAAAAAACGGCAATTGTAAAAAGCGATACAAAAAGATCGGTTTTTTTCCCTTCCAATATTTCCGAAAACGGTGTTCCCGGATAAAAATGGGTGTATAATGAAGCAGTAAGCTTGATTCCTAGCACACCAATTACTACAAAAGCAACCGTTTCTAAAAATGTAAACTTTTCCATCAGTTTGACAAATGCCTGAGCCACAAACCGCATCGCTAAAATACCAATGAAAACACCGGTATAAATCAGGAAAACGTGATCCGTAAAAGCAACGGCTGCAAAAACATTATCGATGGAAAACGCCAAATCCATTACTTCCACCAAAACTACAGTTGCCCATAATGTACCAACCAGCCCAACGGTAGAACGATAAATCCAGTTTTCGCTTTTATTAACGGATTCTTCTTCCGAATCACCGGATTTTCCTTTAAAATAATCAAACGCAAGGTATAACAGATATAAACCGCCTAAAGGTTTTAACCACCAGATTTTTACTAGCCACGCCGCCAAAAACAAACAAATTCCACGGAAAACGTAAGCACCCAATATGCCGTAACGCAACGCTTTACTGCGTTGTTCTTTAGGCAAATCAATCACCATCGTAGCCAAAACTGCTGCATTATCCACAGAAAGCAGGCTTTCAATTACAATCAAATTTAAAATAATCAGCAAACCTGCCTGTATGTCTTCGCCCAGTAAACGATGTAAAATGTCCATTTTATATTTTTTGTAATGCTTCTTTTATGAGTGTTTTTTTGCTATGATCGGAATTGCTAAATCATGTCCGTATTCAGCATTGCTTTCAAAATATTTGCCTGCGCATCGATATTGCTGATGTTTTGCATAAAACTGATGTCAGTCAATTTCCGGTAATTTTCTGCCAGCAACATTTTAATTTCCTGCGGAAGATACACTTTTGCCACACCAATACTACTCTGCAGCTGATCGTTTTTAGCTTTTAATTCGAGAATCATTTTTTCCTTTTGAGAAATTTGATTGGTTTGACGAAGGTTCTCGATCTTCGTAAAATCACAGAATAAAAACAGGTTTCTGGCGGGATAAAATAGAAAATAACGGTCTGTTTCTACAAATCTGTAAACTTCTAAAATCGTGTTTCCGGCTTTCAATCCGCAGAAAAACGCTGATTTAAAATCATATTTACACAGCAAACCCAACAGTTTTTTTTCGATTACAGCATGTGCATTGATATAAACTTTAGCCGGATCGTATTGTACCAGATCCTGCAATAATTCTGCAGAAACTTCATCATAAAATTCCGCAGAAAACCTCGCACTAAAGCTGTTGATGTTTTTGGAGAATGGGTATTCATCCAGATTGTCTGACAACAACTGGTACAGCCGCCGCAGCGAAATATTGATTTTTAACGCCTGTTTCTGTTGATCCTGATGATAGTTTTTCTCCTGGTAAAAAGAGCTTGAAAGTCTGTATTCCAGTTCTTTATTTAATTGGATTTCATCAAAAAGCAGACTTACATTCTGCTCATTATTTTTTTTTATTTTTTTCAGCAATTCGATCAAGCTTGCTGTGTATTGCAGATGAAAAAGTTCCAGGTTATTGGCATCCAGTTCCGGATTCTGCTCGAACATTTGATGGATTACCTGGCTGCGCAGATAAATTTTATAAATAATTTCTTCCTGAAAAAAAGTAGCGAGCAACTGTAATTTGCTGATAATCCTATTGGAATCCTGAAAAATCTTTAACAAATGCGCGTCCATTCATACAAATCTACTTAATACTGGTTACATTTTTTTTGAGTTCAGTTTCCAAACTTTGCAACTCTGTATTTAGTGCTTTGCGGTTTTGCGTGCCTTCATCGTGTATTCTTTTTACCTCGTTCAGCGTTTCAATCAGCGATTGCGTAGTGCGTTTCAAAGTATCAATAGAAACCACTGTTTTCTCATTTTCGCGTGCCACATCTATGCTGTTTTGCTTCAACAATTCAGCATTTTTTTGCAGGATGGCATTTGTGGTATCCGAAATCTTTTTCTGCACTTCCACATGCTGGTTTTGCCGGTTCAAAGCTACGGCGATAGTCAGCTGGTTTTTCCAGACCGGAATCGTGGTCGAGATAATAGATTGCGCTTTTTCGGCAATAGAAGTGTTATTGTTTTGTACCACACGGATTTGCGCCAGTGATTGCATCATGATGAAACGAACCACTTTCAAATCAGCCAAACGTTTATCCAAACGGTTTACAAAATCACGCAGATCAGCAATTTCGTAATCCTGATAATCAGCAGGATTTGCATCCATTTGTGTCAGCTTTTCGCTTAATTCGTTAAATTTTAGCTGACCAGAAATGATCAGTTCTTCCATCTGCTTGATGTAGGAAACATTGCTATCGAACATCGTTTGCAACGAGCTATTGTCTTTGATCGAGTTTACGCGGCCGATTTTGATTTTATTGGTGATCTTATCAATATTGTTCACCACGGTATCGTATTTCTGGAAAAGCTTTTGCGTATCCACCACCATCTTTTTCAGGAACGGAATTTTGGAAAGAATTTGCTTGAACGAGCTTTGATCCAGTTCATCCACATCAATATAATTCAATTCCGAAAGCAGATCCGTAATCAAACCGCCCACTTCGCCCGAATTATAAGTACGCACCGAAGTTAAAAACGCATTGCTGTATTTTTCCATCGAGTTTTGCACTTCCACGCCATAATTCAGGATAGAATTGACATCTTTCGGATCGATGGCTTTGCTGATTTCGCCCAGTTTCTGCTCATCTTGTGGTGTCATCGCAGACAAATTTATGTTACCATCTTTGTCCATTTTTACCGAAGGAAGTGTGTGATTACTGTCCGGAGTAGTTTCCATAAATTACAGGTTTTGGGTTGAAATGAATTGGATTTATGCCGATGCTTCTTTTATCGGTATAAAATTGGTGCTACAAAAACTGGTTGATTACAGTTGTGATGGTTTCCGGCAGCTTCTTATCATTAGTTGGCTCGCCGATGGCATTGAATTTCCACTCTCCATTGCGCTTGTAAAAAATCCCCATCACCATAGAAACATAACCCGAAAAACCAGAATTGTGCGCAATATCATAGGTAGCAAAAACTTCTTTCACCATTTTTGGCGTGCCTTCATAAATACGAATCGAAGCGAATGGAATCTTACCGAAATCATGTCCGCGGAAACTGTTCAGCACAAAAGCCACGTGCTCGATATTGCTGTTTAGCAATGAAAAATCAAGCGTAATCACTTCATTATCCAAGCCATCATCGCCATCAATATCGCCTGTCAAATCATCACCGCTGTGTTTTACCGAACCGTTTTTTGATTTCAGATTACCAAAATAAATTGTTTCCTGCAATTTTTTGTCTGCGTCAAACAAAGCGCAACTGGCATCCAGATCCACTGCTTCTTTTGTCGTACCAAATCCGAAGAAACCTTTTTTCTCGATGGCGCCCCAGTTAATGCCTACACAAATATTTTGCAGCTTGCTACCATTGGCTTTTTCCAGATTGATGCGTTGCCCTTTTTGAAGATTGATTGCCATAACTTAATTGTATTTGTTTAAATAATCCTGCAAACCGCCCTTCATGCCCACGCCAACGGCTTCAAATTTCCATTTACCATCGCGTTTGTAAATGCGACCAAATTCTACAGCTGTTTCAATGGAGAAGTCTTCTTCCAGTTCATATTTCAGCAATTCTGTATCGGTTGCCGTATCAAAAATACGCACAAAAGAATTGCGCACCTGGCCGAAATTCTGCCTGCGGCTTGCCGCTTCATGAATCGTAACCACAACCGTCAGTTCTGTTGCCCGCGGATCAACCAGAGCCAGATCTATTTTAACCTGCTCATCGTCGCCATCGCCGGCACCGGTCAGGTTATCGCCCGTGTGCTCCACGCCGCCATCCGGAGACAGCAGGTTGTTGTAAAATACGAAATGTCCGTCTGAAAGTAGTTTTTTATTATCTCCGAGGATGAAAATAGAAGCATCCAAATCAAATTCCGTTCCGGTAGAAGAAGTATTGGTATCCCAACCCAAACCAATGGTAAATTTTGGCGCGTTAATATTTTCCCTTTGTCCTTTTTGCAAATTTATGGCCATATGCTAATTATTTTTTTATAAAAATTAAGACTTAACAATTCTCAAATTTAAGAGATAACTGCTTAAATAGGTATTTTGTTGAGACGTATATTTTTATAGGATAAAAGAAGTATGCGTTTGTTACACGTTGATTCGCTTTACTATAAAAATATTTTTCTGATGAAACTAATATTATTTACCGGCCGCAAAATAATCAATTAGCAAAGCCGAAGTGATGATCAGCAAGCCAAAAAACTCGCGTGTCCGTTCAATATACGGCTTGGTGGCCTGCATTTCTTCTACAATACTTGGCCTTTTGTAGATGGAAATCCAATCCCAAACGCCATCCTTTATAAAGAATAAAATTGTTGCATAAAATAAGTAGCCAGCGATCAGTACCAAATAAACGTGTGGATAATACTTTTTGAAAACCGCCAAACCGCAGCAAATAGTTACCGCCAAATAAATGCTGACCCATAACCAGGCGTCGTCATCGTTGAGGTTAACGTAAGCAAAACTTAAAAAAGCAATGCAGAAAACACTATTCAAAATACTGATTAACATCTTATTTTTTAGGCTGATGCAATTGATTTACGAAAATAGACAAGCCGTATTTGGCAGTTTTCCATTCATGATCCAAAGCTTCCGGTGCCGGGCCGGGGCTTTGGGCAAAGTTTCCGGTGATGATATCCATATCGCCGTCGCCATCCACATCCGCTTTTTCCAATGCCAGCGTTTTGATCGGTACTTTGCTTTTTTGAATGTATGATTTGAAGGCAAATTTACTTTGATTGATATTTTCCAGATACACAAAAGACTCATCCACCAGCATGCCAAACTCCGGGAAAAAAGCTGTAGCAGCAAAATCTATATCGCCATCCTGGTCAAAATCTTCGGCCAAAACTTTGGTTACGCCATAAATCGGGTAGAAAAATTGTTCGGTAAAAACAGCATTTCCCTGATTGATATTGAGCCGGATGCCATGAAATGCTTTCAAAATGTTGGAATAATCAGCATTATCGCCATGTACGGTTACAATATCAGTGCGCCCATCGTGGTTATAATCTACCAAAACCATGTCCGTTGTGCCATAATCCGGCGGGAAACGCAGCACTCTTTTGGCCTTAAATTTCAGGTTATCCTGCTGATAAAAAATGTAAACGCTTTCATCTCCTTGCGAAAACATAGCCACAATATCATCTTTGCCATCGCCATTCATATCTTTTATATAACATTTGATGGCACCGGCGAGTGGCAGCAAAATTTGCTCCGTATATTTCCCCGACTTGCTTTTTTTATAAAGGGATAATGAACCTGTTTTATTACCAAAATTGCAAACCACAATTTCAGGAATTCCGTCATGGTTTAAATCCTGTATTTCCGCATGAACCGGCCGATGCAAAGCGGTAAGTATGGGCTGAACCTGGTTATTTTCAAAAGCGGCATAAGAACCGGTGCTCAGTTCCGTTGGATATAATTTCCCGATTTCGGTAAAGTAAGTACGGTCTTTTTCAAAGTTAAAATCAACCGCCGGACTTGCCGTTTCGATGGTGCTGGTTACGCCTGTATCATATTTCCAGGTAAATACTTTGTTGTAAAAATTACCGATCCACAAAGTTTTGGTTTCGGTATTGTACTTCAGGCTGGTGATTAAAGATGGCGATGTCCGGTCAACCTGAATATCTTCCCGCACAAACTGTTTCAACGGCGCGTTTCTGGTAAGCCGTTTTTCGTCCAGCAGTACGCTGTCCGGCGCATTTTTCAAAATGAAATTAACCAGTTTCGTCCAGTTTTCATTGCTGATAACTGATTGATCCGGGATGATATGAGCTTTGTTTACAATTGCTTTTTCTTCATCAGATAAACCACGCAGTGGATCATAACCCGGATAAATTAAACCCATGCGGGCAGCCATCACAGGCAACACATGATTTTTCCAGATTTCTTTGGTCAATCCAGCCGGATCAGCAGCCATGTGGCAAACTGTACAATGCCTGATAAAGAGTGCTTTGCCTTCCTCATCATCAGCCGGCGATGCTGTTTTTACCGTGAAAGAATTGAGAGTAAAAAGAATGGTTGAAACAAAAAACCCGGCTAAAATAAATGTTCGGAAATACATACGGGAAGGTAGAAAAATTGTGGTTTAATTTAGAGAATCGCCGTATTTAATATAATTTGCTGCACAGACATAAAAAGTTTACGGCCCGGAAGCTAAAATAGCACAATTTTGACCTTTAGCAGTATGGTTTTATATTGCTAAAAACAGCATCTCAACTACTTCCTCTTTCCGATTCAAACCAGAATTTCTTAAAATTGTAAAAAAGCAATATGATTACCGAACAGCTTTACCAAATCTTCCTCCAGCATCCGCAGGTTTGTACCGATACGCGCAATATCATTCCCAACAGCCTATTTTTCGCTTTAAAAGGCGAAAATTTCAACGCCAATACTTTTGCATCAAAAGCTTTGGAAATGGGAGCAGCTTTTGCCGTAATTGATGAAGCTGCTTATTGTGTAAGCGACCGTTTTATTTTGGTGGATGATGTGCTAACGGCTTTGCAGGATTTGGCGCGGCATCACCGGAAACAATTAAATATTCCGGTGATTGGTTTGACCGGTTCCAACGGAAAAACAACGACTAAAGAATTGATTAATGCTGTTTTAAGCCAAAAATTTAAAACTTACGCTACCAAAGGCAACCTTAATAATCACATTGGTGTGCCGCTGACGCTGCTTGCTATCTCCGCAGAAACTGAAATAGCGATCATTGAAATGGGTGCCAACCATCAGCAGGAAATTGCGTTTTTATGTGGATTAGCGCAGCCTACGCACGGTTTAATCACCAATATTGGCCGCGCACATCTGGAAGGTTTCGGCGGCCCGGAAGGCGTGCGTGCCGGAAAAGGCGAACTTTTTGACTGGCTGGAACATCACGAAGGAACTGTTTTTGTAAACCACGATGATTTGGTTTTGGAGGAAATGGCTTTCCACCGGCATTTTCAAAAAATGGTTTATTACGGCAAAGAAGCGCATTGTCTGGTTTCCGGAGAAATCCTTGGAAATGTGCCGTTACTAAAAATACAGTGGTGGCTGAATGGAGAAAATCAATCCACCCAAAAAAACGAATTGCAAACCAACCTAACCGGCAGTTACAATCTGGATAATTTGCTGGCAGCTGTTTCTATCGGTACTTTTTTGGGTTTGGCTGCTGAGGAAATTAATGCCGGAATTGCTGGTTATCTGCCATCAAATAACCGTTCGCAAATCGTTCAAACCAAAACCAATACCTTGATTTGCGATTATTACAACGCCAACCCGAGCAGTCTGGAAGTGGCGATCAAAAACATGGAAGCCATTGCTGCCGATAAAAAAGTGTTGATTTTGGGCGATATGTTTGAATTAGGAACTCATTCCTCCGCAGAGCACGAACTGATTATTAAAAAAGCAAACGAGATTGCTGTCGATCAAAGGATTTTTATAGGAAAAGCCTTTTATCAGCACCGTGCCTCTTTTACCGATACTTTTTTTGAAACGACTGATGCTGCTTTTATGGCATTAAAAACAGCACCAATAACCAATGCAACAATTTTAGTAAAAGGTTCGAGAGGAATGCACTTGGAAACTTTGTTGGAACTGTTATAAACTAAAAAAACTGACCAAATGTCAGTTTTTGAATGGACTTTAAAAGTTTTTAAACAGTAAGGCCGCGATCAAAAATCGCGGCCTTACTGTTTTTATCGGCATAAAAGAAGTATCAGTTCAATTTATAAGGAGCAACCAATTGAAACTCCGGAATTTTAACATCAAACGTGCGGTTATCCAGCAAACGAACCATCTGGTATTCGCCTTTCATGCTGCCCATTTCGGTTTTCAAATTGCAACCTGAAACATATTCATGAAAATCTCCCGGTTCGATTACCGGTTGCAAACCTACCACGCCCTCGCCTTCCACTTCACGCTTGGTTCCGTTAGAATCGAAAATATCCCAACGCCGACGCATTAATTGCACGGCATAATCCGTCATGTTTTCGATAATTATTTTATAAGCAAACATAAAATGTTCGTTTGCCGGGTTGGAGTATTCTTGCTGATATAAAGTTTCTACGGATACTTTTACACCTTCTGTAATTGTGTTCACCATAATTTTTTTGATCAGATAATATTAATAACGTTTAGTCAACAATCACGCCATAACATAGGCATGTTCCGTCTTAATTCCTTCCAAAATGTCATAAATTTCGCCTATGTTTTCGGAAGCAACCAGCTTCATCCGCGTTTCTTTAAAATTTTCAATGCCTTTAAAATAGTTGGCATAATGCCTGCGCATTTCAAAAATCCCGGTTTTCGGTCCTTTCCAGGCGATGGATTTTTGCAGATGCGTTTTGCAAACTTCTACCCGCTCTTCTATCGTTGGTTTAGCCAGAAAGTTACCGGTTTTTAAAAAATATTTAATCTCCCGGAAAATCCATGGATTACCAATAGAAGCGCGGCCAATCATCATGCCATCCACCTGAAATTCCTGTTTCCAAGCCAATGCTTTTTCCGGCGAATCAATATCGCCATTTCCAAAAATCGGAATTTCGATGTTTGGGTTTTTCTTCACTTCGCTAATCAATCGCCAGTCGGCCACGCCTTTATACATCTGCGAACGCGTGCGGCCATGGATCGTTAATGCCTTGATGCCCACTTCCTGCAAGCGCTCAGCAACGGTATAAACATTTTTAGTATTGTCGTCCCAGCCCAAACGTGTTTTTACAGTAACCGGCAAATGTGTGGCTTCCACAACAGCCTTCGTCATGGCTACCATTTTATCAATATCCTGCAACAAGCTGGCACCGGCACCTCTGCAAGCTACATTTTTTACCGGACAGCCATAATTAATGTCGATTAGATCCGGGTTTGCTTTCGTTGCAATCTGCGTAGCTTCCCGCATCGATTCTATGCTGCTACCAAAAATCTGGATGCCAATCGGCCTTTCATATTCAAAAATATCCAGTTTCTGAAGGCTTTTTGCGGCATCACGAATCAGTCCTTCCGAAGAAATAAACTCCGTGTACATCATATCCGCACCATTTTGTTTGCACACAAAACGAAACGGCGGATCGCTCACATCTTCCATCGGTGCCAGTAAAAGCGGGAATTCTCCCAGATCAATATTTCCTATTTGAACAGACATGTTTATCTTTAAGGCCTGCAAATTTACGTAATTTATCAGCAGATGATCGAAAAGCCGTACTACCCAATGTCATACATTACACAGTTTTTAATGATGATCCTGCTTGCTGTGGCAGGTTTAGTTTTAGGCGGATTGATTTGCGGCGTATTTATCGTGATGATTTACGGCCCATCCGGTTTTAGTTCGATGCTGAACATGAGCGATAACATGTCTGCCAGCGCACTCAACAGTCTAAAAATCATGCAGATGGGTTCTTCTGTTTTTGGATTTTTGCTTCCGGCTATTTTTTTTGCAAAAGTGCTTGTCCGCCAGCCTGTTCCCTATTTAAAAGCGAACTGGCGTTTTCCGCTTATACTTCTTTTAGTGGTGTTTTTTATCATGCTGATCTCTTCGCCACTGATGGAAATGCTCATCACATTCAACCAGAAAATGGTTTTTCCGCCATTTTTAAAAGGCGTGGAACGATGGATGCGCAACATGGAAGATACGGCAGGCCAGCAGACAGATATCTTACTAAAAATGAAAACGCCGCTTAGTTTTATCATCAATTTGCTGATGATTGCCATTTTGCCAGCCGTTTCGGAAGAATTTATTTTCCGCGGCTGTTTTCAGCAGATTTTTACCGGCTGGACAAAAAGCATCCATTGGGGCGTGTGGCTTTCTGCAGCACTTTTCAGTGCCATCCATTTTCAATTTTTTGGTTTTCTGCCGAGAATGCTGCTGGGTATATTCTTCGGTTATTTTGCAGCATGGAGCGGCAGCATCTGGCCAGGCGTTTTAGGTCATTTTTTAAACAATGGCACCGCTTTGGTTATCAGTTATTTATATCAGAATAAAATGATAAAAGTTAATCCAGATGAGCAGCAAATGTTCGACTGGAAAAGCTATATTTTCAGTGTCATACTTACGCTGATACTGTTTTTAACCTATAAAAAATTGTCCGAATCAAAACGCGAAATGCTGGCAGCATAATGGAATCAGACTGGGTTAAAATTTTTACGTCCGCCAATTTTTTTCAATCAGAAATGGTTAAACAACTACTCACGCAGCACGAAATCGAAGCTGTTTTGATGAACAAGCGTGATTCGGCGCACAACACTTTCGGGCAGGTGGAAGTTTACATCCATCAATCCGCTTTCAGCCACGCCATCGAAATCCTGGTTTTGAACGATATTCAACCATGAAAACCCGCGCTATAACTGGTTTCTTTTTCGTTGCTGTGATGCTGGCCGCCTTCTTCTTCGGCCCATACGTTTTCCTCGGATTCTTTTCATTGCTTGGCCTGCTTTGTTTATTTGAATTTTATGGCTTGATCAAAACCACCGGCATCCTACCGCAGCAAATTAATGGTTTAATTTTAGGCTTGATTATTTGTTTTGCCGCAGCATCCTTTTGGCTCAATGCTTCTTTTAGCAGGTATTTTTCAGCATTGCTGATTCCGTTTAGCGTTCTGATTTTTTTTGCAGAATTATACCGCAAAACCGATAAACCCTTCCCTCAAATTGCCTTTACTTTTTTAGGTTTTCTTTATACTTTAATGCCTTTCGTTTTTTTTATGGCGATGGCTTTTCTACAAAAAAACTTCGATTATCATTTGCCGCTCGGCTTCATTTTACTGCTTTGGACGAACGATACCTGCGCCTATTTAACCGGAAAGCAATTCGGTAAAAACAAACTTTTTGAACGGCATTCACCAAAAAAAACCTGGGAAGGATTGATCGGCGGAATTATAGCAACTATATTAATTTCCTGGTTAATCAGTCATTATTTTCACGAAATCTCAACTCCTCATTGGATTATTGTCGCTTTAATTATTTCCATCTTCGGTACTATGAGCGATCTTGTAGAATCCATGCTTAAAAGAAGCATCAACGTAAAAGATTCTGGCTCCATTTTGCCTGGACACGGCGGCTTGCTTGACCGTTTCGATGGCCTTTTGCTTGCCGCACCGCTCGTTTTTATTTATCTATACTTATTTTCACCTTTGTAACCTAAACGTTTATTTACCGCATGACTATCCACAAAGAAGGTTTTTCGTCGCTTGCCTTAACCATATTGTTTCTTTTTGTGCTGAACGCGCTCGTTCATTTTTACTTCCCCGACAACAGTATGCTCCGCCTGTTTACCTATATTTTTTCAGGTATATTTTTTCTGATTGTACTGCAATTTTTCCGAAATCCTAAAATTACAGTTACCACGGATGAAAAAATGGTTGTTTGTCCGGCAGATGGAAAAGTGGTGGTAATTGAAGAAGCTCAGGAAACCGAGTATTTGAAGGATAAACGCATCCAGGTTTCTATCTTTATGTCGCCTATAAATGTGCACGTTAACCGTAACCCGATTACCGGAATTGTCAAATATTTTAAATATCATCCCGGAAAATATCTGGTTGCCTGGCATCCAAAATCATCCACAGAAAACGAACGGACAACGGTTGTGGTAGAAACGCATCAAGGCATTCCGGTTTTGTTCAGGCAGATTGCAGGCGCATTAGCGCGCCGCATTGTTTGGTACGTAAAAGAAGGCGATGAAGTAGAGCAAAGTGCGCAGTTCGGCTTCATCAAATTTGGTTCTCGGGTAGATGTATTTTTGCCGCTGGGAACAAAAATTAACGTAAATCTTGGTGAAACCGTAAAAGGTGGAAGAACGATTCTGGCTGAATTGGTAACGGATTAAACGCGTTGTCATTTCGACCAAAGGGAGAAATCTTCTTAAAATCAGAAAGGTTTCTTCATACTGATTTTAGGTCGATAAAAACAGTATGGCATGGCATCGTTCAATGAATATTTCTCTTTTGGTCGAAATGACAGAAAGAGAAATTCAACAAAAAAATTCATCCATAAAAGAAGCCTTTCAGAAAAATCTGAAAGGCTTCTTTTATTAACCTAATATCTTTAAAATAAATTTAAACTCTTTTAGATTTGATACGTGCTGCTTTACCAGTCAGTTCGCGTAGATAGAACAATTTAGCACGACGTACTTTACCGTGGCTATTTACTTCTACCTTGTCAATATTTGGAGAATTAACAGGGAAAATACGCTCTACACCAATTCCGTTAGAAACTTTACGTACCGTAAAAGTTTCGTGTGCACCCGTGCTGTTACGCTGGATCACAACGCCTTGGTAAAGCTGAATACGCTCTTTGTTACCTTCTCTGATTTTGTAGTAAACACTAACCGTATCACCAGCTTTGAAAGATGGGAAGGTGCTTTTAACTATGTTTTGTTCTTCAACAAATTTTACTAAATCCATGATTTTAAGCTCTTAACAACGATTTTTATGCCCTAAAAATCGGATTGCAAGTATAAGAATTTTAAATTTATTTTAAAAGAGGATTTTAATTTTTCCACATTCCTGGTTTTGTCTACATCGAATTAACTTATTCAAGCAAATCCGGGCGGCGTTGCTTTGTTCGTTCCAAAGCCTGCTCATGTCGCCATTTTTCGATTTCTCCGGCATGTCCGCTCAGCAAAATTGGCGGCACTGCTTGCCCGTTCCATTCGGCCGGGCGCGTATATAACGGCGCATCCAGCAAACCATCCTGGAAAGAATCCGACAAAGCCGAAGTTTCATCGGACAAAACACCCGGAATCAGCCGCACTACTGCATCAACCAAAACCGCAGCCGGCAATTCTCCCCCGGAAAGCACATAATCACCAACTGAAATTTCACGTGTTACAAAATTATCTCGAATGCGCTGATCGATACCTTTGTAATGCCCGCATAAAATTAAAATATTTTTTTTTGCAGAAAGCTGATTTGCAATAGATTGATTAAGTGTTTCGCCATCTGGCGTCATGAAAATTACTTCATCATATTCGCGTTCTTCCTGCAAATGCTGGATACATTTTGCAAAAGGTTCAATCATCATTACCATACCGCTGCCGCCGCCGTATTGATAATCGTCCACGCTTTTTTGTTTGTTGGAGGTGTACTCGCGCAGATTATGAACCTTGATTTCAGCAATTCCTTTTTTTTGGGCACGTTGCAAAATAGAGTGTGCAAACGGACTTTCCAGTAATCCCGGCAAAACTGTAATAATATCAAAACGCATGTGGCAAAGATACTTTTTGCACTTTGAAAACTTTATGCCGATAAAAGAAGCATTGATCAATATTAGCAATACTGCTTTTATCGGCATAAAATCAGACTGAGCCTTTATCCTTTAGCTCTTTTTGTTTTTCCTTTTCCCGGCGGCGCAGTTCGCGTTTTTCTACCCGGATTTCTTTCGGCGTTCTTCCAGCGGTATCCACTTTTTTCTCTATTACTTTTTCTACCGAATCTTTTTTGCCAAGCAAACGCTGAAAAAAGTTGGGGTGATCAATCACGCCAACACCTTCGTCACTGTTTTCCTGCATTAAACTATCGGCCGCAACGGTATCCACAATTGCCATTTTAGGACGCAGTGCTTCTCTCAGCCGAACTGAATAAAAACCGTAAGCAGATGAATCCTGCGGCGTTAAACCTTTGGACGCCATTAAACGGCCAATTAAATTAAAATAACCGTGAATAGAAGGGCGCAAACTACCATCGGGTAAAAAAGAATACAAGCCTGATTTTGGTTTTGGTACGATGCTGGCCAGATAAATACTTTCGCCAATAGTTAAATCTGCAGGAGACTTGCCAAAATAATAACGGGAAGCTTCGCCAATGCCATACACATTTCTGCCCCATTCGATGATGTTGAAATACACTTCCAGCATCCGGTTTTTGGTGCTCACATCATTATTTTCGATGATCCAGACGATCAGTGTTTCCTCAATTTTGCGGGCAAGCGTTTTTTGGCGACTTAAAAAAACGTTTTTCACCAGCTGCATGGAAATTGTGCTGCCGCCACGTTTAAACTGTTTTTCTTTAAAATCTGTGGCGATGGATTTCCGGATCGATTCTTCTACAAAACCATGGTGCCGGTAAAAGGAAGGATCTTCGGCCGTCATTACCGCATTGCGTAAATTAGGCGAGATGTTTTGCAGCGGCGTAAAGTTTGAATTGGCCGGGCCAACAATCCGTGAAGGCATCGGTTTGCCTTTTTCATAAGGCGTGTACACAAAAACCTGATTTATTTTGGTCAGGTCAGTTTGTCCATATTGCAAAATTTTGAAATTTTCTTTTTCCAGACGCGAGTCAAATCGCACATTTTCAGCATCTTTAGTATCCAGATAAAAATTTAAACCGTACTTTAATTTACCGCCAACTTTAATTCCGGCCAGCGATTCAAATAATCCGCCAGGAAAAGAATTAAACAGCGATTGTGCATCCAGCCAATCGGTATGCAACTTCAGTTCATAAATTTTGGTTGGCCTAAGTGTGATTTTTATAAATGGATTTGCCGAAATATTCTTTAAATGAATAACAGAAGAACTATCCACCGATACATAATTGTCACCCACAAAAACATTGGCATCAATTGAAGCACTCGGAACTATAATATCATTTGAAGCTATTTTAGGGTGATTAATCAGCAAGTTCCGCACAAAGCAGGAACTGAAAATCTGAGTTTCACCACCGCTTTGTTCTTCTTTTTTCAACTCTGTGCCGATGGTATCAAAATTTAGTTTCAAGCCATATTTTTTCTCGATAAAAGGTAATTCCACTTTTTTATTATCAGCATATAATTGCAGCGATATATTTTTTTTAGAAGTATTGACATTACCCGCGATATGCCAGGTTGCATAGTTTTTATTCACTAAAATGGTAGAATACAGCTTTCCACGATCAATAACCGCTTTTGGAATTTTCAGATCAAGCTTGTTGCTGTCATCCCGGAAAGAAATATCAAAGTTGCTCAGGTTGAGGTCATCCGGAATTTTATACAAAAATTGCGTCATCAGGTTGTGCGCAAAATCGGCCAGATTGGTGCTTCTTTTTTTGGAAGTGCTGTCTTTTTGTTTTTGAAATAGAAACTCGTAGTTGCGTACTCCTTTTAGGCTGGTTAAATTGAGCTTGCCGTCTTCCATAATGATGGTGGAGAGTTTTACGTTCCCGATCAGCAGGGGCAGCACTTTTACACTTACCTGGAAATGGCTGATATGCAGCAAACTATCCCTGTCAAAAGGTACAATAGTAATATCTTTCAGGTTTACTGTGGTTAATCCGGTGAAGCTCGCCGAACCTATTTTGACATCTAAATTATACGTGTTCCTGGCTTTTAATTTAGCTTTGTTGATGGCTGTTTCCAATAAAAACTGCCGTTTAGAATAGGCAACCAAACCGGATATTAGCAAAAGTATCAGCAGGGAAACAAATATTAGCAGACCGATTTTAAGATATTTACGGTTTAAACGACGCATCAGTAAATTTTGGATAAAACTAAAAAATCTTTTCCGCTGCCAATGTTCTTCGGCAGGATATTTCTAACAAAACGCTAACGATGCTGTTTTTATCGTACCAAAATCAAACAAAATAAATGAGTATTACCCGCGAAGAAGTTTTAAAAGCGTTGAGTTATGTAGAAGATCCGGATTTGAAGAAGGATTTGGTAACATTGAATATGATCGAAGATGTGCAGATTGAAGGTAACCGCGTAAGTTTTTCGGTGGTGCTGACTACGCCTGCCTGCCCGCTCAAAAGCATGATCGAAAATGCCTGCCGTAATGCTATTTTACATTTTGTGAGCAAAGAAGCAGATTTGCATATCAACATGACTTCCCGTGTAACTACTCCTAAAAATGTTGGCGTTCCGGGTGTAAAAAATATTATTGCGGTGGCTTCTGGTAAAGGTGGCGTAGGCAAATCTACTGTTGCCGTAAACTTGGCTCTTGGCTTGGCAAAAACAGGTGCAAAAGTGGGATTGATTGATGCCGATATTTATGGCCCGTCCATCCCAATTATGTTTGGTTTGGAAGGCGTAAGGCCGCAGGCATCCGAAGTAAATGGCAAAACACGAATTGAACCAATTGAAAAATATGGTATTAAATTATTGTCGATTGGCTTTTTTACTGATCCGAACCAACCGGTTCCGTGGCGCGGCCCAATGGTTTCCACAGCAGTAAAACAGCTTTTTAACGATGCAGAGTGGGGCGAATTAGATTATCTGGTAGTTGATCTTCCTCCCGGAACAGGCGATATTCATATTACTTTAACACAAACCTTCCCGGTTGCCGGAGCAGTTATTGTGACCACGCCTCAAAACGTAGCTTTGGCCGATGCAAAAAAAGGAATTGGCATGTTTATGATGGAAACGATCAATGTGCCCTTGCTGGGAATTATTGAAAACATGGCCTACTTTACGCCAGTAGAACTGCCCGAAAACAAGTATTATATTTTTGGACAAGGCGGCGGCAGAAAGCTGTCTGAAGAACTGAATATTCCGTTTTTAGGAGAAATTCCGCTGGTAAAATCTATCAGCGATTCTGGAGATGCGGGTGTACCGGTTATCCTGCAGGAAAACAATCCGATGGCCGCAGCTTTTTTTGATATGGCAGAACGTGTGGCGCAGCAAGTAGCTATCCGTAATGCAAAATCTACAGATATGGTTGGTGTTAGATAATTTAATTATTTTTACTCGATAAAAGAAGCATAGAATGAATTTGACAGATCAGGTTGAAGAAGCACTGAATACCATCCGGCCGTTTTTGGAGGCAGATGGCGGCAATGTTTCCATAGAAGAAATTACAGATGATGGCGTGTTGAAATTACGTCTGCTGGGTTCCTGCGGCTCATGCCCGATGAGCATCATGACTATGAAAGCGGGGATAGAACAAGCTATTTTGCGTGCAGTACCACAAATCAAATCAGTGGAAGCTGTAAACTTAACGGAGATTGATGATCCTCATGCTGTTCTTCCTCAAAACCTGCAATAAAAAAATTACGTTAAGTATTGTTAAATAGCAGTTTAACCTGAACTGTAAGCCAAAAAATATTGCTTCTTTTGTACCTGTTTTTTTGTTATTATTAAAAGATCCTACGTTAATTATATCATGAAAAAGCTGCTGATAGCTTTAGGTTTATTCATCTCATTTTCTGCATTTGCGCAGAAAACAGAAAGGCCGTTGGTGCAATTTTCCGGAATCATCATAAATATCGACAGCAATACGGTTGTACCTTATACCAATCTTACCAATATTTCTTATAAAAACCTGATTGTTCCTTCTAATTATGAAGGCTATTTTTCTTTTGTAGTGCACGAAAAGGATAGTATCCGGGTGTCATCCGTAGGTTACATTACCCAAACTTTGGTCATTCCAGAGCATATCAATAACAAAAGTTATGTTCTTAAAATCAAATTAAAAGCAGAAGCTATTAATCTTCCGCAGGTACGCGTTTTCCCATGGGCCAGCACAGATGAATTTAAAAGAGATTTTTTAGCTGTTAAATTTGCTGACGATGATCTGGCGATTGCAGCTAAAAATCTGAATAAAGGTTCCGTTATCGCCATGGCCCGCACGCTGCCTCATGACGGACAGACGAATCAGATCATGAATTTACAAGGCATGCACGATAATTTGATGCATATGGGTTCCGGTCCAACAAACCCATTACTGAACCCAATTGCCTGGGGCAGTTTGATCCGGCAGATTATTCGTGGTGATAAGAGTCGACAAAGCGATAGCGACAGTAATTAACGCCCTTTTTTGACTGCCGGAAACTTCATTTTATATTCTGCTTTTACAATTCCTTTAGAAATATCATTTAGCTTTTTCTGGATCATTCTTTTGCGCAGCGGGCTGATATGATCAGTAAATAATTTGCCATCAGTATGATCATATTCATGCTGAATGATCCTAGCCGCCATTCCTTTAAAAGCTTCTTCGTGATGCTGCCAGTTTTCATCGAAATAAGAAATCCTGATGTTACTGTTGCGGTAAATATCTTCTCGAATATCCGGAATACTCAAACAGCCTTCATTAAATGGCCATTTTTCGCCGGTTTCTTCTTCTATATAAGCATTGATAAACACTTTTTTAAAGTTTTTTAAATCCGGCTCGTCATCTTCAAAAGGCGTGGCATCAATTACAAACAAACGAATGGACTGGCCAATTTGCGGTGCAGCCAAACCCACGCCGCGCGCAGCATACATGGTTTCGTACATATCTGCGATCAGTTGTTTCAAATCCGGAAATTCAGCTGGTTCTATATCTTTTGCAATCCGTTTCAAAACCGGATCACCATAAGCAACAATAGGTAATTTCATTTCGGCAAAAATAAGAAATCTAACTTTCCGGCTCAAAAATTAAAGTTAGCATTTTGGCAGGATCAAAAATCTCGTTACTGATTTCCAATAACTCATTTGCTGTAACAGCATTTATTTTGTCAAAAACTTCTTCCAAAGTATCAATCCGGCCAAAATCCATCAGGCTTTTGGCCATCGATAATATCAGTCCCATACGGTTTTCCTCGGCTAAAGCAATCTGCCCGATAAATTTTTGTTTGGCCTGATGCAACTGCAAAGTCCCCAGTTTTTTATCTCGCAGTTTTTGTAATTCTTTATGAATCAATTTGATCGCTTTTGGTGCTTTTTCAGCATCGGTTCCGAAATAAATGGAGAACAAACCGGTATCCGTCAGCGGCGAATAATTGGATTCCACAGTATAAGCGATACCGTGTTTTTCGCGGATTTCCAAGTTCAAACGCGAACTCATGCCATTGCCGCCCAATAAATTGTTCAGTAAAAGAAGCATGGGTTTTCTATCATCAAAAGAAGCATATGCCTTGCTGCCCATGATACAATGTGTTTGTGAAATTGACTTCTCAATCCGGATCAAATCTGCCGAAACTTCATTTGGAGCGGTGCGTTTTTTGGATTGATTATTTTCCGGCAATTCCCCAAAATAGCGTTCGGCTAAACGGATGATCTTATTGAAATCATAATTACCCGTTACCGCAAAAACGGTTTGATGCGTATTGTAATTTTGTGCGATAAAAGAAGCAATATCGTTTTTGGTCAGCGCATTTACAGAAGTTGTTGTGCCGAGAATATTTCGGCCCAAAACATGATTTTTGAATAGTAAATCTTCAAAATCATCCTGAATCGCTTCTTCCGGCTGATCCTGATAAGAAGCGATTTCATCCAGAATTACGCCTTTTTCTTTCTCCATTTCATCTTCCGGAAAGGTGGAATGAAAAAAAATATCTTCCATCAAATCCATCGCCCGCTCCAGGTATTCCTTTAAAAACGAAGCATGAATGCAGGTATATTCTTTGGTGGTATAAGCGTTTAAATCGGCACCAACCACTTCCAAACGGTTCAAAATCTGGTTGGTATTTCGCCTTTCTGTCGCTTTAAATAGTAGATGCTCAATGAAATGCGCCAATCCGTCTTTGCCTTCCGCTTCATCGCGCGAACCAGCATTAATCATCAGGCAGCAATGCGCAATCGAAGAATCTGCGGGATAATACAAAATCCGGATGCCATTTGGCAGCTGGTGCGTTTGGTAATTCATCATGATCAGCCGCAAATATAAGCAATCATCAGCCGAAAGAATTTGAAGAAACAAGCGTAGATTAACTACTTTTACCCAATAAAAACAGCATCTGCCATGAATCCTGAAACTGTTACCGTAGCCGATAAAACGTTCAAAATAATGATCTCCGCAGAAACCATTGCCGAGCGGATCAATGTTTTGGGTGAGCAAATAAAGCAGGATTTCACGGATAAAAAGCCAGTTTTAATCGGCATTTTAAACGGTTGTTTTTTGTTTATGGCCGATCTGGTTAAACAGATAGAAATTCCTTGCGAAATCGCTTTTATGAAAGTTTCTTCCTACCACGGCGGTATGGAAAGCCAGCGCATTATTATGGAAGATTATGATCTGAAAATGGACGTTTTGGGCAGGCACTTAATTATTATTGAAGATATTGTAGATACTGGCACCACCATGCGTTTTATCGTGGATAAACTGAATGCACGAAACCCGGCTTCTATAACTATTGCTACGCTGCTTTACAAACCTGATGCGGTGGAACAGCAGCTGGATTTAAAGTATGTTGCTTTCGAGATTGAGAATAAATTTGTAGTTGGTTATGGCCTGGATTACAAAGGTTTAGGTAGAAATTTGAACGAGATTTATCAAGTGGTTTCATAGGATAATCTCAAAAAAGTAGTGGTAAAAGAAGCATTAGTTATTTAAAACACGATGCTTCTTTTACCACTACTTTTTAAGCAACAGTCGGCTGTCCTGCCATTTCCTGCAAAACTTCTACCGCTTCGTCAATTGTTTTAATGCCTTCAAAACTGATGCGCAAACTATTTTTTACTTCTTTCAGATTGCATCTTCGCGGATTATCCTGCACAAATTGTAAAATCCGGTGGAAAGAACCACTTTCAAAATAAGGCGATTGCTGGTTGGCGATAAAATATCCGCGCAGAATGCTTTTTTTAAGAGATACTTTTTCAAACCCGATTGCTTTTCCCAGCCATTGCAAGCGCACCGTGTTCAGCATATCGCGGACAGGGCGAGGAATTGGTCCGAAACGGTCTTCCAGCTGTTTTGCAAAAGCCTGCAACTCGGTTTCGTTTTCTAACTTGGAAAGCTCCGTGTATAAATTATAACGTTCGGCAATGCTGGTTACATATTCATCCGGAATCAACAGTTCCAAATCGGTATCAATCTGTGTAAAAGAAACATACGGACGCGGTTTTTCATTTTGGAAAACGCCTGCAAATTCTTCGTCTTTCAGCTCCTGAATGGCCTCATCCAGAATTTTATGATACATCTCAAAGCCGATTTCTGCAATAAAGCCACTCTGTTCTGCGCCTAATAAATTTCCGCTTCCGCGAATATCCAAATCGCGCATGGCAACGTTAAAACCACTGCCGAGATCAGAAAATTCTTCAATCGCACTTAACCGTTTTCTGGCTTCGGAAGTTAAGGTTGATAAAGGCGGACTCAGCAAATAGCAAAATGCTTTTTTATTACTCCTTCCAACACGGCCGCGCATCTGGTGCAAATCACTCAAACCAAACATGTGCGCGTGGTTGATAATGATTGTATTGGCATTCGGGATATCCAAACCGGCTTCAATAATTGTGGTGGCCACCAAAACATCAAACTCGCCGTTAACAAATTTCAGCATCACATCTTCCAACGCATCGCCTTCCAGCTGTCCGTGCGCAATACCAACACTAGCTTTAGGCACTAATTTATGGATCATGCCGCCTAATTGCGCCAAATCCTGCACGCGATTATGAATGAAAAAAACTTGTCCACCACGATTTACTTCAAACTCAACTGCTTCTTTAATCAGTTTATCATTAAAAACATGCAGCTCCGTAACAACAGGCTGACGATTTGGCGGAGGCGTGGAAATGATTGATAAATCGCGTGCGCCCATCAAAGAAAAATGCAAAGTACGCGGAATCGGTGTGGCCGTTAACGTCAACGTATCCACATTTATCCGCATCTGTTTCAGTTTTTCTTTAGTTGATACACCGAATTTCTGTTCTTCATCGATGATCATCAAACCCAGATCTTTAAACTTTACATCTTTGCTTACCAAACGATGTGTGCCAATCAGAATATCAACTTTTCCATCCGCCACATTCTGCAAGGTGTCTTTTATTTGCTTGGACGATTTGAACCGGTTTACGTAATCAATATTGCAAGGAAAACCTTTTAAACGCTCGGAGAACGTTTTAAAATGCTGCGCTGCCAAAATAGTTGTTGGTACGAGTACGGCAACCTGTTTGCTGTCTGCAACCGCTTTAAAAGCAGCACGAATAGCTACTTCTGTCTTTCCAAAACCAACATCACCACAAATCAAACGATCCATGGGATGAGGCGATTCCATATCGCGTTTTAGATCAGCTGTTGCTTTTTCCTGATCCGGCGTATCTTCATAGATAAAAGAAGCTTCGAGTTCGTTTTGCAGATAACTATCCGGCGAGAACGAATTACCAACCTGCGCTTTCCTAACCGCGTATAATTTGATCAGGTCGCGGGCAATATCCTTAACTTTTTTTTTTGTGGTTTTTTTGAGACGGTCCCAGGTATCTGTGCCCAGTTTATTCATTTTAGGCATCGTCCCTTCTTTTCCGCTGAACTTGGAAATACGGTTTAACGAGTTGATGTTGACGTACAGCAAATCATTATCCGCATAAATTAACCGGATCATTTCCTGCGATTTACCGCTTACTTCTACTTTTTCCAAACCGGCATATTTCCCAATCCCATGATCGATATGCGTTACATAATCGCCCGGTTTTAGTTCGCGCAATTCTTTCAAAGTGATGGCCTGCGATTTCTGGTAGCCTTTTTTAAGCTTGTATTTATAGTAACGGTCGAAAATCTGATGATCGGTATAACAAGCCAGTTTCTGTTCACGATCTACAAAACCTTCGCGAATGGAAACCGGAATTGGCGTGAACTTGGCCGTTTTGTCCAGATCATCAAAAATAGCATACAAACGCTCAATTTGCTTGGTAGAATCCGTTAAAATCAGGTTTTCAATCTTTTCTGCATCATTATTTTTGATGTTGTGGATGAGCAGACTAAAATCTTTATTAAACGAAGGTTGCGGCCGGATATCAAAACTGATGGTTTGATCTGCCGGATAAAAAAACTGTTTGCCAAACTCTACCACGCTAAAATCACGCAATTGATCGGCAATCATTTTTTCATTGCAAAAACTATAAATTGGATCAATCCAATCCTGATTTTGATTTTTCTCGGTTATAGGCAAAGCTTTCCAAAGCTGCGTTGCTTTTTTATGGCCTTCCTGGATAATATCCAGCGTAAACTGCACGTCTTTAATCCAAATCGCGGTATCGGCATCTACATATTCCAGCAGGGAAATATTGTTTTCTGTCAGAAATTTAGATTGCACATTCGGCACAATCGTAATGCTTTTCACGTGTTCTACCGAAAGCTGACTTTCGATTTCAAAAGTCCGGATGGATTCTATAAAATCGCCAAAAAATTCTATTCGGTAAGGCAGATCGTGCGAAAACGAAAAAATATCCACAATGCCACCGCGGATAGAAAATTGGCCGGGACTATACACAAAATCAACCCGGTCAAAATCATATTCAATCAAAAACTCATTAATAAAATCAATGCTGAGCTTGTTTTGAACCGAAATTTCCAGTGTATTTTTTTCCAGTGAATTGCGGTCGATTACCTTTTCTGCCAATGCTTCCGGGTAAGTTACGATCAGGTTTCCAAACTCCGAGGCATGGTTCAGTTCATTTAAAACCTCGGCACGCGCCAAAACATGGCTGCTGTCCGGCTGTGTAAAATCAAAGCCTTTACGGTAGGACGACGGGAAATGCAGAATTTCCTTGTCCAGCAAATTCTCCAGATCGGCCTGAAAATAACCAGCTTCTTCCTGATCAGGCAAAACAAAAATTAGGTGTTTATGCTGTAAAAAATACAGCGCAACGGCCAGAAAAGCATCGCTCGAACCAACCAGACCGCGCAAATGTATGCGCGGATTTTTTCCCGAATTCAGCATTTGGGCTAAACTTTCTACCCGGCTATCAGCCTTGTAGCGTTCTAATATATCGCGGATATTCAAATTGTTGCAAATATACCAAATAGAAAATCTGGCAAAAAGTATTTAGTAAAAGTTAAATCTTTCAAACAAAAAAACTTCTGTTTGTTTTGATAAAACAGGCTGATTTTGCCGATACTTCTTTTATCACCTAAATTTTATCACATGAAAAACGCAGTTATTTTTGGACTTGTTATCGGAATTTTAAGCGGAATTTGGATTTGGGTTATGTATTTGCTTGGTCATTCTACCTTAAGTACAGATTCTCCGTATGAAGCAACTTCAATTCTGATCCCTGTTATCGGTTTATTTTTTGGGGTAAAACGCTATCGTGATGCCGAAAAAAATGGCCACATTACTTTTTTTGAAGGTTTGCAGGAAGGCTTCAAAATCCTGTTTTTTGGCGGCTTTGTAGCCATTGTTATTGCCATATTGTTTATAACCTACGTAGCCAAAAGCTCGATTACAGATTTTTCAGGTAAAATTTTTGGTGCTTTATTGGTTGGGGTAATTACTGCGCTGGCGGTTTCGTTGGTACTAATGAAAGACTCTAAACGCGTGGATAATTAGCCAAATACTAATACTTCTTTTATCGGGTAAAATTTGTTGTTTAATTTCAGCACATGAAATTGAATAATATTACAGCTTGCCTGGAAAGCTTGGCTCCACTGGTTTATCAGGAAGATTATGATAATTCCGGGTTAATTGTAGGTTATGCAGATCAGGAAATTTTTCAGGCTTTAATTTCTTTAGATTGCACCGAAGCAATTGTAGATGAGGCGATTGCAAATAATTGTCAATTAATTATCTCGCATCATCCGATCGTTTTTAAAGGCCTAAAAAAGTTTAACGGTAAAACTTATGTAGAGCGCGTTGTAGAAAAGGCCATTAAAAACAGCATTGCCATTTACGCCATTCATACCAATCTGGATCATGTTAAAACGGGCGTTAATCGTAAAATAGCGGATAAATTAGGCTTGCAAAACTGCCGGATTTTATCGCCCAAAAATAACCTGCTTAAAAAATTGATCACGTTTGTGCCAATTGCGCAGGCAGACAAAGTGCGCGAAGCTTTATTTGCTGCCGGAGCCGGAAATATTGGCAATTACAGCGAAGTTAGTTTTAACAGTAACGGAACGGGTACGTTTAAAGCAGATAAAAATGCTAATCCATTTATCGGCGAAACCGGCCGGCTGCACCAGGAACAGGAAATCAAGATTGAAGTTATCTACCCACAAAATATTGAAAATAAACTCCTGACAAATTTAATTATGGCGCATCCTTACGAAGAAGTTGCCTATGATTTGTACCCGATAACGAATTCCTTTTCGGAAGTTGGCGCAGGTTTAATCGGTGAATTAGAATCTTCGCAGGAAGAACTGGAATTTTTGCATCACGTAAAAACACAAATGCAGGCAGAAGTAGTTAGGCATACTGTTTTTACCAGCAAAAAAGTGAAGAAAGTAGCGGTTTGCGGCGGTTCAGGTAGTTTTTTGTTGAAAGATGCGATTCGCGCCGGAGCTGATGTTTTTGTGACCGCTGATTTTAAGTACCATGAGTTTTTTGATGCGGAAGGAAAACTGGTGATTGCCGATATTGGACATTATGAAACTGAGCAGTTTACACAAGAATTATTAGCGGAAATTATACAGAAAAAATTTCCTAACTTTGCAATCCGTTTAACAAAAATTAATACAAACCCCGTCAAATATATTATTTAATGGAACAAACAGTAGAGCAAAAGCTGAAAGCTTTATACGAACTACAAACTATCCACACCAAAATCGACAGGATCAGACAGGTAAGAGGCGAACTTCCGATGGAAGTAAGCGATCTGGAAGATGAAGTTGCCGGTTTAGAGACCCGGATCCAAAAAATTAAATACGATTTGGATGATCTGGAAGACAGCGTGGTTACCAGAAAAAACCTGATAAAAGAAGCACAAGCTAATACTAAAAAATATGAAACACAGCTTGCGGATGTGAAGAACAACCGTGAGTATGATGCTATTTCCAAAGAAATTGAAATCCAGGGATTAGATGTGCAGGTAAGTGAGAAAAAAATTAAAGAAATTGGTTTTGAAATTGCTACTAAAACACAGGTGTATGATAAAGCTTTGCTTGATTTGGAAGAACGCCGCAAGGATTTCGAACTGAAAAAAGCAGAATTAGGTACGATTACTTCTGAAACTGAAAAAGAAGAAAACGACCTGACCGGCCAAGTTGATCAGGCAAAAAAAGACATTGAAGAGCGA
>JBPBPL010000045.1:0-37434 GCA_050954285.1 Janthinobacterium lividum | reverse complement strand
TTCAAATTTTTCTTCCTTTCCAGATAACGGTTTTGGTGAGGTGTTTTTTAACGGATAAATATGCGACAACAATTAAACTGAGCATTTGCAAAGGATGAAGCAGCACATTGTAAAACGAATTTTGTCCGGATGATAACGAAATCATGATCCGGCTGAGAACAATCAGCGAAACCATCATTAAAAATAGTTGTAAAGGCAACGTTAACGCAACTAAAATAGGGCCGCCGATTAAAAAAATAAGGTACAATAAAAAGGTGATAATGCTGTAATTAAACGGTGCCAGAAAGTTTTTGCTGAAACCATAAATCGCTTCCTGATAATTGTTGTACATGCGGCAGCGGATCAGGCCGTTGGCCAGCAAACCCTCGCCTTTCAGCTTTTGCTGTTTTACACACTTCATAATTTCCACATCTTCAACTACCTGATTTTTAACCTTTTCGTGCCATTGATACTGATGATATTTTTCTGCATCAAAAAACATAAACTGTCCGCTTGCCGCAGCAAAAGCCGGATTTTTAGAAAGATAAATCAGGCGCAAAGGCAGCAAATTAAGGAGCATAAAATGCATTAAGGGAACCACTAATTTCTCCCCAAAAGAAACCATTACCTGGTTAGTAAAAAGACTTAGCAATGACAGGCGATGAACTTTCATTCGATAGATAGCACTGTTAATCAGTCCATTATCTACTTCTTCATCAGCATCCAAAAATAATAAATATTTACCTTTTGCCTTTTGCGCCAACTGGTGGCAGGCAAAGTTTTTACCCAACCATCCGTTGGGCAAGGCTTCACCTTTGATTATTTTAAATGCCGGATTTCTGGAAGCAAAATCAGTACAGATGGCGAAAGTTTCGTCGCTGGAATGATCATCCAACACGAGCACTTCAATATTTATATAATCCTGATCTCTAATGGATTGCAGCAGTGTCAGGATATTTTTTTCTTCGTCGCGGGCAGGTATCAGCACAGAAACCAGATCATGATACCGATGAGAAACTTTAGTGATTTTCGGGTTGGAAATAAAGTTGAAGAGCGTAACGCAAAAGCGCAAAATCAGGAAAAAGTAGATCAGGAAACAAAACAGAATAGCCATTATTTAACGATTGCAATTTGCACTGATTTCGATTGCTGGTAGTGCGTTTGGTATGCCGACTGAACAGCCGCCAGACTGGCAAAGTTTGCTACAGTATAACTTTTTAGGTAAATATAAACAGTTGGTTTCGGCTCAGAAAATTCTTCGGTAAAAGAAGCAGCAAAAACATAATTAAATTTTTGCTGACTAAAGTTGATCAATCGTTCCAAACCCTTTTCAAAATTAATATCATCCGCAAAATTAGAATACAACTTTCCCTGCGGAAAAATTACGACCAGATTTTGCGGATCATTCAATAAATTGCCTGCGTATTTTAAAGTCTCCAGCATACTTCTTGATGTTTTAGAAACGGAGAATGAGCCAACGTATTTTAAAAAACCATGTTTAATGATGGTTTCTTCCAGAACCATAATGTGAAATTTTTTTTTAAAAAGCAGTTTGTTGAGGTGAAAAAGCAAAAAACCATCCCACCAGCTGTAATGGTTGGCAATTAAAAGAAGTGATTTTTGGGGATCAGTTTTAATCGGATCAAACATCAGCTGATGATAATGCTGTTTTACCCGTTTGCTGATATACCAGGAAAAAAACCTGTGAATCAGCCAGTTATCTTTATTTCTGACCATACTGTTTTTACCAGTGTTTTTTTAGTGCTTCACGTTTATTTGGTTTTGTAACGCCATCTGCTGGAAATCATTAATTTGTTTGGTCAGCTTTTCAAAATTAAAATCATGATTGGTACCGCCGTCCATCAAATGAAAATAAGCGGTTGGTTTAAAGCTTTCAAAATAATCAATTAAAACCGAAGCATAAACAATCTGGCAATCGCCTTTGATGTTTTTGATGAGATAACTGATGCCGCGTTCCAGTTTAATTTCGCTGCAATGATTGGATTGCAGTGAACCCTGCGGAAAAATAACTACTGCATTTTCAAAATTATCTAACTGATTTGCAGCATATTGCATAGAATTAAGCATATCCCGGGAAGTACGGTTTATTGAAAACGAACCCAGCCGCCGCAGCCATATCTGTTGCTGCAACTGATCTTCCTGTATCATGGTAAATATTTTTTTTTTGAAAATAAAATGAACGAGGTAACCAGTTAAAAAGCCATCCCACCAGCTAAAATGGTTACATAAAAGAAGTATGGAATGGTTTGGTTTTATGCTGATTTGATTATATAATTTGAGTGCACGAAAGCTGTGCAGTAGCCGCCAGCGCATAAAAGGCAGGAAGACATTATAAAATAATTTATACCGTTTGCTGGTAATCATCCCATTTGCTTAGCTATGTAATCGTCCAGTTCGGCCGTAACCAGCCAATGATCCAAAGGAAGAACATATATTTCCGGCCGTTGTAATAAGCGCAGCAGCTTTTTACTGTTTTTCTTCGGAAACAACTGATCATATTGCCCGAAATACAATTGGCAACGAATATGATACTGGTTAATTAATGCAGCAACTTTCCCTATATCCGTATAAATATTTTTGCTGAAATTAACCGTAAAAAAAGCATTGATCCGTTTTTGCGGCGTATTAATTTCCCGGCTGGCAATGGCGTATAAACTGTTGTCAAGCATTCCAACCCAGTTTAGCAGTTTCAGTGCACGAGCCATCATCCAGCTGCTGTAAGTTAGTTTTCTAAACAGTTTTTGCCCGATAAAAGAAGCACGCAAAAAGTGCAGTCCTTTATGCCGAACCAAACCATCCGGCGCCATCAAAATAACATTATCTACCTGATCTGCAAATTGTTCTGTTAAATACAAAACCATATTGGCACCGATAGAATAACCAAGTAATGAGAACCGCTGTTGGCCAAATTTTTCAAACCATGTGTTGATATATGCTTTCAAAAATGCTGGCTGCATCCCGGCTAAAACGGTTGCTTCATTTACCTCATACAAAGCCGACGCTCCGTGAAAAAAATGATCGAAACCGATGATCCGATAGTGCTGCATCAGCGATTGTTGGAGCACTGAAAACTGCTCGCCCGACATGCCATAACCGTGAAAAGCAAACAACAAGTGCTGGCCGCTGCCATATTCGTGGTAATGCACGCTGCCCAAACCTTCAATTTCCAGAAAACCCATAAAAGCAATTATAGCAATTTTTGAGTTTGAAAAACACTTGTTTTGTTTTTGCTTTGTTGCGGAAGTTTTTTTTGTTTGAAAGCAAATAAACAAACCGCCAATTTTATCCGATAAAAACAGCATGAGCATAAAACTAATTTGTACCGATGTAGACGGCACACTTTTAAACAAGCAACGCGAGGTGGACCAACATACCATTAAAACCGTTGCACAACTTGATCCCGGCATTCGCTTTGTGCTGGCTTCATCGAGGATGCCAAAAGCGCTTTATCACATCCAGAACACGCTACAAATCAGCCAAATGCCGTTGATTTGCTATAATGGTGCGCTGATTTTATCATCTGGAATTGAATTTGATCAGAAGAAAGTGATTTCTTCGATCATGATCTCAGCCGAAAATGTGAAAACCATGATGGATTTGGCAACTCAACATCAAGTCCACATCAGTATTTACCAAAACAATACCTGGCTGGCTTCTGCAATAGATTTTTTTGCACAACGGGAAATTAACAATACACGCGTGGAGCCTGACGGCTTGATCTGTGATTTTTCTGCGGAGCAATTGCAGGAATTTATCGCCGAAGGTGCCCATAAAATTATGCTGATGGGCCAACCGGAGCTGCTGGACGTGATTGAAGCCAACCTACGCGCCAATTTGAACGTGGCCGTTTGGAGATCTAAAGATATTTACCTGGAAGTAACACCTTTTACCAATAAAAGCGAAGGTTTGCAGCTGCTTATGCAATCTTTTCCTGCTGCTAATTCTGTAAAACCTGAGGAAACAATGGCTTTTGGTGATGGCTACAATGACATAGAATTACTTACTTACGCAGGAGTTGGTGTTGCGGTTGGCAATGCGGTTTCACCGTTAAAAGAGGTTGCTTTTGCAGTAACCAAACCCAATATTGAGCATGGCGTAGCTTATTTTCTGGAAGATTATTTCCAGCAGCAGCAATCAGGTGATGCGGTTTTTAACGACTAAAACTTGATCAGATCCGAATCAAAAAACGGTACTTCTTTTATCGCAACAAATAAATTTACAGAAATTATTTTGTTGAATTTGTTTACAAATTTATATCGATAAAAGCAGTATCCAGATTTTTAAATCAGATTTTCCGATCTAATTTCAGCCTCAGAAACCGGCTTTGCTTTTTGCTTTTTTGCTAAAATATTTACAGGCTGCGGAACTTTTACATAATAGCCAGTACCATCGTAAACACGTTTCCGCGGATGGGTTTGGCATTCCATCGAGCAACAGCCATCTAATTCTTGGCCACACGCTTCGCACTGGGTAAAATGTTCATTGCACTCTGGGTTGGCACAGTTGATCATTTTCGGCGTTTCTTTTCCGCAGTTTAAACAACGGGAAATTATAACCGGATTGACGGAATTAACATCTACCGACAACCGGTTATCAAACACATAACATTTGCCGTCAAAATCTTTTCCGCCAGCTTCTTTTCCGTATTTTATGATGCCGCCGTGCAGCTGGTACACGTTTTCAAAACCCTCATGCAATAACAAAGCCGAAGCTTTTTCGCACTTGATGCCGCCGGTACAATAAGTCAGGATTTTTTTATCCTTAAAAGAAGCTAACTGGTTGATCATTTCCGGGAAATCTCGAAAATTCTCAATGTCGAAAGTAACCGCATTTTTAAACTTACCCAAATTGTGTTCGTAATTGGAGCGAACATCCAAAACCACCACATCATCTAAGTCTTTCATCGCCATAAATTCCAGCGGTTCCAGGTGAATGCCGGTTTGTTTATTTGGATCGATCATTTTCGGGTCGCGCAAACCGGAATGTACAATTTCTGATTTGTAGCGAACGTGCATTTTGACAAATGAAAGCTCGTTAACGTCATCAATTTTAAAATCGGTTTTGGCAAAACGAGGATCAGCATGAAGCGTTTGCATGTAGGTTTCACATGCTTCTTTTACACCCGAAATTGTGCCGTTCAAACCTTCATTAGCCACAATTACACGGCCAACCAGGTTCAGGCTTTTACAAAAATTTAAATGATCAGCAGCAAAAGCTTCTGCATTTTCTATCGGAGAATAGCAGTAATATAAAAGTGTTTGATATTTCATAACAACATTGATACTGGTACAAACAGCGTAAAATGAAGGACAAATTTAGGAAAAAGTTGTGAGTTACGACTTGCTGGTTACCAGTCATTAATGAACAACTCAAAAACTGATAATTTAATTAAAACCCGTAATAAATTCTAAAGCCCTGATGAATTTTCTTTTCAGTATTGTAAGCGATACCATAATCTACCCGGAAAATAAAGCGCTTCAAGCCGATATAAAACTCGCTGTAACTGGTGTAAGCTTTGGTAATACTGCCAATAGCAGGCGATTGAGTTAGATAGGAAGCACCCGCAATTTCTTCTAACTTAAACTGACGCATAAACGGAATTTTATTTAGTAAAAAGCCAGAAAAATTATGTTCATAATGACCTTCCAGATAGCCGGTATTGGTGCTGTACGGATAAAAATCCAGAAAGTGGAACGAACCGATTTGCGGATTAAAAGTTAAGCTTTCATTCCCCAGAAAGTGCTTATAATCCGGGTAGTAAATCTCTTTTTTAGTGAAGAATTTTCCACCAGAAATCAGGAAAGAAGAATAGCCGTATAAACCCAACTGTATATGGTTCTGGAATACATTGATTGAACCAAAATCATAGCTTTCATCCCCGCCTAAAACACTAAAAGCTTTACGGTAATTGAGGCGTAGCTGCGGATATTTGGAAGGCTCGTAAAAGCGGCCGTCTGGACGGGTGGTGTATTGCTGATCAAAAGTAAATAATGCCGATCCGCGGAACGTGAGCGACTGGTACTCCGGAAATAACTGCGTTTCGGCAGCCGGATTAAGTGGATTATTGGAGGTGAGATCATTATTTTGGTTGATCTTATTCAGCATCGTTGTATTATACAGCTGCCGATGGTTGGCATATTCTAACTGGCCGGTAAGTAAAACGCCGCGGGCCACTTCGCGCTGTGTGCCAATCATGGCTGCTTCCGAGCGATAAAGTTTTAAATAATTCTGATTGTACAGTAACGTTCCGAGCGAATTAATTAATAAACTTTGGGTTCCCAGATTGTTCAGATCCAGTACATCGGAACCAATTTTACCAAAAACTGTTCCCTGATTAATTGGGTCGTAGCGGTAGTTTGCAACTGCATTTAAGCTTAAAAGTTTGTTGGCAAAACCATAACGAATATTTGGAGTGATAGAAAAAGCACGCCGGTACTCATCACTTTTGGTATAGGTGGCTTTCAGATTTACAGCAAAACCTTCAACTGTATTGTAATGGATTTGCTTGTAAAGTGCCGGAAAGCTAAGCGATGTATGATCGTAGCGATCATTTTTAGTGTAACCGGCAATTACGAAGGGGAAAAATTTGAAATGGTTATTAGCCTTTTCCAGCGAATCCAGATAAGGTTTGCTTTGCTTGCGGCCCGAGGTATCATCCTTAAACTTGTAATTGTATTTCTCCTCGGCCGTAAGCGGCACCGGCCGGTTTGTATTCCAGTAAACCGAATCTTTTTTGTTCACTTCTTTGGTGATTTTCATCACTTCTCCATTAAAAAAACTCTTCGGAAACTTCGGATCAACATTGTAATTACTGTAGATACCAATAAAATATCCATCAAACTTAAACCCGAAAACTTTTCCTTTAAAACTAAACTGAACAAAAGTTGGCTGCCAGATTTTGGACGTAACCGGAATGTATTGCTGGCTCAGATTCAAAGTATCTACAAAATTAATCTGCGAGCTTTTAGTGAGCCGCAAATCCACACTGTAAATGCGCCATTGGCCATCCACAATGTAAATGTTTCCACGGAAAACAGGGTCAAATTCCCGGCGCGGAATCACCTGGATTTTATCCACTGTCTGACCATTGATCACATCTTTACCCAACAATTTGTACCGGTAATAAAACAAAGCATTGCTGGCAATCGGCGAAATAAAACCACGGTTACTTAAACCACTAAATTCAATTAAATCTTTGTAAAAAGTTAATTGCAAACCAGAAGCGCGGTTAAAGCTGAAAGCATTGTTACGACCGGCAGTTTTGGATGAAACCATCACTTCTTTTACCTTGCCTGGTGCTTCAAAATTAAAGTGCGATTCGGATTCTGAAAGGTAAATAATACCTTTCCGGTTAGAATCCAGCTGTAAAATTTTCTGCACATCGCGGCCCAAAATCTTTTTCGGTGCACTTAATAATTTCTGTACGCCTTTAATATATACATCGCAGGAATACTCTGGCAGTTCATTTAGATATTGCTTCCGTTTTCCAATAGCTTTGCGGATGATGGCATAAGCCGGATCTTCTCCGCTGCCACTGATGGATACTTCTTTTAGCTGGTAAATTTCTTTGTTCAAAACCACATCCTGCTGCAAATTACTGCCTCCAATAGTGAGGTGCTCTACTTTTTCCTTAAAACCTACGTAGCGATAAATAACATCGTACGTGCCCGGACTAACCCGAAACTCATACAAACCACGATCATTGGCAGAGGTGCCTTTTGTTGTATTTTTCAGGTAGATGGAAGTGAACGGAACGGGATTTCCCTGCTCATCCGTAATTTTGCCGGAAATGGAAAACTGCTGGCAAAAAGCATTGGTAAGGAGTATAAACGGAAGAAGAAACAGCAGTAAAGTTTTTTTCATTATTATTTTATTGTTGAAAATATTTTGAATCAACAGAAATATTTACGGCGCAAAGTTGCTATTTTTAAAACCTGATGCTTCTTTTATCGGCATAAAATTGTCAATGTTTTACAAACTGTAAACATATCTAAAACCTTGATAAATTTTGCTGTGCCCGTCAAATGCAAAACCATAATCAAACCGAACCAGCAGCTTTTTGATACCGAAATAAAACTCGTGATAATTATCCCGGATGCGCTGTGTTAAAAAAGAACCGCCCACAATTTCTTCCAGCCGCAACTTACGGATAAACGGCATTCGGTTTAAAAAATACCCACCAAAATTATGTTCGTAATGGCCTTCCAGATAACTGCGGTTGGTGCTGTAAACGTAGTAGTTGAGGTAGTGAAAACTACCCAGGGAAGAATCAAAAACGAAAGGCTGCCCACCACGAAACTGCTTATAATCAGGGTAATACAGGCTTTTATGATTGAGAAAAGTTCCTCCGGAAAAAAAGTACGAAGAGTAACCGTAAATGCCCATTCGCAGCCGGTCCTGAAAAATATCTACCGAAGTAAAATCGTAATTAATATCTGAGCCCAAAATTGGGAAGCCTTTGCGGTAATTTACCCGAATGCGAGGATAAAGCGATGGCTCGATATATTTACCATCTGGCCGCTGCGTATATTGCTGGTTAAACGTAAAAGTTGCTGAACCACTGAAAGTTAGTGAGCGGTAATGTGGAAAAAGCGGCACATCACTGCCCGGATCCAGCGGATTGTTGGATTGCTCGGGCAAACCGTTATGCAAAGGTGGCGGCGTAATTTGGGTACTGTCCAAACCACCTTTGGTGTAATAGTTTGTCAGGCTTCGTCGATCAGCGTATTCCATAAAGCCATTTAGCAAAATACCGTTTTCTACCTCACCCTGTGAGCCGCCCTGCACAAATTTGGATTGGTACAGCTTTAACAAATTATGCTCGGCAAACAAAGTACTCAGGGTATTTAAAAAAAGACTGACCGTGCCGGAGTTGTTCAAATCCAGAAAATCTGATCCTATTTTGCCATAAATACTGGCCTGCTTGGTTGGATTATAGCGATAGGAAGCATACACGTTGGCATTAAGCAGTTCTCGGGCAAAACTATAACGCAGCACCGGCCGTATGTCCAGCGTTTTACCATTAGCAGCGAAGCGTTTGTAGCGAGGTGCAAAATTGATGCCCCAGCGTTCTACAGTATTGTAAAAAACGATGTCTTTGGGCGATTGAATATTGTACACAATTTTACCATCTGTGCTTTTGATGTTGTAGCCGTTTAAAACCCAAGGCACAAACAAGAAATGGTTATTGATTCTTTTAGCAGAATCCAGATATTTGATCGATTGTCGTTTTCGGCCCAAACTATCTTTGTTAAAATAATAAATTTCTTCCTGCCGCGTGAGCGGAATAGGCCGGTTGTTGTTCCAATAAACGCTATCTTTTTTAAACGCCAGCTTCGGGATTTCCATCACTTGGTTGTTAAAAAACTTGGGTGGAAAGTTTGGGTGGATATTATAATCCGCGTAAATTCCTTCATAATAACCACTGAAAACAAAGCCCAGCACTTTTCCTGCGTAATTAAAACGGACGGAAGATGGCATCCAAACATCTTTGGTAACTGGGATAAACTGCTGCGTGATCTGCAAAGAATCCACAAAACTAATGTTAGACAGTTTAAACAATTTCATGTTGATGCTGTGGATACGCCAGGTCTTATCTTCCAGATAAATAAAACCATTAAACGAAGGGTCGCTTTTGCGTTTGGCAAACACTTCAATTTTATGGATCAGGTGCCCGTTTTCGGTAAAATCACCCCGAAATTTATATCGGTAAAAACCCAGTGCGTTGGCAGAAATCGGGGAAACGAAAGATCGGTTACTTAACGCATCCCAATGCAGCAGGTTGTTGTAAAAGTTGGTCTGTACATCCAGCGCACGGTTAAAGTTTAACGAAGGATGATCACCGGCAGCGCGCGAGGCATGCAAAACTTCTTTTACTTTTCTCGGACCACCGTAATTAAACTGTGAGTTGGCTTCCGTTTCATAAATAATACTGCTTCCATATTTATTCAGGCTCAAAACTTTAATTACGCTATCGCCAAGATAACGTTTTGGCCCGCTTACCAGTTTTTGCACACCCTTTAAATATGCTTTGCAAGAATAGTTATCAACCTGCTTTTTGTAAAACCTGCGCTGCATAATAGCTTTACGGATTATGGCATAAGCTGGATCGATGCCCAAAACCTTTGCTTCTTTTAGCTGATAAATTTCAGGCTGAAGCATGATATTTATCAAGGTATCTTTTTGCAGATTTATTTTCAGGGAACCTTGTTTTTGCCCAATCAGCCGGTAAAAGATGACGTAATTGCCTGGATTTAGCGACAAATGATAAACGCCGTGCTCATTGCTAAGCGCGCTAAAAGTGGTATTTTCTGCAAAAACTGACGCAAACGGCAACCGCTTACCTGTTTGATCTGTAATGGTGCCACTAATTTCCTGTTGTTGCGCAAAAGCAAACACCGGAAACAACATCACCCATATACAGCATAAAATTTTTAGCATTGAAAACCCAAAATAGTAAGAGATATTTAACCCAAAATAGTTTGATATTGCTGCCTAATTTAACAAGGCTACACCTATTTCCATCAAACCAACTTAAAATTTATACGGTAAAAATAGTATGTTGCCCGCTAATATTGTTTCACCTGATTCATCTCTTGCTGCATAAACCACAAAAAAGCAAGCATTTAAGTTAAAAAAACTGCAAATCGTTTTATAACGCGTATTTTTACACTTTAATAAAGCGCAATATTCCGTTTATTATTATGCAAGATCAAATCAATCAATATGCTGCCGAGATTAATGCTTTTTTGCCGGCAAATGCTGCTGAACTGGAAACTTTTCGCATTCGTTTTTTGGGAACGAAAGGACTGATTAAAGATCTTTTTGAGCAGTTTAAAACGGTTTCTGCCGAAGAAAAACGCAGCATGGGCAAAGGGCTAAACGAGTTTAAACAACTTGCCGAAGCCAAATACCAAACTTTAAAAGAACAGCTGGATACAGAACCCGAAAAATCAATTTCAAAAGAAGATTTAACACTTCCGGGCACCGGTTTTCAGTTGGGTTCGCGCCATCCGCTTTCTTTGGTTAGGAATGAGATTATCGATATTTTTAAACGTCTGGGTTTCGTAGTTGCCGAAGGGCCGGAAATTGAAGACGACTGGCATAATTTTTCCGCCTTAAACTTTCCGGAAGAACACCCGGCCCGTGATATGCAGGATACTTTTTTTATCAGCAAAAAAAGCCCGGCTGATTTTGGCGAGGCTAAAGGTGATATTGCTTTGCGCACGCACACTTCTTCTGTTCAAGTTAGGATGATGGAAGCCGGCAAACCACCGTTCCGTGCCATTATGCCTGGCCGTGTTTACCGCAACGAAGCCATTTCTGCCCGTGCGCACTGCTTTTTTCATCAGGTAGAAGGGCTTTATGTGGATGAGAATGTTTCTTTTGCTGATTTAAAGCAAACCCTTTACCATTTTGTGCAGGAACTATATGGCGCAGGAACGAAATTGCGTTTTCGTCCCTCCTATTTTCCTTTTACAGAACCTTCTGCAGAAATGGACGTTTCATGTAGTATTTGTAATGGTGCAGGCTGTCAGATGTGTAAATACACCGGCTGGGTAGAAATTTTAGGTTGCGGAATGGTAGATCCGAATGTGCTGGAGAATTGTGGAATAGATTCTGAAAAATATACCGGTTTTGCTTTTGGCATGGGCATAGAACGCATTACCAACCTGAAATATCAAATCCGCGATTTGCGTTTATTTTCTGAAAATGATGTACGCTTTCTTAAACAGTTTCAAACCGAAATCAGTTGATCAAAAAATTCACACCGGTACTTCTTTTATGCCTGTTTTTTTTGTCTTGTGGCAAAACCAATGTCGGGGCAATTCCTTACGTGCAAGTCAATTTTAGTGCGCCATTATCAGATCCGCGTTTAAGCCGGTTATCGGCAGTTGGCGGCGCGGTAACAATTGACGGCTATGGTGTCTCCGGATTAATCATTTATCGAAGCCCAAGTGCCGGTTATGTGGCTTATGACCGTTGCAGCAGTTATCTGCCCGAAAATCGTTGTGCCATCACTTTGGATAGCCCGACTTTAACGGCTACCGATCCATGCAGTGGCTCTAAGTTCTCTTTAGATGATGGCTCGCCGGTGAAGGCTCCTGCAACCCGCTATTTGCGTTCATATTCCGTCAACGTCAGTCTTAACCAAATTTTTGTTACCAATTGATGGAATCTGACAGAACGATAGAAAGCATCAAACAGGCCGCACGCGAGCTTTACCGCAAGTTTGGTTACCATAAAACCAGTGTAAACGAAATTGCCAAGCGCGCTAAAGTTGCCAAAGCCACGATCTACAAATACTTTGACAGCAAGGAAGCCATTTTACAGGTTTTGCTGATGGATTACATCCGGCAAAGTGTGGATGATTTGATCCAAAACAGTGCTGCGGATATTGATGAGGAAAAGCATCTGACTAATCTCATCATGAAAACCAGCCGGCTTTCTTATACGGTTTGTAATGAATTTATCGGCTGGGATTTTATCCGCGAATCTGCCAATGCACAGGATTTCCTCAAAAAATTGTCTAACGAACTGGAAGAACTGCTATACAAATCTTTCACTGGCGTAAGCGAACTGCATATTAATGATACTTTCCCGGCGCGGTTGCGTTTTCTGATCAAATCCAGCAAAAGCATTGTTTTTAGTTTTGCTTTTACCTCGGTGAGTGATTCGGATGTGCGGAAAAATTTTGTCAGCTTTCAGAAAGAGATTCTGCCTTATCTGGTTAAAGCGGCTTTGAAGTAGGGTACTGTTTTTATCAGGTAAAAACTACACTACAAATTAACGATCTAATTCTCCTACTTTTGCCCATATTGTGGCAGCAATCCCTTGCATTCCTTTATCGCCCGGATGGCCTTTAACTGCATCGGTAACATTTTGCATATCAAAAGCATAATTGCTGATGCTGTTCCCCAAAAAACTCAATGAAACATAAGGCGTATATTTACTCAGAATGGTATTGATATAATCCCGGTCTGGCCAAAATGAACCTGCGGCAAGAATTTTCAAATTTGGGTTTCCCGTTTTCATGTAAGCAATTAATGCCTGATATCTTTTTGCAAAAACAACAGAATCAAACTTGCTATCCACATTTTCGCCAATCCGCAAAATAAGTAAATCCGGTTTGCCATCGCGATATGTTTTCAATTCAGTATCAAAATCGTAAGTTTCACAATGCATTTCAAACCCCGATATATTGGCAGCATTAACAATTGCGCTGGCGTTGCCTTGTTTAAAATTAGCTGCTAAAAGATGCACGTAATCTTTTTCCGGAGACGATGCAGCCATTCCCCAATTCGCATTCCAGCCAATACTTGGGTTAGCCGCAGAATAGGTAATGCTGTTTCCTAAAATCAAAATATTAGTAAACGAAACCTTGTTTACCGTTGTTTTCTCTATGTCGATGTGCTTTTTACAACTTATACAAAGCGCAATCAAAAAAACCGAAATAAGCAATTGTTTCATGTCTAAAATTACAAGCATTTTATGATAAATACTGCTAAAGCTTTTTTCGAAATAAATAATACTTCTTTTACTGGCCTAAAAAACCACATTTCCAATAAACAAAAATTGCCCTAAATTTGCGGCTCATGAGAAGAGCATCGCCCCGCGCAAAAACTTTAGTAGAAAACGTTGCCATTTTTGATATTGCAGAAGAAGGAAAAGGCGTAGGCCGCGCCGGTGAGCTGGTGGTTTTTGTGGAAAAAGCCGTACCCGGAGATGTGGCCGATGTAGAAATTTACCGCCAGAAAAAAAACTTCGCCGAAGCCAAAATTACTGCCCTAAAAACAGCATCCGATTTGCGGACCGAACCTTTTTGCCAGCATTTTGGCGATTGCGGCGGTTGCAAATGGCAACACATGACGTATGAAGCGCAGCTGCACTACAAGCAAAAAGCGGTAACGGATGCGCTGGAACGCATTGCAAAAGTTGATGTGAGCAGTTTGATGCCCATTTTGCCTTCGCCGGAAACGCGTTTTTACCGCAATAAACTGGAATTTACTTTTTCGGACAGACGATGGCTGACCAACGGTGAAATCAGCAGCAGCGAAACTTTTGCAACTGATGCTTTGGGTTTCCATGTGCCGTTGTATTTCGACCGGATCCTGGATATTCAAAAATGCCATTTACAGGCCGATCCTTCCAACGATATCCGAAACAGCGTGCGGGATTTTGCCATGCAAAATCAAATCAGTTTTTACAATTTACGCAATCATGAAGGTACATTGCGCAATCTGATCGTCCGCAGTTCATCCACCGGAGAATTAATGGTAATCGTGGTTTTTGCTTTTGCAGAACCGGAACAGGTTGAAAGTTTGATGGGGTTTTTGAAGATTAAGTTTCCACAAATTACTTCATTGTTATACATTCTCAACCAAAAGAAAAACGATACGATTTTTGATCAGGAAGTAATTACTTATGCTGGACGCAATTTTATTTATGAAGAAATGCGAACAGATTTTACCGGCATAAACAAAGTATGTTTCCAAATCGGCCCGAAATCTTTTTATCAAACCAACTCGCATCAAGCTACCAGATTGTATGAAGTGGCGCGTGATTTTGCCGGGTTTAAAGGTGATGAACTGGTTTACGATTTGTACACCGGTGCCGGAACAATTGCCAATTTCATCGCCGGAAAAGTGAAACAAGTGATTGGAATTGAATACATAGAAAGTGCAATTGCAGATGCAAAAGTAAATTCCAACATCAACCAAATTACTAATACCAAGTTTTTTGCCGGTGATATGAAAGATGTTCTGGATGCTTCTTTTACCCTGCAAAATGGCAAGCCGGATGTGATTATTACAGATCCGCCACGCGCCGGGATGCACCCGGATGTAGTTAACCGTTTGATGGAAATTGAAGCTGAAAAAATTGTATACGTCAGCTGTAATGTAGCTACACAAGCACGTGATTTACTGATACTTAAAGAAAAATATGAAGTAACAAAAATTCAGCCGGTTGATATGTTTCCGCATACGCAGCATGTTGAAAATGTACTTCTTTTACAACTTAAAAAACAATAGAATGAACCCCGAAGATTTATTGCAGGAAGGCAGCGAAGAAGAAAAAAAGAAAAAGGCAAGTCCGCTGGAAAGTTTGGAAGTTGATTTAAAATTTCTAAGCGATTCCATCAAAGAAATTGCAATTGAAATTATGGTGGAAGGTTTATCCAAGTATCCAATTTTTATCGCCCATCAGCATGAAGTTGCATTAGGCGAAGTGATTTTTGACCGCCACGAAATGAATACCGATTGGACCATTCAGGCTTCAACTTTGGAAGAATTTATCGAACGGAAAGTAATCAAAAAAGAACTGGAAGAACGCTTTATCGAAACTTACAAAAACCCAAACAAGTTTATGTGTGTTTTTGTAATTGTGCCCGACGGTGCCAACTTTGTATTTTTTCCCTATTCCAAAGATTGATGCTTAGTTGTCAATTTTAAAAAAATAATCATCCAGTTCAATGCTTCTTTTACCGACCTAAAAATGATCTCTGAAAAAAAAATACTCGTTCTAAACAGCCGTCAGATTCAGCAAAAGATAGACCGGATTGCTTACCAGATTTTGGAAGATAACCTGGATGAAACCGAAATTGTACTGGCTGGTTTGTTATCCCGCGGATTTAGATTGGCCAGCAGATTAAAAACCATTCTGGATGAAATTGCACCGTTTAAAGTTACTTTGTTAAGTATTGATTTAGATAAATACAGTTCTAACTTAAATGGTTCGTTGAGTATTCCGGTAGAAGATTGCAGCAATAAAGCCGTAATTTTGGTGGATGATGTGCTCAATTCTGGTAAAGCGATGGCTTATGCTTTCGGTATTTTTATTGATATTCCGCTTAAAAAAATACGCACTGTGGTTTTGGTAGACCGCAATCACAAAAGTTTTCCAATTGCAACTGATTTTACTGGGCTGGCGCTTTCTACCGTTTTAAAAGAACATGTAGATGTTGTGTTGGATGAAAACGGCGAAGAAGATGCGGTTTACCTGCGTTGATGCTGTTTTTATCAGTATAAAATCATCAGGCTTCGGCTTGTAATAACTTTTTAAGATTATTAAAACTGATTGTAATACTTTCAATCGGATCAGTTGGCATATCATGTTCTACAAAAAAATGTTTAGCTCCGGCAAGTTTCGCGTGGGCAAAAATCCGCTTAAAATCAACTACACCTGTTCCTACAGGTAGCGGCTTTTCCAAACTTTTATCAATATCCTTTACGTGCAATAATGGGAAACGGCCCGGATTCTGTTGAAACAACATCACCGGATCAACACCCGCTTTTGTTACCCAGCATAAATCGAGTTCCATTTTTAACTTTTGCGGATCCGTTTCAGTCAGTAAAATATGATATGGAAGGATGCCGTCAACTTTCTTAAATTCCCTATCGTGGTTGTGATAAGCAAATGTAATCCCTGCTTTATGGCAAGCTTCCGCCGTTTTGTTCAGCGTTTTTACGGATGCTTTCAAATCTGCCGAAGTTTCTACCGGTATGCCTGCACAAACCAAATACGGCAAACCGCCAGCTGCAGCATCATCCACAATTTGCTGCATATTATCTTTCAGATTTGGCAAAGGCGGAAAAACAACTGGTTTTCCTTGTGCATCTTTGATTACCCTGCCTTTTGTCATCTCTTTAAAAGAAGCCCCCAACACGTGATGTGATTTCCAGGACAAACCCATTGATTTGAGATATGCGGCAAACTGTGGTGCTTTCATCCCATAAAAGCCACCTTTTTTACTGTAAGCAGATTCAATTTCTTTATAGCCAATGGCCGCAACTTTTTTCAAAGTGCCGTCCAAATTATCATCGATAATACTTGATAAGGTGTACAATTGCAATCCGATTGCGCTTGCCGGCTGAATTGCAGACAAAACACTGGCCATTAAACGGTTAGACAACAAAGCCTGACCCAATACCAATGAGCCGGCATTTTGCAAAAACTTTCTTCTGTTAGACATGATGTTTAGGTTTGGTTTGGAAATCTACAGTTAAAGTGCGGCTTTTGCAATGCCTAACTTTAATAATTCTTTGTCGATATAAGTATTCCATTCCTCCTGCTTATTTCGGTTGATGCCGTGCTCCGTTTCATCATCGTATTGCTTCTGCAAATGGTTCATCTCCCTGAAAGACTCGTAATATTCTACATTAATCAAACCATCGCAATTGTTCACCGGAAGTTTTGCAGCTTTTATTTTTTGCTCGAAGTGTTTGCCAACAATGGCTACCAAATCAAAATGCCGCTGTTCATGGTTTAAACTATAATCGTTTTGATTACCATATTTGACCCAGCAGGCGCTTTTTGGCACATAAATTTTCATATCCAAATGAAGCCTGATTTCACCATTTACGATCTCCCTTTGTTCTTCGAAACCAAAACTTGGAAACACCATTGCTGCATACTTTCCGCCTTGTGGCTTGTCCTGAAAATCAGTCCAGGTTAACGGCCGGTTTGTAGAATAATAAATAGTATCTCCTTCGGGTTTTTCTTGATGATTTTTGAAATAAACTTTTACCGCTCTGGCCAATTTTGGATTATGATCGGCCTGCATATTCATCCAGTTATTAAAGTATTTTAAAGCGGAAAAAAAGGACTCCTGCAAAACCGGAGCAATCATATTAATCTGATTATCAAAACGATTGTATTTGGTATCCAAACGATAATCGGTTAAATAAACGTTCCCGGTTTCATTCTGCAATTCAAAAGTCAGGGCCAATGCAACCTGGCCTTCTATCCTACCCGATGCAGCCAAAGTTTCGCTGATTTTGCATTCTTTTATATGGATCACAATTGGTCGTAAACTTTCATTACGGTGCAAGCTTTGCAAAATCACATCCTGTATGGCAACGAAGCCTCCTTTTAAATCAACTGCTTGAATTACAGGTTTTTGTTTTGGTATTACTAAAGGAAAAACCCAGGCTACAGCAGCTTTATTGTTACGGTTATCAATAACTCCTGCAATGTAATATTCTTTGGGCACAAACGGCAGAAGTTGCGCATGCAGCACAAACGGCTGTACCTGTACAGGGCCAGGCGCAGCAGAAGTAAAAAAAAGTATGATAAAAACAGTATAAGCAACGGCGTTTACCTTGCGCAAAGTTTGTTTAAGGATCAAATAGAACAACGGGAAATTTAAATTGGATATCAGTATAAACGTCGCTCATACTGTTTTTATTATAAAAATTCCCGTTTGTTACACCCAAAAAATTTGAATTAGCAAATCATAATTCATTCAGTTATGAGATAGTTTAATAAAGGAAGCAAGGGTAAAATTACCAATGCTTCTTTTACCACTTTAAAATTCGAACTCATTATCAGGCATACCAATTGGTGCTCCCGGCGGCATTTCCAAAGATGGTGCAGGCTGATATTTATCCGGATTTTTGTGGAAATCTTCTATCTGCGATAAAGCAAAATATAAGGCTGCTTTTTGTTTCGGGCCGGAAGCTGCCAAATTACTGTTCATCCAGGTTTGCAGATCGTTGATTTTTAACAAAGCTTCTCCCCGCACGTTTTCACCGGCCTGACTGTTTGCAGCCATCCCAAGCAAATATTTTAAAGTCAGGTTATCCACCAAAATTTGTAGTTCGCCTTTATAACCGGCCGCAACCGGTGCCTTCCAGGTTTGATTGATCAGTTTATCCAATACTTCCATTAAACCGGGCTGCTTGCTGTCGCGGGCATTATATTCTATCAAACGGGCAGCACGATTGGCATCCATCAAATAAGATAAAGTAGCATTTGCAGCCGTTTCTGCCGCACCAATCGGATCAAAAGTAACGCCGGTATGGCCGCCAAAAGTTTCTACCGAAGAAGGATAACCTACCGGCCGTGGCGGAATTTTGGCGATTAAACTTTCCGGCAAAGCCAAAGCATCTGGCGTTATTGTGCTCATCAGTCCGTCAAAAGCACGCCATTGTTCGGCCGGTTCTACTATTTTAGTTACCGTTTCGCCATCGTTTTTCAAAGCATGAGTAAAGTATAAACCACCTAAAGAATTGGCCACGGCTTCAACCTGGTAACGGTGCAGCAAATACATCGGCACCAGCACTTCTTCCAAAGTAGCCATCGGCGCATTTTGTTTAATGGCTTTTTCAGAAAAATTATCCAGAATATGCCTGCGGATAAGCATCAGTTTATTCAGCTGATCTACTGAATTTGCGCCATCATCCCACTGATGCGACAATGGATGCACGCCACCGCCAATATCCGGAATGAAAATATGACCTTGTGCCAGTGTTTCCTTCATGATCCTATCCAGCTCAGCATCTTCGTTTTTATTTTTCGGAAAATCGGAATAACCCCACATGATGGCGCGCTTATCCCAACTGCCAATTCCCGTAGCATAAGCATCAGATACATCAATGGAACCATCTTTTTTCATGGAAAAACGCGGAAAAGGATAATCCATCACCGAAGCCCGGCCATGTGTACTCGACGTAAAATTGTGGTATAAACCAAGGGTATGGCCAATTTCATGGGCAGATAATTGTCGGATTCTGGCTAATGCCATTTGTTCCATTTTGCCCGAAACTGGTTTGCCATCTTCGTAAGGTTGCAGCAAACCTTCGGCAATTAAATAATCTTGGCGGTGCCGATCAGAACCCAACGTAACCACTCCTTTCATAATTTCGCCTGTCCGCGGATCGGTATAAGAAGAACCGTAGGAAAACGCACGCTCCGGACTGCCCGAACGGTTAACCCAATTAACCACATTGTAACGCATGTCCATCGGGTCAGCACCTTCCGGCAGCTCTTTTACCTGGAAAGCATTTTTATAACCGGCTGCTTCAAAAGCCTGGTTCCACCAAGAACCGCCTTCTATCAAAGCCTTTTTGATGAGCGGCGGCGCACCACGATCAATATAATATACAATCGGTTCTACTGCCTCGCTCATGGCCGCATTTGGGTTTTTCTTTTCCAGCCGATGCCTTGCCGTAAACCTTTTGATAAGCGGTTCAGTCATTGGTGCAGAAAAATCATAATAAGAAAAAGCATTGAAACCGGAGCGCGGATCAAACTTGCGCTGCCGGAAATTATTGTCCGGCAATTGTACAAAAGCCTGGTGCATTCGCACGGTTACTGCATTTGGATCAGGTGCCACGCCTCCTCTGCCACCAAAACCTCCGGCCGTTGTGCTGCCGCCGATAAAAGTGATCAGGGCTTCGAACTCAGAATTTTTAGGGAAATTTTTGGTATTATCGATGTAAACGGCCGAACGGGTTTCATCCATCCGGTAACCACCGCCAGCTGCGCCTGTATTTGCACGGCCGGCCGCTGCAATGGCTGCGCCCGGGTTGCCGCGTGTGCTACCAATCCGGTCGCTTAGTTTCTGGCTGTCGCGAATGATAAATGGTGTCAGATCGATCAAAACCTTGCCGCCTTCAACTGCAACCGGCGAAAAACCAAAAATAATGGATTCTGCAAATGCATTTTTTACTGCTGCTTTTTCATCAGCATTACCATTTACAGAGCGATAGTTGGTAGCAGGCTGAACTAAGAAAATTTTTGGCCCGACTTTTATAAACTTTGTAATGACTGAAGAAGCTTGTCCGCGTTCCGGTCCGCCGTTGCCTACACCATCTACCAGCGAACTGAAATACAGGAAATCTTTATCAAAACTGTTGATTTCGAGATAAATTTTGCCGAATTTTTCATCGTAATAAAACGTGTAAAAACCATCATATTTTTTTAGGTTTTGGGTAATGGAAGCAATACTTGCTACTGGTCGGGCTTCATTTGTGCGAGTTTCGCCAGTATTTGGACGATTTTGGGCAGATGAAAGACCAGAAATGGCAATAAGAACAGTAGTTATAGGTATATTATATTTCATAAGGAACTTTTTAAGTGTTTTGATTGACCTTTTTTCATCAAAAGCAATAAGCTTTTTGAAATGTACAATAAAATGCAAATAAGCCGGGCATTATTTAATCCTTATTTAAAATATTACAATTTTTGAGATAATAATTTCTCATTTTTTATAAAAATTTCTAAAATAGAGCTTGGTTTTGGTAAAACTTCAGGCACAAAAAATCCTGCAATCACAAAAAATAACTGCTAAAAATAGCATCAATGCAATTGCAGGATTAGGTTAATTGAATTAATATTTACCGACGATCACCTTTGTAAATCCTTCCCAATCGAAGTATTTATTGGCCAGATCTTTTAATTCCTGTGGCGTAATCTGCTGAACGGTTTTGGTATAAAAATCATAGTAAGGGTAATCCATACCCGAAAAATACAGGTTTTTGAACTTATCGGCATGAGAAAAAACGTTTTCCAAACTGCCCAGCAACGAACCCATCATGTAGTTGCGCACCAGCGAAAGTTCTTCGTCGGGAATCAATACTGTTTTTAGCAGGTTAATTTCTTTCTCGATTTCCTGCAAAGCTTGGCGGCAAACTTCTGTGCCAACTTCAGTCGCGATAAAAAATGTGCCTGTCTTTTTCATGGAAACAATGGCCGAACCAATGCCATATGTGTAGCCTTTGTCTTCCCGGATATTGGCCATCAGCCTGGAACCAAAATAACCGCCCAAAACGGTATTGAGCACCTGCAAACCCGCAAAATCAGGATGTGTGCGGTTGATGGTGGAAAAGCCTAAACGAATGGCCGATTGCAAAGCTTCCGGTTTATCGATAAAAAGCAATTCGCCCGGAGCTGTTACCACTTCCGGTCGCATAAAATCTGCAGTGATACGGTTTTGCCAGTTGGAAAACGTATCCGAAATGCTGTTCAGCGTCTGTTCATCAACCTTACCGGAAACCACCAAAGTGCAATTGGCAGGCTGGTACTGCTGCTGAAAATGCAGTTTTAAATCATCTTGTTTAATGTTGGCAAAAGCTTCTGCCTCGGGTGCAAAACCATAAATTGAACCTGGATAAAGTGCTTTACTAAAATTACGGCGGCATAGCACATCATTTTTCTGCAAGCTTACCTGTAGTTTTTGCTGCTGGTTGCGGATGTACGTTTGCAGTTCTTTTTCCGGGAAAGTAGCATTCGTGAGCAAATCTTTTACCACCGGCAAAGTGGCTGCCAGGTGTTTGTTTAGCGTGTAAAGCGTTACCTGGGAATGATCGGTACCATATTCTACCTGCAAAAAGGCACCGTAAAAATCTATTTCATCAGCAATTTGCGCTGCTGTGCGCGTGCTTGTTCCTTCGGAGAGCAGGGTATTGACCACAGGGTTGGAAAGTGGTTTTGCAGGATTGAAATTGAGGTTATTGAAAATCCATTCCAGCCGAACCAATTCCTGGTCACCGGAGTTGAAAGAAAATATTTTACAACCGTTTTCTAACTGAATCTCTTCCGGCCTGATTAAGGCCAACTCATCGATTCCGCGGAATTCGGGCACTATAGTTCTGTTTAACATGCTTCTTTTATAGAGTTAAAATTAGACCGTTTCTGCTACTTCTTCTGCCAGATAAACCAGCGTTGATAAATTTTCCCTGCGGAAAATCTGCCGCGCCTGTTCCTGTATTTCTGCAGCAGTAACAGCCAGGTATTTTTCGGTTTCATGGTTCAGGCTCTCTGCATCGCCCATCAGTTCAAAATAAGCCAGGTTCATGGCTTTTTCCAACAAAGACATTTCTGCAAAAACCATGGTAGATTCTGTTTTATTTTTCACTTTCATCAGCTCATCTTCCGGCAACGGCTCATTTTTCAGCTTGTCCAATTCTTCCCAAACAGCTGCTTCGGCTTGTTCTATGCTGATGTTTTCAGTTGGTTTTCCTTCGATGATGAGCATTCCGGTATCCAGACTGCCGGACAAGTGCGCATGAATTTCACTAAATAATTGCTTCTCTTTCAGCAGCGTTTTATAAATGCGGGAAGAATTTCCGCGTGATAAAATATCCACCAACAACTCCGCCGGATAACTCGCAGCTTCCATCCGGCCTGGCGCCTGAAAAGCCATGTATAAACTGTTTAAAGGCACTTTTGCGGTGATGGTTTCACGGCGTTCTTCCGTCTGCTCCGGTTCTTGCGGCAGGTTGCGGTTGTATTTTTCGCCTGCCGGAATCGGGCCGAACCATTTCTCAACCAGCGTTTTTACCTGCTCCGTATCCACATCGCCACCCACAACCAAAATGGCATTTTGCGGGTTATAATGTTTTTTAAAGAAAGCCTTTACATCTTCAATTTTAGCATTTTCTATATGCGAAAGTTCCTTGCCAATGGTAGCCCACTGATAGGGATGTTTTTTGTAAACCAAAGGGCGCAACCGCAATGAAACATCGCCGTACGGCTGGTTCAGATAACGTTGTTTAAACTCTTCGGAAACTACATTGCGCTGCACATCCAGACTTTTTTCGCTAAAAGCCAGGTTCAGCATCCGGTCGCTTTCCAGCCAAAAAGCCGTTTCCAGGTTTGCAGCAGGCAGCGTGATATAATAATTGGTAATATCGTTGCTGGTAAAGGCATTGTTTTCGCCGCCCACGCGCTGCAGCGGCTCATCATAACTCGGAATATTTTCTGATCCGCCAAACATCAGATGCTCGAATAAATGAGCAAAACCGGTTTGTTTGGGGTTCTCATCACGCGCACCTACATCATACAAAACATTAACGACGGCCATCGGCGTGGTTTTATCTTCATGCACCAACACTTTCAAGCCATTAGAAAGTGTGAACTTATTAAATTTGACCATGATAATATTTAATACTGAATGGAATGAGCGCAAAGCTACCTTTTTTCGGACTAAATGAAATTTTTAACACAGATATAACATTTTATTAATGCAATTTTAAGGGCATAAAAAAAGCACGTTTCTTCCAAAACCTGCTTAAATATGCCAGTACTTTTATCCAACCATTAAGATGGCGAAGGTACAACCGGCATTCCGGTCATGTTATCGTCCACCATATCCTCATCGTCCTCATCACCGTGATGGATGCCTTCGTAGGGTTCCTCATCGTCATCAATTCCGGCATCATCCATAGCTAAATCATCCTCCTCCAAATCATCATCTTCTGGTGATAGCTGGTCGGTTGGTTCGCCCGTTACCGTTGTTGGCATTTCTTCTTCCGTGTACTTATTGCTTGTAGTTGCCATGAGTGTTTAATTTGATAATCTTAAAAGAAAAACAGCAGCTATATTGTTTGCAAGTTTTTACCTGATAAAAGAAGCATCTACCAAAAACATTTAATAAAAAAACATTGCTAAAAACAGTATGCTTACTGCAACAATGCTGATGGTTTTTGTACCAGATTGGTAGTTAAGCTCGTTTTTAGCCTGTTAAACTTTCCAGCGCAGCTTCTTCCAGCACCATTCTTTCGGGTATTTTTTCAGCATTATATTTCCAGCGAATCAGGCGGATTTTTTCATCACTTAGCTCAATTCCGGTAATATCACCATCCGCAAAACAGCAGCAACCACTATTAAAATAATAAGGCTGATAATGGGTAAAATCCGGCTCCGGGTCGCCTTTAATTTTGCGCAGATCAATCTGTTCCTGAAGGCTTTGTACCGAAGTTTCATCTTTTAAAGCCAAAGCCTCACTCAGTTGCCGGTACAAACTTTCCAAATGCGTAAGCGATTTAAAAACCGGCTGATGCGTGTGGCCGGTAATCAGCAAAAGGTCTTTCTGGCGCGCGCTCCAATCGGCCATCATGCTGTTGTGTACTGTTTTTAGCTGGTCATTATTGGCCGGCGTATTTACGTTGATTTGTAAATAATTTTGCAGTGGTGCCCAGATGTTGGATATAAACCATTTGCTCAGCCAGTTGCCATCGCTTTGCAAATCGCCCTGGTGGCCATGCGTCATAAAAATTTGCAGTTGCCGGTTGCCGGTTTTAGTTTGAAGGATGCAACCTTCATAAATTTTTAAACTTTCACCATAAATTTCTTTCAGGCTGAGGGCTGCCAGCGGATCATTGTCCCAGTACAAATCATGGTTTCCAAAAATTTTAATAAATGCCTTTTTCTCCAAAAAGCGTTTTTCAGCTTCAAAAGAAAGCGTATTTTCCTTGCGAACCGGTGCCAAACCATTTTCCCAAAGTTCTTCGCTATCACCCAAATTAATATAGAAATAATCTTGCTGCAAATAATAATCCAGCGCGGCCAGGTAGTTTTGCTCGGCCCCAAAAAAAATATCCGAACCGTCTTTAATGCCTTTATGCTGATCAGAAAGAATGATGAAACGATTGCTGGCATCAAATGGAATAACCAGTCCTTTTTTTCCGGGATTTCGAAGCAGATTTCGGTGTAAAACCGTTAACGCACGATGCACCCGCTTACGGTTTGGCCGCGAGCCATATTTATCCGCCATGCGGCAAACCCAACTCCTTAATAATTTTTGCAGCAACAAACGCATCTGCCCGAAAGATAAAAATTATGGGCGGAAGTTTTGTTTAGCTGGATGCTTCTTTTATCGATGTTTTTTAAGCTTCCGACGGTTTGCAACGGCTTTCTTCCAGGTTTTTGGGGCGATAATCAGACATGAATTGCATCCGTTCAAAAGCAGCTGAATTGACTGATTCATTTGAAAATGGGTTTTTGCAGATCAGCCGAAAATAATCCGGCAGTAAACTAAATGGAAAACGCTTGGAATTGTATAATTGACCAGTAAAACTGGGTTTGATAGCTGTTTTAACATACTTTTTTTCAAAACCCAAACCGGTCGTTTTTGCTTTGCTAATCATCCAAGCCAATGTAATATCGCTCAAACCCTGATCCGGATAGCCGCCGCCAATATTGGAATGCACGCCCGGAAACCAAACCTGCTGCACCCGCTGCTCCACTTCCCCACGTTTTACTTTGCTGCTCATTTCCCAAAGTGCGGGCATAAAATTAGACCGTTTTTCATCAATTGCCAGCGCCTGATATGCGTAATCTGTTATGCTGCTAAGCGTAGTGTCATGAAACTGATACTTTTTTTTATTGTACCACTGGAACCAGCGCGATGGAATGCCCAGCGCACCAACCGTATCCCAAACACCAATAAATTTGATCCGCAGGTTTTCGTAATAACTATGCATTTGTTTGAAAGCTAGCGCTTCTTCACCATTCGGATCAGTTATTGGATTGCGGGCGCGATAAATACGGTATGCTTCTTTTATCAGAGATAAATCATTGTTCTTCAAAATGCCGCAATTGCGGATCAGGCCGGCCAAACTGCGCGCCGTGTAGGCACCTCTGCTAAAACCAAAAAGATAAAGTTCGTCGCCGGGTTCATAATTCCATAGGATAAACTTGTAGGCACTCAGGATATTTTCATCAATTCCTTCGCCGGTTGCGCCATCAATCCAGCGGTTTAACCAAGAACCTTCTGCCCCAATACCTTCATCGTAATATTTTATTTGTGATATTTGCTGGTCATCGCTGTTACAGATGGCTTCAAATATGCGTTGCACATTGGTGCTAACGGGTTTACCCTGATAATTTTGGTTTGGCTTGTTCCAGGTACCATCAGAGCAGGTAACGATCCTTTTCATGGCATTTCATTCGCTGTAAAATATTTTAAATCAGTCTTTTCGGGGTTTAACCGAATGCGCCGGATTTTGAAGAAGTTATTTTTTTTGATATTGGAGCTATTTGGAATCAGCATCAACTTATCAACCTGAACCGGATTTTTCTGATATTTTTCTGAAATAGATTCTGGTTTATTTTGCACCTGGTTTTTATCGTCCAGCAAAGCCACATAACGGGCAAGCACGCAAATCAAAACCACGCCAATTAAAACTACATGTTTAGCCGTTTTAAACTTGTGCAGATGAAAGACAAGTAACTTAAAATAATGACCGATAAAAGAAGCATCGGAAATTGCATTTTCTACTGGTTTCATATCGGTACATACGATTAATGTTTAGCACAAAAGCAACAAAGCAGGTAACAGCAACTACGAACTTGTATAAATTTGAATATACAAGTTACTGATTTAAAGCTACATTAAAAAATCTACATAATACAATTTAAGAAAAAAAATCCTGAACTTGTATTTTGTAAAATGGTAAAGTTGGCTTAAATTGGTTTCTGCAGATAGCTTTTTGATTGCGTCTTACATAAACTTACGTTTTTAAAGCAGATAGGAGTTTTCATTTTTATCAAACAATTTTAGGTAATTCAGCCGCATCACAAATTTTATTTAAGTTAATTACAAGTTGTTTTGATGCTTCTTTTACCGGCATAAAATCCGTTACAAAGAGAAATTACTGGTAAAACCAATGCGGATACGATTTTGCAAACCATTGTCCAGATGCTGCGTATCAAACAGGTTTACAGCTTGAATTACCAAGCCAAGCACCGGATTACGGATACCGCTTTTATCCTGCCGGGCCAAAAATATTATGGCACCGGCATCAGTTTTATCCAAATAAGAAGAAAACTGATTTTTGATAAATAAGGTGTAGCCGATGCGCAGCTTACCGGCATCTGCGGAGCTGGCTTCATCCGTTTTGGTAGCGCGGGTAAAAGAAATTATCTGCGGAAAAGCATTATATTCCACGTAATTTCCTATTGCCGCCGTGCTCGCGCTGATGACCTGCCGCTGTGTATTTGTTGCCGCATTAGTGGTTGAAGTAATGTCATTCACTTCCACCGAACTTAAATCCGTATAATTATTTTTCCTGCTGTAACCGGTTTTCAGGTTGACGATAAACTTACTGTTTATCAAAACATTATAGCTAAGCAAAGCCTGATAAGTTTGCGATATTTTGTAATAAACCTGATCTGCAAAAGCGGCATTGGGCTGGTAAAGCAGATATTTATCAAAGTTATAACCCAGATCCAGGCTCAGCCAGTCTACCGTTTTGGTTAATGTTGACCGGTTGAAAGGGTTCACCAGCGTAAAACCATAATTTGCTTTGATTCCCGGCGAAAACTGTCCACTTTTAAAAACTGCTGCATAACCGGCTGTTGGCGCGGCTTTTAACCCAAATTCCTGAACTACATACTTTGCCGGATCATGCAAAGCCGAAGAAATAAAATAACTGAAACCAAGCGATTGATCGCCGGTGTTCAGTTTAATCAGCGAAAGCCGGCTAATATCAGGTGTTAAAACAGCATTGTAATTCACTATTTTTTCGCCGTCTTTATCTTCCAGCAACACTTGTGCGGATGCTGTTTTTAGCAGCATAAAAACAGTAAGTGTGAGGTATATTTTTTTCATTCGATCTGATAAGTTGCTTTGGCATATTCCGTTTCTTCCACTTTTGAAACCAGTGTTTCCGGTTGCAGGTTACCGTTAATCAGCACCTGGCAATTTACAGTTCCGCCACTGATGCCCTGACAACCGGCAAAAACCGACAACTCATCATCTGCAACCACATAACCAGGCAACTTTTTATAACGGTAATTTTCGGCCTGAATCCAATCTCGCAGCCGTTGGTTGTGGTTGGTAGAATCTTCCAGCAAAATTTCCCAGGTAATCACTGATCCAAAAGTTTCTACCCGCAATTCTAAATCAAATGTTTCCATAATTTTCAATTTGACAACCTAATCATTCCTTCAAATATAGTTTTTTGAATGAATAAAATCAACCAAAAATACTAAAATTATTAGTAATTCTAAATCGATCGCAATTAAAAATAAAATCATTTTTGTATTCCTGCGTATCTTTGTAAAACCATGTTGAACCAAAAATCCGGATACAGCCAGCTAATAAAAGCAGAAGCGCAAAAGCTGGGGTTTTTGTTTTGCGGGATTTCGCAGGCAGGTTTTTTGGAAACCGAAGCACCGCGATTGGAAAGCTGGCTGCACAACAATTTCCATGGCGAGATGGCTTATATGGAAAACCATTTTGATAAACGGCTCGATCCGCGTTTGCTGGTAGATGATGCTAAATCAGTCATTTCTTTGGGCCTGAATTATTATTCCGATCAGCAACAAACTGATCCTGAGGCACCTAAAATTTCGCGTTATGCTTTTGGTGCCGATTATCACGATGTGATCAAGCAAAAACTGTTTTTACTGCTTGATTTTATCCGGGAACAGATTGGCGAAGTTGGCGGCCGTGCTTTTGTAGATTCTGCTCCGGTTATGGATCGCGCCTGGGCAAAAAAAGCAGGTTTGGGCTGGATCGGAAAAAACGGGAACCTGATCAGCAAACAAAAAGGTTCTTTCTTTTTTTTGGCCGAACTGATTATCGACCTCGAACTTGAATACGACATCGAACCCACGCAAGATTATTGCGGCACCTGCACACGCTGCATCGACGCCTGCCCTACCGATGCAATAGTTGCGCCTTCAATTGTGAACGGCAGCCGTTGCATTTCCTATCTCACTATCGAACTCAAAAACGAAATTCCGCAGGAATTTAAAGGTAAAATGGATAACTGGGCATTTGGTTGCGATATTTGTCAGGATGTTTGTCCCTGGAATCGTTTTTCTGTGCTGCACCAGGAAACAGCTTTTCAGCCACCCGAAAATCTACTTGAAATGAGCAAACAGGATTGGGAAGAAATCACGGAAGATACTTTCAAAAAAGTGTTTAAAAACTCGGCGGTAAAAAGAACCAAGTTTAAAGGTTTGACGAGGAATATTTCTTTTCTAAAAAATATTTAAAAAGTTAAATGCTTCTTTTATCGGGCAAAAATTAGCCATTAAAAGAAGCATCCCGCTCTTTAAAATCGATTTGATGCTGTACGCTTCTTCTGATTTTTTGAGATTTTGAATTGGATTTTTTCTTTTTGTTGAGCCAGATAATTAAACCGGTTATTGGCAAACTTGCACAAACCAGGCTTACCAAAAACATCAGTATTTTTCCGGGTAAACCCCAAATGGCACCCACATGAATATCGTAGTTCATACCGATAATTTTTTCACCAGTATTTTTCTCCTGATAATTTTGCCGGTTTAAAAGTTTGCCCGAATATTGATCAAACTGCAATTGATCATAATCATAATAAGTTTCCTGATCGCGATAACCCGAAACATAAATAATGCCTTTTGCGCCAACTGCCGGACTCAAACCAATTCGTTGTGCTTCGGGCATACTGTTTTTAGTGGTGTAAAATGCCAGATCAAGTGGATTTTTTAAAACTTTTTGTGTTGAATCAGAGGTTGCGCTGATGAATTTTGGCGGCGTTGTGGATTGCGAAGCGATAACATATACCGTTTTTTCAAACCATTTCATTGCAAAAACCATCCCGGTTAAAGCTAAAATTAAGGCGATAAAAACAGTATAAAATCCAAGTACGTTGTGCAAATCGTAATTGATCCTTTTGAAATTAGATCGCCATTTGATCCTGAAACTTTTATCCAGGTTAAACTTTTTCAGGTTTTTAGGCCACCACAATATCAAACCGCTAATCAACAGGATTACAAAAATCAGCGTAGCATAACCCACAATCGGCTGCCCGTATTGATCGTTGAGCAACAAACTCCAGTGGATGTATTTCACAATTACAAAGAAATCCTGCTTGTAATCTTTCACAGCCAAAACTTTGCCGGTATATGGATTGATAAAGGCAGACTTGTAACTTTTTATCGTATTAAAATGCCAGAACGCATTTCGATTGCCGGGCTGATATGCCATAAATTCCCAGGAACGGGCAGGATCCGAAAAAGTAGTGATAAAAGAAGCATTGCCTTTTAAAGCCTGATTAGCAATGGTTTGCAGCTTGGTAATGGATAAAGTTCTGGCATTTTTCGGAGCCGAAACAAACTGCTGGTCATGATTTAAAAATTCTGTAATCTCCTTTTGAAAAGAAAACAAACAACCAGTAATACTTACTATAAACACCACAAGCCCGGAAATTAATCCGAGCCACAAGTGTAAAAAAGCATTTACTTTTTTAAATATGGATTTGTTGTTTCTCAATCAGCCAGATAAAATTTTAACAACTTAAAACTTATACGCCACACTGCCAACTACGCTGATTAATTGTTGCGGGTTTACGGTAGAAAAACCAGTCCAGTATTTTTTGTTGGTGAAATTATCACACTTCAAGCCAAAGCGGTATTTCTTGATATCGTAAAATGTAGAAGCATTCAAAACCGTGTAGGCCGGCAAGCTGAAAACACCAATGCTTGCACTGTTGATGACATGGTTTTGGCTGGCGTAATTTCCGCCGACACCAAAACCCAAACCTTTTACATCACCATGCATAAAGCGATAACTCAACCATAAATTGGCATTGTAAGGAGAAGAAGCAGTTCCCGGACGGCGGCCATCAACATCAGTACTTGCATTGATATATTTTGAATCATTATAAGTGAAACCTGCTACGGCATTCAAACCTTCTATGGGGTTAGCAATTACTTCAGTTTCCAAACCTTTACTTAATTGCGTTCCATTTTGAATGTTAAAATTTGCATGTGCCGGATCGCTTCTTAAAATGTCTTTCACTTTAATGTAATAATAACTGATCGTACTGCTCAATTTCCCGCCAAAAGCATCCAGTTTTACACCACCTTCGGTTTGGTTAGCCTGTTCTGGCTTGAATGATATTCCGTTAAAATCTTGTCCGTTTTGATTAGTAAAACCATTTTGATAATTCCCGAAAAATGAAACTACATCTTTTACAGGCTGATAAACCAAGCCAAATTTAGGCGAGTAGGCTGTTTGCTTGTAAGCACTTGTTTGGTTATCAAACCGATCTAAGCGTAAGCCTGCAGAAGCCATCAAATTATCTGTAATATTCAGTACATCAGCCACATAAGTGCTATAAATATTATTTCGATACACAGAAGGATAAGTATAATAACCGGCTGGATTAACTGTTGCATATTCTGCACTTAAATTTGCCCTGTTAAAATTGTAGTAGCTGGCTGGCTGCCCGATAGTAGAAATCTGATCAAACGTTCCGCCAAAGAAAAACTGCTGAGAGTTGGTGCGCGTAAAATCCAATCCGCCCACAAAACGATTCCGCAAGCCGCCAATTTTGAAATCGCCGTTAAAATTTTGTTGTGCCTCTGTATAAGAAACCTTGCTGTTTCTGGTGGATTGATCATTCCGGGAAATGACGCTATTCGGAAATAAATAAAAATACGGTCCGTATCCGTTAGAATAACTGTTGGAAGAGGAGATATTGGTTTGCGAAGTCCACTGATCTGAAATTTTGTAAACTGCTTGTCCGAAAAAATTATTGCTTTGTGAATTCTGACTCAGATCATTGCTAAAATATGCTTTTTTGTAATCAAGATTTAATTTATCCGCACTGTTAACACCTAAAGCAGCGATAGTTTGTCCGTAAGGAAAAAAGAAAATTGGACTAATATCATTTTTGCCGTAAGAAAGTTCTGCATCAAATAAAAACGATAACCGCTCTGTAGCTTTGTAAGACAAACTCGGCGCAATAAAAACGCTTTTGCTAAAACCGGCATCCTGGAAACTATTTTTATAATTTCCGGCTGCATTCAAACGAAATAATACTTTTTTAGCCGAATCTAGGGGTGTATTTACATCAACGCTTAAACGGTTAAAACCATAGCTTCCCACAGAATAAGAGGCCTCTCCGCCAAAAGTATCGTAAGGTTTTTTAGTTACCCGGTTAATTAAACCGCCATAAGTTGTAAAAGCACTGCCAAATAAAGTAGCCGACGGACCTTTGATCACTTCAATTTTTTCCAGGTTTGCAAAATCAGTACTGGCACTTACAATGCCGGCCAAACCGTTACGAAACTTACTTTGCGTTGTAAAACCGCGTAAATTGTAATAGCTGCCACCATCGCCGCTGCGGCCGGTTGCCTGCCACATGGTTTGCAGGCCGGGCACATTGCGCACGGCATCATCCACAGAAAAAACCAATTGTTCTGCAACCAATTCCTTACCAACTGAGGTATAAACCTGCGGGTTTTCCAATTGGGTTAATGGTATTTTACCAACCGTTTCGCTTTGCTTGATAATAAATTTGTTGGTTTTACTTCCGTTGATATTTACTTCTTTCAGCTGTTCTGCATTTTCTGTCAGCATAAAATCAACTACTTGAGTTTCACCATTTTTCAGGCTGATGGTTTTGCTTTGCGGCAATAAACCTACGGCAGAAACTTTAATGATATAATTTCCGGCTTTTAATTTATGAAAAACAAAATCGCCGTTCATATTGGTTAAAGTTCCGCTTGTTTTGTCATTCAAACTAACCGACACATATTCGCCAGGCTTATTATCGGAAGTAATAATATGTCCTTTGATGCTTACACCAGTTTGTGCAAACGTTTTAGAACTAAGAAAAACAGAGATCAAGAATGGGATAAGATAGATAAAATTTTTATTCACTTTTATTTGGATTAAGTCTAAATAAGTTCTGCAAAGAAAACTTTTTATTTTAAAATCTCAAACTTTTTATAATTTTTAATTTGTGAAGAAAAAGCTTTGACCTAATGCTTCTTTTACAACACAAAAAAAGGCGTTACCCAAATGGACAACACCTTTTTTATACGGATAAAAACAGTATCTATTTCCCGAATTTCATTTTGAGCTGGGCCAGCATATCATCGTTAATCGGTTCGGCTGGTTTGCTTTCCCGTCTTGGTTGCTGCGGATAATTTGGTTTTGGCTGAGGACGTTGCTGCGGCCTGTTTTGCTGTAGTGCAGGCTGAGCAGGCTTTACTTCCGGTTTCGGCTGATCCTGATTTTCAGGTTTTGGCTGTTCTGGTTTAGGCTGAATATGCTGCTGGTTTTCCGGCTTTGGCTGCTGCGGTTTGGCCAGATTCTTTTTGACCGTCCAGCGTTTGTGAATCCCTTCCAGTCGGCGTTTGGTATAAAGCGGGAAATCGCCCTGCATCATCCAGGCATAATAACTTGGCTCGATCTGGAACACATCTTCTACCCTTTTGCCTTTGTGTTTGCCAAAGTTGAAAAGTTCTTCGCCTGCTTCATTAAAAACCATTCTTCCGGCAAAATCAACTGGACGGGAAAGATTGGTAAACTGATGCAAAGCTTCCACATCATTCACCACCGGTACTGTTTTTACACCCTTTTTATTCTCCCATTCTACACCCTCGTACTTATCCAATTGAGATAACAAAACTTCCATCGTGGCGCGCGTATCAGCTTCGGCAGAGTGTGCGTTGATGATGTCTTTTCCGCAGTAAAACTGATAAGCCGCGCGCAAAGTACGTTGCTCCATCTGATGGAAAATATTCTGCACATCTACAAAACTTCTGTTTTCCAGGTCGAAATCTACTTCGGCACGCAAAAATTCCTCCATCATCATCGGGATGTCAAACTTGTTGGAATTGTATCCCGCCAGATCACTTTCGCCCAAAAACGTGGCAACATCGGCAGCAATTTCTTTAAAAGCTGGTTCGTTTTTAATATCGTCATCGTAAATGCCATGCACCAGAGAGGATTCCAGCGGGATCGGCATTTGCGGGTTTACTTTCCAAGTTTTTACTTCTTCTGTTTGATCGGGATTGATTTTGATGATCGAAATTTCTACAATCCGGTCATTGCCAATATGTACGCCGGTAGTTTCCAAATCGAAAAAAGCAAGCGGACGTTTTAAGTTTAATTTCATGCGTTTGATAAAACGCTAAGGTCGGGAAAAAGCATTAAAATCAGAAAACCGATACCATTTATTGGGCAACGGCATGCTTCTTTTATCACTATTTTTTATAACTAAATATTTGAAATATAAGTAAAAATATAATATACTTGAAAACCAATACCTTATCCCTTTGAAAAAATATTTACTCTATTATTTGCTGCTTTTTGCAGGAATAAATGCCTCTGCGCAAGATTTTGAATATGGAAAAGTTTCTGATCAGGAAATAAATTTGAAAACGTACAGCAAAGATACAGCAGCCAATGCGGTAGTTTTGCAGGAATTTGGCACGGCGCAAATTAGTAACCGCGAGCATTCGCCTTTGGTATTTGAATATCATGTGAAAATTAAAATTTTTAACAGCAAAGCTTTTAATCATGGCGATGTGATCATCCACCTGCATAAACAGGATGAGCGCGAGGAAACGACAGAAAATATTACCGGAATCACTTTCAGTAAAGATGCCAACGGGAATACAGAATCTACCGAATTGGAAAAATCCAAAATTTACAACGAAAACAAATCCAAATACACCAATCAGGTGCGGTTTGCTATGCCAGGTTTGAAAAACGGTTGCATTGTTGAGTATAAATACACGGTTGTTTCCCCTTTCATCTTCAACTTTAAAAATTGGGATTTTCAAACAGATATTCCTAAAGTTTACAGCGAGTACATTGCACATATACCCGCGATTTATAACTATAATATTGTATTGCGCGGCGGGAAAAAGCTCACTAAAAACATAGCTATTTTAGAACGTGAATGCTTTACACCAAGCGGTGGTTTAAAAGCAGATTGCTCGCAGATTACTTATGCCATGGCTGATGTACCGGCTTTTGTGGAAGAAAAATACATGACAGCCCCTTCTAATTTCATCTCGGCCATGTACTTTGAGTTAGCAGAATACAGCGATTACCAGGGCGTCAAACATAAAATAACCAAGACCTGGGCGGATGTTGATGCTGATTTAAAACATGAGGAAATGTTTGGCCGGCAAATGCGCCGGAAGGATTTGTTTAAAGACAAAACTGCGGCCTTAACTGCTGGCACCAGTGATGATTTGGGCAAAGCTAAAGCGGTATATCACTATATGCAAAAATGGTTTAAATGGAATGATTACGTGGAAAAGTACAGTATTGATGGCATCAAAAAAGCATTCGATAAGCGTTCAGGTAGTTCGGCGGACATCAATCTTTCTTTAGTGGCGGCACTGTCTGCCGCTGGTTTGCAGGCTGAAGCGGTCATCCTATCTACCCGAAACAATGGTGTGATCCACAAACTCTTCCCAGTAGTAAGTGATTTTAATGATGTAGTGGCGCAGGTAGAGATTGGAACAGACAAATATTTACTGGATGCTACCGATCCACTGCTGCCATTCGGTTTGCTGCCAATGCGCTGTATTAATGGTCAGGGTAGGGTGATCAGTCTGGATAAACCTTCCTACTGGATCGATTTAAAAGCTTCACAAAAAGAAAGCACTATTTACAGTTTGAATTTGACTCTGGACGAGAAAGGAAAAATGACGGGCACAATTTCCAGTTATTCATCTGGTTATGAAGCCTATAACAAACGGAAAAAGATTAAGAAGTTTAACAGCGTTGATGAATACGTAGAAAACCTGGATGAAAGTATGCCAAAAATCAAGATTTTAAAATCAAATATTAAGAATCTGGATGATAACGAAAGCATGTTGAGTGAGGAATATGAAGTAGAAATTAACGCATATGATCAATTGGGCGACGAGCGCTTTACTTTCAACCCGTTTTTTATGGATCGGATTAGTGAAAACCCGTTTAAATTGCAGGAAAGAACTTATCCCGTCGACTGGGGCGCACCATCAGAAACAAAGATCATGATCCGTGTATTTTTTCCGGAGCAGTACGAAATTACGAGTAAACCTCAGGATATGGCCATTGGCTTGCCAGCAAATGGTGGCAAATATTTAACGCAAACGCAGGTTGAAGCCAACCAGTTTTCTTTTTCGCAAGTGGTACAGGTTAATAAATCTATCTATGAAACAGAAGAATATCCTTATCTCAAAGAATTCTTCAATCGGATTGTACAATCGGAACGGGCTGAAATCATCTTCAAAAAGAAAAAATGAAAAAGACTATTGCTGCCGTTTCACTTCTTTTCTGTACGATTTACGGGTTTGCTCAAAAACGATATGAAGTAATTACCATTCCTCAAAACCTGAAAACTCATGCCAATGCGATTTTGCGTAATCAGGAAGAAAGCATTGAAATTAAAGAAGCAGACAATGTAATTTACCACCTAAAAGAAGCAATTACCATTCTAAATAAAAATGGGGATGATTTTGCCCAAATCGTAATTAATTATGATAAAAGCCGACAAATTAAATGGATAAAAGGAGTAATTTATAACGAATTCGGCTTGCAAACGGCTAAGTTTTCAGAACACGATTTTAATGATGCAAGCGCTATTAGCAATTTTTCTTTGTACGAAGATGATCGACTGAAGCATTTTAAGCCGTCCGTTAACAGCTATCCTTACACAATTGAGCTGGAGTACGAAATCAGGCAGCGGCAAAGTTTGGTTTTGCCCCGCTGGCAACCTACTTCGGATGCGGAAATTGCGGTTGAAAAAAGCTCGTTCAAGATTATCTGTAAACCTGAATTAAACTTACGGATCAAGGAGAACAATTTCCTCGGAAAGATGCAGACGGAAGAGTTGAAAGATCAGAAAGTGTACTCCTGGCAGGTAGAAAATATCAAAGCTTTGCGTGAAGAACCTTTTTTGCCAGATCCGCATACTTTTATGACTTCTGTAGAGGTTGTGCCCGAGAAGTTTTCTTTTGGTGGCAAACCGGGAACTTTTACCAACTGGGAAGAATTTAGCAAATGGATGACCAACACACTCTTGAAAGGCCGTGATGAAATTCCGGCGCAAACGGTAGCTTACATTCATGATCTGGTAAAAGATATTCCGGATCCGAAGCAAAAAGCCAAGAAAATTTATGAGTACATGCAGCAAAAAA
>JBPBPL010000042.1:0-37528 GCA_050954285.1 Janthinobacterium lividum | reverse complement strand
CAGACCGGCTCCAGGAGAAATCCAAAGCCATTGCTTTTGAGTATAACAATCGTAATTGGGCTGTGTTCTTAAAAAGTTCAATTGCTCTTTTTATGCCGATAAAAACAGCATCAACTGTTGCCGCTTCGCAGCGGATGCCGTAACCGTTTGGTTCACTGATATCAATAACTGTATCTTTTAAACCGCCCACGCTGTTTACAATTGGGATGGTGCCGTAACGCAGTGCATACAATTGATTCAAGCCGCAAGGTTCTACGCGCGATGGCATCAAAATAAAATCTGCACCGGCGTAAATGCGATGCGCCAGCTCTTCGTTGTAACCAATGTAAGCATTGTACTGACCAGGGAATGCTTCTTTTAAAGCACTTAATTCCAGTTCGGTTTCTTCATCACCAGAACCTAAAACTAAAATGCTGACTGGGTTTTCCGGATCAGCCAGCATCAGCCTGAAAATTTCCGGTAATAAATCGGCTCCTTTTTCTACCACCAGTCTGCCGATAAAAGTAAAAAGCGGTTTTTCCGGCGAGAAGCCAAACTGCTTGCACAGCAACTCTTTGTTTTTTGCTTTTTTGGTGGATACTGTTTTTACCGTATATTTTTGGGTGATCATCAGATCGGTTTTCGGATCCCAAACATCGGTATCGATGCCGTTGATGATGCCTGTTCCATGCGCCTTTTCCAGTTCAAACAAAAACTCCAGGCCGTTGGAACTGATGGACAATTCTTTAAGATAACTTGGCGAAACCGTGGTAAAAGCATCGGCACAACGAACCGCCGAAGCCAGTGGATTAATGCCGTTGCTCCAATCCAGCAAACCGGTTTTCCATTGGTCAATTTCCGGCAGATAATAACCGCGCTGCCAGTTAAACGCACCATGATATTGCCCGTTATGTATTGTAAAAACCGTACGAATATTTGACAACGATTTGTACCGATAAGAATGATACAGTAAAAAAGGCACCAGCCCGGTTTGATGATCGTGGCAATGGATGATATCCGTTTGCTCGCCCGACCACAGCATCCAATCCAGAAAAGCCAGTTGAAAAGCCACAAAACGTTCTATATCATCCTCATAACCATACACTTCCGTCCGATCAAGCAATCCGGGAATTTTAATCAGATACAAGTCAAAACCCAATTTACCAGATGCTTCTTTTAGCACCTCAAAAAAGAAGGGCCGATCACCCAAAAAAGTATTGGCCTGAAAGATAGTATCAAACGCATTTTCCTGTACAAATTTACGCTCGTAAAAAGGCATCACGACAGCCGCTTCTACACCCAGCTGGTTCAGGTATTTCGGCAACGCGCCTGCCACATCGCCCAAGCCGCCAATCTTCGCAACAGGATAACATTCTGCACTTAAATGGATTACTTTCATGTTTTAGTTAAAGTTTATAAACGGCCGCTCAAGGTAATATTAATTGCAGAGAAAACGGTGTTCGTGCAAAATATGTTTCAGGTTTAATGTGCTTCCAGCCAGTTGCTGCCGATGCCAGTTTCCACTACAATCGGAATACTGGTTTTCAGCGCATTTTGCATCAGTTCTTTTACCAGCGGCTGCATAATTTCTATTTCGTTTTTAGGCACATCAAACACCAGTTCATCATGCACTTGCATTGTCATTTTCGCATTTAGTTTTTGGCTGATGATTTCGTTATGGATGTTAATCATTGCAATCTTGATCATATCCGCTGCCGAACCTTGTATCGGCGCATTGATCGCATTTCGCTCGGCATAACCACGAACCGTTGGATTGGCCGAGTTAATATCGCGCAAATATCTTCTTCGCCCCAAAAGCGTTTCTACGTAACCGTGCTGGCGAGCAAAATCCAACGTATCGCTCATATAACTTCTGATACCCGAATACTGGTTGAAATATTGTTCGATGATATCAGCTGCTTCTTTGCGGGAAATACCCAAACCTTGCGATAGTCCGAAAGCCGATTGCCCGTAAATAATCCCAAAATTAACCGCTTTGGCGTTGCGGCGTTCGGTAGAAGTTACTTCTTCAATCGTTCGGCCATAAACTTTTGCAGCCGTTGCCGTGTGAATATCGATGCCTTTAAAAAACGCATCCATCATATTTTCATCCTTGCTGATTTCGGCGATCAAGCGCAGTTCAATCTGCGAATAATCTGCAGAAAGCAATAAATGATCTTCATCCCGCGCAATAAAAGCTTTACGCACTTCACGGCCGCGTTCGGTCCGGATCGGAATATTCTGCAGGTTTGGATTGTTGGAACTCAATCTTCCGGTTGCCGCAACTGCCTGATTATAAGAAGTATGCACACGACCGGTTTTGGGGTTGATCATCAGCGGCAAGGCATCCACATAAGTAGATTTTAATTTTTGCAGCTGCCGGAAATCTAAAATATCCCGCACAATATCACTTTTATGCGCCAATGCAAGCAACACATCTTCGCCGGTTTGGTACTGGCCGGTTTTGGTTTTTTTGGCTTTCGGATCGAGCATCAGCTTCTCAAACAAAACCTCGCCAAGCTGTTTGGGCGAAGCAATATTGAAGGTTAAGCCAGCTTTTTCGTGTACCGTTTTTTCCAGCTGAATCAAATCGCTTTCCAGATGCAGCGAAGATTCTTTCAGCGTTTCCTGATTAATTTTAACGCCTTCAAACTCCATTCCGGCTAACACCTGAATCAGTGGATATTCCAGATCATGGGCCAGCTTTTCGGCTTTCACTTCTTTCAAAATTGGCTCGAATGCTTCTTTTAGCTGCAAAGTTATGTCGGCATCTTCGGATGCATATTCTTTCACTTTTTCAATTTCCACATCGCGCATCGTGCCCTGATTTTTACCTTTGGCACCGATAAGTGAGGTGATGGAAACCGGCGTATAACCCAAATAATTTTCGGACAATAAATCCATATTGTGGCGCGTATCCGGATCGATCAGGTAATGCGCCATCATCGTATCAAACAGCGCGCCTGCTAAATTAATACCGTACCACTTCAATATTAAAATATCAAATTTGAGGTTCTGGCCGATTTTCATGATCTGATTATTTTCCAAAACCTGCTTAAACTCATCCACAATTTTTTGTGTTTCGGTCTGATCTGCAGGAACCGGAATGTAATAACCTTCACCAATTTCAATGGAGAAAGACAAGCCAACCAGTTCGCACTGGTTAGCATCTGTTCCGGTGGTTTCTGTATCGAAGCAGAAAGAAGATTGTTTGCTTAGCACTTCAATTAATTCACTTCTCTTTTCTGCTGTATTGACCAGAAAATAAGTATGTTCTGTGTTGTTGATATTTTTATTAGCGATAACAGGTTCCGGTATTTCGGGCGATTTTTGTGTACTAAAAGAAGTATTGTCCGCAGCCGGATTACTGAACAAATCTGCTTGTACGCCCACGGTTGCACGCGCTTCATTTACCGAGAAATCTTCTCCAAAAACCCGGCGTCCAATCGTTCTAAATTCCAGCTCTACAAAAAGCGGTTCCAGTAATTCTCGGCTTGGTTTGCCAACCAGCAAAGCTTCTTCATCCAGTTCTACTGGTGCATTTAAAATGATGGTGGCCAGCTTTTTAGAGATCATGCCCTGCTCGGCAAAGTTTTCTACGTTTTCGCGCATTTTACCTTTCAGCTGATGCGCATTGGCAATCACTTCCTCTACCGAACCAAATTGTTTGATCAGTAATTTAGCAGTTTTTTCACCGATTCCCGGAATCCCCGGAATATTATCCACCGCATCTCCCCACAAACCCAAAATATCGATTACCTGCTCCGGCGTTTGCACTTCCCATTTTTCCAATACTTCTTTTACCCCTAAAATTTCCATGTCGTTGCCCATGCGCGCGGGTTTGTACACAAAGATATTTTCGGAAACTAACTGACAGAAATCCTTATCAGGAGTCATGCAGAAAACGGTATAACCCACTTTTTCAGCTTTTTTGGCCAGTGTGCCGATGATGTCATCTGCTTCAAAACCGTCGGAGGTGATTACCGGAATATTAAAACCTTCTACCAAACGCACCACGTAAGGCAAAGCGGCAGATAAATCTTCCGGCATGGCCTGGCGGTGCGCTTTGTAAGCCACAAAATCGGTATGGCGTTCGGTTGGTGCACTGGTATCAAAAACCACGGCTAAATGCGTGGGTGCTTCTTTTTTAAGAATTTCCATCAGCGTATTGGCAAAACCCATCACGGCCGAGGTATTGATGCCGCCGGAAGTGAAACGCGGATTTTTGCTCAAAGCGAAATGGGCACGATAGATGAGCGCCATGCCATCTAATAAAAACAGTTTTTTCATGAGGGATCAGCCAGCTTGATTATTACCGGAATGTTGTTACCGGGAAGTTCAAATTTAAGAACTCCAAGTGCTAAATCACTCAAAAGCAAAAAAATCAGCGAAAAGCGCAGTTTTCAATATGATCATTTACCATGCCGGTTGCCTGCATATAGGCGTAACAAATGACGGAACCGAAAAATTTAAAACCACGCTTTTTTAGGTCTTTGCTGATGGTACCAGAAATTTCTGTTGTAACCGCAATCCCGCCAACTGTGGGTTCTGCTTTGATTGGCTTTCCATCAGGCATAAAACTGTACAAATATTGATAGAAAGAGCCATACTGTTTTTGTACCTGTAAAAACAGTATGGCGTTGGAAATTGCGGATAGAATTTTTAACCGGTTGCGGATAATACCTGGATTCTGCATCAGTTTTTCCACATCAGCTTCTGTAAACGATGCTACTTTTATCGGGTCAAAATCAGCAAAAGCATTGCGGTAATTTTCCCTCCGGCGCAAAATCGTGATCCAGCTTAAACCCGCCTGTGCAGATTCGAGGATGAAAAATTCAAACAAAGTACGATCATCTTGTACTGTTTTCCCCCATTCTTCATCATGGTATTTGGTATATAATTCATCATTTCTGCACCAGGAACAGCGTATTACGTTGCTTTCTGTCATCGTCACAAATTAAAAATGCTGCCTAATGTAAGCAGCATTTTTTAATTTCTATCTATAAGAACGCCATCCGCCGCGTACCCAAATGTGGCCGCGTCTGTCGTGGTTCCAATGACCCGGATGATAGCTGTAATTGGGTCGTGGTCTGCTCCAGTAGCCGGGTTGTGCTATGTAGCCTCCACCACGCCAAACATATTCGGGTTCAATCCAAATGGCACCTGAATAAGGTGGTGGTGCCGGGCGATTGTATACATAAGGCGCCGGGCGTTCGGAAACATAATAGGAACTTCCACAGGAAGCAAAAAAAAGTGCCAGCGTGCAGGCAAACAACGTCAATTTCATGGTTTTCATAATCTTTTTAATTATGACGTGTTAAGATTGGAAGCGTTTAATTGAAGCAAAAAAGTTTAGGTCAAGGCAGATACTTCTTTTACCACCTAAAATTCCAGCTCGGTTGCTGGGTTCCAGAAGTGTTGTTTAAAATTTTGTACCTGATCGTCTTCTACCAAAACACCTTCGCTTTCCAGCAGCTGCTGCATTAGATAAGGGCTGCCGAAACGTTGTTTACCGGTTAATAATCCAATTCTGTTGACTACGCGATGCGCCGGAACGGGTGGAAACATTTTTATAGAATTACCCATCGCATAACCCACCATCCGCGAAGAACCCTTTGTGCCTAAGAACTCGGCAATAGCACCGTACGATGTTACCCGGCCGGCTGGAATCTGTCGGACTACCCAATAAACCTTTTCGTAAAAACTATCATTTTCCATTGTTTAAAGCTAATCAAAAGAAAATTTCAGATAGTTGATGGTTTTGTTGTTCTGGAGGTACTTTTTTTCGTAGTAAGTTTTGATGGACAAAATTTCATCCGCATATGCTGAATGATACAGATCATTGGTGGCGATGTGCAATTGAAAACCAAATTCCTTAATTTTCTCCAACGTGTAATTGTACAAATCATCGTTATCGGTTTTAAGATGAATAAAGCCACCCGGTTGTACTATTTTTTTATAATTTTCGAGGAAGCGTGGAGAAGTTAATCGTTTGCGTTCGCGGCCTACTTGTGGTTGCGGATCGGGGAAAGTGATCCAAATTTCGGATACTTCTTCTGGCTCAAAATAATCCAGAATCTGCTCAATCTGAATCCGCAGAAAAGCAACATTTTTTACACCTTCTTCCAATGCGGTTTTAGCACCACGCCAAATTCGGTTTCCTTTATAATCAATCCCAATAAAGTTTTTTTCTGGAAAATGGCGCGCCATTTCCACTGCGTATTCGCCTTTTCCGCAGGCTAATTCGAGCACCAGCGGATGGTTATTCTTAAATTGTTGTTCGAGCCATTTCCCTTTTAAAACATGGCCTTCTTCTAACTGTAAAACATTTTCGAACGTTGAAATTTCTGCAAATCGCCTTAATTTATCTTTTCCCACAAACACAAAAAATTAGCTGGCAAAAATAGCTTTAGCAGATAGGTTTAGGAAATAAAAAAGCAGGTCCTGGTAAAGAACCTGCTTCTGTTAATCAAATGAAAAAATGCTATTAATCTAATTTTTTAATAACGATTGGTGTATTGGTTGTAGTAGGCTTAGCCAAAACAATGCTTTTTTTAGCAGGTGTTTTTAACTTTGCAAAGAAGCCTTCTAAAGGTTTTACTTTTGCTAAAACCGTATCGGTTACTTTTGAGTTTGAAACGGCTGTTTTAATTTTATCCCATCCAGAAGTTACGCTTTCCTGATTGATATAACCAGATGCTTTTTGAGATAAAAAGTTAACAATTGATTTGGTGATAAAGCCAGATCCTTTAAACAACGTTTTATTTAAGGTCATGGGAAGCAAAAACTTGGAAACCGCTGCCACAACGTCCTGATTTAATAAACCGTTCAGCTTTAAAGAATGACCGGAATCACTAACTGTTGATTTCGGAAATATGGAAAGCATTGTTTTATAAATGGTTTTAGGACTGCTGAAGCGTTGTTTGATTGTAGCTTTCTGCTGTACAGTTAAAGTTTCCAAACGAACAATTTCGTTTCTTAAATCGTGAATACTTTTAATAGGTACAATCATTTGCTATCGTTTTTAAAAAGTTTTGAGATAAAAAATCCAATTAACGGTGCTTCAATATATTTTGCTTTCAACGCCAGCACCAAAACGGCCAGTATGATATAAATTAAAGTAACACAACCAAAACCTGCCCAATACGAACCTATCAGCGACCCTAATCCTAATGCGAGCGTTACACTGGCAAACATCAGAATCAATAATCCAAGTACGGCTAATATTGTATAAGCAATTACACTTGCAGCAATATTAGTCGCCTGATCAATGGCTTTGTATTTAATCAGTTTAATTCGGGTTTCTACATATTCTTTTATTTGTTCGGTAATAGAAGGATTTTTTTTGTTTTGTTCCATGTGATGAAGGTTAAACTTAGGCTAATTTAGCATTAACCTAAAATTCTTTTGTTTTGGTAATAATCAACAATTTGTTAGATTAAAATTAGCTAACTACGGATTGATTGATAATGTTTGCCTGTAATTAGAAATACTGGCTAAAAGTAAAATTTTCGATATGATTTTGAAGCAAAGCAATTGAACAAAACAAATTACAATAAAATTTAGTGCATAAAAAAAGCTCCGAATCACTTCGGAGCTTTTTTATGTTAGCAATGTAAATTATTTTTTAACTGCCGCTTTTCTTTTTTTAGTTACCGTGTGGTACTTTTTAGTACGAACGTGAGTTCTTCTAGTAACTACTTTTTTGATGATAATTGGAGCTGGAGGAGCTGGAGGAGTGATTACAACCGGAGCTGGGAATTTAATTTCACAACCAGAACCATCAACTACTGTTCCTGCTGGAGTACCTGGACATTTGTCTAAATCATCACGAACGCCATCACCATCAGAATCCTTTTTCAGGTTCATTACACCAGTTTCAACAGCACTTACTTTACCTTTTAAACTATCAACCGTAATGCGTAAAGTGGAATCTTTCAATTCATCATACAGCATTGCAACTGGGTTAACCCAATCTAAATTTGGTTTGGATCTTCCACCCAAAGCAAATTCAAAGCCACCATATCCGTAAGAAAACTTATCTTTTGTTGGATATCCCGCATTAACACCGTCTAAATTATCACCATCAACAAATGTTGCAGTATAACCTAAATTAAAGGCAACCTTATCAGATAATCTGAATTTAACACCTACGCCAACCGGAATAATTAATTCATGCACATAAGTGTTATCATGATTAGAACCAGCAATATCTTTAAAATCAACAATTGCATTATTGGCTAAAGTAACTTTAGGAGCATAACCAGCAATACCACCACCTGCAGAAACGAAGAAGTTAATAGAATTTTTACGACGAATAAAATCTACCGTAGCAACATTAACCACACCGCTTAAAGTTGCAGTATAACCTAAATCTGTATCAAACGCTCTAACACCATTTTTCACACCGCCAACTGCGTTATCATTTGAACCTGAAAGCTTACCTCTAACTCCGTCCAATTCTAAGCCAAATGCATGACCTAATTGTTTTCTAATCGATACACCGTAACCAAAGTTTATTTCTTTGTTGGTAAAATCATTAGAACCAAAAGGAATTACTGGTGATAAAACACCGGCATTAATACCAATGTTCCAGGTTGTGTACTGTGCACGGCCACCAAACACTGTTGGCTTAGATGACATAGTTTTTTGTTTAACTGCCCGAGTGGAATCTTGTCCGAAGGATTTAGCCGCCGGCAGGGACAACAAGCCGAGAGCTATTAGTGAGTAAAAGTTTACTTTTTTCATTGTCGTTTTTTTGGATGTGCAATATTGCTAATTTTTTTTTTGATTAGCAACATTACTGTGAATAGTTAGTTGGTTGAAATTGTTTTTACATTTAATAAAAGATGGTCTGACTTAATTTATTTAACCTGCTTAATAATATTTTCAACTTGTTTGCAACAGTTTATAATAATGTCTGTATAGCAAACAAAATCTTCATTGTTGCTGTCACCGCATTCGGCTTTAATTCCTTCTACTGCAAGGTAAATATTGCCCAGCTGGTTCCTAATATCATGTTCCAAAATTCTTGAAGCAATAGTTTCAGTTTCTAAACTCATACTTTAATCGTTTGATGATCTATTGCATTCATTTTATTATACAAAGTTTTACGGTCGATGTTTAAAATTTGTGCAGCTTTTGTCTTATTAAAATTCACTTCTTTTAACACTCTTAAAATTGTTTCATATTCTGCTTCTAAAGCCGCATTTTTCAAATCAGGTTTAGGTAGAGGACTACTTAGTTGCGGCGTTTGTGCCGATACTTCGTTTACCGGTGTTTTTATATAGGTATTATAAATTTCCAGTGGAAGTGATTTTGTCAGGATTTCCTCTCCTTCCGTTAATAAAGCAGCCCTGCGAATTACGTTTTTAAGTTCACGAATATTACCTGGCCAGCTATAATTAGTTAGAGAAGTGGCCGCATCAGGAGCAAAACGATTAATATTTTTACCCAATTCCTGGCTTGTAGCTTTCGCAAAATGCGTAGCAATCAGCATAATATCTGCAACACGATTGCGCAAAGGCGGCATATAAATAGCAAATTCGTTAAAACGGTGATATAAATCTTCCCGGAAACGCCCGTTCTGAATCGCTTCTGCCAAGTTTTCATTGGTGGCTACGATGATGCGTACATCCAAATCTATTTCTTTGGTGCTGCCAATGCGCTTCACTTTCCGTTCCTGCACTGTTCTTAATAAGGTAGCTTGTATTTCATAAGATAGATTTCCGATCTCATCCAAGAATAAAGTGCCGCCGTTGGCCATTTCAAAATGACCGATTTTGGTATTCAAAGCCCCCGTAAAAGCACCTTTTTCATGGCCAAAAAATTCACTTCCGGCCAGTTCTTTAGTCAGCGAGCCGCAATCCATCGCCACAAAAGGTTTATCATGGCGTTCGCTTTTTTGGTGGATACTTTTCGCAACCGATTCTTTGCCCGTACCACTTTCACCAAAAATAATTACACTGTAATTGGTAGGCGAAACCAAACTTATCTGCCGCGCCAGTTCTTTAGATGCTTCACTAATACCTACTACCAGTTCCTGCTTTCCCACCATTGTGGTGATGCTGTTTTTACCGGTATTTTTTTCTGGGTTAAGGTAAACCGTTGCCGGCGCCGCATTTAGAGCACTTTGAGTTTCGATGGCTTTGTTGATGGTATTCAGGATTTCATCCGGGTAAAGTGGCTTGGTGATGTAATCGTAAGCACCCATTTTGATGAGTTCTACCGCCATTTTAATATCAGAATAGCCGGTGATGATAATTACGCCCGTGCCCGGATATTCTTGTTTAATTTTTTTCAAAACTTCGCGGCCATCGGTATCTTCTAACCGAAAATCGCATAAAACAAGTGTAAACTGATTATTTTTAAGCAGTTCTGAGGCTGTAGAACCGCTCGAAGCCGTCATTACTTCAAAGCCATTGCGGGTTAAAAACCGCGACAATAAATTTGCTGTATTTATCTCATCATCAATTATAAGCAGCTTTTTCATAATCAATATTGCTTTAAAATAAGCAAATACAATATTAGTTGCAGCTTTACGATTATATGGGAAAAAGGTTCCACAATCAGAACCCAAAATTAGGTGCATAAAAAAAGCTGCCTGATATAAGGCAGCTTTTTAAACTAAAGTTTTTATTTAAAAAGAATTATTTTGTATCAAAAGCATAAGCAACACGTAATCCGAAGAAGTTATTGCTGCTGCCTGCATTGTAAATTTTAGTGTTGCTTTCAAAACGAACACCTAAATCAATATAATTTTTGTTTCCTATCGGAAGTAAATAACCGATTTGTGGCGCATAAACAAAGGTTGCAGATTTGTCTGCAGCTATTTTACTTTTATTAGCTATAAAAGAAGCACCAGCTTCACCTTGTACATAAAAATTACTTGCAAGGAAGTATTTCAAACCAGCTTTTACCGGAATTAAGCTAATATCAGGAGCGTTATTTTTACCAAAAAAGTTGTTATAGCCTGCATTAACAGTCACATCAAGGCCTGTAGCAACCGGAAAATCAGCCTGAATTGATCCACCTAAATTCCAGTTATGGGTATCACCTAAAGATCCGATTGGAATACCTGCATCCGGGCCAATGCTTAAACGCACCGCTTTTGAAGTTTTAACAGATGAAGCAGTAGCATGAGTACGAGTACTATCGGTTGTTTGAGCTTTAGCACTAAAAGAAAGACCAGCAAGTGCCAGTGAAAAAACGGAGATTTTAAATAAATTTTTCATTTTCTTAATTTTATATAAATGGGTGTTTGAACACGCAACAAATGTAAGGAGGAAAATAAATATGATTTTTCATCAAAATGTCATTGTTAATCAATCGATTGATTAACAGTAAGATATTTTGATGAAAAGAATCCAGATGCTTCTTTTACTGTATAAAATGAGCTATCAATAACCAATATGGGAGAAGTAAATAGCCCACTGCAAAATTTTTCTACTTTTGCAACTGTTAAAATCCGGGATTATGAGTGAGAAAAAATCATTGAATTTTATAGAAGAAATAGTTGAAGAAGATATTCGTAATGGCAAAAACGGAGGCAGGGTTTTTACCCGTTTTCCGCCGGAACCAAATGGTTATCTGCATATCGGCCACGCCAAATCCATCTGTTTAAACTTTGGTTTGGCACAGGAATATGGCGGACAAACTAACCTTCGTTTTGATGATACCAACCCTGTAACCGAAGAAACCGAATATGTAGAAAGCATAAAAGCCGATGTAAAATGGCTGGGTTTTACCTGGGCAAATGAATTGTATGCTTCTGATTATTTTGATTTGCTGTATGCTTTTGCTTTAAATTTAATTCAGCAAGGCTTGGCTTATGTGGATGATAGTTCTCCCGAAGAAATTGCCGCCAAAAAAGGCACGCCAACCGAACCGGGAACGCCAAATCAATATCGCAGTCGTTCCGTTGAGGAAAATGTTGCTTTGTTTACAGAAATGCACGATGGAAAATATCCGGATGGCGCAAAAGTGCTGCGTGCAAAAGCAGATCTGGCATCGCCAAATATGCAGATGCGCGATCCGCTGATGTATCGTATTAAACATGCTCATCATCATCGTACCGGCGATAAATGGTGTATTTATCCAATGTATGATTTTGCGCACGGACAAAGTGATTCCATCGAAAATATCACGCATTCTGTTTGCACGCTGGAGTTTATTCCGCACCGCGAATTATATAACTGGTTTATCGAAAAGCTGGAAATTTTTCCTTCGCAGCAATATGAATTTGCCCGTTTAAACATTACTTATATGGTGATGAGCAAGCGCAAAATGCTGCAATTGGTGAACCATAATTTTGTTTCTGGCTGGGATGATCCGCGGATGCCAACCATCAGCGGTTTGCGCCGCCGCGGTTATACTGCTGCAAGTATTCGTGATTTTTGTGATCGAATCGGCATTGCCAAAAGAGAAAACCTGATTGATTATAGTTTGCTGGAGTTTTGCATCCGCGAAGAACTCAATAAAACTGCCTGGCGCCGGATGGTTGTTTTGGATCCGGTAAAAGTAGTGATCACTAACTATCCGAAAGGGCAGGAAGAAATCCTGTACGGCGAAAATAATCCGGAGGTAGAAGGCGGTGAAGGTATCCGTGAGATTCCTTTTAGTCGTGAAATTTATATTGAGCGCGAAGATTTTATGGAAAACGCGCCTAAAAAATTCTTCCGTTTGGGCCCGGGATTGATGGTTCGTTTAAAAAGTGCTTACATCATCAAATGTGAAGATTTTGTAAAAGATGAAGCTGGACAAGTTACCGAAATCCATTGCAGCTATATCGCAGAAAGCAAAAGCGGACACGATACCAGCGGCATCAACGTAAAAGGAACCATCCATTGGGTGAGCGTGCCTCACGCCAAAACGGCCGAAGTGCGTTTGTACGACCGTTTGTTTACCGAGGAAGATATGAATAGCATTGAAGGCGATTTTGAGAATTACCTGAACCCAAACAGCTTAACCACTGTTGCTGCTTTTATCGAGCCAGATTTGGCACAAGCCGAAACCGGCCGCGGCTATCAGTTTATCCGTAAAGGTTATTTTACAGTGGATCAGGATTCGACTGATGAAAACTTGATTTTTAACCGGACGGTTACGTTAAAAGATGCCTGGGCGAAGGAAGTTAGGAAAAGTTGATGCTGTTTTTATTGGAGGAAATTAGCTGGGTTTTAAATTTATTCTTGGTCTAAATCTGGATAAAAAATAATTTCGTCATGTTTTATTGATGTTATTAAATTCTTCCAAATTTCTTTCAATCTTCCAACTAAATAAAAATATAATTTCGGTGAAGGTTCAAATGGATCTAACGATTTTACAAGTTTCCCATTTTTAAAAACGAAATGAGCATGACCGAATTTGTATTCATAATCTTTTCCATAATATATAAAATTAGTATGCATTGTGTTTTTCAACTTCCCAAAGAATATTAAAAACTCTTTGTCTTTCTTAATATCGCCATAATAATTAACTGCCTTATTAAATAAAAAATCGGTCTTACGTGTTATTGGAACATGAACTAGATTTTCTTTTATTAAGTGCCTTTTAAGTTTTTCACTATCGCTTTCATCTAAATCACTTTTTTTTAAGCAATTAATTACTTCAGTATAACTATAGTTTAAAAGTTTTTCTAATTCATGATTTTCACATAACGCATAACAGAAAGGTGTAACGCATAATTCAAATACTGACCAAGAATCAATTTGTAAATTTCTGTTTAACGAATTTGTATGACTTTGAGCGAGAGTAGGCTTTTGTGAAACTTGAGCTAATCTATCGATATGAACCTTAAAAGAACTAATATTATCATTAAATGCTATTTTCCCTTGACGGATAAATAATGATAGATTATAAGAAATGTATCCTTTGTAATATTGATAAGCCGTACTATATATTAATCCAAAAAAGTCGTTTCTAATGTCGTCTTTTTCGAATTGTAGCGTTGATATTTCTGCTTTTAAATCTTCCGTCCATTTAAGTATAAACTCTATTTCTTCCATAATAATAGTTTGTAATAAGAATTATCGAAAATACCTAGTGCAGAAATATGCTTCTCTAATATTTCCTCACCAAATTATTCAAAATCATCCTGCCCGAATCTGTCATCATCCTTGTACTATCCAGCGGCGTAAAATGCCGTTTAAAAGCCAGCAAAGCTGCAACAGAATCTCGTGTATCATAACCAATTATGCGCATGGTTTGTATGGCGTTAAAATTTCTTGGCACCGAATCCAGCACCGCATCATACCAGTTGCCAAAGCCATGATCGGCCAGCGTTTTCCAGGGGAAATATTTGTTAGGATCAACTTTACGGCCGGGCGCAATATCACCATGACCAATAAAATTAGCCGTCGGAATATTGTAAGTCTTTTTTAAGGTCGATAAAAGAAGCAGCAAACTATTGATCTGCGCATCCGGGAAAGGCACAAAACCATTGTTATCCAGTTCAATACCGATAGAATTACTGTTGATATCCGTATTGCCGCCCCATTTGGCATTTCCGGCTTGCCAGGCGCGCAGGTAATCGTTCAGCATGTGATAAACTTTACCATCTTTCCCAATCACATAATGCGCACTCACCTGCGTTTTAGGAATCGTAAAAGTTTTTAGTGTTTGCTCTGTAGAGTTTTGCGCGGTATGATGGATAATGACATAATTGGGTTTGCGCAGATTGAAATTTGTGGTGCCCACCCAGCTTCTTTTATCGGGTATTTCTCCTGCTGTTGCCGGCGGAATTTGTCCGATAATCTTAGCATATTCCTTCGCCTGTTGCTTGTAGGATTTATTGGTGATGGCATATGGATTACTGGCGCAGCCAATAATCAACATTGCTGCAGTTAATGCAGAAAAAAAAGTTAGAGCTAAATTCTGTTTCATCAATTATAAATATTGAAGGTAAGCCAATAATTGCATACTTCTTTTACCGGCCTAAAAATGTCAAAGCCAGTACAATCCGTTCCGAAACTTCCTGTTTGCCCAAAACCTCAGCAATATCAAAAACTGCCGGACCAAATTTCCCGCCAACCAAAATTACACGGAATGGCAGCATTACTTCGCCTATTTTTATGCCTTTTTCGGCAGCCAAAGCTTTAAAAATTGCTTCAATTGTGGTTGCTTCCCAAGTTTCGATTTCTTGTATTTTTTGAATAAAAGCAGTGAAAAAATCAGTTTTGGCAGCGTTCCACTTAGGTTGTATACTTGGCCAGTCGGTGGTACTTTCTGTTGGTTTTTGGAAGAAGTACGCCGCATGTTCGTAAAAATCAGTCAACAAAGTGCAGCGGTCTTTCACCAGATCAATGATTTTTTTAAGCTGAGGATTGTTCTCCGCAGAAATTTCATGCTGACGGAAAACCGGAATCACCAGCGGTTCCAAATCTGTTGCCGAACTTTGTTTGACCCACTCGTGGTTGAACCATTTAGCTTTCTCAAAATCAAATTGTGCACCTGCTTTGCTAATTCGGTCCATCGAAAATTCGCGTACCAGTTCCTCCAACGAAAATAGCTCCTGATCGGTACCATTGTTCCAGCCAAGCAGAGCCAGTAAATTCACAAAAGCTTCCGGCAAAAATCCCAATTCGCGGAAACCTTTGGTCTGATCGCCGGATTTTGGATCAGTCCAGTTCATTGCATAAACAGGGAAACCCAAGCGGTCACCATCGCGTTTACTTAATTTTCCGTGTCCGTCCGGCTTCAAAATTAGCGGCAAATGCGCCCATTGCGGCATGGCATCTTTCCAGCCCAGGTATTCCCACAAAAGCAAATGCACCAGTGCGGATGGCAGCCATTCTTCACCGCGGAAAGCATGAGAAATTTTCATCAGATAATCATCCACCACAACTGCCAAATGATAGGTTGGCATACCGTCAGCTTTCAGCAAAACTTTATCATCAACCTGGTTCGTTTCAAAATTAACCCTTCCGCGAATCAAATCGGTAAAACCAATCGTTTCATCCACCGGAATTTTGATGCGGATGACGTGCGGCGTGCCAGCATCCAGCAAAGCCTGTACTTCGTTTACCGGCAAAAAAATGGAATTGCGCAGGTTGTTTCGGTGCGTGTGTCCGTATTGAAAATTTGGAATTTCTTCCCGTTTTTGATCGAGTTCTTCGGGCGTATCAAAAGCATAATAAGCATTTCCCTGCGCCACCAATTGCTCGGCATACTGGCGGTACAATGTTTTCCGCTCGCTTTGTCGGTACGGACCATATTCGCCGCCAGCTTGCGGGCTTTCGTCCGGTGTAATGCCGCACCAATCAAGGCAATCCATGATGTATTTTTCGGCACCTTCTACAAAGCGCGTTTGGTCGGTATCTTCTACCCGCAAAATAAATTTGCCGTTATTCTGGCGTGCAAAAAGGTAATTGAAAAGTGCCGTACGAACGCCGCCTAAATGCAGGCCGCCGGTTGGACTTGGTGCAAAACGCACTCTTATTTGATCAGACATTCTATATTCTTTATCGGTAAAAACAGCATCGGTTAAACAGCTGTAAAGGTAAGTTTTAACAATTGATGCAGATGCCGATTTTTGCACGATAAAAACAGTATGCCGCAATATTTCAATTCAAATCGCGTATTTTGCTTTGAATGAATCCTTACGAACACAAACGCCAGTGGAATTATCTGCTGCTTGTTTTTGCCGCCATTATTGCCAGCGGATCTCTGTTTTACACCAATTATTTAGTCAAAAATATAGCTAAATCCGAGCATACACGCGCCGAAGTTTGGGCGCGAACGATGCAGCAACAGCTTTCTTCGGAGGATAACGACTTCCTGAATTACGTTTTTACCGTGCGCGATAGTCTTTCTGTGCCGGCCATCATTACAAATGAAAAAGGTGATTTTGTTTCTGTAAAAGGACTGGATTCAACCAAAACCTTTATTGATCTGGAGGAAGACCATGTGCCTGGCAAAAAGCCTGCTAAAAAATACGATCTGCAATATTTTAAAGATGAGCTGGCATCGATGAAATCGCAGCACGAACCCATCAGGCTAATCGTTCCAAGCATGTTTGGCAACAGTTACTGGCTGGTTTATTACAAAGATTCAATGTTGCTCACGCAGCTCAAAATCTTTCCGTATGTGCAGCTTTTGCTCATCGCGGTGTTCCTGCTGGTGGCTTACACGGCTTTCAATTCTTCCCGAAAATCAGAACAAAATCAGGTTTGGGTTGGTTTGGCGAAAGAAACCGCGCATCAGTTGGGCACGCCAATTTCTTCGCTGATGGCCTGGATTGAGCTGTTGAAAGATAAGTTTGATGCCGAAGACGATCCGTTGCTTTTAGAAATGGACAACGACGTGAAACGGTTGGAAATTGTGGCCGACCGTTTCTCTAAAATCGGCTCCAAACCAATTTTGGAACCACACGTGGTGCATGATGTTGTGAAAGATTACGTGGATTATTTTAGAGTTCGGGTTTCCAACAAGATCAGTTTTGAACTTTTGGGCGATACCAAATTAAAAGCCGGACTAAACATTCCGCTGTTTGATTGGGTACTGGAAAATCTGCTCAAAAATGCCGTCAACGCCATTGAAGGAACCGGACAAATAAAAGTGATGATCCGCGGAAGCACAGCCAAAAAACTGGTTTATATTGATGTAAGCGACACGGGCAAAGGCATCCCGCGTTCTAAATTTCTGACCGTTTTCCGTCCGGGTTATACCACGCGGAAACGCGGCTGGGGTTTGGGGCTTTCGCTTACCAAAAGAATCGTTGAAAATTATCACAACGGACAAATTTTTGTGAAAGATTCCGAAGTAGGCAAAGGCACCACGTTCCGCATCATATTAAAAAATATTCCGGCATGATCAGCAAACCACAACCCGACGAATATGCGCCGTTTTACAAAGGTTATATCGATTTGATTGGCGAGGAAAATGTGCTCGAAATACTTTCTTCCAGCCAAAGCAAAACGTGTGATTTCTTCATGTCCCTTCCTCCAGAAAAAGCTGATTTTGCTTATGCCGAAGGAAAATGGTCGATAAAAGAAGTATTAGGCCATATGATTGACACAGAACGAATTATGACTTACCGACTGTTGCGTTTTTCGCGTGCCGATCATCATCCACTGGCCGGCTTTAATGAGAATTTTTTCAGTTCGAGATCAAACTACAAAACACGTATGCTAACAAGTTTGGCGGATGAGTTTAGTTTGCTGCGGAAATCCAATCTGTATTTGTACCAAAACCTTAATCTTGAACAATTAAAACGTCAAGGAATAGCCAGCAACGCTCTGGTTTCTGTGAAAGCATTGCTGTATATTATTGCCGGCCACGAGTTGCATCACCTTAAAATTATCCGGGAAAGGTATTTGTAGATGCTGTTTTTATAGGTCTTTTTTCTGGTTTGCTTTGCGCTCGATGAGGTAGGAAATAAACAAACCTAATCCGCCGAAAAAGGCAATTAATGCAAAATAAATTGCTGGTGAATCAAGGATTCCTTGATTTCTAAACACAAAATAATCCATGATATAAGCTAAAAAAAGACCTAAACCCGCGCCGATCATCAATAATCCAAAAGTTAAGTTTATAGTAGGGCTAACTTGTTGTTGCTTAGGTAAATTTGTTCGTGGATCCATGCCACGTTCAATCATAGCCATTCTTTCTTTGTTTCTGAGATAAACAATTCCAAAAATTAAAGCAAATAATGTAAGTGGAACCAAAATTGGAATTAATACTGCTAACTGATTTGCATCCATCTTATAAAAATTAAAAAGTTAAATTTATTGATTTGTAACGTATGACAACCTGATTTTTGAACAGGTTACAGCATCAACATAAATAATTTAGTTCGATAAAAGAAGCATCAGCCTGTAACCTACATTTGCTTGCCAGCGTCTGAGTTGGTAGTTGATGCAAAATACTGAAAACGATATAGAACTGATCCGCCAGGTGCTGGCCGGCAACCAGCCGGTTTATGCCGATTTGGTGAAGCGGCATCAACGGTATGTTTTTACGCTGGCTTTGCGTTTTGCCAAAAACCGCGAAGATGCAGAGGAAATTGCGCAGGATTGTTTTGTGAAAGCATACAAGGCACTGGCCGGGTTTCAGCAGCAATCCAAATTTACCACCTGGTTGTACACCATTGTTTATACTACTTCGATGACGTTTCTCCGCAGAAAAAAACTGGAAACGTATTCGCTGGATGACGATGCTGTTTTTATGCAGGTAAATAATCAATTAGATTTTAAGTTAAATTTGGCCGAACAGAAATCGCAGTCGTATTATATCAACTTGGCCATCAGTCAGCTGCTTCCCGATGATGCTGCAATTTTGACGTTATTTTATCAGGGCGAACAATCGCTGGAAGAAATTGCCGCTGTGGTAAAAATGGAAACCAATACGGTGAAGGTTAAACTACATCGGGCGCGCCATCGTTTAAAAGAAAAGCTGGAAATTTTGCTAAAAGGAGAAGTAAAGGAATTATTATGAACATGGAAGAAAAATTGTGGGATTATATCGACGGTTTTTGCACAGAAGAGGAGCGAAAAGCCATGGATTTATTGTTAGAATCAGACGAAAATTATCGCCATAAATATTCGGAACTGAAAGCCTTCCAAAAACAATTATTTTCATTAGAAATTGAAGAACCAGCAATGAATTTTACGTTCAACGTGATGGAAAACGTACAGCAGGAAAAGATTTTAAAACCACTGAAAACAACTGTTGATCAGCGTATTATCTTCGGGATTGCTGCGTTTTTCATTTGTTGCATCATGCTTCTTTTAGGCTATGTTTTTGCAAATATCAACTGGCACGCATCTACCCAAATCAAAATACCGGAAATAAAACTGCCAGCGGTCAGTTCTTATTTTGGTTCGGTGTTGCTGAAAGGTTTTTTATTTTTCGATTTGATTTTAGGATTGTTTTTTGCAGATCATTATTTCAGAAAATTGTTTATCGAAAAGAAATAACGCTAATTTTAAGAACTAAGGTTTAAATAAAAAGCAGATGGCAAAAGCAACAATAGAAGTGATCGAAGCTTTACGAAAAACGGCAGCAAACCTGCAAAACAAAGCGCCCTATCAATGGGGCCATATGGGCAGCTGCAATTGCGGAAATCTGGCACAAGTGGTTACAAATCTGGACAAGGCGGCTATTCATCAGGAAGCAATGCGGCGGCATGGCGATTGGAACGAACAATTATTTGATTATTGCCCGCAAAGTGGTTTGCCGTTTGATCATATAATTGACACAATGCTGGATTTTGGTTTTACGCGAACCGATTTGGCGCATCTGGAAAAGCTTTCGGATGATGCGGTGCTGGCCAATCTCACACAGGGGAAACAATACCTCAAACGAAACAGCAGTGAAGATGTAGTTAAATATTTATTGAGCTGGGCAGATTTGTTGGAAAAACAGTTTATTTCTGGTATGGTAATTGATAAATCCTTATTTGAATCAGTAGCAATATTGGTTTAATTGTGATAAGGTTTAGGTTGAAAGCTCCACGGACACCGTTTCGTGGGGCTTTTATTTTTTATAAAATCGGAACAAAGAAATCTAGGTGATAAAAGAAGTATTAGCTATGTTCTAAGTTCAATTTCAATAAAAAAATCTAACAAAGAAAAAGCCAGTCAGACAATTATACATTATCCAACTGGCTTTAGTATCTGATGAATCAGGAAGTAGCTCTGCCTAATTTTCTACGTCTCTTGGCGCAATTTTTTTAATGAATAAACCCGCGCTTAGCAAGCCCAATACTGCACCAATCAAAGCCCACAAAAAAGTTCCTTTTACAGTATAGGCTGTAAAAATCCCGGCCAGTAGACCAACAATATAATATAAGTTATCAAAGCTTTTAACTTCTTCTGTTTCCTGGTTTTCCATCATGCTGTTTTTATGCCTGTAAAATTAACCGAATAATTGATTGCAGCCTAATGCTAATTTGTATTTTTTGCTTTACTGATCAAATTGATAAACAAGCGGTAAGCTCCCGGAACGCCAGCCGGCAACTCGCGGAAAAACACCAGAGAAGTGTAAACAAACCGCCCTTTTCCATAATCAGTAATCAACAAAGAGCCTTTGCTGGGTGCTTCATTCGGGTCGTTCATCTGCAAAACGGTGCGGTACTTTGGGTCGATATCCGTAGCGAAATAAATGCCGCGTTCCTGTATCCAGCCCTTAAAATCTTGGCTGGTAATTTTGTTGGGATAATTTAAGATCGGATCAGCAGGATTTACAATTGTAACCGGTGCATTTTCATCTGTAACCCGAACGTTTACCACCCGAAAAGGATATGGTCCGATCTGGTTCGTTACTAAACCATTGTTATTGTTGTATTGCACCAGTAAATTGCCGCCATTTTTCACGTATTCCATTAATTTTGGCTGCTCAACCGGCAAACGTGTGTCGATATTGAAAGCACGAACACCAATGATAATGGCATCAAAAACCGAAAGATTCCCATTCAAAATTTCGTTTTCGGTTAAATTTGTAACCTGATAGCCAACTTGTTGCAAAGCTTCTGGCACTAAATCTCCAGCACCGGGAAGATAACCAATTCTTTTACCGGCAATTTTTAAGTCTACATTAACCAATTTGGCTTGGGAAGGCGGAAAATAGGTGATGTTCGGAATATGTTCATAATTAATCCGTCTGATTCCTTGCGTGTAAGTTTTACCGTTTACTTGCGTAATGGCCTGGATCGTATCCGTTTCAGTTTTGCTGATGGTGGAACTTATAGAAAAAACTGCCGTCCATTCATCTCCCAATTTTTTGCCGGTAAAAGAAGCATTGGCGGGCGTAATCTTCCATCCCGCAGGAGCTTTCAGGCTAATGCTTCCACTGCTATTAGTAAAGCTTTTTAGTTTAACAACGATTTGTTTAGGCTGATTACTGTTAAAAATATAATCCTGCTGATCCAGATTGGCCGTAACAGGCGGTGTAACTTCCAGCGGCTGATACACTTCGCCCCGAACCGGACTTACATATTTGTACATCAGCTGGCGTTGCAGCGTTATCAGATGGCCATAAATTATAAATTGCCAGTTAACGGTAACAGGATCAGGATTCTCCGGAAATCCAACTAATTCCTGGTTAGCTACCGGATACATTTCATGAGCCTGCGCGCCCGCCAGCCAGTAAGGCTGCGTAATTTTTTTGGCAAGCGATTTACTGTCTAAATTTAACAACTGGTTGGCTGGCAATAAAGTATTAAAGGTTTTTGCCTGATTATCAACTGATGTAGCCACCAATTTAACAGGACTTCCAGAACGGTCAATCACCTGGTTGCTAATGCTGATGCTATCGCCTAAAGCATAAGTTGGATTGGTGGCATAGCTTTCCAGCCACAACCCGGCGCAGGCCGGAATCAGTAAATTTAGTTCTTTCAGTTTTTGGGTTTTCCAGTAAACGTCTGTCAGTTTTTGGGTCGAAGCATAAATATCCATTAAAAGCGGTAAGGATTTAGCAGGTGCTTCAGCATTAAAACTTTTCTCCAGATCATTTATTCTGATATTGATTTCATCTCCTCCAGAAACTCGTTTCCAGGTGGTATTGATGCCATCCATCAAATCGGTGCGTGGTGCTTCACCCAGTATTGTTTTAAAATATTCATACGAACTGCCACGTTGTTTAGCCGTGCCAAAACCCTGGCTTTTATGGTTGGAACGGCTATCAGCTGCAATTTCACCATAACCTTTTCCCAACAAATTATTATAAACACCAACGTCTAATTTAAACTGATCAGGACTGGTGGTATCGTTTCCACCGAAATTAAATGTGTTCCACAACAGGCGTTTTGCCTGCCAGGGCTGTACAAATTTAAGTTGTTCGGGGAAACGCGTTGGATCAGCAGCGGCCGTAAAAGCTTCCTGCGCCAAGATTGCTGAAGCAGTATGATGGCCGTGGCCGCCTTCACCTGTTGTTGGAAAACGGCAGATCATTACATCCGGCCTGAATTTACGGATCACCCAAACCACATCGCCCAAAACTTTTTCCCGATCCCATATTTTAAGCGTTTCTTCCGGTCCTTTCGAGAAACCGAAATCTTTTGCACGGGTAAAAAACTGTTCTGCACCATCCATTCGCCTTGCTGCCAGCAGTTCCTGTGTGCGAATTAATCCTAATAATTCACCTTGTTCATTACCAATTAGGTTTTGTCCGCCGTCCCCTCTTGTCAAAGCCAAATAGCCCGTGCGGTAATGTTTTTCTTGGGCAAGATAAGCCAGCAAGCGTGTATTTTCATCATCCGGATGTGCAGCAATATACAGTACACTACCTAATACAGGCAATTTTTTTAGTTCTTGTTCGATGGAAACGCGATCGGTAGGAGGAGCTGTTTGTGCGGATGCTGTTTTTATCAGTATAAAAGTGGAAACGAAAATTAAAAATCTATTCATCATTATTTCAAAAAGGTGAAGATAGCTAAAAAGTTTTTTGGCTTTTTATTTGCGCTTCGATTTGATATAGAATTTGTGGGTAACAATTTTAGGTCGATAAAAGAAGTATCACAAAAAATCATTTTTATCGCCTTTAAAAACATTCGTTTGTCAATTATTTTGAAACCATTTTTACTAATCAATCGTTTGATTAATTTTGTATCATAAATGGAAAAGGAAAAAACCGATAAAAAAGATCACATCCTGGATGTTGCCGAAAAGGTTTTTTCGGAATCAGGATATGATGGTGCTTCCACTCGTTTAATCTCAAGCGAAGCCAATGTAAATATGGCTATGCTAAATTATTATTTTGGCTCAAAGGAAGGTTTATTTATCGCCGTTTTTGAACGAAAAATAAATTCTTTTTATGCCCTGCTGCAAAACATTACAGAAGATGAAAGTTTAAGTTCTTGGGATAAGCTGGAACAATGTGTGGACAAATACTTTGATCGGGTTTTTGAGCATACTTGCTTTCATAAGTTGGTTAACCGAGAAATTTCTTTAAGTAATCATCCGGATATCAACGATAAAATCTCTAAAATATTGATGGTTAACATTTTAGAATTTAAAAAGGTAATTAAAGAAGGCGTAAACAACGGGTCTTTTTATCAGGATGCAGATGTAGAACTGTGTATCATTTCCATCTTTGGCACTAAAAATTACATTATTAATACCCCCAACGTGGCTTCACAAATGTTGGAAAATAACGTTCAGAACTCGGATTTTTTGAAGTTTGAACTGAAGCCACGAATGAAAACTTATATCAAAAGACTTTTAAAATCTTATTTAGCGATAGAAAATGACAAAACAAATTTATAAACCGATTCCGGCTTTTACAGTCGGCAAAAGGTATCACTTCTTAAAATCGTTACTGGGATTGGTGCTGATTGGTGGCTCCATCTCAGTTTCCAACGCACAGGACAGGATTTTAACGCTTGACGAAGCCATTAAATTAGGCCTCAATAACAGTAAAACTTTAAAATATTCTCAATCTAAAATTGACCAGGCAGTATCCAGATACAACCAGGCTAAAGATTCGGCGTTACCAACTGGTTCAGTTAGTTATATGTATAGTCGGGCACAAATTCCGGCTAATACTTTAAATTTAGGACCAAGCTCTTTTAGCCTGCCAAAAAGTGCAAACGCCAATTTAGGTATTGCTTCGATTGCTGAGCCAATTTATGCTGGCGGAAAGTTTAAGTATGCAAAAGAATCAACCGATCTGCTTGTTCAGGTAGCTCGTTTAGATGTGGATAATGATAAAGACCAGGTAACTTATGGCATCATCAGTTCTTATTACAACCTTTATAAAGTACTGCAGAATAAGAAAGTAGTTGAACAGAACATTGCCACTGTTGACCAGCAGATTAAGCAATCCCAACGTTTTTTTGATCAGGGAATTGTTACTAAAAATGATGTATTACGCTTCCAGCTGCAACGATCTGATATTGAACTGAACGGTATTGAATTGGAAAGTAACCGTAAAATTATCAATTATAATTTGGATGTGTTACTGGGTTTACCAGAATCAACTCAAATACAGGTAGACCAGGTAAATACTACGGATCATCCGATTTTGCCGCTGACAAATTATATTGATACCGCTTTTGCCAATCGCCAGGAAATTAAACAACTGGATTTGCGTACGCGTATAGCGGAAACCAATATCAAAACTACACGTGCAGATAGATTACCAACATTAGCTGCAACCGTTGGTGCTTATTATGTGAACACTTCCCTCAATCCGTTTCCAACCAATGGAAATTATATTACACCGCTTACAGCAGGTTTGGCTTTATCCTGGAATTTTGGTTCTCTATGGAGCAATAAAAACAGAGTATCCGAAGCACGTATCGAGCGTGATCAAACTGTTATCAATAAAGGTATCACCAGCGATAATTTAAAAAATGAGGTGAATGAAAACTATCAGAACTACTTATCTGCTTTAAATAGAGTTAATTTATTACAAACTTCTATTACGCAGGCTACAGAAAATAACCGCTTACAGGAATCCCGTTATAGAAGCAGCATTGCTTCGGCTACGGATCGGGCAGATGCGCAAACGTTACTTTACCAGGCACAAATTAACCTAGAATTGGCCAAAGCCGATGCAGGTTTGGCTTACTACAATCTTTTGAATTCAACAGGAAAAATCAACAAATAAAAAATACCCACTAAAAACAGTATTGATATGGCACAGGAAGTAGAAACAGAAGAACCAGTTGTTACCAAAAAACCGAACAGGGTTATCCCGATTATTTTAGGTTTGGTAATTTTGGCAGGACTCGTATTTGGAATACGCGAATATATTTATTACAGCAAGCACGAAGATACGGATGATGCACAAATTGATGGTGACATCAGTCCGGTAGTAGCCCGCGTTGGCGGTTATGTGGATAGCATTGCTTTCGAGGAAAATACCCACGTAAACAAAGGTCAGGTTTTAGTTAAACTGGATGACCGTGATTATAAATTAAGGGTTGAACAAGCGCAGGCAGCTCAAAAAGGTGCCGGTGCAAGTGTAGGTGTAGGTCAATCACAAATTACAACCACCACTGCCAATTCTGCTGAAGCCAAGGCGCAAGTACAATCTGCAAGCGCTAAATTGGAGCAGGCAAAACGCGATTATGCCCGTTATGCCAATCTGGTAAAAGATGGTTCGGTAACACAGCAACAATTTGATCAGGCAAAAGCAAATAGAGATATTGCCCAAGCTAACTACGGTGCGGCACAAGAGCAATATAAAGCGGCACAAGAACAAATTGGTACAACCCGTAATCAATTGAAAGTAACCAATACTGGTGTAAATCAGCGTCAGGCAGATGTTGATTTTGCAAAATTGCAATTATCATACACAACTATTTATGCACCTGCAAGTGGTTTGGTTTCCAAAAAGAATGTACAAAAAGGGCAACTAGTACAAGCCGGTCAAACCCTGTTTTCAGTAGTAAATGATAACAGCATTTATGTTACCGCAAACTTTAAAGAAACACAATTGGACAACCTTCGCAGTGGTGAAAAAGTTGACATCAATGTAGATGCTTATCCAGACCTAAAATTACAAGGAGAAGTTTATAATTTCTCTCCGGCAACAGGTGCTAAATTTTCTTTGCTTCCACCAGATAATGCTACCGGAAACTTTGTAAAAGTAGTGCAGCGTGTACCGGTAAAAATTAAAATTAATGCAAGCAAAGAAGTGCTTGAAAAATTACGCCCAGGAATGAGTGTTGATGCATCTGTGATTTATAAAGATTAAAAATTATGGCTGAAGTTGGTTTTAAAAAGTGGATTATCACCATCACGGTGATTACAGCTTCTTTGTTAGAGCTGATTGATACCACTATTGTAAACGTTTCATTGCCTACTATACAAGGAAATCTGGGTGCAACATTAGAAGATGTTGCCTGGATTACCACTGGTTATGCTGTGGCAAACGTAATTATCCTGCCCATGTCTGGCTGGCTGGGAAGTATTTTAGGCAGAAAAAATTATTTTCTGGGTTCGATTATCCTGTTTACCATTGCTTCGTTTTTATGTGGAAACTCGCATAGTTTGGGCGAACTGGTCGGATTCCGGATTTTGCAGGGTGTAGCTGGCGGTGGTTTGATCTCTACAGCACAAGCCATTTTGCTGGAGACATGGCCACGCGAACAAGTAGGTACAGCTACTGCATTATTTGGTTTTGGGGCGGTTGTTGGGCCAACAGTTGGGCCAACTATCGGCGGTTATTTAACAGAACACTTTTCCTGGCCATGGATTTTTTACGTGAACTTACCAGTAGGTGCTTTAGCAGCTTTTTTTACCTATACTTTTGTACGGGAAACACCCAAAACAGGTAAAGGTAAACCTATCGACTGGTGGGGAATTGCTTTGCTGGCAATTGCTGTTGGTAGCTTACAGGTAATATTGGAAAAAGGGGAATCGGAAGATTGGTTTTCAAAAACATATATTCTCGTACTATCAATTAGTGCAGTATTAGGCGTTTTGCTTTTTATTTGGAGAGAATTAAGTTATGAATTTCCGATTGTAAACTTTAGTATCATGCGGCACCGAAGTTTCTCGATCGGGATGTTTACTTCTTTTATCCTAGGTTTTGGGTTGTACGGTTCAGTGTTTGTGTTCCCAATATTTTGCCAGAGTTTATTAGGGTTTTCTTCGGAAGATACTGGTAAGCTACTTTTTCCCGGAGGTTTATTTACATTAGCAATGATGCCGCTGATCGGCAAAATGCTGAACAAAGGTATTCCTGCACAATTTATGGCTACTGCCGGCATGTTCTTGTTTTTCGTTTTTACCCACATGCTTAGCAAATCTACACTAACAACGGGTAAGGAAGATTTTTTCTGGCCGCTTGCTATCCGTGGTATTGGTATGGCCTTACTTTTTGTGCCGTTAACGGCTTTGGCTATTTCTGATTTAAAAGGGCCAGAACTTGGCCAGGGAACAGGACTGAACAACATGATGCGGCAATTAGGCGGATCTTTTGGAATTGCTGCTTTAACTACCATTATTCACATCCGCCAAGGTGTACACCGCAACAATTTGCTGGTAAATATTAATCCTTACAATCCGGCTTATGTACAACGTTTTAACATGTATGTGCAGGCATTTTTGGGTAAAGGAAAATCTATGTTTGACGCTACACATATGGCTTATGGTGCAATGGAAGGTGCGATAATCAAGCAATCTTTACTGCTTACCTACGATGATGCTTACTGGATCTCGGGCTTGGTAATGCTTTGCTCTATCCCATTGCTGTATTTACAGCCATTCCGCCGGAAAAATGTGCAAATGCCGGTAGATGCTCACTAAAAATAAAAAGCCGTTCTGAATAAACAGAACGGCTTTCCCCCAAAAAAATTAACAATTAAAATGTAAATAGTCTGTAATTATATGTCTGAAATCAATTGCTTACAACTAACCAGATAAATTACAAGCTTTTAATCTACCATAAAATTATATTTTAATATCTGTTAAAACAACTATTTGCCGCACTTTATTTAATAAAAGTTTTGCACATATGGAATTAGAGGGATCTGGCTTCAATCTTCGTTCCTGGAAAAGCGGTGATGAAGTTTCCCTGTTAAAGTATGCCGATAATCCAAAAGTCTCGGCTTATCTTGAAAACCGCTTTCCTTCGCCTTATACCGCTGTGGATGCCCGTTTCTGGGTAGATACCCAATTGCTTCAGCCAGAACCTGTAATTAATGCAGCTTTAGTGATTAAAGAAGAAGTTGCCGGCGGAATAGGCATCATTCTACAAAGCGATATTTACTGTAAAAATGCGCGGATTGGCTATTGGCTGGGCGAACCGTTCTGGGGAAAAGGCATCATGTCGGAAGCACTTGCTTTGTTTACCGGTTATATTTTTGATCAGTTTGAGGTAAGGCGCATTTATGCAGGCGTTTTTGGCAGCAATCCGGCTTCGGCGAAAGTGTTACAAAAAGCTGGTTATCAGCAAGAAGCTCTTTTCAAGAAGGCTCTTTTTAAAAATGATTTGTATGATGATGAACTGATTTTTGCAAAACTACGTTCCTGATCATCCTGATTTTTACCTGGTAAAAGAAGCATCAACCCAAAGCATACTTCTTTTATCAGTATAAATTTAGTTCAGTAATTTTCCGGTCAAATCCACCGAACGATCAAAAGGTTTTAAATACACATCGGCTAAAGCAGAAAATTCCCGGCGCGTAATCGGGCGGGAAAGCTCAAAATCAGATTTCAGATGTAATTTCGTTTTCCAGTTATTCTGAATTTGCAGCCGGAATGTTTTTTCATCGCGCAAATTCAGTTCTTCAATAAATGAAAGCATATTGCCAATCGTGAAAAATTCCGCAGGCCTATTTTTATTGAACCATAAAAATGAACGTGTATAAATCTCGCTCAAAACAGGTTTAATTTCGGCTGTATTTACAACAGAATCAGGCATAAAGAAAACAAAAGCCGAGCCGCCCTTTGCTTTTTGCACGCCTTGCAGCAAACCGGTAACGCCAATTTTCTGAATTGCGATAAATTGCGGATCGTTTTGCAGCACATCTGTAAAAGGCAATAAATAACCGTGATAACTTAATATCTCATTCTGTATCAGCCTGAGCTTTAGTGTTTTGGTAGTCGTTTTAAAGAAAGCACAATAAGCCGCAATGCTGCCAATGCCTTGGCCCAGCGTCATCTGCACCGAAGGATACATGGTGCTGGCATTAACCAAATGCGAAACTGACAAGGCTTTTTCGGCTACCAAAAAGTTATCAAAATCCTTTACAATTACTGCTCCGGCCGGAATGCTGTAAGCCGGGAAAGCGCCGTAATTGGTTTCGGGCGCATTGCCCAACGGCAAAATGTGTTGTCCTGGTGAAGCATCGCCAATGCCGATTGAAGTTCGGTACAGTTTGGAAGAACGGTTATAAGGCGTATAAATATCATCCAAAACCATTTTAACAACGCCTTTGCTTCGTTTTACTTCGCGAATGTAAGGCAAATACGGCAAGTGATCGGCCGAAGCAAATTCCAGATTATCCAGACTGATATTTTTATAACCAAGCTTTGTTTGCAGGTAATAAACCAAACCAAGCGTTTTTAACCGAGCTTTTTGGTAAACCTGTTCTTTGTTTTGTGTCGAAGCGAAATCGCTGATTGTGACCGGATAATCATTCACACCTTTTACTTTCAGCATAAACTGATCATTTGGCAACCGGCCGCTTTCTAAGGTTTGTTTAATGTTTTTGTTGGATAAAGAAGCGTATAAAGTTTCGTCATAACTGTTCGGCTTCGCAATTGTACGATCAGCCGCGCGGCCGTAATCTTTCAAAATAGCAATCCAGGTCATGTTTTGGATAATTGGCAATGCTGTTTTTGGCGCCCATTTTTCGCCGGATTGTGCTTCACTTTCAAAGCCTGATTCGGATGGTACACCCAATTTTTCGGCTACATCACCGGTTTCAGTTCCATCCACCACAACTTGCGCTTTAATCGTTGTATTTTCTCCATTAATGTTCGCAGAAACCTCATAACCTGTTCCCTCTTTTTTTATGCTGATAAAAGAAGCATTCAAATGAACAGTCAGATTTTTGACCGTATCCGTAATTTTTTTCAAAATGGAAGCACCAACTGCAGGTTCAAAACGAAGTGTGGCATTAGCAGTAGTATCGTAGCCAATGCTGTTTTTATAGAATGTTTTTACATGTTGCTTAAATTCGCCCCAAATTCCGGAAGGAAAATTCCGGTTTCCGTCTACCACACACATTGCACCGGAAGTTAAACTGCCGCCCAGCCACGGGCCGGGTTCCAGAACCATCGTTTTTACCTGGCTTCTTGCGCTTTGAATTCCGGCTGCTACGCCTGCTGCGCCACCGCCGATAACCAGCACGCCGGTTTTAACAGATTGGGCAAAAGCCTGAATGCTGAAGATAACTGTAAGTAAAAAGATACATGATTTTTTCATCGGGCTGAAATTAAGAAATTACAAAATGCTATTTTTAGAACAAATGCTTTAACATGATTAAATTTTTTACTAATCGATTTGCTGCCATGACTGCCGCCTGTGCTTTAAGTTTTGTTTTAGGTTCATTTGTTTCTAACAAACTGATTGACAACACAATCACGTTGGCTGTTGTGAAAGAAGCAGAAAAACTTTCTGGTTTAAAACTCTCGCTTGCACAGGAAGATTCTACGCTAAATGGTTTAAACGATCACCTGAAAGCTTATGAAGAAATCCAAAAATTAGGCATTAAAAACAGCATTGTTCCGGCTTTAAATTTTAATCCCATTCCGGTTGGTTTCGTTTATCCTGATCAGAAAAACGGATTTTTGTTGGATAAACAAAGCACGGTTAATTTGCCTACTGATCGAAATGAACTGGCTTTTTATAGTATCCGGCAACTGGCAGAACTCATCCGCACGAAGAAAATTACTTCTGTCGAACTAACTGAATTCTTTTTAGCGCGCCTTAAAAAATTCAATCCAAAGTTGCTTGCCGTTGTTTCTTTCACCGATGATCTCGCTTTAAAACAAGCTGCAAAAGCGGATGCAGAAATTGCTGCCGGACATTATCGCGGTGTTTTGCACGGCATTCCTTTTGCTGTAAAAGATCTTTTATCGGCAAAAGATTATAAAACTACGTTTGGCGCAGCTCCTTATAAAGACCAGCAATTTGATGTTGATGCAACAGTTGTAAAAAGCCTGGAAGATGCCGGTGCCGTTTTAATTGCCAAATTATCGTTAGGCGAACTGGCGATGGATGATACCTGGTTTGGCGGAAGAACGAACAATCCCTGGGATTTAAAAAAAGGTTCCGGCGGTTCATCAGCTGGTCCGGGCGCTGCGGTTTCTGCCGGTTGTGTGCCTTTTGCTATTGGTTCTGAAACCTGGGGTTCTATTGTAGAGCCTTCCAGTAATTGCGGAGATACGGGCTTGCGGCCTTCTTTTGGCCGTGTTAGTAAATATGGCGCAATGGCTTTAAGCTGGAGCATGGATAAATTGGGGCCGATGGCAAGAACGGTTGAAGATTGCGCCATTGTTTTTAACGCGATTCAAGGGAAAGATCCGAATGATTTAAGTACGATTTCCGCTCCATTTAATTATGATGGCAAGCAGAATTCGTTGAAAGGCTGGAAAATTGGTTATTTAAAAGCAGATTTTCAGTCTAAATATCCAAACCGTCACAACGATTCTTTAACGCTGGTAAAACTGAAAGCATTAGGCGCAACTCTGATTCCGATTGAATTGCCCAAGCTACCCTTCAATTCCATGAATTTTATTCTGGATGCCGAAGCCGGTGCTGCTTTCCAGGAGTTGGTTTTAACGCATAGAAGTGATTTGCTGGCGCGACAGGAAAAGGCAGCGTGGCCAAATATTTTTCGTACGGCACAGTTTATTCCGGCTGTAGAATATATCCAGGCAAACCGTGTCCGCACATTATTGGTACAAAATTGGTACGAAAAACTGAAAGGATTAGACCTGTATATTTCGCCTTCTTACAGCGATAATTTGCTGATGACAAACTTGACCGGAAACCCTTGCGTTGTTTTGCCAAACGGCTTTACGGCGAAAGGATTACCCACCAGCATTACTTTTATGGGGCAACTTTTTGGCGAAGGAAAAACGCTGGAAGCTGCAAGAATTTATCAGAATGCAACTGATTTTCATCTGAAACATCCAACAATCAACTTATAAAAAACTACTGTAAAAACAGCATTATATTATGAAAATTTCTACCAAAAAGTTTCTAACTATCGCTTCTTTATGTGGTTTCAGTTTTGTTTTTGGTGCTTTTATCACCCAGAAACTGGAAAATAATCCGATAACAGTTGCCGTAGTTAAAGAAGCAGAAAAGATAACCGGCATTGACTTTTCGCCGGCACAAGCGGATTCGATGTTGACCGGATTGAATGATCATGAAAAAGCTTATGAAGAACTGCGCAAACTTCACCTTCCGAATGATGTTGTCCCGGCTTTAAATTTTAATCCCATTCCGGTTGGCTTCGTTTATCCGGATAAAACAAATGGATTTTTACTCGATAAAAGAAGCATCACCATAATGCCTGCAGATAAAAACGAATTGGCTTTTTACAGCATCAGGCAACTGGCAGATTTAATCCGCACCAAAAAAATATCTTCGGTAGAGCTAACGAAGTTTTTTATTGAACGGCTGAAAAAGTACGATCCAAAACTATTGTTCGTCGTAAATTACACCGAAGAATTAGCCTTAAAACAAGCCGCACAAGCCGATGCTGAAATAAAAGCCGGACATTATAAAGGTGTTTTGCATGGAATTCCTTTCGGCGTAAAAGATTTGCTTTCTGTAAAAGGTTACAAAACAACTTGGGGGTCAGTTCCATACAAAAATCAGGAATTGGATGTGGATGCAACGGTTGTAAAAAAACTGGAAGCTGCAGGTGCGGTTTTGGTTGCTAAATTAACTTTAGGCGAATTGGCTTCCGGCGATGTTTGGTTTGGCGGCCGAACCAACAATCCATGGGATCTAAAACGCGGTTCCAGCGGATCTTCGGCTGGCCCGGCTTCTACCGTTTCTGCGGGTTGTCTACCTTTTGCCATCGGTTCAGAAACGTTGGGTTCCATCGTTTCGCCTTCAACAGAATGTGGAGATACCGGTTTACGCCCTTCTTTTGGCCGCATAAGTAAAACTGGCGCAATGGCTTTAAGCTGGACGATGGATAAATTGGGTCCGATTACCAGAAGTGCAGAAGATTGTGCGATTGTTTTTAATGCCATTCAGGGAACTGACCCGCAGGATTTAAGCACCATTTCAGCTCCTTTTAAATATGATGGCAATCAGAAATCGCTGAAAGGCTGGAAAATCGGTTATTTAAAAGCTGATTTCGACCGTAGCCGTTTTAATAAAACCAGCGACTCATCCACTTTAGTTAAATTAAAAGAGCTTGGTGCCGAATTGGTACCGATAGAATTACCAAAACTGCCTTATAATTCGCTGCGGTTTATTCTGGAAACAGAATCTGGCGCGGCTTTTCAGGAGTTGGTTTTAAATCACAAAGATGACCTGATGGTGCGCCAGGGAAAAGGCGGCTGGCCAAATATTTTTCGGACGGCGCAATTTGTTCCGGCAGTAGAATATATTCAGGCAAACCGTGTACGCACAATGGTGATTCAGGATTGGTACGAAAAATTAAAAGGACTGGATATGTATGTGGCACCTGCTTTTTCGGGTAATTTAGTGCTCACCAATTTAACCGGAAACCCCTGCGTAGTGATGCCAAACGGTTTTAACAAACAAGGCCGGCCGGTAAGCATTACTTTTATGGGACAGCTTTTTGGCGAAGGAAAAATTCTGGAAGCAGCTAAAATTTATCAGGATGCTACGGATTTTAATAAAAAACATCCAACTCTCAATTTTTAGGTGATAAAAGAAGCATTTTAAAAAAACATCATGACAGACGAAAGATATCCAATCGGAAAATTTACAGCCCCCGCATCTTATACAAACGAGCAAATCAGAACCTGGATACAGGAAGTTGCAGCTTTACCCGGACAAATGCGCCAAGCTGTTGTGGGTTTAAATTACCAGCAGTTTGATACGCCTTACCGTTTAGGTGGTTGGACAATCAGGCAAGTAATTCATCACGTGGCTGATAGTCATTCTAACAGTTTAACGCGTTTTAAACTGGCGTTGACGGAAGATAATCCAACCATTAAACCTTACCAGGAAGCAGACTGGGCATTGCTGCCGGACTATAAAATGCCCGTTGCACCTTCTTTTCAAATGATTGAAGGCATTCATTACCGTTGGGTAGAACTGATGCAGGCTTTGACAGAAGATCAATGGAACCATACATTCTTTCATCCCGCAACTCAAAAATCGGTTACTTTAAAAACAGCTTTGGGTTTGTATACCTGGCATGGTTTACATCATTTGGGGCATATTAAGTTGGCTTTGGAAAAGATATAAAGGAGTAATTAAAATTCATTCTATTGAAATTTAAATCAAAAAAGGGGCTTATAACAGGATTAATATTCTGGTCGGTGTCATTATTTATGATAGCTGGAGAAACAAAATAATATCTTGGAACGAAATCTAAAACTGAAACGATGAGCCGTAAATTTTACTTCATGCTTCTTTTACCGGTGTTTTTTTGTGCACTGGTAACGCAGGCGCAAAAAATCCCATCTCCCAAAGAATTTTTCGGATTCAATATCGGCGATGATTACAAGCTGACAAATTATACGCAAGCATCAGCTTATTATAAAAAACTGGCTGCTTCGCCACGCACCAAATTAATTGATATTGGCTTGACGGAAGAAGGCCGACATCAATATATGCTGATCGTTTCTTCTCCCGAAAACATCAAAAAACTGAGTCGTTATAAAGAAATTTCCCAAAAACTGGCTCATGCAGATGAATTGAACGATGTGCAGGCAAAAACTTTGGCTGCCGAAGGAAAATCGGTGATCTGGATTGACGGCGGCTTGCATGCTACAGAAGTTGTTGGCGCGCATCAATTAATCGAAACGATGTATCAATTGGTTACGCGCAACGATGAGGAAACGCTGAATATTCTGAAAAATGATGTGATCCTGCTGGCACATGCTAATCCCGATGGGCAGGAACTGGTTTCCAACTGGTACATGCGCGAAGCCGACCCGAAAAAGCGTAAAATGGACGTGCCTCGTTTATGGCAAAAATATGTGGGCCACGATAATAACCGCGACTTTTACATGATGAACATGAAGGAAAGCCAGAACATCAGCAAACAATTGTTTGTGGAGTGGATTCCGCAGATCATGTACAACCACCACCAGCGCGGCCCAGCCGGTTCTGTGCTGGCCGGGCCGCCGTACCGCGATCCGTTTAATTATGTTTTTGACCCGCTGATTGTAACCAGCATTGATGCCGTTGGCGCCGCGATGAACAACCGTTTGAATGTTGAAGGCAAACCAGGCTATACCCAACGTGCTGGTTCCCAGTTTTCTACCTGGTGGAACGGTGGCTTGCGTACCACGCCGTATTTCCACAATATGGTTGGTTTATTAACGGAAATCATCGGAAACCCAACGCCGGAAACCGTTGCTTTGGTGCCAGATCGTTTGATTCCGAACGGGGCAACGCCAAATCCAATTGTTCCCCAAGTCTGGCATTTCCGGCAATCCATTGATTATTCGGTTTCACTGAATTATGCTGTGCTGGATTATGCAGCCCGTTACCGTACAGAATTACTGTATAATATTTATCGGATGGGAAAAAACGCCATCGAGCGCGGCCAGACAGATCACTGGACTTTCTATCCAAAATACATCGATTCCATCAAAACAGCTTACACCAGAGATAAAAAAGCAGCTAAAAAAGACAGCAGCCGCAACGCTTCCAGCGAATTTTCTTTTGGCAGAGAAGATACGATTCCGAATAAATATTATACGCAAATTCTAAAAAATCCAGCTTACAGGGATGCCCGCGGTTATATCATTCCTGCGGATCAAACCGATTTTCCAACGGCTGTTAAATTTATTAATGCACTAATTTACTCGGGCATCCAGGTACAAAAAGCAACGGCTGATTTTACGATTGGCAGTAAAAAATATCCGGCTGGTTCTTACATTGTCAAAAATGATCAGGCTTTCCGACCGCATGTGATGGATATGTTTGAACCTCAGGACCATCCAAATGATTTTCAATATGAAGGTGGCCCGCCAATCCGCCCGTATGATGCTGCCGGCTGGACATTGGCTTTCCAGATGGGCGTACAATTTGATCGTATTATGGACGGTTTTTCTGGTCCGTTTCAAAAAGTGGCTTACGGAGCAATTCAGTCTCCTCCAAAACAAGATTTGTTAGCAGCAAAAGCTGGCTACTTGCTCAATCCGTCAATCAACAATTCATTTGTTGCGGTGAATGATTTGCTGAAGGCAGGCGTTCCTGTTTATCGTTTGCCAAAAGCTTCGGCACAAATGCCAGTTGGAGCTTTCTTTGTTCCTGCTTCAACACAAGCCCAAAATGTGTTGATAAAAGAAGCATCAGATCTGGGTTTGAAAGTTACCGATGCAACTCAAAAACCTGCTGATGCCGTTCAGATTTCTCCTACGCGCATTGCGATCTGGAATAATTATGGCGGTTCGATTCCGTCTGGCTGGGTTCGCTGGTTGATGGAGCAGTATCATTATGCAGCTCAAATTATTTATCCGCAGGAAATTGATGCCGGAAATTTGAAGCAAAAATATGATGTGATGATTTTTGTGACCGGTGCAATCCCAGCTACTAGTCGCGGAGAAACGCCGACAGGCGAAGGCGGTCCGGGCAGACAGCCAAAAGCGGATTCTATCCCAACAGAATATCGTTCCTGGCTGGGCAGGATTACTGCGGAGAAATCCATCCCTCAGCTTAAAAAATTTATGGAACAAGGCGGAACGGTAGTTACGATTGGCACGAGCACCAACCTGGCCTATCAGATAGGTTTGCCAGTGCATAATTACCTAACCGAAACCGGGCCGAACGGAAAAGAACGGCCGCTTCCGGGAACAAAATATTACATTCCAGGAAGTTTGCTGCGTGCGAATTTTGACACTTCGGAACCAGCCAATTATGGCATGACGGCTGAAGCAGACGTCAATTTTGACCGGAGCCCGGTTTTTAAATTAGATGCGGATGCCGAAGCAAAAGGCGTAAAACGGCTGGCTTGGTTTGCTACCGACAAACCGTTGGATAG
>JBPBPL010000043.1:0-37601 GCA_050954285.1 Janthinobacterium lividum | reverse complement strand
TTTACGCAGGAAATCGCCATTGATTTGGGCACTGCAAATACCCTGATTATACACAATGATAAAGTGGTGGTGGATGAACCCTCCATCGTCGCGTTTGACCGAACGACGAACAAAATAATTGCTATTGGGCGTCAGGCCATGCAAATGGAAGGCAAAACCCACGATAATATCCGAACCGTAAGGCCATTAAAAGATGGTGTAATTGCTGATTTCAATGCTTCGGAACACATGATCCGCGGCATGATCAAGATGATTAACAAAGGCAAAGGCTGGTTTTTTCCTTCGTTGCGGATGGTCATCTGTATTCCTTCCGGCATTACCGAAGTAGAAAAACGTGCCGTACGGGATTCTGCCGAAATTGCAGGTGCAAAAGAAGTATATTTGATTTACGAACCAATGGCTGCGGCTGTTGGTATTGGTATTGATGTGGAAGAACCAATGGGCAACATGATTATCGATATTGGTGGCGGAACAACGGAAATTGCCGTAATTGCCCTTTCTGGTATCGTTTGCGATCAATCCATCCGAGTAGCCGGAGATAACTTCGATTCTGACATTGTACAATATATCCGCCGTCAGCACAATATTATGATTGGTGATCGTACGGCCGAAAAAATCAAGATTGAAGTTGGTGCCGCTTTGCCGGAACTGGCTGATCCACCGCCAGATTTTGCGGTACAAGGCCGGGATTTGATGACGGGTGTTCCAAAACAAATCACCGTTTCTTATACGGAAATTGCACATTGCCTGGATAAATCCATTTCCAAAATTGAAGAAGCAATTTTAAAAGCATTGGAAATTACACCGCCAGAACTTTCTGCAGATATTTATCAAACAGGCATTTATTTAACTGGTGGCGGTGCGTTGCTTCGCGGGCTGGATAAACGGGTGGCTGCTAAAACTAAGCTGCCGGTTCACGTGGCCGAAGATCCTTTGCGTGCCGTAGTCCGTGGCACCGGAACTGCCCTTAAAAATATTGGCACCTTTAAATTTTTAATGCAGTAAAAGAAGTATTAGGTTATACGTTTTAAGTTTAAGTTCCGGCTTACGTTCAACTTAAAACGTATAACTTAAAATTTACAATTTGGAACAGAAATGCGTAACCTCTTGATTTTTATTAGCAAGTACAACGCATTTTTTTTGTTCATTATTTTTGAAATTATCGCCTTAATTACTTTCGTAAAGAACAATAATTTTCAGAAAGCTACTTTTATAAGTTCCTCCAACGAAGTAGTAGGCACCATTTATCTAAAAGTTGATCAGCTTACAGATTATCTCAAGTTAGGCATCACCAATGATAGCCTGGCTCAGGAAAATGCGCGTTTACGCAATCAGTTAAAATCTTCTTTCTATGTAGATTCTTCGGTGGTAAAAAGAGTAACTGACTCCATTTACAAGCAGCAATATACCTATATTTCGGCCAAGGTAATTAACAACTCTTTTAATCGCCGCAATAATTATCTCACTATTAATCGTGGCAGCAATGCTGGGATTACTAAAGGAATGGGCGTAATTTGCAGTTCGGGCGTAGTAGGGATTGTAACTTATACTGGCCCTAATTTATCCACTATTCAATCGTTATTGCACGAAAATACGCGTGTTAGTGCAATGCTGACTGATTCTAACAACGTTGGTTCTATCATATGGGACAATAACCTCGATCCAACCAAAGCCATGCTGATTAATTTTATGAAGCAGGTAAAAATAAAAAAGGGTACGCCAGTGGTTACTTCCGGATATTCACTTTTCCCAACTGGGACAATGATCGGCTATATAAGTCGGCCAGATGTAAAAGACAGCAATAACGGCACGGGTATAGAAGTAAAATTATCTGTCAATTTTAGCAGTTTACAATACGTTTATGTAATTAAAAATAAGCTGGCGTTAGAGCAACAGGGTTTGGAGGCTCAGGAAAAGCAATGAGCAGAACTATCATTTTTAATGTTTTACGCTTTATTGTGCTGGTTTTTATTCAGGTTTTTTTGCTGAAGAATGTTTCGTTGTACCATGTAGTTACGCCTTACTTCTACATTCTGTTTATTTTGCTTTTGCCGTTTGATGTGCCTAATTTCCTACTGTACATTCTGGCTTTTATAATGGGTATTACCATTGATGCTTTTTATGATACGCCAGGTTTGCACGCAGCTTCCTGCGTTTTTCTGGCTTATGTCAGGATTATTTTCATCAGCATAACGGTACAAAAAGAAGGTTTTGACAATGAACCGGAGCCAACTTTAGGCATTATGGGTTTCAGGTGGTTTTTTTTATATGCACTGATTCTCACTTTTTTACATCATTTTTTCCTACTGAATCTGGAGTCTTTCCATTTATCAGAAATCTTGTTTACCACCACGCAAGTTATTTTCAGTACTGTTTTTACTGTACTTTTAATGTTAATTTCAGGTTTAATGTTTTTCAAAAAGAAAGTGCGTTAAATGAATAGTTTTTTTGAAAGACGATATGTAATTCTCGGCATTTTCATGTTGGTGATATTGATGTTGATCGGGCGTTTGTTTTACATCCAGATTGTAGATGACAAATACCTGGCCTTCGCCCAAAACAATGTGCTCCGCAGGTTTATCAAATATCCGGATCGCGGTGCCATTCTCGACAGAAACAACAAAATTCTGGTTCAAAATGAGCATGTGTATGATATTTTGGTAATTCCGAAACAGGTTCATGAATTTGATACGCTCCAATTTTGCAAGTTGCTACAAATCGATAAAAAAGGTTTTGACCAGCGTTGGGAAAAAGCTAAAAAGTATTCTTACTTCCGGGCTTCTATTTTTGAAAAGCAATTATCAGCACGACTTTATAACTCTTTTCAGGAACGTTTATCCGAATTTCCGGGCTTTTCTGTACAGCCACGTTCTGTTCGCACTTACCCTGATTCTGTAGCTGCCCAATTTTTAGGTTACATCAGCGAGGTAAACGACAAGATGATCGAAAAATCTCATGGCTACTATAGTCCCGGTGATTATATTGGTGTAAGTGGTGTAGAAAAAGCTTATGAAACCGTGCTGCGCGGGCAGCGTGGTGTAGAAAATTCATTGGTTGATTCGCGCAATGTACCTAAAGGAAAATACCTGAACGGAAAATACGATACCGCTGCCGTTGCTGGTGAACGACTAATTTCTTCGCTGGATATCCGCATCCAGAAGCTTGGCGAAAAGCTAATGCAAAACAAAGTAGGCAGTATTGTTGCCATTGAACCATCAACCGGCGAAATTCTGGCTTTTGTAAGCAGTCCAACATACGATCCAAATGAGCTGGTTGGCCGTGAACGTGGTAATAACATTTCGGCGATGTATAAAAACCCTTATAGCCCTTTGCTCATCCGTCCCATTCAGGCTTACTATCCGCCTGGTTCTTCATTTAAACCATTAGCTGCTTTAATTGCTTTGCAGGAAGGAATAATTACTCCGCAAACAACGTTTTTTTGCCCCGGCGGTTATCAGGCTGGTAGCCATTGGGTTGGTTGTACGCACCACCACGGCGTAACTAATTTAAGTTATGGGATTGAAGGTTCTTGCAATACTTATTTTTGCAATGTCTTTAATAAAGTAATTAGCCAGCCTGGGTTTCCAAACATTGAAGCGAGCTACTTAAACTGGAAAAATAAAGTTAATAAATTTGGTTTTGGGGTGAAACTGGATGTCGATTTACCAAACGAAAGAAAAGGTTTGGTACCTGCACCTGCCCGTTATGATCGAACTTATGGCAAACGCCATTGGCGCGCCAATACTATTATTTCACTGGCAATTGGTCAGGGTGAATTACTGGCTACTCCTCTGCAGATGGCAAATATTGAGTGTACGATTGCTAATCGTGGCTTTTATTATCGCCCACATTTGATTAAAGCCGTGGGTGATAAAGATGTGATCAAGTCGGAATTTAAAGAACGCATTAATGTAGGTATCGATTCTCAATATTACGAACCTGTAATTAACGGAATGCAGGCTGTAGTAGAGCGTGGAACAGGTGCAAAGTCACGCATTCCAGGCATTGTGATGTGTGGTAAAACCGGAACTGCACAAAATCCACATGGCGAAAACCATTCTGTATTTGTTGCTTTTGCTCCCCGAGATCACCCTAAAATTGCCATAGCAGTAGTAGTAGAAAATGCAGGGCAGGGTGCTTCCTGGGCTGCACCTATTGCTTCTTTTATCATAGAAAAATACTTAAAAGATTCGATCACACGCAGACCATCCGGTATCAATCCTAAAAAATACATGGAAGCTAACCTGATGCCTGCTTTACCAGGGAGTAAACCAAAAACATATTATAAAACACTACCTGGAGATTCATCTAAAAAATATCCGACTGATAGTAATCATAAAAATATTAAAAGTGATACCGGACATAAAAAGCCTGTTGCATTAAAATTAGCACTCAATAATCTAAAAAGAAAGCAGGATGAATAACCAGCGAAGCTTTTTTTTTAATGTGGACTGGTTTACGGTGGTGCTTTACCTTACTTTATGTGTAATCGGCTGGTTCAACATCCATTCGGCTATTTTTGATGAAACCCACCCAAGCATCATCGATTTAAGTACCAACTACGGTAAACAATTTATCTACATTTTATCTGCTATAGTCTTGGCAACGACTATTTTACTGATGGAAAGCCGTTTTTTTAGTACCCTGGCTCCTGCTGTTTACGGAATCACTGTATGTTTGTTGATCCTGGTACTGGTAATTGGTCGGAATGTAGGTGGCAATCAGGCGTGGATTTCACTTGGCGGTGGCTTCCGGTTACAGCCATCAGAATTTTCCAAATTCGCAACTTGTTTATTGTTAGCACGTTATCTCAGCGGAACCAATATTAAAGTATCCGATACCAATTCTTTTTTGATTGCTGCAGCAATTATTGGCTTTCCAATGGTGCTGATTATTTTGCAACCGGATGCTGGCTCTACCTTAGTTTTCTTTTCGCTGGTTTTCGTATTGTACCGAGAAGGTGTTTCGCCTCTTTTTCTAATTGCTATCGGCATTGCCATTGCTGTTTTTATCCTTACTTTATTGCTCAACCAGTACCAATATTATTTCATTGGTACCCTAACAGGAATAGCCGGGCTGTTGGTTTACTTTTTCCGCAGAAACCAAACTTTAATTATCACTGTTGTTACTGGTTTTGTAATTTCTGTCAGTCTGATTTTCAGCGTAAACTTTTTGTATCATCATGTTTTAAAACAGCATCAAACTGTTCGGATTGATGAATGGCTGGGCATCACTAAAGATTTACGTGGCATCGGCTACAACGTCAATCAATCTAAAATTGCTATCGGTTCTGGAAAATTATGGGGGAAAGGCTATTTAAAAGGCACACAAACTAAGTTTTCTTTCGTGCCCGAACAAAGTACGGATTTCATATTTTGTACCATTGGCGAGGAATGGGGCTTTGCCGGAACATTAACAGTATTGTTAATTTACCTGATCCTGCTTTTTCGGATCGTTTTTATTGCAGAACGACAGCGATCTAACTTTTCCCGAATTTATGGTTATGGTGTGGCTTCCATCATCTTTTTTCACATTTTTATCAATGTTGGTATGACGATTGGCCTCGTTCCAGTAATCGGTATTCCGCTGCCTTTAATCAGTTACGGCGGGTCTTCCTTGTGGAGTTTTACTATTTTAATATTCATCCTGCTGAAACTGGATTCTAATAGGATGGGGCTTATTTAACAAATTTTATCTGGTAAAAGAAGCATTGGATCATTTCAAACAAACTTTTTTCTTAATAAATTCATAAATTTTTCGGCAGTTAAGGGCTTATCTTTCCAGCTGTTTTTAACTGCATAATTTTGGTTAAGGAGGTTTTCTGCCTGTTCAAAATTGCTGTATCGGTTCAAAATATTAATCGCCTCTGCATAAGCCAAATTATAGCCGTTAAACAATTCCTTTACAAAAAGCAGCTTATCATTCAGGCTAATTATGCTCTGCAAATCCTGCACGGTTTTATTCAATGTTTCACTTTTGGGCTGATCCAAACCTTTTTGTGCCGCAATGCGCTCATTTAACGTTAAAACCGGTTCTGGTTCTGCTGACAGCTTCTTTGATTGAAAATTTTCAACCGGAGAAATGTTTGGAACTACAAAAATTTCTTCCTTGATTTTTGGAGAAACGATTTCAGGTTGAAGCAAAAAAGGTTCTGCAGTTAATTCTTCTTTCGGCACAAAAACTTCTTCTGCTTTTGATAATGATTTTTGGCCAATAAAAGAAGCATCGTCTTTCACTCCTGTTTCCGGTTGTGCCATCAATTCCGGTGAAGATTTTTGTTCGATAAAAGAAGTATTAACAACTTCTTCCAATTCGTTTTGTGGCATTAATTCCGGCAAAATAATCGTTTCCTGTTGCGGTACTTCTTCCAACGGAGATTGAACAATTCCCGGTTCGATATTATTAAATTCGGAAGATTCTTTTTCTGCATAAAGCAAATCCTGTTCATCAAAATAATCAGGAATTTGAGGTTTCATAGGTATTTCCTCAATCTGTAAAATCGGTTTTGCAACTGGTAACTGAACCGGAATAACCTGATGATTTATTTTTTGCAAAATCGCAATATGATCCGTCAAAAAGTTAGCATTTGCCATAAACAACTCTAATTCAAGATCATTAAAAGTATTTTTTGCTGCCTGAAGGTAAGTATATTGGTCTTTTAATTCAGCTATAATTCCACCAATTTTTTTAAATATTTCCTGCTGATTCATAGCCAGTACTTGTAGAAGATGTTGATAAATCGAGCTTCAAAAATAATATTAAATTCTGATATTGAGCCCCCACAATATAAGCGCAAATGTTATTTAGTGAAGATGTTTTTAGGAGGAAAAATGAGTATGGCGGAAGCATAGAAGTGATTTGTGGTTCCATGTTTTCCGGCAAAACGGAGGAACTTATCCGCAGATTAAGACGTGCGCAAATTGCCAAACTTTCTGTTGAAATTTTTAAGCCTAAAACCGATACGCGCTATGATGAAACTGCTATTGTTTCGCACAATGCCAACGCGATACCTTCTACACCTGTAGAAAACGCTTCTGCAATTTTGCTTTTAGGAAGCAACGCCCAGATTGTTGGCATTGATGAAGCACAGTTTTTTGATGCTGAGTTGCCAGACGTGTGTAATAAATTAGCCAATAAAGGTATCCGTGTGATTGTTGCCGGATTAGATATGGATTATACCGGTAAACCTTTTGGCCCGCTGCCAGCCATTATGGCTATGGCCGAATCGGTGACCAAAGTTCATGCAGTTTGTGTAATCTGCGGTCAGCCGGCACTGTACTCCTACCGACTGATCGAAAATGACACCAAAATATTGTTGGGAGAAAAAGAAAGTTATGAACCACGTTGCCGGAGATGCTTTCTGCTGGGCAAAAACGTGAGCGCCTAAAATCAGCTTTCTTTAAAAAGCAATTCCAGGTTTTGCACATCGCTTTTAAGGTCTTCCAAATGCTCAGTTAGCAACTTGTGAAGATCGGCAGGCAAATTTTTCTCGTCTAAAACTTCTTGATAAGCTACCACTGCAGCCTGATCGCCACTCAAGCAACTGGAAATAGAAACGCCATCACTTCTATTAGACAGAGTTCCTTTAATATCCAGCCAGGCACGATGCAAAGTTCCACCGAAACCGCCTTCATGCGCTGGTTTCTCTACACCGTTATCACTAAGATAGTTCCTGATAGCTTCTGCCTGAATATTGCGTGCCGTTGATGACTGCTCAAATTGTGCCAGCAAATTTTTGTTGCTCACCATTTCTGCAGCTTTTTGATAGCCTTCTTCGCCATCTACACCTATGGTTACCAAATGATCCAAACTGCTGATTATTTTTTGATCCAAACTCATAATAATTTTATTATAATACTTACTGATTTCTATTTGTTTGAGTGCTAACTATTGATCGTACATATAGTTTGAATTACATAATTTTAAATTTTGGATTTAAACTACTCCTTTTATCAACCTAAAATTATACTTGCATAAAAAAAGTGCTAATGATAAAACCAGCACTTTTGAAAATTTTGAAATTTTACTTGTTAACTTGCAATAGAAATTTTATGCTTGTCTTTGATTGAATTCTGGATACAAGTAATCATACTTGCACAAGTATTATCCCATGAGTTTTTACTCAAAAAAGAATCAACTTTAGCCAGCCATTGTTTATCGTTTTTATTGTTCAACTCGTATTCAATTGCTTTAATAAAATCTTCAGCTGTTTCTCCAATATGAACCATTTTATTTTTTCCGTAAGGATTTACAACATCACGGATTGCAGTTGATACAACCGGCTTACCTGCAGCTAAATATTCAGGAGTTTTTGTTGGACTTATGAATTTAGTAGAATCGTTCAGCATAAACGGAATCAAAGCTACGTCCCAACCTGATAAATAAGCAGGTAACTGATCATAAGTTTTTTGTCCGAGGTAATGTATGTTTGAATTTTTTGGCAAGTGGTCACGGTTAATCTTTAAAACAGGCCCGATCAGCATAAATTCCCAAGTTGGCCTTGCATCTGCAATTGCACGAATTAATTCAATATTGAAACGTTCATCTATCACTCCATAAAACCCAAGTTTAGGGTTGGAAATATTTTTCTGATCTTCGGGCTGAACTTTGTTAGTTCTGGCTTTTACAAAATGGCTTTTATCAATACTACTTGGGAATGCATGAATGTTTGCATGCTGATGCTTTTTGGCTTCATATAAAGAGTGACCGCCAGTAAATACAACATCTGATTTAGCCATTAATCTTTTCTCCAAATCTTTCAATTCAGCCGGTGCATTTTTAAATAAAGACAACTCATCCATACAATCATAAACCACTAAACCAGGATTCAATTGTTCTGTAAAAGAAAGAGCCATTGGTGTATAGTACCAGAAAAGAAAATCTTCACCATCTTCATTTTCCATAAAATTATCCATCAACTGTTTCATTACCAGCTTCTCTTCTGCTTTCGATAATCCAGACTGAATATGCGGGACAACAACCCACAAGTTAGGTAGTCTCTTGGATATATTTAAATATGCATCTTCTTTAGCATCATGTATAGGTTCTTCCAAAAAATACGTATTGAAAATTTCAGAAAAACGAGTCAATAAATGCTGTGGGCGTTGGTAAACAAAATCCCATCTTAGATGTGAAAGGCAAAGCAGGTTTGCTGGTAATTTTTTCATGTTATGTACTGGAATATTATGTGATTAAACATAATTTAAAATGTTTTGTTCGAGCTGCGTATAATTTTTTTATACTTTAATCAGGGTTAAATAATTTTTAACTTGTATGAACAAACAAGTAAGAATAGTTACCTTGTATCAGCTTAAAAAGCAGTTAATCAGAATACAATTAACAACACAAATTAAATTGGTTTCCAATATACATATTTTTTTTGAATTACCAGATACTACCTAAATAAAAGCTTCACTGTAATTGGATTTAAGCTTATAAAACTTATGTAATAAAATCAGTACAAGATAAATACTCCTTTTATTACCTAAAAAAGTTTTAGCTTGTCATTCACAGTAAAAAAGCAACTTAACTATGTATCCAAACCTGAGCTTTGATTATGCATCGAAAAGAGAGGTATGTTTTATTAATTACTTTTAATTAAACGTTGAATTTCATCCAACTTCATCAAAGCTTCTATTGGTGTAAGCGTGTTTACATCCAAGGCATTCAGCACATCACGGATTTTTACAAGTACCGGATCATCAATAGAAAACATCTGCAATTGCATGGCTTGCTTTTGTACTTTTTTGATGCTTTCTTTAATGCTTTCTCCTCCGGTTCTTTCTGCTTCCAGCTTCTTTAAAATTTCTCCGGCACGCGATAAAACTTTGGGCGGCATTCCGGCCAACTTGGCTACATGGATACCAAAACTATGTTCGCTGCCACCGGGAACAAGCTTCCGCAGAAAGATAATTTTTTGTCCGGTTTCTTTCACCGAAACATTAAAGTTTTTGATGCGGTAAAAAGAGCTTGCCAGTTCATTCAATTCATGGTAATGCGTAGCGAAAAGTGTTTTGGCTTTGGCCGAAGGATGATTATGCAGATATTCGGCGATAGACCAGGCAATCGAAATGCCATCATAAGTAGAAGTGCCGCGGCCGATTTCATCCAGCAAAACCAAGCTTCGGTTGGAAATATTGTTGAGGATGCTGGCCGTTTCATTCATTTCCACCATAAAAGTAGATTCGCCGGAACTAAGATTATCCGAAGCACCAACGCGCGTAAAAATTTTATCAACCAAACCGATGTGTGCTTCTTTTACCGGCACAAAACAGCCAATCTGCGCCATCAGCACAATTAACCCGGTTTGGCGGAGAATGGCAGATTTTCCGGCCATATTTGGTCCGGTAATAATGATGATCTGCTGCGATTCAGAATCCAGGAAAACATCATTGGTAATATATTCTTCGCCCAGCGGCAAATTCCGTTCGATCACCGGATGACGGCCGCCTTTGATATCAATGCGTTCGCTCAAATCAACCATCGGTTTGCGATAGCTGTTTTTATGCGCCAAATTTGCGAAACACAACAGCACATCCAGTTTAGCCAAAATGCGGGCGTTGAGCTGAATCGGTTTGATATAAGAACTGATGCTGTACAGCAAATTTTGATACAACCGGGTTTCGATAGCGAAAATCTTTTCTTCGGCACCCAAAATCTGCTCTTCGTATTCTTTTAATTCGGGTGTGATGTACCGTTCGGCATTTACCAGCGTTTGCTTGCGGATCCAGCCTTCCGGCACTTTATCTTTATGCGTATGCGTAACTTCGAGATAATAACCAAAAACGCTGTTGAACGCTACTTTTAGCGATGGGATGCCGGTTTCTTCAGCTTCCCGGCGCTGGATTTCCAGCAGGAAATCTTTTCCGCCAAAAGCAATTTTGCGTAGCTGATCCAGTTCTTCATCAACATGATCAGCAATTACGCCGCCTTTAATAATCAAAACCGGTGGCTCTGGCTGAACTTCTTTTTCAATCTGTTCCCGGATCAGTTGACAAGGGTTCAACTGTTCTGCCAATTGCTGCAAAAATAAATTGTCTGATTGTTCACACAAAGTTTTTACTTCAGCTGTGGCCAGCAATGCTCTTTTTAGCTGTATAATTTCGCGCGGGTTTACTTTCTGCAAACCGATCTTGGAAATCAACCGCTCCAGATCGCCAATCTGCTTGATCTGGTGCAAAAGCTGCGCGGCCAATGCTTCGTTTACAAACAAAAAATCAACCACTTCCAGCCGTTCTTCAATCGGTTTCAGCTCTTTTAACGGCATCAAAATCCACTTCCGCAGCAAACGTGCGCCCATTGGCGAAGCGGTTTGATCCAGCACATGAAAAAGCGTAATGGCGTTTTCATTGGCCGAATCCAGCAGTTCCAGATTTCGGACGGTAAACCGATCCAGCCACATGTATTTATGATGTTCGATCCGGCTGATTCCGGAAACATGCTGCAAATTGCGGTGTTCGGTTTCATTGATATAATGCAAAGTTACGCCAGCAGCCACAATTGCCGAAGCCAAGCGATCAATCCCAAAACCTTTTAAATTTTTAACTTCAAAGTGCTTGTGCAATGTTTCCGAAGCAAAATCTGTGGTAAAAGCCCAGTCATCCAGGCAATAAGTGTAAAACCCTTCGCCAAAAGCTTCGGTAAATTCTTTTTGTTTTTGTTTGGAAAAGATGACTTCGTTTGGCCGGAAACTTTGCAGCAACTGATCAATATAGTCCTGATCGCCTTGGGCTGCCAAAAATTCGCCGGTAGAAATATCCAGCAAAGCCAAACCAATCTGGTTCTTTTCAAAATGCAGCGTTGCTACGTAATTGTTGGATTTTTGGCTGAGGATGTTATCATTGTAAGAAACGCCGGGCGTAACCAGCTCGGTAACGCCTCGTTTAACGATGGTTTTAGTGGCTTTCGGATCTTCCAGCTGATCGCAAATGGCCACACGCTGACCGGCGCGAACCAGTTTTGGCAGATAAGTATCCAGTGAATGATGCGGAAAACCAGCCAGTTCGATGGAAGTGCCCGAACCGTTTGCCCGCTTGGTAAGGATAATTCCGAGAATACGGGAAGTGGTTACGGCATCTTCACCAAAAGTTTCATAAAAATCGCCCACGCGGAACAACAGCAACGCACCCGGATATTTGGCCTTGATTTGGCTGTGCTGCTGCATTAAAGGTGTTTCTGCCGAAGTTTTCTTTCCCAAATTTCTAATCAATTAAGGTGTAAAGTTAATTGATCGGATTCTTTTTACAACGGCTGTAAAAAAATAGTGGTAAAAGAAGCATTGGCTGGGTTAACAAAATAGCATCCGCATTTTTAGCTGCTGAAAGAAGCATCCGATTATAGAAAACTACTGCAGAAGCAATTCATAAAAATCATTTTGAAAAATAAACTGAATCTGAATTTATTATCATCTTTGAAGCATGAAAACTGATCTTCAACAAAAATTCAAGGAACTGTTTAACCAACCTGCAACCGGCGTTTTTTTTGCGCCCGGCCGTGTGAATTTGATTGGCGAACACATTGATTATAACGGCGGCCTGGTTTTGCCCTGCGCCATTACTTTCGGTACAAACCTGCTGGTGGCAGAAAATAAAGAAGGTATGTTCCGTTTCAGAAGTCTGGATTTTGAAGATCAGCTCGACATTTCCGTTCAGGAAAAATACGAAAAGCAAGGCAAAGAGTGGTTCAATTATGCGCTTGGCGTGATGCAGCAATTTTTAGGGCATAAAAAAAGCATCACTGGTTTGGATATGCTTTTTCAGGGAAATGTGCCGATTGCATCCGGACTTTCTTCCTCTGCAGCGCTGGAAATTGTAACGGCTTTTGCTTTGAATGAAACTTATCATTCCGGCTTTTCCAAACTGGAACTGGTGCAGCTAAGCAAAAAAGTAGAAAATGATTTTATTGGTGTGAACAGCGGCATTATGGATCAGTTTGCGGTTGCTTTTGGCGAAAAAGACAAAGCCATCGAACTGAATTGTGATACGCTGAAATATAAAATTGTGGATTGCAAACTGCAGGATTACGTGCTGGCAATTATCAATACCAAAAAACCGCGCAAACTCTCAGAATCTAAATACAATGAGCGTGTAGCAGAATGCCAAACCGCTTTGAAAGATTTGAACAAGGAACTGAAAATTGAGTATTTGTGCGATATTGATACGGCAACTTTTAACCAGCATGCACATTTAATCAGCAATAAAACCGTGAAAAAACGGGCGCGGCACGTGATTGAAGAAAATGACCGGGTAAAAGAAGCAGCGCAAGTTTTGGCCGATGGCGATTTGCAGCGTTTTGGCGAGTTGCTTTACGCTTCACATGCTTCGCTGAAAGATTTGTATGAAGTAACCGGAAAAGAGCTGGATACCGTAGTGGAATTTTGCAAAGAACAGAAAAACGTTGTCGGTGCCAGGATGACAGGCGCAGGTTTTGGCGGATGCGCCATTGCTTTGGTTAAACATGATGCTTATGATGATTTTGAGAAGGAACTGGTTCAATATTACACTTCGATCATTGGTTATCAACCTGAGGTTTATAATTCTCTGATTGGAGATGGCGTGAAGCAAATGAGTTTATAAGTTTTTGAATCTATGAATGATGAATCAAAAACGGTACGCAAGCTAAAACTTGAAGAGTTAGGCCGGGTTGATGTCGCAACTTTTCGGCAGCAGGAAAAACTACCGGTAACGGTGATTTTAGATAGCGTGCGTAGTATGCATAATATAGGTTCTATTTTTCGTACTTCGGATGGATTTGCAGTTGAACACATTATTCTTTGCGGCATCACCGCACAACCGCCGCACCGTGAAATTGAAAAAACAGCTTTAGGCGCTACGCAATCCATCAGCTGGACCTATTATGGTACGATAAAAGAAGCATTGCAGCATTTGCGCAAGGATGGGTACCAGATTATCGCGGTAGAGCAAGCTGAAAATAGTATTAGTCTGAACCATTTTCAACCCAACAAAAACGAAAAATATGCGCTAATTTTTGGTAATGAAGTGAACGGCGTAAGTGATGAAGCGATGAAAATAATTGATGTTTGTATTGAAATCCCGCAGTTTGGCACCAAGCATTCTTTTAACATTGTGGTTTCGGCCGGGATTGTTTTATGGGACTTTTTTGCAAAACTGAACCTGCGAGAAAGTTAACTTAAGGTATTGCCTTACTTGAATAATTAAAAAAGAATCTCAAATTAAAATCCCTTACAAATTTGGTTTATAAGGGATTGAATTTTGTAGCCCGTAGGGGAATCGAACCCCTGTTTCTAGAATGAAAATCTAACGTCCTAACCCCTAGACGAACGGGCCTTTTTGAAAAGGCAATTTATTTTTTAGTACTTTCTACAAAGTAGTTTTTCTAAATCTGCTGCAAAGATATAAATCTTACATTTCCAGTCAAGGCTTTGCGGAAGTTTTAAATAGGTTTTCTAAACAAATAGTCAGATTTTATCAATAAAAAAGGTAGATAAAAACAGCATGTGCTGTTTTTATCTACCTTTTTTATAAAAAGTTCTTAAGCTATACTAAGTCATTAGCCGATCAAGTACAGGATGATAAGTAATATTCTTAATATTCGTCTTTACGGCCGCCGCTACCACCTTTGTAGCCACCGCCGCCGCCGTTTCCACCTTTGTAACCGCCTTTGTCATAACCGCCACGACTGCTTCCGCCACCGCTGCCATAACCACCACCGCCACCGCCACGGCTGCTTCCGCCGCCGCCGCTATAACCGCCGCCACCGCTGTTGCCGCCTTTGTATCCACCACCAGTGTTTCCACCGCCGAAGCTTCTTCTTGAATCGTCTCTTTTATCTTCGGATTTGTTGACTACGATAGAACGTCCTTCAACAGATGAACCGTTTAGCTCATCAATTGCTTTCTGAGCCATTGCGTCATCCGGCATTTCAACAAATCCAAATCCTTTACTTCTTCCTGAAAACTTATCAATAATAATTTTCACTGATGATACTTCACCATAAGCTTCAAAAACTTCTTTTAACCTGCTTTCTTCCAAAGCAAATGGAAGGCTTCCTACAAAAATGTTCATTATTGTTTTTAATTTGATTTTATATCTATTTCAAAAATACTTATATTAAACTTAATCTTTACTATTAAAAAAATTTATATTTTTAATAGTATTTCAGCTTTACTATAATACCATAAAAGCAAAAAGGTGTGCCAGCTATTGCTGGCACACCTTTTTTTAATGTTTCTACCTTAATTAAAATAAGGTAAATACTACACGACGGTTTTGTTGACGGCCAGCAGCGGTTTTGTTTGTAGCAATAGGCTGAGTTGAACCATAACCTACTGATTCAATACGTGATGCATTTGCACCTTTACCTACTAAGTATTGTCTAACTGCTTCAGCACGATCTTTAGATAATTTCATGTTTAAGGCAGCAGAACCAGTATTATCTGTGTGTCCGGCTAATTTTAAAGTGAAATTTTTATTGATTAACAGTTCAGCAACTTTATCTAAACTTGGGAAAGAATGATCACGAATGGTTGCTTTTCCTAAATCAAATTCTAAGTTTGAAATAGCATCTCTAACCACTTTTCTATCTTCTTCCGTTACATAAACTTTAACATCTGGTTTGTTAACCGGTAAAGTACAACCTGAACCGTCTACAGCAGTACCAGAAGGTGTGCCTGGGCATTTATCAAATTTATTAGCTACACCGTCAGCATCATCATCACCTAAATCTTTTGCGTATTGATCTTTAATCGCTTGCTCTTCGCGCATTCTATTAGCTTCAGACATGGCAAGCATGTTTTTCAATTCCGCACTTTCAGCAGCACTTTCTTCTCTTAAAGCAGCGATTGGGCTATAATTTGCTAATTGTGAAGATTTTTTTCTACCCAATGAGAATTCTAAACCAGCATGTGCATAAGAGAATCTATCATTATTGGCACCAACAACACCATCAAACGTTGGTGTTTTCATGAAATAAACATTGTATCCTAAATCGATATTGATCGTTTTAGACAAACCAAATTTTAAACCAGCACCAACTGGTACAAAAAAGTTTTGTCTGTAATATCCACCAACATTATTTGCTACACCTTGTACATTTGGGCTGTAAGACATATAGCCTGCACCTGCTGTAAAGTATGGAGATAAAGCAGAACGTTTATGATTTAAGCTCATGTTTGCAATGGTAAAATTTCCACTCAAAGATGCAGCATAATCAATATTAGTAGTAAAGCTACTGCTGTTTTGAGCTACAGTTGGAGAAGGAAGGGAATTAGCTTGATAACCTCTTACCTTACCTGCCAAGAAATCTGCTTGAACACCAAAACTTGGTAAAATTTGTTTTTTGATGTAACCACCATAACCCCAAGTTTCTTCTGGAGTACGGAAATCACCGTTAGAAGCACCATTAAAAGGAGTAAAATGGGTTAACATACCACCGTTTAAACCTATAGACCAGGTACGGAAGCTTTTTTTGTCAAAACGTTTAGTCGTATCCGAATTCATGCTTTGCGCAAACAACGACGTTGATAATCCTACGGCTGACAACGTAAGAGCCAACTTTGTAATTTTTGATTTCATTTTTTTTAAATAGTTATTTTATAATTTTAGCTTATACGTGTTGTTTTCAAAAATGGTCCTTGTACAAGCGTTAATGATTTTATCCCCTAAAAAATGTTGCCAAAACTACTTGTAGAAGTGTTAAATCTTAATACTTTACCCTAAGTATTTGATTGATAAGGCTAAAAACTATTAAAAGGAAAAGAAAAATGTTAATCAAATGATTAACTCTTTACTGCCACTACTGACTAAATAAATATACAATTTTCCATTTATGACTACTATTGTACTAAAAACGTTTTTAGTATAGTAGTCATCTGTCAGTTTATAGGTAAATATGGCAGGTTAACTGACACTAAAACATTTTCAATGCTTATACTTCTTTTATAAGAGGAAAATATGGCTCACAAACAGCAAAAGCTAAATGTAATTTATACCGTTAAAAGAAGTATTATTATAAATAAATCATTTATAATCAATTGATTAAGATTTCTTTTTTCGCCAAGGTTTTTTATGGCCTGATGATCTTTTTAGTTCAGGCTGATACACTGGTCCTTCCCCCAAAGCTTCCGGTAAAGGCTTTTGTTCGATAGGCCGACCGATCAAGCTTTCAATATTGCTGAATTTGCGCTGATCTTTTTCATTGATAAAAGTGATGGCTGTACCTGTAGTTTCTGCCCGGGCTGTACGGCCAATACGATGGATGTAATCTTCCGGATCATGTGGCACATCATAATTAATTACCAAGCTAATCCCCTCAACATCAATACCTCTGGATAGAACATCTGTGCCGATTAAAACTGGCAATTGCCTGCTTTTAAAGGCACGCAAAATATTTTCGCGTTGCTCCTGTTCCAAATCAGAATGGAAGGCTTCTACCTTCATACCCGCACGGAAAAGTGTTTGGTACAATTGCTTTACTTTTTCTTTGGTAGATACAAAAACGATGGTGCTGGCATAGTTTCCTTCGGCCAAAATCATTTTAATCAAAGCTAATTTCTGATGATCAAAAACCATATAAACCTGCTGCAAAATCCCAACAGCAGGCTGCGAAAGTGCAATATTGATCTGTTCCGGATGCTGTAGGATTTTGTTAGAAAGTGTCCTGATTTTTGGAGGCATCGTAGCAGAAAACAACAATGTTTGCCGATTTTGCGGCAGATAGCTGATGATCCTGACGATGTCATCATGAAAACCCATGTCCAGCATCCGGTCGGCCTCATCTAAAATTAGATGTTGCAATTGGCTCAATTTCACTACACCAGAAGTTAAATGTGCTATCAAACGGCCCGGAGTAGCTATAATAATATCTACACCTTCATTTAATGATCGGCGTTGCTGCTCGTAGCTGATGCCATCGCCTCCACCATAAACCGCAATCGAACTGATACCTGTAAAATAAGCCAGACCTTCTGTTTGCTGATCAATTTGTTGAACCAACTCGCGGGTAGGAGCCAAAATGAGCGTATTGACTAAACTTTTCTCTTCTGCAACACAAATCTGGTGCATAATGGGCAGTAGATAGGCTGCCGTTTTGCCGGTACCAGTTTGCGCACAGGCAATTAAATCGTGCTTTTTTAGGATGATTGGGATGGCTTGTTCTTGGATTGGCGTTGGTTTACGGAAACCCATGCTGTCTAATCCTTCCTGCAGTTTTGGATCGAAGTTAAAATCAGTAAATGTCAAAAGTAATTGGCTTATTAAAGGTGATACAGTGTTATAGCTGATGCAAATTGTATAAATATAGGTTTTTTTGACAGATATTATGGCATGCTTCTTTTATCGGTATAAAAACAGCAATTAAACGGTTGCCAGATCGGTTTCCGGTTTTTTGAACAAAATATCAGCAACAATTTGCTCGGCATGAATCCGAGAATTTTCGATAAACCACAAATGCGTGTTCATGCCGCCGCAAACCACACCGGCAAGGTAAATGCCTTTTTGGTTCGTTTCCATCGTTTGCGGGTCGTATTGTGGCAATAATTTTTCATCCGCAGAAAGCGAAATGCCCATCATTTTTAAAAACTCAAAATCAGGCTGATAACCGGTTAAAGCCAGTACAAAATCATTCGGAATAGTAACCAAACCTTCCGGCGTTTGAATATCTGCTTCATATTCACGAACCGCTGCCAGTTCTGATTGGTAATAAACTTTAATCGTTCCTTCTTTAATCCTGTTAATAATATCAGGCCGAACCCAGTATTTTACGCGTTCGTTGATATCATCTTTGCGGATTACCATCGTTACCTCCGCCCCTTTTCTAAAAGTTTCCAGCGCAGCATCCACCGAAGAATTACTTGCACCAACTACTAGCACTTTTTGCATCGTATAAAAACTTGGGTCTTTATAATAATGCCGAACTTTTGGCAAATCTTCCCCCAGAATATTCATTTTCACCGGAATATCATAAAAACCGGTAGCAATAATTATTTTTTTGGTTTGATAAACGCCTTTGTTCGTCGTCACTTCGTAGCCGTAATTTTGAGGTTGATTGCTTAGAACGGTTTCGAAAAGATGGATATTTAACTTGTTGGAAGCCGTTACGCGGCGATAATATTCTAACGACTCTGATCGCGTGGGTTTGATACTGTTGGATACGAAAGGCACGCCGCCGATCTCCAGTTTCTCCGAAGTAGAAAAAAATGTCATCCCGGCAGGATAATTATAAAGCGAATTTACGAGCGTGCCTTTTTCAATAATCAGGTAATTTAAACCTGCCTTTTTAGCTTCCAGTGCGCAGGCCAACCCAATTGGGCCACCACCGATAATCAATAAATCAAACATATATTTTGATGGGGTAAAAGAAGTATCAGCAAAAATCAATACTTCTTTTAAAGATAAAAAATCATTAAAAAATAAAAGCCAGAAAAACTCCGGCTGCAAGTATAATTTAAAAAGGAGAAGGTTGTTTGAAAAAAAAGTGGGTAAGCTACTTCTATCGCACCGCTACAACTCTTTACCCTTGCTGCGTTCCCGCCCTGGGGGAGTTCAAAAGGAGCTGGTCGTAGAAGACTTACCCGCCACAAAAGTAGAAAAATTTTTAAATTATGCTAGCTTTTAAAAAAACAGTTTTTTTAAACAGCATTTTTAAATTGAAGTTCTTTTTCAATCCCCATCGGCAAATCATTAAACCTGCGTGTGGGCGTTCTTAAAACAACAATTTTATCAGCACAAAAGAAGCTTTCAAACGGAAGGCTTTCAAAATACTTCCACAGTTTTTCGAAGTCGTTGAAGGAAAGCGATTTGGCAACCGTTATATGTGGAACGCTGGGTACGCCCAAACCAAGTATTTTTTTGAACCTGAAAAAAGCTGTTTCTGCTTCAATATTCAATATTACTTTAGCGTAAATGGTATAAGTATTTTGATGCTCAAAATAATCAAAACCGCAAACCTTTAACACTACAGGTTTTTCTTGTTGAAGTTTCTGATCGTAATAAGTTAACTTCTCCTCCATAAACAAAGTTTTTTTATCATAATAATGATTTACAGTGATATGTGCTTTGCTGTTAAAAGAATGAAAATAGCCAATCATCTCTTTCGCTTTGTCTTTAAAAGCACAAATGCTTGCTATAATTTCTTCACTCGGTGTAATTACAAGCAAATAGTCTTGGCTATTTATCTTGGTAAATGAATCTGGATTGAATATTTTCATTCACATAATTACTAATTAGTTTAGTATTACATTAATTTACTTATCCACATTTTATCAACAAACTTATTTATAATCAACAGCTTTAGTTAATTGCAGCTATTAGTTTTTTGATGAGTCGAGAATTAAACTTCTTGATAAGATAATTGTCTGTAATGTAACTTTTGAAAATCTACATAGTATAATAAAAAAATTTATACGATAATTGCAACATTTTCTAAGCAAGTTTAAATTAGACAAATAATGAAACAACAACGCTTTTTTATGTCTACTGTCCGAGCAATATTTGCTCCGGTAGCTGCTGCGTTAGTTTTGGTTTCAACGCTTTCCCTCTCTTTAAAGCGACGACGGTTTTTTATTTCCAGACTTTGAATTAATTAAATTTTTATTTTTAGTTATCGAGGTGGAAAAAGCATGTATGATGCTTCATAATAATTTCCTCCGCTTTATAAATCCTTTTTATTTTAATGGAAATTTTGTTTTTCCCACATGACAATTCAAGATTTTAAAATACAGGTAGCTACCGGCGAACACGCAGATTACGCTGCAAAAATATGCGATGAAATGTCCGAATCTGCCAAAGCACGCGGCACCGGCATTGCTACACGTTCGCCAGAATATGTGGCTAATAAAATGCTGGAAGGCAAAGCGGTTATTGCCATTTATAAAGATGGCACCTGGGCAGGTTTTTGCTATATTGAAACCTGGAGCCATGGCCAATTTGTGGCTAACTCCGGTTTAATTGTGAACCCGGTTTTTAGAAAAGTTGGTTTGGCCAAAGCCATCAAACAGGAAGTTTTTAAATTATCCCGCAAAAAATATCCTGACGCAAAAATTTTCGGTTTAACAACTGGTTTGGCTGTGATGAAAATTAATTCCGAATTGGGTTACGAACCCGTTACTTATTCAGAATTATCTCAGGATGAAGCCTTCTGGCAAGGCTGCAAAAGCTGCGTGAACTACGATATTTTGATGAGTAAAGAACGCAAAAACTGTATGTGTACCGCCATGCTTTTTGATCCGGAAGAAAAAGCAAAGGAAATTGAGGAAAAAATGAAAAAACTCAGTCATAAAGCTACCTTGCTGGAGCGGATTGAAAATGCCCTGAAATCAACCAAAATAATGCAATTTTAAGTTTGGCCCATGCCAGACAATCAAAATATAACATGAAAGAAAAAGTAGTTTTAGCTTTTAGCGGAGGTTTGGATACTTCGTTTTGCAGTATTTATTTAACCCAAGATTTGGGTTTGGAAGTTCATTCCGTAATCGTCAATACCGGCGGTTTTAGTGCTGAGGAACTGGCCGATGTAGAACGCCGCGCTTACAAAATGGGCGTTACATCCCATACAGTAGTTGATGAAACAGAAAACTTTTACAATACCTGCGTGCGCTACCTGATCTACGGAAATGTGTTAAAAAACAATACTTACCCGCTTTCTGTAAGTGCAGAGCGTGTAAGCCAGGCTACGGCAATTGCATTGTACGCTAAAAAGATCGGTGCAGAATACGTGGCGCATGGCAGCACTGGTGCTGGCAATGATCAGGTTCGTTTTGATATGATTTTTAATATTATCATCCCGGAAGTAAAAATCTTGACGCCGATTCGCGATCTAAAACTAAGCCGCGAAGCAGAAATTACTTACCTGAAAGAGCACGGCGTAGAAATGAATTTTGAGAAAGCCAAATACTCTATTAACAAAGGTATATGGGGAACCTCTGTTGGCGGAAAAGAAACGCTGACTTCTCACGAAGGGTTGCCTGATGAGGCTTGGCCAACGCAACTAACCAAAGAAGGTTCAGAAAAAATTACACTGGAATTTAAACAGGGCGAACTGATCGGCATCAACGATGAAAACTTTGATTATCCAACCAAAGCTATCCAGAAATTACAGGAAATAGCCGCTCCTTATGCTATCGGCCGTGATATTCATGTAGGCGATACGATCATCGGCATTAAAGGCCGCGTTGGTTTTGAAGCCGCTGCACCGATGGTAATCATCAAAGCGCATCATACTTTAGAAAAACATACGCTCACCAAATGGCAGTTGAGCTGGAAAGATCAGCTTTCTACTTTTTATGGCAATTGGCTGCACGAAGGCCAGTTTCACGATCCGGTGATGCGCAATATTGAAGCTTTTTTGAGCGATACACAGCAACAGGTTTCGGGTAAAGTATTTGTGCAGCTGTATCCATACCGTTTTCAGGTTCTGGGAATTGAATCAGAACATGATTTAATGTCGAATAAATTTGGCAGTTATGGTGAAATGAACAACACCTGGAGTGGCGAAGATGTAAAAGGCTTCTCCAAAATATTTGGCAACCAGGTAGTTATCTACCATAAAGTTAACGGCTAAAACCAGCATGGATTATACGGTTTTTTCAAAATCAGATTGCCTCGAACATTATCAATGGGGCGATGATTGCCACGGCTGGACTTTTGTTGATACTGATGCCGTTTCCATCAAGCAAGAATTGATGCCGCCAAATACGGCTGAAAAGCTACATTATCATGAACGTGCCACGCAGTTTTTCTTTATTTTAAGCGGAAAGGCTACTGTTTTTATCGGTGGAAAAACGGAGATCTTAAAGCCGAAACAAGGTATCGAAATCAAAGCCGGACAAAAACACCAGATCAGTAACCATGATGATGCAGATCTGGAGTTTGTTTTATATTCCCATCCTTCCACCAAAAACGACAGAATTGATGCCGAATAAACTTAAAGCCGGAATTGTTGGTGGCGCAGGTTATACCGGCGGCGAAATGCTGCGGATTTTACTCAATCACCCCAACGTAGAAATTGCTTTTGTAAACAGCTCCAGCAACGCCGGAAACTATATTTACGATGTGCATAAAGATTTGTTTGGCGATACGGAACTGAAATTCAGCAGTGAGCTTTCTGATGAAATTGATGTGCTGTTTTTATGTGTTGGACATGGTGATGCACAGAAGTTTTTAAATGCAAACCCAATTGCTGACCACATTAAAATCATCGATTTGAGTCAGGATTTTAGATTAGCGGCAAACACCATTTTAGGAAATCGCCAGTTTACTTATGGCTTGCCCGAACTCCAAAAAACATCGATAAAAACAGCATCCAATATTGCCAATCCGGGCTGCTTTGCTACTTGCATTCAGCTGGGTTTGCTTCCTTTAGCGGCAAAAAACAGGCTGCTAAACGAAGTACATATTTCGGCCACAACTGGTTCTACTGGTGCCGGGCAAAGCCTCGCTCCTACTTCGCATTTTACCTGGCGCAATGATAATTTATCGGTTTATAAAGCTTTTAACCATCAGCATTTACACGAAATCACCCAGTCGCTCAAGCAGTTACAGGTAGATTTTCCAATTTACCCTTCAGATAAAAACAAATTAAATTTTATTCCTTATCGTGGAGATTTTACACGCGGCATTTTAGCTTCTATTTATACTGAATGTGCTTTAAGCGAAGAAGAAGCTTTGCAGTTATATACTGATTTTTATGCTGAACATCCGTTTACGTACGTTACTAACCGGGATATTGATTTAAAGCAGGTTGTTAATACCAATAAATGCTTCATCCAGGTTAAAAAACATGGCAACAAAATTTTCATCATCAGCATTATGGATAACCTGTTAAAAGGAGCATCCGGACAAGCCGTGCAAAACATGAACTTAATGTTTGGCTTAGAGGAAACAGCAGGCTTAAAGCTAAAAGCGAACGCATTTTAAATCTAATTTTTTTATGAAACCATTTGACGTTTATCCCATCAATCATATTAATATCGTAAAAGGCCAGGGCAGTTTGGTTTGGGACGATAAGGGCCAGGAATACCTGGATTTATACGGCGGTCACGCAGTGATTTCCATCGGCCACACCAATCCGCATTATGTAGAGCGACTGGAAAACCAGTTGCATCAGTTAGGTTTTTACAGTAATTCGATTGAAATCCCGATTCAAAAAGAATTTGCGGAGAAACTGGGGAAAGTTTCTGGCCGGGAAGATTACCAATTGTTTCTATGTAATTCTGGTGCGGAAGCCAATGAAAATGCTTTAAAACTAGCTTCATTTTACAATGGTAAAAAGAAAGTAATTGCGTTCCGGAAAGCCTTTCACGGCCGTACTTCGCTGGCAGTTGCGGTTACGGACAATCCAAAAATTCTGGCTCCGGTAAATGAAACTGATAATGTAATTTTTCTACCCTGGAATGATGAAATTGCGTTGGAACAGGCTTTTGCAGAAAACGAAATCAGTTCTGTCATTATTGAAGGCATTCAGGGCGTTGGCGGTATTCGGGTAGCTGCGGAAAGTTTTCTGCAGAAAATCCGTTCGCTTTGTGATCATTATAATGCGGTTTTTATTGCTGATTCTGTGCAATGCGGTTACGGCCGTACCGGTAAATTTTACTCGCATGATTTTGCTGGAGTTGATGCTGATGTTTATACGATGGCCAAAGGAATGGGCAATGGTTTCCCGATTGGTGGGATTTCCATCTCTCCTAAAATAAAGCCGGTTTATTATATGTTGGGAACAACTTTTGGCGGTAACCATTTGGCTTGTGCAGCCGGATTAGCCGTTTTAGAAGTGATGGAGCAGGATAATCTGATGCAAAATGCAGCTGAGGTTGGCAATTATCTAATCGAAGAACTAAAGAAATTTGAGCAGGTAAAAGAAGTACGCGGCCGTGGATTGATGATCGGGATCGATTTGCCGGATACTTTAGCGCATGTAAAAGCAGAACTTTTATTTAAGTATCATATTTTTACTGGTGAAGCAAAACCAAATGTGATTCGTTTGCTGCCTGCATTGAATTTGACTAAAGCCCATGCTGATCGTTTTCTGGAAGCATTTAATTTAGCCTTGCAAAATGCACCGGTTGCTGTTTTTAATCCTTCGATGTAAATTTTGTCATTTCAATCACAACGAAACATTCATCAGAATATAAATTTTTTCTGCTTCAATAAAGATCTCTCCTTTGGTTAGGACAACAAAACAACAAACCCATTTTCTTAGTAAGTTTTTCTACATAAATAATGAAACTTTTTTCCTCCGTAAACGACGTTAACGATATAAATTACCTGGTAAAAGAAGCATTGGATTTGAAAAAGAACCCTTTCACTTTTCAGCATCTCGGAAAAAATAAAACAATCGGACTGGTTTTTATGAATCCAAGTTTACGTACCCGAATGAGCACGCAAAAAGCAGCGATAAATCTGGGCATGAATGTAATGGTTTTAAATATTGATAAAGAAGGCTGGGCTTTAGAGTTGCGCGACGGTGTGAAAATGGATGGCACAACGGTAGAACATATTCGCGAAGCAGCCGCCGTAATGGGGCAATATGTTGATATTCTCGGTCTCCGCTCCTTCCCAGGTTTGAAAAATCGGCAGGAAGATTATGGGGAAGTAATTTTTAACAAATTTGTGGAATTGTGTGGCGTGCCGGTGGTGAGTTTGGAATCTGCCACGCGGCATCCGCTGCAAAGTCTGGCCGATTTAATTACGATTGAAGAACTGAAAACCAAACCCCGCCCAAAAGTGGTTTTAACTTGGGCGCCACATGTTAAAGCATTGCCGCAGGCCGTTCCAAATTCTTTTTCAGAATGGATGTGCAAAGCTGATGTGGATTTTACGATTGCACAGCCAGCCGGACTGGAATTATCTACGGAGTTTACGCAAGGCGCAACCATTATGCATAATCAAAACGAGGCTTTAGCGGATGCTGATTTTATCTATATAAAAAACTGGTCGGCTTTTGAACCTTATGGAAAAGTAATTCCCGGAAATGAGGGCTGGATGCTGACGAACGATAAGTTAAAAATTACCAATCAAGCCAAAGTGATGCATTGTTTGCCCGTTCGCCGCGATCTGGAATTATCCTCAGAAATTTTGGACGGTCCAAATTCTATCGTGATAAAAGAAGCAGCCAACCGGGAATGGGCGGCTCAGGCTGTTTTAAAACAAATGCTGGAAGCGCTGTAATTACTCAGATTCAGGTGCGTAAAAAGGTTGTTTTTTAACGAAAATATCTGTTACCTTATTCAGCGTAAGCCCTTGCACAACTACAGAAAATATCACGATAAAATAACAGCCCGCTTCAATCACTTCTTTGTATTTGCTGTCCGGAATAGATAAAGCTAATGCAATAGAAACACCGCCCCGTACGCCAGCCCAAGTTAAAATTCCCAGGTTGTTGTAATTTACGTTCAAGGTTCTCCGCAAAAAAATAAGAGGTACCACTACACTCAAACAACGGGCTATCAAAATAATTACAATGGCACCCAGGCAAACCAGCCAGTAGTAAGCCAAAAAAGGCATCATTACAATACGTAAACCGATCATTACGAATAGAACTGTATTCATCAGTTCATCAATAATCGTCCAGAATTTTTCCAGGAAATCATTCATTTTTCCGGAAGGGTCTTTGCCAAATTTCAGGTTACCGATCAGCAATCCGGCAGACACCACAGCTAATGGAATGGATAAATGCAATTTGTTGGCCAGCACGGAAATCCCCATTACTAAAGCTAAAGAAACCATCACTAAAGTTTGAAAATCATCTACATTTCGCATTAAGCGGTACGCGAGAAAAGCCAGGGAAGTACCTAATAATATGCCACCAAAAACCTCTTGTGAAAAAAGGATGGCAATATGTGCGGAGTGAATTTGATCGCCTGTTTGCGAAATATATTCTAAAATACTGACGAAAAGGATCAGTCCAATACCATCATTGAACAAGGATTCGCCGGTAATAATCGTTTCGAGATGCTTGGGCATGTTGGAGTTTTTTAGCACAGCAGAAACAGCAACCGGATCTGTGGGCGAAATAAGCGCACCAAACAGCAGGCAATAAATAAAAGGGATATCTACCTTAATTAAATTAGTGAGCCAGTTAAAAAGTACCCCATAAATGACTGTTGATATGATAACACCTATAGTACTTAAAATAAACACTGGCCAAAGCTGCTTTTTCAGATCGCCCCAATTGAAACGGAGCGCACTGGCAAAAAGCAGGAAACCAAGCATGGTGTTTAAAAGCGTTTGCGAGAAGTTGATGTCTTTGTTAATGCCTGTAATGGTTTGAAACAGTACCGGAAAAACTTCACCCAAAAAAATTGAAATAATAGAAACTACAACTGCAATACTGATAACGCCGATGGCACCTGGCAACTTAAAAAACCGCGCATTGATGAAGGAAAAAATGGCACTTACCACTACTAAAACGGTAATCAATACAAATGAATCCATAAATTAAATTTCATTAAGCGTTAATTGAATTACATTTTACCCGATAAAAGGTTACAACTTTTAGACAATTTGCTCACTCTGCACAAACAATCTGGCTTTTTAATGCTTCTTTTACAGCATTAAATTCATAACCTTAACATTAGCAAAATGATTAATCCGATAGATGAAGTTTACCGTGACATGGACGACCAGGGACAATATAACGATAATAACCGCACGCATGATGAACCCGGTTTTTTAGGTGATGAAGAGCAGGATACGGCCGGAGATACTTCTGCAGCAACTGAAACAGGACACGAAATACTAAAAGCAATGACGATAGAACAAGAAGGCGAAAAGCCATGGGAAAATACCAGTGGAAGCACTAACCTGACCGAAGAACAGTTGGAAGAAGTAGCATCTCCATCAACCAATAAAGGTGATGAGCCAAACATTCCGCAGGAACAACCGGATACACAAGGAACCGGTTATCACGAAGATCCTGACCAGTTAAAAGTGGGTGGAGAAGAATAGTTTCCTTTAAAACTCAACTTAAAACACAATAAGTGTTCTTATCTCAGAACGTGCTTATTGTGTTTTTTTATTTACGGATTTGTATCTTTGGCCGCCGGTTTAGCAAAAGATGTTTTAACACACTTTGGCTTTTAAATGCGGTTTTTTGATTTTATGATTCAACCCTCAAAGCCGTAAATGCTCAGCATAGATGAGATTAAAAAACCGGTAGCTACAGAAATTGATGTTTTTGAAAGTAAGTTCAAAGCATCGATGCACAGTTCGGTTCCGCTGCTGGATCGCATTACGCATTACATCGTGAAGCGGAAAGGCAAGCAAATTAGGCCAATGTTCGTTTTTTTTAGCGCAGGTTTATGCGGAGGAATTAATGAATCTACGCATCGTGGTGCAGCTTTGGTTGAGCTGTTGCATACGGCTACTTTGGTACATGATGATGTAGTGGATAATTCTTATCAGAGGCGTGGTTTCTTCTCCATTAATGCGCTGTGGAAAAACAAAATTGCAGTTTTGGTTGGCGATTATTTGCTATCCAAAGGTTTGCTGCTTTCGTTGGATAACAATGATTTTCACCTGCTAAAAATAGTATCCGAAGCGGTAAAGCAAATGAGTGAAGGCGAGTTGCTGCAGATTGAAAAAGTACGCAAAATGGATGTAGGTGAACCGATTTATTACGAAGTGATCCGCCAGAAAACAGCTTCTTTAATTGCTTCCTGCTGTGCCTGCGGCGCGGCTTCTGCCGGAGCTGATGCTGAAACCATTGAAAAAATGCGGCTTTTTGGCGAGAAAATTGGCATTGCTTTTCAAATTAAGGATGACATGTTTGATTTTGGCTTGGATGATGTGGGCAAACCGCTGGGCATCGATATCAAGGAGAAAAAAATTACATTACCTTTAATTTATGCACTAAATAAAGCTTCCAAAACCGACCGGAACAAGATCATCAACCTTGTAAAAAATCACAACGAAGACAGTAAAAAAGTGGCCGAAGTAATTCGTTTTGTAAAAGATTCTGGAGGTTTAGCTTACTCTGCTGCACAAATGGCCAATTATCAGCAAGAAGCTTTTGCTATTTTAAATACTTTTCCACAAAACTCTTTTCGTACAGGCTTGGAGCAACTAGTGCGCTTTACTACCGAGCGCAAAAAATAAGTGGTAAAAGAAGTATCTGGTATAATCTTAATTTAAAAAGTGATCAATGGTTTTAAATCAAATTAATCACCTGTTTACGCTTTAAATGCTTCTTTTAGCAGTAAAAAACTATTATATTTTTTATTGATAAAAGAAGCATTTTGATAATTTAGAAATAACAATACAGATTTCTATCCGCAGAAATTAATACTAAAGCGTAGCCATATCGATTACGAAACGGTATTTCACGTCTGATTTTAACATGCGTTCATAAGCTTCATTAATGTAAGCCATATCAATCACTTCCACATCCGAAGTAATATTATGCTCAGCGCAATAGTCCAGCATTTCCTGTGTTTCGGGCAAACCGCCAATGGCAGAACCTGCAATACTACGACGGTTGCCTAACAGATTAAAGCCAATTATTTCCATTGGAGTTGGCGGCACACCAACGCAAATCATCACACCATCTGTATTTAACATACCTAAATACAGATTGTAATCATGTGGTGCAGATACTGTATCAATGATAAAATCAAACTTACTGGCCAATCCTTTTAATTGTTCCGGATCTTTGGTTAAAGCAAAGTGATGTGCGCCCAAACGGATTGCATCCTGCTCTTTATCAGGCGACGTGCTCAGCATCGTTACATCTGCACCAAAGGCAACGGCGAATTTAACTGCCATGTGCCCCAATCCACCTAAACCAACTACAGCTACTTTATGACCCTGGCCAACTTTCCAGTGGCGCAACGGCGAATAAGTAGTGATGCCCGCACACAATAAAGGCGCTACTTTTTCCAGCGGCAGCTTATCAGATACTTTTACTACATAATTTTCATCAACTATAATCTGGTTAGAATAGCCGCCATAAGTTATGCCTCCATGTTTTTTATCTTCTGCATTATAGGTTCCGGTAGCGCCTTTTCGGCAAAATTGTTCTAAACCTTTTTTGCAGTTATCACATTCCCGGCAGGAATCAACCAGACAACCTACGCCGGCTAAATCACCTTTTTTAAATTTATTTACCTGTGCGCCAACTTCTGTTACGCGGCCTACAATTTCATGTCCCGGAACCATCGGATACACAGCATTTCCCCATTCGTTGCGAACCTGATGTATATCCGAATGGCAAACACCACAAAACAAAATTTCAAACTTTACGTCATTTGGACCCACTTCTCTTCTGTCAAAACTGAACGGTTTAACCGTATCAGTTGCACTTTTTACAGCATATCCTTTTGTTGCTATCATTTTTTCTGGTTATAATTTAATGTTGAATGATTGATTGAAATTATTTTAAACGGTTTTCAAAAAATGATAAAGTATGCGCCCAGGCTTCTTTCGAGGCAAGCGGATGAAAACTTTCACGTTCATCACAGTTAAAACCGTGATCAGCATAAGAAAACATAACGTTGGCATAATCTTTACCTGCTTCTTTTACCGCATTAATTATAGTATCAATTTTATCCTGCGAGATGTGTTTATCCAGGCCGCCCCAGTAAAAAAGATGCGTTCCATGCAGGTTTTTAGCTTCATCAGCCAGTTGTTCCAGTCCGCCGCCGTAATAAGAAACAGCTGCAGAAAGTGGCAATACGGCATTGGCTAAAAATGATACGCGGCCGCCCATGCAAAAACCAACGCTGCCGGTTTTGCCTTTAACTACCTGCTCCTGCTGTTGCAGGAAATCGTAAGACGCCTGTAAATCTGCAGTAAGCCCTTCTTTGGTAAGTGCCTGCATATGAGGCATTGCTGGCATAAAATCTTCATAAGAAATTTCCAGCCTTAATGCGGTGCGGTGATAAAGATCTGGCGATACCACGGCATAACCTTCTTTACAAAATCGTTCGGCTACAGTGCGAATATGGTGCGTAACGCCAAAAGCTTCCTGCAAAACTAAAATTGCAGGGAAAGGCCCTTGCCCATCAGGAAAGGCAACATAAAGTTCCATTTCAGAACCGTCTGCTATTTTTACAGTATTAAATTCGTGGTTTTTCATTTATTGGATTGGTTATTTTTCAGTTTTGGTTTTATATTTTCCTGTCGCTGCCGGTACGTTCCAGCATCCAGGCAGGGTATTCGGATGGCATCTTGCTGGCTGCATCCAGCTGCTGCAATTCTTCAGCATTAAACTGTACGTCTATGGATTTCAGATTATCGTCCAGCTGTTCCATTTTATTAGCGCCAATAATTACAGTAGTTACTGCTGATTGGTGTAGTAGCCAGGCCAGCGCCAGTTGGGCCACAGTTGCTCCTTTTGCTTCGGCCATAGGTTGCAACAGATCCAGAATGTCAAAAGCGCGATCTCTGTTTACAGGGGGAAAATCAAAATTGGCGCGTCTTCCGCCTTCTTTATGCTGTTCATCCCGATTATATTTTCCGCTAAGCAAACCGCCGGCTAAAGGCGACCAAACCATCAGTCCAACTTTTTGATCATAAAGCAACGGAATTAGTTCGCGCTCCAAATCCCGTCCTGCAATGGTATAGTAAGCTTGTAACGAAACAAATTTTGCCACATGGTTATAATGACTGTAATCCAATGCTTTCATCAGCTGCCACGAAGCCAGGTTACTTGCACCAATATACCGTACTTTACCGCTTTTTACCAGCGTATCCAAAGCTTCAAGCGTTTCTTCCAATGGTGTAAGCGGATCGTAACTGTGAATTTGATACAAGTCGATATAGTCCGTTTGCAAACGTTTCAAACTGTCTTCAGCTTGCTGGATGATGTGTTTTCGGGTAAGTCCTGAATCATTCGGGCCGTCGCCCATTTTGCTGCGGACTTTAGTAGCAAGTACCAGATCGTCTCTGTTCAATCCCAAATTTTTGATCGATTGCCCGGTAAGCTCCTCGCTCATGCCTTCAGAATATACATTGGCCGTATCAATAAAGTTGATTCCTGCTTCAACAGCACGTTTCATCAATGCATCAACAGGTTCTTGCCCAAGGCTGCCAATCGCTTTAAACATTCCTTTTCCGCCAAAAGTCATCGTTCCCAAACAAAGTTCAGAAACTTTAAGGCCGGTATTGCCCAACAGGTTATATTTCATTTTAAAGTATTTTTGTTTTGAAATTATTAAATGTAAATGCTTCTTTTAGGCATAAGATTTTACGATTGCCGTCAGTTCTTTTTGGATAGATTTTGTCTGATCGGCGTCGTACCAATGCTGTACTTTTGGGAGGAGTGCTTGCAATGCCAATCCTTCATTTTTCCAGCCTTTCATCAATAGCTGCAAATCATCCGGACGCGGCCCCCAAGTAGCTAAATCTTTCAAATCTTTACTTAACACAATCAGTTTTGGGATAGAACGGCAGCCATCTGTCAGGTTTGCATCCATCAATTCCAAATTACTGTCGCGGAATAAAAAACGCAACTGCACTTTTTCCGGAACAGCTTTTTCAATTGCAGCCAGCATCGGAACATTAAAAGCTGCATCACCGCACCAGCCTTCTGTTAATACCAACCATATTGTTGCAGGTGCTGCTTCCAGTGCTGTTTTTAAAGCGTTAGAAATCTGATAAGATTCGTCATACTTTTCCATCAGCACAACATTTTTTTTAATGTAAGGCCGCATTTTTTCCGCGGTTTCATCCTGAGATGGCTGTGCAAGCGTATCGTTAATGACTTGCCGGTAAGCACTGTAATTTATTGCTTTATCAATAAGTTCCTGACTATAGTTGAAAGGCATAATTTTTTATTTTACAATCAAAGTAATTCTCACATTGCCGCGCATAACATCGGGCAGCTTGTTGCCATAATTTTCGCCGTATACGTTTTTTGATTTTTTTGATTAAGTGAGATTTAATTTGAGTTTCCAACTTGCTTGATTCGAAACTGTTATTAAATAATTACAATGCTTCTTTTATCAGCTAAAAATTGAATTCAATAAAGATTTATGAATTTTAGGTGATAAAAGAAGTACTATAAATTTCAAGACAGAAACACTTAAACAAACTCCTATTAATCTTATTTGTTCTTCAAACTACTTACCATTTTGTTGAGCAAGATCACACTATTTTGCAAGCTTTCTGTTTCCAGGTTAACAATAGCCATTTCGTAAACTTCTGCCACCCAGGGATGGAGCTGTTCTTTAAGTGTTTTTCCTTGTTCAGTCAAAAAAATCAGTTTATTGCGCCGGTCATTCTCATCTTCAATCCTTTTTACTAAACCACGCTTCACGAGGTTATCGATTAGGTAAGTCATACTGGACTTATCACGCAAAGTCTGATCTGCAATTTCCTGCTGATTGCTACCGTCTTTTTTCCAGATGAAAGACATAACTTCCAACATTTCAAAAGTAATGTTAACTCCGTGTTCTTTGATTTTGACCTGGATATACTGGCGAATATAATTTCGCAGTTCGTGCATAGAATGACCCAGTTGCAAGGCAAGTTCCGCTTTTGTAACAGTTGCTGTTTTCATCAAAGTAAATCTAATTGTGATGACCTGATGTAAAATTAGTGCGCAGCATCAGCTAGGCTTACCGTAGATTTTGAAGTTTTAACCATCAGCAGCACCAGCGGCACGCATACCAGAAAAACTATACCAACCCACATAAATACATCCATGTAAGATAGTAACGTAGCCTGTTTGTTTACGGCACCATCCAGCAATTGGTAGGTCATATTTCGTGCAGTGGCACTATCTACTCCGCTGTGTCTCATCCCTGCTGACATTTGTGCTACCCGGTTTTGTACGTTCAGATTATTCACATCTAAATGACTAACCAGGTTTACCCGGTGGACACTTGTTGACCGGGATAAAAATGTAGAGATCAAAGCAACACCAAAAGATCCGCCTAACTGCCGCATCATACCAGTAAAAGCAGCTCCCTGGCCAATCTGCTGTCCTTTTAAGGTAGATAAAGACATCGTGCTAACAGGAACAGAAAGCAATCCTAAGCCCAAACCCCTAATCATTAATGGCAAGAAAAAATCACCCGAACTGGTATCGGGGACAATAATTTTATAACATAGCATACAAAAGATAAAGAAAATACCCATGCCAAGGGAAATCAAATACTTTTGGGGGATACCTTTTTGTATCATAATGGCCACAATGGGCATCATCACGGCTACGAATAAGGTACTGGGCAATTGGAGTACACCGGCTTGCTGGGCAGTCCACCCTAATAAAGACTGGGTAAACAGCGGAATGATAAACGTTGAGCCAAACGTACCGAAACCCATTACGAAGGACAATATCACACCCATCCGCAAATTGCCATTACTGAGCACGCTTAAATTTACAGCAGGATATTTTGCCTGCATTTCCCGCCAGATAAATAAATATAAACCTAAAAATGCACTGACGCTCAATCCGATAATCAATTTACTGTTGAACCAATCATCTTCCTGGCCTTTCTCCAAAACGTATTGTAAAGAAGATATACCTACGGTAAGTAAAAAAATTCCGGCCCAATCTACTTCGCTTGCAGAACGCTTTTTGTCATAAGTAGGACTTCTAACATACTGGATAGTTAATAGAGCGGCAATGATCCCAACAGGAATATTGATGTAAAATATAAATGGCCAGGAGAAGTTATCTACGATGTAACCACCTAAAGGAGGACCAAGGGTTGGACCAACGATAATTCCCAATACGTAAATGGCTTGTGCCATGGCACGTTTTTCTGGTGGCCAGCTTTCCGTGATAATCGTTTGTGAAGTTACCAGTAGTGCTCCACCGCCCATTCCCTGAATGAACCGAAACACAATCAGTTCTCCGATAGAATGAGCATTACCGCACAAAAATGAACAAACGGTGAAAATAATAATCGATGCCGCAAAGTAATTGCGCCTGCCAAACTGTTGTGATAGCCAGCTGGTTAATGGAATAACAATTACGTTAGCCAATGAATAAGCAGTAATTACCCAGCTGATCTCACTTAAAGTAGCTCCTAAACTGCCACGCATACTATTTAAAGCTACATTGACAATTGTAGTATCAATAATTTCCAATAGTGCGCAAAAAACTGCTGTGATAGTGATGATAATCAGGCGTGGGCCAGATTCGATAAGAGATTCTCCTTGTTTCATATAAATCTATTTCAATACAAAGTTAAATATCAAACAGTTTATATTCAAACTAATTTATTATATTTTTCAGAAGTAAGCGATTTATCTTCAACAGTCAAAACTTAAAGAAACGTTTGAATATTAAGTACATCCTAATAATCAGAGAAATTAAAAAAGAATGGTGCTTAATTTAAAAACAATTAAATTGACAGGAAAATCGCTGTTGCAAAGCGCAAACCAATGCTGTTAGTCCGCTCAAAAATGCACCGAACTTGCAAGCAGCCAAATGCTCATGGAATTTTTGGTAAGGGTTGAGGTGAAAGCCATTTATTGTAAATAACAGGTTCACTACAAAATAGAATTCAGCAATACTTCTTTTACCGGCATAAAATCCTTGGGCTGTTACAAAACTATTCTTTTGCCTGTTGCAGCTGAACGTTTTGCTGCGTCCAGAATCTCCATTACGATCATGTTGTATTTTAAGGAGGACAAATCATCGGTTCCAGGAAGCCTGTTTCGGAGAACAGCCGTTAAATAAGCAATTGGAGAAGCCTCATCTGCTGCCAAGGGTGCTGCTTTCTTTGAGCCTTTAATGTTCTCCCGCATTCTGCTGACGATATCTTCGTTGTTAAGGGCGTGCAGATAGCCTCTTTCTCCAAATACTTCCATGTCTTTGATGGCGAACGGCCAGTTCCATGAGGCTTCAATTAAGCCTGTTGCTCCGGGATATTCTACCATGACGGTAGCATCATCATCAACTTTAGGGTAAAGAGCGGGTTTGTAATGCCTGGTTATGGCGGTTACGGCAACCGGTTTACGGCCTTTCATCAGCCAGGTCATCAGGTCAGCACCATAGCAGCCAAAATCATTTAATGCTCCGGCACCATTTAATAACGGATCTGTTAGCCAGCTTAAAAACTCAGGCGGACAACCAATTTCTATCGGACCCTGATGCCCGTCATGCACTACCATTTTTTTAATCTGACCGATGCTGTCTTGACCAATCATATCGTAAACATCCTTGTTGGACGGATACCAGGTTGTTTCATAATTGGTTAATACTTTGATATGATATTTAAGGGCCAATGATTCAATCTGTTTTGCCTGTGCCAGGGTTGCTGCCAAAGGCTTTTCTACCATGACCGGAATCCCTAACGGCGCAGATATTTCTACAACTTCCAGATGCTTTCCAACAGCATTATAACCCAGTACGGCATCGGGCTTTTTCTCTAACAGTAATTTCTTAAGATCGGTGGAAAATAAAGATTCCGGCAGGTGATAAAGTTTACCGAATTTTTGCCATAACTGTTTATCCGGTTCGGCTATGCCCACAATATCTACCGAGCCTTTATTATACTGACTTAAAATGCCATGAACATGGGTATGATTTAAACCTGCTACAACTACCCTGATTAGTGGCTGCGCAGAAACAATATTACTTATACAAATGGCAAATACAATAAGAATAAACTTTTGAAAAAAGATAAATGAATATTTAAAATGTCTTTGAATCATAATTGTAAAATTAATACTTTCATTCAATTCAGATGAGCATTATTGCTCCCTTTTTATTTTCATAGTAAATATTTCAAAACAAATATTCCGAAATGCCTATCTTGTTTTTTTTATTTGATTGTTTACTTATTAAGATTAGTTTTAGTAACCGATAGTAATCCTGTCGTTGCTGTTTTTGATCAGGATACTTTTGCTATCGTGCTCTTCAGAAGTATTATCAAAACCTTGCGGATCAAACGTAGAAACCGGCGTTAAAAAGGAAATATATTCACTTTTTAGTTTGGAAGATAAACCGTTAACTTTTAACGAAGCAGCCGAATCAAAACCATGCAATACTACTTTTATCGTATTAAATTTTGATTTGAAAGGCCCTTCTGCTTTGTCAAACACAATGCTTCTTTTAGCAGGTAAAAATTCGATGTTACGTTTGTAAAAGTTACCGCTCTCGTTGGCAAAGCTTTCACCATCATCTTCGTAATAAACAAAATGGTTGTTCACCTCGCCTTTATAAACATGCACAACTAAAGTATCAGTTGGCTTTTCGGCAGTTGTTTGAACTAAAGACTGCATTGGGATAATGCTGCTTTCTTTCACATAAACCGGCAACTTTTGTAAGGAAAGCTGAATGATTTTTTCCTGGTTTCCATTTTGAATGTTATCAGAATACAGATCATACCATTTGCCTTTCGGAAAATATACTTTGCCAAACTCTTTGGTTGATTCAAAAGGAGCAACTAAAAACGCACTGCCAAACAAATACTGGTTTTGATACTGCGTGTCGTAAATTTTTGGATCGAAAGTATAATCAATTGCAAGCGAACGATTTACCGGATGTCCGTTCTGCGTAGCTTCATAAAAAGTAGAATATAAATATGGCAACAGTTTATACCGAAGTGAGATGTAGTTTCGGGAGATTTCGGTTACTTCTTCACCAAAAGTCCAGGGTTCGGAAGATTTGGTATTTACAGCTGTATGGTTACGAAAATAAGGACAAAAAGCACCAATCTGGATCCAGCGTGC
>JBPBPL010000037.1:0-41151 GCA_050954285.1 Janthinobacterium lividum | reverse complement strand
AACGACCGTTTCTTGATAGTGCCACCCAAAGAAAAATCCCGGAAATCCGAAAACTTGCAAAACGACCTTTACTAACATAGAATCTCACATTTCCTCTCTTTTGTCTATTCTTATAAACCCGTTTCATTAATCAAAGTTGTTTTTATATATTTGATGATGAGTTTTTGATAAGAAACAGGCAAAAAACCTGAAAAAGAGAAAACTCAAGAAATAAGACTAACTAAGAAACAGAAGAACTATGAAAACAGGTTATGCAAGGGTAAGTACTCAGGATCAGAACCTGGATCTGCAACTTAACGAACTGACCAGGTTCGGCTGCTTGGAGATCTACCAGGAAAAGGTATCAGGCAAAAACATCGAGCGGGCAGAACTCAAGAAGTTACTAGCCAGTGTCCGCAATGGTGACGAGGTAGTCGTGTGGAAGCTAGACCGGCTGGGCCGTTCATTGCGGGACCTGGTGGACATGGTTGCCCTGTTGCAGGAAAAAGGTGTGGACTTTGTCAGTCTGCATGACCATATCAATACCACAACTGCTACCGGAAGGTTTACCTTTAACATCTTTGCCTCGCTGGCCGAGTTCGAGCGCGACATCATCCGCGAGCGGACCAAGGCCGGGCTTGCTGCTGCTAAGGCCCGGGGCAGGATAGGCGGAAGGCCGGCTGGGCTCACGCCCGAGAAACTACAGATCGCCTTAACGGCAAAGGACCTGCACGACACCGGAAAGTATTCGATTAATGAAGTTGCCAAACGACTCAAGCTTCCTATTGCCACCTGCTACCGCTATCTCACATTTATCAGGAACGACAAAAAGTGAACAAGTGGGTAGAAGGATAATTTAGGAGTTGGCTAAAAGAAAAAATCCAAGAATAGTTTTTGGTTTTTGTCTGTGGTGTGAATTTCATACCTTATATATACAGTATAAACCTTACCTGAATTGATAGGAAAAAAACACCTATATATAAGGAGTAAAAAAGCGTGCTTCAGGATTAATCAGGCAGACTACTTTCTTTTGCGGATCATACTTAAAAATACTGGCGTGATGCCTAGGTACGAGGCAATCTGCTTCTGCGCAATTCTTTGTTCGAGTTTTGGGTACTGCTTTTGAAACAGGCCATAACGTTCCTGGGCAGATTTTGAAAGATTGGAATTGATCCTGCCCTGGTAAAAACTAAACCCGTTTTGAATCAGAATGCGAAAGAAGCGCTTTAGTTTGGGGACGTCTATATACAACTGCTCCAGTACGCCGTGTTTCAAGTAAAGCACTTTAGTATCCTCCAAAGCGCTGATAGCATAATACGCCGGACTTTGACCCGAAAAACTGGCGAGGTCGGCAGCCCACCAGTTTTCCGGGTAGAACAGTAGGTTGTGCTCTGTCCCGTTCTTGTCCGTGTTATAGATACGCAGGCACCCTTTGGTCACAAAATAGATGTTTCTGCATAGTTTACCCGCGCTCAGTAAGACCTGATTCTTTTTTATCGTCCGCTGTACTAATCTGGATCTGATAAGTTCTTTTTCTTCCGGGTCAAGCAGGACATGCATGGAAAAATTAGCGAAGATCAGCTCATGCATTTTTTCTTGTTCAATAAATTAACTCCTATACTCAAATCTTGGCTTCAAATATTTCCATCATGAAGCATTACTAATTGCCGCCCAATGTTTTACTTCTTTTATACAACAGGCTTCAGAGGGCCGAAAAAACTAACCAGTCTTGTAATTTGGTAGGCTTCATTAAATTCAAAATAATCAAATCCCTCTTTTGTTTCTCCCGGAAGATCCACAATCAGTCCGCCTATAATGCCATTTAGAATTTGGGGAAGGTTAATGGTAAAATTAAATATACCCATAAAAACACCAACTTTGGTAGCCGGGATAGAGCTTGATAGTATGGCGTAAGGAATAGCTAGAGCACTTCCCTAGGCTAAACCGATACCGACCATGGGTAAGATAAGCAGATACTGATTTTTGATAAACAGTAAAGCAATCAAACTCAATCCTCCCATAACCAGTGAAAAAGCATGTACTTTTTTTCTACTGATCTTAGTTAAGATTTTAGGTAGTATTAAAGCGTATATAGCAGATGTACCGTTGTAAATGCAAAATAAGATGTCTACCCAAATGGCTGCATTATTATAAGCCTCGGATGCTGTATCTCCTGTTTTGATATGAAAAACATGCGTTGCAATGGCGGGCGTGGTAAAAACTCACATCGAAAAAAGTGCGTACCACGAAAAAACCACACAACAGCTAGTTGTTTTATGGTTTTAGGCATGTGTAGCAGGTTCTAGAAAACTTCTGCCACAGGATTTAGTTTTTTCTCTCCTTTTTCCTGCTCGATCTCGTCCGCATAGAAGCCTGCAAATTCATCAGGCGGATATTCTTTGATTTTAAACACGGTCCACAATACTGTTGTTATAAGTACAATTACACCTGCGTAGAAAGAGTAGGAAACACTATGTGGCACGATGCCTTTGTTTGCTGTCTTAGCAATTCCGAACCAGTTGGCCAGTGCGTATGGCAAAAGTGAACCAATAATAGCCCCCCCGATACCAATGAGTGTAGTTTGTACAGAAAAGCCTTGGCTATGCTGCTCATCAGGCAGATTATCCGCTACCAAAGCCCTGAATGGTTCCATCGATACCTTGTATGAAGCATCATGATCATCAGTGTACCGGCTCCTACCATTACGGGAGGTAGTACAGCCGCAAGCCAAGAGCCGTCCGGCATAAAAAGCAAAGTAAGGGCAGCTGATATTGCACCGGTTAAAAAGTATGGTTTTCTGCGGCCCAGCTTTGTCCAGGTGTTATCACTGTAATGGCCAATGATTGGCTGAATGATCATACCCGTTAAAGATACAGCTAACCAAAATCAGGCAAGATGTTCTATGTCTGCCACAAAAGTTTACAAAATGCGACTAGCATTTCCGGTTTGTAAAGCAAAACCCATTTGTATTCCCAAAAAGCCGAAGCTTGGGTTGAAAATTTGCCAAAAACGCATCGCTGGCTTTTTAACAGCTTGCTTTTTTGTATCTCCCTCGTTCATAAAATAGTTTTATATGAACTAATATTTCAGCGGCTTTTTTTGTTTCCATTAATTTTTATATAATTTATTAAAAAGTCCATTATAAGGATTTTTACTTTTTAGCAAATATAGTGTCGGTAATAAATACTCTTAACAGTCAAACCGCCATAGAGATGCTCTCTTAAAAAATTAGATATGGGGCTTGGTGGATTGATAACTGACTAGCTACTTAAACTCAAGCAAAAGTTCCTATAGTCTTCTTTAACATCGTTTTACCAAATAGTTCCTTGGAAACGCCTAAACCCTAAACAGATAAATGACGCACTATTCTGAAAAGAATGATCAGCTGATTTATGGTAAAAACATGCTGACTAGTAACAAGTCAGTTGCAGCTTGAAAAATGCTTTGCCATTAAACATAAAATTATTATGCTATTATATATAACCCCAAGTTTACTGCCCTGGTAATAAGAATGATACATCTTCGAAACTAACCCAATACTATTTTTAATGTTCTGTTTTAAAATTTTAGCTGCTACTACTGCTTTCATGGGTGGATGAAACTATGTTTTAAGATAATCTGAGTCTGCTACACAAACAGAAATTTATGAAAAAAGAGGAGAGATATCTGGACGATATCAAGCGGATCTTGTATGGCCTGGCACCGCCCCAATTTATGCTGGAAGTGTTTGTTAGGACCATCATTATCTACATAGCTTTGCTATTTATTGTGCGCTGGCTCGGCAAACGCATGAGCGGGCAGTTAACAATTATGGAAATGGCGATTATGCTTGTGATCGGTGCCGTTGTTTCCGTACCGATGCAGGTGCCGGACCGCGGACTTTTACAGGGTGGTGTGTTGCTGCTTTGTATCGTTGTGTTCCAACGGGGAATCAGTTGGTTGGGCTTTAAAAATGGAAAAATTGAAGACTGGACACAAGGTAAAACAAGCATGCTAGTGAAGGATGGCGTTCTGCAGTTAAAGGAAATGCAACATGTACGAATTTCGCGACAGCAACTATTTGCAGAGCTCAGGCAGGAAAATGTTTCCAATCTGGGCATGGTCGACCGCGTCTACCTTGAAGCGCATGGTCTATTCAGCATCTTTCAGTCCGAAAAACCCAAGCCGGGCTTACCTATTTTGCCTCCCGATGACAAGGAAATTTTACAAACCAAAAAACATGCTTTTAGCGAAGGTCAGGTGCCCGTTGAACTGATGGCATGTATCAACTGCGGCTTTGTAAAACCTATAGACAATCCGGAAACCTGTAAAGACTGCGGACATAGGGAATGGATAAATGCGATCAACTAAACAACAATGAAACCAAACGAAATACACTTATCCGACTGGATACGGATACTGGTTGGAGAAGTACCTGGAAGCTTTTATATTGAACTGGTCATCAGGGCATGTGTAATTTATTTATTGCTACTGGTTGCAATCCGCTTTATGGGAAAAAGGATGTCGGGTCAGGTAAGCAGGAATGATCTTGCTGCTATGGTCTCACTTGCAGGAGCAATTGGTGTTCCATTGCAGTCACCAGACAGGGGCATTTTGCCCGCAGTTATTATTGCTGTGGTAGTAGTTATTATAGCGCGCTGGATTGCAGCAAAATCTTTCAAAAACCAGGACTTTGAAAAGTTTTCCCAGGGAAACATCAGTATGTTGGTAAAAGATGCTGTTATGGATTTGGAGGTGATGAAAAAGGCTCGCTTGCCACGGGAAAGGCTGGTTGCCCAGCTGCGCTCAAAAAGCATCAAGCAACTGGGCAGTGTTAAAAGGTTTTACATGGAAGCAGGTGGTTCTTTTACGCTAATTGAAGAAGATAAGCCTAAACCCGGACTATCTATCTTACCGAGATGGGATAAAGCATTTAACGATCAGTTTAAAAAATCCGAACAAATAAAAGTTTGTGTATCCTGTGGAACAGCCAAGAACGAACCATTTGAGGCTAAAACCAAATGTCCGAACTGTGGCCACAACATCTGGACAGTTGCCGTAGAATAATCTGGGTATCTTTAAAAAATTAACATAACTTCTTTACCGGTACTGATTTCATTGTTAGTCGGTAAACCTGCCCATTTTTCCGCTGGCAAAATCTTCCATGGCAGCAATCAGTTCTTTGTTGGTGTTCATTACAAAAGGCCCGTAGGTGGCCAGAGGTTCTTCAATCGGCTCGCCTGCTAAAATTAAATAAGCACAATCCTCTGTGCAGGAAACATGAATATTTTCTGCATTCCAGCCAAAGTTGACCAGTTGCTTGTCTTTGGCCTGCCGCGTTTCATTAACAGTGACCACTCCTTTTACCACGTATAAACCAACGTTATAATCTGTAGGAAGCGTCAATTCAATGCGGCTTCCGGCTTGCTGTTTTACATCTAATATTGTTATAGGCGAGAACGTTTGTGCCGGTCCAGCTACATTTTCATAAGCTCCGGAAATCACGCGGATGCTGCTTTTATCATCCTTTTTTTGAATAACCGGGATAATTGAAGCAGGCAGTTCCTGGTAACGCGGAGCAGCCATTTTATCTTTTTTAGGCACATTAACCCAAAGCTGTACCAGTTCCAGTAGGCCGCCTTCTTTGGAAAATTCTTTTTCGTGCCGCTCCTCGTGTAGTAATCCGGAACCGGCCGTCATCCATTGCACATCGCCCGGCCCGATTTTGCCACTGTACCCTGCTGTATCCCGATGTGCTAGGTATCCCTGGTAAACAATGGTTACCGTTTCAAAACCGCGGTGCGGATGTGGGTCAGCACCCAATGGATGATTAGTCGGCTTTACTTCCATCGGCCCAGTATGGTCTATTAGTAAAAACGGACTCAACTGCCTGATCCGCGATCCCGGCATCGGACTGGTTACGTCAAAGCCATCACCAACCATCTTCCTTACGCCGTCAATCACCTGAAATACTTTCCTTAACTCCATCTTTTATCCTGTTATATTGAACTAGCTAATGTCTTAATTAAATTTTATACTTGATTTCTATATATCAAAACTATCTGCTGTAATGCGTTCGCTGATAATACTAAAGCGTCCGTTGCTTACTAAAAAACAACAGTTTTACCCATCCAAAACTGAACCAAGTTTACATACGCGCTTATTGATACTTTGAGTTAAGGAAGAAAAGAAAATATTACCTTAAACATTTTTCGGTATTTATTCTTTTGAAGGTCAAATAAGTTTTTTGAATATGAACACATTTCTAGAGATAAAAAGTGATAACAGAATTAATGAATCCGTTTTTACCGGACTAATGCCAGGCATTGATATGGACAAGCTAATTGGCGTGCCGCAGTTATTTTGCAGGTATTGCCAAACGCGTGAAGGATTTATGCTGGTACCGCTTGGTATGATGACCTTGCAGGATGACCAGCGTGTCACGGGCTATCATCATCCAAATGAGCGTTCCTGGCAGCCCTACAAATATGGCTCTGTGAAATCAGATAAAGCTTTTGCCTTTTTCGGCTGGGCCGGCGGGTTTTTGCCAAGCTCTACCTGGCAGCAAACTTTCAATGGTATGCCAGTCGGATATTATTGCTCGGAGCCGGAGATGCCGCAAATGCTTTGCCTGGTTCCTCATACGGAAGCTCGTACTAACCTCACCATTGTTTACGTCATTGCCACCTGTTTGCGCTTTTACGAGAAAACCGTTCCGCAATTAATTAAAGAGTTGCTTGCAGAAGATATTGCCCCAGAGCACATTAAAGTAGTCGTGAATGGCTGCACCAGGGATGATGACAAGATAATTAACGGTATTGATTATGCCTTTACTTCGCATGATGCCTGGGAACTCAGCGCCCTTTACGAGGCGCCGCTACGCTGGGAGTTTGATTACGCGATGCTTATTCATGACACGAATGAGGTGTACCCTGGCTTTAGAAGAAAGGTAGAGAATTTTAATACACATTTGCCATGGGATCATCTTCCTGCCACACCACTTGCACGATGCCTGCTTGGCTTGTATGCACACAGTTTTTTGTTAAAAACAAACGACTGGCTGAAAGAGATTGACGGAATAGAAAAACAAGGTGCCATTATTGCTGAAGTAGCAGGAGAATTGCTGCACCGGGCTAGTTCTGTTCTGGTCATGGGTGATCCGGAATTTAATGGCGCGGCAAGACAAGCGGAATCAAAAGAGGTTGCTGACTTTTTTAACTCTGGCACATTAAGGGTACGCAGAGTATTTCCAACACTTAACCTGCACAAATTTACCCATTTTGATATGGTCGAGTCTGTCAGCCTATAATAGTCATCCTATTGGATTAGGAGATGTCCTTTAATAGAGAGACTATTGAAACGAATAACAATTTCAAAATGCAAGAGTATTTTTAAATTGATTACTGTTTTTTACATACTTCTTTTATCAGGTAAAAAACAGTAATCAATTTTCTTTTTTTCCAGCAATAGCAAATCGCTGTCGTAATTTTATGGTGATAAAAGAAGCACGGTTATTTACTGTTGATGTAAGCCTTATTCAATTGAATTAATTTTATCTGCTAAAAAAAGCATTTAGAACAAATTTAAAAAATAAATAAACCTGGTAATTATTTCCAGCCTCCACCGAGTGCTTGGTATAGGTTTACAACAGATTGTAGTTCCTGCAGATGATCGTTAATGCTACTTAACTGCGCAGATAACAGGCTTTGTTCTGAAGTTAATACGTCGGTATAATTGGTTGATGAGCTGTATTCTAATAACTGCTTCGTATAGTCAACAGATTTTTCCAGTGCTGTGAGCTGCTTAGCTCTGGTTTGTTGCTTTTCTACTGCATTTTGGTAAGAATATAAAGCGTTAGATACCTCCTGCCCTGCCGTTAATAAAGATTGCTGAAAGCTGTAATAAGCTTCTTGCTGCTGTGCCTGTGCTGTTCTTAATCGCGCCCTGTTTATTCCCTGATTAAAAATAGGTTGTGTTATGCCACCAACAAAATTATAAAATACGGAATTATCGAAAAAGTTTTTGAGCTGCAGTGTCGATAATCCTCCCTGCCCGGTAATTGTTAACTGCGGATAAAAATAGGTACGTGCCAGATTTGTATTTTCAAATGCACTTCTGAAAGCAAATTCTGCCTGCTGTACATCTGGTCTGTTTTTTAACAACTGCGAAGGAATCCCTATTTTTAAATCAGCAATAGGTTTTTGTTCACTTAACAAAGCACGCTTAATGGGACCAGGCGTTCTTGCCAGCAATATACATAAAGCATTTTCTGCTTCGCGTATATTCTGGTTTAAATCAGGTATGGTCACTTCAGCTGCATAACGGTTGGCTTCACTTTGTTCCACGGCTGCTCCGGTTACTACTGCACCTTCTTTTAAAGCTTTAATTGTTTCTACCTCTGCGATCCGGTTTTTTAACGTTTGCCGGGTGATGGCCAATTGCTGATCGAGCGCTAATAAATTATAATAATTATTAGAAATGTTAGCAATTAGCTGCGTTTGTATAGCTCTTTTAGCAGCATCACTTTGCAATAAGTTTGCAAATGCAGCTCTTTTAGAACTGCTTAACTTTCCCCAGATATCTGCTTCCCAACTTGTACTTAATGCTGCCTGATAAGTAGTTGTTTTTAAATTGAATGAACTTGCATACGCCGGAGGAAAATTTAAACTTGCCAGGGAGGTTTTTGAACGGGTAGCCTGTAAGGAACCATCCAGGCTGGGTAAAAAAGCAGCTTTAGCTTGCCTTAATGCTGCCTGCGCTTCATTGATACGCTGTATGGCTGTTTTTAGATCCAGATTTTCCCGAATACCTTCCTGAATTAAATTTTGAAGTATAGTATCAGAAAATAATTGATTTACCGGCATATTAGCCAGTGTAGAAGTATCAGTTAAAACAGAATCCCGGAACAATTTATTTGTATTTACTTCCGGCTGCTTGTATTTTTTAGTTACACATGAAGCAAATAAAATTACTGCGGACAGTACTAAATATATTTGCTTTTTATATGGTTTGAACATCTTTTTTATTATCAATGAAAATAGATTCAGTAAAAATTATAACTACTTAATGAAGCTCTGCTTCAAGAACAGCCTCTTCGGTAACTGGCACAGCTTTACCACTGATACGTTCTTGCAAACTCTGGAATATGATGAACAGGATTGGTATTACAAATACACCGAACAGTGTACCGATTAACATTCCGCCCACGGCACCTGTACCGATAGAACGATTACCTGCCGCACCTGCTCCGGAAGCAAACATCAAAGGTACCAGGCCCAGGATAAATGCGAAAGATGTCATCAGGATTGGCCTTAACCGGGCAACCGAACCATCAATGGCTGATTGTACGATACTTTCCCCGCTGCGTCTTCTCAATACTGCAAACTCAACAATCAGAATAGCATTTTTAGCCAGCAAGCCAATAAGCATAATTAGGGTTATCTGCAGATAAATATTATTTTCAATACCAAATATCTTGGCAAAAATAAATGCTCCTGCTAAACCAATAGGTAATGAAAGTAAAACCGCAAAAGGTAGAATATAACTCTCGTATTGAGCACTTAATAAAAAGTAAACAAATATCAGGCAGAGCATGAAGATGAAGATTGTCTGGCTACCACTGGCTATTTCTTCCCGTGTTAAACCTGAAAACTCATATCCGTAGCCAGCAGGCAGTGTTTTTGCAGCTACTTCCTGTACGGCTTTAATCGCATCTCCAGAACTGAAACCTGGTTTAGGTGCGCCGGTAATGGAGATGGAGGTGAACAAGTTAAAACGACTGATCGATTCCGGTCCATAAACTCTTGTAAGCGTAATGAACTCGGAAATTGGTGCCATAACATTACTGGCATTACGCACATAAATATTATTTATACTTTCCGGTGTACCTCTGTAAATGGCATCAGCCTGTATCATTACCCGGTACTGTTTGCCAAACTCATTAAAGTTTGAAGCATATAATCCGCCATAATAGCCTTGAAGTGTATTTAACACAGAGTTTACTGTTAACCCCGCTTCTTTACATTTAGCTACGTTAACATCTACCTGATATTGAGGAAAGTTAGTATTAAAGAAAGTTGAAGCGTATTGGACCTCAGGACGTTGGTTAAGGGCTGCCAGGAATTTCCCGTTCACTTGTGCAAATTTAGTAATATCGCCACCGGTACGGTCCTGAACCTGTAGTTCAAAACCATTACTGTTACCAAACCCTTGCAAAGTTGGCGGAGCGAAAAAGATAACATTAGCACTTTTTAATCCTGCCGTCATACCAAATAATTTTCCTGTAACGCTGGTAATATCCGAACCTTTAGCCGTACGTTTATCCCATGTTTTTAGCTTGATAAGCATTAAACCATATGATCCACCAGCACCACTCAATAATCCCTGACCTGCAATACGGGTAACAGATTCAACTTCTGGTAAAGATTTGGCCATTGCTGCTACCTGGTTTACAACTTCTGTTGTACGCTCCAATGAAGATGCTGGCGGCAGAGAAACATCGCCCAGAATAAAGCCCTGATCTTCGTTAGGTACAAACCCCGATGGCGTAGTTTTTAATAAAAACCAAAATATTAAACCAAAAACGACTATACCTGCAATAGAAATCCATTTATTAACCGCTAAAAAGCTCACAGATTTTCTGTATTTTTCGGTAAGCGAATTGAATCCAGTATTAAAACCAGCATAAAATCGCTGCAAGAAGCTACTATTATGATATTCTCCTTCCGGATGCGGCTTTAACAATAAAGCGCACAGCGCAGGGCTTAAGGTTAAAGCATTTATAGCAGATATTAAAATAGCAATAGCAAGCGTTAAACCAAATTGCTTATAAAATACACCCGCTGAACCAGTAATAAATGATACTGGTATAAATACGGCTGCCATTACCAGTGTAATGGATATAATTGCACCGCTAATTTCACTCATAGCCTCAATAGTGGCACTTTTTGCAGATTTAGCACCGTGATCGAGCTTAGCATGCACGGCCTCGACTACTACAATAGCATCATCTACCACAATTCCAATAGCCAGCACTAAGGCAAAGAGTGTAAGTAGATTAATTGTAAAACCAAAAACCTGCAAAAAGAAGAAGGTACCTACTATGGCTACCGGAACTGCAATAGCTGGTATCAAAGTAGAGCGAAAATCTTGCAGGAATATAAACACCACAATAAACACCAGTATAAAAGCTTCAATAAGTGTATGAATAACTTTTTCAATAGAAGTATCTAAAAAGTCATTAACATTAAACATAGAACTGTAGCTAACTCCAGGCGGAAAGGTTTTAGAAGCTTGTGCTAATGTATTTTCACAGTTTTTTAATAACTCGTGTGCATTTGAACCGGCAGTTTGAAATATAGCCACCGCAATAGCGGGATCACCATTTGTTAACGTATTGCCGGAATAAGTTTGCGAACCTAATTCAACACGGGCAATATCTTTAAGCCGCAGTATTTGTCCGTTATTGGTTGCTCGAATTACAATATTTTCAAATTCAATTGGGCTTTTAAGTCTTCCTTTGTACTTTAAAACATACTGGAAAGATTGACCACTATTCTCCCCAATTTTACCAGGTGCAGCTTCAATGTTCTGTTCTGCAAGAGCATTGTTAACATCATCCGGAACCAAACCATAAGTAGCCATTACATCAGGCTTTAACCAGATTCGCATTGAATAGTCGAGTGTACCAAAAACACTGGCATCGCCTACGCCATTAATCCTTTTAATTTGTGGTAAAAGGTTGATATTGGCATAGTTCTGCAAAAAGGTTTGATCGTAGCTTTTGTTATTGCTGTGCAAGGTAAACACCAGTACCATACTGCTCTGGCGTTTGCTTGTCGTAACACCCGCTTTGGTAACTTCCGCCGGTAATAAGCTTGTCGCTTTTGATACCCGGTTTTGTACGTTTACAGCTGCCAGATCGGGATTGGTACCCAGTTTAAAGTAAACCGTAATTGTAGCGGTACCATCATTACTAGCAGTAGAGGTCATGTAAGTCATGTTCTCCACACCATTAATCTGTTCTTCTAAAGGTATAATTACACTGTTTAAAACTACCTCGGCATTAGCTCCCTGGTAGGAGGTTGAAACCTGAATGGTGGGTGGAGCGATGTCCGGATACTGGGATATAGGCAGAGAAGTAAGCCCTAATATACCCAGAATCACTATTATAACCGATATTACTGTAGATAGTACCGGTCTTTCAATAAATGTGCGTAGCATGATATGAGTTTATGACAAAGATTTATGGCAAATAGGGTTACGAAACATTAATTGCCATACTCGAATTCTAAAAGTTATTTTAAATCTTGATAGGCAGATGTAGTTTGATCATCTGGTTTTATAACCACACCATCTCTCAAACTCAAGGTACCATCAAGCACAACGGTATCACCGTCTTTCAGGCCGCTGGTTACTACATAATACTGGCCGGAAGCTAAATCCATAATCTGAATTTCAGTACTTTTAACAGCACCTTTATTATCTACTATGTACACAAACACCTTCCCCTGAAGTTCATAAGTTACTTTTTGTGGAATTAATACTGCATTATTTATGGCTTGAGGTATGCGTACGGTTGCACTTCCACCACTGCGGATTAAACCAACCGGGTTAGGAAAACTTGCACGAAAACTCGCGGAACCTGTTTCTGTATTGATCAAACCGCTTATGGTTTGTACCCGTCCCTTTTCCGGATAAGCACTACCATCTGATAAAATTAATGATACAGGAGGGGTGTTGGCTAATTTTTCATCCAGCGTCCGCCCTTTTACTGTTCTTGAAAAAACAAGCAGCTGTTTCTCGTTGAGAGAGAAGTAAGCATAAACATTACTGATGTTGGATACTGTAGTCAATGGCTGTGTAGTAGTGCTGGTTATCAAACTGCCTAATTTATAAGGTATAGTGCCAATAACGCCGTTTACCGGGCTGGTAACAGTAGTATAGCCTAAATTAGTTTTAGCAATTGCCTGACTTGATTGCGCTTGTGCCAATGCTGCCTTACGCGCTTGAAGCGTGTATTGTGCTGATTCTAATTCGTAATGGCTGATAATGCCTTTATCAACCAGTGGTTTTGTTTTATTTACCTGTAACTGTGCAGAACTAACATCTGCCTTGGCACTGCTGATAGCAGCAGCTGTATTAATAACATCCTGAGCATATTGCGGGGCACTGATGCGAAACAGCAACTGCCCTTTTTTTACAACGCTACCTTCATCAATGTAAATTTTATCAATATAACCATCAATTTTAGGGCGAATCTCGATGTTTTGCTGCCCTTGCAGAGTTGCCGGATAATTACTGTTTAAAGTTGTACTTTTTGAAGTGATTTTAAATACAGGATAACTTTGTATAGTTGGTGGTCCGCCAGCTGCTGCACCAGCCTTGTCTTCCTTATTGCCGCATGAGGACAATAGCAGTGCGGTTGAACTGATGGCGACTAAAAAATAAACGACTCTTTTCATTCGTGTTGATTGCTTGGGTTGGAAAATTATAATAAGTGTGGAAAAGTAAAAGTTTGAGAAAGTTGTTAAACGTGCCTGTTTAAAAAAAAGCACGAAAAATTTTAGCTAAATATTTGTGCCAGTATTAATTCTTTACGCTCTGCCATAAGCTGACTGTATTTTTCATCATCGACATCAAAAAGCTGTTTATTAAGCGGGGCCATAATTAGAGGATAAACCATTAGCGAGAATAAATTCATAATAAAATGTAAAGGATTCATGTGCCTGACGTTTCCTTTATCCATCTCTTCCTGTATCTGTTTAATAAACTCCCGTATTTTATGTGGTTTGTTGGTATCCTTAAACATAAAAACATGACAGTTTATCTGCGTTACTAAAAAAGTTTCCCGATAAGGATACAAGGTTGTTTCAGCCAGAAAAACGGTAATCAGATTTTCAATTTTCTGCTTAAACGGCAGGTCAGAATCCATCACTTCATCAAGGCGTTTGCCTATCTCGTTTGTTGCTTCTTCAAATACCTGCTGAAAAAGAATATCTCTCGATCGAAAATAATAATTCAGCAAAGTTCTGTTTACGCCGGCAGCGTCAGCAATGTCCTGCGTAGTTGCATTTAATCTTCCCTCCAGAAAAAAAACACGCTTTGCCGTGTCTTTTATAAGTTGTTCTGTTCCGGTGTCTCTAATTGTCATAAATGCTTAACAAAATTGTTAAACAAAGATATTAACTTTTTTAAAAACGTTAATGTTTAATCTAAATCATTACAATATTATTAAGATTTATGTTTATATTTTATAATGCTTCTTTTATAGCATTAATTTACTTCAATTACTATAATCTGTTTAAGAGGGATCAGCAAATTTGCTTACTCTTTTTAGCAGGTAAAAAATTGAAACCGATACTCTTTTTACAGCAGCAGCTAATAAAAAATCCAATTTTAAGGTGATAAAAGAAGTATGAATATTTGCATCGATTTGTTTAATTGATACATCAGAAATGTTGTAAATTTATACTACCAATTATAAAGATTATGAACTTGCTCTCAAAAATTCAGGATTGGGGTGATCATCATCACCCGCAATGGGTAGACTATTTCAGGTTAGCGTTAGGTTTAACACTTGTTTGGAAAGGCTTTGCATTTGCCTTAAATCTTAACGCTTTTACTGCATTGATGACGAAAGTGGAAATAAGCACTGCTGTATCTATCAGTTTTACAGCGCACATTATTATATTATTACATATCATTGGCGGCCTTTGCATTGCTTTAGGCACGCATACGCGTTTGTTTTGTCTGTTAAATTTACCTGTACTTATCGTTGCTGTTTTCTTTGTTAATCTGCCTGAAAACATATTTAGCCCGTATTCAGAATTCTGGTTCTCCTGCCTTGTACTTTTTGCGCTAAATTGTTTTTTAATTGAAGGAAACGGCGCATGGTCTGTTGAGCACAAAAAGGAAATTGTAAGCTAAAACGTTATTAGCCATACCGTATAGAGGCGGAACCGGGTTAGCGCTCACCGTTTTGATTGGTACAGTAGGCCTGCAGTTTACATAAATGCTGGAGCATAGACTCCGTGGCCGATCAGCTATTTAATGGGTATAAATTCGGTGCTTAAATGCAGTCGATTATTATAACAGAAAGTGTATGGCAATCTACGTGGATCAAGGTATAAAAGGCGACCAAGTCGCAGCTGTCATAGAGTCATTACGAACCGAAAACAACATATAGCCGAAAAAAATCAGGGTAGATAACGGCAACAAGTTTATCCCAAAGTAACGGATATAAATGGTCTTATGGCAATAGTGTTACCTTGGATGGATTTTTCCAAGTCCGGTAGGCTTACTGATAGCGCTTACACACAATCGTTTAACGGGAGTTTTCGGGATGAGTGTTTAAATACGAACTAGTTCTTATTTTTGGATGATGCTAATGAAAGATAGAACACTGATGAGAAAAATATAATTCCTTCAGGCCACACAGCTCACCAGGATTTGACACTTGAAGAGTTCCTGCAAAAAGAAAAATTAACGCCCGGTTCTCTATTTATGACTGGCTGAATAATCGGGAGAAGGTAGAATGTTATTAAGCATTAAGCTGCTAAATTCCATTTAATTCAAGTAAGTTATAGTAACCTTACATCCCATTTCTTTAAAAATCAGTAAACCATAAGTCAACAATTCAAAGTTAACTAAAGGAAGATTTATTGACACTTATTATCAAAATTAAAGAAGAAAAAACATCCAGCGTTACATCGCTTTATAATGCGCGTTTTCTGTTTGATGCTGCACTTTGTACAAGCGGGCACCAAACAGGCAAACCACCAGGTAACAAATGATGGGTAAATAATAGGCATGAGCTACATTGTGATTAGCAATTTTTCCCATCAAATAAGGCATTAATGCCCCGCCTACAACGCCCATCGTGATGTAAGAAGATGCCATTTGGGAATGTCGGCCCAAGTTTTTGAGCCCCAGGCTAAAAATGGTAGGAAACATAATACTAAAAAAGAAATTGATCAGTAGTAGGGCAACAAAAGATGGCCAGCCCCAGGCTTGTGCTACAATAAGGCACATCAATATATTAGCAGCTGCATAAATAGCTAGTAATTTGTTGGGGGCTACAAATCGCATAAAATACGTACCAGTAAAACGGCCTATCATCATCATTAGCATACTCAGGCTAAAATAATTGGCCGCAGTAGCATCGGTAAAGCCCATTACATCATGCCCGTAATTAATAAAAAAGGCCCAGGTGCCGCCCTGTGCTGCTACGTTAAATAATTGTGCTACTACTGCCCACACGAAATGCTTATGCTGAAACAACATTTTAGCTGGTTCCGTATCTACATTCAGGGCAGCTTCCGTATTTTCGGGTGTGGCATCACGAGGGTCACTCAGCGGAGGCACTTTTACAAACGAAAATGCCAGACCTACCGCAGCAACAACACACCCGATTATCAGGTACAACGTTTTTACAGAATCAAGACTGGCAGCGGCAACTACTGTACCGGCTGCGGCTGTAAAAAAGAAATGCCGGCCTATTTGCGGACCAGATACCGCTCCTATCCCATTAAAAGCATGTGCCAGATTAATCCGCCGGTCGCTGGTACGCTGGTCGCCTAGTGCTGCTACAAAAGGATGGGCCACCGCTTCCAGCGTAGCCAGTCCGCAGGCCAGTACAAACAAGGCGAGTCTGAAAGCAGTGAAAGAAAACGAATTGGCCGCTGGCACAAATAAAAATGCACCAATCGCATATAGTGCCAGTCCAAATAAAACACCATTCTTGTAGCCAAATCTTTTCATAACCAATCCAGCCGGAATACCCATTACTGCATAAGCACCAAACAAAGAAAGTTGTACCAGCCCCGAGTTTGCTTTTGATACCTGCAATACATTTTGAAAGTGCTTGTTGAGTACGTCGCCCATGGTAATGGCTACTCCCCATAACATAAAAAGAGAAGTAGCAAAAACAAGGGTCACAACATACTTCTTCTCAGTAAATTTAGCTTGCATAAAGCAATATTAGTTGTTGTATAAGAACCATAAAATTAGATTATTGGCTGTAATATTGCCTAAGTTTTATAAGTACAGCTAATATAGGTATTGTGCATTTAGACGCTGTTTGATTTTTAATGTTTTGGATTAATACTTCTTTTATCGCTAAAAAACCAGCTATTTATCTTTTTAAATCAATAGAAAACACAGCATTATTTACATAAGTAAAAGAAGCATGCTGTTTAGCTACAGTAGCTTTTAGCTACTAATGAAGGATTTAACGGTTGGTTTATTCACTTTTGATGTCAGAAACCGCTGTCATTCAATACAAAAATATTTTTACGGTCTTTCCATTTTCCTTTGGTGAAGTCAGGAAACTCCTGCGGCGAATTTCCTGCTTTAATAGATTTTTCAGATAAAGGCGTTATTGCACTCATGGTAACCGAATCATAAACATCAATTGGTGTTTGCTTTTTCTGTTTTACAGATTCTACAAAAGCATTGAACACGAACCAATCCATGCCGCCGTGGCCTGCTCCGGAAGCTAAATCGGCATACTTTTTCCAGAGCGGATGATCATATTTTTCAAACCATTCTGAAGCCGGATCCCACACATCATCTTTCTTGGATTGATGTTCGATATAGACGCTTTTGGCCACATCCATCCAGATACCTTTTGTGCCCTGCACACGGAAGCCCAAGGAATATGGCCGGGGCAAATGTGTATCATGGCTTAGCAATACGGTTTCGCCGTTGGCACAATTAAGCATTGTAGTGATCACATCACCGTTTTTGTAATTGATTTTTGCATTTTTGTTTCCTGGTGAAACTTCCTCCACATAGGCAGCCAAACCTTTTGCTTTTGAACTGAAAGAAACCAGATTGGTAAACCGGTTTCCATGGTTGATATTAACATACTGCATGGCCGGGCCGGCACCATGTGTTGGATAAATATCGGCATTGCGGTCGATGTTAAATTGCGTACGCCATTGTGCTTCACTGTAGGCAGCTGGCCCAAATTCAACTCCACCGCCGTAAGGTTGTTTCCCGTTGTTAAAAAGTACGTTTCGCAGGTTATGCTGATAACCGCCTTCTACATGCACCAACTCTCCGAACAAGCCCTGCCGAACCATATTTAAAGCGGCAAGCACATCTCTGCGGTAGCAAACATTTTCGAGCGTCATATAAGGCATTCCGGTTTTTTCGGAAGTATGGACCAGGTCCCAGTGATCCTCCAAGCTTAAACCAGCTATTACCTCGCAACCCACGTACTTTCCGGCCAGCATGGCATCAATGGCCTGCGGATGATGGAACTGCCAGGGCGTGGCAATGATTACTGCCTGAATATCTTTTCTTTCTAGCAGCTTCTTGTACGCATCAATGCCGCCGGTAAATTCCTGCGGCAGCTTTTTTCCGGCTTTTGTAAACTGTTCACGGCAACGTTTTAACGAATCTTCCTGTGTATCGCAAATGGCCACAATTTCTACATCATCGCGCAGCAAACCTTCGCCAATATGGTCCCGGCCACGTTCTCCAACACCAATATAGCCAAGTTTAATAACCTCATTTGCTGTATTTGCGAAAATTGTACCTGAGGGCAGGATACTGAAACCAGCTGCAGCTATTGCCCCTTGCTTTATAAATTCCCTTCTTTCCATATCTTAATTAATTGGTGTTTGATTTATTAGATTCTGCAACACATGCAGCCATGCTCTTTTTATTAGCTTACTATGAAGTTGTAGTTTTTGTGATGATAAAAGAAGTATTATTTCCTGTCATTCTCATATTGGGATAATTTTTCTAAGCAGTTTAACTAATATTTTGAATGAAGATTTCACCCGGGATTTATCATGCTTCTTTTATACCTGTATTTTTGTGCTTGATTTTATGCCGATAAAAGAAGCATCGTACCTAATCTTTCATAAAATCTGAATCAAGTCAATCCCTGATCATGCGGCTTCCATAAAGCGGACCAACGCTATTGCCTGCTTTTGGCAGTAATTTTATGATGATCTTTTTCTTGCCTTTGGTGCGCTCAATTGGTATTTTGTAGGAGATATCGTAAAAACGGCTTTCTTTATATTGGTTCAGATCCTCCGAAGTAATGGAAACATTATCAACGAAAATATCGAATTTCCGGCCGCGGTTATCCATGCCCCAATACGTATTGATAAGTGTGTTCTGCCCATTTGGGTCTACCTTCATTTCATAAGAAAGATAGCCGTTTTCCTCTGTAGCGCGCCATTTCCGCAAATGGTCTTCGCCAATCGTGGCTTTATCACTGATGAAATTATGGTCGCGTTCCGGTTGCATCTCGCCTGGTCGTAAAATATCTACCGTACGCAATTCCGTTTCCTGCTGCTTTTTCTTCTGTGCGTCGTAAGTTTTTTGCTGGTCTGCCCATTTTTCCGGTGTAAAAACATCCCAATAAACCGTATAATATTCATTTTTTGTACGATTGAAAGGCATCAATTTTACCTCACCCGGCCGCCCGATATTTTTGGTATTGAATGCCAATTGCGCCGGATCAACCATTTGCAGCCATTTGTTCGGATCGGTTTCGGCCGTTACCAATACCGGTACACCCGTAATCGGATCAGGCTCTTTATCGCCCAAAATTCCGGCTAAAAGCACTGGTCCATAAAAAACAGCTTTTCGGTTGGCATTGTCCGGCATCGCTTCGGTATAAATATTTTCAGATAAGGTTAGCGTAATCACATCATTGTTTTTCCAGCGCTGATTTAAAATGATATAGCCTTCATCATTGATGTTGACTGGTTGCGATACTCCGTTTACCGATAGTTTTTCGGTGCTGCTCCATTTTGGTTTTCGGATCCTGATGGGCATTAAAACCGGTTTTGCAGCCATAATGGTCAGCGTAATTTTATTGCTTTCCGGCAAATTGCTTTGTTGTTTGATGCGGATGCCTTTATCCTGATAATTCAGGATTGATGGAATAAAAAGGTTAACGTAAACGCTGCCATCATTTCCCCTAAAATAAATACTTTCATTGTATTTTACATGGTTTTCCATCCCAGAACCAACACAACAGGTAAAAGTAGTAAAAGGCGTGCTGTACTCTTTTTTGCCGCCCATTCGCAACGGGATGAAGTAGCACATCATGCCATCACTGTGGTTCTGCGAAGCTAAAATGTGGTTATACAAGGCTTTTTCGTAGTAATCCATCAACGCTGCCGAGGGTTGCACGGCAAACAAATGCCGCGTTAATTTCAGCATGTTGTACGTGTTGCAGGTTTCGGTCGTGTTTTCGGTGAGCTTATCGTTTAGCTTGTTCGGTTCGCTCAAATACTCGTAATTGCTGTTGCCGCCGGTTGCATAAGAATGATTTTGGGTAACGGTTTGCCAGAAGAAATCTGCAATAGCCTTATCATTCCGGTCGCCATTTAATTCAAACCGACGCGCACTGGCAATTATTTTTGGTATTTGCGTATTAGAATGTTTGCCCGGCAAAATATCCTGCTGTTTTGCCAACGGGTCCAAAACTTTTTTATCATAGAATTTATAAGAAATGTTCAGGTATTTTTTCTCTCCGGTAATGGCGTACAAATTGGCCAGCACTTCGGCCATGCCGCCATATTCACAGATCAGCATTTTTTGGAGTTGCTCATCGTCCAGGTTTTTCAATGTTTCGCCCGTCCAGTTGGCCATGCCGATACAAATTTTTAATGCCTTTTTATTGTTGGTGTACAAATAAGCGTCTACCAAACCGGCCATCACTTTGTGCACCGTGTACCAGGGCGACCAGCCACCGTTCAAATCAAAACCACGCGAACGGATATCGCCTTTGGCAACTTCGGCCCAAATCGTATCTTCCTTCGGGATAGCACCCACATAGCCGGTTTTGCGTGCTTGCTGGCAATCGCCCAGTTCATCCACTATGTAATTTACACGTTTTAACAGTTCCGGTTGTTGGGTAGAGGCATACAGCATCGAAATTGCAGAAAGATAATGCCCCAGCGTGTGCCCGGCCAAACCCGAAGATTCCCAGCCTTCATACAGCGCACCTTTTGGTTTTAGGCCGGAATGACTGCGAAAACCAGACAGCAACCGGTCCGGCTCAATGGATAACAGATATTGCTCATCAACCTGCATCGCCTGCTGAAAATCGCCCGGTAAAAGAAGCACATCCTTCAAATCAAACGCATACGCTTTAATTGGCACCACCGGTTTTATTTTCATCCGCGCATCATGCCATTCGGGTAAATAGGATTGTGCTCGGGCTAAATTTGTACTTATAAAAAATAATAAGGCAGGCAGCAGCCAAATGGTTTTTTTTTGCATTGCTTCTTTTATCGGTATAAAATCAGGAACTGTAAAGTTAAGCCGGGCATCAGTACTCCGGCCAACTGTTTTTTGCAGGTAGTACTTAAATATTAACTGAATGGATTTTGCTTTCTCCAAATTTAACCGGTAAAAGAAGTATTGCATCTTGTAAACGGTTAATTTTTGTGTAGAAGGCGTTAAAATCGGATGTTTAAACTTTTTAAATTGATGGTAACTTTATAAAATTAAACAACAATTTATGGAATTTGAATGGACCGGCGTTTTCCCGGCAGTAACAACAAAATTCGGCCCGAACGACGAACTGGATTTTGCAGCTTTTGACATCAACCTGAAAGCACAGCTGGAGGCCGGCGTAAACGGGTTTATTTTAGGCGGATCTTTGGGCGAAGCCAGCGTTTTAACTGATGATGAAAAATTTGAATTATTAAAACATACATTGGCATACGTGGCCGGTTCTGTACCTGTGCTGCTGAACATTGCCGAACAAACCACCAAAGCGGCTGTGGCTGTTGCCAAAAAAGCATACAATTTGGGTGCCGATGGCCTGATGCTGCTTCCGCCGATGCGTTATAAAGCTGATGAAGATGAAACCATTGCGTTTTTTGTGGCTATTGCAGAAAGCACGCCGCTGCCGATCATGATCTACAACAACCCTTACGATTATAAAATTGAGGTTACCCTGAATATGTTCGAGCAGCTTTTGCCATACAAAAACATCCAGGCGGTTAAAGAATCTACCCGCGATGTGATCAACGTTACGCGGATGATTAACCGTTTTGGTGATCGTTATAAAATCATGACCGGTGTTGATCCGATTGCCTGCGAAAGCCTGATGATGGGCGCCGATGGCTGGGTAGCCGGCTTGGTAGATGCTTTCCCAAAGGAAACGGTTGCCATTTTCAGGCTGATAAAATCCGGCCGCTATGAAGAAGCACGCGCCATCCACCGCTGGTTTTTGCCGGTTCTGGAGCTGGATATCCACTCCAAATTAGTTCAATACATCAAATTAGCGGAGGTTGCAACGGGCATCGGTACCGAGAAAACACGTGCGCCACGCTTGCCGCTAAAAGGAGCAGAGCGCGAAAAAGTGTTGAAAGTTATTAATGATGCTTTGGCTGTGCGGCCAGAATTGCCGGAGGGCAGCTGGGGGAAATTAGAAACAGCTACGGCTTAAATTTTTAGAATGAACGTTCAGAATATAATTGCCGGTGAATTTGTTGAGGTAGAGGGAAAAACGTTTCAGGCGATCGATCCATCTACCGAAGAAAAACTACCGGAAATTTTTACAGTTGCTAATAAAATATTGGTAAACGAAGCATTGGCTGCAGCAAATTCAGCCAGCATTGCTTTCAAAAACATCGGCAGCACACAAAAAGCGGCTTTTTTAAGGGCAATCGCTACAGAAATTTCGACTTTAGGTGATGCCTTAGTAGATCGTGCCGTGGCCGAAAGCGGCTTGCCAAAACCACGTTTATTGGGAGAAATGGGCCGTACAACCAGTCAGTTGCGCCTGTTTGCTGATCTGGTGGAAGAAGGTTCCTGGATTGATGCCACCATCGATACTGCATTACCGGAACGCACGCCGCTACCCCGGCCGGATTTGCGCCGAATGCTGGTTGCACTTGGTCCGGTTGTAGTTTTTGGGGCGAGCAATTTTCCGCTGGCATTTTCTGTGGCCGGCGGCGATACGGCTTCGGCTTTTGCGGCCGGTTGCCCGGTTATCGTGAAAGTTCATCCCGCGCATCCCGGCACCAGCGCGCTGGTTGGCAAAGCAATTTGCAAAGCCACTAAAGAAACCGGAATGCCAAAAGGTATTTTTTCCATGTTGTATGATGATGGTTTTACCGTTGGTGAAGCTTTGGTGAAACATCCGCAAACCAAAGCCGTAACTTTTACCGGCTCGTTTAAAGGCGGCATGGCTTTGCTGAAAATGGCGCAGGAACGGCCGTCGCCCATACCGGTTTTTACGGAAATGGGCAGCATTAACCCCGTGCTGTTTTTACCGGGTATTTTATCAGCTCAACCCGAACAACTGGCGGCAAAATATGCGGCTTCGATTACGCTTGGAGCAGGTCAGTTTTGTACTAATCCGGGCTTAATGCTGGCTATCCAATCGCCCGGACTGGATCAGTTTACAGCAGAACTTGCCAGAAAAATTGAAGCCGTTCCATCTGCAACAATGCTTACTCCGGGCATCTGGAAAAATTATGAGCATTCATCACAAGCGGTTTTGACCGAGGAAAATGTAGAACTGATTGCCAAATCTAACCTGGTAAACGAAGCATGCGTTAATCAATCCAAAGCAACATTTATCAAAGTGAACGGTGCTGCATTTTTGGCAAATCACAAACTTCGCGAAGAAATTTTCGGCCCGCTTTCCATGCTTGTTGTTGCCGAGGATTTGCAGCAACTGGAACAAATTGCGGCTTCGTTAGACGGGCAATTGACGGTTACCGTAATGGCGGAAAAAGCTGAACTGGCAAATTATACCAACCTGATTAACACCCTGCAAAATATCTGTGGCCGCTTGATCTTGAATAATCCGCCAACCGGCGTGGAGGTTTGCGCGGCAATGCAGCATGGCGGCCCTTTCCCGGCTAGCAGCGATAGTCGTTTTACCTCCGTAGGTACGGCGGCCATTTACCGTTTTGTGCGGCCAGTTGCCTGGCAGGATTGGGAAGATAGCCTGCTTCCGCCAGAACTGCAAAGTGCCAATCCACTAAAAATATGGCGGAATATAGATAACCAATGGACAAAAGATTAACATGGCCAGCAAAACTTTTTTTTGTATCGATGCGCACACTTGCGGTAATCCTGTTAGGTTAGTTGCCGGTGGCGGCCCGCTACTGGTGGGCGAAAATATGAGCGAAAAACGGCAGCATTTTTTGCGGGAATTTGACTGGATTCGTACCGGATTAATGTTCGAGCCGCGAGGCCACGATATGATGTCGGGCAGTATTTTGTATCCGCCGCACAACCCGGAAAATGATGTGGCCGTGTTATTTATTGAAACCAGCGGCTGCCTGCCAATGTGCGGCCACGGCACTATCGGCACGATTACAATTGCGATTGAGGAAGGTTTGATTCAACCCAAAATCCCCGGAATTGTACGCATGGAAGCGCCGGCAGGATTGGTTTTGATCGAATACAAACAAGAAGGCAACAAGGTAACATCGGTAAAACTGACTAATGTTCCAGGTTATCTCGCTGCCGAAAACTTGCAGGTAGAATGCCCGGATTTGGGTTTGTTAACTTTTGATGTGGCTTACGGCGGCAATTATTATGCGATCATCGATCCGCAGGAAAACTTTGGCGGACTGGAAAATTACAGTGCCGGCCAGCTCATTGCCTGGAGCCGCGAACTGCGCAAGCGCATCAACGCCAATTATACTTTTGTGCATCCGCAAAACCCGACCATTAATACCTGCACGCATATTTTGTGGGCTGGTGCCACGCTTTCTGCCGATGCTACCGCTCGCAATGCCGTTTTTTATGGGGATAAAGCGATAGACCGTTCACCGTGCGGCACCGGAACTTCGGCGCGGATGGCGCAATGGCACGCCAAAGGCAAGCTGAAAAAGGGTGAAAAATTTGTGCACGAAAGCATCATCGGCAGTAAATTTACTGGGGTGATTGAGGATGAGGTGCAAATTGGCGACATCAAAGCCATTGTGCCGAGCATTGAAGGCTGGGCGAAAGTTTACGGTTATAACACCATCAAAATTGATGATGACGATCCGTATGCACATGGTTTTCAGGTAATTTGATGATGCTGTTTTTATCGATATAAAATCATCAACATCACCCAAAAAAGAATTAAAAAAATGTCTGAAATACTGATTATTGGCGGCGGGATCATCGGCCTGACTTCTGCCTTTTATCTGCAAAAAGCTGGTTATCAGGTAAAAATCTTGGATAAAGGCGATTTGAACGATAACTGCTCGTCAGGCAATGCTGGCATGATTGTGCCGAGCCATTTTGTGCCGTTGGCTGCGCCCGGCATGATCAAACAAGGCATCCGCTGGATGTTTAATAGTAAAAGCCCGTTTTATATAAAGCCTTCCCTGAACCGGAATTTATTTTCATGGGGAATGCACTTTTTAAAGCATGCCAATGAGCAGCATGTGCAGGATTCGGCCATTCCGTTGCGTGATTTATCGCTCCTCAGCAAAAAACTGTATCAGGATTTGGAGCATGAAGCTGGTTTTAATTTCGGTTTGGTGGACAAAGGCATCCTGATGTTTTATAAAACCGAACAAGCAGGCGAAGAAGAAGCGCATTTAGCCAAAAGAGCCAACGAACTGGGCCTGGATATGCAGGTTTTAAGTGCTGCTGAATGTAAAAAATTACAGCCGGAACTAAATTTAGACGTGCTGGGCGCGGTACATTACCGTTGCGATGCGCATGTTTATCCGAATAGTTTGATTGTTGGGTTGATTGATTATCTGCAAAAAAATAGTGTAAAAATTATTCAGAATCAATTGGTTACGAAGATTGAAACGTCTGGCAACCAGATCAGTAAAGTTTTTACCGGACAAAAAGAGTGGACAGCCGATCAATACATTATTGCCGGTGGTTCATGGTCGCCGGCAATTGCCAAAATGGTGAGCCTGAATGTGCCTTTGCTGCCCGGAAAAGGCTATTCTTTCATGGTTCCGGAACCGGAAAATAGGATGACGATTCCGGCTTTGCTGGCTGAAGCGCGCGTGGCAATTACACCCATGAATGGCCAAATCCGCTATGGCGGCACAATGGAACTGGATAAGATTAACACGCGCATCAACATGAAAAGGGTTGAGGGCATTGTAGAATCCATCCCAAAATATTTCCCGGATTTACGACCGGAAACTCCTGCGGAAAAAGATATTTGGTTTGGTTTCCGCCCAGCCTCGCCGGATGGTTTGCCGTACATTGGACGGCCCAGTCAATTTAAAAATTTGGTAATTGCTACCGGCCACGGCATGATGGGCCTCAGCCTGGCACCTGCAACCGGCAAACTGGTGAGCGAAATTATGGGTGAAAAACAGACTACCATCAGCACCAAAGCTTATTCGGTTAATCGGTTTTAAATTTTATACCGATAAAAGAAGCATTGCCCAAAAACAGTAATGCTTCTTTTATCAATGTTTTTTCAGGCTTTCTTCAGTTCATTATTCTGATAATAAAAATTACCCAATTTCTACCATATTTTAACCATTTAGCCGTCTATTATTGCTTTTGGAGGTTAAAATATGTAAGTTCAGCAATAATTAAACAGAGTGTTATGAAAGTTTTGCGATTTACTATTCCGGTTGCGCACGATAGGAGCATAATTTTTGAAAAAGTGCATCTTCCCTACTTTTATCCGTATCTGCACCGGCACCACGAAACCCAGCTTACCTGGGTGCAGAAGGGCGAAGGCACTTTAATTGTTGGCAACAATATGCATGCTTTTGCTCCTGGTGATATCTTTTTGCTCGGTCCGGATTTACCGCATCTGTTTAAAAGCAACCCCGAATATTTTAATGATGAAAGTAAGGGTGTAAAAGCAGTAAGCCTGTTTTTTAATCCGAATGGCATGCTTGCACCGCTGCTGGCTATGCCGGAAATGAAACCTTTAAAAAGCTTTTTACAGCAGCATGAACAGGGCTTTAAAGTGCCGGAAGCTGCTTTTAACGAAGTTTCACAAACGATGCTTGGCACCAATACCGCTTTCGGGCCTGATCAGCTGATCCAGTTTTTCCAGCTGCTGAAAACGTTGCAAAGCTTTCATCATCAGGTAGATGCCTTATCATCGTACGGCACGGCACAAAACATTTCGGAAAACGAAGGCATCCGCATCAGCAATATTTACAACTACATTATGCAACATTACAACGAACCGATTACGCTGGAAGACGTAGCCAATACCGCTTACATGACGCCGCAGGGTTTCTGCAGATATTTTAAAAAACATACTGGCCATACGTTTATTTCTTTTTTAAATGAAGTGCGCATCAACGAAGCCTGCAACAAACTTACCGATTATAAATTTGACAGCATTTCTACCGTGGCTTACAAATGCGGGTTTAACAGTATTACCAATTTTAACCGTGTTTTTAGGCTGATTATTGGCACTTCGCCCAAAGAATATCTGGATAATTACGCCCGTAATTTTAATCATTTATCAAAAGCAGCCAGTTAGTGTTTAAATAAATTAAAAATAATCTATCCATTTTACATGACCAATTTTTACCCGGGTTTTTGTTTAACCTGCCGTTTACGCAATGCTTCTTTTGTCGGTGTTTTTTTGTTGCTGAGCCAGCTTTCCATCGCACAAAATACCAAGCCGAAGTTTAATTTATACGAGCAGGCGAGCGAAGTTTCCGGCCTGGTGATCCAGCACCATCAGGATCTTGATGCGATCAAGGATTTTTATGCGCCTTATAACCTCAACCCAAACCAGGAAGAACAGGAAAAAGCTTACGTTTTAAATTCGCCGGAAGAACGCCAGCGGTTGGTGGAAGTAAACCAGGATTATCTGCAAAAGCTCGATCAGGTTGATTTTGAACAGATGAGTATTTATGGAAAAGTGGATTACATCCTGCTTAAAAAAACAATTGATTTTGATTTAGGTGCATTGAAAAAAGAGGAAGAAAAATATCAGCAGATCACAAAGTTTATTCCTTTTGCCACAGAGATTTATGAACTGGAGAAGAAACGCCGTCGCGGATTGTTTTTTCGCTTAATTATCACCTCGGTAACTGGACACCACAGCAATGTATTGATTTTTTGATTGACCGTGTTGGCCATGAAAAAGCCAATGCAGAAGGTGAAGTACGAAGGTCTTTTCAGGGAGGTTATAGTCCGCTTTATCAAATTGCTTATTTAGTGGGTGGTTTGCAATTGTGGGGCTTGAAGCATGAACTGGTGGACAGTGGCAAGATGACGTTTAAGCAATTTCATGATGCAGTAATCAAAGAAAATTTAATTCCTGCGGAAATGATCAGGGCAACTTTAACCAATCAGCCCTTAACCAAAAATTTTTCTACCAACTGGAAGTTTTACAATTTCAGCAAATAAATTACCTCATAAAAGAAGTATTACAATATTATAGCCTGAACCATAAACGAAACGCATTCAATTACCAGCGAATATATACCAAGCAAACTTGTAGCACACTAAAATTATGCACTAACGCAGACTACTGTTTTTATCAGCTAAAAATTAAGCTACTTTATAAACTTTACTCTACCTTCTACAAATTCCAGTGCAGCTTCAAACGGGTTTCCCTCTTTCGATTTAAAGCCTTTGAGAACGCTGGTTTTTCCTTTCGTAATCAGCAGCTTGATCTGGTTATCTGTTAATTTTTTCTCGGCCATATTTCGCCAAACCACAAACTTGCAGCCACTTCGGTACTCGCTGCAACCAGCTGCCTTATCATTAAAACGAATGATTCCTTTGCCGCAGGTTGGGCAAAGCAAATCTCCTTCTTTTGGCACCGGTGGAACAGCCGCTATAGAGATGATTTTGCCGCCTTCCAGCAATTCGCTGGTGATGGTGCGGGTGTAGGCTTTGATCTCAGCCTTAAATTCCTGTACCGAAGTACCGTTTCTAATTTCTTCCAGCCGCTTTTCCCACAAACCCGTCAGCTCTGCCTGCGCAATCTGCTTATCTTTAACCAAATCATAAACGGCCAGACCTTTTTCCGTAGGCAACAAGTTCTTTTTTTCGCGCAGAATATATTCCCGTTTAATCAGTGTTTCGATGATCCCGGCACGTGTAGCGGGCGTACCCAATCCGGTTTCTTTCATGGCTTGCCGCAATTCGTCGTCCTCAATTTCCTTTCCGGCCGTTTCCATATTGCGTAGTAAACTGGCTTCATTATAAAGCGGCCTGGGTTTGGTTTGCTTCTCTAAGACGGATTTTTCTACAATGGGCAACCTCTCCCCTACCGTTACCTTTGGCAGCAGACTGTCTGTTTCTTCATCAGTTTTTTCTTCTCTTTCGTTAAAAACAGCCCGCCATCCTGCCGATAAAATCACGGTTCCGCTAGCTATAAACTTTGCTCCCGATGCGATAGTAATTTTGGTCAGTTCCTTTAAGCATTCTTTGCTAAACGCTTCCAGCATGCGGCCGGCAATCATATCATAAATTGCTCGTTGGTCGGCACTTATGCCCGAAGCGTTATTTAGGGTGATGAGCAGCGCGTGGTGATCGGTTACTTTTTTGGCGTTGACACTTCTTTTACCCAATGTTTTTTCATCCAGTTCTTTGGCCGCGCGACCGAATGCTGGATGAACAATCAACACTTTAATCAACCCCGGAACCGAGGCAAAAACATCATCACCAATATACCTGCTGCCGGTTCTGGGATAGGTAATCAGCTTAGCTTCGTACAGTGTTTGGGCAATGTTTAGCGTTTGCTCTGCCGTAAAACCTTTACGCTTGTTGGCTTCCTGCTGCAAACTACTTAAATCATGCAGTAAAGGTGGCTGCTCTTTTTTGGGTTTTATCTCTACGCCTGTTATTTCTCCCCCAAAAGGAAAACCGGCTGCAATATCCTTCACGTCATCGGCCACCTGCTGTGCATGCTCTTTGGTTTTGTAGTTTTCTGTTGATAATGCTTTAAAAAGCTGTTCATCTTTTTGCAAAGCAATTGAAACCTGAAAATAAGTTTCCGGCTTAAAATTTTTGTTTTCCAGAAAGCGAGAGCTGATCATACCCAAAGTTGGCGTTTGCACTCTGCCCAAAGATAAAACCGAGCGGTTCCCGGCGGCGATACTGAGCGCCTGCGTGGCATTTAGCCCAACCATCCAATCGGCTTCAGACCGGCATTGTGCCGAATAAAAAAGTGTATCATAATCGGTTCCGGGTTTCAGATTCCGAAAGCCATCCTTAATTGCTTCGTCTGTTTGCGAAGAAATCCAAAGTCTCTTAAACGGTTTTTTACATTTAAGATGATAATAAATATACCGAAAAATCAGTTCGCCTTCCCGCCCGGCATCCGTTGCTACAATAATTTCTGTGGCTTCGTCAAACAGTGTTTTAATAGTTTTTAACTGCTTTACCACGCCCGGGTCATCTACAAATTTATCTTTCTCTTTAACCTGCCTGATCGCTAGTTTAAAACGCTCGGGCAGCATCGGTAGGTTATCTCGGTTCCAACCGTTGTAGCCATAAGCCTGCGGTCCGGCTAACTGAACCAAGTGCCCGAAGGCCCAAGTAAATGAGTAGCCTTTGCCTTCGATATAACCATCTTTACGGGTTGTTGCACCAAAAACTCTTGCCAACTCTCTGGCTACACTCGGCTTCTCTGCCAGTATTAATTTCATAATACAACAAAGTTACCAATTTGATATATGCTATAATATTTAATCAAACTAATCTATATGCTGAAAATAGCGTATATTAAAGTTTACATTTTTATGTAGATATAAATTTATGTACATAAGATTTGTATTGTTTATTCCGAAAGAAATTCTTCCAGCGCTGAAATTGTAATGTCTTTTTGAGATTTTTCCTGATTTACGCCATATGTTTTCATTTTTTTCAACAGCGTTTTCGGTATCCATACATTGAGTTGTCCTTCCGGTTCTTTATCTATAACCTTATTTTTAACTGGGCTCACTTCCTGAATGGGTGTTTTTGGTTCTTCTTTTTTTAAGCGATCAGCCAATCCACCTAATTTATTTTTATAATCTGTCATGTAGAAATATGTAAATACAAATATACATAAATGTAAAATTATAGTGTTATAGAATCTACAATTTCTTCTGCCAATGTTGTTATTTCTTCTTTTGCTTTGTTATCATCACCATTTAATACACCACCAGTAATCGGAGATCTTGTAAAACTAACCCTATCATAAACAATGGTATTCAAAACAGGCATATCAAAACTTTTCAGTAACACCTGCACTTCGGCTGTTACTCCTGATCGCGGTTTAACCATATTTAAAACTATTCCTGCATTTAAATTTGGATGCTTCTTTTGGGCGTCTTTTACTAAAGCAATTGTAGAACGAATCGCCATCACGTCAAAAAAACCGGCTTTGGTTGGGATTAATACATAATCCGAAATCTGAAATAATTCTGGTAAACGATTTGATAAATATGGCGGCGTGTCGATGATAATGAGTTGCTGTGTTAATTGCTTAATGTTTTCGAAATTATCTTCCTGAATGATAGAAAGCTCGGTTAAATCATCTTTCAGATCAGCAAGACTTCCTTGTAAGTCAGTATCCACCAAAGCAACGGTTAACTGATCCTGAAAACAAACAGCCAAATTTAGCGCAAGTGTACTTTTGCCTACGCCGCCTTTTTGATGCGCAATCGTTATAATTTTACCCATAATCAAAATTATACATAAAACTGCAATTGTCAAAATACAAAATTTTACATTTTTATAATTATGTAGATATAGATTTATGTAAAATCAATGCTTCTTTTATCGATATTTTTTTCCGATTTAATCTGCGGCAAATAATTTAGTCAATATTTATAGTAAAAACTTTACGTGTTTTATAAAATATTAATTTGAGTTAATAAAAATTATAAATCCATTTGCAACTTTTACTAGGTAAAAGAAGTATCAAGTTATTGCACTTTTTTCATCATTTATGTTTCGTTAAATCCGTCTTTGATAAATAGAGTATTGATAGCCGTAATCATCATTAATTATTTTGCAATTATGCACTTACATAAGTACATAATTAAGCAATTTTTTATTCGTTAAATCTGTCCACCATTGTTTAGTTAAAGCTTTGGATACGCATAATGCTCTTTTAAATATTACGATTATGTAAATACAATTATTTAGATATTTGTATTTACATAAATATGTATTTTGTAATTAAATTTATTTCATTGTTATCGATGGAAGATCAAAGAGCTATAATTTGAAATAAATTATAAAGAACTACTTAAAGTTTGTCCAATTTATTTTTGATGCTTCTTTTATCGCTTAAAAATCATCAAATATTTATGCTTTAACTTTTACCTTAAATACAAAACATAATTTATAGTAATAAAAGAAGTATTACTGTTTTCTGGAAAAAATATAAACAGCTTCTGAGATTAGAAAGAATAATAGTGTTTAAATTCGTTATATCTGTCCCTAATTAGTTTATTGAACCATTAAATTTGTCCACCATACAATCAAAGTGTAGTATTAAAACTGTTAATATTGTCACATTATATTGATAGCAAAACCGTTAAATCTGTCCCTAATATAAACTGAAACAAGTCTATAGTGTACAGAATTAACGAATAGTTGTAGCCACGAAATAAAAATCTGTTGAAATGACGATTTTTTCTTTTTTTCAAGCCAAACTTATCTGTTAAATACTGGAAAGAACTCAATAATAGAAAGCGTTTTAATTCTTTTTTTTAGAAACTGATTATTGATTAGTTATTGTTTTATCAATTTGAGTAAATTGAAACACTTGTAAGCTGCTGATTTAATGTTAATTATAGCGTTATATAGGGACAGATTTAACGAATATAAAGGACAGATTTAACGAATTGATGGAACAGATTTAACGAACTATAAGGGACAGATTTAACGGTTAACATTTGAATAGGGGACAGATTTAACGAATTGAACTGCTTGCAAACCAGCACTTAATCAACAAACTGGTTTTTTAAGGATTGTATAACGTATTCTGGTACCTTTTTAATGGCTGTTTTAGGCGTTTGGTTAGCTTCCTGTATAAAAGTGTACAACTCTATAATTTTGTTCCGTAGAACGCCGATAATGTCGTTTCGGGACAAAATATCTGCAACAGACTGAATATGCTCTGAACGAAAACCCAAATGCGCTTTTAATAGATGAATATTATCTTCCCGCAAACGAATTTGATTTAACTCGTCCTCATGCAAAGTTTTTTTGTGCTTGATGACGAAATTGAATTTCGTTATTTTCCGGCCTGTGCTCGATGTGTTGAAAACGAAAAACACGTCTGCAATTTCTTTTAATTCGGTTTCGGCAGGCCTGATTACCCGGCGGATCAAATCTTTTATTTGTGGATATTTATCAACCAAAGAAAGCCGCTCCCGAAAATCATTCGGGCTGATGGAAAACACCTCTTTGTCTTTCCAGTGCGAAATCATTTCATACAGCTTCTGAGTGTAGCTGTTATCCGTTAAATACATAATTTCCTCGGCAAACTGTGTTAGTCCGTTTGTAGCCTTCACCAGTTCCTGCGCGGTAGCTTTGTGAATAACAATTGTAACCAATCTGGAGTGCTTGGTTAATACGGCGCGCTCAATCAACCCCGTTAAAATGGTTTCTTCTTCCGGTTGTTTACTCGTTTTGCTTTTAGTAGCCGGCAATACAATTTGCACATCAAAACTCCGTAGTTCCTGCAATGCCTTTTTTACATGTGCATAATTGTTGGAGTTTTTTACAATATCGTTCAACGAAAAAGTAAGTTTTATACTATCATCCACATTAGAAAAAATTTCTAATTGCCCAATTGGCATTCCCTTGGCAACTAAGGAAATTTCTTTTTGCAGCAGCGAAATAATTTTTGTGAGGATTCTTTTTTGCGTAACTGTAAAATCCCATTTGGCCATCGTGATCCGATAGGGCTGACGTATGATTTTATAATTTAATACTTCTTCACTAATGGACATAATTGGGCAAATATTCTATTACAGAAATGCAAATTTATGTAAAAATTTATATACATAAATTTGTATTTACAAGTAATTCTTTTTTTAAATTGAAAGTACAAAAAATATTATTGAGAACCTTTTAGGAAAAATGATGATCGCTGTATGATTTTTTGCAATTTTAATAATACTAAATAAATTATTAACTTTTGGCTATGTAATTTGCTTCAAATTTAAATTAATGCTTCTTTTACACCTTAATTAAGTATAGCAAATCTCCTATGAGTGTATTACAAATTGATAACAATAACACTATTTCGCCATTGATTTATCTCTGATCGCTTTAAATTCCGAACCTTTTTTCCAGCCAGGAAAAGTGGTTTCGTTACTCAGTTTCCACCCAATTTTGTACATAATATCAGCTGTTTGCACCATACCAGTATAATCTGAAATTGCAGAAAGATCATCAGAAGCTTGATGATAACGGTTATCATTATAATCTTTTGCCTGAGCTTTGCCCCAAGCAGCACCATGAGCAATACTTTCAACACCTGCGTTTAAATCAAGTGCTGGTACACCAACTTTTGCAAAATTAAAATGGTCTGAACGGTAGTAGCTGCCAGAACCAGGTTTAGGATCGCCCACTGTATGTTTGCCTGTTTGTTTAGCAATATCTTCTACATAATCTTCCAGATCATTTTGGCCTTTACCTGTTATCGAAATATCTTTCGTTTCTCCGAAAGGATGTAAAGCATCCATATTAAGATTAGCAACCGTTTTATTAAGCGGAAAAATAGGATGGGTTGCATAATATTCTGAACCTAACAAACCCTGTTCTTCGCCGGTTACTGCCAGAAACAGAATGGATCTGCCTGGTTTGTCTTTTGCTTTGGTAAATGCTTTTGCTATACTTAATAATGCAGCTGTACCTGTACCGTTATCAACAGCGCCGTTATAAATGCTGTCGCCTTTTGCATCAGGTTTTCCTATTCCAAAATGATCCCAATGTGCTGAATAAATAATGGATTCATCCGGCCTTTTTGTGCCTTTTAATAAAGCAACCACATTATGAGAAGTAGAATATTTCAGTTTATTATTTAAAGTTAAAGATACATTGAGGTTTAATGGTATCGCTTTAAAATCCTTTTTACGGGCTAATGCACGGATATCACCACTGATACCGGCACTGCTTAACATTTTTTTGGCCATCTCTTCACTGATCCAGCCTTCCACTTTACATCGCGACATGTGCTTATCGGCTTGTTGCAAATATAATTTCGCTCCCGAAAAGCTATTATTTACAACGTGCCAAGGATAGCTGGCTGGTTCTGTTTGATGTACAATTAACACAGCAGCAGCACCTTGCCTTGCCGCTTCCTCATATTTGTAAGTCCATCGGCCATAATAAGTCATGGTATCTCCGTGAAATAAAGTACGATCGCCAGATTGAAATCCCGGATCATTAACCAATACAATTACCGTTTTGCCTTTTACATCCAATCCGGCATAATCATTCCAGTGATATTCTGGCGCTACAATTCCATATCCGGCAAACACTACTGGAGAATTTTTGAGATCGATGGTTTCCTGTTCGCGCCTTGTTCCGGCAACAAAATCAGTATAAGCTTTAAGTGTTAAATTACTTTTTCCGCTGATCTGCATATCGCCGGCAGGTTTGCTGGTAATTTCTACCATTGGCACATCCTGATAAAAACTTCCTTTATTGCCCGGCTCCAGGCCGAGTTTTTTAAATTCTGTTGATATATAACGGATTGTTTTTTCTTCGCCTACGGTAAAAGGTTTTCGTCCTTGCAGAGAGTCATTTGCAAGAACAGAAAGGTAATTTTTGATGTCATCACCAGCAACAATGCTTTTGTTTTCTTTTTCATGATTGCACGACGCAAGAACAAACAAAGCCGGTAAAGCAAGCTGGTATAAATAATTAATTTTCATTAGTTTTAGTTTATCAAAATGTAATAAGAGCCTGTTTAAATTTTTATCAGCAAAAATGCCAATGCTTCTTTTATGCCTGTAAATTCTGTTTTTGTTTTCATCACAGATTTAAAAGTATGAAACTTTGCTGATTTTTAGGCGATAAAAGAAGCATAGAAAATAAGTTGAAGAAATTTCTTTAATCGAATAATGATCTACGCTTTGTTAATTTTCCATTTTTGAATGTTGTTCTGTATCACGCATCCGGATACTTACAAATAGTGAAATAAGGATGCAGGCAGTTAAATACCAGTAAAAGTAATTGGCATGTCCCGCGTTTTTAAACAGCAGCGCTATATATTCTGCCGTTCCGCCAAATAGTGCTACCGCTAAAGCATAAGGAAAGCTAACGCCAAGCGAGCGTACCTGAACAGGAAAAAGTTCGGCTTTGATAATGGCAGAAATAGACGTGCTTAAACTTAAAATCAGCAATACTAGGATAATCAGCATAGTTGCCAGCCAAAAGTTGTGTGTTGTGCCGAGCAAAGCCATGACTGGAATTGTGGTAATTGAAGCCAACACACCGTAAATAATCATGATCCGTTTACGGCTGAAACGATCACCTAATATTCCGGCTATAGGCTGGGCAATCATAAATACAAAAAGTGCAATTAAGGTTATCAGGGTAGAATCACTTTTAGAGAACCCAGCCGTATTCACCAAAAATTTTTGCACGTAAGTAGTAAACGTATAAAAGGAAACCGTTAAGCCAATGGTAAAACCGATGATCGTACCTACTTCTCGACTGTATTTAAATAGTTCTTTAAAAGTACCTCGCTGCTGTAATGTTACTTTTTCATTGGTAAAAGAAGCTGTTTCGGTTAAGTTACGACGCAGATAAATAGCCGATAAAGCAAGCACCGCTCCCAAAGCAAACGGAATACGCCATCCCCAATTGTTTAATTGCTGGGTCGTTAACAGCCATCGCTGCAAAACAATCAAAATAGCCAGAGCTATTAACTGGCCCATAATTGAAGTGACATACTGAAAGCTGGAGTAAAAACCGCGACGGTTGGGCGGCGCTATTTCGCTTAGATAAGTTGCAGCTGTGCCGTACTCGCCGCCGATACTGAGGCCTTGTATCATTCTGGCCAAAACCAATATCAGCGGTGCTGCAATGCCAATATGCTGGTAACCAGGAACAATGGTAATCATTAAAGAGCCACTGCTCATCAACAGTACAGAAAGTGTTAATGCTGCCTTTCTTCCTTTTCTATCCGCATAAGTTCCCATCAGCCAGCCACCGATTGGACGCATTAAAAATCCGATGGCAAAAATACCGGCTGTATTGAGCAATTGGGCGGTTTCGTTTTCCTTCGGGAAGAACGATCCGGCAAAATACAAAGAAAAAACCGAGTAAACATACCAATCGTACCACTCCACCAAATTCCCGATGGAACCACCAATAATAGACCTGAAATGATGTGCAGTTGAGCTACGGTTTGAAGAAGCGGAAGGCTGTTGCATTAATAAAGCTAATTTACCGAATGTATGCTTTCTTTTGATGCAGGCAAAGCTTTCCACACGATCAAAGGCGAATAATCATTATCGGAATTTTCTCTGTTCAACATTTATATAATGCTTCTTTTAGCCTGTATTTTTTTGTTTGATTGGTGTATCGATTTAAAAAATACCGGAACACATTATTTTTTAGATGATAAAAGAAGCATAAGCAACTGCTGTTGAATAGCGCAGCTGAAAGAAAGCTTCAATTTAAATTTATACATCAATCCGCAGAAAATTTTTATAAATTGTGCCCTTTATCTAATACAAACTGGCTTAACTGTTTTGCCTGTAAATTATAATTTGATGTTAAAAATATCCCGGTTAACTTATTGTTCCTTGCTTTCAATTTTAACTGTTTCGGCTTCCTCCAACCTGATTTTTGGACAAACGGGAAACAGTAATGCTAATTTTTCTGCTGCTAATCCGTTTTTCGTACCAAGCACGTTGCCTTTTCAGGCTCCGGCTTTCGATAAAATTAAAAACAGCGATTTTAAACCTGCTATGGAAGAAGGCATCCGTCAGCATATGGCAGAAATAGAAAAAATTGCCAATAATCCTGCTGCGCCTACTTTTGAAAACACGCTGGTAGCGATGGAAAAAAGTGGCCGTTTGTTAAACCGGGTTGATGCAGTTTTTAATTTGCTTACTGGCGCCAATACCAATCCCGAATTGCAAAAAGTGGAGCAGGAGGAAGCACCAAAGTTATCTGCCAATAATGATGCAACTTACCTCAACACCAAATTATTTAAACGGGTTGAAGCTGTTTACCAGAAACGCAATGAGTTGAAGCTGGATGCTGAATCGAAACGTTTGGCCGAAATTGAATACGAAAATTTTGTATTGGCCGGAGCGCGACTTTCAGAATCCGAAAAAGAAAATCTGAAGAAACTGAATCAGGAAGAAGCTTCGTTAAGGGCAAAATTTAGCAATCAATTATTGGCCGGAACCAAAGCAGGTGCACTGGTTGTAGATAACAAAGAAGAACTGGCCGGCTTATCGGAAGGCGCAATTGCTGCTGCTGCACAAAATGCAAAAGCGGCCGGATTGACTGGAAAATGGCTGATCTCGTTGCAAAACACCACACAACAACCCGAACTGCAATCGTTAACTAATCGTGCCACGCGCCAGAAATTGTTTGAAGCTTCCATCAATCGTACCGAAAAAGGTGATGCTAATGATACGCGTGCCACAATTGTACGTATTGCACAAATCAGGGCGCAAAAAGCTAAATTGTTAGGCTTCCCCAATTATGCTGCTTGGAAACTGCAAAACCAAATGGCCAAAACGCCGGAAGCGGTGGAACAGTTTTTAAGCAAAGTTGCGCCGCCAACCATAGCTGGTGCTAAAAAGGAAGCTGCTGACATTCAGGCATTGATTGACCAGCAAAAAGGCGGATTTACATTGCAGCCCTGGGATTGGAATTTTTATGCAGAACAGGTTCGTAAAGCGAGGTTCGATCTGGATCAAAACCAGGTGAAACCTTATCTGGAAATCGATAACGTGCTTAGAAACGGTGTTTTTTATGCTGCAAATTTGCTTTATGGCTTAAGTTTTAAAGAGCGTAAAGACTTGCCGGTCTGGCAAGCCGATGTGCGTGTTTTTGATGTTTTTGATAAAGATGGCAGTCAGATTGGTTTGTTTTACTGCGATTATTATAAACGCGACAATAAAAGAGGCGGTGCCTGGATGAGCAATATGGTTGGCCAATCGAAGTTGCTTGGCACAAAACCTGTAATTTATAATGTAGGCAATTTTACCAAACCGGCTCCCGGCGAGCCTGCCTTGATCAGTTTCAGCGATGTAACGACCATGTTCCACGAGTTTGGCCATGCGCTTCACGGATTGTTTGCCAGTCAGCAATATCCAAGTTTATCCGGCACCAGCACGGCGCGGGATTTTGTAGAATTCCCTTCTCAATTTAACGAACATTGGGCGATGGATCCGAAAGTATTCAAACATTACGCCGTTCATTATAAAACCGGCCAACCAATGCCACAGGAATTAGTAGATAAGATAAAAAAAGCAGCAACTTTTAATCAGGGCTACGCCACAACTGAACTTTTGGCTGCCGATTACCTGGATCTACAATGGCACACGCTTTCGGAAAATGCGCAAGTACCGGATGTAAATAAATTTGAAGCAAATGCTTTACATAAAACCGGGGTTGATTTGCCACAAGTGCCGCCGCGTTACCGCTCTACGTATTTTTCACATATTTGGGGAAGCGGTTACGCGGCCGGTTATTATGCGTACATGTGGACTTCTATGCTCGATAACGATGCTTATTCCTGGTTTGAAGAACATGGCGGATTAACACGGGAAAACGGACAACGCTTTAGAGATATGGTTTTATCACGTGGTAATACCGAAGATTTGGGCAAGATGTTTAAAGATTTCCGCGGCCATAATCCGGATATTAATCCAATGCTAAAAAACCGGGGATTAATTGCAAAATAATAAGCTGCAATTATTGGTGTATTTACAAATTGTTAGTACCCTCCTAAATTTTGAGTTGATTAAAAGTAGACTTTTCTATTTTACGATATTACTAGCTGTTTCACAGAATTGTTAAGACATGGAGAATGAAGTTATCTACACGCCCTTAACAACGAAGACATTTTCAGCAGAATGCAGGAGAACATTAAAGGCTCAAAGAAAGCAGCAGACGAGGCTTCTCCAATTGCTTATTTAACGGCTGTTCTCTGAAATAGAATACCTGGAACCGATATTTGTCCTCCTTAAAATACAACATGATCGTGATGGAAATACCGGATGCAACAAAATGCTCAACAGGCTACAGAATAGTTTTGTAAATTAGAAAATTCAGCTGTTTACAAATCTGTTTAAATATCAAGCAAAATTATATGCTTCTTTTAAGCCTATAATTTTTGCTTGTATTTACATCGATAAAAGAAGCATAGCAATAACCGGTTTAATCTGTATGAAGCATGGTAAAACCAGTATTAACAGGTTTTTTCACTTTCATACTATTAATCAGAATATGGTTATAACGTAACTGCTGAACATTGTTAATGATTTGATCTTTTGGTGTATGCAGTACAGTTACTTTTTTTAAGCTGATATTTTCAAGGGGATGATTTTGTACGCCAACAGCATATATGGCCACTTCTCCGGAATAATTACAAGTAACATTACTAATCATAAAATTACTGAACCGGGTAGGATGCTGGCCTCCCCGGGAGCCGTGATAATTGTTTTCAAATCGGATAAAAGCTGACCGTGCACTATCGCATTGCACATCATCCACATGGATATTTTTAATGAAACCTCCGCGGTCTAAATTGGATTTGAAATAAATTGCACTTAAACATTTCTTGATTTGAACATGGTATAGGTAAACATTTTTTACACCTGCCGACATTTCACTGCCGATGCAAAGTCCGTTTGTTTTTGAATTAAAAATACAATTGCGCACAATTACGTTTTCTGTTGGCTGGCCAAGTCTCCATCCATCCTGATCCCTTCCAGCTTTAATGGCTATACCATCATCGCCAACAGTAAAATTGCAGTTCTGAATCAAAACATTCGTACAGCATTCAGGATCACAACCATCATTATTTAAGTTCAGGCTATGGATTGTTACATTTTGAACCGTAACATTATTACATAAAACAGGATGAATTACCCAATAAGGGGCATCAACGATAGAGATGCCTTCAACCAAAATATTTTTACATTCAAAAAACTGGATCATATCCGGCGGTAAATGAAAGCCTTCTCCAAACACCCTTTTATCACCAGGTACACCATCTATGCCCATTTGCCTTAATTTACTTTGCGCTTGCGATCCCTGTGGCCGCCATGTTGCAAAGTTTTTGTTGGCAGATCCATTAATTTTACC
>JBPBPL010000031.1:0-46027 GCA_050954285.1 Janthinobacterium lividum | reverse complement strand
TGAGAAAAATTCTATCTCCAAATTCTGAAAATCGGAAAAGTTGTGAATTCCTCGTTGCTAAGCTAAATTCTCATTTTCGACAATCTTTCTAAATTCCTATAAACTCGTTTCATTAATCAAAGAATATTTTCTATTTTTGATAACGGGTTTTTGATAGAAATGATAGAAAAACAGAAAACATTACTAATTAAGGTGGACTGATGAAGAATCTTGGAAAATAGGAAAACAGGAAGAATCAAAAAAACGACGAAGTAATAAAATTATGAAAATAGGTTACGCAAGAGTAAGCACGCAGGACCAGAACCTGGATCTGCAACTAAATGAATTGACGAAGTTTGGCTGCTCGGAGATTTACCGGGAAAAAGTATCCGGCAAGAACACCGAGCGGGCAGAACTCAAAAAGTTACTGACGGGCGTGAGATCGGGCGACCAGGTTGTGGTCTGGAAGCTGGATCGTCTGGGCAGATCACTTCGGGATCTGGTGGATGTAGTGGCCCTGCTCCAAGAAAAAGGGGTAGACTTCGTCAGTCTGCACGACCAGATCAACACCACTACGGCTACCGGCAGGTTTACCTTTAACATCTTTGCTTCCCTTGCCGAGTTCGAGCGCGACATCATCCGCGAGCGGACCAAGGCCGGACTTGCTGCAGCCAAAGCAAGAGGCAGGATGGGCGGCAGGCCAGCAGGGCTAACACCTGAAAAGCTGCAACTGGCTTTAACGGCAAAGGACCTGCACGACACCGGGAAGTATTCGATCAATGAAGTTGCCAAAAGGCTCAAGCTCCCCATCGCCACCTGTTACCGCTATCTCACTTTTGTCAGGAACAAGCAAAGCGAACAAGAGGTAGAGGTCTAAAGTAAGTGCTGGCTAAAAGAAAAAAGTGTTTGGTTCTTGTCTGCCATGTGCTTTTCATACCTTATATATACAGTATAAAAAATTACACCTATATATAAGGTGTAGATTTGTTGTCCGGTAGGTTAAATTATTCGTTGTGTCTCCTTTTAATCAAAACTAAATTTAATGCCAGTGTTATGAACAAAAAAATTCCCATTAACAATGTAGCTGGGAAAATACGATCTGTTAACTGGTTTCAGCCCAATTCAAATTATATAAACTATTGCTCTTTTAATCCATTTTTTTATCGCTAACTATCGAAAGCCCTGCATCAATATATTGGCCACCGGTTTTATTTGTACAATGTATAGCAATTACGTTTTTTCCATTCCTTTTTAAGGCGGATTTTGCGGCTCTGCTGATCTTTAAATTCTGATAATCTGCTGTCCAGCCTTCTAATTTGGTTGCCAAAACACCGTTAATATACACTTGGCAGTCTTCATCATGATGGATGTGCAGCATCAGTTTATTTAAGCTGGCAACAGAAATCTTTTTAAGATCAAATTGCTGCCTGATCCAAATGTCGTTCGTGTTCCAAACCGTACCGATATGGGCTCCTGGTGTGCCTGCTGTTCCAAAACCGCCCCGGCCGGTACGCCAGGTAGACAGGTCAATATCCTTGCGCATCCAATCCCTATCCGGATCGGTTGTGGTGTATTGCCATTTTTGTGCAGTAATATCGGCTGCAGGCAATACCGAATATACGTATTCGCTTACATCCTGATAAATGGCTTTCACGTTAGACCGGCGTATCTTTTCCGGATCAGCCTTCAAAACACGGTCATAAGTCATAAGGCCGTTCAGCTCTATTTCCACATCGGTTATCTCAGTATAAACTGCCGCACTTAAACCTTTGTTGTTTCTAAAGTTTGCGAGCATGGTGGCAAAGTTATCATACAGTTCAAGATAGTCCTTTTCGTTTTTCATGGTGATGTACTGGGTCAGGTCTTTACTGTTCCAAACTTTGCTCAAAGGCTGGAAACCAATCCCACCAAACTCACCGGTCACGTTAGCTTGCGATTTACTGTCAGACACGGCGGGCGGCGGGTAAGGATGGATATCATACAGATCTCCTACACCTTCATTCGTAGAACCGCTGCCTTCATTTACAATACGCGACGGGTCAAGCCCTCTTACCAAAGCCACATATTTTTTAGTGTCGTGCTGACCCTGGTTTTCGTTAAAAATATCCCAGGTAACGATGCTTGGTGAGTTGTAATGAGTCTCAATCATCCGCGTTAGCTCATTACTAAAAGCTTCTTTATCAATGGGCGGCGTGCCAAAAGTATAAGAATTAGGCGAAGGCATATCCTGCCAAACTAATAACCCAAGTTTATCAGCCCAGTAATACCAGCGCTGCGGCTCAACCTTGATGTGTTTGCGCACCATATTAAAGCCCAGCTTTTTGATCATTTCCAGATCGGAGCGTAAAGCTGCGTCGGTAGGTGCAGTATAAAGCCCTTCTGGCCAGAAACCCTGATCTAAAGGACCGTATTGAAACAAAGCTTTATTATTAAGATATAGCCGGTAGTATTTACCATCAAAGCCAATCGAACTCTTGCGCATACCGAAATAGGTATTTATCTGATCTACCGTTTTGTCCTCCGCATCTTTGAGCAGGATAACCATATCATACAAAAACGGGCTATCAGGCGACCAAAGTTTAGGTTTGTTTATTTTGATGGATGCAGGTGCCGAAGCATCGCCTGTGTAAGTTGCTACTGTTTTATCGCCATCCTTTACCTGAGCAACAAATTTAAGATGATTAGCAGCACTGCCTGTAACAACGGACAGGTTAAGCATTGAGCGGTCAATGTCCGGTGTCATTTTAAGGCTTGCAATGTACTGCTCTGCCACGGGCTCCATCCATACGGTTTGCCAAATGCCCGTTGTGGAGGTGTACATGATCCCCTGCGGGTTCAGTGTTTGTTTACCACGCGGAAATCCGCCTCCATCGGTAGGATCCCAAACTTTTACCGTGAGGGTTTGCTCGCCCGATGTTAGTAGGCTGGTGATATCCAACGTAAACGAATCATAGCCACCCTGGTGTTTGCTGGCCGATTTATCGTTTATAAAAACTTCGCATTCATAATCAACAGCACCAAAATGAAGCAGTATGTGCCGACCTTTCCAATCTGCAGGTATGGTAAATTTACGCCTATACCAAAGTCGGTCATGATGTTCCATAACGCCTGAAAGCGCAGATTCCACTGGAAAAGGAACCAAAATGAATTTCCCCAGATCATGTTTCGGATACGGTTCATTTTGCCAGGTACCCGGTTTATATTGCCATAAACCATTTAAATTAACCCATTTAGTGCGGCGCATTTGCGGGCGCGGATAATCGGGCAGCACCTTGCCAGTATCTACATCTTTGGCAAACCTAGACATTAAGGACGCCTGTTTAAACTGCCAGCTTTGGGCCTTTGCGGCGTGTATTAAAAACGCAAGCAACAGTAAAAAAATAATTTTTTTGTACATTGTAAATTTAAATGTTTGTTTATTCTGTTTAGATTTTATCGGATTAAGAACCAATGCTTCTTTTATCACTGTAATTTTTGCGCTGATTGGTTTTTATCACCATATAGCTTTTCTAAATTGAGGCTGGGCCAAATTCTTAACCTCATCGATAATTTGCTGGTTTTCTTTAGCGTTATTTTGCCGAAATAAGGGTCGAATTATGATAGAGCAATTTACGTTGGCTGATTAGCTGGCAAGTAAAAAGGTCAACTTTTGATTAATTTTAAATAAAGGGATGTCTATGCAATAGTAGCATTCTTATGAAAAAGTTAGTATGTTTTTTACCAATAATATGTTTTTCTTTGAGCAACACCTGTGCAAACACTAGCCACCAGGGTCTGTGCAGCAGAAGCTGATGGCTAGTCCATATAGCTTTTCAGCAAAACCCGAATGTTCCTTTTGTACAGCTTTCTCAATTAGTCCCTATAACCTCACCGCTGTTTTTACAGATGTCATAAAATAACCATAATTTCTTTTTCTTGTTTCTCTCTTAGGACCATTGCTCTTCCTTCTGACCCAAATAGTACAAAGTATGCTTTGGCTTCAATAAAGTATATTTTGTGCCCCCGTTTGACTACCTTTATCCTACGGCAGCGGGATATTCATCCTATTTTATTCATATAAATCCACTCAAACTGCTGCCGATTCTATATCATCATACATTTCAAGATACAATCAAAAATAAAACATTGCTGGCTAACTAAGTGGCAGGACGTCGACATAAATGCGTATACAAAATAAATTTATTATTATAAATCGATTTAGCAAATTTATTTTTACCTTGCAGATAATAACTTAAGTTGAATATGCACACCTTTATTTCGTCCCGAATAATAATAAAATTTAGTAAAGTACCACTGGTTTTATTACTAATTGCTGTACTACAATCCGGAACAATTTATACTGCTTATGCTCAAGTAACTAAAATACCTAACGGAATATCAGTTAAAGCCGGAGACGGGCAAGTTGGACTGACTACCGCCAACGATGGAGCATTTTGCTTATCCGTAGATGAGTCCACGGTACCATCTATAATCAAAAGCGTGTTTATCGATGAGAGCAACAAAACCACTACGCCGTTCACCATAATTTCATCTGCTCCATTATACGGGATTAAAACAGCTTATGGCAAATTGCTGATCAATACGAACACGCAGATATGGTCTTTATATAATGTGGATGGCCGTGCATTGATCCAGGACGGTATTATTTCGACTTCAGGTGCATTAATATTAATTAATCATACAGGATCAGGTCTGCTATATGGTTCCGGCAACAAATTAACGAAAGAACTTAAAAAAAATGAGTCCACTTCTTCGGTGGGCAATGGTACTGCCGATGTTCCTTACTTCTGGAATAGTTCTGGATACAGTGAGTTTGCCGTTTCTGTCAATGATGATATTCCGGCAACTTGGAAAAAGAATAATGAGAAATCGGCCTTAAGCTGGAAATTCTCCGGGAAGGCTGCAAATTTGTACCTATGGCCTGCTAAAACAATCTATGACGGTGCGCTGGGATATGTTAAACTTACCGGCCGGCCCAAATTGCCGCCAAGGTGGGCATTTGGCTACCAGCAAAGCCAGTGGGGGTGGCAAGATAGTACCTATATTGTTGATGTTGCAACCAAATTTCGTACACATAATTTGCCAGTAGATGCCTTTATTTATGATTTTGAATGGTACACTACTTTACCTGACTACGCTGTAAAGAAGGAAGGCCAAGAAGGATTTACAGATTTTACATTCAATCCTAAATTATTTCCTCACCCAGCCAAACAAATTGCGGCACTACAGGGCGAGGGCATTAAGTTTATCGGCATTCGTAAACCAAGGCTTGGTAATAACTTATCGCTCGATACGGCAAGGAAAAATGGCTGGCTAATCAACCCGAACACGGATAGCCGTGATCTAAATTTTAGCAATGCCAGCTTACGGAAATGGTATGAAGAAAAGAACAAGCCGCTCATTATGGCTGGTGTTGATGGCTGGTGGGATGATGAAGGCGAATCATATTATACCTGTTATTATTGGTGGAATAAAGCGCAGTACGACTTGTTGGCTTTTGCCCGGCCAAATTACCGCCATTTTACTATAAACAGGGCATTTAGCCCAGGAGACCAACGGTTTGGTTATTGTGCCTGGAGCGGCGATATCCCTTCAACCTGGCCGTCTTTAGCGGACGTACCTAAAGACTTGCTTAACTTCAGCCTGGCAGGAATATACTACGGGGCTTGCGATATCGGCGGATTTCAGGGAACACCAACCAAAGAAATGTTGGTCCGCTGGTTTCAGGCAGGCGTATTTTTTCCGATCATGCGCTCCCACTCCAACATTGGCACTACTGCACGTTTCCCTTATTTATGGGGTGAAGATGGTGAAGCTGCCATGCGTAAAGCGTTAAACCTGAGATACCAGTTGTTGCCTTATATTTACAGTCTTGGCCACGAAGCTTATCATACTGGTGCCCCTATCATGCGGCCACTTGTAATGGAGTTTCCCGCGGATACAGCTGTTGCCGGTATGACAGATGAGTGGCTGGTAGGTAAAGGATTATTGGCTGCACCCATACTAAATACAGGTGGCAAGCGAAATGTCTATCTGCCGAATGACATTTGGTATGATTACTATACCGGAGACAAAATCCTAGGTGCTAAAAATATTTCAGTTACCAAAGCGATTAATGAAATACCCGTGTATGTACGCGCAGGTACTATCCTGCCCGTTGGGCCAGTTATCCAATATTCGGAACAGACTTCTGCTACGCCGCTTGAAATCCATATTTACCCAGGAAAGAATGGTAGCTTTAAAATGGTGGAAGATGATGGCGTAAGTTACAACTATACTACACAAAGCGATACCAGAACGACAGCCTACTCCTGGAATGATAAAACTAAAATATTGTTTTGGAAGGTTACCGGTAGTTATTCAGGTAAGAATGTTTATAAAACAATAAAAGTAGTTTTAGGAAAAATAGAAAAGAGCGTAGCTTTAGGTCAAACAGGACATGTGGCGTTTTAAATAACATCACAATCCCTAACATTTATCACCTAAATTTTGCATCAAATATCCTTGTGCCATCTATTGAAAGTAACTGAGATTTGTGCTATATAATTTTTAAAGCATGAAATTGAGAGCCATTTAAATTTAATTAAAAATTATTGCTATGCTTCTTTTACACCATCAATTTTTTCTTGTTAGATGCTGTAAGAAGTTTACTATCCATTATAAAAATTTAGGTGGTAAAAGAAGCATAAAAAAATTTGTGTTGGAATTTTAACAGATACTTAAATCGTAAGTAAGTTTTCACCTGTTTGGAGTGGGTATGATTTTGATTTCCAAACAAAAACCCCAGAAGTATTTTGTGGTAAATTGATACGCATTTTCCATTTATCTCTTTTCAAAATATACTCCACAGCAATTTTGCCATTGGGGTGAGGAATTTGGCCACTTACTTTTGTGATGGTTCCTAAATGAGGTTCTATTTTAATTTTGGCAAAACCAGGGGCATCACTATCAATGCCTAAAACTGTTCTAAAAAACTCAATATTGGGACTGGAACCCCAGGCATGGCATTCAGACCGGACAGTTTGCAGGCTTGAATCTTCCGCCCAGGTAGTCATTCCCATTTTAATGTTTTCACGCCAGATGCCTAACCAGTTCGTATAATCGTTTCCCAGGCCAGCTTTTACCAAAGCTTCGTTGAGGTAGTATTTAAAGTAAACCGTGCATTGTGTTAAGCTTTTATCAGTAAGTAATTGATTTGCAAAGTTTTGTAAATCTGAACCGGTTATTATTCCGGTTAATATTGCCAGAGCGTTAACATGTTGCGAGAAGGAGCTTTTTTCTTTTGTATCAGCATATAATTTTTTTGCCTGATCCCAATATTTGCTTTGTATGGTAGCTTTTAACTTTAAAGCTTGTTGGTTATAAATATTGGCGTAATCTTGCAAGCCGATTTTTGCCTCCATTTCTGCCGACCATTGGTAGGCCCAAAGCAATTGCAAATCATAAATAGCCGCACTGCCATCGGATCCCTGTAATCCGCCACCCATATTGGGTGCCCAATCAACAAAAGTCCAGTAAGGGATGTTTTTTAAAGAACCATCAGGCTGCTGGTATTTACTAAAAAAATCCAGTATTGTTCGTTCACTAACTAATTTATCTTTAATAAAATTATCGTCATTATTGTACATCCAGTAATCATGCAACATACCAATATACCACAACGAAAACGGCGAGATAATTTGGGTGCCACGGGTTGGGTAACAGCTTTTGGTAACGCCTTCTGTTAAACGTGCGTGATCAATTAGATTGATTGCATTTCGTGCCAAACGGTAATCGCCACTGTAGTAATAAGATATCATTGCCTGGATTCGCGTATCACCAATATATTGCAGTTGCTCATAATATGGGCAATCAGTATAAGTTTCCCAGGCATTTAACCTTGCCGTGCGCCAGCCAATGTCCAGTATTTGTTTGATCTCTAAATTATCCGTATTAAAAACAGCATTTTGTTTAAACGGATAAGCGGTGAAAGTGCCGTACAGATCATCAATAACCAACGGCTCATCTTTGGTTTGCACAATCAAACGCATATATCGATAAGTACGGAAGTTGAGAGTTGTAAACGATTGCCCCGTAGTTCCATCTGCTATCAGGCTATCTATTCTCCCAATAAAATCTTTACCGGCTACTTCGTTCCGGTTGCTTTTACGTGTACCATTACTACCTTTATCATACAGTGTTTCTGCATAACCTAAAGAAATACCGGCATCTTTTCCACCACTAAAATTTAGGGTAATGTAAGCATTTGTTTCAAAAGTTTGATCGAGTAGTAAAGTAACTTTTGTATTTGCCGCAATAGTTAAGGGAGTTTTTTTTTGTGGGAATGCTGCCGGAACATTCATCCCAACAAAACTGCGCAATTGAGGTATCCGCTGATAGACCATTTCCCGCGCTGGCAATGAGGACGGCACTAGTGCCCAATCTATGCCCCAAGACATGCCTTTTAGCTTTCCATCCGCTACATGAGCTGCTCCGACCCAAGTGCTATCATTGTAATTAGTTGTAGCCCAATCACCTTTAATAGTTTGATTCATGTTAACCATTTCGCCTTTACTGGCCGCAAAAAAGAATTCGGGCATGGGTTGATGTCCGACATCACGAATACATTTCCAGGTATCATTTGTGTTCAATATTTCTTCGGCTGACGAGTTTCCTTGTATAATAAATGCCGTACGCACGCTAATTTGTGCTTCAGGACGGAATTGAGCTTCATTCCAAACCAATGCTGCTATACTGTTTTTACCTGCTTTAAAATAGGATGCCAAATCAACTGTTTCATAGTTCCAATAATAAGTATCGCCACGCGCCGGACCAAGGGAAACCAACGTGCCGTTAACATATAATTTATAACGGTTATCTGCCGAAATATGGATGATAAAAGAAGCTGGTTTTATGCCCAGGTTAATACTTTTTCGGAAATAATAAACACCATATTCTAAACCATTATCATTTGGCGCAGCTATCCATTTGGCGTCCCAAGGTCTGTTAAAATCAGGTTGATTTGTAGCTTGGCCTTTACTGGTTTTAGGCAAAAAAAAGCAGGATAAAAACAGCATCGAAATGAAGAAGTATCTCATTATATTTTCAGATAATAAATAAAATAACAATCAATTATTGTAAGCCTTCAAGTCCAAAACATACCGAACGCCAAGTATTTTCGGATCAACCTCTACCTGTAAAGCCTTCTTTTCACCTTGCATCAGCGAAAAATAACCATCGCTAAAAATAGCAGGCAAAATTTGTTCACCTTTATTATTTAACAATTGCGCCCGAATGCCAAAAGCCGCAGTTTTTGTAGAATTATTGGTGATGGTGTAAGTAAGCACTCTGTTTGTTCCATTTGTAGCAACAGTAATTATTGGTTTGCTTGCGCGAATAGCTGAACCAACAGCGGGCATTTTTTCTAAACTTGTATAATCTAAATATTTGTTGCCGATCCAATAAAAGTTTTCCGACAGAAGCTTTTTATCCGTAGAAAATAATTTAAGCTTTAAAAAATGCACATTCGATAACATACTGTTTTTATAGGTGTTTTTTAATACAAATGCTTCTTTTACCGAGGTAGAATTTACATCCTGCGTGGTTTTTTGATGATAACCGGCAACCGGTTTTCCATCCATATTATAAATTTCGGCTTCTGCAGATAGACCCGTTAAAGCATAAGGTTTATTGTTGATTATTTTGATAGAATTTGTGGCGGCATTCCATTGGATATGGATCGGTTCGCAGGCTGTTTTAGAACCAAAATACGCACCCGTTAAATCATAATAGTAATCATACGTTTGCCAAATCATAGTTGGATAGGCGGATTGACTCATCCAGATTAACATCCCGGAAGCATCTTTCCACATGTGGTCATTCCAGGCTTCGTACATTGCTTTGGTGGTTTCTACATTTAATAGTTGTGCTTTTTTGCAAAAATCTTCCAGCGATTTAGCCTGACCGTAACTTTTATTGATATCATTGATATAGTGCACCGGCTGTGATCCTCCGCCTAAACCGCCATCTGTGCTGAAATAATGCTTGGCCCACATATTGGTTTTACTGTCTACTGCGGCAGGCGTGGGAGCCACCCAATACTCTGGAGGCATAAATTTTTTAAAGCTTTCTATATTAACAAAAGTTGCTGTACCCAATTCACTGCGCAACCCATAACTGTTATTGGAGAAAAGGTAACCATTATGCGGATCAGTAAAATAAGTTTTCGGATCAACATTGCCCCAAATTCCGCTGCCGGAAAGATTACGACTACCACCATGGATCGAAAAATTAGGGTTAGTTATACCTGCGTTGGAACGCGGCAAATAGAGTCGGTCATCAGCATCATTTTCTTTAATGGCACTGGTAATAGCATTGCTGAGTGGGCTGGTTGCACTGCCAGCCGGCACGCCTTCATTAGCACCGCACCAGATAACAATAGATGGATGATCTCGAAATTTCTTTACTTTTTCAATCGCATTTTCTTTAAAAATATCAACACTATCCACCGGGCCAAAGTTATTCAGCCAAAAATCGTCCCAAACCATAATGCCGTATTTGTCGCAATAATCATAAAAAGCTTCATCGGTAACTTCACCGGTCCAGTTCCGGATCATGTTGTAATTCATTTCTTTATGAAACCTGATCCGCGTTTCATAATCTTTCCCACGCGCTTTTAACATATAGTCAGACATGCCCCAATTTCCGCCTTTCATCAAAATCGGCACATTGTTGATGTAAAGCCGAACCGGCCCATTCAGTGAAGTCGTATCTGAAGTAACCTTCCTGATCCCGAAGTTTTTGGTTACCTCATCCGAAGCAGTATTTCCATCAGCATTAAAAGAAATTGTGCAGGTATAAATATTTTGCGTTCCGTCAGTTTTTCCACCGTAACCATTTGGCCACCAAAGTTTTGGGTTTTTGATTTTTAGCTGAGGAAAATGATTTTCATCATATTTAAAAACTTGTTTGCTGTTTGCATTCAAGCTGATTTTTGGTCCGGTCAGCGTAATGTTTCCTGGATTGATAACTGCTTTAACCACACCGGTAATCACTTGTGCTGCACAATTTTGTAGCGTTGCACTGATGGTTATTTTTGCCAGCTCATTAGTTGGTAGATCCGTTCTGATCCAGGGATCTTCTACCGCTACCGGGCCAGTAGTTGTTACGCTAACTTCATCTGTAATACCACTATTTAAACCAGGTACGGCAGGCATCCAGTCCCAACTTCCGCTTGATAAATAAGTTGGACTTTCTAAATTCGCTAACCCGTGATGATGTTCCGGATCATCCAGCGGCGGCGTAACCAACACGGCTACTGCGCTTTCTTTGTCTTTGTTCAGCAAATCAGTTACATCATATTTCCCTCGTTCCATCAAACCTTTTATCGTACCTAAATGATGTCCATTTAAATAAATTTCGGCCCGTTTATTTATGCCGTTGAAGTTGAGCCAAATACGGTTTTGCGAAAAAATATTTTTAGCGGTAAACGTTGTACGGTACCAAAATGCGCGGTTGTATTTTCCTTTATCAACTTTGTAAATGTTATCCGCATAATCCGGGTTTTGCTCTTTGCCAGCAACCACATAAGAATAAAAAACTGTTCCCGGAACGACTGCATTTATCCAACTATTGCTGTTAAAATTTGGTTGAGAAATCTGGTCTGCCTTTGCCTGTACATCGTTTTGAGCAGCTAATTTCCAGTTTAAATGCGCAATTACTTTTTGCGAATTGGCTAAAGGCCGAAATAGAAAAAGACAAACGAACACAGCTAAAATATTTTTCATTGTATTGGTTTTGAACAGATTTTTTTCCGTTTAAGCCTTTCTTTTAACTAATTCAATACTTCTTTTATCAACTAAATTTCAGGGTGATAAAAGAAGCATCTTTAAAAACCAGGAATAATGTGCTAAATCTGTTTTAATTGGTTTTTTTATATTTTGATAAATTCAACCACGAGCAATTTGTGGTTAAATGTCCTCACCCGCAAAACTAAAAAATAATTTGCTAAATCGTTTTATAATTGTTTATCAATCTACATCTTTGTAAGGTAAACCAATTGTGAGTGCAATCTCCGATGTTGCAAATTTTTTAAATACAGCTTTTTGTTGATATACAACCGATGATAAAAAAACCTAATTATCCGCTTTTAAAACCACTAATAGTTATGTTGTTTATGCTGATACTGGATAAAGTTATCGCACAGCAACAACCTGCGATAAAAACTAAAGCACAGCAAGACAGCATTAACCGCGTAAATTTTCAAAAAATGATTGAAGAGCGCACGCATAAAGATTGGGCTTTCGTGAAACGCTTTGAAGAAGACAATAAAAAACTTGGCGCGCCCAAAACCGGAGAAAAACGGGTGATTTTTATGGGAAATTCCATCACTGAAAACTGGATCAACACCGATCCGGAATATTTTAAACAACACGGCTATATCAATCGTGGCATCGGCGGCCAAACCACGCCGCAAATGCTGGTGCGTTTCCGGGAAGATGTGATTAACCTGAAACCTGATGTGGTGGTTATTTTGGCCGGCATCAATGATATCGCCCAAAATACTGGTCCGATCAAGCTGGAAGACACGTTTGGCAACATCGCTTCCATGGCCGAATTGGCAAAAGCCAACCATATTAAAGTCGTTTTTTCTTCCGTTTTGCCAGCTTATACGATTTCGTGGCATCCGGGCATCGATCCAAAACCGCAAATAAAACAGCTTAACGAAATGCTGAAAAATTATGCCGATAAAAACAGCATCGCTTATATAGATTATTACCACGCAATGCTGGCTGATGATGGCGGCATTCAAAAAAACCTGGCTTTGGAAGGTTTACATCCAAACCTGGCCGGTTACAAAGTAATGGAACCGTTGGCCGAAGCCGTTATCAGCAAAGTGCTTAAACAGCCATTTAAAAAATAGGCGATAAAAACAGTATGGCACAAAATATCCCACAAAAAACGACTTTAACTTTTGCTTTTTTGCTGATGGCGATGGCTGGTTTTGCACAAACCATTGCGCCGTTTAAAAAGGATGACCGCGTAGTTTTTACCGGCAACAGCATTACCGATGGCGGCCATTATCATTCGTACATCTGGCTGTATTATTTAACGCGGTTTCCGGATATGCCCATTAAAATTTTCAATTCGGGTATTGGCGGTGATGTTGCCCGGCAGATTGACGAGCGTTTGCAGGACGATGTTTTCAGCAAAAAGCCAACAGTTATTACGTTAACTTTTGGAATGAATGATACTGGTTATCAGTTTTTAAGAGGTAAAAAAGCGGATTCGGTATATGCGGAGAAAATTAATATTTCTTACCAAAGTTTTTTGAATATTGAAAAGAAGCTCAATGCTTATCCACAGGTACGAAAAATTATGATCGGTTCTTCACCATATGATGAATCTTCTAAAATTAAAAACAACGCGTTAAGGGGCAAAAACGCAGCAATCCTGAAAATCATAGCCCTGCAGCAGCAGGCAGCCGAAAAAAACGGTTGGAGTTTTGTTGATTTTAACCAGCCGATGGTCAGGATCAACCATGAACAACAACTGCGCGATTCGCTGTTTACGATGGAAGGAATCGACCGTATTCATCCCACAAACGACGGTCACATGGTAATGGCTTATTTATTTTTGAAAGCGCAAGGTTTTGCCGGCAAAAAGGTGGCTGATGTTGATATCAACCTTAATTCTAAATTAGCAAAAACAGAAAACTGTACTGTTTCCAATCTTGCAACCATCTCAAAATCAATTAGTTTCAATTATCTGGCCAAATCGTTACCTTATCCTTTAGATACCATTGCGCAAAATAATGGTAAACCAAATACATCGCAGGCAAGCGCAATGAAATTAGTGCCTTTTGTGGCGGAATTTGATCAGGAAAATTTGAAAGTTGCCGGTTTACAATCAGATCAAAATTATGAAGTGAAGATAGATAACACCGTGATTGGAAAATGGAGCGGAAAACAGTTTAATGCCGGAATTAACCTCGCTTTGTATCACTCCACGCCGCAATATCAGCAGGCTTTGGCCGTGATGCATTTGAACGAGGAACGCTGGCAAATTGAACGCCGACTACGCGAATATTACTGGCTGCATTACTCTATTTTAAAGCCAAAAGGATTGCTTTTTAACGATCAGGAATCTACGATGGATTCTTTAGAAAAGTATGCTAAAAAAGACTTTTTTGTAGCAGTTACGTTAGCAAATTACCGCAAATCTCGCCTCAAAAGTGTACGCGATGTTTGGCAAAAAGAGATCGATTTATTAATCAGCGAACTCTACCAGATCAATCAGCCCAAAAAGCATCATTTTACTATTCAACCAGTTAAATCCTAATCCGTTTTTATGTTCAAATTTTCTTTTGCCAAGAATGTAAACAGGTTTTTCAGTCGTAAATTTAATGCTGTTTTTACAATACTTTTCTGGGTTTGCAGCCCTGTTTTTGCGCAAAATACCTATTATATTGATGGTTACCATGGCGGTGTTTGGGGCCATTATCCCGATTGGAACACGCGTTTTTTGGTGGATATGCTGCAAAAGCATCCGTACTGGAAAATTAATGTGGAGTTAGAACCTGAAACCTGGGATCGCGCAGCTATCGTTGATCCTTCCGCTTATGCAGAATTTAAAAAGTTGGTTTCTGATGCAAATGCTAGCAGGATTGAATATGTAAATCCGGCTTATGCGCAAAGTTATCTGTATAATATTGATGGTGAGAGTATTATCCGTCAGTTTAGTTACGGCATACAAAAGTTACAGCAGCATTTTCCGGGGATTACTTTTAGATCTTACTCTTCCGAAGAACCTTGTTTTACCAGTGCTTTGCCGCAAATTTTGCAATCCTTTGGGATAAAATATGCATCCTTAAAAAACCCGAATACTTGTTTTGGAGGCTACACCGCGGCGCATGGCGGTGAACTGGTAAACTGGCAAGGCCCGGACGGAACCCAAATTTTAACCGTCCCGCGTTATGAGGTGGAAGCATTGCTGCCAAAATCCACTTGGCAAACTATTGCCTGGAACAATTCGCCACAATATATTGATGCCGCTTTTAAATACGGCGTAAGGTCACCTGTTGGAATGACATTGCAGGATGCTGGCTGGAAAGGTGGTCCGTTTTTGGGTGATGGCGATACGTCTCGGCAACAAAATGAATACACCACCTGGCGGGATTATTTCAATTTAGTAAAAAACGATCCGCAACCGGTTTGGAGACTAAGCCAGGAGGATATAAAAGTAAGTTTGGTTTGGGGTTCGCAGATTACCCAAAAAATAGCGCAGCAAGTCAGAACATCAGAAAATAACCTGTTGGGTACAGAAAAATTGCTGTCACTAACTAATTTACTATCTGGTAAAACTGCTTGGCCGCAAGCAGATTTGGATTCTGCCTGGCGTACGCTTTTGCTTTCTCAACATCATGATTGCTGGATTGTGCCTTACAACGGCAAAAAAGGTGATACATGGGCAGATAAAGTAGTGGCTTGGACGAACAGATCCAATAAAATCAGCGCAGATTTAAATAGACAGGCATTGCAACAATCTGCCCCGAATTATGCCGATAAAAGAAGTATGGCCGTTACGGTTTACAACACGCAACTTGAGCAAAGAGAAGAACCTGTAAGCATCAGATTGCCAGAAAGTATGACTCAAAAAAACATTCAGGTTACGGATCAAAATGGGAAAAGCATTCTATCTCAAACGGTTACTGATTCTGCAAATCATCAAAGCCTGCTCTTTGTAGCTAATACGCCAGGTTTCGGCACTAAAAATTATGTGGTAAAAGAAGCATCATCTGCGGCAAAAAACAGTGGCGCAACAGTCATTAAACTTAAAAATGGCAATTACCGGCTGGAAACCAATTTGTACACCATTATTATTAATCCAAAGCAGGGTGGAAGCATCGGTAGCCTTTACGCCAAAAAACTGCAAAAGGAATTTATTGATCGGCACAACCTAATGAAATTTGGAAGTTTGAGAGGAAATTTTTACCAAGATGGCGGTTTTAAATCTTCTGCGGATCAAGTTGCGGACGTTAAAATATTAGAAAATGGACCGGTTCGGGTGAAACTTCAGCTGAAAGGAAAAATAAACGGGACGGCTTGGACGGAAATTATAAGTCTTGCTGAAAACCAGCAATTGATTGACCTAAATCTGAACTTAGATTGGAAAAGTAATGTTGGTATTGGCGAAGATACGCCAAAAGGAACCTACAAGCTAACTAATTATCACAAAGCATTTTATGATGATCGGAACAAGTTGCTGGCTGTTTTTCCGCTCAACTTAAATCAGCAGAAAGTATATAAAAATGCGCCTTTTGATGTAACAGAAAGCCAGTTGAAAGACACGTTTTTTAGTACCTGGGACAGCATTAAAAACAATGTAATTTTGAATTGGGTGGATGTAACTGATGGCCAAAATAAATACGGAATGGCTTTATTCACCGATCATACCACCAGTTATGCGCACGGCGAACATTTTCCTTTGGGTTTAACTATCCAGTATTCCGGAATGGGACTTTGGGGAAGAGATTATCAGTTAAACGGACCAACAAATGTACATTATGCCTTAATGCCGCATGAAGGAAAATGGGACAAAGCCGCTGTTTGGTCGGCTTCGGCACGATGGAACGAACCGATGTTTGTCGAGCTTGCTGATTCGGGTACAAACCCTTCATCAAAATCATTAATTACTGCAGATAAAGGATTAGTGCTAACCTCCGCAAAAACTGAAAACCACACTTTTACCGTACGCTTTTTTAATGCTGAAGGAGAAAACGGCAGCAAAACCATCAAACCAAATTTTGATTTTGATACGGCCGAATTGGTTGATTTGAACGGAAACCGATTGGAAATTTTACAAAAAACAGGTTCAGAAAAAGATAAGTCGATCAGCCTGCCTGTCCCCAAATTTTGTTTGCGCACCATCCGTTTTAACAATGCTGTTTTTATGCCCTAAAAATTAGATTATCCCGATTTTGTTAAATATTAAAAATTGTTGCTAAATCGATTTTAATTAATAATTTAGCTTTATCAAACCAATTATGGAGGATTAGTTTCTCCTTAAAATTCAAACTTTACTGATTAAAGTAAGCACAATGTTTTATAATGTAAAAGAAGCATTCGTTCGTTTTTCTTGTACCTTTTTGCTTCTTCATGCAGGATTTGGTTTGCGTGCACAAAATTCTGCATCCTATATCAACCCGTTGATCGGCGCAAGTAGCAGTGCCGCAGCTGCTGGTATTTACCATGGTTTGGGCAAAACATTTCCGGGCGCCACCACACCTTATGGCATGGTGCAAGTTAGTCCGAACACGATTACCGGTGGCGATAACGGATCGGGTTACAGCTACGAACATACTAGTATTGAGGGTTTTGCTTTTACACAATTAAGCGGCGTTGGCTGGTTTGGTGATTTAGGTAATTTTTTGGTGATGCCAACAACCGGACCTTTGAAAACAGCCGCCGGAAAGCTGGACAGGAGTACGTCGGGTTATCGTTCGGCTTATAATAAGACAAGCGAGAAAGCAACCGCCGGTTATTACAGTGTTTTTTTGTCTGATTATCAAACCAAAGCTGAAATGACGGCTATGCCGCACAGTGGTATTTTGCGGTTTACTTTCCCTCAAAACCAAAATTCGCGGATACAGATTGATTTAGCGCGGCGTGTGGGCGGAACTTCAACCCAACAATATATTAAAGTTGCGGATGCAAATACCATTGAAGGCTGGATGAAATGTACGCCGCAAGGTGGAGGTTGGGGCGATGGTGACGGCCACGCTGATTATACAGTTTATTTTTATGCGAAATTTAGCAAGTCACTCAAAAATTACGGTGTTTGGAGTGCTGATATTCCCGACGGCTGGAGCCGGAACCGGGAAGATGTGCAAAGCGACCGTTACCAGCAGCGTATAGCCAATGCCGAAATTTTAAAAGGAATCAAGAAAAAACAAGGGAAACATCTGGGTTTCTATACTTCTTTTAGCACCCAAAATAAGGAGCAGGTTTTGATGAAAGCTGGGATTTCTTTTGTAGATATTGCCGGGGCGAAAAATAACCTGCAAACAGAAATTACCGACTGGAATTTTGACCGTGTGCATCAGCAAGCCATCAATTTGTGGGATAAAGAACTGGCTAAAATAAAAATTGAAGGCGGCACGCCAGAGCAAAAAACCGTGTTCTATACAGCAATGTATCACACCATGATTGATCCGAGGATTATCAACGATGTAGATGGCCGCTATCCCGGAGGCGATGGTAAAATACATAATTTTGCAGGCTTTAAAAAACGTACTATTTTTAGCGGCTGGGATGTTTTCCGGAGCCAGATGCCGCTGCAAACCATCATCAACCCAAGTCTGGTAAATGATGAAATTAATTCACTTATTTCTCTGGCAGATCAAAAGCAAAAAAACTATCTCGAACGCTGGGAGCTGATGAATGCTTACAGTGGCTGCATGTTTGGCAATCCGGCGGTTTCTGTAATTACGGATGCTTATGCCAAAGGGATCCGCAATTTTGATCTGCAAAAAGCTTATCAACTCTCCAAAAATTCGGTAGAAAAATTTGGCAACGGTGAACGTGGTTATACGCCGCAGCCAGTCAGTATTGCCTATACATTGGAGTACGGTTATTCAGAATGGTGTGTTTCGCAATTAGCCAAATGGCTAAATCATCCGGAAGATGTTGAAAAGTATGCTAAAAGAAGCATGAGCTACAAAAATATTTTTGATACAGAAAAAGGCTGGTTCAGGCCACGTGATAGCAGTGGAAAATGGGTTGCCTGGCCAGAATCAGGACGGTTAACCCAATGGTATGGTACTTTTGAAACCAACCCGTATCAGCAAGGCTGGTTTGTGCCGCATGATGTTGACGGAATGGTTGCATTAATGGGCGGCCGGGAAAAGGTAATTGCTGATCTGAACAATCTGTTTGCCAAAACGCCCGAAAACATGATGTGGAACGATTATTACAATCAGGCAAATGAGCCGGTGCACCATGTTCCGTTTTTGTACAACCGATTGAACATGCCCTGGTTAACACAGCAATGGAGCCGGGCAATTTGCCAGCGCGCTTACCATAATTCGGTTGAGGGTTTGGTGGGGAATGAAGATGTTGGGCAGATGTCAGCCTGGTACATTCTGGCGGCCAGCGGTTTACATCCGGTTTGTCCGGGAAATACCAGGCAGGAAATTACAAGTCCGGTTTTTGCTCAGGTTACGTTTCAGCTCGATCCTAAATACGCTAAAGGCAAAACGTTCAAAATTATTGCCGATAAAAACAGCATCGATAATATATATATCCAAAGTGCAAAACTGAATGGTAAAGCTTACAATAAATGTTACCTGGATTTTGCAGATATCAGCAATGGCGGAGAACTGGAGCTGGTGATGGGTAATACTCCCAATAAAAATTGGGGAACATCAAACTAAACCATGAAAAAATATTTACTATTTAGTCTATTTTTTCTGATGTGCTTCCGGGGTTTTGGAGCGGGGATTGATTTGTTTTCACCTAATCATCAAATAAAAATAACGGTCAGTTTATCAGATCAAATTTATTATTCGGTCAGTTTTCATGATCAGGAATTGATGAAAAACTCCTGTCTGGCACTGCAACTTTCAAATGCACAGCTGGGTAAAAACCCACGTTTAATTCAAAAAACTAATACAGTTATCAACACCATCATTTACCCAAAAATAGCCCTTAAAAACAGCACGGTCTTAAATAATTGTAATGTATTGCTGCTCAGCTTTAAAGGAAATTTCAAGGTTGAATTCAGAGCGTATAATGACGGAATTGCTTATCGTTTTATAACCGCTTTTAAAGATTCTGTAGAAGTTAACAAAGAAACTGCTCATTTTAGTTTTACTGGGAATGTGTTGTCGTTTTTTTCTGAAGCCAAATCATTCAAATCAGATTATCAGATTTTATATACGCGGCAAAATTTAAGCGAAATTGATAGCAGTAAAATGAGCGTTTTACCAGTACTTTTTGATAATCACCGGTATAAAGTGTTACTTTCTGAAGCGGATTTGCGGGATTACCCTTGTATGTTTTTAAAAGGCACAAGTAGCAATGCGTTAAACGGAACTTTCCCCAAAGCTCCTCTTGCTTTTGGCCCGGATGGAGATAGAAGTATTTCAATTTTAAAGGAAGCAAATTACATAGCTAAAACCGCCGGAACCCGCAGCTTCCCTTGGCGTTTTATGCTGATAACTGATCAGGATACGCAAATACCTGAAAATGAAATGGTTTTTAAATTATCCGGCCCCTCTAAAATTGAGAATACAGCATGGATTAAACCGGGCCAGGTAACCTGGGAATGGTGGCATAATGCGGCTGTTTACGGTGTAGATTTTAAATCAGGTTATAACCAGGAAACCTATAAATATTACATCGATTTTGCTTCAAAATTAGGCATCCCGTACATTTTAATGGATGAAGGCTGGGCCAAATCAACCATGAATCCTTTCGATCCAAATCCTACAATCAACCTGCACGAACTGATTGATTATGGCAAACAAAAGAACGTCCGGATTATATTATGGTTTACCTGGCTGGCTGTAGAAAAAAATTTCAACGTGTTTAAAACGCTACACGATTGGGGTATTGCCGGGATGAAAATCGATTTTATGGATCGTAGCGATCAATGGATGGTAAATTATTATGAGCGCGTTGCAAAAGAAGCGGCAAAAAACCAGTTGTTTGTTGATTTTCATGGTGCTTTTAAGCCAGCCGGATTAAATCAGCATTACCCTAATGTGCTTTCTTACGAAGGCGTAGTGGGTATGGAAATTAATATTTTTGGTGGTTTTGCTACGCCGGATAACAACGTTTACCTACCTTATTTACGCAATGCTGTTGGCCCGATGGATTATACACCTGGTGCCATGCGCTCTGTTCATCCTCAAGATTTTCATGGCAACCGCAATAATCCGATGAGTATCGGCACGCGTGCAAATCAGCTTTCTATGTACATTGTTTTTGAGAGTGGTTTAGAAATGCTGGCTGATAATCCCTTCAATTACCTGAAAGAACCGGAAAGTACAGCTTTTATTACAAGCGTGCCGGTAACCTGGGACGAAACCAGGGTTTTAACTGGTGAAGCCGGAGAATATGTGGTAACAGCTCGAAGAAAAGGTATTAAATGGTTTATCGGTGCCATGACTAACCATCAGCCACGCAACATAACCATCAACACAAATTTTCTGGATAAAAACAGCACCTATACCATCACCCAAATTCAGGATGGTGTAAATGCGGATGTGCAGGCAACCGATTATAAAAAAATAGTAAAACAGATAAAAGCCGGAGATCAAATCAACATCAATATGGTAACCGATGGTGGTTGGGTTGGTAGGATTGAACCAAATAAATAAAATAATAAAATGAAAAAGTTAGGATTTATAATGCTGTTTTTAAGTAGCTTTTATGTATCGAAAGCACAAGATATAGCTCCGTTTAAAACCGGAGATCGCATCGCTTTTGTGGGAAACAGCATCACCGATGGAGGCCATTATCACTCTTACATATGGTTGTATTACATGACGCATTTCCCGAATATGCGTATTACTTGCTTCAATGCCGGTATTGGTGGCGATGTGATTCAGCAGATTTATAATCGTTTTGATGCAGATGTAATGGCTAAAAATCCGAATGTAATTACCTTAACCTGGGGTATGAATGATACGGGTTATTTTGATTGGTACAACAAAAAAGGACAAGAAAACATCGCCCGAAACCTGGATACGTCTTACAAATATTATGGTTTGGTGGAGCAAAAATTGAAAGCATTATCCAACGTTCGCAAAATTTTTATCGGCGGTTCGCCGTATGATTTTACAAGCAAATTCACTAAAAATAATTTATTTCCGGGTAAGGCAGATGCGTTAGGAAAACTGGTTGATTATCAGCAAGCTGCTGCAAAAAGAAACGGCTGGGATTATGTTGATTTCTATCATCCGATGTTGGCGATTAACCAACGCGAACAAGCCAGGGATTCTGTGTTCAGCCTTACGCCTAATGATCGTATCCACCCTGATAATAATGGACATATGGTAATGGCTTATTTGTTTTTGAAGGATCAGGGTTTAGCTAATCATCCAGTAGCAGATATCAGCATTAATGCTTCCGAAAAAAGGGTGTTAAAAGAAGCAAACTGCCGTATTTCGCAATTGACAAATACAGCTGATTCATTGTCTTTTAACTATTTAGCCAATTCATTGCCTTATCCGCTGGATACAATTCCGCGAGGCTGGGGCAATCATAAATCTCAGGCAGAAGCACTAAAACTGATTCCTTGGACAAAAGAATTTAATCAGGAAATGCTTGCTGTAAATGGTTTAAAAAAAGCTAACTACGGTATTTACATTGATGGAGAAAAAATCGGCAGCTGGCCGGCAGAGCAACTGGCGAAAGGAATCAATATGGCTGAAATCAGCACCACGCCGCAATATCAGCAAGCCATACAAATTAGAGAATTGAACGAGGAACGTTGGGAAATAGAGCGTCGTTTTCGTAACTATATGTACATAGAATACGATTTTTTAAGAGACAAACATTTGCTTTTCAAGGATAACAATGCTGCAATGGACAGTGTGAATAAAGCCGCTTTAAAGAATCCATTCATCGGAGGAAATAAAGATAATTATACCCGCGCCCGTTACAAAAGTTTACGAGATGCCTGGCAAAAAGAAATGGATGTTTTAACCGATCAAATCTATGCCATAGACAAACCACAAAACCACCGAATTACAATCATCCGACAAAAATAGTTCTTTGTTTAAATTTAAATTGATGATATATAAACTGAAAATAACTTGTTTACTATTGCTGTTTTCCGGAAGTGTGGCTTGGGCAGCACGGGTTGATACGGTAAATGTGAGGAGTAACTCAATGGCTAAAGATGTGAAAACAGTGGTTATTTCGCCCCAAAATACTGTAAAAAACATACGTTATCCGGTAATTTATTTATTGCATGGTTTTAGCGGAAATTATAGCGATTGGATTAAAAAAGATCCTGAATTAAACAGGTTTGCTGATGAAGACCACGTAATTATCGTTTGTCCGGACGGAAACTTTGGGAGCTGGTATTTGGATAGCCCGGAAAACAGCCAGTGGAAATATGAAACTTTTTTGGTAACAGAATTAGTGGGTTGGATGGATACGCATTATGCTACAATTGCCAACCGGACAGGCAGGGCCATAACCGGTTTAAGTATGGGCGGTTTTGGTGCGCTACATTCGGCTATTGATCATACAGAAGTTTACGGCGCGGCAGGTAGTATGAGCGGCGGTGTGGACTTGAGGCCGTTTGCAAAAAGTTTCGGGATTGATATGATCCTTGGAAAATACACCGAGCACCCGGATCGCTGGGAGAAAAACAGTATCATCAATATGCTTTCTGTTTTAAAACCCAATGTGCTTGCACTTACGTTAACTTGCGGTCATGAGGATTTTTTTCATCAGATTAATGATGAGCTGGATGCCAAATTATGGGAACAAAAAATACCGCATGATTATGCTGTGCGACCAGGTAGCCATACTTGGGAATATTGGATTGATTCTTTAAAATATCAGATGGTTTTTTTTAGTCAGTTTTTTAACGGCCGCAAAGTTTAATGGTTTTTCCGGGAAGAAATAGATACTTCTTTTATCAGTATAAATTTATCTCCATGTATTTTCTGATGTTATGAAAACATATTGATAAAACGAAATTATCAGCACAGTGCAAATGCTTTGCTAAAACGTTAAATTTTAGTTGAATCAATTAAAAAAAGTTGAGTAATTTCAAGTTTATTTTATCAGCAACACTAAAAAATAAAAAACTTCAAAATATTTGCTAAATCGTTTTTATATTATAATTTAGCACATAATTATTAACCTATTTCCAAACTTTACGATCCTTTCAATTGGTTTTGCCAAAACTAATTGGCATTATTTCAACCTGCTGGTTTTTGGAAGGTATCCTAAATTTTGATCGTTAAATATGCTTATCGTTATTAAACTATGAGGGAATTTTACAATTATATTTTTGGTTTAATCCTGTTTTTATTTGCTATTTCCTGCAAAAAGGATGGGTTTTTATCTCAAACGCAAACTACCAATTTATCTGAAACCACTGTTTTTAAGGATAGTGCTAATACGGTAGCTTTTCTATCCGATATTTATAGTCACGTTGGCTTCAGTTCTAATCCCGGAAGATTTTTATATGGGCCAATTGGTGCACAGGTAACCAATGGTGGCTTAGATGCTGCTTCTGATGAAGCGGAAGTAAATACGACTAATGGCACAACTGCTCTTGCTTTTGAAACTGGAACTATAAATGCAGCGGTTGTAACAGATGATGCTTATACAACATCTTACAACAATATCCGCGCAGTAAATCAGTTTCTCAAGAATTTACCCAGTGCGCCCATCCGAACTTTTACCAAAACACAGTATAAAGCCGAAGCGCGGTTTTTACGTGCCTGGTATTATGCCATTTTACTAAAACATTATGCTGGTGTGCATTTGGTTGGGGACAGTTTGTATACTTATACTGATCATATTCCTGCAGCCAGAAACACTTATGCAGATTGTGTTAATTATATTATTTCAGAGTGTGATGCTGCCGCGCAGGATTTGCCTACTACACAATCCGGCGTAAGTTATGGCCGCGCATCAAAAGGGAGTTGTTTAGCTTTAAAATCTCGTGTGTTGTTATATGCAGCAAGTCCGTTATTTAACGGTAAAACGATTGGCTCGGGTAATACGGCTGCTTTGGTTGGATATCCAAGTTATGACAAGCAGCGTTGGAAACTCGCTGAAGATGCTGCATCCGCAGTAATTGGTTTAAGTGCTTACAGTTTAAATATAGATAACACTACAGCAGGAATTGGTTTTCAAACCTTGTTTACCCTGCGCTATAATACCGAATACATTTTCCAGTTGATGCGGCCCTCTAATGTTGATTTTGAATCACTTTGGGATCCGCCATCCAGAACCGGAACTAGTGGTGCTTTCCCGTTGCAGGGTTTGGTTGATGCATTTCCGATGGCTACTGGTTTACCAATTACAGATCTTGCTTCTAAATATGATCCGCAAAATCCTTATTTCGGTAGAGATCCGCGTTTAAATTTCTCTATCATTCATGATCAATCGCAGTTGCAAAACCGATTGGCTTCTGGTGTCTCAGCCGTAAATATTTTTGTTGGAAACTACAACGGGGTAAATACCGGGCCAGATGCAGTTAATGTAGGAACCCGTACTGGTTATTATACCAATAAAATGCTCGATCCGAACGCAGTGGCTAATGATTTTACGCACGTTTCACAGCGTTGCCAGCCTTTGATACGCTATGCTGAGATTTTATTAAATTATGCTGAAGCGGCTAATGAATTTGAAGGCCCCAACCAAAATATTTACACGGCGGTAGAAGCCGTAAGACAGCGGGCAGGGTTGGTTCCTTATCATTTGCCGCTTGGCTTGAGCCAAGACGCGTTGCGTACTTACATTCAAAATGAAAGAAGAGTTGAACTGGCATTTGAGGGACATCGTTTTTGGGATGTGCGCCGCTGGAAAATAGCCGATCAAACTGAAAACATACTTACCACAGGAATGGAAGTTGATAGAAATGGCATTAGTGTAACTTATAAGCCTTTTGCCGTACGGCAGCGTAATTTCCGCACGGCTATGTATCTATGGCCTTTCCCACAATCTGAAGTGGCCAAATCTCCGGAGCTGATTCAAAATCCGGGTTATTAACAATTAATATCATCCGCATGAAAAACATTGATAAAAACAGCATATCGGCTTTTAATTTGGTAGTGGCAGTAATTCTATTGATCACTTCCTGCAAAACCGAAAAAATTGTGCCTAATCCAGAGGCAGTTAAGGATATTACAGGTAACTGGCAAGTAATTAAAGCTACTCGTAACGGTGCAGACATTACCACTTTGCTTGATTTTACACAATTTAAACTGGTTTTTGATGGTACCAATTATACTTTAAATAACAAGTTGCCATTTATCGTTCTTCAAAACGGCACGTATTCGCTTGATGATCCGCAGTATCCTTTCCAAATTGCTTTTACACCTACAGCCTCCAAAAAAGTAGCTACAGCTTTTACTTATCCTATTATTAACGGTTTGCGGCAACTTAGTATTACGTTCAGTCCGGGTTGCCCGAATAACAGTTATGTATATACTCTTCAAAAATCTAACTAATTGCCGGTAATCATTTTTAAAAACTATTTATGAGATTATCTCAACATATAAAATCAAGCAAATTCTGGAAAGTATGTACCACCGTTTTTGTAATTATGATTCTGGCTTGCTGCGGCGAAGTAATTACAGATGTGGTACAACCTGCTACAGCTGTTGTAGGTTCTACCGTTCCAATTACGGTACACGTCAGTTTACCTACAGTTGGTAATGGTGGGCCGGATTATTTTATTTTCGGTTTTTTAGTTCCAAAGGGATGGAGTGCTGCACAGAATACCGCAATTACCTATACTAGCAGTATCGGAAGCGGAAATATGCAGCTTATACCAAGCACTACTTTAGCTAAAAATGGTGGAGGCTTAAACTGGCCTGATTATATGAAAAAGACCTTTGGAATAGGTGGAAATTTGATTGATGATATGGAATGGGTGGCTTACCAAACAGATAAGTCTTACCCCCACACGGGCAATACAATTACCGGTGATTTAAACATCAATATAAAAGTTGGTGCCGATAATAACAACACTTTAGTGAAATTAGGTTACGTTATTGCAGATAGTGGAAATGGATTTACCAGTGATGGCAACGGCACTTATTACAGTTTTAAGGTTACGCCGTGCTTTCAGCTTACTGGTGGTACAGGCGATGTGGTTGATTTCTGTAATCCGCAGTTAACAACTATCAACCCACCAAAATCTTTAGACAATGATTTGGTTACGCTCACTTTTGACGGTACCGTAGTTGCAACAGCTTTAAGCGGTGCACAAAATGTATATCTATGCGCTACGGCCTATACAAGTGATGGAAAATCTGTAACTATTTGCGACCAGAGCGATAAAACAAAAATGGTACAGTTACCTGCTGGCAGCAATAGATATCAAACTACGTTTTGGCCTCGATCTTTTTTTGGAATAGCCGATGGTCAAACCATTACCAGAATGGAATATTTTTTAACCGATAAAAGCGGTGCAATTAAAGTTGGATATGGTAACACGGCCAGCCCGTTTATTTATACATTCAAGTGCAGTTAAAATAATTTATAAACATTCGATACGCAATTATTGCTAAAACGATTTAAAAATCTAAACGTTGCTTTATGGCCAATAGTTACTTAAAATATTTTTTGATCTGCTGTCTGTTCTTGTTGAAGAACAGCTTTGCATCAGCGCAAGATACCACAGCCTCAAAAATAGTCCAACCGCCGGGAACTGTAAGCGGAAATGTTTTTGATGAGTATAATGTACCGGTAAAAGGAGTATTAGTACATGTGAAAGGAACCAGTAACCAAGCAACAACGGATTCTATAGGTCGTTTTTTGATCTACGCAACACCTGCCAACATTTTGATACTATCTGGCCAAAATTTTTACACACAAGAAGTTACAGCTGGTTCAAAACAATTAATTCATATTAGATTAATTAGTGCATACCTTAAAACTCCTCAACGTATTGATGTACTTTATGGCACAGCAAACCCAGATAACTTTCTTGGATCAATTGCAAGTGTTTATACCAATCAGCTTACTACAACACCTTCAACTTTATATACTTATGCGCTTCCAGGGCAATTAGCAGGATTATATACACAGCAATATAGTGGTTTTGCGGCTGCACAAACCGGTTCTCAAACCACACCAGATTTTATAGGCAATGTTGTTCAGCATAATAACTACTCTGCGAATGATAACACAGAAATAACTTTAAGCTTACGCGGACAGACTCCTATAACCATTATTGATAATGTGCAACGGGAGCTATCATCCATCGACCCAGAAAGCATTGAATCAATTTCGGTTTTAAAAGATGGTTTATCTACCATTTTATTAGGTAATAACAGCTCCCGAGGCGTATTGCTTGTTACTACCAAGCACCCGGATATCGGTAAACCACACATTTCGTTTACAGCTCAAACTGCCTTACAGCAGTCTTTAGGCTTACCGACTGCTTTACCTGCCTATCAGTACGCTTACTTATACAACGAAGCTTTACAAAATGACGGTAGGCAATCAATTTATACCAGTGCAGATTTTAATGCCTATCGTAATCATACAGATGCTTTGGGGCATCCTGATGTAAACTGGTTTAAAACTGTTTTAAACAATTACTCTCCTTTAACTACTTATCGATTAAATGTTGGAGGAGGAAGTGCTATTGCCAGATATTCTATTTCTGTTAATTATTTAGATCAATTGGGTATGTTTAAAACAGATCCATCGGTAACTTACAATACCAATAATGACTTAAACCGCTACATGATTAATTCTGATGTGGTCGTAAATGTAACTAAAAAGTTTACGGTTGATTTGCAATTGTTTGGCCGGATACAGCAGCTTACGCAGCCAGGTCCTGGTTATTCCAGCATCTTAAACACGTTATATACTACACCTAATAATGCTTATTCGGTATTCAATCCAAACGGTTCTTTTGGCGGTACAACCCTGTTTACTAATAACCTGCTTTCGCAGGTAGAAGATTCTGGTTATCAGCGTGTAAGCAGTAATGATGTACTGGCGAATCTTGATCTAAACTATGATCTTGGCAACGTAATTAAAGGCTTATCAGTTAAAGCAAAAGGAAATCTATCCTTTGCTTCACAAGGATTTTTAAATAGAAACCTCCAAAATAACACTTATATAACGAATAGTGATGGTTCCAACTCCGCAGTAGGTGTGCCTGTTGCACAAAACAATGCTTTCAGTTCTGTTTCAAGTGCACGTTATGCTTATGCGCAAGGTTCTGTTAATTACGACCGAAATTTTGATAAAAATGGTATCTCCGCAATCTTACTTTATGATTACCACACGGCGGCGTTAAACTTTGATTTGCCACAAATTTCTACCAACAGAGCATTTAGGTTACAATACAATTACGATGGCAAATATTTTGTAGAAGGTGCCGCAAATTTAAGCGGTTATAATCGTTATCCGCCAGGGAAACAGTTGGGATTATTTTATGCCGGTGGTTTAGGCTGGCAAATGGCAAAAGAAACGTTTATCAGCAATAACTTTAAATGGATTAATTCCTGGAAGTGGCGTGCCACTTATGGTAAAACCGGAAATGCCAATGTTGACAATTATGGTTACTATAACTTTTTACAAACCTATAGTGCATCAAACGGATATGCCTATATTGCGGGTACCAGCAGAAGCAATGTACAGAGTTATGGCGAAAATGGTTTAGCAAACCCATACATTACCTGGGAAAAAGCAGATAAAATCGATGTAGGAACAGACATAGCACTTTTTAACAATCACTTTAAAATTACTGCAGATTACTACCACGACCGGTATTATGATTTACTACAAATAAGAGGCAATAGTATTGCGCTATTAGGTATTACTTACCCTTATGAAAACATAGGTGTTAACCTTTACAAAGGGGGAGAACTGAGTTTAACTTATCAAAGTCATACTGGTAATTTTAATTACTTCATCACCGGGAATGCGAATATTCAAGCTACTAAATCCGTTTTTAGTGATGAACAGCCAACACCGTATCCATGGACAAGACGTACTGGCCAACCTATCAATGCCATTTATGGTTATAAAGCACTTGGCTTTTTTAATACGGCAAAAGAAGCATCAAGCAGTGCTACGACCGTTGGTTATACTGCACAAGCTGGCGATGTTAAGTATGCTGACTTAAATGGTGACGGAATTATCAATCAATTTGATATAGAGCCAATTGGCAACACCAAACCGCTAATATTTTACGGTACAACTGTGGGCTTTAATTTTAAAGGGTTTAGCCTGAGTTTTTTAGTGCAAGGCGTAAGTAATAGACAGATTGTATTTAATAATACCATAGATAATGGCTTTGCAGGCGTAGGCTTTTTGGGCTTAACTTATAGCGGCCAGGGATACGAATCGTTATCAAATCGATGGACACCAGAAACTGCCAGCACAGCTACACTTCCGCGCCTCTCTTTGGGTAATGCCAATAATACAGCAGCATCTTCTTTATATGTCCGATCCGGGAATTACGTAAGGCTAAAAAATGCGGAACTGGGTTATAACCTACCATACCGCTGGATCGAAAAATTAAAAATTTCCGGGATAAGGATTTTTGTCAATGGCGAAAATCTATTAACGCTTTATGGTTACCAAGGAGTTGATCCGGAAGTATATGGAGTTGCTTACCCAATACAGCGCGTTTTTAACGCAGGAATAAATGTTAAGCTTTAAACGCAGGGTAAATTGATTTAATAGAATGAAAAAACACGCAATCACCATACTGTTTTTATCGGGTATAATTTTGCTGATAAACAGTTGCAAAAAATACGAGCAGTTTCCCGTAGATAAAGTTACGGCCAACTACGTTTTTGATACAAAGGATTCTGCAGGCATAAATGCACAGGCATTTTTATATGGTATTTATGCTAAAGTAAAAAATGGCCACAATAGGGTTGGAGGTGATTATCTGGATGCCGCTTCCGATGATGCTATTTCTTCAGCAGCAGGTTCTACCAACAGCGTTACTATTTTATCTACAGCCGCTTTTAACTCTTATAATCTTCCTGCTGATGAAGATTCATGGGCATATTACTACCAGGGTATCCGTAGTGCAAACGAATTTGTGAATAATATAAATGTAGTGCCGGTTTTGGCTAAATACAATGGTTATTCCATCAAATATTTGTGGAAAAGCGAAGCGCGCTTTTTAAGGGCAATGTTTTATTTTGAGCTGATAAAACGTTACGGCGGAGTGCCTCTTTTAGGTAATAAAGTTTTTGATATCAATGATAACGTAGCATTACCACGCAATTCATTTTCAGATTGTGTAAAATATATTGTAAGCGAGTGCGATGCTATAAAGGATACACTGCTAACGGTTCCATTGACAAACCCAAATGCGGATAGTCATCGTGTAACCAGAGGAGCAGCTTTGGCTTTAAAAGCACGAACGTTACTTTATGCAGCAAGTCCGCTTTTTAACGGCGGCAATATTGATGCAGCAAATCCGCTTACTGGTTATACAGATTATAGTGCTAACCGGTGGCAACTGGCAGCAGCTGCAGCCAATGATGTAATTAACTTAAATTCTTATTCTTTAGTGTCAAACTTTAAAGATGTTTTTCTCACTCAAAATAACTCCGAGATAATATTTTTTAGGCAAGGCGATAATGGCTTTCAGGTAGAAACAAACAACGGTCCGGTAGGATTTACAGGTGCTACGGGCAAAGGTCAAACCAGCCCAACACAAGGTTTGGCCAATGCTTTCCCGATGAGTAATGGTTTAGCCATAACCGATCCTACATCAGGTTATGATCAAAATAATCCATATAACAATCGTGATCCCAGATTTACTTACACGCTTTTATACAACGGTGCCCAGTGGTTAAATACTCAACTGCAAACTTATGAAGGTGGCCAAAGCAAGCCTAACACCAACATCCAACAAACAAAAACTGCCTATTATCTGCGCAAATTCATGGGTAATTTTGAAAACGTAAACAATTACAGTGGCCATAACGAAGATTGGCTAATATTACGCTATGCCGATGTTTTGCTGGATTATGCAGAAGCACAAAATGAAGCTGTTGGACCAACAAATGATGTTTATCAGAAGTTAATTACTATTAGAATCCGTGCCGGAATTCTGCCCGGTAGCAACAATTTTTATGGGCTAAAAACAGCAATGACCCAAGTTGAAATGCGTGCAGCCATCCAAAATGAGCGCCGGCTTGAACTAGCATTTGAGGAAAGCAGATATTGGGATATCCGCAGATGGAAAATTGCAGATAACGTGATGAATCAACCGCAGACAGGCTTATCCATAACCAAAACCGGAACACTTACCAGTTTCAATAACATTACTGTTCTTAACACTAAGTTTTTATTGCCGGCAATGTATTTGTACCCGATTCCTTATGCCGAAGTTTTAAAGAACCCGAATATGAAGCAAAACCCGGGTTGGTAATTAGTAGATTTTAATTATTATAATAAAGATTTTATGAGGAAAATATTACTTCTCCTGCTGTTTCTGTTTTCGATATTTCCATTTGTATCAAATGCACAAAACCGAATTGCAAACGGAACTGTCCGTGACCTAGGTGGTGTATTGCCAGGTGCATCGGTAGTTGAAAAAGGATTGATCACCAACGGCACTGTTACAAATGCAAATGGTAAGTTTAGCTTAACGTTACGAGGGCAATCAAACACGATTATTGTTCGTTTTGTGGGTTATGCCGTACAAGAAGTGCGCATTACTTCGTCAAAAGCAACAGATATTACGCTGCAAACTTCTGCTAATGGTTTGGATGAAGTTTCGGTTGTTGCCTACGGAACGAAAAAACGGATTACCAATACTGGTGCAGTAAGTTCTATTAATGCTGCAGATATCCGGACTGTGCCAACTGCCAATGTGCAAAATACGCTAGCAGGAAAGCTTCCGGGGTTTTTCTCTCAACAGAGTTCTGGGCAACCGGGAAAAGATGCTTCCGACTTTTTTATCAGAGGCGTGAGTTCTCTGAATCCAGCCGGTAATCAGCCGTTGATTATTGTAGATGATATACAGTATAGTTATGATCAGCTTCAGCAGATTAATGTAAACGAAATTGAAAGTATTTCTATTCTAAAAGATGCATCAAGTACCGCAATCTATGGTATAAAAGGAGCAAACGGTGTTTTAGTAGTTACTACTCGTCGTGGTAAAAGTGGTTCTCCACAGGTAAATTTGCGAGTAGAAAATGGCTTACAGGAGCCAACTAAAACGCCAAAATTTTTAGATTCCTACAATTCCGCCTTGCTCATTAACGAAGCAGAAAGAAATGATGGTTTGCAGCAAAGTTTTACACAGCAAGATTTAGCAGCATTTAAAAATGGTACAGATCCTTACGGCCATCCAAATGTAAACTGGTATGACAAAGTTTTTAAAAAATCTTCCTATCAGGCTAATACCAATCTGGATATCAGCGGTGGCACAAAAGGATTAAAGTATTTTATTTCCGGTGGTGCACTGGGTCAGAGTGGGTTAGTTCGTGATTTTGCCGATCCCCAGAGTTTAGTTAATACCAACTACTATTTTAACCGGTATAATTTTCGTTCTAATCTCGACTTAAGTGCTACAAAAAATTTAACGCTCCGGTTGGATGTGAGTACCCGTTTTTCAGATTTAAATCAGCCTTATAATGAAAATGCTGTGAGCGAAGTGTATAACTTCCGCAAAGAAACTCCGTTTACGTCTCCTTATCTCAATCCGAACGGAACCTATTCTTATGCTTATTCTCCTTTTAATCCAGATCATTTGCCCACATTAAATGCTAGATTAGCAACCGGTGGCTATCAACGTTCCACCAGAACTGATTTTAATGTACTATTTGGTGCAACAGAAAATTTAAATAGTATTACCGACGGGCTTTCTGCAACAGCACGTGTGGCTTATTCTAGTATTGAACAGTTTACTAAGCAAACTTTTAATGGCGCAGGTAATGGCGATGGTATTCCTGCCTATCATTATAACCCAGTTACTAATTCTTATTCTTTAAGGCCTGGCGCAACTTATGTGTATCAAACTTATGCCTTAACTGGTAATACGGATATGAATAATAACAATTACAATGTTCAGCTTTACGCAAATTATGACCATACTTTCGGTAGCGCACACCATTTTACAGGTTTGGCTTTGTTTAACCAGCAATCGCAAACTTATTTTGCTGCTCCGCTTTTAGATGGCTCACAAGTTGGCGTACCGCAAAAGTTCAGAGGGTTCTCCGGGAAATTAGGTTATGATTACAGACAGAAATACCTAATGGAGTTTAATATGGCTTATAACGGTACCGACCGTTTTGCAGCAAATCACCGGTTTGGTTTGTTCCCAGCCTTAAGTGTTGGCTATAACTTGGCTAATGAAAGTTTTTTCTCTAAAGCACTGCCTACTTTCAGTTTATTTAAAGTGAGGGCCAGCTATGGTCTAGTTGGTTCTGATGCTGCACCCGGTAACCGATATGTGTACAACCAAGTTTATGTAGGAGGAAGTGGCTACAATTTCGGCCAAACAGCCCAAGGTTATAATAGCGTTTATGAAGGTTCTTTAGGAAATCCTAACGTAGTTTGGGAAAAATCAAAAAAGTTAGATATTGGTTTGGATATGAACTTATTGAAAGATAAGATTACTGCTACTATTGATTATTTCCATGATATTAGGTTTGATCAATTGATTACACCCGGGAGCGTACCAGATATTTTGGGTGTTGCTTTACCAGCAGTAAACATCGGTAGAACCCTAAACCATGGTTTTGATGGGCAAATAGGTTATCACGGAAGTGTAGGTAAAGTGCAGTACAATACCTCGTTTGTGTTTTCTTATGCTAAAAACAAAATTTTGTATCAAGATGAGGCAAATCCAGCATTTCCATGGTTATCCAGAACCGGGCAGCCTATTAATCAGCCATTCGGTTACCATTCTTTAGGGTTTTACACGGCGGCTCAGATTGCCAGTGTCAAAACTTATCAGGCTGCACATAACGGCTCTAACGCGGGCGATCCGATTGCTGTTCCGGATAACGGGATTGCATTACAGCCGGGAGATTTACGTTACCAGGATTTGAACGGAGATGGTATCATCAATGTATTTGATCAACGTGCCATTGGCCATCCAAATTTACCTAATACTACACTTGGTTTAAATTTACAAGCTGCTTATAAAGGATTCAGCATCAGTATTTTACTTCAGGGTTCGTTTAATTATAGTTTTGCTATTGTGGGCACTGGTATAGAGCCTTTTCAAAGCCAGTTTCAGCCCATCCATTTACAACGATGGACGCCGGATAATGCAGATAATGCGCTGTTTCCACGCTTAACCATGAACCCAACATCGGTGGATAGTCCAACCGCTTACCTATCCGATTTTTGGTTGGTAAACGCTTATTATATCCGCCTAAAAACAGTAGATGTAGGTTATCAATTGCCAAGCAAATCATTACCATTTAAACTAAATAGCGCGCGCGTTTATTTAAGTGCTTACAATTTGTTTACGTTTGATAATTATCGTAAATATCAGCAGGATCCAGAGATTTCTACCAATACGGCAGGGGATGCTTATATCAATCAGCGAGTAATTAATCTTGGTTTACAAATTGGTTTTTAAAATCCGTTAATGTTTATCCTGAATTGAGATGCTTCTTTTATCAATAAAAAATCAGAGTTTGTTATTAAAAATAAATTGAGAAATTAGCTCGAAATGCAAAAAGCACTTAAAGCTGTTTTTATACTGTTTTTAGGATTATCGATTGGAGGATCAATTCAAGCGCAACAAGTTACAGACCTTGAACACATTCGTTTTTCAGTAGAAAAAGCTGATGACTGGACTGCTTTCTTTAAAAGAAACTCGGGTTGGTTTGGTGGCGACGGGATTTATACTATTCCGTTAAATGGTAATGAAAATAAATATACCGGTAAAAACAGTACGACCTTATTTATTTTTAGTGATAGCATGATCGGGCAGACAACGGATAGCACCATATTGCCCGGTTACAAAATGATCCATAATGCCGTAGCTTATCTTTCCGGTCAAAAACCAATTGCCAGTAAAATGAATTTTCACTGGCAGCAAGATAAAGATGGCTCGCCTGAATCCGTTTTCACTCCGCATACACTAAAAACAAATCCTGCTGATTACTTTTGGCTTGGTGATGGCTTTGTAAACCAGCCATCAAATATGTTATATATTTTTGGTTACCGCGTTAGAAATTTCAGTCAGGATGCCTTTGGATTTAAAGAAGTTGGTAACGTATTGATTAAAATACCATCAAGCAAATCATTTCCATTTGCAACTCAAAAGCAGTTAGAAACACCATTTTATGCAGATAGTGCAGGCAACATCACTTCATTTGGTGCGGGCATTTTTGTAAATACGGCAGCTGCAGGAGCTAAAAATCCGGATGGTTACCTATATGTTTATGGTGTTAAAGGAATGGCGAAGGAATTGCTGGTGGCCAGAGTGAAGCCAAAAGAATTTGAAAATTTTTCTAAATGGCGTTTCTGGACAGGGGAGAGTTGGTCTGCCGAAATTAATCAAAGCAAAGCCGTTACCAATGGTGTATCCAATGAATTAAGCCTCAGCCGATTGTCCGATGGACGTTACGCATTGATATTTCAGGTCGGTGGAATGACTACAACTGTTGGTATGCGTTTAGGCGCAAGTCCAACGGGGCCGTTTGGTCCGATTATTAAATTGTGGGATTGCAGTCCAGATTTAAAGAAGAAAACTTACGTGGTTTACAATGCCAAAGCACATCCAACATTATCAAAACCTGACGAATTATTAATTAGCTACAACATTAATTCTGTAGAGTTTATAAAAGACCTTAACACAGATCCGCATCTTTATCGTCCGCATTTTATTTTGGTAAAGTTTAAGTAAGCATAAATCCTGATGCTGTTTTTATCTATATAAAATCTTGCTAAATCGTTTTATTTTCTAAATTTGTTTTAAAATCATTTCTTTGATGATTATATAAACCTGTTGTTTTATGAAGCTTAAATCGAATATCTGCGTTCTCCTTTTAGTTTTTTTTGCTGATTATCTAAAAGCGCAAACTCAAGGTTTGGTGAAGTATGTAAACACTCGCCAGGGCACAAATACCAAATTCGAATTTTCCTACGGCAACACTTACCCGGCTGCTTCGCTACCATTCGGGATGAATACCTGGACTCCGCAAACCGGCAAAAATGGCGATGGCTGGAAGTACCAATATTTTGTGCATACTATCCGCGGTTTCCAGCAATCGCATCAATGCAGTTCTTGGGTGAATGATTATGCGGTTTTTTCGTTAATGCCGGAAACTGGAGATTTACATGTTGATGAAACTGTTAGGGCAGCAGCTTTCAGTCATGAAAATGAGATTGCCCAGCCAAGTTATTACAAAGTTAAGTTTGATAATCAGATCACTACAGAAATTTCGCCTACAGAACGCGGTGCGCATTTGCAATTTAGCTTCCCAAAAGGAAAATCGTCTTACCTCGTTTTGGATGGTTATACCAAAATGAGCATGGTGAAAATCCTCCCGCAGGAACATAAAATTATTGGTTATGTAAACAACGCGCGCTGGGTGCCGGCCGGTTTTAAAAACTATTTTGTAATTGAGTTTGATAAACCTTTTACAGATTACGGCACTTGGGAAAATAAGCACAACAAGCTAACAGCCAAAAACTTAAATGCTGAAGGTGAAGGTATTGGTGCTTATTTAAAATTCAAAAACGGTGATGTAGTGCAGGCAAAGGTGGCATCGTCTTACATCAGCCCGGAACAGGCTGAACTAACGTTGCAAAATGAATTGGGTAGCCAACAATCTTTCGACGATACGCATAAAGCAGCTGATAAAATCTGGAATACTTTGCTGGGTAGAATGCTGGTAGAAGGCGGAACAGAGGAGCAAAAAGCGACTTTTTATTCATGTATGTATCATGCTAATTTATTTTCACACCAGTTTTTTGAGTACGGAAAAGATGGTAAACCTTATTATTACAGTCCGTATGATGGAAAAATCCATGATGGTTACATGTACACTGATAATGGTTTCTGGGATACTTTCCGGGCACAGTTTCCGCTAAATACTATTCTTCATCCTAAAATGCAGGGCCAATATGTACAGGCTCTACTGGATGCGCAGCAACAATGTGGCTGGCTGCCAGCCTGGTCTTTTCCGGCAGAAACCGGCGGCATGTTGGGCAATCACTCTATTTCTTTGTTAACTGATGCCTGGGTAAAAGGTCTCCACACCTTTGATCCAAAATGTGCTTTGGAAGCTTATTATCACGAAGCAACCAACAAAGGGCCGTGGGGAAGTGCAAACGGCCGGCCTGGCTGGAAAGAGTATTTTGCAAACGGTTACGTGCCTTTTACACAGCAAACGCAAGGTGCCACAGCCTGGACTTTAGAATTTGCTTATGACGATTTTTGCGGATACCAGCTGGCAAAATTGACGGATCATCCGTTTTATGAAAATGTTTTTGGCAGGCAGATGTATAATTACAAAAACTTGTACGATCCCAAAACAGGTTTTATGCGTGCAAAAGATGCACAGGGAAAATGGATTGAACCTTTTGATCCGCTGGATTGGGGCGGCCCGTACACAGAAGGCAATGCTTGGCATTGGACTTGGTCTGTTTTTCAGGATGCACAGGGTTTAATTGATTTGATGGGTGGCGATAAAAATTTCACCCAAAAAATTGATGCTGTTTTTACCGAGCCAAATACGATAAAAGTGGGTGGTTACGGACAAGTAATCCATGAGATGACGGAGATGAAAGCTTTTAACATGGGGCAGTATGCACAAGGCAACGAACCAATCCAGCACATGATTTACCTGTATAATTACGCTGGCCAACCTTGGAAAGCGCAACAACATGTGCGTGAAGTAATGGACAAAATGTATAATGCAACTGAAAACGGTTATCCCGGAGATGAAGATGAAGGCCAAATGTCATCGTGGTTTGTGCAAAGCGCGGCAGGATTTTACAGCGTTTGCCCCGGCACGGATCAATATGTAATTGGTAGTCCGTTGTTTAAAAAGATGACCATCATGATGGAAAACGGCAAAAAACTCATCATCGAAGCAGAAAATAACAACAAGGAAAACGTGTACATCCAATCAGCAACTTTAAACGGTAAACTTTTTACACACAACTGGATTTCGCACAGCGACATCATCAACGGTGGTGTGTTGCATTTTAAAATGGGAAACCAGCCGCAAACCAATCGCGGTTTGTTGGTAGAAGACAAACCTTTTTCATTAACCAAAATAGCAGCCAATTAAATGATGAAGTTTAGTTTAATCGTTTGCTCTATACTGTTTTTATCGGTTAAAATTTCGGCACAAATTCCAAAAAACACATCTGTTTCGTATGCTGAAAAAGTAAACACGCTGATTGGCACCAAAGGAAAGGGACATGGTTTGGCCGACCGTTATCTGGAAGCTGGTTACACCTTTCCGGGTGCAATGCTACCTTTTGGGATGGTACAGTTTACACCAACATTTTTTAACGAGAATAAAGGCTTTGTAGTGAATCAGTTAAGCGGCGCAGGCTGTGATCATATGGGAAATTTCCCAATGTTGCCGCTAACAGGAAGTTTGCAGATTTCGCCGGATAGCATGTCGCATTTTAAGCCTGGTTACCACGATCAGGTTACAGTTGCGGGTTTCTACAAAACTAAACTTCAAAATGGTGTTTTGTGTGCAGTTACGGCCACCAAACGCACGGGTTTTGCACAATTTAGTTATCCGGAATCAGAAAAAACTGCAACAATAATTATTGGTTCCGGCATCAACGCAACACAATTGCATGAAGCAGAAATTAAGTTTACCAGTGCTAATACGTTGGAAGGTTATGCCGATGGCGGCTCATTTTGTAGTCCGCAGATTAAAACTAATTACAAGGTTTATTTTGTGGCTGCTTTCAATTCAAAAGCTTTTGTATTTGGTACTTGGAAAGATAAAAATCTACAAAAAAATTCAACCCAAGTAAGCGGAGAAAATTCTGGCGCTTACCTCACTTTTGATGTTTCTCAACAAAAAATAATTCGTTACAAGTTTGCCATTTCCTATGTTTCGATGAAAAATGCCAGGCAAAACTTGAAGTTAGAAAACCCAAATTGGAATTTTTACCAGGTAAAAACAGCATCGATTACAACCTGGAACAAATATCTGGGCAAAATTCAGGTGAGCGGCGGAAGTAAAGATCATACCACACAGTTTTACACCCATTTGTATCATGCTTTGGCGCATCCGAGTTTGTTCAGCGATGCAAATGGCCAGTATTTGGGTGCCGATCATCAAACGCATACCACAAAAGGCTTTGCTTATTATACGGCTTTTAGCAATTGGGATACGTATCGTACGCAGGGACAATTAATCAGCCTAATTGCCCCAAAAGAGACCGGCGATATGATGGCTTCGCTGATCGATTTTGCTAAAAAATCTGGCGGTGGTTTCCCACGTTGGGTGATGGCTGATGTGGAAACGGGCATTATGCAAGGTGATCCAACCAGTATTTTAATGGCCAATGCTTATGCTTTTGGGGTAAAAAATTATGCGATAAAAGAAGCATTGCAAGTAATGCGCAAAGGAGCGGAAGTGCCTGATACCCGTTCGCAGGAAGTTTTAACGCGGCCGGATTTGGCGCAATATCTTTCAAAAGGATATGTCAATGCTTCGGTGAGTTTAGAATATAATTCGGCTGATTTTGCAATTAGCCAGTTAATTTTAAACACAGATAGCAATCAGCAACTCGCAAAAAAATATTTGCAACGTGCCCAATATTGGAAAAATTTGTACAACCCGAAATCCGGCTGGCTTCAATCCAAAACGCCTGAAGGCACCTGGAAACGGCAGGATGAAGACTGGCGCGAAGCGGGTTATAAAAATTATTTTTGGATGGTGCCTTTTAACTTAAAAGCATTGATTGATACCATGGGCGGCAAGCAAAAAGCGCAGGCGCGTTTAGATAGTTTTTTTGTTAAGCTAAATGCCAATTATGGCCAAACTTGGTTTGCAGCCGGTAATGAACCGGATTTTGAAGTTCCCTGGGTGTATAATTGGGCCGGTGCACCTTACAAAACGCAGGAAACGGTGCAGCGAATTATCAATGAGCAATACAGCAATACAGCCAGCGGTTTGCCGGGAAATGATGATTTGGGTGCAATGGGTGCTTGGTACGTTTTTGCCAACATTGGTTTGTATCCGATGATTCCGGGTGTAGGTGGATTTTCAATTAACAGTCCGGCTTTTCCAATGGTAAAAATTACTTTAGGCAACGGAAAACGGATAATTATTTTGGGTGGATCAGAAACTAAGCCTTACATCCAAAGCCTTAGCCTAAGTGGTAAAAATTGGAACAGTACCTGGCTGCCTTATGATGCTATAAAAAATGGCGGATCAATACATTATCAACTCGACAAAAAGCCAGATACAACCTGGGGAACAACGCAGCTACCACCATCTTTTAAATAGTTAGCTGATGCTTCTTTTATCACATAAAAATTTGAGTCGAAAACGGATAGTATAAAGCTTAGAAACACAATCATAAAGATTAATTTTCGGAAAAGCTTAATGTGTAATATATTGCATCGCCAAATTATTAACCAAAGTATTTGCTGAATGAGCGCCAAATCAAAATTGGTATCCGATCAATATATTATCGTTTTCTGTTTCGTTGTGCTGCTTTTTATGCTTTGGGGAGTTGCCATGACTATGGGAGATGTGCTGAACAAACACTTCCAAAACGTGTTGCATATTTCTAAATCCTCTTCTGGTTTAGTTCAGCTTTCTATTTTTGGAGCTTATGCAGTAATGGGCATTCCGGCAGGTATTTACATGCATAAATTTGGTTATAAAAGCGGTATTCTGTTGGGTTTAGCTTTATATGCTATAGGTGCGTTTATGTTTATACCGGCATCTAACCAGGCTTCTTTTGTATTGTTTAGGATCGCATTGTTTATTTTGGCTTGCGGCTTGGCTACGCTGGAAACCGTTGCACATCCGCTGGTGTCCGCTTTGGGAGATGAACAAACAAGTGATCAGCGGATGAATTTAGCACAAGCTTTTAACAGTTTAGGCGGAATAATCGGTCCGCTTTTAGGCAGTTATTTTCTTCTGCGTGGCGATCAGGAAAATACAAACGATTTAATTGCTATAAAAAACCTTTATATAAGCATTGGTTTGTTGATTACTACTATTGCTTTTGTATTTTCATTTTTGAAGATAAACATTGGTCGGGCAACAGAAATATCCCGTTCAACCGATACTTATACAATAACCGAAACGGATCATCCCGAAAACAGTCTGTTCCGCAGAAAGCATTTCGTTTTTGCTGTGATTGCACAGTTTTTTAATGTGGCCGCTCAAGGCGGAACCTGGGCTTACTTTATTAATTATGGCCACGAAGTAATGCATTTTTCGGATGCAAAATCTGCCAATTACTTCGCTTTAAGCATATTTATGATGATGGCCGGTCGCTTTTTTGGAACGTTTATTATGCGTTATATTAAGCCGCAGCTATTGCTGGCATTTTTTGCAGCAGCAAATGTGGTGATGTGTTTAGTAGTTGCTCAGGCTGATGGTTGGATTTCTTTTGGAGCATTAATGATGATAAATTTCTTTTTCAGCATTATGTTTCCTACGATTTTTAGTTTGGGGTTGAAAGATTTAGGTCGACAAAAACAGCAAGCATCGTCTTACTTGGTGATGGGCGTAGTTGGCGGAGCCATTTTTCCGCCGTTAATGGGCTTAATTGCTAATCAAAATGTTGCACAAGCTTATTATTTACCCATTATCTGTTACTTGGTTATCATTACTTTTGCCACAAGTTATTCATCTGCAAAAACAAATTTAAAGCCTGTTTTACGAAATGAATAGCCTGTAGCTTTTTCACTATTTGCCTTGATGCTGTTTTTACCACCCTAAATTTATGCTGGTAAAAACAGTGTTGCAGATAGCAAAATTGTTAAAGTTGATGCTCTTTACCTAATCCCATTACTGTGAAAAAAAGGTTATCAATCGTAGATATTGCCAGAGAATTAAATATATCTAAAACAACGATTTCATTTATTTTAAATGGTTTGGCACAGGAAAAAAGGATAGGCGATGAGCTTACCCAAAAAGTGCTAAAATATGTGGAGGAAGTTGGCTACAAACCTAATTCTTTGGCCAAAAGCCTGCGTACCGGCAAATCAAATACCATTGGCTTAATGGTAGAAGATATTTCAAATCCTTTTTTTGCAAACATTGCCCGCCTGATAGAAGACAAAGCTTACGAAAACGGTTTTAAACTAACGTATTGCAGTACGGATAATAAAACTGAAAAAACACGCGAAATGCTGCAAATGTTTAGGGAACGGCATGTTGACGGCTACATTATTGCGCCGCCGCCGGGCTTGGAGGAGGAAATATCTCAATTAATTAATGAAGGATTTCCGGTGGTATTATTTGATCGGAATTTGCCAAACGTAGCTTCCGATTACGTGGTTGTTGATAATTTTTTTAGTACGTACAATGCAACCAAACATTTAATCAGCCAAAATAAATACCAGAACATTGCTTTTATTACGTTTACCTCGGCCCAAACTCAATTGCAACAGCGTATGCAGGGTTATAAAAAAGCAATGAGTGAGTATAAATTTAAAAGCTATATCAAGGAAATTATTTACCAGCCGGATATTGCATTAATTATTAAGCCAATGCTTTCCTTCTTTAAGAAAAACCCTAAAATTGATGCGGTTTTATTTAGCACAAACCACCTGGGTGCCTGTGGTTTACGGGTGATCCGGGATTTGGGCTTATCCGTTCCTAATGATATTGCTGTTATTTCTTTTGATGATTACGAGGTATTTCAGCTTCACAGTCCGCCTATTACAGCTATTGCACAACCGATTGATAAAATTGCTGATGAGATAATATCATTGATGGTAAAAAGATTACAAACATCTTTTAATCAAAAAATTACACCGGAACAGGTAATTTTAAATACTGAGTTTATTGTAAGGAATTCTTCTGTAAAATGAGTTTATTATATAAGAAAATCACTTGCTATTCTATTAAACCAAACTTTAATCGTTTAAAAGCCTACTTAACATAAAGATAATTATAAGACATTCAGCTTACCGGATTAAACACCTGTAAGCTGACTGTGATTGGACTAGGAATACTCTTACAATGGTTACTATCACACTTAATGTCATAATAGATCATTGCTTTTTGAGCTTACGCACGGCAGACTTGGCATCTTTAGCTTCCTGCAGCTTCTGCCGGGCAATCGCTTCGGCCTCAGCTAGTGCCTGGGCCTGCGCTTCGAGCTTCTCGGTCACCCTTTCGGCGTCCTCCGGGTCATGGTAAAACGTCGAATCTATCCAGCGGGTGGCGATGGGTAGGTTCTGGCGGACCATGCGGAACTTGACATCGTTATCGTGCAGTCTGCAATTCTGCTGGTACAGACCGTAACAAAGCCCGCTAGCGATGCTAATCAAAAGCAGCAAAGCGATACTGCCAGTCAATAGCCATTTTGACTTCTTTTCAAAGTGATGATGGTGCTTGACCTGCGTGACCGTTTCGGACAGCTGCTTAACCATACCCTCTAAACGACCCAAACGAGTTAACGTTGTTTGGGTCAGGAAACCAAGTGAACCGAGCTGCTTTAGGACCTCGCTGATATCGGTTTTTACCTCTTCCAGCGCTGATGGATCAGGCTGCTTGAGTGCCGCAGTAAGCTGACTTTTCAGCGCTTCGAACGCCTGGCTGTAATCAGGGATATTAATCTCGGGCAACTTCACTTCCTTTTGCTCCAGGTCTTTGATCCGCTTATCCTGTTGTTTCAAAACCGATTCGGTATCATCCAGTCTTTCCATCATTTCTTCCGGTTTCATCGCTTGTATCCTTATTTTTTATCGGTTATACTTTTTAACGGTTGTACTTTCTAACGTTTATAACTTTGCTTTTTCTTCTTTTTGTGCTGCTCGTCGTCCTGATCGCCCGAGGAAAAGGAAAGGCCGCTCAACAAGGAGGTGGCGAGCACTACAGCCGTTTCGGCGGCTTTTAAACCCACGCTTTCAGTTTCCTGCGTTGCTGGGGTGTTAGAGTGGTTAAAGTGGCTTCCCTGAGTGGCTATCTCGCTATTGTCAAGTTCCTGATCAGCTGTTTTGTTCCCTGGTGAATAATTAGGGGTAGATGACTGTACGGCAAAGTCCTCACTATGCTGATAACGAGATTCTGCCTGGCCTGGAGCAGCAAGCTGCTCCAGGCCCAGCGCCTGCCTGTTTCGTGCTAGTTCTTTGCTGATGTTGCCATAACTCAAACTGCGGTCCAGCTCCGAGCCTTTGAAGCTTATTTCGCCTTCCACGTTCTTGCCGGCTTTAATAGCTGCACCGCTACCTTCGCTTCCCCTATCGCCCTTAGTACCTTCACCACTCCTACTGCTTTTACCAAAGCTGACGCCCTGGACCTCCATCGTTCCGCTCCTGTACTTGTACTGCACCGAAATGCCCTGCCATTTGAGCTTTTCCTCCAAACCCGCCCAGGTGCTGCTCTGCCCTACCGCTTTACTGATCGCGTCGAACAGCTGGTACTTCTCTTTGTCTGCTCCCCGGAGCCGGTGCCGGTTCACACTTTGTTTTCCTTCGGCCAGGTGAAAGCCGTGCCGGAGCGTTAACTCTTTGCAGACTTTACCGTTCAGTTGCCGCTGGAACCTATCCGAAATGGTTTTGCCCTGATTATTCACCCGGTTGTAGATGATGTGTACGTGCGGATGCTGCCGGTCTTGATGCAGGGCGATCAGGTACTGCGTGTCCGTGATCTTCATCTTTTCCAGGTACGACTGCGCCACCCGGACCATCACGGATTCGTTTAACTTGTCCTTGTCATGAATGCTCCAGCTCAGGGCAATATGGCCCACGGCCTGGCTTAGTTCGGGGTTCATTTTGCGCTGCAGATCAAAGTCCCGGCTGATCCGTTCTGCGCAGTCGGTCCTGACGCCGCAGGCGTCCAGGATCTTGGCTTCGGGCTTTCCCACCACGTACTGCACGCAGCCGCCAAAGCTTTTACCCGTCATGACTTTTCCGATCATTCTTTGCCGAGGTTTTTCAGGGTTTCGTCAATCTCGCTTACCAGTTCGCGGCACCTGCGCTGGACGGAGAGCAGGCCTTCCTGATGGGCAAGTTTTGTGAGCTGATTTAAGTTGTTGGCCAGGCCCGAAAGCGTCCGCAAAGTCGCTGCATCTTGGGGGCTGAACCGGGCTACGACGCTGGTCGATTTCGCCGCTTTCCGGAACCATTCGCTGGGGCTCATGCCGGCCTCGCGGGCCCGGCCCGTGATCAGCATCCGCTCGGTCTGGGTCATCCTGACCACCAGCGTCGCATCCTTTTTGATCACCTTTTT
>JBPBPL010000049.1:0-48485 GCA_050954285.1 Janthinobacterium lividum | reverse complement strand
GTTACATCAGCGTGCAGATTGGCGTTGGCGGCTACCAGCCTACTTTGGCCAGCGAGGTTGACCAACTGAGTTATGGTGATTGTAAAGGCCTCGTAAATTATACGCGCGGTCTGCTAAAAACAGCTGGCATTGAATCTTACTATTGTATTGTTTACGGAGATCACAACCGTAAAAGAAGCATCGATCCCAGTTTTGCAAGTTTGCAGGGCAACCACATTATTCTATGTTTGCCTTTCAAAAGCGATACCACCTGGCTGGAATGTACAAGCAAGGAAATTCCGTTTGGTTTTTTGGGTGATTTTACCGATGGCAGAACTGTGATTGCCTGTAATGAACAAAGTGGCAAATTGCTGCGTACGCCTGATTTAAAAACTACAGCCAACCTACAAACCCGCGATTGTACATTTTCTATCGATAAAAATGGTATGCTGAACGGCCGGATAGAAACCCGTTTTGAAGGCGAGCAATACGACAACCGCGAGGAACTGGCTGGAAAGCCGTATAAAGACCAGGTAAAAGATCTGCAGCAAGTTTATCTGATTGATAATATGGAAATTAAATCGTACAAGCTGGATCAGCAAAAAACAATTTTTCCGGTAACTTTAGAAAAGCTTAATCTTGATGCACCCAATTACGGCACGCTAAACGATGGGCAGATTGTAGTGCCATTGAATCGGGTTAATTTTTTAAAACATCCTTTAAAAGAAATCCGTAGCCGTATACTTCCGGTTTGCATTAACCATGGTTATCTGGATAAAGATGAAATTGTGTACCAGCTGCCAGAGGATTATAAGGTAGAGCAACATCCGAAAAATATAGAAGTGAGCATGCCTTTCGGGAGCTTCAAAACTAAAATTGAAGCTAAAGACGGTAAGCTTTTTTATTCGAGGTCGATGCAGATCAATGCCGGCACTTATCCGAAAGAAACTTATCAGGAACTGGCCGATTTCTACCAAACGATTTACGAATCAGATAATGCTTCTTTTATCCTGCAAAAAAGCAGATCAGCCAAAAACCAGTAAACCAATGATGGTTCCAATCACCATAATTATGTAAAGCAATATTTCGGTGCTGGCAAAACGCTTGTATTTTGTCCAGAATGAGTAATCTTCTTTTGATTTTTGCATAAATAAACCTGCGATAAAGTTTACAAAAATGCTTCTTTTATTGGTACAAAACTGATAAGGATGCTTCTTTTATCAACCTAAATTTTATTCTGCAATAACAGATCCGCAGCGCGAAAAATATTTGTACATCGCCGGGTCGTGGAGTTTTACCAGCATGATTCCTTTTTTGGTGCTGGCATGTACCACGTAATCATTTTGCAGATAGATGCCAACATGACTAAATTTTTTGCCATCGAAATCAAAGAAAACCAGATCTCCTTCCTGTAATTGTTCTTCGTATTTCCGCTTAATCACGGTTACCTGCTGGCTGGTCATCCTCGGCAGATTGATGCCATAAACCTGTTGTTGCAGCAGCAAAGTAAAACCAGAGCAATCTACACCATCTTTATCCAATCCGCCGAAACGATAGGGTGTGCCCAGCCACTGGTCAATAAAAGTATATAATCGGCCATTGGTGATGTTGCTTTCTTCTACGCCCATCATTTCCGAATATTTTTGGCTGATGGAAGCTACCGGCTGCACTATTTCTCCGGGCTGGCCTTTTAACTGATGCTTGCGCGATTTGCAGGACGAAAAAAGTATGGGTAAAAGAAGTATGAAATAAAATTTCCGGATTTGCATCAATACAATAATAAAAAAAAGAAGTTGTTAATTTTACGAATGAATTGAAGGCAAGTTTGGTAAAATTAACCTAAAAATAGAGCAAAAAAATAAGGCTGACCAATCGGACAGCCTTATGATGAAAGGTTAGTTGATGTTTATTGAATGGTAAATAATTTGGTTACGCTGAAAGTTGATTTAATTCCATCTGCACTACTGGCAACAGCGGTAACATTGTAGGATTTGCCTGTTACCAGTGCAGCTCCTTTAGTGCCACCATATTTTAATAATACGGAACCCTGATATATGGTTGTGTTTGGATAGGTTGAAGCAACGTTGGTATAACCAATTGAACCTAACGAACTGGCATTGAAAGAATCAACTGCTGACCATGAGGCAAAATGCAAGGTTGCAACAACTACAGCTGGCACTGCAGAATCGTAAACATAAAAATCAAAAACTCCGGATGTTTTGTTAGTAGTTGTTGCACCAAACAAAATTTGAATCACATTTGGAGTAGTGCTGGTAGCAACTGGCAGCACGTACGGGCCGGGCGTAATCATGCCTACACTTGATAATTGTACCCCTGGCAAAATTGCCGATACTGCGTTTACATCTACTTTTTTCTCACATGATACCATTGTTATTGCAGTAAAAGCAATAATAACGGCACTGATATATTTTTTCATTTTTAATAATTTCATTTTTGCATTAATTAAAATAAGCAATTAATTAAAACTTGTATTTTAAACCCAACAATAAGCTCCAAGTAGTATTAGTGGCTGCATCCAGAAACGGTGTATTAACCAACTTACCGTTTAGCTGGCGCATATTGTAATAAGGAGTGTTGGCAGTTGCAGCAGTACCGGCGGCAGTAGCTCCAGCTACTGTTGAAGGCAAGTTATAACCTGCCCAAGTTAGAGGACTTGAATAACTTACGGTTTGCAAAATTCCCCAATATCTGTTCAGCAAATTTGGCAAATTTTGTATTACCGCACTAAACTCTAAAGTATGTTTGGTTTTGCCAGCCTGAATGTAGAAATCTTGCAAAAAGTTAAAATCTACCCGGTTATACCAAGGTAAAAACGCTGCATTCCTTTGTGCAAATTCACCTCTGTGTTTCTTTAAATATGGAGAATTATTAATAAATTGCTCTAAAGCTGCTGCTTGCTGTGCTGGCGTGTAAGTATAAGTAACACCATTTACTACGGCAGTATATTGGGAAAAAGTAATATCGTTAACGTTTTTAGGGATGTACATCAAATCCGTACCATTATTACTATCACCGTTTAAATCACCATTAACTGTATAACTTATAGTACCATTATAAGATCCTTGGTAAAATAAACCAAACGTGGTAGCGCCATGTTTTAAATAATTAATGGTGTAAGCAGCACTGGCTATAACACGGTGCGGTGTAAAGAAACTCGAATTGGCTAATTCCGCCTCGTTTGAAGTACCCACATTTGGATTACCTTGATAAGTTGAGGCTGCTGTAGAACCTAAGTTAGCATTAACATCTTTTGCAATGGTATAAGTATAAGCGATTGAACCATAAAACCCGTTTGCAAAGCTTTTACTAATCTGTGCACTATAAGCTTCTGAATAGCCTTTAGAGGTATTAGTTAGCAGATAAATATTGCCTAAAGTTGGATAAATTAGCCTGTCAGTTGCTGCAGCTGCAGCTGTACCAACACCAACATAACGCTCTCTTGAAAGATCACCTTCAGACGTTAGTCCGGTAGCTGGTTTTAAATTTGCGTTGATGTATCGGGTTGCATTAATATCTTTTGTAATTAAACCTTCTAAAGTTAAATTGAAACCATTGCCTAAAGATTTTTCTAAAGCTAGGTTTGCTCTGAAAACCTGTGGAAACTTATAATTGGGGTCGATAACAACTGTTCCGGAAGATATAGCAGTACCTGCAGTAGTAGAGAAGCTTGCAGGATATTGACTTGCAATAGTAGATGGATCACGAACCAGTTTTACATTAGCCAATTGAGCTGCAGTAGTTAGATTTCCGCTAAACTGGTACATACCACTATTAGTAGGCATGTTGGTTAAATATACATAAGGTATTCTACCGGTAAATATACCTGCGCCTCCGCGTAACACTAAAGAGTTATCAGATTTTAAATTCCAGCGGAAACCTGCACGTGGTGAAAATAAAAACGGACTTTTTGGCCATTTTCCAGTATTGTAACTGGCTGAATTACCATTCTGATCGAGCAGTTGTAATGCTGAAATCTGTGGATTTTCTTCAGGAGCTTCTAAATAAATCGGCTTATCTGCCCGGATACCGTAAGTAACCTTTAAATTATCATTAACACTATATTCATCCTGCGCATAAAAACTCAATGTGCCTATTTTTAAAGATGCAGAATAAGGAGCTGATACACCAGGAGTTAGAGAATAAGTATAAGCAAAATAAGCAGGTGCAGAATTATTTAAAAAATCCGTTAAGCTATTATAAGCATAATAACCGGCCGCGCCTTGCATAAATTGATTACCCACATACTGGTACTCGTAGTTACCACCTGCAGTTATAGTGTGTTTACCTGCATAATAAGTAAGGTTATCTGTAAGAGTAGTAGTGTTGTTGATAACGTCGTTGTTTAAAGTATAAGGGTCATTACCTGCTGTAATATAGTTGCTTCCGGCTCCATTAAAAATATCTACAGTGGGGAAAGAATCACCACCTGGAAGAGTACGTTTACTATCATTTCTGGTAACAGCAAATAATAACTGATTGGAGAGTTTATTGCTGATAGAGCTATTTAATTCTGCAGTATAAGTGCTAACCTTGTTTTTAAAACCGTAATTTGAATTTTGGAAAGCAATAGACTGTAAACTGTAACGGGCATTAGGCAAAGAACTGATGGTTCCTGTTTTGCCGGTAACTGAAAAGCTGGCACTGTTTGGAATAGAGGTGCCGTTAAGCTGGTTATCAGTAGTTGCAGTTAAGTTACTATATTTCAGTGTCAACTTGTTTTTATCATTAATGTTCCAGTCAATCTTACCCAAAAAGTTGTTACTTGTTGGTGCAAAAGCCTTAAAATTATCATAACCACCAGTACTGTAACCGTATTTTGTTTGTAAATAATTAGAAACAGCCTGAAGATCAGTAACGTTGGTTGCAGAAACACTGCCAATACCAGAACCGCCTGTTGGCGAATAAGCTATGCCCGGCATGGTAGCCTTGTTATTTTCATAGTTCACAAAAAAGAAAACCTTATTTTTAATGATTGGGCCGCCCAATGTAAAACCATAAGTTTTGGTTGATGATTTTGCTACAGCGTTAGAAATATCGTTGCTACCGATATAAGTTCCGTTAAAAGATTGGTTTTTATAATAAGTATATGCTGACCCGTGAAAGGTATTGGTACCGCTTTTTGTTATAGCATAAATACCGGCACCTGTAAAACCAGACTGCCTTACATCAACTGGCGCAACGTTTACAGAAATCTCATCAAAAGCTTCAATAGAAATCGGTTGTGCAATACCGCCACCACCCGGAAGCGGATCAGTTGATAAACCAAAGCTATTATTTACGCTTGCACCATCAATTTGTGTATTATTGAACCTGCTGTCACGACCTCCGAAACTGTTACCATTTGCCAAGGGACTAAGCCGCGTAAAATCTGTAATATTTCGGTTGATTGTTGGTAATGTAGTTAGCATTCTACTGTTGATGTTGGTACTCTCCCCAACCCTTGCCACATTAATTTCTTTTTTTCCCGTTACAACAATTTCCTTCAATGCGGTTCCAGCTTCGGATAATGTAGAATTTAGAATAAATGGCTCGCCCAACCTTAAAGTGATGTTGACATAAGTCTGAGATTCAAAACCAATAAAGCTAACTACCACCGTGTACGGGCCACCAACACGCACGTTTGGTAGCGTAAACCGCCCATCGTTATTACTGGTTGTAAAATAATTGGTTCCGCTGGGTAAGTGCGTTGCCTTAATTGTAGCTCCGGGAAGGGTTACGCCTTTTGCATCCTTGATGATACCCGAAAAACTACTGGTTGTTACCTGTGCAAATGCAATCGTACTATAGATTTGCATCAGACAAAAAAAGAAAAGCATTAAGAGTAAATTCTTCCGCATAAATGATTTTTTAATAAATTAATCTGTGTAAATGTGTTACTGTTTTTTCCATACAAAGATAAGGCTTGAAAAAATTATTATATTAAGATAATGTTAACTTTAGTAAAATATTTCTTAACAATAGCTGCTCTTTTTTGAACAAATCATAATTTTGATAACGATTTTTAAAGCTTGTTTAAATTTTATTCAAAATTATCAGAATGCTTCTTTTATCGCCTCAAAATATTGAAATGTACTATGCTTTTTTCTAATTACATCCCTTACAGAAACAATATTTACAGGTATAAAAGAAGCATAAAGTTTTTTTGATAGAATTTAAACAGGCTCTTATGTAAAAACAAGCCATTTTTTACAATATATTCTAGTTCCTTTTATTTCTCCAGCCGTTTTTTAAACACGTTTTTCATTACCGCCACCATTCATTTTTTTTTAGCTTTGGCATCAGCATAAAAGTTTATAAAAAGGATAAATATGAATTACGATGTCATTGTTATTGGCACTGGTCCCGGTGGTTACGTGGCTGCTATCCGTGCAGCACAACTGGGTTTAAAAACCGCTGTAGTCGAAAAAGAATCTTTAGGCGGTATCTGTCTTAATTGGGGTTGCATTCCCACAAAAGCATTAATAAAAAGTGCACAGGTTTTTGAATATATCAATCACGCAGAAGAATATGGCTTAAAAGTTTCTGGCAGCGAAGTTGATTTCCCAAGTATTATCAAAAGAAGTCGTGGCGTTGCCGATGGTATGAGCAAAGGCATCCAGTTTTTGATGAAAAAGAACAAGATCGATGTAATTATGGGCACCGGCAAATTAAAAGGCAAAGGCACAGTAGAAGTAAAAGCTGCTGATGGTTCGGCTAAAGAATATACAGCTAAAAACATCATTCTGGCAACCGGAAGCCGCTCGCGCGAATTGCCAAATTTAAAACAGGACGGCGTAAAAGTAATTGGTTACCGCCAGGCCATGAATTTGCCCAAACAACCGCAAAGTTTGGTGGTAGTTGGTTCCGGGGCCATCGGCGTAGAGTTTGCGTATTTTTACAATTCCATCGGCACAAAAGTTACGGTGGTAGAATATCTGGACAATATCGTTCCGGTTGAAGATGAAGACATTTCCAAACAACTGGCCCGTTCATTCAAAAAAATCGGCATCAATATCATGACGGGCTGCACCGTTGAATCGGTGGACAGTTCTGGCGAAAAATGCAAAGTCAATATCAAAACTCCAAAAGGAAATGAAGTTATCGAAGCTGAAATTGTGCTTTCTGCCGTCGGCGTGCAAACAAATTTAGAAAACCTTGGCTTGGAAGAACTGGGCATCAAAACTGATAAAGGCAAAGTTTTGGTTGATAACTTTTACAAAACCAATGTAGAAGGCGTTTTTGCCATTGGAGACATTGTGAAAGGTCAGGCTTTGGCGCATGTTGCTTCTGCAGAAGGAATTATTTGTGTAGAAAAGATCGCCGGAAAAACCCCCGAGCCATTAAATTATAATAATATTCCGGGCTGTACGTATTGCTCGCCAGAAATTGCATCTGTTGGTTATACCGAAAAAGCGGCTCGCGAAGCTGGTTTTGACATTAAAGTTGGTAAATTCCCTTTTTCCGCTTCCGGAAAAGCAAGTGCGGCAGGAACAAAAGATGGTTTTGTGAAAGTGATTTTTGATGCCAAATACGGCGAATTCCTGGGTGCACACATGATCGGAAATAATGTAACCGAAATGATTGCCGAAGTTGTAACCGCACGTAAACTGGAAGCAACCGGGCACGAAATCATCACTTCCATTCACCCGCATCCAACCATGAGCGAGGCCGTGATGGAAGCCGCTGCCGATGCTTACGGCGAAGTGATCCATTTGTAGTTCGGTGTTTTCCGCGAAAGCAGAAATAACTGAACCATACTTCTTTTATCATACAAAAACCTGTAGCAATGCAGGTTTTTCTTTTTAATAGAAAACGCAATTTATACCTGCTTCTTTTATCAGCATAAAATCAAAAGAAGTAAAACTTTAAAAATGGCTTGGTTTTATCTTATTTTAGGTGGTTTGTTTGAAGTAGGCTTTACAACCTGCCTTAAGTTTTCTAATAATTTCAGCAATTTAAAATGGAGCACCGGCTTTTTTATTAGCATCACGCTAAGTTTTTTGCTGATGAATAAAGCTATCCAGACTTTGCCAATTGGTACGGCTTACGCGGTTTGGACGGGCATTGGTGCTGCCGGATCTGTTTTAATGGGCATTTTCATCTTTAAAGAACCGGCTGATTTTTGGCGGCTGTTTTTCATTTTTCTGCTGATTACTTCTATTTTGGGTTTGAAAATAGTATCTAAAGAATAACGCTTTTCTCATGCAACTTCACACCATCAACACCGGATTATTTAAGCTCGATGGCGGCGCGATGTTTGGCGTGGTGCCCAAAAGCATCTGGCAAAAAACCAATCCGGCTGACGGGAATAATATGTGCACGCTGGCCATGCGTTGTTTACTGATCGAAAGTGAAAATCGGTTAATTTTGATTGATACCGGGATTGGCAATAAGCAAAGCGAAAAATTTCTGAATCATTATTTTTTGCATGGAGACGCTTCTCTTGGTCAGTCTTTAAACAATTTAGGTTTTCATGTGAATGATATTACCGACGTTTTTCTCACACATCTTCACTTGGATCATGTTGGCGGAGCAGTGACTTTAAAAGATGAAAAACTCGTTCCAGCTTTCAAAAACGCAGTTTACTGGAGCAACGAAAAACACTGGAACTGGGCCATCAATCCAAACGAACGCGAAAAAGCTTCCTTCCTGAAAGAAAATATTTTACCGATACAAGAAAGCGGACAACTGCAATTTTTCGATCCGGCCCATGCTTCTTTTACTAACCTTTTTTCGGTGCGTTTTGCTTCCGGCCATACCGAAGCCATGATGCTGCCGCAAATTTCCTACAAAAACCAAACACTGGTTTACGTAGCTGATTTGCTGCCCACAGTTGGCCACATTCCGCTGCCGTACATTCCGGCTTATGATGTGTTTCCGCTGCAAACGCTGGTTGAAAAGAAAGCTTTTTTGGAAGAAGCGGCCGATCAGAATTACATTTTGTTTCTGGAACACGACCCGGAAAACGAATGTTGCACCGTTAAAAGAACAGAGAAAGGTATCCGATTGAAAGAAACGTTTAAATTAAGCGATATTTAGGCGGATAAAAGAGGCATTAATCAAATTTCCTCTAATAATATTTCACGAATACCATTAAATGTGATTTCTGTTTTAAGCAGTAGTGGTTTTTTGCAGATATTTTTTATTTTTGAATGCTTTTATTTAAATACATCAGATAAGGTATAATTTTATAAATGAGACAACTCAAAATAACCCAATCCATAACTAACCGTGAGTCGCAATCATTAGATAAATACCTTCACGAGATTGGAAAAGTTGATTTAATCACTGCCGAAGAAGAAGTAATTTTAGCACAAAAAATCCGAGAAGGAGATCAGGCAGCATTAGAAAGATTAACCAAAACCAATCTGCGTTTTGTAGTTTCTGTAGCTAAACAGTATCAAAATCAAGGACTTACCCTTGGAGATTTGATTAACGAAGGAAATCTGGGTTTAATTAAAGCAGCCAAGCGATTTGATGAAACCAAAGGCTTCAAATTTATTTCTTATGCCGTTTGGTGGATTCGCCAATCTATTTTGCAGGCTATTGCAGAACAATCCCGTATTGTGCGTTTGCCGCTCAACCAGGTTGGTTCGCTGAGTAAAATCAGCAAGGCTTTTTCTAAACTGGAGCAGGAATTTGAGCGTGAACCTTCTCCGGAAGAGCTGGCCGATACATTGGAAACTACTGTTGACAAGATTTCTGATACGCTGAGCAATTCCGGCCGCCATGTTTCTATGGATGCGCCCTTTGTGAATGGTGAAGAAAATACGCTGCTGGATGTGTTGGGCAACAAAGAACCAAATACGGATTCGATGCTGATTGATGAATCGCTGGCAGAAGAAATCCGTAGATCGTTGTCCTCATTAACGGAACGTGAACGCGAAATATTAATGTTATTTTTTGGTTTAGGCGGAAGCAGCCCGTTTTCCCTGGAAGAAATTGGCGAGAAATTCAGCCTCACCCGCGAACGTGTCCGCCAGATTAAAGACAAAGCGTTACAACGCTTGCGCCATACTTCGCGAAGCAAAATATTAAAATCATATTTAGGATAAAATGGCAAAGCTTTCAGAAATGAAGGCTTTTTTAATGCTGAAATAAAATTGGTTTTACCTAAAATTTATTCTGGTTTGATCATTCTCGCTACAAACATCGTATCCGATTTTCGTTCGTAACCTTTCAACAGTTCCAAGGATTGTAAAATCAATCCTGCTTCTTTTACCAGGTAATTTACAACTTCTTCATTTTCTTCGCGGAAAACGGAGCAGGTAATATAGATGAGTGGTTTGCCCGGTTTTAAATACCTGATTACATTTTGCGCAATCGTTTTTTGCAATTGCTGAAAAAAAGCAATCCGGGAAACTGAAAACTGGTTAATCATTTCCGGCGTACGGCCCCAGGTTCCGGAGCCGGTGCAAGGCGCATCGAGGATAATTCCATCAAAAGCATAATCATGCAAAATCGAATCAAAGTTTTGAGTGAGATCAATTATTTTTTTCTGATATTTTCTGATACCGGCCAATTGAAACCGTTCATCCAAATTATCCAAAACAGATTCGCGGATATCGGAAACCACCAATTTTAAATCCGGTTCCTGTTCATGCAACAGCAGCGATTTTCCACCCGAAGCCGCGCAGGCATCCCACCAGCTTTCCCATTTCTGAGGTTGAAAATATGGTGCGGTCATCTGCGAAGATTCGTCCTGAACTTCAAAATATCGCTGCGATGAAAACAGCTGATCTAATTTAGTTCCATTTGGGAGCGCCAGGCAATGTTCAGTTTTCAGTTTAAAAATAATCCCGGCATCGGCCAATGTTTGTTTCACTACAAATTCGTGCCCTTTTTGTATGCGGATAAATAAATCCGGCTGGACAAAAAAGGACGATAAAAACAGCATCGGATCAATTCCGGCAGATAAATGTTTACCAAACGGAAACACGTCTTCCAGCCGAAAATCCGGATACTGTTTTTGCAGGATCAAAATTTTATCGGGAATGGGCAAAGCAACCTGTTCGGCCAAATCCGGTTTAAAAAAACTTAAAAATGAGTTTTCCTGATTATTGCATAGAAACTCCGCGGCAAACAAACGGTCTTCTACCGGATGATTTGCCAATGCTTTGCCCAAACGGAAGTAATTGTATATCAACCTGGAAGCAATTCGCCGGTCGGTTGAGCCCATTTTTTTATTCAGCCGGAAATAGCCGGGCAAGAACTTGTACAAAGGTGTTTCTGCCGGATAGTTTTCCAGCAAAGTCAAAAAAGCACGAAGCTGGTTTTCTGCCCTCATTGAATCGTTTTCAAGGTATAATTATCATACTGCAATAAGTTTACCTTGGTGTTGATCCAACCGTAGCCTTTTTTCTGCATAAAAATATAATGGCTGTTTTGCGAATCAGCATTTGCCACCTGCAACTGCTTAAAATCAAAAGTTGAATCGGCAGTCAGCCTGGCAAAATACATTCCGGTATTAAAACCTTTGAGCGCATATTCGCTGGGTTCGGTATGATAAGTTTTGCGAAAAGTACGAATCAGGTTAATCGTTTCAGTCGATTTATAATCAATCTGTGCTGCAGAAGTGATACATGTGTGCATCTTTTCCAGCAATTCCGGCTGTAAAAAAGTGGCTTTGTTCCAGCTTGGATGCCCGAAAATCTGCACCGGATAAGTGTCGGCCAAGGCACCAAGTGCTTGTAAAGTAACGCTCAGAAAAGAACGGTCTGTAGATGGAACGAGGAAAATATTTTCGGAGGTTTTGGAAAGGCTGGGAAGCAAAGCTGTAAAATCTCCTTTAGTAATGGTAACATCCACAATCTTAATTCGTTTCCGGCTCAAACTGTCGATGCTTCTTTTAAAGGGTAAAATATATTTGTTCTCTTCCGTATAGCCCGAACGCAAAATATACACCGTTTTGGGGTGGATATTTTCCTGAATATATTGCGCCACACGCATGGCATGAAACTCTAAAGGCGGCGTTAAGGTAATGAGCGTCTGGTTGTTATATCCCGCCGGAGAAGCAGCGGAAAGTGGCGAAACTAACGGTTTGTGCAAACTGTTGATGCTGGCCGAAAAGGCTTGTACACCAGCCGGAAAAACCGGGCCAACGATCAGATCGCTGCTGCGGATGACCGGATTTGAAGCTAATTTTTGCGCCTGGCTAACTTCATCGCGCGTATCAAAAACAGTTAGTTTATAGCTTTGTCCGTTGCCCGATAAAGAATCAAGCGCGAGTTTAAAACCTTCATAAAAATCAACTGCAATATTCGTTTTCAGCAGGTTTTTGGTAGAAGTATTACTGCCGAGATCAACATGATCCAGATCAAACGGCAACAACAAAACAATGGAAGGAATGCGTTTTGCTTTCACAACCGGTGGTACCTCGGTAACAGGTTTTGCAGCTACGGCTGCTTTTTCTGCTTCGGCTTTTTCCTGATTGATTTGTTCATCCGTTTTTACTGGCGGTTGTTGTACCACCGGCCGTATTTTTGGCGAGCAGGCAGCCAAAAAAATTACTGATAAAAGCAGTATCGCCTTACTCCCACTCAATGGTAGCGGGCGGTTTCGAGCTGATATCGTACACAACCCGGTTAATTCCTTTAACATTATTGATGATTTCGTTTGATATTTTTCCAAGCAAATTATAAGGCAGATGGCACCAGTCGGCCGTCATGCCGTCCAGCGATTCTACGGCGCGCAGGCAAATCACGTTTTCATACGTCCGTTCATCGCCCATCACCCCAACAGATTGTACCGGCAAAAAGATTGCACCAGCCTGCCAAACCTGATCGTAAACGCCTGCAGCTTTCAAGTTATTAATGTAGATGGCATCTGCTTCCTGCAAAATGGCTATTTTTTCTGGTGTGATTTCACCTAAAATACGAATGGCCAAACCTGGGCCTGGAAAAGGATGGCGCCCTAAAATATTCGGATCAATTTCCAGTGCTTTGCCTACTTTTCGCACTTCATCTTTGAATAAAGTATTAAGTGGTTCTACTACTTTTAGCTTCATAAAATCGGGCAAACCACCTACGTTGTGATGCGATTTAATGGTTGCAGACGGGCCTTTCACCGAAACCGATTCAATCACATCCGGATAAATCGTGCCCTGCCCAAGCCATTTTACGTTTTCTATGCGATGCGCTTCGTCATCAAAAACCTCAATAAAAACCCGGCCAATGGCTTTACGTTTTTTCTCCGGATCAGATAAACCTTGCAGGGCATCGTAAAAACGCTGTTTGGCATCCACGCCTTTCACGTTCAAACCCATGTGCTGGTATGAATCCAACACGGATTGAAACTCATCTTTCCGCAGCAAACCATTATCCACAAAAATACAATGCAGGTTTTTGCCGATGGCATGATGCAGCAAAACGGCTGCAACAGACGAATCTACACCGCCGGAAAGCCCTAAAACTACCTGGTCATCGCCCAGTTTTTCTTTTAAATCAGCAATCGTGGTTTCGACAAAAGAATCTGCTGTCCAGCTTTGTTCGCAGCCGCAAATATCCACTAAAAAGTTCTGCAACAGTTGTTTACCGTCAATGCTATGCGTTACTTCCGGGTGAAACTGGATGCCGTAAGTTTGTGTGCCTTTGATTTGATAAGCGGCCACTTTTACAGAATCGGTGCTGGCAATAATTTCAAAATCATCTGTAATGGAAGCAATAGTATCGCCATGCGACATCCAAACTTGTGAATTTGCCGGAATCAGCTTTAATAACGGATTTTCTGTGTTGATGTATTGCAGATGAGCGCGGCCATATTCGCGGGTACTGGAAGCTAAAACTTCGCCGCCGCCATGATGTGCCAGATATTGCGCGCCATAACAAACGCCCAAAACAGGCAGCGTGCCATGAAAAAGTTTAAAATCGAAGTTCGGTGCATCAGTTTGACGCACGGAATAAGGACTTCCGGACAGGATAATTCCTTTTACAGAAGCGTCAAATTCGGGAAGATGGTTGAAAGGATGGATTTCGCAGTAAATGCTAAGTTCCCGGACACGGCGCGCAATCAGCTGGGTGAATTGCGAACCAAAGTCAAGAATGATGATTTTTTCTTGCATCCGCGAAGATACAGAATCTGCGGAAACGGGAAAATTGGATTTTTAGGTGGTAAAAGAAGTATCTTGTTTAAGCCAGCCTGCGGTTACCTGGAGCTATGTTCTTTTATCTTAAAATCCAAATTTATACCGATAAAAACAGTATCGACTTTTACCTTAACCAAATCCTTAAAAATTAAACAATGCTGTTTTTATCGACCTAAATTTGTGGAGAAGCACCTTCGGAAGCAGGAGTTTCCTCTTCCACAAAACTTTTGGTTTCAAGCATTTCTTCCTCAAAAACTTCATCGCCCAACAATAATCCCCAGGGTTGCAGGTTTTCTACCCGGTCAAAAATGATTTTCAGGATCGCAATCACCGGAATGGACAAAAACATGCCTGGAATCCCCCAAAGCATCTCGCCCAAAATAACGCCCAGAATGGTGATTAAGGCGTTGATGCGAACTTTGGAACCGACAATCACCGGTAGTAAAACATTGCTGTCGATCAGGTGCATCAGCACAATGGTACCACTAACCAAAATTACTTTGCCGACGGCTGCACCTGTACTTATCGTAATTAAAGTACTGATTAGCAAGGCAGTGGCAATGCCCAAATACGGAATAATATTAAACAAACCAGTAATCATGCCCAGCAATAAAGCATATTGTAAACCACCGATCAGGAAAACGGTACAGCACACGCTGGAAACGACCAGCATTTCCAGCATCAGCCCTAAAATATATTTGGAGATGATGTATTTGATGCGTTCTACTATTTCAAAAACGGCGATGGCATTTTCCTTCTTAAAAACAGCAATTAGAAATTGCAGCAGCAAGCGGCGATAAAAAAGCATGAAAAACGTATCGATGATCACTAAAACCCAAAATAACAGAACGGATGAAGCCTTGAGCAGCGTAACGCCAATCGCTCCGGAACCGCCGCCTTCCGCAATTTTATCGGTTGCGCTATGCACCAGATTGAGTTGTTTACTTTGATTGACATGATAATTGGCCCGCACCCAGTTCAATATACCATGAAACGAATTATTTAATTCGATTTTGATTTTTGGCCAGTTGTCCAGTAGATCAGCCAGTTGCGAACCAACCAGATACAACACGAGCGTGATGACAGCCAGCATCAGCAACACCGCCGTCATGGAAGCTGCACTTCGGTTGAAATGAAAACGATCTTCCAGAAATTTGCCAACGGGCAGCAGCAAAAGCGAAAAAAGCATGGCAAAAACCAGCGGGCAAAGGATTTCTTTTCCGATAATGATCAGGAAACCAAGCGAAATGATGGTGAATAAAATTAAAGCCCACCGGGCATAAACGGGTATGATTTTTTTCAAGATGCGGATATTTTTAATTATATATGGAAGATAAAAACTTCGTTAACGAAACTTGCATTTTTTTGTTCAGTTTCATTTTACTGCGTTTTGGATGCTTCTTTTATCGGCTAAAAATCAGCATTAAAAAGCAAATTTGCCCGATCTGAATTTTTGCTTAAACTGATTTTGTACTTTTGCAGCAAACTTGTACCATTAAATGAAAGCGTTTTACGGAGATTTGAAGTTGGGAATTTTAGGAGGCGGACAGTTAGGGCGAATGCTTATCCAGCAAGCCATAAATTATAATGTAACGGTTAAAGTGCTTGATCCTGACCGCAATGCGCCTTGCAAAAAGCTTTGCGACGAGTTTGTAGTTGGTGCTTTGAGCGATTACGATACGGTTTATAATTTTGGCAAACAGGTTGATTTGCTCACCATCGAAATTGAAAAAGTAAATGTAGATGCGCTGGCACAACTGGAAACCGAAGGCGTACTGGTTTATCCGCAATCGCGCATTATCCGCCTGATTCAGGATAAAGGTTTGCAAAAACAGTTTTTTAAGGAAAACGATATTCCTACGGCAGCTTTCAAAATTATTTCTGCTGCGGAAGAATTGAAATCCACTCCGATCCCTTTTCCATACATTCAAAAACTGCGAAAAGATGGTTACGACGGCCGCGGCGTTTACAAAGTTTTGGATGAATCTTATCTGGCCGGAGCTTTTACCGAACCGAGTTTGATTGAAGAATGGATTGATTTTGAAAAAGAGATCGCAGTAATTGTTGCCCGCAATAGTCAGGGCGAAACCAAAGCTTTCCCATTAGTGGAAATGGAGTTTAATCCGGAAGCTAATCTGGTAGAATTTCTGGTTTCGCCTTCGCTGCTCAACTTTGAAATTCAGCAGAAAGCGCAGCAGATTGCCATTCAAATTGCCGATAAATTAAATATTGTGGGTTTGCTGGCTGTAGAAATGTTTCTCGATAAACACGGAAACATCCTGGTTAACGAACTGGCACCACGGCCACACAATAGCGGCCACCAAACAATTGAAGGTAATGTGGTTTCGCAGTTTGAACAACATTTACGTGCTATTTTTAACCAGCCGCTGGGCGATACGTCCTGCATCAATAACGCCGTAATGGTAAATATTTTGGGTGAAGAAGGCCACGAAGGACCAGCAGTTTACAAATGCCTGGAAGATATTTTGAAGCTGGATGGCGTTTATGTGCATCTTTACGGCAAAGCGTTGACCAAACCAATGCGCAAAATGGGACATGTAACGGTAGTTGATGCTGATCGTGAAAAAGCAATTGAAAAAGCAAGGTTCGTACAGAAAACTTTGAAGGTTTTGAGTTAATTAAGGTAATTCATTGGTTACCTCTATCAAGAAAAAAATGAACGACAAAGTTAAAATCGGCATCATCATGGGCAGCAAGTCCGATCTGCCAGTTATGCAGGATGCGGCTGATGTGCTAAAAGAACTGGGTGCAGCTTATGAAATTACAGTAGTTTCTGCACATCGCACACCAGAACGCATGTTTAATTATGCCAAATCTGCTGCTGATCGTGGATTAAAAGTGATTATTGCCGGTGCAGGCGGCGCGGCACATTTGCCTGGAATGGTGGCTTCACTTACGCATTTGCCGGTAATTGGTGTGCCGATTAAATCCAGTAATTCTATCGATGGCTGGGATTCTGTACTTTCTATTTTACAGATGCCAAACGGGATTCCGGTGGCGACGGTTGCGCTGAATGCTGCAAAAAATGCAGGGATTCTGGCTGCGCAGATTTTATCCGTTGGAGATGAACTTCTCGTTCAAAACCTAATTCAATATAAAAATGATCTGGCTAAAAAAGTAGAAGATTCTGCTGCGGAGATGAAGCAGGAAGGTTTTAACTGTGATTTTTAGGTGCTAAAAGAAGTATCTAATTCAACTGCGGATTGGTTGGGAAATTAACGATATGCGCATATCGCTCGCCCAAATTTGTTACTGCTTCTTTCCACAAATTATCTTCATCATTAAAAATCAAATCAGAACTGAATTTATCGGACACGATCCAGCTATTCAGCTCCAGTTCGCGATCCAATTGTTGCGTTCCCCAACCGGAATAACCCAGAAAAAACTTGATTTCATGATTGCCGATCAGGTTGAGCCGAAACATCGTTTTAACGGCTTCAAAATCTCCGCCCCAAAAAACACCATTGCCAATTTCCAGTCCGCCCGAAATTTTATCCGGGCACTGATGCAGGAAATGCAGTCTTTCATTATTGCAAGGACCGCCGGTAAAAAGCTTTGCATCCGTTTCCGGGAAATCGATCACGCCATCGTTCACGTATAATCCGGAAGCATGGTTCAGCACAAAACCTACTACACCATCGGTGGTATATTCAGCAATCAAAACTACGGAACGTTTAAATTCCGGGTCTGACATAAAAGGTTCTGCAATGAGCAATTTGCCCGCTGCCGGTTTCATGGTATTCAACATCATAATTTCCTCCTGTTGTGCTACAAATTTGCTGATTTTATTGATATGCTTCTTTTATCGGCATAAAAATATCAACTATATTTGGAAACGAGGAATGGACAGTTGCCCGGAATAACGGTAATTCTTCCTTATCAACCCCAAAAAACATCGATAAAAGGAGTATCATAAAATTTTTTGTATTGAAAATTTACGTTCGATACAAACGACAGCTAACTGGCATTTTGTAAGTTTGTAGCAGATGGAACAGGAAATTATAGAAAATTTGAGGCGGGATTACCGCGCAGCTACATTATCTGAAACTGATGTAAATGCAAACCCGATCAAACAATTTGATAAATGGTTTAACGATGCCATAAATGCTAAACTTTATGAGCCAAATGCCATGACTTTGGCTACGGCTACCAACGATGGCCGCCCATCGGCGCGTATTGTTTTGCTGAAGGGTTTTAGCGATGATGGTTTTAAGTTTTACACCAATTATTTGAGCCGGAAAGGAAAAGAACTCACCAAAAACCCGTTGGCCAGTTTAATTTTTTATTGGGCCGAAATGGAACGTCAGATACGGATTGAAGGCACAATTGAGAAACTCAGCAAAGATTATTCTACCAATTATTTCCATTCCAGGCCAAAAGGCAGCCAGATTGGTGCGGTGGTATCGCCTCAAAGTCAGGAGATTAGCAGTTACCAGGAATTGGAAATGAAATGGCAGCAGCTAGAACAGGAATACGAAAATAAAGAAGTGCCCAAACCAGCGCACTGGGGCGGTTATATTTTGAGACCGCGCTTGATTGAGTTTTGGCAAGGCCGGACGAGCCGTTTGCACGACCGGATTGTTTATAAAAAAGCGGATCAGCAAAACTGGAAAATCGTTCGTTTGGCACCATGATTTTTGACGAACTCAAGCTTCTTTTATTGGCACATTTTGGTGAAGATTTGATTTTGGGCGAAGAAACCAGCGGCCTGCAACCGGCACTGCTGATCGACCCAAAACAGATTGCTCGGGTTTGCCTCTTTCTGCGCGATCACCCAAAAACATATTTCGATTTTCTGGCCTGTCTTACAGGTGTTGATTATCATCAGGAAAACCGTTTTGGCGTAGTGTATCATTTGTCTTCGCATCCTTTTCAAACCCAACTGACGCTTAAAATCAGTATCGAAAAACCTGCTGATCCGGAGCAGCTTCCCTCCTTTCCAACTTTGGTAAACGTTTATCGCACAGCAAATTGGCATGAACGTGAAGCTTATGATTTGTTGGGAATTGATTTTGAAGGCCACCCGGATTTACGCCGTATTTTGCTGCCGGATGACTGGGAAGGATTTCCGCTGCGAGCAGATTATAAAAGTGCCGAATACTACAAAGGCATCAAAATTGACTAAACGCAGGACACGAATTTTGATATGGTAAACGAAGCATTTAAGAAATATCAGCAGCGCATCCAAAACCTGAGTGCCGAAGAACTGGTGCTCAATATGGGCCCGCAGCATCCTTCAACCCACGGCGTGTTGCGGCTGGAGCTGATTACTGATGGCGAGATTGTGAATGAAGTAATTCCGCATTTGGGTTATCTGCATCGTTGTTTTGAGAAACATGCGCAATCTATGTCGTACCAGCAAACCATTCCGTTTACAGACCGGCTGGATTATCTGGCTTCAATGAACAACAGCCATGCGTTTGTGATGGGTGTGGAACGGATGCTGGGCATCGACAAAGAAATACCAAAACGGGTTGAATATATCCGGGTTCTGGTATGCGAACTGAACCGTATCGGCGCGCACCTGATTGCATTAGGTACTTATGGAATTGATATTGGTGCTTTTACACCATTTTTATGGTGCTTCCGGGACCGCGAACATATTATGGGCATGCTGGAATGGGCTTCGGGCGCGCGGATGTTGTACAATTATATTTGGGTTGGTGGTTTATTTTACGATTTGCCGGTTGGTTTTGAAGAACGTTGCCAGGAATTTGTCGAATACTTCAAACCAAAAATGACAGAACTGAATGAGCTGCTGACCAACAATCAGATTTTCATCAACCGAACAGCAAATGTGGGCGTTTTGCCTTTGGATGTAGCAATTAATTACGGTTGCTCCGGGCCTATGCTGCGTGGTTCTGGCCTGAAATGGGATTTGCGGCGTGTAGATGGCTATTCGGTTTATCCGGAACTGGATTTTGAAATTCCGGTTGGAAAAGGTGAAATGGGAACTTTGGGCGATTGCTGGGACCGTTTTAAAGTTCGGATTGATGAAATTGGCGAATCCTTAAAGATGATCGAACAGTGTATCAGTCGGTTGCGAAAAGAACTAAAACGTTCGCCGGATTTTGATCCGCGTGGCAAGCTTCCCCGCAAAATCATCCCCAAAGCGCAGGATTATTATATGCGTGCCGAAAACCCGAAAGGCGAATTAGGTTTTTATTATCAAGCTGATGGCAAAACAGAAATACCGAAACGAATCAAAGCACGCGGACCAAGTTTTAACAATTTATCCGTTTTGCCAGCGATTAGTAAAGGTGTGATGATTGCAGATCTGGTGGCCATTATCGGCTCCATCGATATTGTTCTGGGCGAAGTTGACCGCTAACAAAAAAAGCCTCTTAAAAGAAGCTTTCTAAATTTTCCAACTAAACGTTTATCGATTTTATCCCGGTAAAAGAAGCATATCAATTATACACTTTCACCATAAAAACATAGTTTTTCAATTTGATGATCTGCTGTTCGCGGCTCAGCTTTGAAATGCTGTTTTTGCTATTAAAAACAATTTTACGGCCGGTAGAATCAGCAGGAATAGCTTGGATCGCTTTCATTAAATAGCCGGATTTTGTGGCAAAAGCGGCACCGTCAACCTGTGTTTGCTTGCCTTTGATCATCCCGATTACATTACCGGAATTATCCAGCAATGGCCCGCCGCTGTTTCCCGGATTTACGGGAATGGCGACCTGATAAGCCAAAGAATCATTTTCAAAACCGGTAAACGAGCTTAAATAGCCTTCGCCAATCACAACAGAATCTTTTGGATAACCGATGGTTAATACACCTTCACCCAAGTTTGCTTTTGACTTTTTGAACGCGTAAGGCACCGGACTTAATCGCTTGAAAGCAGAATCAGTGATCCGCAACACAGCCAAATCATAATCCTGATTGACATAAACGGTTGCCACTTTGAAGGATTCCCCGCTGGAATTTTGCACATAAACAGAATCTGCACCGTTGATTACGTGATAATTGGTAATAATATCGCCATTGCTGTTGATGGCAAAACCTGTACCGCCAAAATTGCCTGGGTTAGAAACAGATTTGCGGGTACTTTTGCCTGTGATATCGCGAATAAGCGCGTTTTGCGATTTTTTAACATTATCCAGATCGCGGCGTAAAGCATTATAATGTGATTGCTGGTTTTGATTGTTAAAATATCCGGTAAAAAATAAAGTAACCATCACTGCAAAAATTGCTACCGAAGCTGCAACCGAAATCTTTGAATGATGATGGCGCCACAAAGTAATAATCCGGCTTTCGTGAATGCCCAATGCTTCTTTTACTGCATCAATATTGATCTCCTCGTGGATAGCGTTCAGCTTGTTTTCAAAATCCAGGCGCTGCTGCCAGTCAGTCATGCTTTTAATAAACTGCTGATGCTCGGTAATGCGGTTGTTTATGCTAAGGTCTTTTTTCCGCAGCACATCAAATTCTGCCATTTCCTGTTCGGAAAGCTCATCGCGGAGGTATCTTTCAATTAAATCCAGTAATTGTGGCTCGTTCATTTTTTTCAATTTTACAGCTGAAAAAACAGCTTTTTTAAGCGTTGCAGGCATTTGTATTTCTGCGTTTTTGCATTGTCCGGATTGGTATAGCCAAACTTGTCGCAAATCTCCTGCATGGATTTGTTTTGCATATAAAAATCCTGGATGATGGTTCGACACGGTTCGCCCAGCATCAGCATAGATTCTTCCATTTTACTAAACTGCAAATCGCGCAGCTCATGCAGTTCAAGGTCATTTTCTACCGGCAAAAAATCATGTACATCTTTTAATTCGCATTCTTTATTGCTTTTCTGACTCAGCTTTTTCAGCCAGATGCGCCTGCAAACAGAATAAATATACGTCTTCAGTTTGCTGGTGAGTTCAAAATCTCCGGCTTTAACTTTATTGTACAAAATGATGATGCTTTCCTGATATACATCTTTTGCATCTGCTTCATTTCCATTGTTGCCCAGCACCATTTGCAGCACCATCGGAAAATGTACCTTATATATACGTTTTAAAGTATCAGGCGAATTATTTAAAATCCCCAGTATATCTTCACTATCTGTTGGTACAGAACCTTTTAAATTAAAACTCACTTATTAATACAATTTGTACAAAAATGTAACCCATTTCCCGAAAAAAAAATATTTCCTCAATTATCGGGTTACCTTTTTGCAAATAGGGTATTAAGGTGAAATTTCACTGCTCAAAAAATAAAATCAAATGAAAAATTCATTCAAATTAGGCTTTTTAGCTTTAGCAATCACCATGTCTGTTGCTGCTTGTAATTCTAAAAAATCTTCAACTACTGCTGATTCTACCACAGTATCTTCAACTACTGATACTGCATCCAAGATGATGGATACTACCAAAAAAGGTATGGCTTCTGGTATGGACACTGCGAAAAAAGCTATGGGCGCAGCCATGGACACAACTAAAAAAATGTAATTACTTTACCAATAAACAAATCTTTAGCAGTAATCATTACTGTTAAAGACTTGTTTATATTTTAATTCTAAAACTACTCGTATGAAAAATACATTCAAATTAGGCTTTTTGGCTTTGGCACTCTCTTTATCAGTTGCAGCTTGCAGTTCAGATAAAAAAGCAATGGGAACTTCAGATTCTTCTAAAGTTGACTCTGCTGCTTCTACCAGCACTACAACTACTGATACTACTGCTAAAGCAGATACAACTAAAAAAGACACTACCAAGAAAATGTAATTTGCTTATTGCAAATTATTTAAAAAAATGTGGGTTACTTTTCAGCATAATCCGTATTAACACTAAACTATTCACAATTTAATATTTGCCCTATGAAAAAATCATTCAAATTCGGCTTTTTAGCTTTAGCTCTTTCTTTATCAGTTGCTGCTTGTAACTCTAACAAAAAATCAGGTACAGGTTCTGATACAACTAAAACTGCTGATGGCGGTATGGCTGTTACTGATACTTCTAAAGTAGATACAGTTGTTAAAGACAGCACTGTAAAAGACACTACCCTGAAAACTAAAACAACTACAACTACAACTAAAAAAATGTAATTTTTTAGTTATCAATATAAAGAAGGCTGTGCATTATTGCACGGCCTTTTTTATTGACACCAATTTTAGGCTGATAAAAGAAGCATCCTGAATAACCTGATTTAAAACTGCCAAAGTTTCCGGTAATTTTTACTTTTGCAGCTTCATTTCAAACTCGATGTTATGCCTTTGTCACCGCTTTCTGCAATCTCGCCTATTGATGGCCGATATTATCCAACCACCAATCAACTAAGTAAATACTTTTCGGAAGCAGCGCTCATCAGGTTTCGGGTTTATGTTGAAGTAGAATATTTTATCCAGTTGTGCGAGCTGCCTTTGCTACAGTTGAAAAAATTTGATCGGCAGCACTTTCCAAACCTCCGGAAAATCTATACTGATTTTACCGAGGAAGATGCGCTGGCAGTTAAAAAGATCGAGAAAACAACCAATCACGACGTAAAAGCAGTAGAGTATTTGCTGAAAGAACGTTTTGATGCTTTGGGTTTGAGTGATTATAAAGAGTTCATCCACTTTGGCTTAACTTCGCAGGATATCAATAATACCGCCATTCCGTACTCGTTCAAACTGGCTGTGGACGAGCAATATCGGCCAGCAATTATCACCATCATTGATCAGCTTAAAACATTTGCAGAAGAATGGAAAGATGTTTCTATGCTGGCGAGAACACATGGTCAGCCTGCATCTCCAACGCGGCTGGGGAAAGAAATCCTGGTTTTTGCCGAACGGCTGGAGGAGCAAATGCGCTTATTCGGGCATGTGCCTTTTGCAGCAAAATTTGGCGGTGCCACCGGCAATTTCAATGCGCATCATGTGGCTTATCCGCAAACCGACTGGAAAGCTTTTGGAAACCACTTTGTAAACGATACTTTAGGTTTGAGCCGATCGCAATACACCACGCAGATTGAACATTACGATCATTTTGCAGCGCATTGCGATAATTTGAAGCGTATCAATACGATTCTGATCGATTTGAACCGCGACATCTGGACGTATATTTCCATCAACTATTTCAAACAAAAAATTAAAGCCGGAGAAGTTGGTTCTTCCGCCATGCCGCATAAAGTAAACCCGATTGATTTTGAGAATTCGGAAGGAAATCTGGGTTTGGCCAATGCACTTTTTGAACATTTAGCAGCCAAATTACCCATTTCCCGCTTGCAGCGCGATTTAACAGATTCTACCGTGCTCCGCAACATTGGCGTTCCGTTTGCGCACACCATAATCGCTTTTAAATCAATGATGAAGGGATTGAATAAACTGGTGCTAAACGAAGCAGCCATCCGTGCAGACCTGGAAGATAACTGGGTGGTTGTGGCAGAAGCCCTCCAAACGGTTTTGCGCCGCGAAGGTTATCCAAACCCGTATGAAGCTTTGAAAGAGCTGACGCGCGTAGCCGGAAAAGTGGATGCCAATACAATTTCGACCTTTATTAATCAGCTGGATATTTCGGCAGAACTGAAAGCCGAACTTACCCGGATTACGCCGTTTAACTACACCGGAATTTAGAAACGCGGCTTAGTCAGCAAGCCGTAAAAAAGTATCGATAAAAGAAGCATTTAACACCAACTGCTTGAAATTTTGTAGTTTTATAAAAAAGAGCAAATCATGAACATCAACGTATATACCGAAAGCACGCCGAACCCGGCCACAATGAAGTTTATTGTAAACAAGTTGTTAATTAACGGCAGTGCTGATTTTGCAACGGTAGAAAGTGCCGAAAAATCTGCTTTTGCCAAAGAACTGTTTAAGTTTTCCTTTGTAAACGGTGTATTTTTTGCCAGCAACTTTGTAACGGTTACCAAAACCGAAGGATCAGACTGGAACGATCTGGAACCAATTTTAAAAGAATTTGTAAAAGGTGCAGTGGAATCTGAATTAAGCGTGCAGGAAAAAGAGCAGGAAGTTGTTGCTTTTGAAGGCGATGATGCAGAAATCAAAATTCAGCAGATTTTGCATGATTATGTTCGTCCGGCTGTAGAACAGGACGGCGGTGCAATCACTTACAAATCGTTTGAAGATGGCGTAGTAACCGTAGAATTACGTGGTTCTTGCAGCGGTTGCCCATCGTCAACCATCACTTTAAAATCGGGTATTGAAAGTTTATTGAAACGCATGGTTCCGGAGGTTACGGAAGTGGTTTCTGAGGCTTTGTAAGAAGGAAGCTTTATCAATTTTTATAGGATAAAAGAAGCATGTCATCAATTGCATGCTTCTTTTTTTTATAATTAAATTTTTTCTTGAAGTTACATTTTTGGCAGAAAAACATTTTTTATATTGTAATGTAAATTAATCAGGAGCATAAGTAAGGTTTACCAGTAGGTTTGTTTTTATATTTATATTCCCAATTAAACCTTCAATATGCCTGCTATAAAATATTTTCTCATTTTTTTGTTTGCGCTGAACTTTGCAGATGTAGCTGCCAAAAACAATTTAATGGTTACTTCACCGGATAAAAACATACAATTTAAGTTACTAACAGACCAAGCTGGCTTAGTTTATCAGGTTACTTATAAAGGAGTTATATTACTTGATCATTCCCGTTTAAATATCAGCTTTCAAAACGGAAGCGCGTTTGCTTCGGGTCTTAAATTAGGTCGGCCGCAACTGCAGCATCTCGAAGAAAACTACGATTTAATTGTAGGCAAAACCAGCAAAGTACACAGTGCCTGCAATCAGCTTTTAGTATCGGTTACGGAAAATGGCGGACTGAAACGACAACTTAATTTAGAAGTTAAAGTTTTTAATGATGGTGCCGTGTTTCGTTACCTCATCCCCGACCAGCACCAATGGAAAAGTGTCAACATCACCGAAGAAGCCAATACTTTCAACTTAACCCAAAATCCGGTTGTACTTGCTCTTTTTCGCGAAAACTATACTACATCTCACGAAGGGATTTATAGCAAACTCCATTTAAACGAAATCAAGGCTGATACTTTAATGGATTTGCCGGCCTTGTTTTCCTTTCCGAAAGGAATTTTTATGGCGATTACAGAAGCTAATCTGCTGGATTATGGCGGCATGTACCTGATTAAACATCATGGTGTTTTGCAAAGCAGCATTTCGCCTTTGCCAAATCAAACGGTTATCAAAGTGAAAGCAACATTACCGCATCAAAGTCCGTGGCGCGTAATGATGATTGGTGACAAATTAGGAACTTTAATCGAATCAAATCTACTCACCAATTTGAGCGAACCATGTAAGATTAAAGATGTTTCCTGGATAAAACCCGGCAAGACTACTTTCCCCTGGTGGAATGGTAATGTTACGCCTGATACTTCATTTGCGCCGGGTAATAATTACGAGACCAATATGTATTACGTAAATTTCTGTGCTAAAAACAGTATCGCTTATCACACGGTGGTAGAATACGGTTTGCACGAATGGTATGTGAGTGATGGCGTAAATTTTCAACCTGGTCCGCACTCTGATCCTTCCAAAGCTGTTCCGGGTTTGGATATGCAAAAGCTATGCGATTCTGCAAAAAAAGTTGGTGTAGGCATCCGGGTTTGGGTACACTTTTATGCTTTGTATCCAAAGCTGGAGGAAACATTTGCGCAATATGAAAAATGGGGAATAAAAGGTTTGATGTGCGATTTTATGGATCGTGATGATCAGGAAATGGTAAACATGCAGGAAGAAGTTTTACAAAGTGCTGCGAGACATCATCTGCATATTCAGTTTCATGGTGCTTATAAGCCAACCGGCTTAAACCGTACCTATCCAAATGAGTTTACACGAGAAGGCACGCTGAATTACGAAAATGATAAAGGGAACGACATTGTTACGCCGGATGCTGATATCAATATTCCGTTTACGCGCGGACTTGCCGGTTCTACGGATTATCATTTGGGCGGCTTCCGTGCAGCAAATACTTCCACTTTTAAAATTCATTACACCGCGCCGATGGTTTTGGGTACGCGTTGCCACATGCTGGCTATGTATGTGGTTTTGGAGAATGAACAGGGCATGGTTTGCGATTATCCTGATGCTTATATCGGGCAACCCGGATTTGAATTTATCAAAGAAGTACCGCTTAGCTGGGACGAAACCAAAGCCGTAAGCACAAAATTAAGCGAATGGGTTACCATTGCAAGAAGAAAAGGCAGCGACTGGTATCTCGGAACGATTAATAGCAATACGGCCAGAAACTTAAACACCCCTTTGTCCTTTTTACCCAAAGGTAATTATATCGCCGAAATTTACAGTGATGCCTCAGATGCCGACAAAAACCCAAACCATTTAACAAATGTAATTCAGAATGTAACCAACCAAACTATTTTAAATACTGTTTTGGCGGCAGGTGGCGGACAGGTTATCAAGTTGTATAAAAAACTTTAGGTGAAAAAGTTGATGAACTGGTTTTGTAAGTTTATTGAAACGTATGGTTTTGGAAGTTATAAAATTGGTTTATAACATTTTATAAGGATAAAAGAAGTGTTGTGCTTCTTTTACAATTTAATTATTATGTCTGTGTTTAAATATATCTTATTCCAAATCTCTTTACTATCTTCAATTCTATGATATTCTTCCGCAAATAGTTACAAATCTTTAAGATCGAGTCATGAAAGAAAAAGAATTTATACAAGGGACATTGTTTGAAGATGACTATTTAATTCGGACTCTCGGAAATCTTGGAACACAACCAGAAGTTGCATTGACTGAATTAGTAGCAAATGCATGGGACGCAGGTGCAACTCAAGTAAATATTTTCATACCTAGCGAAAAAGGACAGAAACTAACTATTGAAGACAATGGCTCAGGTTTAACAAAAGATGAATTTCATAATAGGTGGATGAAGCTTAGTTATAATCGACTAAGACACCAAGGTAAAATGGTGGATTTTCCTAAAGGAGTTGACTTAAAAAGATACCCTTATGGTCGTAACGGAGTAGGAAGACACGGATTACTTTGTTTTAATAATGAATATCAAGTAATTACAAACAAAAATGGAACAGAATCTACTTTTACACTTACAACAAAAAGTGAAAAACAGCCATTCATTATTAAATCCGAGACATTTAAGAAATCTACTAAAGCAGGAACTATACTTGAAGTAATTGTTGAAAAAAACTTACCTAATCCTAATACAATTCTTGAAGTAATTTCTGCCAGATTTTTACATGATCCAAAATTTATCGTTTCAATTAACAGGCAAACAATCCAACTTGAAGAACATAAAGGATTAATAGAATCCGTGCAAATTGAAATAGACGACGTTAAACTTCAAATAAGTCTTATCGATTCTAAAAAATCTAGAAGGTCAACGCTTTATCAAGGTATTGCAATTTGGCAAGGAGGTCGACTGGTTGGAGAACCATCATGGATATTAGGAAATGTAATGGTTTTAGATGGTCGTTCAAAAGAAGCTAAACGATACTCAATTGTAGTTGAGACGACTGATTTGGCAGATTTTATTCGAGAAGATTGGACTGGGTTCAAGAGAGATAAAAAACTTGATGAGGTATATGAAGCAATTAATGAAGAAGCTCAAAAGATGTTTTTAAAAATTGCTAAAGAAAATATTGAAGAAACAACTCGCCAAATTAGAAACCAATATAAACAGCAATACAATAATTTAAGCCCATTGGCGAAATATGAATTTAATGAAGCAATAGAAAATATTTCTATCTCAAATCCAACTGCAAAAGAAGAATCTATTTCTTTAGCTGTTGAAACAGTGTTGAATCTTGAAAAAACAAGAAGTGGAAACGAACTCTTAATAAAGCTTTCCACTCTTTCAAGCGAAGACATTGAAGGACTTAATAAACTTCTTGAAAATTGGACTATAAAAGATGCTTTAACCGTCCTCGATGAAATTGACAAGAGAATTTTAGTTATTGAAGCAATCAGAAAGTTAGCTAAAGACTCTACCGTTGACGAACTTCATGTTCTACACCCGCTTGTTGCAAGTGCAAGATGGATTTTTGGACCAGAATATGACTCACCAGAATATTCTTCTAATAATCAACTTCAAACTACGGTTGAAAGGGTTTTTGGTAAAAAAATAGAAAAGAATATTTTCAACAATAACAGGAAACGCCCGGATATAGTAGTAATGGGAAATTCGACCTTTTCAATAACAGGAACAACCGACTTTGACCATGAAAATGGATTGAGTGCGGTAAAGAAAATTTTGATTATTGAGTTAAAGCGCGGCGGATTTAAACTTGGGAGAGAAGAAAGAAATCAAGCAGTTGGATATGTTGAAGACTTTATGAACTGCGGAATACTAATAGGCAATCCATATATAAACGCTTTCGTAGTTGGAGAAACATTTAGTGAAAAAGTGCAGCCGATTCAATCAATTGAAAATGCAAACAAAGTAGAAATTGGCAAAGTACAAATATGTTTATTTTCACAAATTGTTGACTCTTCGGAAAGAAGGCTCTTCAACCTTAGAGAAAGACTTAATGAACGATACGCAGACGCAACAGGAATAGAACTTTTTAATCAACAACAACGGCTGGCAGTTTAAAAATATTTCTGAATCTTCCCCAACAACTCCTTACCAACTTTCCCATTCGTAGCAATCACATCACGAGTGTTCAACATATCATCTCCTCCGGCAAAATCAAAAACCTTACCGCCTGCTTGTTTGACGATAATGATCCCGGCAGCCATATCGTAATCGTTTAGGTTATACTCGTAATAAGCATCAAAACGGCCGCAGGCGGTGTAAGCCAGATCCACTGCGGCAGAACCTAAACGGCGCAAACCGTGGCAGCTTTTCATCAAATCTTTAAACAGATCCATATACACATCTGCTTTCTCAAAATTGTAATAGGGGAAACCAGTGGCAATCAGACTATCTGCAACGGTTGGTTTATCCGAAACATGGATTTCTTTGCCGTTCAGATATGCGGGCGCATCTTTCCAGGCATAAAAACATTCATCCATATTGATCTCATAAACCACGCCTAAAACCAGTTCTTCATATTCTTTTAAGGCGATACTTACAGAATAAATAGGTAAACCGTGAATAAAATTGGTGGTTCCATCCAAAGGATCGATCACCCAATTGTATTGCAATGCTGTTTTTACCACTGTTTTTTCCTCGGTGATAAAACCGGCTTCGGGCAAAAGCTGCTGCAATTTGGCCACGATCATTTCCTCGGAAGTTTTATCTACATAAGAAACCATATCGTTCAATCCTTTAAATTCAATGCGGTCGGCACGAAATTTTCCGGCTTCTGTCCGGATGAAATTACCGGCTTCTTTAGCCAGCGAAACTACTTCCTGACACAATATCTCTAAATTCATTTTGAACCTTTTTTAATGTTGAATGAAAAAAACTTATGGACGAAATAACTGGCCACGCCTAAACTCAACGCACCAACTACCCTGGCCAGCGGCGGGTACATTTTAAACACACGAACAAACAGCCTCAACATTAATAAATTGGCAAAAAAGCCAACAAATGCAACCATGAAAAACCGCAGAAACTGACTTCGCGCGGAAAGCTTGGAATGCGCAAAAACAAAATATTTGGTAAGCAAAAAGTTGCAGATGATGCAGCAACTGTAGGATACGATGAGCGAAATAACATCGCGGGAAAACCCCAGACCAAATATCGTTACCGTTTTGAGAAAAATATAGTGGTAAACGAAGTAGTAAACAATGGCATCCACCAGAAAGCCAACACCCGTTGAAAGGAAGAAACGAACTACCTCGTTTTTGAGTAGTTTTTTAACGGCTGGGTTTTTGATTTGAATCGGCATTAAACAGTTTGTAAACTTCTTTTCTGCCTTGATAAAGCACTGACAATCATAATTGTTCCCCAAATTACCAAAACAGTTGATATAAATTCTGCCTGGGTAAAAGCAAGACCAAAAATGTGGTATTTGGTGTTTACGCGAATCAGTTCGATCAGAAACCTTTCGGCACCGTTCAGGATGAGGTAAATGCCGAACATCATGCCCGGTATTTTAATATATTTTCTGAGCCACCACAAAAACAGAAATAGTGCAATACAAACCACAGATTCGTATAACGATGTTGGGTAAACTGGTTGCGGCAGAATATGGCAAAACCGACCTACGCAATCCGGCATTTGCACGCCTTCATCGCCTACGTTGTGTGGAAAACGAAAGGCCCAAACCCAATCCGGTGCCCAGCTGAGCCAACCTGGTTTTGGGGCGAGATTGGTAATTCCCCAGTCGCCATCACCGGAAAGCTGGCAACCGATGCGGCCCACGCCATAGGCGATCATCATTCCTGGCGAACCAATATCGGCCATGTGAATGAGTTTAATGCCATTTTTATGGGCGATATACATTACTGCGGCACCACCGCAAATTAGTCCGCCGTAAAAAGTTAAGCCGCTGAAACCGATCATCATCCCAACCGGATCTTTTATTAATTCGTTCCAGTTTTCAAGCCCATTGAATAATTTGGCACCTGCAAATCCCCAGAAAGCTGCCCAAACCAGCATCGTGCCCATCAGTTCGTATGGGTGCACTGTTACTTCTTCGGTTTTTGGTTGAGGCAAAGCTGATTTCTTTTTTTCCACATAAGCCCAATAGGCAAAAGCTGCGGCCAGAATGATTCCGCCAATCCAGTTTCCACGGGTAGAAAGCAAAAATTCCTGTGGGTTAGCCACCAACATTTGGTAGTTAAAAACAGCATCAAGCAGTTTATAACCCAGAAAAAAACCAAAAATTGCGTTGCCGGTCAGTTCTAAAACAGAGGCTGGTTCTCCGGTCGTAATCGTTTTTTTAAAGGGATGAATGTAGCCAAGCCTCTCTTTCCGCTTCATTTCCTGCTCAAAAGCCCAGTAGGAAACGATGAAAGCCAGCGCGACAAAAAAACCAAACGTTTGGATGGGAAGCGGAATATTGATGCCGGTTAGATACCGGATAAGATCTGTAATGGTTGGAAACATGTATGGCTCAGTTTCGAGCGAAGATAAAACTAATGAACCAGAATTTCTGCTGTTTCCTCAATTTCCATATCACCGGATTCTGCAATGGCTGTCAGAAGCACCGGCCGGATTTCATTTACCATCAACGGATCGTAAACAGTTTCGATTTTAACATAATTTCGGGTGAAACCGTGCATCAAACCATCGTTGGTTTCACGCTCAAAGAGCACATCAGCAAACCTGCCAACCTGTGATTCATAAAATGCCCTGCGTTTTTTACCGGATAAAATATGCAGCATTTTGCTCCGTTCTGCACGGGTAGAACCGGGTACAACGCCGGATAGTTCTGTTGCAGGTGTATTTTCGCGTTCAGAATAAGTAAAAACATGGAGATAGGAAACCGGCAGTTCGTTCAGAAAATTATAAGTATCAATAAAATCTTCGCGTGTTTCTCCCGGAAAACCAACAATTACATCAACACCAATGCAGCAATCCGGCATCAGTTCTTTAATTTTTCGGATGCGTTCTACATACAATTCGCGTTTGTAACGGCGGCGCATCAAACTCAAAATTTTATTAGAACCGGATTGCAGCGGAATATGAAAATGCGGCACAAACCGTTTGGAAGCGGCCACAAAGGCAATAATTTCGTCCGTCAGTAAATTGGGTTCGATGGAAGAAATACGGATGCGATCAATGCCTTCCACTTCATCTAAAGCCTGAATCAGATCAATAAATTTGTATTGACGAATGCCATCAATCAACCCAAAATCACCCAGATTAACACCGGTTAGCACAATTTCTTTCACTCCGGAAAAAGCAATTTCCTGCGCCTGCCGAATTACATTGCTGATCGTATCGCTCCTGCTTGCCCCACGGGCCATCGGAATGGTACAAAATGAACAGGAATAATCGCAGCCATCCTGAACTTTCAAAAATGTACGCGTACGATCACCAAAAGAATAAGACGGGATAAACTGGTTCGCTTCTTTTACCGGCTGATTATAGATGATTGCTTTCGGATTTTTGGTAAGATCGGTGATGTGCTGCACCAATTGAAATTTTTCGGCAGCACCCAAAACCAAATCCACACCTTCAATTTCAGAAATTTCCTGTGGCTTTAGTTGCGCATAACAACCCACAATTGCCACATAAGCTGCTGGCGAAATTTTCAAAGCTTCTTTAACTACTTTTTTACATTTGCGGTCGGCATTTTCGGTCACCGAGCAAGTATTGATTACATAAACATCTGCTTGATCAGTAAAATTAACCACTTCATAATCAGCTTGTTTAAACTGTCTTCCTATAGCAGAAGTTTCTGAATAATTGAGCTTGCAACCAAGCGTATAAAAAGCAACTTTTCTGTTCATGGCGTGGCCGCAAAGATAAAAAATATAGGGTAAAAGAAGTATGCTGAATGGTCAGGCGATTATCAAAACGGAAGCTGCCTACTTTTCCACTTCACTCCAGCGATAAGTTTCGTGTTCTAATCCTGCCAAGTCAATAATCCGGTTTATTACCGTCATCGCCACTTCTTCAATGGTTTTCGGGCGACTGTAAAACGAAGGAACTGCCGGGCATATAATGCCGCCAGCTTCGGTAATGGTTTGCATGTTGCGGATATGAATCAGGTTCAAAGGTGTATCGCGCGCCACTAAAATCAGTTTGCGGCGTTCTTTCAGAATCACATCCGCGGCTCTCGTTGTTAGATCGTTAGAAATTCCGGCTGCAATCCTGCCCAAAGTTCCCATTGAACAAGGCACAATAATCATCGTATCAAAACGCGCAGAACCGGAAGCAAAAGGCGCCCAGAAATCAGCTTTGCTGTAAATTTTAAAAGGCAGATTCTGATAGCTTTCGTCATCAAGTTCAAACTTCCACACGTCGCGGGCATTGTCAGACATTACAATGCCAACTTCCTCAATCTGATCTTGCAAAACCTGCAATTTCTCCAGCAATAATTTGGCATAAATAGAACCGCTGGCACCGGTTATGGCCACTACAATTTTTTTCTTCATCAATTTTTATGTGCTAAAAGAAGCATCGCTATTTTAAGTTTTCTTCGATTAGTAACTGAATAATTCCATCTACCATGCCCACTTTTGGCACAAAAATATTCTTTACACCGGCTGATCTCATGACGGTAATAAAGATCAACGCAGCCGGAATAATTACATCGGCACGGTCATTATTCAAACCCAGAACCTGAATACGATCTTTTAAAGAATAAGAACTTAAATGATGATGCAAACTTTTTAACTTATTAAAAGTAAGCGGTTTTCCTTCTTTTTCTTCCGATAATTTGAATAGTTTATTGATGTTTCCTCCAGTTCCGATACCCGTAATATCTTTGTAAGATTTGGTTTTGGCCGATAGAAACTGCTCCATTTCTTTCCAGGTTTCAGTTTTATCCTGATTATCCAGAATGCGGATGGTACCAATATTAAAAGATTGTGATGCCACCAAAACTCCATCCGAAAAGAATGATAATTCGGTACTGCCGCCGCCCACATCAATGTAGAGATAATTCTTTTTCCGGTCCAGCTTCTCCTCAAAATGACTAGCGTAAATAATGTTGGCTTCGAGCTGGCCGGCAACAATTTCTAAATCAATCCCAGCTTGTTCCTTTACCTGCCGAACAATTTCCTCTCCGTTTGCAGCTTCGCGCATGGCCGAAGTGGCACAGGCAAGATATTTGGTTACGCCATAAACATCCATCAGGTTTTTGAAAGCTGACATCGTTTTCACCAAGTTTTCTACTTTTTTCGGGGAGATTTTTCGGTCGATAAAAGCATCATCGCCCAAACGCAACGGCACACGGATGAGCGTATTTTTTTTGAAAGTAACCGGATCAGCAGCCTCCGTTATATCAGCAATCAGCAGCCGGATCGCGTTGGAACCAATATCAATAGCAGCGTATCTCAAAATATTATTTTTTCTGTTTTAAATAATTGTAAATGTCAAATTGTGACCGGATTTTGTTCTTGTCATCCGTTTTGTGATACCGGTTATTGTTCAAGCTGTTTATTTCCCTTGATTTTGTGTTGTCATGAAGCTGAATATTGATCATATCCATAATTTCCTGTTTGAGGTTTTTCTCCAAAATCGGAAAACCAACTTCCACGCGATGATCCAGGTTGCGGGTCATCAGATCGGAAGAAGTCAGGAAAATCTGTTCTTTTCCGCCATCGGCAAAAATATAAACGCGGGCATGTTCCAGATATTTATCTACAATACTGATCACTTCAATATTTTCGCTGTAACCTTTTACGCCTGGCACCAAACAGCACATACCACGGATGATCAGCTTGATTTTAACCCCGGCATTACTGGCCTTATATAGATAACCTATCATTTCCTCATCTGCCAAGCTATTCATTTTCAGAATGATATAAGCAGGAATGCTTTTTTTAGCATTGGAAATTTCGCGGTCTATCAGTTTATAAAGCAACTGCCGCGAATCAATCGGAGAAACCAGCAGATTTTTGATTCCCTGCGGAACCGTGTTTTTTTGCAGCGCATCAAAAATTTCCACCAAACTTAGAGTGATCTTTTTATTGGCCGTCAGTAGTGTATGATCTGCATAAATTTTTGCTGTTTTTTCATTAAAATTTCCGGTAGATAAACAGGCATAATAAGCGATTTTCTTGTTTTCCAGGCGCTTTACCAAACAAATTTTAGAGTGTACTTTATAGCCCGAAACGCCGTAAATCACTTTTACGCCTTCTTCTTCCAGCCGCCGGCTCCAGAAAATATTAGCCTGTTCATCAAAACGCGCCTTCAGTTCGACCAGGCAATGGACAACTTTTCCATTTTTTGCCGCATTAATTAAAGCGTTTATAATTCGTGAATTTTCTGCCAGCCGATATAAAGTAATGCTGATTTCTTTCACATTAGGATCAATTGCTGCTTCCCGCAAAAAATGGATGATATAATCGAAAGACTGATAAGGCGTGCTGATCAAAAAATCCCGCTTGCTGATCATGCCCAGCAAACTTTTACCAAAAGACAAATGCGGAACTTGCAGCGATGGAAGTTTAGGATATTCCAGTTCCGGCCGGCCAACATTTGGAAACTTAATAAAATCTTTAAAGTTGTGGTAGCGGCTGCCCGGAATCAAGCTATCTGCCGTGAGCTGCATTTTGCGCACCAGATAGGAAAGCATATCGAGCGGCATTTCCGTATCGTACAGCATACGCATTGGTTTACCTTTTTTTCGTTTTTGCAGGCTTTTGGAAAGCGACTCGATAAACTTTTCGCTCACTTCTTTATCCAGATCTAACTCCGCATCACGTGTGAGCTGGATGGAATAAGCTTCAATCACATCGTAATCAAAAATGAAGAAAATATCATCCAGGCAGTAGCGGATAATATCATCCAGCAAAATGATGAATTTAAGCTGATTGGTTTCCGGCAAAACCAAAAAGCGCGACATGCTTTCGGGAACCTCAATCATCGCCAGCCTGGCATTGCTTTCCTGATCTGTTTTGCTCAACCTCACGAAGAAATAAAGTGCCTGATTTTTCAATTCGGGAATCGGCATTTGCTTGTTCAGCATGATCGGAACAACGTTGGAAAGTAACTTTTCCCGAAAATAACTTTTCACAAAAGCGCCGCGTGCCACGTTTAACTGCTTGTCATCCAGAATGAAAATTTTTTCTTCGGCCAGTTTTTTCAGGATGATATTTTCATACAGATTATTGAATTTTTTCTCCTCTTTAATCACCAGGTTTTTAATCTGGCTTAAAACTTTGCGCGGATTGTAACCCAGAATTTCCTTGGCCTTTTCATTCAGATTAGCTAAACGATTCAAAGTTGCTACCCGAACACGGTAAAATTCGTCCATGTTGGAAGAAAATATAGCCAGAAAACGCACTCTTTCAATCAAAGGAACGGCTTCATCGGCAGCTTCCTGCAACACACGGTCATTAAAATACAGCCAACTGATTTCGCGGTTGGTTAAAGGAATATGTTTGGGATTCATAGCACATTAACAACAAAAAGTTCCCGGAAGGTTGTGCCAGGAATGTAAAAATGGGTACCTGATTGTTAATTAGGCCTCAACAAATCAACAATAAAAATATTTCAGGTTTAGCGGTCAACTTCAGAGCCGGTTACTTCTGCCGGGATAATTTCATCCTTAGTTACCGCTTTTGGTTTACGTGGCGCGCGGGTACGTTTCGCAGGTGTAGATACTTCTTTTACCGCCTCTTTTTTGGCATTTTCCTGCGCTTCAATTTCTTCTTTTTTACGGCGCGGTGCACGTGTACGCTTTGCCGGCTCTGGTGCTGATGCTTCTTTTACCACTGGTTTTTCGGCAGGTGTGGTAAGCGATTTATCGATTGCAGGAACCACTGGTTTTGCTACCGAACGACTGGAAATAGCAGAGGTTTTTGCAGATGCTTTGCTTGCTTTAGACAGTACTTTATCTACTTTAACATCTTTGGTTTTGGCTGATTTTGTGGCCGGTTTATCTTTTTGCCCGGCAGCTTTGGCTTCTGCTTTTTGTGCTTTTTTTAAGGCTGAATCTATTTTTTGCGATACAGATTTACCAGCTTTGGAAATTTCTTTTTTCAATTTATCTGTATCGTGGCCCAGTCCTTTTACGGCTTCCATAAATTTATCCGTTATGCTTTTTTCCAGGTCTTTGTTTTTTACTTTTGATTTTTCTTTCTTTTTCATTGCGTTGTTTGTAGTATGATAAGCGTGGTGAGAGGTCGTAAAGTTTCTGATATTGTCTTAAATTGCCGCCAAACATTTATTTCTGATAAAGCTATCAGATAAAATCCAATTCATTAATAATAAAACAATAAATTATGCCTTCTTTCGATATCATCAGCAAAATCGATGCGCAAACTTTAGATAATGCCATCAATAATGCCAAAAAAGAAATCCTGAACCGTTTTGATTTTAATGATTCTAAAAGCACTGTAGAGCTGGATAAAAAAACCAACGAAGTAACCATTGTAACCGAAAACGACATGCGTTTGAAAGCCATTCAGGATTCGATCATCAGCCGGATGATAAAACAAGGCTTGGACCCAAATGCCATGGATTTTGGCAAAGAGGAATACGCTTCGGGCAACATGATTCGCAAAGAAATTAAAATTGTGGAAGGCATTGATAAAGAAGCTGCCAAAAAAATTGTGAAGAAAATAAAAGACAGCGGGCTAAAAGTGCAGGCCGCCATTATGGACGATCAGGTGCGCGTTACAGCCAAAAAAATCGATGATCTGCAAGCGGTAATTTCCCTTTGCCGAGGCGAGGATTTTGGCCAGCCGCTGCAATACAGCAATATGCGGAATTAACGCCATCTTTTCTTTTAAAGCTCCGAATGAATTATATCACTTTAAATTCATTTGGAGTTTTTTTATGTTGATTTTGTCAATTAAAAGCTTGTATCTAAAATAACCGGTTTATCGTAATGATTTATTTGCTGAACTAACTATCAGCAGACAATCATTCAGTCATGACCGTAAACCCCAGTTTTACTACATCAGAAGCAACTCATTTTTTCATCGATAAAAGAAGCAACCTCAGCCGGCAAGAACTGATTGAAAAATATATTGAACCTTCCATTCCGGTGGTGATTAAAGATGCGACCATCAACTGGAAAGCGAACCGCAAATTTACCTTCCAGTTTTTTAAAGAAAATTATGGTGAAGTAACTAAGGAGATTGGTGGTGCAACGTATAAAATGGCTGAGGTGATTGATATGATTTTGGCCGGAAATCCTGAAAAGAAGGCACCTTACCCCTTTAATTTCAACTTAAAAAAATACTTCCCTGAGCTGCTGCCATATTTCCAGCCGGAATTTCTTTACAGCAAATCCGACAGGATCAACCATCCGCTGCTGCCTCAGATTTTATTGCACGGCACTACACCTTATGAGATATTTTTCGGCGGAAAAGGTTCCTCGTTTCCCTTTCTGCATGTAGATGCATTGAGCCTGCACACACAGATTACACAGTTGTACGGCTCTAAAGATTTCATTTTGTACTCGCCTGATCAAACGCCGTTTATGTATCCCAGCATAGAAAATCCGAATTTTTCATGGATCGATATTTTCAACCCAGACTTTGAAAAATATCCTTTATTTAAAAACGCAAAACCAACAAAAGTTACGCTTTACGAAGGCGAATCAATATTTTTTCCGACTGGCTGGTGGCACTCCACACAAATGCATGAGCCTAATATTTCTTTTGGGCGCACACATTTAAATGCTGCCAACTGGAATGGTTTTATAGATGATAATTACCGCGCCATGAAAAAACGCATCTCTTACCTGGCAGCACCAGTTTTGGCTTACGGCAAAATTGCAGGAAAAATCATAGATCGGCAGGAAAGAAAAATTAAGATTTTGGGTTAAAACCCGATTACTTCAACACCGTAAAATTGACCGGTAAAAGAAGCATCCAACAATTATTGTATTTTTTTAATACTTGTTGCACCAGAGTTTTCATTGTTGATTTTTGCCGGATTTCCCTTGTATTGCACATCACCTGCGCCGCTCACATTTACATTCAACTCGCTCAAAACGTTTACTTTACAATGCGCATCGCCACGAGTTTCTATGTGGTAACTGGCTACCACAAAATCCAGCGCATTCAGGTTTGAACTTCCATTTAAGGTAACATTATTGGCTGTTGCCTGTCCTTTTAAATTAATTTCTGCCGAACCATTTGCCAGTGTTTTTACGTTTGCCGCCGTCATGTCCAGATTTATTTTGGCAATTCCGGCCAGTTCCATATCAAAATCTTTAATGTTGAGTTTTCCATCCGAACTCAGATCCAGCTTACCAGAAGATTTTACTGCCTGAAAATCCGGATTGGTAATATCCAATTCCATCATTTTATCATCGCATACATCATTTTTAGCACTGACTTTCAGCTCATTACCACTTACCTCTGTCTCCACAATTTTAAGTAAATTATCATCAGCAGTAACTTTTACCGCTGCCGGGCCTTGCTTCAGCACAATTTTAAAATTGCCTGAGGTAGTAATTTTAGTAAAAGCATCTAATTTACGGTCTTCGGAAGCTACCTTGCCTGATCCTTTTTCGCAGGAACTTTTGCAGGAAACCACAATAGAGGAAACTAAAAATAAAGCTGATAAAAGAAGTATCGGTTGTTTTTTCATGATAAAATTGGGTAAAGTTGAAGGAATTTATACCGATAAAAGAAGTATCAATCTGGTAAAAATTTTTCTAAAGATAATATTTTTCGCCGTCGGATTTGATTTTTCCTGCATCCAGCAAACGGCGGATGGTTTCAATTTTTTCTTTTTCACGGCCGGTTCTGATCGCTGGTATCAAGTCTTCGGCTGCACGGCTTTGCACAGAAAGCTGATCCAGGATTTGCTGCTCAATCCGGTCAAAAATTTCAGTTGCCCTTTCCTGTCGTTTATTTTCTAAGCACACATCACAATGGCCGCAAACCGGTGCATCCGGCTCATCCAAATAAGCCAGCAACATGCGGCTGCGGCACTGCCAGCTTTCGGCATATGTAAAAACAGCTTCCATTTTTTGGTGATAAACCTGCTTCCGGTCTTCCAGAAATTTACGGTCGATCATTAAATGCAGGTTATCCTGCCGTGGTTTGGTAAAAGTAATTTGGGGTTGATCCGTTTGCGGCAGATAACTTAAAATTCCGCGTTCTTCCAGAAATTTCAGCTGTGCGATGATCTGTTGTACACTTTGGTTTAAACGATGTGCAATGTCCAGCTCCCGTATGCGAACGTAATTTTCAAAAGAGCCGCCATAAGTGCGCAGCAGAGTTTTGATAAAATGATCATACGCTTCGTTTTCGATCTGAAACCGGTACAAATCCTCATTACCAACCTCAAAACGAAAACGGGCCGGCAAAAAAACACTTTCGGTAAAAGCCACATATTCATCCCGCTCCAGAAACTTCATGGCGTTTAATGTTTTGATAGGATCAAGTTTAAACTGCGTACAAAAAGCACCCAGATCCAGCTCAAAACTTAAACCTTCGCCCGCGCCATAAGCCAGTTGCGTATAGTTGCCCAAGTAATGATATATTTTTTTGATCTCATCTACCGAAGGAAAACTCAGTTCAAACTTTTTCTCCAGCTGCAGTCGGTCGCTTTTAGTGTACAATAAAACTGTGTACGCTTTCTCACTATCGCGCCCGGCCCTGCCCGCTTCCTGGTAATATGCCTCCAGGCTTTCGGGCACATCTTTATGGATAACGAATCTGACATCTGGCTTATCAATTCCCATTCCGAAAGCGTTGGTGGCCACGATTACCCGAACGTCATTATTTTTCCAGTTTTCCTGTTTGATAGAACGTTCCTCGGCGGTTAAGCCAGCATGATAATAATCTGCAATAATATGGTGCTGGTTCAGGTATTTGGCAATTTCGAAGGTTTCTTTCCTGCTACGCACATAAACCAAACCGCTACCCGGTACGCCCTGAATTACGGCCAGCATTTTGCGCAGTTTATTTTCGTCCTGCTGTACCACGTAGCTTAAATTTTGCCGCTCAAAGCTTTGCTGAAAAACGTTGCTGTTTTTAAAGCACAATTTTTGCTGAATATCCTCCCGAACCTGTGCCGTAGCGGTAGCCGTTAAAGCCAGCACCGGCACATCGGGATGCAGCTCCCTGAGATCGGCCAGATGCAAATAAGACGGCCGGAAATCGTATCCCCATTGTGAGATACAATGTGCTTCATCTACCGCAAAAAGATTCACGTTCATGTAGCGGATGCGCTCACGAACCAGTTCGGAAAGTAATCTTTCGGGTGATAAATACAAGAATTTGATTTCACCGTAAATGCAGTTATCCAGCGCAATATCCACTTCCCGCCTACCCATTCCAGAAACGATGCTGATGGCTTCGATACCTTTAGCCTGCAGGTTTTCTACCTGATCTTTCATCAGCGCAATCAACGGGGAAACCACGATACAAATGCCTTCTTTAGCTAAAGCCGGCACCTGGAAACAAACTGATTTGCCGCCGCCGGTTGGCAATAAAGCCAAGGTATCATGGCCGCCCAAAACAGACTGTATAATAGCCTCTTGCATTGGCCTGAAGTTTTGGTGTTTCCAGTATTGCTGTAAGATTTCGTGTATAGTCATGCAGAATTAACCTTCCAAAGTTATCAAAACAATCAATATTGCTAAATTAGCCGCGATACTGTTTTTATAGGGATAAAAATAGTATCGATACAAATTAATCACACTTATCAAGTTAAAAATGGAAAGTTCTCCGATACAAATCTCTCACGATCGATTAGTCCGACTAAAATTGATTTCGGAAAATCAGCAGCAAGCTATAAATGTTGACCAAATCAGGTATTTTATTTATGAAATTGATGACAATCGTTGGCAAGACGTAAATCCAAACGGAGAAACAGAGTACGATTTGCAATCTATCAAGCAAGAACCAGTATTTTTGCCCATCGGCATATTATTAGTTGATAAAAAAAGCAATACTTTTTCTTTTGAAGGCGATTTAACTGTTACGCAGGAAGATCAAGAAACAATTTTTAAAAGCTTAGGACAATAATTTTAATTTTTTGCAACAAATAATATAAATAACGATTAATAAATGAGTTAAAATTCATTTTTTATAGTATAATTAAATTTTATTTCATCGTAACAAAAATTTGACATATATTTCTGCTTTTAAAATCTAAAATCAGAACTATATGAACATTTTTTACAAAAAACTACTACCAGTTTTAATTTTTTTCTTCACCACCTCTGCTTTACTGGCCCAAGGCATTCGGGGTAAAGTTACGGATGCGGCCAACGGAAGTACGCTTCCAGGCGTAAGCATTATGGTTCCGGGCACTTCTATTGGCACAGCAACCGGCCCGAACGGCGAATATTTTTTGAAATTAGCCAAAGGAACGCATCAGGTTAAAGTATCTTTTATTGGTTATGAAACCATCAATTCTACAGTAACTGTTAATTCGGCAACGGTTACACAAAATTTTAGCCTGAAAATATCCGGTTCTGCTTTGAATGAAGTGGTTGTTACCGGTTCCCGTTCGGCTATTCCGCGTACCAATATCGAAACGCCTGTTCCGGTGGATGTGATTTCAGCACGGGAAATGCGGAGTTTTGCACAAACAGATATCACCCAGATCCTGAATTATGTGGCGCCTTCATTTAGTTCCAACCGGCAAACAGTAACCGATGGAACCGATCACATTGATCCGGCTTCGTTGCGTGGACTTGGCCCTGACCAGGTTTTAGTTTTAATTAATGGCAAACGCCAGCATACTTCTGCTTTGGTAAATATCAACGGAAGTGTTGGCCGTGGGTCTGTTGGAACAGATTTAAACGCCATTCCTGTTTCTGCCATCGATCATATTGAGGTGCTGCGCGATGGTGCTTCTGCCCAGTATGGTTCTGATGCAATTGCAGGTGTAATTAATATTGTATTAAAGAAAAATACACCTTTAAATATTTCTACTTTATATGGCCAGTCTGCTTCACATACGCTTGGTCGTAACTTTTATGACGGAAAAACTTTTGAAGTGGATGCAAGTAAAGGCTGGGATTTGAACGGAAAAGGTTTTGTAAATCTGGCTGGCCAATACCAGGATCGTGGTGCAACGAATCGTACCGGAACAGATACGCGCCCATTAATATACAATGGAAACTCCGGCGGTGTGATCAGCCAGGCAAGCGGCGAAACGGCGGCTGCTTTTGCAGCACGTTATGCTACCGTTAAAGCAAACGATGATGCCAAAGCTGCTGCTGCCGGTTTTGACCGCAACGATATGGTTGTAGGCAACTCGGCCATGAAAAATTATGGTTTTTTTGGAAATGCACAGTATGCCATCGGCAACCATGCAGATATTTATCTGGCAACAGGTTTCAACTATAAAAACGGGCTTTCTTCCGGCAATTACCGTATTCCGGGTGCTGCTACCCAAATCGATTTGGGTTATTATCCAAACGGTTTTTTGCCACATATCACAACTGATATTTATGATATTTCTATCAGCGGTGGCGTAAAAGGCAAATTTGGCCAATGGAATTATGATTTGAGCAATACTTTCGGCAGAAATTCCTTAAATTTTGGTGTAACCAATTCCCTTAATGCTTCGCTTCCATTGGGTACAAGTCCGAAAAGTTTTAATGCCGGTACACAAGCTTTCAACCAAAATACAACCAACCTGGATGTTTCCAGAAAATACAATTTTGATGGTATTTTAAGTTCTTTAAACACGGCTTACGGTGCAGAACTTCGGATAGAAAACTTCCAGATCAAAGCTGGCGATGAACTTTCATACTCCTTTGGCCAGCCATCTGCCAATATTCCCGGTCGTTATTTAACTCCCACAACCGCTGCTGCAGCTGGCGCACAAGTTTTTCCCGGTTTCCAGCCGTCCAACGCTACTGATGCTACGCGTAACAGTGCTGCAGCTTATGCAGATTTAGAAGCAGAATTTGGTCCGCGTATTTTGGTGGAAGCTGCCGGCCGATACGAGCATTTCAGCGATTTTGGTTCTAACTTTTCCTACAAATTTACAGGCCGTGTAAAAGTAGTTAATGATATTTCTATCAGAGGTTCTATCGAAACCGGCTTCCGTGCCCCTTCCCTTGCTCAGTTTTATTTTAACAACGTGAGTACACAATTTACAAATGGTGTACCGCTACAGGTTTTAACAGTTAATAATCAAAGTGATGTTGTAAGACAGTTTGGTGTGGGCAGGTTAAAACCGGAAACTTCTATGTCTTACAGCCTGGGTTTGGCCGGAAAAGCTTTGAAAACGTTCACTTTCACGGTTGATGCTTATCAAATCGATATCAAAGACCGTATCGTTTTATCCAGCCAGTTTAGCCGTAGCAATGCAGCAGTGGCAGCAATTTTAAATCCTGTTGATCCTTTGCAGCAAATTGGTGCAGTGCAATTTTTTACCAATGCTATCGGTACTACAACACGTGGTTTGGACGTAGTTTTGTCTGATCGGATTGCTTTGGGCGGAAACAGCAATTTAACACTTGCTGCTGCAGCCAACTTCAATAAAACTACGGTTACCAGCGTACAAACTTCCAACGTAATCGGTTCCAGTGCTGCTTTAACTACCATTTTATTCAACCGCCAGGAACGCGCCCGTTTTGAAGGAGCCATCCCAAAAAGTAAAATCAATTTAAGCGCAACTTACAATGTGAACCGCTTCAATGCTTCTTTAAGAACTGTTCGTTTTGGAGAAACTTTTGCTTATTACACCACCCCCGATGCCATCCGCGATCAAACGTTTTCGGCAAAATGGGTTACAGATGCAACTGTTGGCTACAAGTTGATCAAACAATTGGATTTATCAGTTGGCGTAAACAATTTATTTGATATTTATCCTGATAAACTAAACATCGACCCAAACAACGTTTCAACAAACACAACTACGTTTTCTGCAAATGACAATACCAACTTTGGCCGTTTCCGCTATCCTATTACTGCACAGCAATTTGGTTTTAACGGACGTTTTGTATTTGCCAAACTAACTTATACTTTATAAACTTGAATATGTTGATTAGCCAAATCCCGCCCGGGGTTTGGCTTTTTTATGGATGCTGTTTTTATCGGTATAAATTTGGGGTGAAAATTTTTATAACTGATCCCCAGTTTTAGGTTGATAAAAACAGCATAACCTAATGAAACAGAAATTCAGCTTAAAATGATTTCTTCCCGAAAACCCAATAATTTTGCAACACATAATTGAACCCAAGCGATACAATAATATCGATCACAATACGGCTGATGCGGTAATCCAATTTGAGCCAGTTGGTTAAAACATACGTTCCAAAAGCTTTGAGTAAAACACTTCCGGCCACCATCAAACAAAACTTTCCCAGCTGTGAACCAATCGGAGCTTTATCAGATTGCTGATCACGAAATGACCAGTACCGGTTGAGTGTAAAATTTAAAACTGCACCAATTGTGCCACTGATGATAATGGATATAGTATAATGAATATGCAGCAACTCGGTGCAGGCAATCATCACCCCATAATCCAGCATTCCACCTAAAAAAGCTGATAACTGCGCTTTGGCGAACTTAAAAACTGGTTTCCTGATCACGGAATTACATCTTTTTCAATTCATATTCTTTTCGATCCCGCTCGTCGCCAAGCTTCAAAAGACTTCGGGTGTCTACACAATTGATTATAAAAAGCGCAGCACACATGGCAATAGCAAAAAACTGGATAGAATCTTTAAAAATAACTTCCAGCACCAACACCAGAGAAAGGATGATCCGGATTTCTGTTGGTCCAAGCAAACCAGCATCAATGGTATAATTATCGGTAATTTTATAACGTATCTGGGAAATAATCATTGCCCAGCCATACAAAACTACAAACAGAAACGCAACCAGTTCCAGTTCTTCTTTAGCATAAACTATGTAGCCTAAACCAATAAAAACGGTTGCGATCCAATCCATAATGATATCCAGGGCAAAACCGAACCATTTGCGCGGAATGTTGCGGTAATAAGCAATCCGGCCATCCAGCGAATCGCCATACCAGTTGATGGCAAACCCAAGCACGCCCAGCAAAAGGTAATTTCTGTTGAGGTACGTAGCCAACAAAAAGCCAATAAAAACCAGTACACTACCTATAAAACCAATAAAAGTGAGCGTATTGGAAGTGATAAACAGCGGGGTTCTTTTAACCAAAAAGGAAATCAGCTGCTGTTCGTATGTTTTTAAAATATTGGTTCTTTTTCTATCCTGAAATATTTTTTTAGAACGTTCAGCCTTTTCTCGTTTGATTATATCCAGGTTACCCAGTGCGTTTCCTACCATTATTTTTTTGTTTAGTTAACTTACAAAAATAATAATGAGAAGTTTGTATGAGCTTAGTTTATTAATTAACACGATTTTAATCTGACCCTAACGTTGATACTATTTTTATGCCGATAAAAACAGTATCGCGTATTAAGGCTTTAAAGCCCTGACCATCCGGATTTTTCCACCAAAATCCTGCTTAACGGTGATCTCAACAAAACCTTTTTCCTGCAAAAGCTGCAACACTGCTGAATGAAACTTGGGATTGATTTCGAAAAACAACAAACCTTTTGCTGCCAGAGAACTGAAAGCATAATCCGAAATGGCACGATAAAAAAGCAGCGGATCTGCTTCCGGCACAAACAAAGCTAGGTGCGGTTCAAAATCAAGCACATTGGCCTGCATTAATTTTTGCTCTGATGGAACAATGTAGGGTGGGTTGCTAACGATGATGGAATAGGCAGATGCTTCTTTTATCGGGTAAAAATTTAAAATATCCTGCTTAAAAAAACCAATTTCAACTTGATTTTGCAAAGCGTTTTTTTGGGCGATATGCAAAGCTTCCGTAGAAACATCTAAACCAAAAACCGCAGCTTCGGGCCAGTTTTTTTTGAGGGCAACCGGGATGCAACCGCTGCCGGTACCTATATCAAGTATTTTTGCATCCTTTACACGCTCCCAAATCCGCTTCTGTTCTAAAACCCAAGCAACCAGTTCTTCTGTTTCCGGCCGCGGAATCAGTACTGAAGGATCGACTTTAAACTTTAGTTCAAAAAAATCAGCTTCACCTAAAGCATACTGAACGGGCATACCGGTTTCCAGTTTTTTTACCGATAAAAGAAGCATTGCAGTTTGTTGATCTGAAAGTTCTTTTTCCGGGAAAGCGTGGATTTGTGTTTGAGATAGGCCAGTGATGGTATGCATAATCAAAAATCGTAGTTGGGGCAACTCCTCCGCAGAAAATAAATTTTTCAGTTTTTCTTTCAGCCAGATGCGTGCTTCACCAACAGTTTTCATTCGGCAAAGAACGGAAAAAGCTACTTTTGCAACATGGATCACGAAAAATACATGCACCGATGTTTGGAACTGGCTGCTTTGGGAGCTGGTTTTGTTAGTCCGAACCCGATGGTTGGTGCGGTGGTGGTGCATCAGGATAAAATTATCGGCGAAGGCTATCACCAGAAATACGGAAAGCCGCACGCCGAAGTTAATGCCATAAAAGCAGTATTTAGTCAGCATGAAAACGCTGCGGATTTGTTGAAAGAAGCTACCATTTATGTTTCGCTGGAACCTTGCGCCCATTATGGCAAAACGCCGCCTTGTGCTGATCTGATCATCCAACATCAAATTCCGAAAGTGGTGGTTGGCTGCCGTGATCCTTTTGTGCAGGTAGACGGAAAAGGAATTGAAAAGCTGCGAAATGCCGGTATCGAAGTAGTTGAAAATGTATTGGAAGCTGAATGCCTCGACTTAAACAAACGCTTTTTTACCCGTGTTTTAAAACAGCGGCCTTATATTATTTTAAAATGGGCCGAAACTGCGGATCGCTTTTTTGCACCAGAAGACGGCCGTAAAAAATGGATTTCCGATCCGCTTTCCAAACCCCTGGTACATCAGTGGCGCAGCGAGGAAGATGCCATTTTAATTGGGAAAAATACGGCAGCAGCTGATGACCCGCAATTGAATAATCGTTATCAACCTGATGCTAAACAACCAAAACGTGTAGTTTTAGACCGAAGATTG
>JBPBPL010000047.1:0-50378 GCA_050954285.1 Janthinobacterium lividum | reverse complement strand
AAAGCCTGACCAATATTCCTGTGATCGGTATGATCCGGAAATTTCCTTACAAGCTGGACGAAAACAATACCGAAATCTTATCGCAGGCCAAACCCAAATCTATTTTTGCAGAATCGGTGCGTGCCGTACGAACCAACCTGAGTTTTATGGCTGCTGATAAAAAAAATAAGGTCATTTGTATTACTTCGGAAGTGGCCGGCGAAGGCAAATCTTTCATCGCTGTAAACTTGGCCAGCACGTTGGGTTTGATCGATAAAAAAGTAGTTTTAATTGCTGCGGATTTGCGCCGATCTAAACTGCACCACGTTTTTCAACATAATAATCTGGTTGGATTAAGCAGTTTTCTGGCCAATCAGGCTACTGCAAATGAGATTATTACATCTACCAGCCAGCCCAATGTTGATTTCATTGCATCTGGTCCGGTTCCGCCAAACCCATCCGAGTTGCTGCATCATCCAAACATGGAAAAACTGATTTTAGAGCTGCAAAAGAAGTACGACATCATCATGATTGATACAGCACCTGTTGGTTTGGTTTCGGATTCGATCCCGGTGATCCGCCGCAGCGACATTAACATTTTTGTAATCCGGGCCGGGAAATCTTCCTTTCATGCAGCCGAAATCCCCGGTCAGCTGGTGGATAAATACAACCTGGCCAACACGGTTATTTTGTTGAATGCTTACGAAGAAGAAAAATTTCATTCGCGGATTTATACCTCCGGCAACAAAAATCAAAGCGGCAATTATTATTACACAGATTATAATGGTTATTTAGGTTCCGAATATCATAACGACAACAGCTCGCCAAAATGGTGGAAACTGCATCGTTGGATCAATTAAAATTCGTTATAAAAAAACCATGCTAAAAGAAGTATCACCGAAATGGTACCCGGTTTATACGCGATCGAGAGCTGAAAAACAGGCCTTCGAATTGCTGCAACAAAAAGGGATTGAAGTTTATCTTCCCCTTCAAAAAACATTGAAACAATGGAGCGACCGTAAAAAATGGGTTTCCGAACCGCTTTTTCAATCGTACCTGTTTGTCCGCATTACGCAAAAACAGCAAACAGAAGTTCTGATGACGAAAGGCGTTGTCCGTTTCCTGTATCAATCCGGCCGGATCGCGGATATGCCAGAGCAGCAGATTAATGAAATCCAGCTGCTTTTAACCTCTGATTTGGAACTGGAAGTAACGGCCGAACATATTGCACCAGGGGAAAAAGTAGTGATTAAAGCCGGGCCGCTGATTGGCATGATGGGAGAAATGGTGAGCTATAAATCGCAAAAGCAACTGGTTATCCGGTTGGAAAACTTGGGGCAGTCCATCCTGATCAATGCTTCGGCAGCTTTAGTAGACAGGCTTTAATAAACATAAATATCAAATTATCAATAAGTTACAAGCACAGTTGTAACTGACAGAGCGAAGCTGTATAAAAAACGCAGAAAAATATGTGCCGGATTGCAGGACAGGTTTCCTTAAATACGAATGCTGCTGAAAAACGCAGTCAGGTTGCTAACATGACTTTGTCCATGCAACGCGGCGGCCCCGATGGCGAAGGGCAATTTTTAGATGATAAAAACAGTATCTGCTTCGGCCATCGCCGGCTGGCTTTGATTGATCTTTCTGCGGATGGTGCCCAACCGATGACAGACGTAACCGGTAATTACACCATCACTTTTAACGGGGAAATTTATAATTATCAAGTTATCAAAGCTGAGTTGCAAAATATTGGCTATCAATTTAAAAATCAATCAGATACGGAAGTAATTTTGTTTGCTTATGCACACTGGGGAGTTGCTGCTTTTGATCAGTTTAACGGCATGTTCGCTTTTGCTTTATTTGATAAACGTTTGCAAAAAGTTTTTCTGGTTCGGGATCAAAGCGGAATAAAACCACTCTACTATCAGATCAAAAACCGCGAGCTTTTATTTGCTTCGGAAATCCGGGCTTTCCGAAAAATTGGCATCAACCAGGAAAATCCAGATTGGAAAATATACTTTCTGGCATTTGGTTTTATCCCGGAGCCTGCAACTATTTTGGAAAAGGTTTTGATGCTGCCCAAAGGAACTTATTTGGAGTGGAATGTTTTAGCAGAAACGTACCTCATTAAAAAATATCAGCAGCCAAAAACCAGTTCCAGGATTACAAATTTAGAAGAGGCAAAATTTATCGTAAAGCAAAAGCTGCACCAAGCCGTACAGCGGCATTTAATTGCCGATGCTCCGGTCGGTTTATTTTTGAGCGGAGGAATTGATTCGAGCATTATTGCTTTAGAAGCTGCTGCTTTGAAAGGTTCGGGCCTGCATACTTTGTCGCTTACTTTTGATGATCCAGGGTTTGATGAATCCAAATACCAACAGCTTGTAGCATCAAAAATTAAAAGTCAGCATCATCAGTTACAGCTCACACAAAAAGATTTCGATGAACAAATTTCAACTGTTTTGCAAGCAATGGATCAGCCTTCCGCAGACGGTATAAATACTTGGTTTGTATCTGCATTGGCAAAAAAACATGGGCTAAAAGCAGTATTATCAGGTTTGGGCGGCGATGAGTTATTTGGTGGCTATCCGTCTTTTCAACGAATTAAACCGTTGAAAAACATGGAAAAAATACTACCAGATATTGCATTACAAATGTTTCAGAAATCGCCTAAAGAAGCTTATCAAAAGTTAGCCTATTTGTCCCTGCATTCTGCCATCGGATTTTACTTGTGCATGCGTGGCTACTTTGCACCAAGTCAAATTGCAGCCATTTTAAATATCCCGGTAAAAGAAGTATGGCAAAAAATTGGTTCTTTAACATATAATGCTGATTTGGAGCAAAATACAAACTTATTTGCAGCAAAACTGGAGCAGGATTTGTACATGCAAAACCAGCTGCTGCATGATACCGATAATATGAGTATGCAGCACGGCATCGAAATTCGGGTACCATTCTTGGATACCGAATTGATCAAAAGTATAGAAAATATCGATCCAAGTATACGCTTTGACAATAAGGTTTCCAAAGGTTTGTTAATTAATAGTTATCAGGATTTATTACCAGAAGAAATCTGGAACCGTCAAAAAATGGGGTTCTCTTTTCCATTACAAAGATTGCTGAAAAGCAATCCAATTACAGCAAAATTACAAGCCAGTAAAAATTCAAGTATTACTTCTTTTACCAATGATTTTTTGAAAGACAAAATACATTGGTCTAAGTTGTTGGCTTTGCATAGTATTGAGAATTGATTATAATTTTAATAATCATCAAGTAATTTCAAATTCATCAAGTATTTCAATTAGAAAGTTAAATCACAATTCAAAATTTTTATAATACTTTAATTGATTAACACGCAAAAAAATATAGATACTTCCAAATTTTTGGTTTCTGTTATTGTTCCTTGTTATAATCAAGCTGAATTTCTAACAGAAGCGTTGGAAAGTGTGTGGTCTCAAACGTACCAGCATTGGGAATGTATTATTGTTGATGATGGTTCGCCGGATGACACTGCTTTTATCGCATCAAAATTTTGCAAGTTGGATCTGCGCTTCAAATATTTGAAAAAAGAAAATGGTGGTTTATCCAGTGCCAGAAATGCAGGCATAAAAGAAGCATCAGGGAATTGGATTTTACCTTTGGATGCAGATGATAAAATCCACCCAACCTATTTACAGCTGGCAGTAAATGCATTTATAGACAATCCATCGCTTGATTTAATTTATTGTAAAGCTGAATATTTTGGTGCAAAAACGGGAGATTGGATATTAGAACCTTACTCCTATCAGCTTCTCCTTGTTAAAAATATGATTTTTTGCAGCGCAGTATTTCCAAGTAAAATTTATTTTGAAGCAAAAGGTTATAACGAAAATTTAAAAAATGGATGGGAAGATTGGGATTTTTGGTTAAATATTTTAAATCCAAGTTCACAAGTGTTACAAATTCAGGAAACATTATTTTACTACCGAATTAAAAAACAATCAATGGTAGATCAGCTAATGTTAGATGGATATCAAAAAATTAAATGGGATGTTTTTTTATCTTCTGCCAGTACCTATCGTAAATATTTTCATCCGCCTATGGATGCATATGCAGAAGTACAACTTTTAAAAAAAAATATCCAATTCTATCAACAGTCTAAAGAATATAGATTAGGGAGGTTACTGTTTGCGCCTGTCAGATTTTTGAAAAACTTGTTTTGAATCCATTAGTTTCAGTTATCATTCCCTCGTATAACCATGCAGAATATCTTCAGGAAAGAATAAATTCAGTTCTCCACCAAAGTTATACCAATTTTGAAGTAATTATTTTAGATGATGCATCTCAAGATGAAAGTAAGGAAATAATTGAGCAACACAATCATAATTTTCAGATTGTACATCAGGTTTTTAACATTCAAAATTCAGGCAGTCCATTTCTGCAATGGAAAAAAGGAATTGAACTTGCGCAGGGAAAGTATATTTGGATTGCAGAAAGCGATGACACTTGTAATTTGTTTTTTTTAGAAACCTTAACTTCTATTCTTGAAAACAACAGCAGCCTATTAGCAATTTATGTTGATTCTGAACGTGATATCAAAAATTGGACAACAACAAAATTCCGTCCAGATTGCGAGTTACAGATTTTTGAAGGCTCCGATTTTATCAAAAAAAACATGCTTACCAGTCCTATAATAGTAAATGCAAGTGCAGTTTTGTTTAGAAAAGATGCTATTAAAAAAGACATTTTCCAATTTACAAGTATTTATAAAACTGCTTTTGACTGGCTATTTTGGTGCCATATCCTGATGCAAGGTAAAATTGGTTTTTATCCGTATAAACTAAATTTTTTCAGGCAACATCAGCAAAACACCTCTTTAAAATCTAATCTAAAAGGGTTATTTGTTACAGAAGGTTTACATATAATTTTTTACCTGAAGGAAGCATATGGCATTCAGTTAAATTTCACCCAGATAAAAACTTGGGCTTCTGTTTGGGCACAAACAAGTTTACTTACTAATAATATAAAAAACCTTTTTTTAAAGATAGTAAGTACTGCTTGGAATGTTTCTCCGCGCATTGTACTTTTTTATATTTATTACTTGTTAAAATTTAAACTCATATCAAATCCTAATATCAAAATGAAATGAACAGCTTTAGAGCTACAATTTATACAATTGCCAAAGGAAATTACAAATTTGGAGCATTTGCTCTGATCAATTCGTTGCGTGCAAACGGCATTAAAAACCCAATTGTAGTTGGTACAGATGTTTATTTAAAAGAGTTGGAAGCGGTAGATCAGGTAACACAAGTTGTACTTGATTCTACCTGGAACGGTATCAATTTGAAACCTGTTTTATTGTTAAAACATCCTGCCGATTATTTTATTTATTTTGATGCGGATATTATTCTTACCGACGCCGGATTAATTAATGAGATTGAGAAGCGGCTTCAGGAAAATAAGTTTTTTACTTGTGTGGATGGAATTGTAACAGAACATGAAATCCGCAGGCATTATTGGCAGGAAATTTACTCAATAAAAGAAGCATCTAACAAACCAACCTGCTGGTATTACAATTCAGGATTTTTTGCCGGTTCTTTTAAAAATCATACTTGGATTTTAGAAGATTGGAAACAACTTAATCAAAATTACCTGGATCCCGAGGCATATCTGTTTAGTAATCCAAAGTTGCCCATGGGCGACCAGGATACTTTTAATGCAATTTTACAAACCCTGCCAACACAAAATATGGCCAGTATCCAAATGCCGGATTGGCGCGCCGTAAATATATATGCCCACCCATTTTATCACATTGCTAATTTCAGACCGCAGGCTTTTTTACATTGTACCGGAAAAGACAAACCCTGGCTATTTACTCATGCTCCTGCAAAACCGCCAACTGCCTACCACGACCTTTGGTATCAGTATATTATACAATCACCAGAGCCTGTAATATGCAATTTTCCAATTTCTTTTATGCTAAACGAATGGTTTAAAAGAAGTTATTTAAGTCGTATCATGATTAAAATTAAAGCTATCTTTTAAAATGATTTTGGTTTCCATTATCATTCCGGCTTATAATGCTACACAAACAATTGATGCAACTATTATTTCAGCATTACAACAACAGGGTGATTGGTTTACAACAGAAATTATTATTGTTGATGACGGATCAACAGATGAAACTACAAATATTTTAAAAAACTATCAGCAAAATTGTACAATTATTACACAATCTAATTTTGGCACAAGTGCTGCCCGGCAAAATGGTTTTGAGGTTTGCAAAGGAGATTATATACAATACCTGGATGCTGATGATTTACTTTCTGCGGGGAAAATAGCATTACAATTAAAAGCACTTTTAATTAATGATGCTGATATTGCTTATGGAGATTTTGAAAAATTCTCAAAACAAAACAATCAGTTTATTATTGCAGGCTTGGTTGAAGGAGCTGTAAAAGGCGAAGCTGATGTTGCTATTTTTAAAAGTTTTTGGCGGCCACCAGCAGCACTATTATATTCTCGCAGAATTGCAGAAAAGATTTTTTGGAGCACAACTTTACCGGTTATTCAGGATGCACGCTATTTGCTGGATGCTGTTTTTAGGGGTGGAAAATTAGTTTACACACCAGGAATTATGGCTGGTTACCGGATCAATCAACTTCACTCTTTATCACAATATGATCAAAAAGCTTTTATAAAAGATTGTTTTGTAAATGCTACCGAAGTTTACATAATTTGGAAAAATGATTTGAAAAATCAACCTGAAAAAAGAGATGCATTGATTGAAGTATTGAGAAATTGTATTACAGAATTTTCCATTACTAATCAGCAGCTTTTCAACCAGGCAATTGATTTATTATTAAAAATTTCACCAAAGTATATTCCTCAAAAATCATTTTCTCTTAAAGTATTAAGTTGGATGTTTGGTTATCGGAATGCTGAAAAATTGGCATCGTTAAAAAGAAAATTAAGTTGAAAATATTACTGGTTACAGAATACTTTTATCCACAAAGTTCTGGGGGCACAGAGTTGTATGTTTATAACTTGGCACAAGCTTTACAAAAACAACATCACCAAGTTGAAGTGTTAAGCGTATCGGATACTAGAGAAACCTGTAATTATAAAAGCATAACTGTTCATTATATTCCTTTCAATAAAGATGTCGCAACAACTGTAATATCGGGAGAAAACCCAGCTGATAATGTAGATGCTTTTGTTGAAAGTGTACAGAAACTCAATCCGGACATTGTCCATTTTCATACATTAACTACTTCAATCAGTGCTCATCATTTAGAAACTATTAATCAATATGGTTACAAAGTTATGCTTACTTCGCATATTGCAGCACATACCTGTTTACGCGGAACTTTGATGCAATTGGGGAAATATGCTTGTGATGGAAAAGTGGAAGAACAAAAATGCTTAAGTTGTTACTTGCAACAGAAAGGCATTCCAAAACCGCTGCATTCTTTATCAGCTTTTGTAATTCGCACGGCGGGTTTTCCTCATCATCTGGCAAAAGTTGTTATCCGAAAACAAGAAGAGCTTACAAGGTTAAAGTTAAACTTGGATAAATTAATTGTTGTAAGTAAATGGCAACAAGAAGTTTTTAAAAAAAACCAATTTGATCAGCAAAACATAGCTTTATGCCGGCAAGCAGTGGAAATTTGTAAGCCGTTAACTATAACAAAAAAAGAAAGCAGTAAGCTAATAATTGGATTTCTTGGCCGTATATCTGCAATTAAAGGTTTACATGTTTTACTTGCTTCCTTGAAAAATATATCTGCAGAAAAATTTGTATTGAGAGTTGCAGCAATTCCTGCAGCTGAAGAACTGGACTACTATTACCAGCAAAAAAAACAGGTTGAAAACATGCCAAATACTATTTGGATAGAAAATTTACCCAATGAAAAAGTTAGCGGTTTTTTAAAAGAATTGGATATACTTTGTGTTCCTTCCCAATGGCTGGAAACCGGGCCTTTTGTTGTTTATGAAGCATTGGCACAGGGCATTCCGGTTGTTGGAAGTAATTTGGGTGGCATTAAAGAATTAATAACGGAAGGAAAAAATGGCTGGCTTTTTCCCCATCAGGATGAAAAATATCTTAGTTCGCTAATTACTTCTTTTATCACCCAAAAAACTGTTGGCAACCTATTAACAAATGTTGAACCAATAACAAGACCTGTTAAAAAACTGGCTGATGAAATGCTGGAACTGTATACCAACATTTTACATTGATCAATCGCTCCAAAAAAAATCATTATTTACGTGCCAACTAAACTGCATATTGCACTAATTGCCGATCCTGCAATACCGGTACCACCATTGTATTACGGTGGCATTGAAAGAGTTATAGATTTATTAATCCGAGGTTTGAAAAAAAATGGACATACGGTCAGTCTATTTGCACATCGTGACTCCTTAACTGTTGCTGATAATTTTTTCGCTTACCCCGGTACTAATCAATCCAAATCAAGCTTAATAAAAAATACATTTTTGGTTAGTAAATTACTTTTAAACAAACCGGATATTGTACATAGTTTTGGCAGATTGGTTTACTTATCAGCCTTGATGCCTTTTGGCATACCCAAGATGATGAGTTACCAGCGGGAACCAACAATTGCGCAAGTAAAAAAAGCATTAAAAATTGCCCCTAAAAACAGCATTTACTTTACGGGTTGCAGCAATTATATTACAGACCAGATCACACCTTTTGCACCGGCAGGTACTGTTTATAATGCTGTTTCTGTAACTGATTATCAATTTAAAAATACAGTTTCTGATGATGCTCCGCTGATTTTTTTAGGACGGGTTGAGCGCATAAAAGGTGCACATTTAGCTGTAAATGTTGCCCAACAGGCTAAAAAAAAACTTGTTATTGCCGGTAATATTCCTCCAGAAGCATGCGCTTATTTTGATGCTGAGATTGCTCCTTTTATCGACCAAAAAAATGTTTGCTACGTTGGGCAGGTTGATGACCGACAAAAAAACGAATTACTTGGAAATGCAGCTGCTTTGCTGATGCCGATTGAATGGGATGAACCGTTTGGAATTGTAATGGCCGAAGCCTTAGCTTGCGGAACGCCGGTGATTGCGCTAAACCGTGGTGCAGCCAAAGAAGTAGTTTTAAACGGAACAAATGGCTGGCTTTGCCGTACAATTCCAGAAATGGTAAATGCTGTTGCCAACATTCATTTAATCAATAGAAAAGATTGTAGAAACGATGCAGAAATTAGATTTAGTGAAGCTGCATTGGTAAAAAATTTCGAAGAACTTTATTTCAGGTTGATAAAAAGATGAGTATTGTTAAGCAATTGCATAAAGTAAAATTATTAAGGCAAGTTGCAAAAACAGTAGCCAAAAAAATTACCCTCAAGCAACCCTTTTACAACGGCGTTATTTGTTTGAATGCAGTGGAGCATTCCTGGGCCTGGACGGGAAAGAACAGCTATGAAACTTTTGATAAAAGCTTGCAAAATGCACTTTATCAAGCTTCTTTTACCCATGATTTATTGGTTGATATTGGCTGCAACATCGGCGTGATAACGGTTGGTACTTTACTTCACAATCCAACTATAAAATCTATTGCTGTTGATCCTAATTCAATGGCTAACCAACTTTTAAAACAAACACTTTTATTAAACAAACTGGCTGATCGCTGCCACATAATTAGTGCTGTAGTTGGAACAACAAATGGTATAATAAAATTTGATGAAACCGGTTCTGTTACCGGACATGTTGCGCCTGACGGAAAAATTACCAAACAGATAAAATTAGCAGAGTTGTTAAACCAGAATCATTTAAAAAAAACTTTGGTTAAAATTGATGTAGAAGGATATGAAACAATATTGTTAACAGATTTTAAAAATATTAAAAATATCCACTGTTACACTTTTTTTATAGAAGTGCATGAAGCTGGATTTAACGAAGCAGGCAACCCGGAATATGTGTTTTCTGCCCTGAAAGAAATGAACGCAACCATAACTGATTTAGCAGGAACAAAAATCACAGCGCTGCAACCAAACATAATAACTCAGATCATTGTGAAATTTTATGCAAACTGATCTCACTTTAATCATCAATTTATCGCCGGGAGATGCTAATTATGCAGAACTAACCGCCGGTGCTTTGGCCAGTGCTCATCGAGATCAGGCTAAAGAAATTATACTGATTGTAGATGATACTATTGCGCAGTTTTCTGATTTTTACGATCATCCAAAAAAATATAAAGAGCCGGAATATGCTAAAAAGCTGGCCAAAGTAACCGCTGCTGCCAGCCGATTAAAAGCAGCTGGTCTGGTTGATCGGGTACTTCTTTTAGCCGAGTATTCTTCGGAAAGAGAACTGCATAAAAAATATTTAAATAACCGTATTAAACAAAGTCATGATTTCCGCGGAGCACCAATTACAGCTTATCTGGCCGGTTTTGAAGCATGTAAAACACGATTTTTAGTTCGCTATGACGGCGATATGCTGTTGCATCAAACGCCGGCAGACTGGGTACTGAAAGGCATAGATTTATTGGGTCAGCACCCGGATTGCGTTGCTGTTTCTCCCCGCCCCTCACCTCCTTTACCAAACCAGCAAGCGGATATAGAAACTGACCCAACCTACTGGTTTAGTACGCGTTGTACACTTTTTGATCGATTAAAAGTGATGACAACTACTCCTTTTATTTATGGAAAATACCGCCGGGAATTACTGATGCGAAAATGGATGAACAAAACTTATCCGCCAGCTTTAGAAACCATGCTTTGCCACCGGATGAAAGATTGCGGGTTGAAAAACTATTACCTGCTGAATGGTAATGGCTGGCTGCTGCATCCGGAGAAAAAAGATGAGGTATTTGTACAACTTCTGCCAGAAATAATTGCTGAAATTGCAAAAGGAAATTATCCGGAAGAACAAGCCAACCAGGAAACATTAAAACTGGATGCCTGGCAAAAATATTTACAGCTAACAACAGTTTGAAAGGTATTATTGCAAACCCCGGCGTTGGGCCGCATGTACAACAAACATTAAAAGCTTACCAGGATCACCAGTTGCTCAATACTTTTTATACCACGTTTTACTACCCAACCGGTACTTTTTTTGATCGGTTTTTGAACAAATATCTACCTTATTTTCGCAACCAGCTACAAAGAAGGCAGTTGGAAAGCATTGATCCTACCCGAATAAAAAGCATTAACAGATACGAGCTTTTGAGAATTGCTTCTGATAAATTGTGTTCTCCAAATATTACAGATTTGGTTTGGGAATGGGGAGAATTGGCTTTTGATCGATGGGTTGCAACACAAATCAACTCAAAAAGCCAATGGGTACATGGCTATGAGCATTGCTCCTTGGCAACTTTATTACAGGCCAAAAAATCAGGAGTTAAATCTTTTTATGAGCAGCCAAGTCAGCACTTTTCTTTTTTTGAAAATATTGCGCGAGATCAGCTTCATATTTATCCGGAATTAAGAAGTTTGGAAACACAACTCTTGATCAACCAAAAATCTGAAAGAAGAAACCAGCGGCGTGCGCAGGAATTAAATATTTGCGATTACATAATTTGCAATTCTACTTTTACCAAAAAAACACTTACCACAGCTCAGGTTTCTGCCGAAAAAATCATCACCATTCCTTTAGGTTTTCCAGCTCCTGTAAAAAGCATTGCTAAAAGAAGCATTGCCACCAAAACTATTTTTATGTGTGCTGGCAACCAAAGTTTAAGAAAAGGCACTCATTTGCTTTATCAGGCATGGAAAAATTGTAATTTTAGTTTTGATGATGCAGAATTATGGATAATTGGCAGTAACCAGTTGCCATTGCAAATTCGTAACGGTTTAGGAAACAATGTTAAGTTTATACCCAATTTGCCTCATGCAGAACTGATCAAACTGATGGCAGAAGCAGATTTGCTGGTTTTACCTACCTTATGCGATGGTTTTGGTATGGTTATTACAGAAGCAATGGCGCAAGGTTTGCCGGTAATCACAACCTCTAATTCTGGTGGACCGGATATTATTACAGCAGAAAAAGATGGTTTTTTGTTAGATGCCGGGAACGTAGAGCAGCTTTCCTATAAGCTAAAATGGTGTGTTATCCATAAAAATCAGCTTAAAAATATGGGAATTAACGCTTTAGAGAAAGCGAAATCCTATCCCTGGGCAAGCTTTAGAAAGCAATTAATTACTAAAATTACAGATAGAGTTGCCACCAACAATTAAAAAAATATGCCTGATTACACCAGGCCACCTGGCCAGCAATCCGCGTTTGGTTAAAGAAGCGCAGGCACTTACAGCAAACGGTTATAAAGTTCATTTAATTTTCACGCAATACGTTCCTTATTTAATTGATTTTGATTTAGTTATCCTAAAAAATAACGCTGGTTGGACGTATGATTGTTTAAACCGGACATCAAAATCTGTATATACAAAAAGTCAAAATTACTTAGCAGCAGCTCTACAAAAAATTTGTTTGATGCTTCTTTTACAAGGTAAAAAATCAGACTTTAATTTGTGCCATGCCATTAACCGGTATTTTTCCTGGCAACTTAAAAAAGCAATTGCTGTAAAAGCTGATCTGTACATTGGCCATAATTTGGCTGCTTTGCCTGTTACGGTTCTCGCAGCAAAAAAAAATCAAAGTAAGTGTGGTTTTGATGCAGAAGATTTCCACCGGAATGAAGTTTCTGATCATCTTGAAAATCAGGATGTTATATTGAAAAGCTTGGTAGAAGATCAATATTTTCAAAAAACCAATTATTTAACAGCAGGTAGTTTGCCCATTGCTCAGCTTTACCAAAAGCTTTTTCCTGCCAAAACTATCAGCCCGATTTTAAATGTTTTTCCTACGGTAAAAGAAGTACAGTTACCAATTGAAAGTATCAATCAGCCGCTTAAGTTATTCTGGTTTTCGCAGTTTATCGGCTTAAATCGTGGTTTACAGGATATTTTTAATGCAATCAAACTTTTGGAAGAAGAACAGATTGAACTGCATTTATTAGGTTTTTTAACCCATGAAACAAGTAGTAAACTACATGAACTGATTACAGAATTAAAGTTTAAAAAAAATCCAACTATAATATTTCATCAGCCCATTTATGCTGATAAATTAACCTCATTTGCAGCACAATTTGATGTTGGCCTTGCACTGGAACCTGCTTTTTGTTCAAATAATAACGCTGCCCTCAGCAACAAAATATTTACTTATTTGCAAGCGGCCCTGGCAATTGTAGTAACTGATACGGTTGCGCAAAAACAGTTTTTAGCAGAAAATCCCCATTTGGGTTTTTGTTATGAAAAAGGAAATGCACCACAACTTGCCACAACTTTAAAGCAGTTGATTATTAATCCAACTTTGTTGTTGCAAACGAAGCAGGCCGCTTTTAATGCTGCCAAAAACCATTTAAACTGGGAAACCGAAAGCCTGAAATTTTTAAAAATAGTAGCAGAAACGCTCGATAATTGAAACGCGTACTCCTGATTTCACCCTACTTTTTACCATTTAATACTGCTGACAGTCAGCGCATTAGAATGAGTTTATCTTTTTTTAAAGATTTTGGCTGGGAAGCAGAAGTGGTTTGTGTGGATGAAAAATATTCGGATTTGCCCCAAGACGAGTTGCTGGTGCAAAGTATTCCGGCGGATTGCATTATCCACAAAGTTGGCGCTTTTTCTAAAAGATGGACAGCTAAGTTTGGCTTAGGAAGTTTGGCTTTGCGCTCGCTTTGGTTTTATCGAAAAAAAGTGATGCTTCTTTTACAGGCAAAAAATTATGACCTGATTTATTTTTCTACCACCGAGTTTCCGGTTTGTGTACTGGGCAGATATTGGAAAAAGCGTTTTGGTATTCCATTTGTAATTGACATGCAGGATGCCTGGCATTCAGAATATTATCAGGATAAACCCAAGAAAGACCGACCGAAAAAATACTGGTTTTCCTATCGCTTACACAGATTTTTAGAGCCATTAGCTATGCAAAAATGTGATGGCTTAATCAGTGTTTCTCAGGCTTATCTTGATACCTTACAACAGCGCTATCCTCAGCTTCAAACTAAACCGGGTGCTACAATTCCGTTTGGGGCTTTTGAAAAAGACTTTGAAATAGCCAGGCAAAATTATGCCCAATGTTTACCTGCAATTTCGCCTCAACCAAAAAAAATTCAGGTAGTTTATGTTGGTCGTGGTGGCAAAGACATGCAACAAGCCGTTAATATACTTTTTAAGGTGCTAAAAGAAGCATTGCAAGAGGATCCGGAAACGTTTGGCCGCTTGCATTTTTATTTTATCGGCACCAGTTATGCGCCAAAAGAACTGGCCGAAGCAACAATTTCTCCCGTCGCCGCATTTTATGGAATTGAAAATCAGGTGACGGAAATTACAGATCGAATTGGGTTTTACAGCACCATCAATACACTTTTGGCTGCTGATGCGTTGCTGATTCCCGGTTCGGATGACCCTGAATATACGGCATCCAAAATGTATCCTTACTTGCTGGCCGAGAAACCGCTGCTGGCAATTTTCCATCAAAAAAGCAGTGCTGCAAAGCTGATCAGCCAATGCGCACCACAAAGTACAGTAGTGATGTTCCCTGATAACGAGTTAATTGCGAAGAATAAAATTAGAAACACTTTAAACCTTTGGGCAAATTTTTTTACAACAAAAAACCCGGTTGACCGTAAAAATTTTCAACAATATACTGCAAAGCAAATGACAGGCAAACAAGTGGCAATTTTTGAAGCCGTTATTAAAGGATGAAACTGGCTATCATCAGCACGCATCTGATCCAATATTATGCACCGGTTTTTAAGCTTCTGAATCAGCAGAAAAACCTGGACATAAAGGTTTTTTATACTTTAGGAGAAGGTGGAAAAAACCAGTTTGATCCGGGGTTTAATCAAAAAATTAGCTGGGACATTCCGCTGTTGGATGGGTATGATTTTCAGTTTCAAAAAAACTCGGCTAAAAAACCAGGTTCTGATCATTTTTGGGGAATCATTAACCCCAACCTGATCCATGAAATCGAAGCCTGGAAAGCAGATGCAATACTAGTTTACGGCTGGGCTTATCAGGCACATTTAAAAGCAATTCGATATTTTAAAAATAAAATTCCGGTGTTTTTCCGCGGTGATTCTACTTTGCTTAACAAAAAAAAGGGTGTTAAAAACAGTATCAAAAACCTGTTTCTAACCTGGGTTTATCGCCATATAGATCACGCCTTTTATGTGGGTAAAAACAATATGGCTTATTTTGAAAAATTTGGGTTGAAATACAACCAGTTAACTTTTTCTCCACATGCCATTGATAATGAGCGATTTGCAAAAGATTATACAACAGAGGCATTAACCTTGCGGAAAAAAATTAATGTTAAGCCAGAAGAAATCCTGATTCTTTTTGCCGGAAAACTTGAACCGGTAAAAAATCCGGACTTACTGCTAAATGCTTTTGAAAAGTTAAATCAGCCCAACACACATTTGCTTTTTGTAGGAAACGGGCCACTGGAAAAACAATTGAAAGCCAAAAAAGAGCTGCTAAAAACAGCATCACAAATTCATTTTATAAATTTCCAAAACCAATCTGCCATGCCTGGCATTTATCAATCCTGCGATTTATTTTGTCTTCCATCGAAAAGTGAAACCTGGGGATTAGCTGTAAATGAGGCCATGGCTTGTGGCAAAGCAATACTGGTTTCTGATCAGGTGGGTTGTGCAGCAGATTTGGTTTTGGAAGAAAAAAACGGTGCTGTTTTTCAATCCGAAAACGAAGTAAGTCTGGTTCAGCAACTTCAAAAGTTATGTCAGCATAAAACTTTGCTGGCACAATTTGGCGCTTCATCTTTAAATATCATCCAACCCTGGAATTTTTTGGTTTCGGTAAAAGCAATGCAACAGCAAATGCTCAGCTATGCTTGATCAGATCCGGCCAGAAAAATTGTTTGTACTCTACTTGCCCTGGATATTTTCATGGTTGCTAAGTTCTTTTCCGCAACAATCTTATTTTGTGGCTTGGTTTGGCTCGTTTGTTATTTTATATCTATCCATGAGCGGCTGGGTGAAACCCATTCCTACCGACCGCAGTTTGGGTGAACAGCTGATGCGGCCACTGTTTTTAACTCAGGTTATTTTTACCGGATACATGAGTTGTTCAACAATTTTTTATTTTTTCAATCAGTTGGGATATGAAAATTTCCACTTAACAAACCAGCTCTTCAAACCAGATCAGCATAAAATAGAAGCAATAGCCATCTGCCAGCGCTATTATTGCCTTGGCCATGCTGCTTTTACAACCGGAATTTTGCTTTTTATGAAATATCCTGTTCGGAAAAAATACCAGCTGCAAACCACAGATGTGGCCAATTTACTATTGAAGATTGCACTAGTTCTTATTCCGATTTCACTATTCTTTATTTTTGTTCCGGGTTTAAGCCAGTTTGCGGCCCAGTTTTCTGCTTTGAGCTTTATTGCCGCCACTCTGGCCCTGGCTTTTGCCATTCCATTGCACAGAACTGCTAATATTATTATCAGCGGCGGGTTATTTGTTCTCAACTTTTACAAGTCTTTTTTGTCCGGCTACAAAGAACCGATTATTGTGAGTATGCTTGTATTGGGCATTTTCCTGTATCCACTATACAAACGCACGGTAATACTAATTTTTGTACCTTTTTTACTGATACTTTTTCTGGTTCTGCCAACCTATAATCAGGTTTTCAGGCAAAACGCCTGGTCTGGTGATCTTTCTGCAGAAGATGCTTCAAAAGTTGCATTAGATGCGGCATTAAACAATTCTTCAGAACTGGAAAGCAGCAATTGGACATTTTTGGTTTTCAGGCTGAGTGAGATTGATATGTTTATAAAATACATACAATCTACGCCAAAACATGTTGATTTCTACGGCTTTAAAATGATCAGCCAATCCATTCAATCACTGATTCCGCGTGTATTATGGCCTAACAAACCTAATACAGAAGACATGATTATGGAGCGTGTTGTTAACGCTGGTATTGCATCAAAAGATATGAACGTTTCTGCCAAGCCAGCCCTGGTAGCCGATGCTTACTTATTTGCCGGAGGAACCGGCATATTTCTAATTTTATTTTTATATGGGGCTACAGCTCAATTGATTGCGCAAAAAGCAGAAAGCCTGTTTGGTGGTTATTTGTTAGGCTCGGCATTAATTTTTTCCGGGTTATTCCAGATGTTTTGGCGGGGATTAAGTTTTGAATTTCTATTGAATTCCGTTTTCTGGAGTTACATTACCATGCTGGTAATTACCCGTTTAATGTTGGTTTTTCGTATTTTGAGGCTTACCAAGTGAAAGTGATTCAAGTTAGCGCGTCTTACAAACCGGCTGTAATTTATGGTGGCCCTACAATGTCAGTTTCTAAATTAAGCGAAGTATTGTGCAAAAACGGCATCCATACCGAAGTAATAACCACGCTGGCTAATGGCAAAACCGAATTAAGTTTCCCGGCGGGAGAAATGAAATATATAGAAAACGTGCCGGTTTGGTTTTTTAAAAGGATCACCAAAGATCATTCACATTTTTCGCCCGCTTTACTAAAGCATCTTTTCAAAATTAAAAAAACAGCAGAACCTATCATCATTCACATTCATGCCTGGTGGAATTTAGTTTCCATATTTGCTTGTATCATTGCACAACTTAAAAACATACCGGTGGTTTTATCACCACGCGGAACATTAAGCAGTTATTCTTTTAATAAAAAACACAATTTAATCAAAAATTGGATGCATTTTTTAGCAGGGAAAAAACTACTTTCCAACTGTTTTTTTCACGTTACCAGCGAGGCAGAAAAAAAAGAAATACTTCAACTTTTACAACCAAAAAGAATCCAGGTTATATCTAATTTCATTACGCTTCCTTCCAACATTAAATTTAATCATACTGAAAAAACTCCTATCTTAAAATTACTTTTTTTGTCGAGGGTTGAAGCAAAAAAAGGTTTGGAAATTTTACTGGAAGCGTTGAAAAATACTGATGTTCCTTATCAACTCACCATTGCCGGCACCGGGGAACCGGAGTATTTAAAGTCGCTCCAAAAAATAGTGGATAAAAACAGTATGCAATCTTATATCAATTGGATTGGTTTTCAGGATCAGGAAGCTAAGTTCCAAGTTCTGCAAATACATGATTTACTGATACTTCCATCTTACAATGAAAACTTCGGAAACGTGGTAATTGAATCTTTAGCTGTTGGCACACCGGTTTTAATCAGTAAAAACGTTGGTTTGGCTGACTATGTGGTATCTAACCAGCTGGGCTGGACTTTCGAAAATCATCCAGAACAGCTGCGTGAACAACTATTAGAAATTAACCAAAACAGAATTTGGCTGGAGAAGATTAAGTTACAATCACCTCAAAAAATCAGGGAAGATTTTGCAGAAAATGTATTACTTAATCAATATACCGATTTTTATCAAGAGGTAATTTCAGATTGCAAATGAAACCGTTTTCATTCGTCATTCTTACATTTAATGAAGAAATTCATCTTCCGAGATTATTACAATCTATCGCAAGTTTAGATGCTCCAGTTTTTGTATTAGATTCCGGAAGTACAGATGCAACTTTAGAAATCTGTGAAAAATATAATATAATTACAGCTTTTCATCCTTTTGAAAATCATCCAAAACAATGGGACTTTGCATTAAAAACTTTCGAAATTAAAACTAATTGGGTTATTTGTTTGGATGCAGATCAGGAAGTTTCATCAGAGCTTCTTTTACACCTGAAAAATTTTAAAGAAAATAATTTTACAGATGTAAACGGCATCTATTTTAACCGGAAAAACTTTTTTAAAGGAAAATGGATCAAACATGGCGGTTATTTTCCATTTTATTTGCTTAAAATGTTTCGCACAAAAGTTGGCTTTTCTGATTTGAACGAGAACATGGATCATCGTTTCATCGTTTCCGGAAAAACAATAATTTGGAAAGACGCTTATCTCCGGGAGGAAAATTTAAAGGAAAATAAAATTAAGTTCTGGATTGATAAACACAACGTTTACAGTAGCTTACTGGCTCAGGAAGAGATAGAACGCTCGCAAAAAACTCGCCGACAAACTTTAAAACCAAAGCTTACAGGTACGCCCGATGAACGTACAGCATGGCTCAAAAATATCTGGTGGAAATTGCCGCGCTACTGGCGACCAGCTATTTACTTTTCGTACAGAATGATTTTCCAACTTGGATTTTTAGATGGTAAAACCGGCATGATTTTTCATTTCTTACAAGGGTTTTGGTTTAGGCTTATAGTTGATATTAAAATAAATGAATTGATGCAAACTTCCATTCAAATTCCAGCCAATAAAAAATCTAATTTAAAACCCGAACTAAAATTTGCTATTCGATTTTTATTTTTGTTTGTTATACTATATTTTTTCAATTTATATTACAATGGATTAATGTTACCTGGTGGAAATTATAATTCTTTTTTAGCTCAACATTGTAATTACATACAATATTTAAGAAACATTTTATTACACACAAGCTCAGCCGGATTGCAATTATTGGGCTACCCGACAAAAATTAACAACTATTCACTTTTGGCAGTTGGCCACAACAAAATAAACTTGGCTTATGATTGTTTGGGCTTTGGAGTGATGAGCTTCTTAGCGGCATTTCTACTCACTTATCCAACTAAAAGCAAAGCAAAATTGAAACTATTTTTAATTTTAGTTATTGGCTTTCAATTACTTAACATTTTAAGATTCATGCTTCTGGCTTTGTATTGGAAAAGCGAAGGCGTTGGCCGGATTAATCATCATACTGTTTTTAACACTTTTATTTATCTTCTTTTAATAGTTACACTTTACTTTTGGATTGAAAAAAGCATGATAAAAAAAGCATCAGCTTCATGATTGCTAAAACTAATTTAAAACAATATAATAATCAAAACTATCATCCTGGTGCCAGATGGTTGAAAAGGATTATCTGGTTTTATATTTCCGCAATTATTTTTAAAACTTCTATCTTCCCATTATCAGCATTAAAAGTATTTATATTGAAACTTTTTGGTGCCAAAGTTGGAAAAAATGTAATTATCAGGCACAAAGTTAACATTAAATATCCCTGGCTTTTATCGGTAGGAAATGATACTTGGATTGGCGAACAAGTTTGGATTGATAATCTTGTTTTTGTAAAAATTGGTTCCCAGGTTTGTTTGTCACAAGGTGCCATGTTGCTTACCGGGAATCATGATTACTCAAAATCAACTTTCGATTTAATTACTGGTGAAATTATATTAAAAGATGGTGTTTGGATTGGTGCAAAAGCCATTGTTTGTCCGAACGTTTATGCAGAAGAACATTCGGTTTTAACTGCCGGAAGCATTGCCACAAAAAAACTGGAAGCTTACTTTGTTTACCAGGGAAATCCTGCAATAAAAATTCGAAAAAGACAAATTGCAGGTTGATACTGTTTTTATCAACTTAAATTTATAACTTATTCAGCAGTTCATCTACCTGAACTTTGTTCATGCCGGGTTTAAAGCTTGGACTATATAATAAGCGGATTAACGCAGTATCATAGTTATTAAAATTAACTACATTATTGCTTTGAGAATAAAATATACTGCTGGGTTTAGTTTCAAGCGGGTTTACAAATCCAAATAACCTGATGATATTTTTTCGAATAGCATTGCGTACGTCCCGCTGGTCGTTGTAATTGGCAATAGTAATCAAAACAATCCCTTGAAAAATTTCGTCTTTATTGTTGAACTTGTAATAATTACCGCCATACTGGTTAAAACGCTGTGCAGTCACATTGGTAATTTGCGTGTTAAATTCTGCCCGATTTCCCAAAAAAATCGAAAAGTTCACATCATCTTCGTTAATGGTTGGTGCAATATCCAGGCCCGTCAGCATTTTAATTTTTGAGAAGATCGAATCGATTTCTGTTGAGTGATAAGCTTCTTTTCCTTGGTAGATTTTATATCTAACTGGTACCACCCATTTTTTGATCACTGGTACACCCATTTGATCTTTCGAAAGCACAACGGCTCTAAAGTTTTCTTTATCAGTCTCGGTTATTCGAGTTTGGGCAAAAGATACACAAGTTGTAAAACAGCCAACCAGCAACACTAAAACTTTTTTGATCATGAGAACAAGATAAGGAATATTATTATTTAGAGTTTGTTTTTGTGACTTTGCTTGATATATCATTAGAAATATTACCTTTCTAAGCCCCGATACGCTTCAAACAACCTAACCGCTTCTACCGCTTCCTTCACATCATGCACGCGCAAAATTTGAGCACCGTTTAGCAACGACAATGTGTTTAAAACGGTGGTACCGTTCAGCGCGGTTTCTGCAGTTCCGCCCAAAGTTTTATAAATCATTCCTTTACGGGAAATGCCTGCCAGAACAGGTAATTTAAGCAGATCAAAACCTTGCATTTTCCGCAGCAATTCAAAACTTTGTTTTTTTGTTTTGGCGAAACCGAAGCCTGGATCGATAATTATATCGTGTACGTGCAACTGTTTTAAACGATAAATTTTTATAACCAAATCATCAAAAACTTCTGTAAAAATATCGTCGTATTGTGCCTTTTCAGTCATGTTTTGCGGCGTGCCTCTGGTGTGCATTAAAATGTATGGCACCTGCAAACGGGAAACCGTGGCAAACATTTTTTCGTCCAGATCGCCACCCGAAATATCGTTGATAATATGTGCTCCGGCTTTAATGCCAGCCTCTGCTACCGAAGCCCGAAAGGTATCAACCGACAAAACCGCTTCCGGAAAAGCTTTTGCAATCACCTCAATTACAGGTAATAATCGATCCGTTTCTTCTTGCGGAGAAATATCTACTGCTCCCGGCCGGGAAGAATATGCGCCAATATCCAGAAAGTCCGCACCATTATCCAGCATTTTTTCTGCCATAAAAACAGCATCGTGCGTATTCATTTTCCGGCTGCCGGCAAAAAAGGAATCCGGCGTGATATTGATGATACCCATCACTCTCGGTCTGCTCAAATCGATCAGTTTACCACCTGCATTCAGCGTAACCTTTTTCTGGAAAAACGTATCTTTAGCCATCAAATCTGGGGTTTATCAGCATAAATCCTGTAACAGCAAATATCACAAAAAATTGGATTCCCTCATTTTGAACCGTACCGAAACTGAATATCAAGCCGTTATCAGCGTTTGTAAAACGCTTTTTATCAAAAAAACAAAAGATTACGGCACAGCGTGGCGCATCCTCCGGCCTTCTTCTATTACCGATCAAATTTTTATTAAAGCACAGCGCATCAGAACTTTAGAAGAAACCGGCGTTAATAAAGTGGGAGACGGAATTGTGGGCGAATATATTGGCATTATCAACTATTGCGTGATTGCGATGATGCAGCTGGATAGCCAACCGGAAACACCGCTGGAATTGGAAACCGAGAAAGTGAGCGCCTTTTATGACCAGAAAGCTAAAGAAACTTTTGACCTGATGCTGCTGAAAAATCATGATTATGGTGAGGCTTGGCGCGAGATGCGCATCAGCTCATTAACAGATTTGATTTTGATGAAGCTGCTTCGTGTAAAACAAATCGAAGACAATGCAGGAAAAACTTTAGCATCCGAAGGTGTGGAAGCCAATTACCAGGATATGCTGAATTATGCTGTTTTTGCCCTGATAAAAATGGATGTGAAATGAAGAAGAATTTAGTGTGGTTTTGCCGGATTACCGTTGGATTGCTGTTCATTTTTTCGGGCTTGATTAAAGCTAATGATCCGCTGGGATTTTCCTACAAACTGGAAGAGTATTTTGAGGTTTTCCATACCACTTTTTTAAACGGACTGGCTTTGGCACTGGCCATTTTTTTATGTGCCTTAGAAATGCTCTTTGGCTTTGCCCTGCTCATTGGTGCACGCGGAAAACAGGTGGCCTGGGGCTTACTTTTGCTCATCATTTTTTTCACGTTCCTTACATTTTATTCGGCAACATTTAAAGTGGTGCAAAGTTGCGGCTGCTTTGGCGATGCTATTCCGCTCACGCCGTGGCAATCATTCAGCAAAGATTTGGTTTTGCTGCTGCTGATTGTGTTTATCTTTCTTAACAGAAACCTGATTACGACTTCATTCGGCAAAAAAACAGAAAACGTGATGCTTCTTTTAGCCACTATTTTTTCATTTGGCGTAGGCATTTACACTTATAATTTTTTGCCCGTGATGGATTTCCTGCCTTACAGAGTTGGCGCAAATTTGCCGGAAGAAATGAAAATCCCGGTCAACGCCGTGCCGGATGAATATGAAATTACCTACAATCTGCACAACAAAAAAACAGGCGATAAAAGAAGCATCACCAATAAAGAGTACCTGAAATCGGGTATCTGGAAAGATACCAGTTGGGAAATTATAGGCGAGCCAACCAGCGTTTTAATAAAAAAAGGTTTTTCTGCAAAAATTGCCGACTTGAATATTTCTGATGCGCAAGGCAATGCCTACACCCAGGAATTGCTGGAAAATCCTTTTTACAACTTGATTGTGGTGGCTTATCAGCTTAACGAAACCAACAGCGATGCAATCAATAAAATCAATGCTTTATCTTTAAATCTCACCCAAAATTTTAATGTGCGCACAGTTTTGCTCACTTCCAATTCTGCGCAGGATGCCGAAGCTTTTAGCAAAGCACATAAGCTATTTATGGAGATTTTTTATGCTGATGGCGTTCCGTTAAAAACGATGGTGCGCGCCAATCCCGGCGTTTTGCTGATGAAAAACGGAACAGTAATTGGTAAATGGCATTACCATAATTTGCCAAGTTATGAAGAGTTGGTAAATAAATATATTGCAAAACAGTAAATGATCAGCTACCTGCTCCGCAAATTAGGTTATGGTTTTGCCGTGATGTTTGGCGTGGTGGTAGTGGTATTTTTCCTGTTCAATATTTTACCTGCTGATCCGGCACGAATGACGCAGGGACAACGTGCAGACGTGCAGTCGCTGGAAGCCGTACGCAAAGAATTTGGTTTGGATAAACCCATTTTCGTTCAGTTTGCTTATTATTTGAATGATCTTTCGCCCATTGGCTTGCATGAAAACACGTCTTCCGAACAGCAAAAATACAGTTACATAAAATTATGCCCGGCTGGGAACAATCGGGTAATTGCATTAAAATGGCCGTACCTGCGTCGCTCTTATCAAACCCGAAAAGATGTGGGCAAAACCTTAATGGAAGTAATTCCGAATACTTTAATCCTGGCTACAACAGCCATGCTCTTTGCTTCTTTTATCGGTATATTTTTGGGTGTGATGGCGGCGGTTCATCAAAATTCCTGGGTTGATAAACTGGCGGTTAGCTTTTCGATTATCGGCATTTCGGCACCTTCTTTTTTTGCCGGAATCATTATTGCGTGGGTTTTTGGTTTTGTGCTGAGCAAATATACCGGCCTCAACATGTCTGGCAGTTTAACCGATTATGACCCATTTAAAGGAAAAATAATCATTTGGAAAAACCTGATTTTACCGATGGTTACGTTAGGATTGCGCCCACTGGCCATCATTGTGCAACTCACCCGAAGTGAAATGCTGAACGTTTTAAGTCAAGATTATATCCGTACCGCAAAAGCAAAAGGACTGGATAAAAACAGCATCATTTATAAACATGCTTTAAAAAATGCACTTAATCCGGTGGTTACGGCCATTGCAACCTGGTTTGCCTCGCTGCTGGCCGGTTCTTTTTTTGTAGAGTATATTTTCGGCTACAATGGCTTAGGCAAAACCACGGTTGATGCCCTGGAAACTTCAGATTTCCCGGTAGTTATAGGTGCGATTTTGTTTATTGCTTTTATTTTTGTGGTTATTAATTTACTGGTTGATTTTCTTTATGTTTGGATTGATCCGAGAGTTAAGCTGACTTGATTTTACCCTGTAAAAAAAGCATTCGTTATAATTACATTGAAATACAAGACAACCTCTCGACCTTCAATTTTTCATCTCTACTCTCCTCTTTATACCTTTACATCTTCCATTCCATATTGCTTCAACACATCTTCGGGTACGCCTTTCCATTGATTAGGCATGTTGCCAGCGTAACCAATATCTTTAATACCAATTTTACTGGTAAAAAATCCACTGGCTGTTAAATCACGCATCCGGTTAAAAAAGCTTACACCTTGTTGCATTTGTGGTTTAGCTTTATGCGGATAAGCAATTTCGGTAACCATTTCTATCTGCTGATCGTGACTGCAATCTACAAAAGCATGATTATACTGATCTAAACACTGCACATCTAGCCAGCGCAAACCGCCACGCATCGGTATTTTATGCTCCGGAATATCTTTCACAATAAATTCAATAAACTCGGGCACTTTGGCATCCGAAGCACTACCCGAATGTTCATCTTTCGGAATAATGATGTCTCCTAAAACAGTTATGGTAGCCATTTCATGCTTCGTAAAAAACGTTTCAGCATTTAACTGCTTGTTTCTTTCCAGTTCAAAAGGCTCTCTGCCAGCTACATCTGCTGTTGTGGATGTTGCAGCACTTTCATTCGTTTTATCAGTTCCTGGCTTGCAGGCATCAATCAATAATGCGGTGGAAAGCGTGGTTAAACCAATGGCTTTTAATGAATCACGTCTGTTCATATTTTTATGTTGATAAAAGAAGCATTAAACATTCAGTTTTTGTCTTTGGGCAAGGATGTATTCGCTGGTACGCATGGACAGGGCCAGTATCGTCCAGGTAGCATTTTTATCGCCCTGCTGTACAAACGGCGCGGCATCTACCACAAATAAATTTTTACAATCATGCGCCTGGCAATATTTGTTTAAGGCTGATTTTTTCGGATCATCGCCCATGCGCACTGTACCTACTTCGTGGATGATTTTTCCAGGTGCTTCCAGGCCGTAATTGGTTTCAGCCCCCTGTTCTTTGGATGTAATGATCGCACCCATTCCATGCATAATCGATTTAAATGTTTCCTGCATGTGCTTGGCCTGATTAATTTCGTCACTCGTCCATTTATAATGAAAACGCAGCACCGGAATACCGTATTTATCCACCACATCCGGGTCGATTTCGCAATAATTATCTGCTCTTGCAATCGCTGTTCCGCGACCGGCCATCCCTACTTGTGTACCAAAGAAACGGCGATAATCATCTTTTAAAGAAGCACCAAAACCACCGGCTTCCTTCACTTTCCCGTCTCTTCCCGGTACCAAACCGTTCAAACCCTGAATGCCATTTGCAAACCCATATGATGGCATGTGCATTCCGCCACCATACTCAATATGATAACCACGTGGAAAATCTAACTTTTTATTGTCCAGCCACCACGGCGTATAAATGTGCACACTGCCTACGCCATCTTCGTTATAACGTTTGCGGTCCATCAGTTGCGGCAAAAAACCACCCAAACTGGCACCGGTAGAATCGTGGATATATTTCCCAACGATGCCGCTACTGTTGGCCAAACCGTTGGGATGACTGGCTGACCGGGAATTAAGCAGCAACCGCGCGGATTCGCCCGCACTTGCTCCTACAATTACAATCTTGGCATTTACCTGATATTCCTGCAAATCGGCTTTATCTACATATGAAACGCCGGTTGCCAAACCGTCTTTGCCTGTTAGCACTTCGCGCACCATGGCGTTGGTAATTACTTTCAGGTTTCCAGTTTTCATCGCCGGAATCACCAGGCAGGAAGAAGCCGAAAAATCAGCATAAACCTTACAACTACGGCCACACTGCCCGCAGTAAAAACAAGCACCGCGACTTTTATTGCCCGGCAATGCTTCCGTTAACACTGAACCACGACCTGGAATAACTTTCACGCCTGCTTTTTCAGCCCCTTTTTTAATGAAAAGTTCATTTAAACGGGGTTTTGGCGGAGGTAAAAATATGCCGTCTGGTTCATTTTCCAAACCTTCTTTGGTACCGTAAACACCAATCAGGCGGTCAACTTTATCATAAAATGGTTTCACTTCATCATACGTGATTGGCCAATCGTCCGTCAACCCATCTAAATGATGACTTTTGAAATCATTCGGCCCCATTCGCAGCGAAATCCGACCCCAATGATTGGTGCGGCCACCCAACATACGGGAACGGAACCAGCTAAATTCAGTATTATCTTTAGTGGTATAAGGTTCTCCTTCCAATTCCCAACCGCCAAAAGCAGCATCAAAATCGCCAAATGGACGCACCGTACTGGCACCTCGCCGCGGAGATTCGTAAGGGAATTTTAGCTGATGTGAATCTTTCTGCGGATCAAAAAACGGACCGGCTTCCAGCATCAGCACTTTTAAACCGGCGTTGGCCAAAACGTAACCAGCCATGCCGCCGCCGGCACCCGAACCAACTATAACGGCATCATAAGTAGTGCCTGATTTTTTAATTTGAAAATCACTCATAAGTTCTACAAAAGTTTGAGAAAGTAATTAGCTGTAAAAAACAGCCACTAAATTTTAGCTGCTAAAAGAAGTATCACTAATATTAAAGCTCCCTGATTTTAATGTCGCGGAAGGAAACATCATGCCCGTGATCCTGCAAAGCAATATGTCCTTTTGGATATTTGGCAAAATTTTTCCAGGTTTTAAACTTGCTGTTGCTGATCAAAGTTTCCCATTCCGGGCTGCCCATTTGCGTTTCTACGATTTTGGTACCATTCAGCCAAAAAGTTAAATGACCTTTTTCTTTACGGATTTTGGCCATGTTCCACTCGCCGGCAGGTTTTGCAACTTCTGCCGAAGGCGCTTTCATATCATATAAAGAACCAGCCAAATGCGTAGCCTTTTTGTTATCCTCAGCACCTTTGTTATCCAGTACCTGCATTTCAATACCAGTATCATAGGTAGCTTTAAATTCCGGGTCTTCATGCACACCAAAAATCACCCCGCTGTTTCCTTCCGCAGAAATTTTCCATTCCAAGGCCAGCTCAAAGTTTTCATATTCTTTATCAGTCAGCAAATCTGCCTGACCGTCTGCTTTCGGGTCCAGCTTTAATGCGCCATCTGCAACCATCCACGCTGGTGCAGCTTTGGGCTGGAGGTAGGAATGCCATCCCGCAGTATTTTTCCCATCAAATAACAATTTCCAACCTTGCTTTTGCTCGGTTTTGCTAAGTTGATTTTGTGCCGAAGCAAAATTTGTTAATACAGAAAGCAGTAAAAGATTTACAAAAAAGGGTTTCATAAAATTGGTTTGTTTAAGGTTTTGATGGCGTTTAGCCATGCTTCTTTTATGGTATAAAAAACAGCATTTTTTCTGATGCTTAAAAGTGAATTCTTACCTAAATTTTTAAGCGGTAAAAGAAGCATGTACTATTTAGCTTGCCATAAATCGAGGTTAAAGTACAAATTCTATTTAAACTTCAATAGCAAACCTGAAACCTATTCAAGAAATTACAATTGCACACTGCAATTTTATTTTTAAGTTTAAAACGTCCGGCCAGATTATCCGTAAAATTTTCAACACATTTGTACAAACACAACTAATTTAGATGGACGCGCCCGGTCAGATGTACTACTTCCAGATGCTGCTGCTTTTGCTGCTGATGGGCGTATCTACCGTATGGATTGGACGGATGCTGCAATGGATTTTTTTGCGGAAAAGTTTACCACGACGCAAAATACTACGCATTCTGCTTGCTTCTCTGGTGGTTTCGTACCTCCTCACATTGCTGGTTTGGTTCAACTGGCCCAACCCAGAAGAACCGATGTGGAGCATCTTTTTTCTGCCGGCAGTAGTGGCCGAAATCTTAATTTTGATTGGCACCTTTTTCATTTTTAAAAAGCGAAAACGTACATGAGTCTTGTTTTTCTGATTGGTTTTATGGGCTGCGGCAAAACAACACATGGCCGCAAACTGGCTAATTTTTTAAAATTGGGTTTTGTGGATCTGGATGAAGTTTTTGAGCAGCAACACGGCCCGATCAGTCAATATTTTGAAGCTTTTGGAGAAGAAAAATTTAGACAAACAGAATCTCAATTATTAAAAAATACTACTTATCCCAAAAATGCGATTGTTTCTACCGGCGGTGGTTTGCCGGTTTTTTTTGATAACCTGGATTGGATGAAGCAGCATGGAACCGTTATTTATTTACAGGTTCCTCCGGGCATCATTGCTTATCGTATGGAAAATGCTAAAACCGAACGTCCTCTGCTTCAGCATAAAACCGGCGAAGAACTACTGCAATTTATCACCCAAAAACTGGCCGAACGCGAACTATTTTATTTACAAGCGGAAATTGTTGCGGATGGTGTAGGCTTAACGCCGCGGAAAATGGCTGATCTTTTGGCACGTTTATCAATTTAAATATCAGTTTTTAGGCGATAAAAACAGCATTTGTTTGTTTCCGCTTTGTCATTCTGAGCGCAGCGGAAGGATCTTCTTCAAATTTATTTTTTCTTGTGTGTTTTTTTGCTTGATCAAAAGAATTAAAAATCAAGCAATTCGGATCGCCTCTGGGCGGCATTCAACCCTGCGCGCCTGGGTGGTTACCTTTATAGTTTGTCGTTCCAACTTTATAAATAGGCATCTTTTTATCTCCATTATAAAAACATAGAAAGATAAGCACTCAGGCGCGGAAAGGCCCGAACAAACGCCTGGGGGGATCGGGTTGTTCTTGATTTTCTGGTTCTTTTTCATCAAGGAAAAAGAACGTTAAATCAAATTATACTACTTCTTTTATCGGTATAAAATTAACGCAGGCAACCCTTTCTGCCTTCAAATCCTTCATCTAAAACCGTTACCTTTACAGTGCAGGACAACTAAGCGAATCAAAACTTTAGTTTCGCCTGTTAAGCCAATTTTGAAATGACTGTAGGACTTTTTATACCTTGCTACGTAAACCAGTTTTATCCCGGCGCGGCCATTGCCACGTTGCATTTATTAGAAAAATTGGGTGTTGATGTAGCTTTTCCACCTAACCAAACCTGTTGCGGCCAACCAATGGCCAACTCGGGTTTTGAACATTTAACACAAGGCTGCAACAATTTGATTATCAAGGATTTCTCCAATTTTGATTACATCGTTTGCCCTTCGGGAAGTTGCGTGCTGCATATTAAAGAACATATCAAATCTGAAAAAGAGCCGGTAAAAGCAGCATCCATTAGTCATAAAATTTATGAACTGGTGGAGTTTTTAACCGATGTGTTGAAGGTTGAAAATCTGAACGCACATTTCCCCTACAAAGTTGGCGTACACCAGAGTTGCCACGGGCAGCGCGGCTTGAAGCTTTCGCAGATGACGGAACTGGTAGAACCTGATTTTTCTAAACCAATGCAACTGTTAAATATGGTGAAGGAACTGGAAATTATTCCGCTTGACCGAAAAGATGAATGCTGCGGTTTTGGCGGAACTTTTTGTGTGGTTGAAGAAGCGGTTTCCGTAAAAATGGGAAAAGACCGTGTGGCCGATCATTTAAGTCATGGAGCCGAATACATTACCGGCGCAGATATGAGTTGTTTGATGCACATGGAAGGCATTTTACGGCGGCAGGGCAGCAAAACCAAAGTTGTACACATTGCAGAAATTTTAAATGCCGAACGCGTATGATGAGTGAAGATCAAGACCACGCCGAACTGGCGGAGGTTTTTAATAAAGATGAAGAGCGCGTAAACTGGCACGACGAAACCTTGTGGTGGGTTCGGCAAAAACGTGATAAAGCGGTGCACCAGATTCCGGAATGGGAATTGCTGCGCGAAACAGCTTCTCAAATAAAAAACAATGTTTTAAGCAACCTGGATAATTATTTAGTTCAGTTTGAAGCGCAAGCCAAAGCAAACGGCGTAACCGTACATTGGGCGGCAGATGCGGAAGAACATAACCAGATTGTGCATTCACTTTTAACCAAACACGGCATTAACCGGATGGTAAAAAGTAAATCTATGCTGACTGAAGAATGCCATTTAAACGATTTTCTAAGCAAGCACGGCATTGAAGTAATCGATTCCGATTTAGGCGAACGCATTGTTCAGTTAGCTGATGAACCACCAAGCCATATTGTTTTGCCTTGTATCCACAAAAAGAAAGAAGAAATCGGCGAACTTTTTCACAAACATTTAGGAACGCCGAAAGGAAATTCTGATCCGCAGTTTTTAACAGAAACTGCCCGGCAGCATCTGCGTAAAACCTTCTTGACCAGAAAAGCAGCTTTAACCGGCGTGAATTTCGCGATAGCAGAAACCGGCGAGTTTGTAGTTTGCACCAATGAAGGCAACGCAGATATGGGCGCGCATCTTGCAGATATTCACATCGCCAGCATGGGCATCGAGAAAATTATCCCACAAAGGAAGCATCTCAGCGTATTTTTGCGTTTGCTTACGCGAAGTGCAACCGGCCAGCCGATCACTACTTATTCCAGTCATTTTAAAAAACCACGTGCCGGGCAGGAAATGCACGTTATTTTGGTGGATAACCAGCGCACCGTTCAATTGGGCCGTAAAGATTTTCGCAATTCGTTAAAGTGTATCCGTTGTGCAGCCTGCATGAATACTTGTCCAGTTTATCGCCGCAGCGGCGGCCACAGTTATCATACGGCAATTGCCGGTCCAATTGGTTCTATCCTCGCCCCAAACCTGGATATGCGCAAATTTGCAGATCTGCCTTTTGCTTCTACGCTTTGCGGCTCGTGCTCCAATGTTTGCCCGGTAAAAATCAACATCCACGAACAATTGTATAAATGGCGACAGGTTTTGGTAAAAGAAGGTTATGTAGGCACAACTAAAAAGCTGGGCATGCAAGCCATGACGTTAACTTTATCGTCGCCTGGTTTTTTTAAAACTGCCGGAAAAATTGGCCGTTTGGTGATGAAATATGCGCCTTTTGCCGTTAGTAATCCTTTAAATCCGTGGTATAAACAACGCGAAATGCCTGCGCCGCCAAAGGAATCTTTTGGCGAATGGTATGCAAAAAATCGGAACAATGGAAAGTAGCCGCGAACGCATTTTATCTACTATAAAAACAGCAAAGCCAGATTTGTTGCCATTGCCGGAAATTCCCGTATTTAACCCGGAAACGGATGCTTCTTTTATCATGCAAAAATTTCATGCGATGGCTACCACCATCGGCAGCACTATTTTTATGCTGAAAGATTTGCAGGAAGTAAAAAAGATTATTCAGGAACAATTTCGGGAAGGACGAATTGCAACCACAATTCCGGAACTTTCGGATATTGCAGAAACCAACCTCAACCTAAACCCTGATCCGCACTCCTTAGAAAACATTGAATTGCTGATTATTCGCGCCCATTTTGGTGTAGCTGAAAATAGCGCCGTTTGGGTAACGGAGGATTTGATGGGACAACGTGCCGCACCTTTTATTACGCAGCATTTGGCCGTAATTATCTATGCAAAAGATATTGTGCCTACCATGTACGAAGCTTACCAGCGAATTGATGCAGCTGATTATGGTTTTGCTGCTTTTATCGCCGGCCCATCAAAAACAGCTGATATTGAACAATCGCTGGTGCTTGGTGCACATGGACCCCGGAGTATGACTTTGTTTGTTATAGAATAAGCTTGTTAGCTTTCAGCTTTTCACTATTTTTCCTTTTTCTAAAACCCACTGTACATCTTGCTGTTATGCTTGCTGAACATCATCATTAAAAAAACTATTATTATGATCACAGACGACATTAAAAAAGCAACAGATACTGTAAAAGAGACTTTAACGCCGATTAGCGAAAAGTTTACAAAAATAACGGATACGTTAAAAGAGACGTTACTACCAGAAAATCCAAATGCCAATGTTGGCAAAACTGACCGGATTATTTCTGTTGGAACCGGTGCTTATATCTTTTTTAAAGGTGTAACCAATTTGTTTTCTTCCCCAGTTTTGGCTTTGACGGAAGTTGGTATCGGTGCTGCTTTATTGCATCGCGGTATAACTGGAACTTGCGAAATCAAGAAAATAATTGATGCTACAGATGATACAGATGATACAGATGAAGGTGCTGCGGCACATGCTTATCCTTATCCATCTGCTTCTGTTTCTCAGTTGTAACGATAATTTTCTTTAGTTAAAAAGGGATATTTTCTTTCGAAAATATCCCTTTTTTTATTTTGGATTATTTGTAAAATCCGGTTAAAGAATTTGGTTAAATTCCAACCGTTCTCCGTCTGGCCCAGTAATGTTAAAATATTTACAACCGTTTTTCCAGAATTGCAGAAACTGAGGTTCTAATTCCAGCGGTTGCAAGTCTGCTGTTTTTATCCAGGTAAAAGCAGTATCAATATTGGGCACATCAAAAGCAATATGGTCAATATAGCCGTCTTTTCGTGCTTTAATTTCGCTCAAAAACTTTTCCGGAAGCTGATATAATTCGATGATAATGGTTCCGCTTTTCATCATCACACAAGTTCCCAGTTCATTTTCCTGTTTAAACGGTGCTTCCATCACGTTTTCAAAACCCAAAACTTTATAAAATTCCTGGGATTTTGAAAGATCAGTTACCGGAATACCAACATGCTGAATGTGATTGAGAATGAGCGGATTTGCGGTCATCATTATTTTATTTAAAAATGAAAAAGAAGCAGTGCTAATTAACCAATGCTTCTTTTATCGATATAAATTCTTCCAAATAATTCCTTACAAAGCACCTTCCGCAAAGGTATTTCCCTGCTTGATATCGCCGGTTTCGTAGCCTTTTTTAAACCAGTACATTCGTTGCGCAGAGGTTCCGTGGGTAAAAGAATCCGGAGAAACATGACCGGTTGCTTCCTGCTGCAAATGATCATCACCAATGGCATTAGCCGCGGTTAAGGCAGATTCGATATCGCCCGGCTCAATCACGCTTTGGTTATCGCTGTTTTTCAGTTGCGCTTCGTAATGCGCCCAAACGCCGGCATAAAAATCAGCTTGCAACTCCAGTTTAACAGACATTTTATTGTAATCCGTTTCGCTCATTTGCTCTCGCATCTGATCCATTTTAGCCGAAACGCCAAACAAGTTTTGAACGTGATGGCCAACTTCGTGTGCAATTACATAAGCTTTTGCAAAATCGCCACTGGCGTGAAAACGGTTACTCAATTCATCAAAAAAACCAAAATCGAGATAAACTTTTCGATCAGCCGGACAATAAAACGGACCTGTAGCCGAGCTTGCCATACCGCAACCAGAAGCATCCACTTCTTTTTGAAAATGTACCAGCTTCGGTTTTTCGAAAGTTTTGCCCATACCAGCAAAAATTTTAATCCAGGTATTATCCACATCTTTTAAAATCACTCTTGCAAAATGCAGATTTGTGCTGTCGCTTTGGCTTAATTGCGATGGTGCAGATTGTGTGGTTTGCTGCTGCTGCTGATCTCCGCCAACCTGATTTAAAAGCTGCGTTGGATTATAACCTGTAAACAAGTAAATTACAAAACCAACAATGCCGATAATGCCGCCACCGATACCTAAGCCTTGTCCACCACCACCGCCAGATCCGCCGTCTTCTACATCATTACTTTCTTCTCGTCCTAACCAACGCATAATTTTATTTTTTTAAGTTGAAAATTGCCAACAATAATACCATTTTCCAGTTTGATTTTGCCAATGCTGTTTTTAGCACCCTAAATTTGGAGTGATAAAAACAGCATTGATCAACTGACCGTAATCTCGCCGCGCAAACTGGTTTCTACCAAACTGGCAATTTCTGCCGGATCATTGTATCTACCCAAAATGTACATTAATTTAGTTACTGCGGATTCAAAAGTCATGTCGTAACCGCTTAAAACGCCCATGTCTTTCAGTTGCTTGCTGGTTTCGTAACGGCCCAGTTCCACAGTGCCTACTTTACATTGCGAAATATCCAAGATTACTTTTCCTTTTTTAATCACCTTTTTCAAAGCTTTGATAAACCATTCATCCGTAGTGGTATTGCCGGCACCAAAAGTTTCCATTACGAAGGCTTTGGCATCGGCTTTTAAAATACTTTCCACGGTTTTCTGACTGATGCCGGGATACAATTTCAGCACGGCAATGTCCGCATACATATTTTTATGAACCTGAAACGGCTGATCGGCAGCCTTTAAAATAAAAGCTTCGTTAAAGCTGAGATGCACGCCAGCTTCGGCCAAAACCGGATAATTGGGCGAGCGGAAAGCCTCAAATTTTGACGAATTGTACTTGAACGAACGGTTGCCACGAAAAAGCTGCGAATCAAAATAAATACAAACTTCGGGCACCAAAGCTTTACCATTTTTAAGGGAAGCTGCAATTTCCAGTGCTGTAATCAGGTTTTCTTTGGCATCGGTACGTATCTGGCTAATCGGTAATTGCGAGCCGGTTAATACAACAGGTTTGTTCAAACCTTCCAGCATAAAACTCAAAGCCGAAGCTGTAAAAGCCATCGTATCCGATCCGTGTAAAATCACAAAACCTTCATAGTCATTATAATTGGTTTCGATCAGCGTTGCAATTTCTACCCAAATTTCGGGCTTCATGTTAGATGAATCAATGATCGGATCAAAAGAATGCACCGTTAAATGGTAATTAAGGCGGGCCAGCTCGGGCACGTTCAGCATAATCTGGTTAAAATCAAAAGGACGGAGCATCTGCGTTGCCGGGTCGTTTACCATTCCGATGGTTCCGCCAGTATAGATGATGAGGATGTTCGTCATGATAAAGCGATGGATTGATAAAGCATTGATTTTTAATTTATTATCATCTAAATTCCGAATATTTTTTCTGAATTCAGTGTGGTTATTTCGGCTATTTTTTCTACCGGTAACTGATGCAGATCGGCTATTTTTTGTGCAATATAAGTTAAATAAGCACTTTCATTTGGTTTTCCGCGAAAAGGCACAGGCGGCAAATAAGGCGAATCAGTTTCCAGAACCAAATATTTTGGGTCAACCTGCTGCACGATTTTATCCAAACCGGCATTTTTATAAGTCACCACGCCACCAATTCCCAGGAAAAAACCCATTTTGATGATCTGGTTGGCCTGCTCCAAATCACCGGAAAAACAATGGAAAATGCCTCGTAATTTTTCGTCGTGTTCTTCTTTCAGTATTGAAAAAACCTCGTTAAAAGCAGCACGACAATGGATCACGATTGGCAGGTTTGCTTCTTTTGCCCAGGTAATTTGTGTGCGAAAAGCCGCTTGCTGTTCAGCCAGCAAATCCTGCGCCCAGTACAAATCAATCCCGATTTCGCCCACAGCATAATATTTTTGATCTCCCCAGATTTCCTTGATTGCTTGCAATTCGGTTTCCCAATTTTGGGTAACGCTGCACGGATGCAAACCCATCATCGGAAAACAGTTTTGCGGATAAGCTTTAACCAAATCTGCCACCATCGGAACCGAAGCGGCATCCACATTTGGCAAAAACAAACGGGTAATTTGCTGATCAAAACAACGCTGCATCATAGCGTTTCGGGCGGCTTTATCAACCTGGTAATATAAGTGCGTGTGCGTATCGGTCAGAACCATCGTTTCAAAACTAAAAAAAAATGCCTCCTGTTGGTTACAGAAGGCACATTTTGCTTATTTTTTCTTTGCAGCAATCGGCTTTTTGACCAGTTTTTCGCCTGATGCTTTTTTTATCGGTGTTTTTTTGGCAACCACCGGATGCTTTCCTGGTTTGATGCTGAGCAATTCGACATCAAAAACCAGCGGACTATATGGCGCAATATCGGCTCCAGCACCGCGCTCAGCATAAGCTAATTTTGAGGGAATAATCAACCGCGCTTTTGAGCCTTGATTCAGCAATAAAAACCCTTCGTCCCAACCGGGAATAACATCCCCATGTTTCACTACAAATTGAAACGGTTCGTATGGCCGGCCTGGTTGAAGCACGCCTGCTTTCTGTGCCTCATCTTTAGAGTTCGTATCGAAAACTTTTCCGTCCAAAGTTCGACCAGTATAATTTACCAGCAAAGTATCGCCCGGCAAAGGTTTTGGTTTGGTTGATGGAATTACAACCTGATAATACAAACCGGAAGCTGTTTTTTTAGCGGGAGGATTTAAAGCGGCTACATATTTTGCAATATGCTGAACCTCCTCCGCTTTCAGCTTTTCGTTACCTTCGGCGATTTTCGCTTCCGCAGCTTTCCGTTCTGCCATTGCCTGATCCAACGATTGTATTTTTTCAATTTTCAGCAGATAAATAACCGAAGCACCTTTGGCCATAAAAGGGGGCCGCTGATCTTCCCGGTTTTTAAAAAGAGAATCCGCAGGAATCATGATCCGTACGCTATCATTTAAAGCCAGCTGCGGGAAAATATCCATTAAATCATCTACTGATTGTGAAGCCTGAACCTGCGTGGTAAACGGCTTGCCGCGCTGGTAACTGCTCATCAGCACCGAATCTTTTTCTGTTTTAATGGCGAGGTTAAACGTGATTACATCATTTAACTTTATACGATCGCCAGGATGCGCAGCCACAATTTGATAGCGTGCTCCTTTTATCGTGGTTTTTACCGGGTTTTGTGCCTGAACAGCTCCACAGAAAGCAAACAGCACACCGAATATGAGAAAACGAAATTTCATGTTGTTGAAAAAAGCCTCCGCTTGTGGCGGAGGCTGAATATTTTAATTAATTATCTTACTGCCGGATTAGTTGGTGCCTGTGGCATTTGCATTGGCGGCATTGGTGGTTTTGGTGCATTTGGATCCGGGTGGATAATGTTTTTCAATTCCACTTCAAAAACCAATGGCGAAAACGGTGCAATCGGGCCGTAACCTTGTTCGCCATAAGCCAGCGAAGACGGGATGATGAAAATCGCTTTTTCGCCTTTGTTCAGCAATTGCAAACCTTCATCCCAGCCCGGAATTACTGCTTTTTTACCAACCTCAATTTTGATAGGTGCATAAGGGCGCATTTTATCAAACATATTGTTTTTTTGAGCTACCTCTTTAATGCTGGTATCGAATACTTTTTCTTTAGTATTCATTAACCTGCCGGTATAATCAACCACAGCCGTATCGCCGAGAGCCAATTTTTCACCGTTGCCTGCTTGTGTAATCACATAGTTCAAACCGGAAGGCGTTTGGATCGGTTTCAGATTTTTATCAGCAATATATTTTTTGATTTTGAGCGGCTCTGCAGTTTTAGCTTTATCTGCTTCACCTTTAAAATACTGACCGATTTTTTCCTGGAAAGCTTTATCATCCATCTTTCCTTTGGCCAAAACTTTTTCAATTTTAATGGTGTAGTTGAAGTATTTACCTTTAAAACCCGGAGGTTTTGGCTGGCTACTCTTCTTCATCAACGTGTCAGCATCAATTTTGATGATTGCGCTATCTCCTTCGCTCAAAAGCATTAAAGCAGAATATAAATCTCCTTTGTACATCGGTTTGGCAACCAGCAATTGCGACGGACGGCCAACATCATAAGTATTTACAAGCACAGAATCTTTGTCTGTTTTAGCAATCACGTTTACGCTCACAAAATCGCCAGTTTTAATGGTTGAACCAGGCGCATCTTTAATAATTTTGTACATCGTACCGCTATCGCTTTTGGTAAAGCCACCGTTGCAACTTGCCAAAGCCAGGGCTGCAACTGTTAAAAAAACCAAGTTTTTCTTCATTTTTATTGTGTTAAAAGATTTTTATATTCGGGTAAAAGACTTTTAAATTGATGGACAACCTGCTCCAGCGTATCTTCTGATTGGCCACCCGCAGCGTTGCGATGGCCGCCGCCATGAAAATAGTTTTTGCAGATTTCATTGGCCGGAAATGTACCGGATGAACGCAGCGAAAGTTTCACCTTGTCCGCCCGCTCGATGATAAAGGCTGCCAAACGGATGTTATCAATCGATAAAGCATAGTTCACCACGCCTTCGGTATCGCCGTTGGTGCTATTAAACTGCTTTAATTCTTCCTGGCTCACGGTAATTAAGGCCGTATTATATTCGTGCAAAACTTCCAGCTTATTGCTGAGGCAGTAACCTAAAAAACGCAGTCGGTTTTCGCTCGCATGATCGTAAACTAATTGGTGAATAGCAGCATTATCGGCACCCAAATCTATCAGATCAGCAGTAATCCGGTGCACGTTTGCCGTAGTGGTTGGAAAACGGAAGGAGCCGGAATCTGTCATGATGCCCGTATAAAAACACGTAGCCACATCTGCATCAATGCTGTTTTTATCACCTAAAAGTTCGGCAATAAACTCATAAACCAATTGTGCTGCCGAACAAGCTTGTGTGTTCCAGTGGCGGAAATCATCAAAATTTTCCGGATCGAGGTGATGATCAATCATGATCTTTTTGGCAGATGAAACTCTTACCAGTTCGCCTAAATCATTGATCCGGGAAAGTGCGTTGAAATCAAGACAAAAAATTAAATCAGCCTTTGCAACCAAATCAGCAGCTATTTCTTTTTTTTCTGTGTAAATAATTACTTCGGAGTTTCCCGGCATCCAGGATAAAAAATCTGGATAATCAGTCGGGGTAATTACCTGAACATGATGGTGTTTTTGTTTAAGGTAATGCCACAAACCTAAGGAAGAACCCAACGCATCGCCATCTGGTTTATGGTGCGTGGTAATCACAATATTTTTAGGTTGGGCCAGAATTTCCTTTAGCTCAGCAAGGTTCAACATCTACTATTTTAAAACGGAATGCAAAGCTAAATAAATAAATGAATTACAGGTTCTATAATTAAACTTGTTTGGTTTCCTGCCGAAAAAACTACTTTTGCCTCAATTTACAAATCATACTATGGAAACCAACAAAACTTTTACCATGATTAAGCCGGATGCTGTTGCCAATCAACACATTGGAGCAATCTTAAATAAAATCACCCAATCAGGTTTTAAAATCGTGGCTTTAAAATATACTTCACTATCAGCAGAACTGGCCGGCAAATTTTACGAAGTTCATGCCGAGCGTCCGTTTTATAAAGATCTGGTTGGATTCATGTCTTCCGGACCAATTGTAGCTGCGATTCTGGAAAAAGAGGATGCTGTACTTTCTTTCCGCAAACTGATTGGTGCCACGAATCCGGCGCAGGCAGAAGAAGGAACCATCCGTAAAGAATTTGCACAATCCATGGAAAAAAATGCCGTTCACGGTTCCGATTCTGATGAAAATGCTCAAATTGAAGGCAACTTCTTTTTCTCTGCTTTCGAAAGATTTTAGTCGATAAAAGAAGATTAGTTAATTTAATAAAGCATCCGGAGAATTTGATCATGATGATTGAATTAATCGGGATGCTTTTTTTATCTGCCTAATTTCTACTTCCGCAGCCAACCTGTTTCTGTTCCATCCTCCACCAGATAAAAACTTTCAAAACCAGCCAAAATATTCACTGGTTTCCCGGCCGCAAGCATTAGCTTTTTGGGCGACAAAGTATCCGGCCGATCATAAAGTGCTTGTTGTGTTTTTAGCGTAAATTTCCGCAAAGGTTTGCTCACTGCATCTACCGATTTGCTGCTTAAAAAGCCGGATTTCCCATCGGGCAGCGATACTTTGTAATAATTTCCGGCAGCAGCATCCACATGCAAAGCCATTCCTTCGGGCAATGCTTCTTTTACCGTACTTTTTTCGCTGGGCGATTCATAAAGTTTACTGCTCCGGTTTTCCGTCCGCACGGTTGCATTCAGGTTTTTAAGTGAAGCCAAAACTGGTTCCGCTTTTTTGGTCACCGGCGCCACAAAAGTAAGCGGATTAACTGCGCCCCCATTTGTATAAATCCCGAAATGCAAATGCGATGGCGTGGTGCGCGCATTGCCGGTATTGCCCACCAAACCCACCGTATCACCAATCAAAACATGCTGGCCAACGTGCACCAATTGCGAATCCAGATGCGCATAATACAAAGTATAATCCGCATCATCGGGGCGCAAAAAAACCACTTTGCCGCCCAGTTTATTTTCGCCTGGCTGAGCCGTTCCGTTGGCGGCGGCCAAAGCTGGCGTTCCTTTTTTGGCGAAAATATCAATCCCTTCATGCTTGCGGATTCCGGCATCCCGATCGGCTCCCCAAAAACTGCCAATGTTTGGTTTGCCTGATTCTGCCACCGGAAAAGCCAGCGTTGGCCCGGATTGAATGGTCAACGTATATTCGCCGCTGCGCAATAACTCGGGTTGCAATCGAAGTAGGTAAATTCCAGTCTGCTTTACTTCCACCACCAGCGGTTTGCCCGTAGTATCTGCCGAAGCGAAAACACGGTTTAAATTGGTTTGCTGCCAGACATCCACAAAAACATTAAAATTTTGCATCGGGTTTTTGCTGAGGCTGATGTACAGCTTCTCTCCTCTTTTGGCTTCAAACTGAAACGTGGCCGCCTGGATTTTTTCAGCAGCAAAAAATCCGGTTTCTTTATATGGAATGTTGATACGCAAGGCTTTACCTAAACTCTGATCGGCCGTTTGCAACCAGGCGCTGCCCATCGCGGTTTGCTGCAAACCAGCCGTTTTTAAACGGGTTCCATACGTTTCGTGCGGAGACATTTTTTTAAACAATCCGGCCGGACCAATGCTGTTACACGAAAAAAGAGTAGCTAAAAGAAGCATCCATATAAAGCTTCGTGATTTGAGTTGAAAAATAAGATCCATACAATGTATTTACTGTTGATTTTAACTTTTTCTGGCCGGTTAATGTTTTGTTTTCCTGTCGCCAGTTTGTCATTCCCTAAAAAACACTGATAAAAGAAGTATTTGTCTAAAAATCACAGTAAAATTTTCTCTCAAAAAGAAAATCACTGCTTGATTTTTATATATTTAGGCTCACTGTAAACATCAATTACAAGCACTTGAAAAGAAGAGATTTTATATACTTAACCGGTTTGGGCTTTAGTGCGGCGGCCTTGCCCAATTTCCCGGCATTTGGAAAGCCGGTTCCGCTGGATGCCGAATATACTACGGTTGAGGTGGCCATCAAGAAAAAGCTGGCCGATGTGGCATTAAATGAAGCGCGGTCTAAAGGTGCAACTTATGCGGATGTTCGGATTGGCCGCTACCTCAATCAATCCCTCATCACACGCGAAAACCGGGTACAAAACATCACCAATACCGAATCTTACGGTATAGGCATCCGCGTGATTGCCAACGGCTGCTGGGGGTTTGCCGCCACTGACAAAATGGATAACGACAGTATTGCCAAAGCTACCGCGCTGGCCATCAGCATTGCCAAAGAAAACTCGAGATTACTAACAGAACCTGTGCAATTGGCACCACAAAAAGGTTATGGCGAAGTGAGCTGGAAAACGCCCATCGAAAAAAATGCTTTTGAAGTGCCGGTGAAGGAAAAGGCTGATTTACTGCTTGAAGTAAACGCAGCTGCCATGAAAGCAGGTGCCGGTTTCATCAATAATTCTTTGTTTTTGGTGAATGAACAGAAGTATTTTGCTTCTACGGATGGCTCATATATTGATCAGGATGTGCACCGCATCTGGCCAACTTTTACAGTGACGAAAATTGATCCAAAATCGGGCAAATTTCAAACCCGGAATTCGCTGAGCGCACCGATGGGCATGGGTTATGAATACTTGATCCCGAAGGAAGAAGAAAAAATTCATGGCATCATCACGCTGTATAAAAAGCGTTACGATATGCTGGAAGATGCGCAAACGGCGGCCAAACACCTAGAGGAAAAAATGGTAGCCAAATCCATCGAACCAGGAAAATACGATCTGGTGCTTGATCCAACCAATCTTTTCCTCACTATTCACGAATCTGTTGGCCATCCAACCGAACTGGATCGTGTGTTGGGCTACGAAGCCAATTTTGCCGGAACCAGTTTTTTAACGCTGGATAAATGGCAGGCTAAAAACTTTAATTTTGGTAGTTCGCAGGTCAATATTGTGGCTGATAAACTACAGGCCGATTCATTGGGTGCCGTTGGTTATGATGATGAAGGCGTAAAAACCAAAGAATGGAATTTAATTGATAAAGGCATTCTGGTGAATTACCAGACAATTCGCGATCAGGCGCACATTTTAGGTTTAAAAGAATCGCAGGGCTGCTGTTATGCCGATAGCTGGAACAGCGTGCAGTTTCAGCGGATGCCAAACGTGTCTTTACAACCGGGAAAATCAACCTTAAAACCTGCGGATATGATTAAGGATATTAAAAAAGGCTTGTACATGTTTGGCCGGAATTCTTATTCTATTGATCAGCAGCGGTATAATTTTCAGTTTAGCAGTCAGCTTTGTTACGAAATTAAAGACGGTAAAATCGCCGGTTTGGTAAACGATGCTGCCTATCAATCCAACACACGCGAATTCTGGAACTCCTGCGCACAGATTTGCGATGGGCAGGATTACCGTTTGGGCGGTTCTTTTTTTGATGGAAAAGGCCAGCCGCAACAGGTAAGCGCGGTTTCGCATGGTTGCGCCACGGCAAGGTTTAATGGGGTAAATGTGATTAATACAGCACGAAGAATATGATTTGGATGAGTTTGTCTGAATTTGGATTTGTGGGAGTTAAGGATTTTTTGGATTTTGCCTTGATGGTGGTTATTTGATAATCCAGTAATCTGAATTTGAATTTTTCGGATTTGGGTGATTTTTGGATTTGCTTTAATAGCGATTTAACAAATTCATAATCGTCTTTCAGATGTCCAATAATCCTTTAATCTAAAAATCCAAATTCAGACAATCATAATCCAAATCCAGACCAATCTAAATACTGTTTTTACCAACTAAAATTCAACATTATACATAAATCAACCTAAAACTAATCACTTTGAAAAGACGAGATTTTATTTACCTCACGGGCATGGGCGTTGGTGCGTCTATGCTTGGCAGTATTCCGGTTTTGGGGAAATCAGTTCCGCTGGAAACCGCTTTAAATCCGGTTGATGTTGCCCTGAAAAAACGCATGGCCGACGTAGCCCTTAATGCGGCCCGTTCTAAAGGCGCCACGTACACGGATGTGCGCATTGGCCGCTACCTCAACCAGTACATTATTACGCGGGAAGACAAAGTGCAGAACGTGGTGAACACGGAATCTTACGGAATGGGCGTGCGCGTGATTGCCAATGGCAGCTGGGGTTTTGCAGCAACGGACAAGCTGGACAACGATGGCATTGCCAAAGCAGCTGAACTGGCCGTACAAATTGCCAAAGAAAATTCGCGTTTGCTAACGGAACCTGTTCAACTTGCCCCTCAAAAAGGTTATGGTGAAGTGAGCTGGAAAACGCCGATTGAGAAAAATGCTTTCGAGGTGCCAATCAAGGAAAAAACCGAATTACTACTGGCCGTTAACGCGGCTGCAACTAAAAATGGTGCGAGTTATGTAGATTCAAACCTGTTTTTGGTGAATGAGCAGAAATATTTTGCTTCTACCGATGGCTCCTATATTGATCAGGATGTGCACCGCATCTGGCCGGTTTTTGAAGTAACAAAGATTGATGCCAAATCCGGCAAATTTGAAACCCGTGCTTCTTTGGGTTCTCCCCGCGGGATGGGTTATGAATATTTAAACCCTCGTTCATCCGATAAAATTCATAGTGTAACTACTTTATATAAAGATCGTTATGATATGATGGAAGATGCCGCTCTGGCCGCCACGCAAGCCGCCGAAAAACATAAGGCAAAAACAGTAGAGGCCGGAAAATATGATCTGGTGCTTGATCCCACAAATTTATATTTAACCATTCACGAATCTACCGGCCATCCAAGCGAGCTGGACCGTGTGCTGGGTTATGAAGCCAACTTTGCCGGTACCAGCTTTTTAACGCTGGATAAATGGCAATCTAAGAAATTTAATTACGGCAATAAGCTGGTTAATATTGTGGCTGATAAAACGCAGGTTGGTTCGCTCGGTGCCGTTGGTTATGATGATGAAGGCGTGGGCACCAAAAAATGGAACATTGTAGAAAATGGTATTTTGGTTAATTACCAGGCTATTCGCGATCAGGCACATATTTTGGGCCTGCAAGAATCGCAGGGTTGCTGTTATTCGGATAGCTGGAGCGATGTGCAGTTTCAGCGGATGCCAAATATTTCGCTGGCTCCAGGCAAAACACCATTAACACCGACTGACATGATTAAAAATGTAGAAAAAGGAATTTACATTGTGGGCGATGGCTCTTATTCCATCGATCAGCAGCGGTATAATTTCCAGTTTAGCGGTCAGCTTTTTTACGAAATTAAAAACGGAAAAATTGTGGGCATGCTGAAAGATGTGGCTTATCAATCTAATACGCAAGAGTTTTGGAATTCGTGCGCCGCCATTTGTGATGAACGCGATTACCGTTTAGGCGGAACTTTTTTTGATGGAAAAGGCCAGCCAACACAAATTAGCGCAGTTTCGCACGGCTCATCAACCACGCGTTTTAATGGAGTAAATGTTTTAAACACAGCAAGAAAAATCTGATATGCCAATTTTAAATAGACAAGAAGCTCAGGCTTTGTTAAAAAAAGTACTTAGCTACTCTAAAGCTGATGAATGTGAAGCTAATTTAAGCGGATCTGATGGCGGCAACATTCGTTATGCGCGCAGCGCGGTTTCTACCAGCGGTGGTATTAGTCAGCAAAGCCTGGTGGTTTCCTCCGCTTTTGGGAAAAAACTGGGCACGGCCACTATCAACGAATTTGATGATGCTTCATTGCAAAAAGTAGTGCAACGTGCCGAAGAACTGGCGCAGCTGGCACCGGAGAATCCCGAGTTTATGCCTTTTTTAGGTCCTCAAACTTATGCAGAATCTAAAACTTTTATACAGGCTACTGCTGATATCAACCCAAAACAACGCGCTGATGCAGTTGCCGAAAGTTTGCAAATTGCTAAAAACAGCAATTTAACAGCTGCCGGTTTTTATGATAATTCGGCCGGTTATTCGGCGATGATGAACTCAAAAGGTTTGTTTGCTTATCGAACAGGCACCAATGTTAACTTTAATGTAACGGTGCGTACGCCGGATGGCAAAGGTTCTGGCTATGCTTCCAAAGGTTATAATGATGTAACTAAGCTGGATGTGACGGCAACTACCCGGATTGCGGCACAAAAAGCGGCCGGTTCTGCCGCGGCAAAAGCGATTGAACCAGGAAAATACACGGTAATTTTGGAGCCAGCGGCAGGCATTGTTTTGCTGGAAAACCTGTTTTACAATTTTGATGCGCGTTCTGCAGATGAAGGCCGGAGCTTTATCAGCCTTCCCGGAGGGAAAACCAAACTCAACCAAAAACTGGTGGATGAGCGTGTTACAATTTACTCTGATCCGCAGAACCCGGATTTGCCAACCAGCACCTGGAGCAGCGACGGCCGACCGCAGGAAAAAGTAGCCTGGTTAGATAAAGGCGTGGTTAAAAACCTGTATTATTCGCGTTATTGGGCACAAAAAAAAGGTGTAAAAGCAATACCGCAGCCGAATGGTGTGGTGATGGAAGGCGGAACATCTTCACTGGAAGACCTTATAAAAAGCACTGAAAAAGGAATTTTGGTAACGCGGCTGTGGTATATCCGCTCGGTTGATCCGCAAACTTTATTGCTGACTGGTTTAACACGCGATGGTACTTTTTATATTGAAAATGGCCAGATCAAGTTTCCGGTTAAAAATTTCAGGTTTAATGAAAGCCCGGTGATTATGTTGAATAACTTGGAAGCTTTGGGTAAACCGGAACGCACGGTAAGCGGCGAATCCGGGATGCATGCGATGATTCCGCCGATGAAAATCCGGGATTTTACGTTCAGCTCACTGTCAGACGCGGTATAGTTAGTTGGGTTTCTCCCTTTTGTTATTCCGGGCCGAAGGGAGAAATTTTCATCCAGGTTAATGCTTCTTTTATCAGCATAAATTCAGGTTGATGGATGAAGATATCTATCATCTGGATGACAGAAATTCTATTTTCTTCTCAAAGCTATCAACCCAAAAAATGGTCCTAAAGCCAATAAGGGAAATACATAAACCGGGTTAAATACCAGCAGCAAATAATTGGTTAACTGGATGCTGATAATGGTGATGGAAAAGCCAATACAATTGACCAGTGTGAGGGCACTGCCTTTCAATTCGGGCGGTGCGTGCAGAGCAGTCATGGTAGAAAACTGGGGCGAATCGGCAGCAATATTCATGTTCCAGAAAAAAAGTACTGCTAAAAACAGTATCGGCCCAAACTGAAAAAACAGCGGTGACAGCAGGCAGCATAATCCGGAAAGCAGCAGTGCGGTAGAAGCCACGATTTTGCTGCCGAAAGATTGTGAAAGATAACCGCCAATAATATCGGCGATAAAACCTGAAGCGATAATCAGGAAGGAAAATAGCGATACGTTTAAGTAATAACCCGGATGCAAGCGTAGGTATGTTTGCAAAATTAAAGGCAAAAAGGCCCAAACGGTGTAAATTTCCCACATGTGGCCAAAATAGCCGAAAGCTACGGCACGAAAATCTTTCTTTTTAAACACACCGAAAACGCCTTTAAAATGTACGGCTACATTAATTTTGCGGAAAGGCCCATCAGGTACAAAAAGCAGCACCAGCAACCCGCCCGAAACGGAACATGCCGATGTCGTAATCAGCAAGGATTTCCAGGGTAATATTGAACCAAATGTTTTAAGGTAATGTGGAAAAGCCGTTCCTAAAACCAGTGCGCCAACCAAAAACCCCAGTGCTTTGCCTAAACCTTTTTCAAAATGATCGGCTGCAATTTTCATTCCTACCGGGTAAATTCCGGCTAAAAAAAAACCCGTAAAAAACCTCAGTAAAAGAAGCTGCTGCAAATCCGGTTTTCCAAATGTGATACTGATATTGAATATTGCGGCCAGGATGGCGTTAATAAAAAAAACTTTGGATGGCGAAAACCGATCGGTAATAGAAAAAATGGCAAAAAGCAGCGTCCCGACGATAAAACCCAACATTACTGAAGAAGTAATAAATCCGATTGCGGAAGGTAGAATTCCTAATTCTTTAACCAGATCTGGCATGATGGCATTGGCCGCAAACCAAAGTGAGGTGCAGGCAAACTGCGAAAAAACGATCAGCGGCAGGATAAATTTTAACTTTGGGTTGAACATCTGCGTAAAACTAATCTTTTCAGGGCTGATACTGTTTTTATCGGCATAAATTTATCCTATTAAAGTACTGTTCACAAAAAAACCTCAGCTTAAAAAAAGCTGAGGTTTGTAATCAATTCGGTATAATCGGGTAGATTAAAATCTTCCCAAAGTCAATATCGTTTCACAGTAAAATCTGAAATTCCACCTTTTAAATTGAGGTAAATTTTTCTGGGTGCTGCAGCAAAACCGGCAGTTTCATACTGGCCTTCGCTTTTGGATTGAAAACCGTTAAAGTTTTTGGATGACAGGCCGGTTTTACTGTTGATATGGCAGGCCACACTTGTGGGCACGCTGATATTTACTTCGGAAACACCGGTAGAAATATCTACCACCATGTTGCTGGCAACCGGGTGGCCAAGTTTCAAATTCATTGAAGCCGCTCCGCCTTTTACATGTAAGTTTCTGATTTTGAACTTAGTAAAATCCAGATCCAACTTGCTTGCTCCGGCAGCCACATCCACATTCCACTCGGGGTTTGAATTAAGTTTGATAGTGGCCTGATTGCCCTTATCGGTATCCCAATTCATAGAATGGCCCGAGTTGCTGTTGTTAAAATTGATGGTTTTGCCAGAATCAGAAGCTGTGGTATTGAACAAAAACCTACCTGACATTTCATGCGTGGAAGCGTTAAACAAATCAGTAGTGGTATCCTGCAAAATATAAGTTACACCGCCGCCGCGTATATTTAAGTTGGCTACTTTTACCTGCGGCGTATAAGGTTCGTTGTAGGTGCTGCTGCTTTCCATTTTTACTACATCTTTACTGTCGTTTTCATCGTCACTATCATCGTTATTATTATCGTGAAAAAAATTATGTGCTGTAAAATTGCGGTTCCAGAAACGGTTGTCAGACGGCATCACTCCACGGTAAACCACCAGTGAAAACAAGGCTAAAAACACCAGCACTTTCACCGCAGTTGCCCCGTTAGAGTTGTAGTGCGGAAAAATAATGTTTACACCGGAGATGATTAAAAATATCGGCCAAAGACTCAGGATATTTCCCCAATGAAAATTGATTACGTTAAAATTGTTCAGTAAAAACAGTATGCCAATGCCCAGCAAAAACAAACCGGTAAATAATCTGTCGCGTTTCATGGTTTAAATATCTTTTGGTTGATCTGTTGGGTTCATGCCAGACCATTCTTCTTTTTGTCCGGGCGTTACAGGTTCGGTGGTTTTATTTTTAGAACGAAAGATCAATCCTAAGCCAATCACTACTAAAATAACCGGCCAAAACGTTTCAAAATCAAGCCAGTACGGTATCAGGTCTAACTGATCCAGCAGAAAAAAAACACCCAGCACAATCAACACTGCACCACCAATCTGCGCTACATTTTTATTATTGCTGCGGAAATTTTTGTTCATAGACTGGAACGGTCGATTTTCATTGTGCACGGTATAATCTACCGCCGGATCATTTAAAACACCAATTCTTTTTGGCATCACAATCCACAAAACAATGTATCCGAGAATACCTCCACCATGATATATCAACGTTAAAACGAAAACCAAACGCACAAGCACAACATCTACACCAAAATAATCTGACAAGCCAGCACACACACCGGCAATTACCTTCCGGGATTCGTCCCGGTACAATTTCTTTTCCATACTGTTTTTAGCTACTAAATTTCAAATTTCTCCAGTTGCGGTTTGGATAATCAGCTCATCAATGTTGGCGCCAGCACTCATGTTCAGGCAATTAATCACAGCTTCAGCCACATCCTCCGGCATTACAAATTTTTCTGTTGGAATATTGGTTCCAGCCCAGGAATTTGTCAAGGTTGAACCGGGCAAAATAGCCGTTACTTTTACCTGATGGGCTTTCATTTCCTCCCGCATTATATGATTAAGACCGAGCTGCGCAAACTTTGTTACAGAATAACTGCCGGCATTTACAACAACATTTTTTGAAGCCACAGAACAGATATTGAAGATGTGGCCAGTACGGGCAGCCATCAGTTTTTTACCGAAATAACGGTACAGTTCATAACTAGCCATCAGGTTCAGATCCAGTTGTTTTTGCAGATGATCTTCCGGCTCCTCCAAAATACTTCCGGGCAAAAACAGTCCGGCATTATTAACAATGATTTGGATAGATTGCAGTTCGCGCTCGGCTTCGGCAGCAAAACGGAGCACTTCTTCCCGCATACTGCAATCTGCAACGCAAGTAAAAACTTTTATTTCAGGGCTGATTTGCAGCAATGCTTCTTTTACCGATGATAAATCCTGCTCATTTCTGGCGCAAATGGCCAGATTAATGTCGTTCTTGGCCAGCGCTTTGGCAATTGCCAAGCCAATTCCTTTGGTTGCGCCTGTAATTAATGCGTTTTTCATGGTTAAACATAGCCAAAATCAGGATATGCGCTTTAGGGTAAAAAACGTATTTTTAAAAAATTTTTAAGAATGATCTTTACACACTTAGGCCGATATATTTTGCTGCTGCATTCGAGCTTTAAAAAACCGGAAAAATTTAGCGTTTACTGGAGCGAGATTATGCGCGAAATGGTTTCTATCGGCATTGGTTCATTGGGCATTGTTTGTATTATTTCGGTTTTCATTGG
>JBPBPL010000036.1:0-63208 GCA_050954285.1 Janthinobacterium lividum | reverse complement strand
TTTGGGCTTTTTTTGTGCAGAAGATTCACAAGTTCTCGCAATTAAAAGGCTGGTAAACAAAGTATATTCGTTTTAGCAATCATACTTCTTTTACCTATGAAAAAACTCGTTCTCCTTTTCTTGATCATTTTTTCTGCAGAAGCAAAAGCGCAGGACAGTCTTACCACTTTCAACCAAAAACGAAACGAAATCAATGAAACGGGAATGAAAGTTTTGGGTGGTTGGGCAATAGCGAATATTGCAATTGGCAGCATCGGATTTTACAATACAAAAGGTGCCGCTCGATATTTTAACCAGATGAATATTTTCTGGAACATCGTGAATTTAGGTATTGCAACCGCCGGTTTTTATGGTGCAAAAGAAGCATTGCACAAGCAATTCGATCAAAATCAAAGTTTAAAAGAACAGCGGAAAACGGAAAAAATTTTACTGATCAATGCCGGACTGGATTTAGTTTATATTGGCGGCGGAATTTACCTGAACCGGCGCGGCATCAGCAAAAGTTCAGATCGCTTGCATGGTTACGGCAACGCTATTATTTTACAGGGTGCTTTTTTGTTTTTATTTGACAGCGCAATGTATGCCATCCAAAATCAGCATGAAAAATCCGGAAAATCACTTTTCAGCAAAATGGAACTTGGTTTTAGCGGCAAGCAACTCGGCGTAGTTTATAAACTTTAGGCTGATAAAAACAGTATCAACGCTGCATTAATCTCGCCACATATTTCCCGATCACGTCAAACTCCAGGTTCACTACCGAACCTTCTTTTACCTGCTGTAAATTAGTGTGTTCGTGAGTGTACGGAATAATGGCAACGGAAAATGTATTCGCTACAGAATTGACCACCGTCAGGCTCACGCCGTTTACACACACCGAACCTTTTTCCACCGTTACATTTCCGGCTGAAGGATCGTACTGAAATGTATATTCCCAACTGCCTTCCAGTTCATGGTATCTGGTACAAATTGCAATCTGATCAACATGTCCTTGTACAATGTGGCCATCCAGCCGGTCGTTCATCCGCATACAACGTTCCAGGTTCACCATATCTCCAATTTGTAAACGGCCGAGATTGGTTTTGTTCAACGTTTCTTCAATCGCAGTAACCGTATGCAAGCCATCGGCAATGGCCACAACGGTAAGGCAAATGCCGTTGTGGGCAATGGATTGATCGATTTTTAACTCGTGCGCCAGGTTGGAGCCGATGGTTAGGTGGAGATTGCCCTGATCGGCAAATAAATCGGTAACGGTGCCTAAAGTTTCTATAATTCCGGTGAACATATTTAATAATCTATTTTAAATTTTGTTGATAAACACAACTGTGCGCCAGTAGTTTTATCGCTGCAAATCTTATAAAACTATTCCAATTTTAGACCGATAAAAGAAGCATCGCCATGTAAACTTAAAACGCTGAAACTTTTTTATAGCGCAATGCTTTACTTCTCAAACCAAACCGGATTTATGCGCAAACGATACGATCTCAAGACTGAAATATCACTGGCGCTACTGCCAACAATTATTATGGCAGCGGTGCTGCTTTTACTGGAAACCTACAGCAAACAACATTTGCTTTTTGCCTCGCTGGCTTCCAGTGCTTTTCTAATTTACCTTGATCCGGAGCATCCTACCAATAGTATTTATACTTTGGCACTGGCGCAAACTTCGGCTGCGCTGATTGGAATTGGCGTAATTAAGCTGATCGGCCCCGGCTATACGTCTGCCATGCTGGCAATGGTTATCTCTATAACTTTTATGGTACTGCTGAATGTAATGCACCCGCCAGCCGTGTCTACCGCGTTAACTTTTGCTTTCGAAACCGGCAAAACTTTCCCTTTATTTCTCATTGCGTTGGGATTGCTTTTAGTGCTGGTTATTCTTCAGAAAATTTCAGTTTGGATGATCAACAGAAAATTTCCAAAAAACCCGATTGATAAACTATAAACCTCTTTGATGATGAACTCTCCTGTAGAAACCATGGTGATGAATTTTGTGCAATGGCTGCGCCTGGGTGTAGAAATTACCGGTGCTGGTGCCATTGCCATCGGTTCGGCAATTTCTTTGTACCGATTTGCACGTGCTTTAATCAGCCAGCAGGAAACAGATTTTAATGCCATCCGGCTCACTTTAGCACGCTATCTGGCTTTGGCTCTGGAGTTCCAGTTAGGAGCTGATATTTTATCAACTGCTGTGGCACCAAACTGGCAGGAAATTGGAAAACTGGGTGCCATTGCCGTTATCCGGACTGGTTTAAACTATTTTTTATCGAAAGAAATGGAGGAAGAGAAAAAAGCATCGGCTGGAGAAGCAGATGTACAGGCAAAAGCGGCGCAATCCACGCAATAAAACCGCTTTAAATTTTAGGATTTTAATATAAAATAACCATTTCTTTAGCAGGTTAATATTATTTGAAAAAACTATAAAATTTCTCGTCAAAAGCATTTTTATTTATTCAAATCTTACTATTTTTATCCTTTCCGATTCTCAAACCGGAAGAAAACCTATACAAAAACTACTACAAAATGAGAAAGCTAAAATTTTTAAGACTGCTATTGCTGATTGGTTTCCTGTCCATTATTTGTTCCGTTCTGCTGGGGCATTTTACACCCATTTCAGAATCGTTAAAAGGTTTTTTAAAGGGAATAGGCATCACGCTGATTGTTGCTTACTTTTTGAAAGCCAGCGTAACCAAAACAGTTTAACACCGGCAAAACAGCACGACCAAATTTGCCACCAATCAGTGAAATCAATTCCTGATTCAACAAAGCCACCTCAAACAAGGTGGCTTTGTTGTTTTATTGAAACCATATACAACCAAATACGTATTTTGCTCAAAATTAAAACTATGATTAAATCAACCTTATCCTTACTTGCTTTATCAGCAATCATTTTCAGCAGTTCTGTATTTGCACAAGACACGATGAAACACAGTATGAAAACCAGCAAAGTGGTTACACACAAAACCACTACGCACCACAAAGTTGTAAAGAAAACCAAGCCCGTAATGTAAGTTTTCAGTTTAAACAAAAAACCCTGATCGTGAAAACGTCAGGGTTTTTGTTTTGAAGGAAAAAATTATTGACTGATTCTGATGATTCGCAGGTAATTAATTGCTGCCTGATTAATCTCACCATTCATGTTCTCATTGGCAGGTTGAAATTGTAATGTTACCGAATAAGTTCCCTTCTCCAGTTTCAGCTGCAGCGTATTGCTAAATCCCCAATCAGACCAGTTATCTTTTCCCCGTTGCGGAAAAACAAATGTTCCCAGGAAATCTCCCTGATGCGTTAAAGTTCTGATAGCACATTTATTTTCCGTATTGATCGGGCCATTTCCATTGGCGTACCTAAAGTCTAACGCATAAACGCCTGCTTCTTTTACCGGTATATTTATGGTGATGCTGGTGTTTTCTGTTTTACTTAGATTAACAAAACCTTCGCCCGAAAATCCCCGATACGAAAGTGCTGATTTTGGTGCAACCGTTTCCAGCTGAATCTGCTGTTCCGATCCTGCCGGTATCACCTGCAAAGGTTCGCTTGCAAAAGATTCAATGCCTTTAGCATCTATCGCAACTACCTGATATTCTGCATAAATAGCAGAAGAAACGGCCATATTCAGTTTTGGGGTGATGCTGTTTTTAACACCATTTTTTAAGATTTTGTAGGAGGTTGCTCCCACAACCTGATTCCAGCTTAAGTTTCCAGCAGATAACTTTACTGTTGGTGCAGGCAGCGAAATATAATCCGGACTTTGATTGATTTTTTCTGGTAATAAACGATTATCAGCCAGTTTAATGGTTATTTGGTGCTGCCCTTCCAGTTCAGCAGGAATCATCGGGTTTGGCATGATTTTACCATCCAGCCGAAATTCTTTGATCTGGTTACCGAAACCTTCCATCTCGATATTTAAAACCGCCTTGCGATATTTAAAATTGGTAATGCTTCTTTTACCGGCATAAACTTCGGGGACAAAAGGTTTGAACTCCAGCTGGTTAGCCTGATAGTTCATGCCGAAAAGAACTTTGTAAACCAGACTGATATTTCCCGACAAACTCCAAAGCATATTGCTGGAATTGATTTGTGTGCCGGCAAAATCACCATTACTGCTCACAAAATTTTCTTTATTGGTGAGAAACATCGCCGCCGGCCGGTAAACCGCACTCATGCTTTGCACCAGCGAATTTTCATCGCCAGCTTTGGCCGCTGCCATCGCCCAAAATGATTGCACAAACGGCCAAACAGCATTATTATGGTACGGCGGAATTTCCGGAATCTGCGGATAAATGCAAGGGATACCAAACTGGTTTACCGGCGTATTTTGCAGAATAGTTTTTTGATTTGCCACATCAGCCACGTTAAAAACCACCATCAAAGCTTCTCCCAAAGCCTCGGAGCGTGGCGAAAGGATTTTAAAATTTCGGCCATACAAATACTGTCCATAATACTTTTTTTCCGGCTGCCACAAATATTGCTGAATGCCGATTTTGATTTTTTCTGCCTGTTTTTTGTATTTTTCTGTGGAAGATTTATCATTTAAAACAGAAGCCATCTCTGCCAAAACCACATTCACCTGATAATGTACGGCGTTGGTTCCCAAGCATTCGGATTCGTAAATATCAGCCGGTTGCATCCATTTCGGATAAGTTTGTTCGCGCCAATCCAAGAAGGAAGATTCGCCGCGTACCAAACCCGTTTTAGTATCGTAAACGTTTTTCACATCGTCCTCAACAGAGTTTTTTACAATTTCATACGCTTTAGTTAGCCAATCATGATCGCCGGTTACTTTATAAACTTCCCAGGCTGCAACCGCCCAGATCATCCTGTCAGAAGAAACCGGATAGGCACCGCCCGTACCGGTATCCTGAATCACACGGTTGTTTTTCACTTTACGCATCAAGCTGTACACGGCCACTTTGGGTTGCAATACCGCCATGGATAGGATGATGCTGTAGCTGATGTCGCGCGTCCAGACACCGCCCCACTCCTTCCCGGTCCGGAAAGTACTGTCCGGCTCTACCGCGTTGTGCATTTCCTCTATTGCTAAGTTGTATAAAGCATCAGGCAACACAAAATCAGAATGATATTGTGGGAAAGCCGTAATATCTTTGGAAAGCTTCCAGGAGGATGCTGTTTTTACGGTAGAACTTTTGCTGCTGCCAGCAGGACTTTCATAGTTGGATTCCAACTCCTTAGCCGATACTGCTTTTGCCGTATATTTTCCTTGTACCACTCGGTTACCATACAAAGTGTATGCATCAGACTGGTACAAAATTTTGTTATCCTGCGCCATACTCATTTTTGTGATCGCTAATAATATGATTAGAGAATTTGCTTTACGAAATTTCATTTACTGAAGTGATTTGTAGAAATAACAATTTTAAATAAAATTAGTAAACATTGAGGTACAATAAATCGGATTGGTAGTCAATAATTATTGCATCATATGAATTGTATTTTCCCAGGATAGGAAAAAATATAAAAACACAAAAGCCTTGATAATTTTATCAAGGCTTTGTACCCAGCGCCGGAGTCGAACCGGCACGGTTTCCCACAGGTGTTTGAGACCAGCGCGTCTACCAATTCCGCCAGCTGGGCATTGTTTGTTAACGGGCTGCAAACGTATTAAAACTTTCGGTAATTCGCAATAAATATTTCTTCCGGTAATAAATATCCAGCACTTTTTTTAAAGCTTCGTCCTGTTCAGCTTTGGTTTTGCTGCCGAAATCCTTTGTTTGTTGGGCCAGTTCAGCTTCCAAACCATCGGATGCTTCTTTTACCGCTGTTTTTATTTGATTAATCGTAGCCTCATCATCCGCATCCATCAGCTGCTCGTTGATCTCCATCATTTCCATTAAAAAATCAGGAGCCAGCGGATATTTGTCACCTTCTGCCAGTAAATTATGCTGACGAAGAATATAATCAACCCGCTTATTCAGATTGGACAAAACCTGATATGCTTTGTTGTTCAAGGTTGATAACTCCAAAACCTCCTCCTGTTTTTCGGCGCTTTCTGCAGCATAAAAATCAGGATGGTACTTTTTACTCAACTCGTAAAATTTCTTTTTCAGCGGTGCTGCTTCTATTTCAAAAGATTCGGGTAAACCGTAAAATTCAAAGTAATTCATTTTATAGGATTGAATTATTTGTTGATGACATGGCGCAAAATATCATTTCCGTAAACGAAAACCATCAGTGCAATTAAAATACAAAAACCAACAATTTGTGCCTTCTCCATAAAACGGTCGCTTAATGGCTTCCCTTTAATCATTTCGATGATCAGGAACATAGCATGGCCACCATCCAAAGCTGGTATTGGCAGCAAATTCATCAATGCTAAAGCCATTGATAATAAGCCAACCAAACTCCAGAATTTAGCCGCATCAAAATGGCTTCCAAACATCGTAGCCATCGTAACAGGGCCGGCAAACGCACGGTTAGCTTTAATTTGACCGGTTGCTACCCGGCCAATTCCTTTTGCATTATCTGTAAAAGAACTCCAAGCTTTGGAAGCGCCCACCGGTAGGGAAGAAACAAAATTGAACTTTTCCCGGGCAATAGTTGGCTCATCACCTTTGGCCGCGAAACCAAGTGTGCCCTGCGCATTTACCGTTGCAGGCAGTTGCACCAACTGGTTATTGCGTTTTATTTCTAGATTGATTTGTTTGTTTTTGTTAGACTTGATCAGGGTTTGAAACTGATCGAAGAAAGCCACCGGTTGCGCATCAACAGATTTAATGCTATCACCTTTCTGCAAACCAGCTTTTTGCGCATTGCTGCCAGGAACGATAGAATCAACCATAAATTTGCTGCGCAACTGTATAAATTCGCCAATGCCATAATCTGCAACTTCATTATAAATATTGCCCGGAACGCTGATGTTTAACATTTTGTTATCACGATCTACGGTTAACTGCGAGTTGCCCAGCAATACTTTCGAGCTGATCAATTCCTCAAAACGAACAATTTTTTTACCATTTACTGCAGTAATTTTATCGCCTGCTTTCAAACCGATTTCACGGCCAATAATTCCAGGCACAATGCCGTATTTCACACTATTATTCGGGATATAGCTTTCGCCATACTTGATGGTAAGCATCCAGAAAATAAAAACACCTAAAACAATATTCACGGTAATTCCGGACAGCATCACAATCAGCCGTTGCCAAGCGGGTTTGGAACGAAACTCCCAGGGCTGCGGAGGGCCGGCCATTTGATCGGTATCCATAGATTCATCAATCATACCGGCAATTTTTACATAACCGCCCAGTGGAAGCCAGCCGATGCCATATTCTACGCCTTTATAAGTGTATTTAAACAGACTGATATTCCAAGCGTCAAAAAACAAATAAAATTTTTCTACTTTGATCCCGAAAGCGCGGGCTGCAAAAAAGTGACCTGCTTCGTGCAAAATTACCAGGATGGATAATCCGGCAATCAGCTGGCCAATCATAATTAAAACGTTCATATAAATTCTACAAGTTTTTAGATGCTGTTTTTATGCACCTTTTTTTAATAAATTTTTAGCTAATATTCTTGTTTCCAGGTCTGTGTACAAATAATCATCCAGCCCGGGTGTGCGGTGCAAAGCAATCCGCTGCGTGCATTCTTCAATCAAATCACTCATTCCCAAAAAACTGATTTGTTCTTTCAAAAATCCTTCCACTGCAATTTCGTTGGCCGCATTCACGATACAAGGCATATTTCCGCCGGTATCCAACGCTGCAAAAGCTAAAGCAAGATTACGAAAAGTTTTGAGGTCTGGTTGTTCAAAAGTGAGGGAAGGAAAATCTGCGAAGCTAAAACGTGCAAAATTATTTTTTATTCTTTGCGGATAAGTCAGCGCATATTGGATCGGCAGTTTCATATCCGGCAAACCCATTTGTGCTTTTACCGAACTGTCTTTAAACTGAACCAGCGAATGAATGATAGATTGCGGATGCACAATTACCTCAATTTGATCGGCCTGCAAATCAAACAGCCATTTCGCTTCAATCACTTCCAACCCTTTGTTCATCAACGAAGCAGAATCAATAGTAATTTTGGCACCCATCACCCAGTTTGGATGTTTTAGTGCCTGATGCTTAGTTACTTCCGATAAAAAAGCAACATCTTTTCCACGAAACGGGCCACCGGAAGCAGTCAGGATTATTTTTTCTACCGATTGCGGCTCCTCACCTGCCAGACATTGAAAAATGGCTGAATGTTCCGAATCAACCGGCAAAATATTTACTCCGTTTTTTTTGGCTAATTTCATCACCAGTTCGCCGGCAACAACCAGCGTTTCTTTATTGGCCAGGGCAATGTCTTTTCCGGCTTTTATCGCAGCGATGGTGGGTTGTAATCCGGCAAAACCTACCAAAGCTGTTAAAACCAAGTCGATTTCCGGAGCCGTCACAATTTCGGTAATTGCCTCAATCCCAGCCAAAACCTTGGTTGACGTATGCTGCAATGCTTCTTTTACCACATAAAAAAGATCATCCTGACCAATCACTACATATTCCGGCAAAAATTCCAGAGCCTGTTCTATCAATAAATCTGCGTTGGATTGCGCGGTAAGGACACAAGCACGAAAAAGGGTTGGGTTTTCCCGGATTACCTGCAGCGTTTGCGTGCCGATGCTGCCGGTAGAACCTAATAGAGCAATACTTTTCAAATGTAGCGGTTTGTAATAATTGATTTTTAAAGGATTGGTCTGATACTGTTTTTATCGTACAAAAATCTACATTAAAATATAACTTTCCAACTCTGTGGCAATTGCGCGATCATTTGACAATCTCGCGACTTTATTCTGGCCGCCGAGTTTGCCTTTCGTCCGCATAAAATCAATAAAAGCATTTTTTTTAAGCGGACTGATTTTTAAGGGCTGCAAGATTTTTCCGGTAATCAGATCGGCATAATAAATATTTTTTTGCTGAAGGATAGCGTCAACCTTCAAACTAAATACTTCAAGATTTTGGGGTGACTTTCCAAACTCGATAAACCATTCGTGGAAAGGGAGTTGATCAACGGGCGGATTTATCTGCGGTGCAACCGTAAATTCTATAATATCTATGTTTTCTTCTGCGGAGATTTGCATCAACGCCTGCTCTACTTCTTCGCCGATCACGTGCTCGCCAAAAGCAGAAATAAAATGCTTGATGCGGCCGGTTACCAAGATTTTGTATGGATTGATTGACGTAAATTTAATCGTATCGCCTAAACTGTAACCCCACAAACCGGCATTGGTATTCAAAATTAATGCGTAATTTTTGTTCTGTTCGATTTGTTTCAGATTGAGGCGAACCGGATTTTCATCAAAATAGGTTTCCGTTGGGATAAATTCAAAAAACATTCCTGCATCGGCCAGCAACAATAATTCATTGCTTTTTTGCGAATCCTGGTAGGCAATAAATCCTTCCGAAGCCGGATACGTTTCGATAGAATCAATTTTGAAACCGATACTTTCTTCAATTCTGGCCCGATAAGGCTGATAATTAACGCCGCCATAAACAAACAGCTTGAAGTTGGGGAAGATATCCTTGATCTTTTTTCCGCCTGATTTTTCTGATAATCGGTCAAAATACATCTGGCACCACGGTGGAATCCCGGAAATCAGCGTCATATTTTGGTTGATGGTTTCTTCTACAATCGCATCTACTTTTGCTTCCCAGTCTTCAATTCTATTCACAGAATCGCTTGGCATCCGGTTTTTCAGCAGATATTTTGGAACGTGATGTGCCACAATTCCGGATAACCGACCCACAAAAATGCCGGCTTTGGTTTGCAAATCCGGACTGCCTTGCAGGAAGATCATTTTTCCATCGGTAAAAGAAGCATTGCCCGTTTCGTGGATGTAATTGAGCAAAGCATTTCTGGCGGCACGGATATGCTGCGGCATGGATTGTTTAGAAATTGGAATGTATTTTACGCCGGAGGTAGTACCCGAAGTTTTGGCCAGATAAAGCGGTTTGCCCGGCCAAAGCACGTTTTTTTCTCCCTGAACAACGCGATCAACATAAATTTTTAGTTGTTCGTAATCGCGGATGGGAACGTGTTTTTTAAAGTCTTCGTAATTTTTAATTTCTCCAAAATGATGATCTTTTCCGAATGCTGTTTTTACCCCTGTTTTTATCAGATCAGCAAAAATTTTATCCTGAAATCTGACGGCATTTTTGCGCAGTTTATTGATCTGCCAAGAAACAAAAAAAGCGAACGGTTTGCTCAATGCTGCTTTTATGCCCATAAAATCAGTGCGTTTCGGCTACATCATCGTCCACATCCAACGTACTAAAAACCAGTTTGCGATAAGTTACGATCAAAATAACGTTGACAAATGGAAACAACACCAGGATAATTTTACCAACCAGAAAAAATCCAATCGCGATAACCAATACCATAATGCCCAGCAAAGCCAGCAAATGTAGCAAGTGCGATTTGGTGAGAATCCTGCTTTGACGCAAAGAGTCTATCGGCCCGGAGTTATCATCCACAATAAAACAGGCGCAAAACATATAGCGCAGGGCGGCATACAAAATCAGCATCACTTCCAGCACTTTTACGGTTTGAACGATGTTGTCGGAATAGTTCTGCAATCCTTTTTCGATGCCAATATTAAGCGTTACAATAACGAATGCAAGAAGCAGACAAATGGCAATGAAGCTGAATACCATTTTCATGGTTGGCAGCATTTGCGAAAAATCAAATTCATAATATTCGTTGTCCATCAGCGTAAAAACCAGCTTGTACAAACCCAGCGTGGCGTAAGTTTGAATCATCATCAGGATTAAAAACACCAAAAACTCGGCAAAAGGATCATTGCTGACATTAACCACCGCATTGAAAAACTGCACTACACCAAGCACAACTGTAACTATTGCAGCATAAATTACAATACTGAGGAAATTTTTTTTGGTAACATCCCATGCAGTTTTAAAAGTTTCTGCAATGGAAAACGGGTGGTACATATGGTTATAACTTTTTTAATATTATCCTTTTCCAAAAATCCTGCATGAAACCAAGGCCGTAAGCAGTTAGCTGAATAAAAGCGGCAAATATGCTCAAAAATGCAACTTTTGCTGATTTATTTTGCATCCAGGAATGAAAAAATATCAATAAAATAAATATGGCCAGCAGCACATTGCACAGCTCGGACACAGGCCAGTTGAATAAATTGGCAATGATGGAAAACAATAATCCGAGGGTAAACACGGCCGGGAAAAAGTGGACCGCTTTCAATCCTGAAGGAAAAAACTTATAAATATTAATGCGCGCCCGGCCAAAAAAATGGATTTGCTTATAAAACTGCAAAAAGCTGGTGCGCCGTTTATGGTAAACTTTGGCTTCGGGAATCAGCCCGGTTTTGAAACCAAGTTTGTGGATGCGGATGCTTAGCTCTATGTCTTCGCCCAAACGTGTAATGATGAAGCCGCCCGTTTTTTCGTAAACCTGCCGCGATAAACCCATATTGAAACTGCGCGGATGAAAATCGCCGATCCGCTTTTCGCCGCCGCGGATACCTCCGGTAGTAAAAGGCGAAGTCATGGAATAACTGATGGCTTTTTGTATAGGCGAAAAAGAATCGTGCGAAGCGTCTGGGCCACCGTATGCATCCAGTTTTTGGGCGATGATTTCCCGGTTTGCAATTTCCAGATAATCAGCAGGAATTAAACAATCAGAATCAAAAATGATAAAGTAATCACCTGTTGCATGTTTAAAACCATAGTTGCGGCTGAAACCTTGTCCGCTGTTTGGTTTAACGAAATATTTCAGGTCGAGTCGATTTTTGAAATCTTCAATCACCGCTGCAGCATCTAACTTCGAACCGTCTTCGATCACCAAAACCTCAAATTGCTTGTACGTTTGCAAAACTAAGGTTTCCAGCAGTTCGCGAATTTCCTGCGGGCGATTATAAAGAGGAATGATGATCGAAAAAAACATCAGATAAAAGAAGCATAGAATTTATAAAACAAGTTTTTAGGTGATAAAAGAAGCATCCGTCTGAATAACTTAAATCGTTTTATCAATCTGGTAATTGTTCCTTTCAGGCGAGTTTCTGGAGATCATCTCGGCCACAAAACCGGTCAGAAACAATTGCGAACCCAGAATTATGGCAACTAAAGCAATGTAAAACAACGTGTTATCTGTTACGTTCCTGTACTTTACATTGTTGGCGATATCGTATAATTTGGAACTTACGAGCCAGACTACAATTCCTAAACCTGTTATAAAACAAAGCGTACCCAACGTTCCGAAAAAGTGCATTGGCCGCTTGGAGAATTTGCCGACAAAAAATATCGATAATAAATCTAAAAATCCATTAATAAACCGACTGAAGCCACCATATTTGGTCGTGCCATATTTACGGGCACGATGTTCTACAACCTGCTCTGTAATTTTAGTAAAACCTGCCCATTTGGCCAGCACCGGTATGTATCGATGCATTTCCCCATAAACTTCGATATTTTTAACAACTTCTTTTCGGTAAGCTTTTAGCCCACAATTAAAATCGTGCAGGTTATATATGCCAGACATTTTCCTTGTTGCTGCATTAAATACTTTCGTTGGAATGGTTTTACTCCTTGGATCATAGCGTTTTGCTTTCCAACCGGAAACAAGATCAAAATTATCCTGTGTAATTTTGCGATACAATTCTGGAATTTCATCAGGAGAATCTTGTAAATCAGCATCCATCGTAATCACGACGTTTCCTTTAGTAGCTTCAAAACCAACGTTCAGTGCAGCAGATTTACCATAATTCCGGCGGAATTTGATGCCGCGGATGAAAGGGTTGGTTTCATACAACGATTCAATTACTTCCCAGGAATCATCGTTGCTGCCGTCATCAATCAGGATAATTTCGTACGTATAACCTTGCGTTTTCATCACCTTTCTGATCCAATCGGTCAGTTCCGGTAAAGATTCCGCTTCATTAAACAAAGGAACAACTACTGAAATATCCATTTTTCGTCAACGCAAGGCTCAAAAAACCATGCTTCTTTTATCGTACTAAATTTGCTTTCTATCAGCAGAAACGTATTCCAACACTTCATTTTTAAACAATGCGCCAAAAATCAGCGAAGCCAAAAACAACAGTACCACCACAATGCCAAAGCTTTGCACAAAACCCCACACGCCGGATTTTTGCCGTTCGTTGTAATCTTTTCTTAAACCGGTAACTTCCTCATTGATATGCTGTTGACTGGTATTTTGGTCTCTGCGGATAGCTGTTTTTACCAGCTCAATTTTGTTCTGGATATTCAGTTCCATTTTCGGATCGATTACTTTGGAATACAGAATCATACCGAAAAAAAAGATGAGGTAAGACGTTAAAAACATTGCAAAAATTCCGGAAGAGGCCTGCCGCAACGACCAGAAACCACCAATTTTTTCGCGCAAACGAAGGCAAAGCAAAATGGCAATTACAATGGGCAATAGGTTGGTAAAAATTAGCGGACTAAAAGCGGTAACCCAAAGCGGCGTGCTTACTTTTGTCATCAAAAAATAGGAAAGCAGGTGCAGCAAAAATATGGATACGCCCAGCACTGCGCCATATTGCGCACCTTTTATCCTGATTTGCCGGTTTAAATCCTGCATAAAATCCTGGTAATTAATTAAAATTGAGCATGATTGCCAAAACCGGCAGATCAAATCCCGGCTCAACGGCATTTTCAGCTGCTGCTTTCAGGGTTTCTTCGGATGAATTTGTATCGTAAAAGAAGCACATCAACGGATAAAAAAGCTCTTTAATTTCTTCATCTTCAGGCAGATTACGAGCCACTTTTCCGATTTCTTCGATACCGCTATCCATCAAAATCTGGTTGGCAATCACGGGTTCATAAATACGGTGTTCATCCTGAAATTCATCTTCATCCACCAGCAAAAATTCTGTCAGATAATCGTTCAGTTCCGGCTCAATATCTTCATCCTCACACTCGTTCAGATACAATAAAACATTCAGCATTTCGGTACCGCGATCCAGTGTTTCTTCCTCGATCTTTTCCCATTCCGGCGAATCCAGATAATCTTCGTCCAGTTTTTTTACATCGGCACTGAAAAAATTAACCAGTAACAAATCGAAGAATATTTCGCGCAAATGCTCCAGTTTCGGGTTGGAATTAAAAACCTCATCCATACCTTTTACCTTTTGCAAAAACTTTAATTCAGATTCAAAAACAGCTAAAATCTGGCCTTTTACAGGTTCTGCATTTGCCGGATTTACAGTTTGCACATATTGAAACGTGGCATCAATAGCCTTTTTTATTTTCGGGTCGATCATTTTATCGAGAGTTATAAATTTGATTATTGTTGATCGTGAAAAGTACTTTTCCAGCCATCTCCTGCCCCAAAAATGGCGAATTAGAAGATTTGGATAGGTTGTTTTCACGTGTATAATTCCATTTGCTTTCCGAATCAAGCAAAACCAGGTTTGCCATTTCTCCTTCGGCAATAGATGCTTCTTTTATGCCTATTATTTTACGTGGATTGACAGCCATTTTTTGCACGATCAAATCCAGGTCCAATCCTGCTTGTACAGCCAGCGAAAATGCAGTTTGCAAACCAATCATTCCAAATTCGGCCACTTCAAATTCTACTTCTTTAAATTCGGTTTCGTGTGGCGTATGCTGTGAAACGATGGCGTCAATGGTGCCGTCGCGCAAACCTTCCAGTAGCGCATCCACATCTTCCTGCGTGCGCAACGGCGGTTTTACTTTATACAAACTATCAAAAGCCATCAAAACTTCGTCCGTCAGCAGCAAATGATGAGCAGCCACGTCGCAAGTAATTTTTAACCCTTTTGCTTTGGCTTTCCGAATCTGATCCACAGCTTGTTTGGTTGAAATTGTGGTAAAGTGCAGCCTCGAATTGGTGTATTCTGCCAGATACAAATCGCGTGAAATCATCAGTTCTTCTGCCAGTGCCGGAATGCCTTTCATTCCCAAAAGCGTGCTCACCACGCCTTCGTGCACTTTTGCTTTTCCGGCGATGGAACTATCTTCGGGATAAGAAAAAATCAATCCGTCAAAATTCTGGGCATATAATAAGGCGCGTTCCATCAAACCTGCGTCCTGAACTGGATGATTGCCATCGGTAAAAGCCAGCGCACCGGATTGGTGCATATCGTACATTTCAGCCAAATCAGTCCCTTGTGTTTTGTAGGAAATCGCTCCCAGCGGATACACATTGACCAGATTTCCGCGGGATTGATTGATGAGATATTGCACTTCGGACTTGGAATGAACGGGCGGCTGCATGTTCGGCATCAACGCCACGCCGGTAAAACCACCGGCTGATGCGGCCAGCGTACCAGTTTGCATATCTTCCTTGGTTTCCAGTCCTAAATCGCCAAAATTACAGTTCAGATCAAAAAAACCCGGTGCCAGATAAGCACCTTTTCCGTCTATCGCTTCTGCATCGGACTGAATATCCGCAGCAATTTTTGCAATCTTGCCATCTTCAATCAAAACATCCAGAATTTGCCTGTTAAAAACAGCGTTCGTATCAGTGATTTTAACAGATTTTAGCAGCAGGTTCATCAATATAAATGCTTGTTAATTGTTTGTCTGGCTAAACGGAAACCGCAGTTTTTTGCTGATTCACCTTATAAAACCGAATCAGCAGCACTTCTGCAGCCAGGCAGAGCAGCGCCAAAATTAGGCAAAGTTTCCATAACTGCACGCCGGAATTTACTTCTGCCACCTGTTTAGCCAGCGACAGCTTTCCGGCGGGTAAATATGATACTGTTTTTATCGATGAAAAATCTTGCTTCAACTCTTTTTCAGTCAGGTAATTAAGGTCAGATTCCTGCCGGTTATCATTAAATGCAATCTGTGCCAGCACGCTATCTTTTAAAGTCAGTTTGTAATTGCCCGTTTCCCGGATTTGGTCGGCTACGTAAAGCTGCGTCTTGCCATCTGTCCGGCGCACATCCGGAATCATCGAAATGGTCCCTTTTTGCAGATGCAACGGCTGATCCGCAACTTCTACAATCGGCGCAGTTTCAAGCAGTTCATTTTCACCCAATGTGTAAAACAAAGGCAAATCATGGCCGCTCAGCAAAGCCATCCGGAACAGCATCGGCACAAAAAGCGCGTGGTGCGGCAGGTTGCTAAAATCTTCGCTGGCAGGCACTGCAGATAAATAAACTTTGCCTTTTCCGCTGTTATAAACGCTCAGAAAAGCTGTTTTGCCAGGCATCTCCATCAGGTTTTGGCGGAGGTTGTGCTGGCCGGAACTCAAACTAAAATATTTTTTAAGCTGAGGCAGATCTGGGTTTTCAGGCATCCGTTCAAAAACATCTTTAAAAAGCGGATTTTTGAGGTTGATGGAAACGACTTTCGTATTTTCAGTGATTAATTTTTCGGGGAAATCTGCATTCAAAGGCCGCAACAGGTTTTGGTACGAAGCGAGATTTGCATCCGCCACTGGAAAAACGACCAGCGTGCCGCCCTGCTTTACATAAGCCTGCAGCTGCTGCGCCAAACCGGCCGATACTTCTTTTACATCACTAAAATAGATGACCGGATATTTGCTCAAACCAGCATAATTAACGTTGCCTGCGGATGAAAAATCAGCCTTAAAAAAAGCATCAGAAGCAAAAACAGCTTGTAAAAAACGGTTGGGAACGTGATCGGCAATTTGCAAAACCGACAATTGCTGCTGTACGCGGAAAGTAAAGTAAAACTGGTTGTCAAACGTAACGGGATTATCATTCAGGCTAACTTGTCCGTTTTGCCAGCCAGCTTTCAAGCCGGAAAAACGAAGCGTATCCTGCCGGAAACTTTTCGCTTCCAGATCATAACTGCCCAAAGCTTTTGTTTCGCCATTGATCAATAGTTTCACTGGTACTTTCTGCGCTTTTTCATCGCCGTAATTGTGCAACCGAACCACTAATTTTTCGGCAGCGTTGGGTTGATGCAAAGGCGAAATCAGCCAAAGAGAATCTACGGCGATGTTGGGCTGCGAAGTGGCTTTGATCTGAACAAGGGAAATTTTTATATTATTATTTGCCCGGATGCTGTTTTTAGCAATGTTTTTTTGGAAATCAGAAATGAGATAAATACTGGGAACTGCATTTTTTTGCGTCTCGAACAAACCTTGCTGCCGGTTGATGATCTGCTGCAAATTCCGGCTTTGCGGACTGATATTCACCTCCTCTACCGCGCGGTCAAATTCTTCGCGGTTGAGAAAGCGCTGCTGCTTGCCTTCGAAATCCTGCGTGAGCAACTGAAAACGATCATTGATAGAATAAGCAGAAGCAATTTCTTTGGCGCGGCGTTTGGCTTCATCCAGCAAAGAACCTTCGCGGTTAAGCGTTTGCATGGAATAAGAATTATCTACAAAAATGCTGACAGCCTGTGGTTTACCTGCATTCCGTACATCGCCCGAAGGCAGAAACGGTTTTGCAAAAGCCATCACCAGAAAAAATAAAGCCAGCATCCTCATCAACAGAATAAGCCGGTTTTTAAGGTTGCTGCGCGAAGATTGCTGCTTCTGCACATCCTTTAAAAACTGGACGTTGGAGAAATAAACTTTTTTGTATTGCCGGAAATTAAAAAGGTGGATGATGACCGGAATGGCCAGCGTAAACAAAGCAAACAGAAAACCGGGATAAAGGAATGCCATGGATAAGCCAAAGATATAATTTTTGCAGCTAAATTTTGTTTAATCAAGTAGTTGCGTTGGAGAAATATCATTACAAAAAATTAAAGCTTTAATGCTAAATCGTTACAAACAATCCTTCTCGCAAAACCATTTCTTTTTATATAATGAGCCGATAAAAGAAGCATATGCAAATTTCAAACAATACGATTTTAATTACCGGCGGCACCTCCGGAATTGGTTTGGCTTTTGCCGAGCAGTTTATGGCAGCGGGCAGCAAAGTAATTATCTGTGGCCGAAGAGAACATCGGCTGAACGAGCTTCAGCAAAAGTATCCTGATTTAATTACCAGAAAGTGCGATGTTGCCAGTACTTCAGATCGCGAAGAATTAGCAAAATGGGTTTTACAGAATCATCCGGAAATAAACATTTTGATGAATAATGCCGGAATCCAATTGCTTACTGACATGACGAAACCGGTTGAATTGAACAGGATTCAGAATGAAATAGAAACCAATGTAGTTGCGCCGATCCATTTAACTTCTTTGTTTTCGCAACATCTGGCAACCAAACCGGCAGCAGCTATCATCAATATTTCATCCGGTTTGGCTTTTGCGCCACTTGCTTTTATGCCGGTTTATTGCGCCACGAAAGCGGCTGTGCATTCGCTGACATTGTCGCTCCGGCATCAGCTTAAAAACACATCAGTTAAAGTTTTTGAAATTGCGCCGCCAGCGGTTGATACCGAATTAGGACATGACCGCCGGGAAGATAAAACGCAATCGCACGGCGGGTTGCCCATTGCCGAGTTTATTGCTGAAGCGATGGCAGCTTTAAAAAATGATGTTTTTGAAGCACCAATCGGGATGGCAAAAGGTTTGCGCGAAAAACGGGAAACCATTTTTGAAGCGATGAACAATCAGGCTCCGGCAGCTTTGCCTGTCAATCACGAACAATAAAAGTTGTATCTTTTCAAAATCAATCTATTTCAACATGAAAAAAATATTTACCGTACTGTTTTTAGCAGGTATTTCTTTGCAAGGCTTTGGGCAAGTTGCTGCTAAAACTTCTTCGGCCACAAATCCTCCCGAATTAGCATTGATAAAAGAAGCAGAACTTAAAAAAGATATTTTTGAACTGGCCGGAGATGCGTTCCGCGGAAGGCGCGCCGGCACGCCCGATGAATTGCGCGCAGCGGTTTGGGTGGCGCAAAAAGCAATGGAAGCTGGTTTGAAACCTGCCGGCGACGACGGCACTTATTTCCAGTTTTATAATTTGAAAAGAACGATTACAGGCAATAACGGCACTTTTTCCATCAACAATAAAAATTTGGTTTTATGGAAAGAGGTTTTTCCTTCGCAACCCATAGAAACACATTTGAACGCACCGGTTTTATGGTTAAATTCAATGGCGGATACAACAAAAGATTTAAAGGGGAAAATTGTTGCCGTGAAAATTATTCCGCCTTCTCCCCTGCCGGTTTCCTGGATGAGTTTATGGGGATTGCGCTACACTTCGCTTGCTGTGCGCCAGCAAAGCCAGGCTTTACGCAGACAAGGTGCAGCTGCCATAATTTTGGTGGCCGATCAGCAAACAGAAAAATCCTTAGGTTTTGTCGGTCATAATTATCAGGAAGGTTTGTACCAGCTGGAAGGAACGCCGGCATCAACCCAAAAACCGCTACCGGTTATTGTAGTTTTAGGTTCTTTTGCGGGAGATTTCCAGCAGGCAAATGCAATTGTGAAAATTGATTTCCGTGCCGAAACAAACCTGTATCCATCTGTAAATGTGGTGGCAAAAGCAGTAGGAACGGATCCTCAATTGAAGAATGAATACGTATTGTTCAGCGGTCACCACGATCATGATGGCGTTGGTGTTCCGGTGGATCGGGATTCGATCTGGAACGGGGCTGATGACAATGCTTCTGTAACGGTTGGAATGCTGGCAATTGCCCGCGCGTGGTCGGCCAAACCAGGCAAACGTTCAGCTTTGTTTGTGTGGCATGGCGCGGAAGAACGCGGATTGCTGGGTTCGCGCTGGTATGCTGCGCATCCAACGGTAAAAAAAGAAGCGATTGTAGCTGTTTTAAATGGCGATATGATTGGCCGCAACGCACCAGATTCTGCAGCATTGCTCGGTACCACTTCGCATAAAAACTCTACACAATTGGTAGATATGGCGATGAAAGCCAACCAAAACCTGACACATTTTAAAGTTGATTTTTCCTGGGATGACGCCAAGCATCCGGAAAACTGGTACTTCCGCAGCGATCATTTGCCTTATGCGCAGGCTGGCATTCCGGCTATATTTTTTACAACTTTGCTTCATGCCGATTATCATACGCCGCGGGATGAACCTTCGCGCATCGATATAACCAAATTAGCCAAAATGTCGAAATGGATGTATGCAACCGGCTGGATGGTTTCGCAAACACAGCAAAAACCGGAGCTGGATAAAAAGTAATTATGCCTGATTTTAATCCAAAGAAAATTTTTTATACTGCTGATGCTTTAAACGAACTCGGAAAAGGTTTGGCCAGCCAATTTCCGGAAGCAATTTTGCAGGAAGTGAAGCAGCACAACCACTTGCCGGAAACGGACTTGAATCATTACAAAGCCAAATCAGATTTGCTGGTTTTGGGCAGATTGAAATCAAAGCAAATTCGGGAAAGCGGCCGCAGTTCTGATTTTATCGCACCCAGTTTGGCTAATGGTTGCTACGGTGGCTGCGCTTATTGTTATGTTGATCGGCACAAAGCGATCAACCCGATTACTATTTTTACCAATACAGATGAGATTATAGCAGCCATTGATAAACACGTGATGGCGTTGCCGTGGCCAAAAATTCCGAATCAAACTGATCCGGTATTTTACACGTATGATATTGGCTGCAACTCCGATCTCTCTGTGGACTATGCTATTTTTAGTGGCATAAAAACAGTATTGGAATTTTTTAAAAATCATCCGCGCGCCAAAGCTACTTTTGCAACCAAGTTTGTAAACCGCGATTTATTGGATTTCAATCCGCAGCAAAAAGTACGGATTAGGTTGAGTTTGATGCCGGCCGAAATCAGTAAACTGGTTGATGTGCGGACGGATAGTATTGAAAAAAGAATCCAATCCATCAATGATTTTTATGCGGCTGGATATGAAGTGCACGTTAACTTTTCTCCGGTGATTGTGTACGACCGCATCCGAAATTCTAACCGCGACTGGCGCGAAGATTACCGCGAATTATTCAGGCAACTAAACGAAGCCGTGCGGCCAGAAGTGAAAGCGCAAATGCAATGCGAAGTAATCTTTTTAACGCACAACGAAGCACAACATATCACCAATCTCGGCATCAACCCAAAAGCAGAAGAACTGCTGTGGCTGCCCGAATTTCAGGAAACCAAACGCAGTGATTTTGGCGGCATCAACATCCGTTATCAGCATCAACTAAAACGCAGGATGATTGATACTTTTGTAAATATGCTGACGGAAGAAATTCCGTGGTGCGGCATCCGGTATATTTTTTAAATAAATTATGGCAGAAAATAATTTGCCGGAAGTCTGGCTTCGCGGTCAGATTGCTGATTTTCCGGTCCTGCTTCAACCCATCGCTTTTGCTTTGATGCAAGCGCAGGAAGATGTGAATAAATACATGGTTGATTTCCCGGATGATCTGCTTTACGACCGACCCGGTGACGCTGCTTCCGTAGCTTTCCATCTGCAACATTTAAGCGGCGTTTTAGATCGGATGTTTACTTATGCTGAAAATATGCCGTTAAAAGAAGCACAGTTAAACTGGCTTCAGGCAGAAGGAAAAGACCAGGAAAAATATGGTTCCGGTAAAGATTTAGTTCAAACTTTCAATATTCAGATTGAAACTTCACTCCAGAAATTAAAGATTATTGATTTGAATTCGCTAACCGAACCACGCGGCGTTGGCCGGCAACAACTACCTTCCACCGTTTTTGGTTTGCTAATCCATGCTGCCGAACATACACAACGGCATGTCGGGCAGCTTTTGGTTACGGTTAAAGTTTTGAAAGCACCAAAAAAAGATCGATAAAAGAAGCATCAGGCATTCCAGAACTCAAATTTACGTTTGGTAAAAATAGCTTTCGGAATCATCGCATTTACGCCCATCGTTTGATCAACTACCTGCGTAACTTCAAAATCTACGCCGGTGCTGCAAATGGACAAAGCTTCATTAAAAGTATAACCCAACTCATCTTTGATAAAATTGCAGGCTGCCAAAGTTGCGTTTTTCATGGCCTGGCGCAAATCCTTATCCAAACCAATGGCGATGAAATGCGTTGGCGTTTCGGCGCGTGGTTCGGTAATTTTTTTGTTTTTATGGATCACGAATTTAGCCACTAAAGTCAACGAAGCTTCTATCGCCACGCCGCTCACTTCGCCCGTTCCTTGCGCCGTGTGGCAATCGCCGGTAGTAAATAATCCGCCCGGAACAGAAACCGGTAAAAACAAAGATGTGCCTTTTACCAATCGCTTTAAATCTAAATTCCCGCCATAAAATGCTGGCGGAATAGAACTTATCCGACCTAAATCTGCTGGAGGTGAAAGTGCCATTACGCCAAAAAACGGTTTCAGCGGAATCTCGATTCCTTCTTTAAAAGAACCGAATTTTTTGTTTTTGTCGTATCGGTACACAAAAGTTTCGGGCGTTTTAATGTCATCCGGAATAGCGCCGCCGCCCGGCCAAACACTATTTACGCCATAATTACTGCGGATTAAAATATCCTGAATCTGCACTTCCAGCATGTCGCCCGGTTCTGCGCCTTCAATAAAAACCGGCCCTGTTAAAATATGTCCGTGCAAACCGGAAGGTTCGGGTTTGATATTTTTCAGGATCGTGATGATTTCCTGGGCATGTTCATCAATCGGCAGGTTGTTTTTCTGGTAAAATTCTTCCGGATTTTTCTTGTTGATGCCCACGGTGTTGATGGTTTCGATGGCTACAATTTGACCTAATTTTACAGTTGCGACTGGTTTTACATCGGCACCATAAAAACCGTTCACCATATTTTCGGGAATTGTTCTGATCGTGATATCAGGTTTGATTGCTTTTGCTGCGGATGCTTCTTTTACCGGCATAAAATCATCAAGTGCAGATGCCGTAGCAGTTAAACTTGCGGCAGTAAGGGCTGCAATGCCGCCTAAACTTGTTTTTTTTATAAAATTACGACGTGAATTTTTGTAATTCTGATCTGGTAAGTTTTTATTCATCACATTTCTACATTAAAGCGATACATTTTTCTAAATTAAACATTTAATTTCTTAGGAAAAGTATTTTCTATGATACAAATTGCTTAAAAACATCCTATTTTAATAATTGTATCTTTAAACATGTCTGCAACACAATTACAGGAAGCATTTGCAAAGTTTGATGCTTATAACGCAACCGATCCAAACAAAGAAGAATTTGAAGGAAAAAGCTATCCAAAAGAAGTATTGTATGCCGAGCGGATGACAAAAAAGCTAAATGACTATGCGCCAAATTCACCGGAATACATGCAGTTAGCCGTTCGTTGTCAGCATATTGGCCGCTGGGAAATTGCGCGAAATTCTTATCCGATGGATCGGCCGGGATATTTGATGTGGAGAAGTCAGCTGAAATTGCATCACACTAAAATTGCCGGACCGATTTTGGCAGCAATTGGTTATGATGCAGAAACGATTGATAAAGTAAAAGCATTATTGCTGAAAAAACAGCTGCATCAAAACCCTGATACACAATTAATTGAAGATGTAATTTGTCTGGTTTTCGTTGAATTTTATCTGGATGATTTCACCAAACAGCACAGCGAAGAAAAAATGATTGATATTTTACGGAAAACGTTGAAAAAGATTTCGCCACGCGGCATTGAGGAGGCTTTAAAAATCAGCATGACAGAACATGTTCGGAATATGATTTTGCAGGCTGCTTCCTGAATATCATTACAATCGGTTTCGTACAAATATAGGTTTACAACGGTAAACTATATTTGTATGAAACCTGACAGGAAGTTCAAATTAGACTAGTTCTAAGTTTTTAACCTTTGAAACAAATAGCATAAAACATGGTTTATTTCCAATAACTTAATATAACAAAATACTTATGTTTCATCACGTAAAAGACCTCCAATTCAATGCCAGGGTATCCCGCCCTGACCCAATGTTTGCTAATCTCCTTTTAGAGCAGTTTGGCGGAGAAAATGGTGAGCTTGCTGCTGCCATGCAATATTTTACCCAAGCTTTCGGTGCTAAAGTGCCACATCCGGACAAATACGATATGCTGATGGATATTGCGACCGAAGAATTCAGTCACCTGGAAATCGTTGGTGCTACGATCCAAATGCTTTTAAAAGGTGTGAACGGCGAGCTGAAAGATGCGGCCGATAATTCCGAGATCATGCAGGTGATGAACGGTAAAGCCGTGAAAGAATCGATCATTCACCAGGCATTAACAGCCAATCCACAGTTTGTAATGCTGACCGGTGGTGGTGTAACGCCCCGGAACAGCCAAGGCATTCCCTGGTGCGCCTCTTATATCCATTCCAATGGTGATTTAACTGTTGATTTACGTAGTAATTTGGCCTCAGAATCACGCGCTAAACTGGTTTATGAACATCTGATGAAGTTCACCGATGATCCGTATATTCATGAAACCCTATCGTTTTTGATGACTAGAGAAGTAGCTCACTATAAAATGTTCGAGGCCGCTTTAAACAGTATTCCGAATAATTTTCCTCCAGGCGTGCTGCAAGCTGACCCACGGTTTACCCAGCAGTATTACAACACTTCCCCGGCAGAGAGTGTTCGCGGTCCATGGAATGAAGGCGAGATGCCAGGCCTGGGCAAAAATTGGGAGTACGTTGCAGACCCGGTTGCCAACGTAAAACAAACCGAAGGCCTGACTGTCAATATGCCACCAATGGAAAAGCAGTTGGCTAATATGGATAAAATGAACCAGCAGCTGAGCGAAAAGAAAAGTGCAGAAGTAAAAAATGCTGAACCAACAGGCGTTGCTCAGTGGAGTACTTATGGCAGCGAAGAATTTCTTGTTAAATAAAAAAACAAGTACCTGACAATTTCTTCTACAAAGAAATTGTCAGGTTTACTTTCGTTAATAAGCTTTCTGAAAGAGGTTTACACAACTTATTTCAGGTATTCAATTATAACAAATACATATCATAACAAATCAAACCTTTATAATCATGGCCGCTAAGAAATCTACTCCTGCAAGCCAGGAAGACAGTGCATTGAAAGAATTATTTTTGGACGAATTAAAAGACATTTATTGGGCAGAACTGCATCTGGCCAAAGCATTACCAAAAATGGCCAAAGGCAGCACTTCGCCGGATTTGAAAAAAGCTTTTGAAGATCATTTGGTTCAGACCAAGAACCATGCTACCAGATTAGAGCAGGCTTTTCAAACGATAGGCGAAAAAGCAGAAGCGGTAAAGTGTGAAGCTATGAATGGGCTGCTTAAAGAAGCAGACGAGCTGCAGGAAGAAAGCGAAGAAGGTACTTTGGTACGCGATGTTGCCCTGATTTCAGCTGCACAAAAAGTAGAGCATTATGAAATTGCTTCCTACGGAACGATTAAAACATTAGCTTTGATTTTGGGGTATGACCAGGCGGCAGAATTGCTGACTGAAACACTGGAAGAAGAAAAAGCAGCCGATCACCTGCTTACACAGATTGCTGAAGGCCATATTAACGCTGGTGCAGCAAAAGAGAAAAAATAACGTTTATAAGGTTTAACTAAAAAGGCCTTCCTAATCAGGAAGGCCTTTTTAGTTAAACTTTTCAGAACCTTTCCTATAAACCTCTATTTGTACCTATTCTTATTACAATAAATAGAATTACTTGGTATTTAAAGACGATACACCTGCAATTATATTCAGAATATTGCAGAAGCATTAATAGATAATTTAAATGACGAGTGCTTTTTATTACGGTATTAGAACAACTTTTCCGTAAGCTGTGCGTGATTCGGCCAGCTTCATGGCAGCAGTGATTTGAGTTAAAGGGAAACATGCAGCGATCTGCGGTTTGAGCACACCAGTAGCCACTAAACCGGTTACCTGCGCAAAGTCTTCCTGCAGTTGTAGTTGAAACGTGGTGCTTCCTTTTCCCGACCAAATATTATAAAAACAGGCTCTGCGGCCATTAGGTAGGATGTTCCACCAAGTTAGTTGCGCCATTACTTTTAAAAACGGAAGCAAAATATTACTGCTTTCTTTTAGTGCCGAGGCTATTGCATAACACACGAGCACGCCCTCCTCAGCAAGCAGGTCGAAAGACCTGGCAAAGCTTCCACCGCCTAAGTGGTCAAAAACTGCATTTACTCCGCCAGGCGCAAGCTTGCGCACGCTTACAGCTAAATCTTTATCATTATAGTCGATTGGTTCCACGCCTTGTGCCCTCATTGCATTATGATGGCGGGGTGAGGCCGTACCAATTACCCGAACACCTGCATGCAGGGCTAATTGCGCCAAGATGGTACCAACGCCGCCGTTTGCTCCGTGAATCAGGATAATTTGCCCACGCTTAATTCGGGCTTTGTGGTGCAGCATTTGCCAGGCCGTAATGCCGTTTACTATCAGCGTCTCCGCTTCGGCAGGATCCATACCGTCAGGAACAGGTAGTAGATCGGCAGCAGCAAGCAGGGCATAACTTGCCCAACCACCGGTCTTGGTCAAGCAAGCTACACGCTTGCCTACTAAAGATGGATCCACACCAGAACCAATCTCAACCACCATACCCACCAGGTCATATCCCGGAACAAAGGGAAACTTGGGCTGCTCATAATACCTGCCGCGGCGCATGGACTGCTCGGCAAATGAAATACCACTGGCTTCTACTTTTACAATGACTTGTCCGGCGGTAGGAAGATTTAACATACGGTTTTTGACTAGTAATCCTTCCGGTTCAACAATACCGGGCATAATTACTTCGGTAGTATTGAAGCCAGCTTGTTTAGACGATTGATTGTCTGGCTGATGACCTGTAATACCCTCGTTACTGTTTTCAATTTTTGTAAGTGATCCCATTTTGCTACTGTTTAATTTAATGAACAGAACAAAGTTATCAGGCCAGGTCCCTGAGAAATTGTAAGAAAACGAAACGAAGCTGTACTGCTATTCCATCATCAAATATTATGAAGATGATGATTTTCGGTTCTGTTATCAGCTGTAAAAACTTTTACCCTAAAAACAGTAATGCTTCTTTTATGCCAGTAAATCTTGTCATCACATCGAATAAAAGACGATCAAGCATAAAATCCCGATGCTTTTTAGCTTATAAAAGAAGCATGTAAAATCCATCAGGAAAAGCGAAATATAACACTATTGCTGTGCCTGATAAGTATCAGTTACCACGCAGAAACTTCCGTTGTTCAGGCTTTTAATAAACTGCTGAGGTGCTACACCTAAAAAGTGCTGGAAATCTTTGGTTAGGTGGCTCTGGTCATGATACTCATACTTGGCAATCAGATCAAAAACAGCTATTTTTTGATTTCCCTGGGTAAGGATGTGGGCAATAACTTCTTTGAAGCGCAAAAAGCGAAGTAGTTCTTTAACAGAATACCCAGTATGTTTTTGAAACTTCAGCTGAATACTTCGTTCCGAAAGCCTGGTATCAGCCGCAATGGCCTTTACCGGATCCTTGCAGGGATTGAAAAACTGCGCCAAGTTGTTAATTATCAATTCTATAACTTGGTCATTTTCTTTTAATAAACCTGCGGCCGTTTGCTTTAATAAACTAATTTTTTGCTCAGTTGCAGGTAATAGCGCTAACTCTTGCCAAAGCCTATCGAAACGAACATCATCTATCAAGATCTCTTCGCCAGGCAGCCCCTGACCAGTAAGACCTGTTAAAGGTGTACTAAACAAGCGCTGAAAACCATTAAATTTAAAGTTAATGATCAGTGCATCTGCCCCTGGCTGTAGTTCATAATTTAGCATCTGCCTGAGTGGCCCGATTATAGCAGTATACCTGATCACCTTAGTATCCAAAGGATTATGATGAAAGGAAATACGCGCTGGTACGCCAAAGTTAAATACCAGCATCATTTCCAGATTAGGGCAAACGTGCCTGACAATAGGTGCTCCATCTGAGGCCACGAACAGGTGATAGAAGTTATTGATCACCTCGTTGAGCGGCGCTTCCACAACAAATAACTTTCCATTTAAATCCGTTTGTTTCATCACCTGTTTCGTTTTCTTACAATATCAGTGCTTGCTGCAGAGCTAAGTTTGTCTTATCAAATTTAATAAAAAGAAAATCATGAAGATAATATGCCTGCTGAATCTGATCGCACTAATGCTTGTGCTAACCTGTAACTTTGACATTTCTGACCTTCCTTATTTTAAAGGAGTGATACAAAATATCTATGACAACTTTCTGAAATTAATTACTCAAAATATTTTTGGCTTAGATAAATATAAAACAGAAGTGAGCCTATAATTGCTTCTACAACACAACAGCACTGGCTTAATAAATTTCATCGCCTTTAATGTACATCACTCCCCCTACTCGCATTAGGGACTTATCAACCTGATGATTTAGGTTGCTTAGAAACCAGCTTTAATTAAACACAATTATTAGTAAGAAGATAAACGGATTTCTCATTTGTAAAGTAGTTTCTAAAGGTAAGAACCTGTTTAATTATTGTTCAGTTTATTTTCGATGCTTCTTTTATCACCTAAAATATTGAAACCCATACGCTTTTCAGGAAGTCTTTATCGATTTTTATTACTGAGTAAACAGGTTAGCTCTACTAATAACAAATTGAGATAAAAAAATTAAAAACACGGTAGAAGGTGTACTGTTTATAGTGATGAAAATTTACAATCAGCATGGCAACATTATCAGAGAAAATAAAACCGCGTACCTGGGTTCAGGAACACTTGCCTGAAATTGGCCTGGGTGGTGTAACGATAGGAAATGAGTTTGAGTACGTATCAGACAAACAGGCACAGCAGACGCTGGAGGCAGCCTGGCAGGCCGGAGTCAGATATTATGATGTTTCTCCCTGGTACGGGCTGGGCCTGGCAGAAAGAAGGTACGGACATTTTTTGCACAATCAGAAAAGAGAAGACTATATCATTTCGTCTAAAGTAGGCAAGCTGCTTAAAGCAAGCAAAAACAATAATGGAGCTGAATATTTTCCGGATGCCCACTCACCTAACAATGTCGAATTTAATTATTCCGCAGAAGCCGTTCGCAGGTCAGTTGAAGACAGTTTGCAGCGCCTGGGTATAGATAGTCTGGATATTGTTTTTGTGCATGATCTCTCTCCCGATAATAAGCTTTTAAACGGGAAATGGCTGGAACATTTTGCAATAGCAGAGAAGGGAGGTTTTCCTGAACTTACCCGTATGCGCGAAGAAGGCATTATTAAAGCATGGGGACTTGGCGTAAACACGCCGGAACCTATCCTGAAAACGATGGAAGTTGCAGACCCAAATGTTTTTTTACTGGCTTCGCAGTACTCCTTAATTGATCATGAATATGCCTTGAACCATGTTTTTCCGGAAGTAAGCAAACGGAACCATTCCCTGGTAATGGGATCTAACCTGAATGCAGGTTTCTTATCGGGTAGCGAGCGGTACAATTATGATCCTAAAAAACCCATCCCACCTGAATTCATAACTAAAAGAGATAAGTTAAGGGAAATTGCCAAAACGCATCAGGTAGATCTCCGAACGGCAGCATTACAGTTTGCTATTTATCCAGAGGTAGCAGCAGCTGTGATTCCAGGTGCAAGAACGCCGGAGCAGGTTACACAAAATGTAGCCTCTATGAAAGTTCAGATACCTGATGCTTTCTGGCAGGAATTAAAGCAGCAAAAAATTATTTCTGAAAATGCACCGGTTAGATTAGAACACAAACGATTCTGAATATTATAGGGCGTTTATTCAGTCTGATGGTTTATTTATTTAAAGTTATTGATAGTCATCTAAAAACCTACATACAATTAATTCAGACTAGTATGCCATTATTTTTTCAGCGTGTTACTGCTTTTAGGAGTTTTTTAATTTTTACAATAGGATAAGCATAGATTTTAAAAAATAATTTAATGATGTTGACAATTGATTAGAGGTACGTTCCAATTAAGTCTTAACCTTATTTCTTTTACGATTAAACAAGGTTTTGTAAACTAAAAAGTGAACAAGACTAACGGTAAAACCATACCTGTATAAGACCGTTCTACATGCACAAAAATTTAGATTTAAATTAAGATGAAAAGAAATGCAACAGCCGTTTGGAACGGTACCGGCAAAGATGGAAAAGGAAAAGTTAGCACACAAAGCGGCGTTTTAAAAGATAGTCAATACTCTTTCAAAACACGTTTCGAAGATGGTATCGGCACTAACCCGGAAGAACTGATTGCAGCGGCACATGCAGGTTGTTTTTCCATGAAACTGAGTTTTAATATCTCTGCGGAAGGCATTACACCGGAAGAAATTTTTACCAAAGCTGATGTAAATTTAAATCCTGAAAAAGGCGAAATCGATACCATTCATTTAACGGTAAAAGTAAAAGCACCGGGTTTATCACAAGAGAAATTTGATGAATTGGTTGCTGATGCCAAAGAAAACTGCCCGGTTTCTAAAGTATTGAAAGGTGCTGCAATTACAATTGATTCTGAATTGACTGCATAGTTTTTTCAACATTGAAAAATAAAAAAGTGAGACTTAACCGCCTCACTTTTTTGTTTTTAGAATGACCTGATACTGTTTTTACAACCTATTTTTCTGATTTATATTTGCAGATGATCCTTCCGCAGCAAGACGCCATTTTTTCTATTGTAAACGAAGCACAATTTCTGGAAAATGCTTTGCAGATTTTCAGGTTTCAGGCGGAGAATTGTGCGGTTTATAAAATGTATTTATCGTACCTGAACATCAATCCGCAGGAAATAAAAATGCTGGAAGCAATACCTTTTTTACCGATAGAATTTTTTAAAACACATACGGTTATCAGTAATAATCAATATCCGGAAGTTACTTTTTCCAGTTCGGGCACCACCGGAATGACCACGAGCCGGCATCCGGTTGCCGATATTTCCTGGTACAAACAAAGCTTTCAAGAAGGTTTTGAACTTTTTTACGGCGATATTAAAAACTACGTTTTTCTGGCGTTGCTGCCTTCTTATCTGGAACGCGAAGGTTCGTCGCTGATTTATATGGTGGAAAATTTAATCGCTGGAACAGAAAACCCAAACAGCGGGTTTTATTTGTATAATCAGGAAGAATTATATCAGAAATTACTCCAGTTGCAGCAGCAAAATCTGCCAACCGTTCTAATCGGCGTTACGTTTGCTTTGCTGGATTTTATCGAAAACTATCAGCTCAATTTTCCCGAACTGATTTTAATGGAAACCGGCGGCATGAAAGGTCGGCGCAAAGAAATGATCCGCGAAGAACTACACCAAACACTTTGCAAAGGCTTTGGCGTTCCGGCTATTCATTCGGAATATGGCATGACCGAACTGCTTTCTCAAGCTTATTCTCTGGGCGAAGGTTTGTTTCATTGCGTGCCCTGGATGAAGGTTTTGATCCGCGATACGAATGATCCGTTTACCCTGCTTCCCAACGGAAAAACCGGTGGCATTAATGTTATTGATCTGGCCAACATCAATTCCTGCTCGTTTATTGCGACGCAGGATTTGGGGAAAATTCATGAAAACGGCATGTTTGAAATTTTGGGCCGGTTTGATTTTTCGGACATCCGCGGCTGCAACTTATTGATCGGCTGATGCTTCTTTTATCAACTAAAAATCAGGATTGAAATGCTATTTTTGCGGCATAAATTTCCTTTGAAATGATAGAACAGTTTCTGAAAGACCAGCAAGAACCCAAAGCGGTTGAAAAAGTATATTCCCGTTTAAACGATTTATTAAATGCTGACGAAGAAATAATTTACATCGCTGTCCAGAAAAAACCTCTGGTCAATATCACGCCGGATTGCGTGGCGATTACTGATAAACGCATTTTCTTTTTTACGGCTGCCAACCTGGGTTTATCGATCAAATTTATTGATTTTGTATGGAAAGATGTGATCGAAGTCAGGATCAAAGAGGAACTTCTGGGTGCAGTTTTCAGCATAAAAACGTTGAACGGCGCCGAAACCAGCGTAGATTTTCTGCCGAAAGTGCAAGCCCGGAAATTGTATCAGTACGGCCAGGAACGCGAGCAAACAGAACGTGAAGAACGCCGCCAGCGCGATATGGAAGAAAAAAGGGCAGCTTCCGGAACGATTCATACCGATATGCCTCGATTTACTTCACCCCAAAATCAACCGGAACCAGCTGCACCAAAACCAGTTGAAGAAGTTAAGCCCGACGAATTAACCGCCAAGTTAAAAAAGCTTAAAACGCTGTTTGACAATGGTTTAATTACGCAGGAGGAATATAATCAGAAGAAATTGGAATTGCTGAGCGAGTTGTAGCGGTTATTTTTTAAGGATTAGAACAATTATACCAATCATTACTGAAACTTGTCCAATCCAAAAAATAAACATCCATTTAATCATTTCTGACTTGTGATTGGCCATTTCAAGTTTAAGTTCACCGATATCCTGTTTAGTTGCTAAAACATCTTTTTTAAGCTCAAATTGCTTTTCAATCTTAGTTTCAACATATTCAGCCAAAGTTTTGGCTTGTTCTTCCCCAACTTTTTCTTTTAAAATCTGAAACAACTGAATTTCTGAAACTTGCATATTCAAACTTATATATAATTACTGTTAATTACAATCACTCCGCAATTATCAAAAAGTAGTTCTTCTTCCCTTTTTGCACTACCAAATATTTTTCATTGATCAAATTTGAGGTGGTAAAAACAGCATCAGGCAAAACTTTAGTTTTGTTAATTGCTACGCCGCCGCCTACAATCATCTTTTTAGCTTCTCCTTTTGATGGGAAAACTGTTGATTTATCGGCTAACAAATCAATTGCTGAAATACTGTTTTCCAATTCACTTTTATTGACATGAAAATTTGGAACGCCGACAAATAAAGTTTCAACTTCTTCATTATCAAGTTCATTTAAAAACTCAATCCCAATATTTCCAAATAAAAATTCGGATGATTTGATCGCTTTGTCGTATGCTGCTTCACCATGAACTCGAATGGTAATATCCTGTGCCAAAGCTTTTTGCAAAATCCGCAAATGCGGCGCGGCATCGTGTTCAGCTTCCAGAGCTTCGATCTCATGCTGTTTTTGCAGGGTAAAAATCCGCATGTAGCTTTTGGCGTCATCATCGCTGGCATTCAGCCAAAACTGGTAAAACTGATAAGGCGAAGTTTTGGTCGGGTCGAGCCAGATATTGCCACTTTCAGATTTTCCAAATTTGCTGCCGTCAGCTTTTTTGATTAGTTGCGTAGTTAATGCAAAAGCTTCTCCCTGATCTTTTCTGCGGATCAGTTCTGTTCCGGTCAGCATATTTCCCCACTGGTCAGAACCGCCCATTTGCAACACGCAGTTTCGGTTTTTCCACAGGTAATAAAAATCGTAGCCCTGAATCAGCTGGTAAGAAAATTCAGTAAACGACATGCCAGTTTCGCCTTCCAAACGTTTTTTTACCGAATCTTTGGCCATCATGTAATTGACGGTGATGTGCTTGCCGGCATCGCGAATAAAGTCCAGAAAGGAAAAGTTTTTAAACCAGTCGTAATTGTTGACTATTTCGGCTTTGTTATCACCGTTTTCAAAATCCAGAAATTTTTCGAGTTGTTTTTGAATGCCGTTTAAATTGTGCTGTAAAACCTCCGCAGAAAGCAAATTACGTTCTGCAGATTTGCCGGAAGGATCGCCAACCATGCCTGTAGCACCGCCAACCAGCACAAACGGTTTATGTCCGGCTTGTTGAAAATGAATCAGCGTCATGATTTGCGCCAGACTGCCCACGTGCAGAGAATCCGCTGTCGGATCAAAACCAATATAGCCGGCAACCATGCCGGTTTGCAGTTTTTCTTCCACTCCGGGCATCAAATCATGGAGCATTTTTCTCCAGCGCAGTTCTTCAACAAAATTCATCTTTTCTACAAATTAAAAGCGGCAAAGATAATAGAATCGGGCAAAAGCGGTTTCAGCATAATGCTTCTTTTATCGGGTAAAAATTGATTTCTTATATTTCTGTTTTGTATATTTACGGGTAATGAACTTTTTATCTCATTTTTATTTTGACCGGAATTGCAACGATGCCTATCACGTTTTAGGTTCCGTGATGCCCGATCTTTTGCGGAATGCGGACAAAGAAGCAAAAATCAAGATTGAACATCTGCCAGCGCAACAGAATATGGCAATCACCTCAATTATAAGCGGTTGGAAAAAACATCTGGAAATTGACCTGCATTTTCATTCTTCTGATTTCTTCAAGTTTCACGCTCATCAGCTTAAATTATTATTTGTGCCTGCCCTTGCGGGATCAGAAGTAAAGCCTTTTTTTCTGGGTCATATTGCGCTGGAACTGATTTTGGATAATTTGCTGCTCACCAACCATACTGTTTTTGCCGATGATTTTTACGATCACTTAAAAAATGCAGAAACGGATTGCATTTGTACTTTTTTGGAATTGAACCACGTTCATCCGCAGCAGTTTTTAAACTTTTATGCTTCTTTTATCAGGAAAAAATATTTGTATTCTTATATGCAGCTGGATAGTGTTGTGCACGCGCTGAAAGGAATTTGTCTGCGCATCTGGCAAAACCCATTTACCCAAAGCCAGGAAGCGGCTGTGGCTAAGGTGGTTAAATATTATACTGAAATTCTGTCGGTAAATTTTATGCTGATTTTTGATGAAATGGAAGCTTTGCTGATCGAAACCTGAATTAAAATTAAGGTTCAGATTTATTTTAAGATTAAAATCGCTTCAAAATCAATTAAATAGCAAAAAAAACTTTTGAGGTAGCTTTTTAATTTTTTATTTTTGCAGTCCAATCTATTTTGGGAAAAGGAGATAAATTATTTAATGGCAAAAAAACAAGAAGCAGAAAAAGAATTACAAGCAAAACAAGCTGAATTTCAAGATGCAGGAAACCTGCAACAGGGAAGAGAAAACATTGAATCAGAAGCAGATTCGAACTTTATCGAATCCATCAAATCAAACATGGCACAACCTGCCGGAGATTTTGACTGGGATGCTGACGAAAAAAAATTCGGTAATTACTCTAATGAGGACCGCGAAAAAATGGAACACATGTACGATGGTACATTCCATTCCATTACCAAAGGCGAAATCATTAGTGGTACGGTCGTTACCATCAACAGTAAAGATGTAGTGCTGAACATTGGTTTTAAATCTGATGGCTTGGTTTCTGTATCCGAATTCCGCGATATGCCTGATTTGAAAAAAGGCGATACCGTAGATGTTTATGTTGAATCTCAGGAAGATCTTAACGGTCAGTTGGTTCTTTCCCGCAAACGTGCCAAAACCCAACGCTCTTGGGAACGCATTAATGAAGCTTTAGAAAAAGATGAAATCATTGAAGGTTATGTAAAAAGCAGAACCAAAGGTGGTTTAATTGTAGATATTATTGGTGTTGAAGCCTTTTTACCAGGCTCTCAAATTGATATTAAACCTATCCGTGATTACGATATTTACGTAGGCAAAACGATGGAGTTTAAGGTTGTTAAAATCAACCACGAATTTAAAAACGTTGTAGTTTCTCACAAAGTATTGATCGAAGATGATTTGGAAAACCAAAAAACCGAGATCGTTGCCAAGTTGGAAAAAGGACAGATTCTAGAAGGAACTGTTAAAAACATTACCGATTTCGGTGTATTTATCGATTTAGGCGGTGTTGACGGTTTATTGCACATTACTGATATTTCTTGGGGCCGTATTGAGCATCCACGCGAAGTTTTATCATTGGATCAAAAATTAAACGTTGTTGTTTTGGATTTTGATGATGAGAAAAAACGTATTGCTTTAGGCTTGAAACAATTAACGCCGCATCCTTGGCAAAGCCTGTCTGAAGATATTCAGATTGGTTCTGTTGTAAAAGGCCGGATTGTTACTGTTGCTGATTATGGTGCTTTCTTGGAAATTATTCCGGGTGTAGAAGGTTTGATTCACGTGTCAGAAATGTCATGGTCTCAAAACTTACGCAGCCCTCAGGAATTCTTGAAGGTTGGTGATGAAGTACAAGCTCAGGTACTGACTTTAGATCGTGATGACCGCAAAATGTCATTAGGTATCAAACAGTTAACGCCAGATCCTTGGCAACAAGCTTCTACTAAATATCCTGTTGGCAGCCAGCACAAGGCAACTGTTAAAAACATGACCAATTTTGGTGTGTTTGTTGAACTGGAAGACGGAATAGATGGTTTGATCCATATTTCAGACTTATCATGGTCTAAAAAAGTAAATCATCCTAATGAATTTACTAAAGTTGGCGAAATATTAGACGTTATAGTTTTAGAACTGGACGTTGATAACCGCAAACTGAGCTTAGGTCACAAACAACTGGAAGAAAACCCTTGGGATACTTTCGAAACTATATTTAATGTAGATTCTGTACATCAGGGAACAGTGATTAAAGTAACTGATAAAGGTTCTGTGGTAGCTTTGCCTTACGGTGTTGAAGGTTTTGTACCCACAAAACATGCAATTCTGGAAGATGGCAAGCCATTGAAAGTTGAAGATGTTGCTGATTTTAAGGTGATTGAATTTAACAAAGAAAACAAACGGATTGTAATTTCACACTCACGTATTTGGGAAGATGCCCGCGCAGAAGCCCGTATGGAAGAGTTTAACACACGCAAAAAAGAAGCAAAAGCTTCAACCGTTGCCGTTAAAAAAGTTAAAGATTCTGTAGAGAAATCAACTTTAGGTGATTTAAGTGTTTTGGCTCAGCTGAAACAACAGATGGAAGGTGCAGAAAATGAAGCACGTAACACTGATAAATCAGAATAATTTATTCTCCTTTTTAATATCAAAGCCTCTCCTTTTTCGGGAGAGGCTTTTTTATGCGCGAAAATTTGATGCTTCTTTTATCGGCATAAAATCTACATTTAATTTTTGATGCTGATTTTATGCCGATAAAAACAGTATCCGGAAAAGAAGAATCTGGTGCTATTTCAAATAATTTCCTAATTTTGCCCAAATCCACCCGGTAATGCAAAATCTTACACTGCTTGACGGTCCGAAATTTCAGATCACGATTCAACGTCTCTGCCGGCAATTAATTGAAAACCACAACAACTTTTCTGATTCTGTCATCTTGGGCATTCAGCCGCGCGGCCCTTTTTTGTCCAAGCGTATTGCAGCAGAATTAAAGACAATCCTGCCGGAAAATCAGATTTTTTCCGGTGATCTGGATATTACTTTTTTCCGGGATGATTTCCGCAGAAGGCAAAATCCTCTGGTTCCTAATCAAACTAAAATCGATTTCATCATCGAAAATAAAAAAGTGATTTTAGTTGATGATGTGCTTTGGACCGGAAGAACAATTCGCGCCGCCATGGATGCGATGCTGGCTTTCGGCCGGCCGCAAAAAGTAGAACTGTTGGTTTTGGTGGATCGAAGATATTCGCGCCATTTGCCTATCGAACCGGATTATATTGGCATTCAGGTGGATTCTGTGGCTTCGCAAAAAGTAATTGTAAGTTGGAAAGAAGCAGACGAAGAAGATAAAGTGGTTTTGTTATCAGAAAAATAAACAATGGCCGATCAGCAAAAACTTAGCTCCCGACATCTTTTAGGTATTAAAGACCTCAACAGAAACGATATTGAATTGATTTTTGAAACCGCAACTAATTTTAAAGCCGTTTTAAACCGGCCGATCAAAAAGGTTCCTTCCCTGCGCGATGTAACTATAGCCAACATCTTTTTTGAAAATTCCACCCGCACCCGTTTATCTTTTGAACTGGCACAAAAACGGCTTTCGGCGGATACCGTAAACTTTGCTGCGGCTTCGTCTTCAGTAAGCAAAGGCGAAACGTTGATTGATACGGTAAATAATATCCTGGCCATGAAAGTGGATATGGTGGTAATGCGCCACCCGTATGCCGGTGCCGGTATTTTTTTATCGCGGCACATTAAGGCACAAATTGTAAATGCCGGTGATGGCGCCCACGAACATCCAACGCAAGCTTTGCTGGATGCTTTTTCTATCCGAGAAAAATATGGTGAAGTGGCTGGTAAAAAAGTGGTAATTGTGGGTGATATTCTGCATTCACGCGTGGCCTTATCCAATATTTTGTGCCTGAAACAATTGGGAGCCGAAGTAATGGTTTGCGGCCCGACAACGTTAATTCCCAAATTTATTGGTTCGTTGGGTGTGAAAGTGGAACACAATCTGCAAAAAGCTTTAAACTGGTGCGATGTGGCCAATATGCTGCGTATTCAGCTGGAAAGGCAGGATATTAAATATTTTCCTTCACTGCGTGAGTACACCATGCTTTATGGGTTGAATAAAAAAATCCTGGATTCATTGGATAAAGAAATCACGGTGATGCATCCCGGCCCGATTAATCGCGGTGTAGAAATTACCAGCGATGTAGCGGACAGCAAACAATCCATCATTTTAGATCAGGTGGAAAATGGCGTTGCAGTAAGAATGGCAGTTTTGTATCTGCTTGCTGGGCAGATGTAAACGTTATTGTTTTTGTTACTGATTTTATATCTTGTTCAAAATCAATTTATGAGTAAGGTTAAAACGGTTTCTCAGCTGATCGTCAGCATCATGCTGTTTTTAATGGCATTTTCTTCATCCGCACAAAACATTCAGCAAAAAAATGATTCATTAGTTGTATTGATCAAAAATTATATCAACACAAAAAATTTGGATGCTTTCTATAATTTAACTGATAGTGAACTTCAAAAATATATCAGCAAGAGAAGCTTTAGTCAGTATTTGAAGAAAGAAATTTATCCGTTAGGGCAAATTTATAAAGCGGTACCAATCCGAAATAATAGTTTAAATAGTGAATATAAGTTTGCTTTAAACAAGGATACGCTGCTTTTAACTTTGAACTTAGATGAGGAATATAGAATTAGAATATTTATACTTAAAAAATATATACCTGTTACACCTAACAAAAATTATTCTGTTCCTACTTCTAATCCGCTACAAACAGATTTAGAGAGAAGAATAGATGCTGTTGTTCGTACTTACATTCAAAAACCTTTTACAGTTGGTTTGAGCTTAGGTATAATTTATGGTGATAAAAACAGTATCTATAATTATGGTGAAAGTATAAAGGGTAAAAACGAACTGCCAAATAGCAAATGTGTGTTTGATATTGGCCCAATTAGTCAAACTTTCACCGCTACACTGCTAGCTTACTTTGTCAATCAAGGAAAAATTAAACTGACGGATCCTATAACTAAATATTTACCAGATTCTGTTGCTGAAAATACATGGCTAAAAACAGTATCGATATTATCTTTAAGTAATTACACTTCTGGCTTGGTTTCATTTCCTTATTATCCTGATTTAGAAAAACCAGGTTCTCTGACTGCAAATCGAAATCTGACTGATGACCGGTTCTTTTTATACTTAAAACATAGTATTCCAAGATCAAAACCAGGCGAAGCATATGCTTATTCGGATATTCCTTATAATTTATTGGCCTTAATTTTAGAGCGAGCAAGTCATCAATCTTATGGTAATCTGGTTAAAACGATAATTTGTAATCCTTTAAGTTTAAACAATACAGCACAGCATTTTACGCATAAAGAACACAAAAATTTAAAAAAGTTTTATAACGCTTTGGGCGTAGAAATACCGACGGGAAATTATGGTAGTTTAGAAAACAGCGGCTGGCTGCAATCCACAATGAGTGATTTGTTGAAGTATGCAGAAGCAAATATGGCTAATCAGCAAAATGATGAGTTATCTAAAGCATTTCAATTAACACAACAAATTACTTTTTCTTCAAAGAACAACAAATTGGGTTTGGGCTGGCACGTTATCAAATTAGCCAATCGCGAATATTATTGTTCGAGGAAATTATCTGGCGGCAGCAATAGTTTTTTGGCTTTTAATGCCGAGAAAAAAGTTGCCGTTGTAATTCTCTCTAACACGCAGGAACCTGTTGATCCAATCGGTGTAAACCTTATTAAACTTTTACAGTAAAAGCTTGTCAACCTCAAAACCTGATTCTGATTGCATGCTGTTTTTAGGGCATAAAAATCAGGATCAAACTATCAAGCTCATTTTTTACGCGGTTATTATCGGCAAGGTCTTTAATTTAGCGCCGCGTTACCAAAAACAACTATGACAAAAGTTCTGTACATTGCTACTTCCCTGCTCTTTTTATCGGTATATAATTCCAGTGCTCAGCAAACCGCTTATTTTACGCTGAATAGAAACTACCAATCGGCTGTAGAGCTGCTGGACAAAGGCAAATTTGTAGCCGCTGCCGAGCAGTTCCGTTTGGTAGAAAAGCCGAGAAATAAAACTTCCAACCAACCACTTTTTGAATCGGAAACTTCTTTGCTAAAAGAAAACGCGTATTATTTTGAAGCCGTTTGTGCCCTGAATCTGGGAAATGATGATGCTGAAAGTATGTTCCGCCGGTTTATTAAAGAACATCCGGAAAATCCGCTGTCCAAAGTAGCTTATTTTCAGATTGGAAAATCTTACTTCAAACAGGAAAAATATCAGGACGCGCTGATTTGGTTTAATAAAGTACAACCTGCTGAACTTACCGGAAAAGAAAATGCCGAATACAAGTTTGACAAGGGTTATTCGTATTTTGAGCTGAAAGATTATAAAAATGCGCAGCTGCTATTTAGTGAGATCAAGGATCTGAAAACGCCGTATTCGGAAGATGCTACTTACTATTTTGCTTACATCGCTTATCTCAACAAGGATTATCATTTGGCTCTGCTCAATTTTGAGAAGCTGAAAAATTCTAAGAAATATGAGGCGAGTTATCCGTACTATATTACGGCAGTTTATTATTTAGATAAGCGTTACGATGATGTGATTGCTTATGCCGTGCCGATCATCAACACTACCAAACAAACCAACGAAACAGAAATGCTGCGGATTATTGCAGCATCTTATTTTGCCAAGGTTGATTATCCGGATGCCCTAAAATATTACGAGCGTTTCCAGGATCGGGACCAAAATAAAACGCAAAATAATCAGGATAGCTACCAGATGGGTTATGCGTATTTTAAAACCGGAAATAATCCGCGCGCCATCCGAGAACTGGAAAAGCTAATCGACAAAACAGACACTTACAGCCAGAGTGGAAACTATACTTTAGGCAATGTTTTTTTGAAAGTGAATAACAAACAAAGTGCGCGCAACGCATTTCAAGTGGCTTCTAATCTGGATTTTGATCCGCAGATTAAAGAAGACGCGTTGTACGAATATGCCAAATTATCCTACGAATTGCAGTTTAACAACCAAGCGCTGGATGCCATTCGTTTATACATCAAAAATTATCCGCGTTCAACCAAAACGAACGATGCCAAGATTTTGCTGAGCGAGATTTTATTGTCTACCAGCAACTATAAGGAAGCGGTTGATATTCTGGAATCGATACCCAACCGAAATGGTGCGGCAAAAGAAGCATACCAAAAAGTAACGTATTACCGCGGTTTGCAATATTACAACGAGCGTGCTTTTGAGAACGCTATCGGCATCTTTTTAAGATCATTAAAAGATCCAACAGATGACAAAATTGAAGCACTGGCTACATACTGGATGGCCGAATCGATGTATGAAGTGCGCAAATACGGCGAATCTGTAGAGACCTTTGAAAAGTTTGAAGATATGCCTGCCGCGAAGCAAACCAACGTTTACAACTCTGCTAACTATGCTATCGGTTATGCTGCTTTTGGCGACGAAAAATATCAGAAAGCAGCCAACAATTTCGAGCGTTTTATTGACGGCGGTGAGCGAGATAAAAATACGGTAAACGATGCCGTGCTTCGTTTAGGTGATAGTTATTTTGTGCTGAAAAATTATGGCAAAGCGAACGAATATTATAACCGCATTTTGTCTCAACATGCCAAAGGCGAAGATTACGCTTTGTTTCAGCGCGGAATGATCCAGGGCTTGCAAGGACAACTGGATACCAAAATCAGTACGTTGCAAGATTTGATGAGCAAATTCCCAACCTCGAATTATGCCGATGATGCAAGCTTTGAAATGGCTTATACCTATTTTCTTAAAAATAATGGTGACCAGGCAAGGACGGATTTGACGGCCATGATTCAGAAATATCCACAAAGCAGTTATGTGCCGCGTGCTTTGGTTACGATTGGTTTGATTGATTATAATGCTAATCAGGATGAGCCGGCATTGGAAGCTTTCAAACGAGTGGTGAAAGATTATCCGTCTACCAATGAAGCAAAGCAGTCCTTAAAACAGATCGAAAAAATTTATACCGATAAAGGTGATGCGAAAACTTTTATTGATTATGCGGCCACTACGCCGATTGGCAATTACAGTTCTGCACAGCAGGATAACATCATGTTTACGGCAGCCAATAATTTGTATCTCCGCGGAGATTTTAACGGAACAGTTGGCGGCGTAAATGCTTATTTTGATAAATTTCCTAAGCCAATTAACGACAAACAGGCGCGTTTTATCCGGGCCGAAAGTTATGTAAAACTCAATCAGCCAGATCAGGCTGTGGCTGATTATAATTATATTTTAAATGATTGGACAAGCGTTTACACAGAAAAATCGCTTATCAGCATGTCTAACATTTATCTGCGGCAAAAGAAGTATAACGAAGCCGTAGTTTTTCTGAAACACTTGGAAACCAATTCGGAATATAAGGCAGATTATACTTTTGCGATCAACAACCTGCTCTATGCCTACTCGGAAATGCAGCTGCCGGACGATGTGCTGAAATATGCGGCTCTGGTTCGAACCAACGAAAAATCTTCTGAAGAAGACAAATACCGTACAGGTTTATACGCTGGAAAAGCTTACCTGGTGAAAGGCGACACGACGAATGCGACCAAAGAGTTTAATTATGTGGTAACTAATACTAAAACGGTAGCCGCAGCCGAAGCCAAATACAACGTAGCTAACCTGGAATATCTCCGCAGAAATTATAAAGCATCGCAAAAAACCTGTTTTGAGCTGATTAATAAATTGGGCGATTATGATTACTGGGTAGCCAAAAGCTTCATTTTGCTGGCAGATAATTACGTGGCTTTAAAAGATATTTTCCAGGCAAAAAGTACGTTGCAAAGTGTGATTGGCAACTATAAAGGCAACGATGAGGTGCTGCCAACGGCAAAAGCAAAATTAGATCAATTGAATAACCAAACTAATACCAAGAAAGAGAACTAAGCAATGAAGTTAAATACGATCCTCGCCTTTTTGTTTTTCGGACTGATGCTTCCTGCGCTTCCCACATTTTCCCAGCAAAAACCGGTTCAAAAAAAAGCAGCTGTTAAAGCAAAAAAGAAAATTGCCAAAACAACTGTTCCCGCAAAAACAACAACTCCGAATAAAGTTGTGACCACTAAAAAAAGTACGGTAAAAACAGCATCTGCAGACACAACCAAAAAAGCCAGTGTTCCTGCCAAAAAAGCGGAACCACAAAGTTTGAACGAAGAAATTGTGGTAACCAGTACATACAAACCGGTTTTGGCCGATGCAGTAAAAATCCGCAGGAACCCGAATTTGGATGATAAACAGGATGTGAAACCTTCATTTTCGTACAATAATCTGCTGGATAAGCGCTTGAACAACAACTCGGGCATCCAGCCGCTGGAGGCGATGCAAATCCCGAAAACTGCTAATGATACATTGTATAACAATTATGCAAAAGTTGGACTTGGCAATTTGAGCACCACTTTTGGCGAGTTGTACATCAACAATGGCCGTGACCAGGCTTTGCAGGTTGGCGGTTATGCAAAGCAGTTTTCACAAAAAGGCAGTTTGCCTGATCAAAAATCAAGCAGACAGGAAATTGGTGTTTTTGGCAAAAGCGTTGGCGAGAACAACAGCGTACGCGGAACCATCAATTATACCCGCCGTAACAATTATTTTTATGGATTTGACCAAGATAATCCGCCAGTAAATTTGGTGCCGGGCAAACAGCATTTCAATACCATTTCTGGTGAAGCAGAGATCGCTAAAAACTTTAAAGACACAGAGAACGACTTCGTTTATGCGGCAAAAATCAGCGGTTATGTTTTTAATAATGCTTATCAGGCTAAAGAAAATAATATCCTGATCGATGTTTCTCTCAATCAAACCATCAAACAGTTTTATTTTGGTTTGAATGCTTCGCTGGATGCCGGAAGCACAAAAGACAGCTTGTATAATGTAAGCAACAACATTATCCGCGCCAATCCTTATATCAAGTTGCAGGGCGAAAATTACAAGGTTGATGCCGGTGTAAATCTAGTTTCTGAGTTTGGATCGAAAAGCAGCTTGCGGTTATTTCCGGCTGCAAAAATTGAGTTTCAGATAATCCCGAAATACGTCCGGATTTTTGCCGAAGCGCGCGGCGATATCGACAAAACGTTGCTTAAAAACCTGACGGAAACCAACCCGTTTTTAGATCAGAATATTGACATCCGGAACTCTATTGACAGGCTGACCATTAGTGCCGGTTTGAAAGGCACGATTATTCCTGGTTTAGGTTTCAAAGCAGCTTTCATCCGCCAGAGCATTACCGGAATGCCGTTGTTCGTCAATAATTTTAATTTCAGCAAAGGTCAAAATAAATTTGCGGTGATTTATGATGGCGGAAAATCTACGGTAACGGGTTTTAATGGTGATCTGGATTATAAAGTATCTGAAACCGTTGATATTTATGGCAAGTTTGAATATCGAAAATATGCGCTGGCAACTGAAGCCGAAGCCTGGAATTTGCCAACTGCCAAACTTACTGCCGGAATGAACTTCCACATCAACCAAAAAATAACGATAAACGGAGCATTGCTGATTCGTGGCGAAACGAAAGACCGGATACCAACAACCGGAACAGCATTTAACATTGTTACCCTACCATCTTTTGCGGATTTAAGCGGCGGAATTGATTACAAACTATCTAAAAGGATTTCGATTTTTGCCCAGGCCAACAACCTGCTGAACACCAAGAACCAAATATACTTGTACTATCCTGCAAACGGATTTAATATCTTTGGAGGATTAAACGTTAGCTTTTAATCAATTTTGATGTTTTTGAATTTACCTTTATTTTAACCGGATGGATGTAGCGGCTTATTTAAAAGAACTGCTTAACCAGGAACAAAACGTTTTTGTATCTGGCTTGGGTACTTTTTTGCTACGCAAAACCCCTGTTCAGCACAATCAGAAACAGCACTATTTTTCTCCCCCGAAAAACTGGATTGATTTTGTAGCTGAGGAAAAAACGGATGATAAGCTGGAAAAATACATCAGCCAGCAGAAGAACATTTCGCCACAGGCAGCACATTATTTTATCGAAAAATTTGTTGATCAGCTTAAAAAAGAAGCCACCGCTAAAAATATACCGGTAAAAGAAGCATTGTTTCCTGCGGAGATGGAAGCTGAATTGAATTATCAAAATGCTGATGCTTCTTTTAATCAGGTAAATTTTGGTTTGCCTTCCGTCAAAATTTCAACATTAAAAATAGAACCACCGGTTGTAGCAAAAGAAGTTGTAACTGATAAGGAAGCCTTGACCAAACAGGATTATGTAGAGAATTTTTACCGGGAATTTTCTACTAATCTGCCTCAGGAAGAAATCAAACCTCAAAAAAATACCAGCTTTTGGGTAGCAATTGTTTTGCTGCTGGCCATTTGCTGTCTGGGTATTTATGCCTTGTATTTATATTATCCAAACGTTTTTAAAGGTTTATTGCCTGTAAAGCAACAGGAAGTAACACTTGTAAAACCTCCAACTGCAGATACTTTAAAACCTGCACCAGTGCCTGTTGCAAAGGAAACCATTAGCGACACAACCGCTAAAGTTGTTGCAGATACGCCTGCAACTATAGTTAAAAATATTGCCCCTGCTCCGCAGAAAACCACAATTGATACCTTAAAAACAGCGAATGCGGATATGGTGGCAAAATCTCCGTATGAGATAATAGGTGCTTCGTTCAAAACGTTAAAGGGAGCAAAAACATTTTTATCGCAACTGCAAGCCAGAGGTATGCATCATGCTAAAATTCTGAACAATACAGCCGGCAAACAGGTACTGATTACTTTTGGCTCGTATCAGGATAAAGCTGCTGCTTTAAACGCGCTGGAAAAGATTCGCACAAAAGACTCACATTCAGAAGCTTACATACAACACTACCTTAAATAAATGATGTTATTAATTTTACAGGCAACTGCCGACACTGCAACCAGGGCGGTAGATACTTTAAACCGCGCCGTACAACCTGGTGCAGCCCAACCTCACGAATTACGTTTTGGCGATTTGCTGATTAAAGGCGGTTGGGTGATGGTGCCAATTGCTATTTTGGCCATCTTAGGTTTGGTGATCTTTTTTGAACGGTATTTTACAATCAGAAAAGCAGGCCTAAACGAAGCAAACCTGTTATCTCAGGTAAAAGCCAATGTTACTTCGGGCAAACTGGATTCGGCTATTGCTATTTGTCGCAACAGCAATTCCCCGCTTGGCCGGATGCTGCAAAAAGGTTTGTCGAGAATTGGCCGCCCGATTAAAGATATTGAAAGCGCTATCGAGAATGTTGGCCGGATAGAAATTTCCAAACTTGAAAAAAATATTGGCATCCTCGGAATTGTGGCAGGCATTGCCCCCATGTTTGGTTTCCTTGGAACGATTGCCGGTGTAATCAAAATTTTCTATGATATTTCTCAAACGGATAACATTAGCATGGGTGTGATTTCTGGCGGGTTATATGTTAAAATGGTTACGTCTGCTGCCGGTTTGCTGGTTGGAATTGTGGCCTACGTATTGTACAACATTTTACAGATGATGATTGAGCGGATAACTTTAAAGCTAGAAACCGATTCAGTAGATTTTATTGATTTGTTAGAAGAACCCAGTAAATGAATTTAAGAAAGAAAAACCTGCGTGCCTCGGCAGAAGTAAATACTTCGGCAATGAACGATATTATGTTCTTTTTACTGCTGTTTTTCCTGATCGCTTCTACTGTAACTAACCCAAATGTGATCAAGCTGATGCTGCCAAAATCATCATCCGGACAGGCAGTTTCCAAGAAAACGATTACGGTTTCCATCACAAAAGATCTTCGTTATTATGTGGATAAAAAGGAAGTTCCAGTTGCAGATTTGTCGGCCACACTTCAATCCTACACTAAAGTTGCTACCGAATTGACGATTGTTTTGTACGTAGATAAAACTGTTGCCATACAGGATGTGGTGCAGGTGATGGATACGGCGCAGAAACTGAATATTAAGCTTGTACTGGCTACAGAACCTAAATAATGATACAGCAGCAAAAAGAAAATAATTATCCGAAGGCTTTTTTGCTGACTGCTATTGTGTTGAGCGTATTTTTGCTGCTGACGTATTTTATTGTGTTTTCTATGCCACCAAAACAAGAAGAAGGTACTGGCGGCATCATCGTAAATTACGGCACTACCGATGAAGGCATGGGCAATGATTATATGAGTACAGAAGAGCCATCTGTAGCTGAAAAAGCCAATAAAAGCAAGCCTGATAAGGTTAACCCAAAAGCTACTCCGACCGAAAAAGTTACTGCCGATAACAGCGATAAAAAAGTGGTTACCCAAACTACAGAAGATGCGCCGGAAGTAGCACCTAACAGTAAAAAACCAAGTAACACCGTTGCCACAAAAACCGATGTAAAAGAAGCAAAGCCGCTGGTGAACCAGAATGCTTTGTACAAAGGCAAAAAAAATGATGGTACTGGCGAAGGCGACGGAACTGGCAACAAGCCCGGCAATCAGGGGAAAGTTACCGGAACTACACTCACCAATAATTACAACGGTACAGGCTCTGGAAATGGCGGAAACCTGAACATGACGCAGCGTAGCTTCCTAACTAAGCCGCATGTTACTGATGATAACCACCGTGCCGGCAAAATTGTGGTTGATATCCGGGTGGATAAAAACGGCAACGTGGTTTACGCCCGTGCCGGTGCCCGCGGAACAACCATCAGCGATAGCGATTTATTGCAAAAATGTGAAAATGCTGTTTTGGGCATTAAATTAAATGCTGCCGAAAATGCCCCGGAAACCCAAATTGGAACGGTTGTTTTTGTGTTTAAAGTGCAATAGGTTTTTAATTTTCAGCCATCAGCTTTCCGGCATAAATTCAAGAATAATTTATAGAGATGCTTCTTTTATCAGCATAAAATCTACCTTGATTTTTTGAAAATTTATCTGTACAAAGTTAAATTTTGAACAGACACCTCATAACAGACAACCCACAATTGAACCAATGACCTACCAGCAAACGCTTGATTATCTGTACGGCCAACTGCCCATGTTTACGCGTGATGGTGCATCAGCTTTTAAAAAAGATTTGACCAATACACTGCTACTGTGCGAAAACTTAGGTAATCCACAGCATCAGTTTAAAACTATTCATGTTGGAGGCACCAATGGCAAAGGCTCAACTTCGCACATGCTGGCGGCAATTTTGCAATCTGCTGGTTACAAAACCGGCTTGTACACCTCTCCTCACCTCAAAGATTTTCGCGAACGGATCCGCATAAATGGTGAAATGATTACTGAACAGGATGTGGTTGCTTTTGTAGCCGGTCAGCAGGAGAATATTGATGTTATCCAGCCTTCATTTTTTGAAATGACAGTAGCAATGGCTTTTGATTATTTTGCCAGAGAAAAAGTGGATGTGGCGGTAATTGAGGTTGGCTTGGGCGGAAGGCTGGATTCTACCAATGTCATTTCGCCGCTGCTATCGGTAATTACCAATATTGGCTGGGACCATATGAATTTGCTGGGCAATTCTTTACCTGAAATTGCTGCGGAAAAAGCAGGGATCATCAAACCAAAAACACCAGTTGTGATTGGCGAATATCAGCCGGAAATTGCAGCAGTATTTATTGATAAAGCCAGACAGGAAAATGCGCCTATTTATTTTGCATCTGAAGAATGGGATGTCCATATCAACTTAAATCAGGAAAATGACAAGCCAAATGACTTTTTGAATGTTCAGGTTTCTTATAAAAATGCTAATCAGCAAGTTGGTTTCCAGTCAAATTTCATGCTGGATTTGACTGGTTTATATCAGCTTAAAAATCTGAAAACCGTTTTGTCGGCTTTGGGTGAACTGCGGAAACAAGGCTTCGAAATAAAAACTGATGCTGTTTTTATCGCCCTAAAATCAGTAAAGCAGTTGACAGGCTTGAATGGCCGGTGGCAGATTTTAGATCGGAATCCTTTGTTAATCTGCGATACCGGCCATAATCCGGAAGGCATTGCAGAAGTTTTGATCAATATTGCAGCAACGCCGCACCAGCAGCTGCACTTTATTTTGGGGATGGTTGCGGATAAAGACAGCAGCAAAATTTTATCTCTGCTGCCCAAAAACGCAGTTTATTACTTTTGCAAACCAGCTATTCCACGAGGTTTGGATGCCGCAATTTTAAAACAGCAGGCAGCAGGTTTTAATTTAAAAGGTGATAATTTTAGCAGTATAAAAGAAGCACTGGCCACAGCCAGGAAAAACGCACAGCCCGATGATTTGATTTTTGCAGGTGGAAGCACATTTGTTGTAGCCGAACTGGTTTAGCAAATACTTCTTTTAATCAACTAATTTTAATTGCTTCATAATGAAATGATTGCTTCATTTAATCAGGTTTCTTAACTAAATTTCTAATTTTTATTTTGAATTACTGATAAAATTTCTACTTTTGCAACTCCAAACGGGATGTAGCGTAGCCCGGTATCGCGCCACATTTGGGATGTGGAGGCCGCAGGTTCGAATCCTGCCATCCCGACTGCTACAAAAATTGAATTACGTAAAACCCGCAAAGCTTAAACTTTGCGGGTTTTTTGTTTTAGTTTTTTTATGCCTGACTAAGAAAAGGCAGAAAACATATTTACAATCTTTCTATCAAACCAAGTTTAATTACTATATAATCTGTAGTACATAACCCAATATTGTTACTTATCTGCCCACTAACATAAACTCTTTTGTGTGAAAACAGAGTACAATTTTATCCTGCTAAAAACAGTATCGTAAACAACAATTTAAAACAAAACTTTGATGTAAAAGTTGTAAAGCTAACTTTCGTATATTGAAATTAAAATTGATAGTTAAATAGTTATTCCAGATTAGAAACAACTTCTATTTCCACTATATCAATCAATTTTAAAACAGCAGCCGCTATTTTCTCCTATTCAATATTCATTCTTACAAGTGCTATTCATTTTGTTCATTGATAAATTTTTTGTTTAACTATTGTACATCTTTCGTAACATGCATGTTCAGTCTAAATCAATAAACCTATCCTATGATTACGTATAGCAATCATAATTTTACGCTTTTAAAAGAGTGCGTGTTGGCTAAAGCCGGAATTAAGCAACTGATTCCTTCAGAATGCCAGAAAATTTCAACTTTAATATTTTCAAGTACTAAAAAAACAGTTAGTGAAACTACTTTAAAGCGAATTTTTGGGTTTGCCGTTTCTAAATTTAAGCCCTCTCCTTTTACATTACAGGCACTTGCAGAATATTGTGGGTATGAAGGTTGGGAGGATTTTTGCAAGCATACTGTTGAAAAAAACATTTCTACAGAAAAAAATACTTGGCAAAATATGTGCACAAGTGCCAACAGAACCACACAATTTACATTGCAATCTTTAAAAAAACGTTCTGGCATTCCATATAATTTTACTATCAAAAGAAAGTTTATGAATGAGCATATTGACGCTTTTTTACTTAGCGATCAAACTGCAACATTTTTTACTGCACAAGCTGGCTACGGCAAAACTATTGGTTTGTGCCATGTGGTTGAAGAGTTACTAAATGCCAACACAAGTAATACTTTTGATCAGAACGTTGTATTACTTTTTAGCACCCATACTATTAACAGTATTGGTTCGGAAAATTTCAATCTTGGAGACTGGTTTTTGTCTTTTTTAGGTTTTCCATCAGTTAAAGGTTTGATTGATTTATTTGAAGAAAACGAATCTGAAAAAGTTAATTTCTATTTAATAATTGATGGCTTTGATGAGTTCCGGTTTAAACAAGACCAATATTTAGCTTTTTTCAATCAGCTTATTGATATTATTTCTTACTACAGTAAATATTCATGGTTTAAAATTATATTAACCATGCGTTCTTCTACTTGGATAAATTCCAAATATATTATCCAGGAAAACCCCGTATTATGGGAAAAATGGTTCAATGGTTTTATGTTGGATGAAAACCAAACTACTAATGTATTACCTTTCGATACCAATGAAATTTTAACTTTAAGTCATAATATAAATCCGCAGATAAAGTCAAGTGAACTGCCTTCTATAGAGTTAATTCAAAAACTGAGTTATCCCTTATTCTTCCAACTTTTTTACCAAAACAACCCCGAAAATTTTACTATTGCAGCAACAAATTATTTAACTGTTTACCAGGTCATTTCTTCTTTTGTTTATTCCAAAATTTATCATGGTAAAAACAGTATGGAGAAAATACTGGTATTAAAAGCACTTCTCGAAACGATTGATTATAAAAGTAATTCTTTTTCTATACCTAAAATAAAATTTCGCGAACACATCCGGCAACATCCTAATACTTATAAAGAATTAGTTGCAATTGACATTATCAAAGAAGAAAATTTTAGTAAGTACCTTCAATATCAGGAACAAATTAGCTATACAAATAATACAGTTTTAGAGTATTGTTTAGCCCAAAAATTTTACTACTGGAATGAAGAAAAATTGGATCGAAATTTAATTATAGATTTAGAAAGCCTGATTGGAAAATCGACCATCAAAGTTCCGGTAATTAAATGGATTATATTTTTTGTGATCAATAACAACGCTTATGAACAATTTAGTCACTTGAAATCTTTTTCGCTTGAATCCTCCGAAAAATTGGAAATTATCGTTTTCATATGTCAGCTTTTACAAAAGAAATTAAGCGAGACAAAAGATCAAGACCAATTAAAAAAATACTTTTTACAAATAGGACAGAGCAACACTTTCGGGTTTTTTATTAGCTTACAATATTGTACACCTGAGTATGAAAAAGCACTGCATACGCTGCTCAATTTTGACTTGAATAATAAAATCAAAATTTTAATTTATACTACTTTATCTTTGATGAGTATTTTTAGTTTGAATGCAAGTAAAGCAGAAAATTATATTAAAGAAATTAACAAATACACGGATTTAGACTTAGAAGATTTTGTTTTTAATCCGCTTCAATGTTTAGATACAATTTATAGTTTTTTGAAATTTGGGATTATTAAAAAAGAAAGTTTACAAGCCATCACACATTTGTGTTATGATAATTACCAGTTTTGCAAAATACGTAACGCAGAAGATTATAATCACAATGAAATTATTTTTGAATTAGCTTTAATCACCTTAAGATTAAACAACAATCCATTCAAAGAATTAAGATTTATTCATACAAGTTTTGAATATTTTAAACTTATTCCTATTCAAGAAAATTCTACTTTAAATATTTTTTATTCTGGATTGGAAGCAAATGCATACTTGCGGATAGGAAATATGAAAAAAGCTTTAAAAGTGCAAAGTCAGTTTCTAAAAAATCAGGATTTAAGCTTTAACTTGTATGCTCCTTTTATGAAGGTTTTTTTTAACATGTTGTCCATTAGAACTTCTTTACAAAACCAGGCAGATAAGGTTGCCCTTTTACAAATAAAAACTTTAATTGCATACAGTAACAAGTTTGGTTTTAATTATGCAGGAGTTTACGCTGGCGTTGCTTATTTAAGTTCTGTTAATACTGAAAATGCAGATGCGGTTGAAATAACGGAAATTTACAATTATATCCTGAACCGCATTCGTTCAAGTGGTTTCAAAATGGAAAGTTTTATGCACCCAGATTTTCAACATAAAATTGAAAACATAATTAATAACAGAAGCAAAGTAGCATAATTAATCTTAAATTTTGATTATGCTTTTATAAATTTAAATTATAACTGTGCTTCTTTTACCTACTATTGATAGATTGTTAATGTAAGATAGAGTGAGATTATTATTGAACTATATTTTTATCGGAATATTCTCCTAATTTAACACGTTGAATTCATTTTCTTTTGCAAAACATGCGAAACAATTATTAAAAACAGGTAGTTTTTGGAGCAAAAAGGGAGTTTGTGAAACATAAAAACGGCCTTTACATGTATGTAAAGGCCGTTTTTGAAAAGTTAGTGCGCCCACCTGGGCTCGAACCAGGGACCAAAAGATTATGAGTCTTCTACTCTAACCAACTGAGCTATAGGCGCGAGTTATTGATAATGCAATTTTACTAAATTGTTATGGAATTTTGAATATAAGTTTTTAAATTTTATTAGACATTTTGTAAGCTATTAGATATTTAATTGCTAAATTAATTATTAATTAAAATATTTATTTTTTTAATACTATAAAATACTAATAATATTAACTACTTTTATCTATATATTATTAGATTCAAATAAATAATATTTTATTATCCAAAGTTTACTGACCTAAAATTTTGCTGATTCATGTATTAAATGCTGTAAACCTCTCGGTAGAGAATGTTGTATTATGGAAAAACCTTATTTAAATGGTAGAACTAAATTAGATGAATTAGCACTTCAAAAGGCATTTATTTATAATTTAAACAAAATTCATCCTGTTTTGGTACATCTTACAGACCAGTTACCCTGCTTGGCAGAACAAAGCTGTTACGGAGATTTACAGAATGCAATAACTGAGCTTTCAGAAGAAATTAAGGTTCACGTTAACCGGATTAACACTATTTTTCAAGAACTGAAAGAGATTCCGAACACAGAAAAAAGCATCGTTATCACTCGCATATTAGAGGTTTTACTCCCTGATAAAAAGGATCATTTCTTAGATAATCTGTCAAAAGATTTACATTTAGTATTTCACATACAAAAAATATTAAATCTAAAAAGGAACTATTATTTTATACTTAAATCAATTGCAGGATCATTGAATAATATTGATATTAAACAATATTTACAATATAGTTTTAATGAATGCGAATCAAATCAACTGATGTTCAAACTTATCGCAAAAGAATATATGGAAAGTTCAATTAACACTTTCTTGCGGTAGAGCTTTTATATAAAAACATAAAACACCCTATAAAATAAAAATGTGCTGTTAAATAAATAACAGCACTTTTTTATTTTATATGCTTCTTTTAACGGATAATTTTACAGTTAAAGGATGCGAATTTTATCTCTGTAAATCCAGATTATTGTGCTTGAGGAGTAATTTCAGCAGGTGTAAGTCTAGCTTTTCCATTAGTAAAAATAGCATGATTCCTTGGTCCGAAGTTACCTCTTTCTTCGGTAGATGCTTCCTCTGTTTTATGTGGTGATTCTCCATCGCCAGTTGTTTGATAAGAATCCGTTTTCTTGTATTTTGAACTGAAACTGCTGGAACCGAAGTGATAGATTACAGTTAATGCTCCAAATACATTGCCGTTAAAAATATTTTTAACCGTTTCACTGCTGATTAACTTTTTTCCATTAATCGGCACAGTATAAAGATTATAAGAGCCGCCAGTAGCTTTAAACTGGAAATGATCTTTTTGTATACCAACACTTACTGCTGCAAAACTGCTTGCAGCATAAGTTGCTTTCACATCACCGTTAACAATCATTTGTGATGCAATTCCATAATTGAAAACACCACCAGGGTGTGCACGGTCAAAATCACGTTGCCATTCATCATTCCCAGTTTGTACTGGGCTGCCATTAGATATAGTACGATTTTTGATACCCGAATTATTTGTTTCGCCAGTGTATTCTGCATCAATGGTTAAATGGCTTCCTCTTCCATCAGCAATTTTGCCTAATCCAAAATTGATAACATGAAACAACAAAGTATAGCGATAGTAAGTCATTCCTTGAGAAATATCAAAAAAACGCTCGTTTGGATTACTTTGTTCTGATGATGCTAAATAGGTTGCATCGGTAGCTAATAAAACCGGGCCAACATTTAAACCAAGATGCGCACCCCAGTTAATATAAGTATTTTTGAATTGTGGTACAGCACCTAGTGGTCCAGGCGTTGTACTGTTATCATATCCAACATCGCGCCTTCCCCCACCTAAAATAATTCCAAACTGCGGGTAAATAACTGGTTTTACTCCTTTTTCAATAATGTTTAGTGTATTTGAAAAATAAAGATCAGATTCAAATCTAAGCTCTACTCCATCTTGAGTAACACGAGAACCTTTTTGATTCACGTAAACGCCATTCAAAAATTCCGGCACATAATCTACTGCATCATATGCAGCACGATATTCAGTATGACGGCTGCCCAGGCTTATCCTTGGATTGAATAGCACCACATTTTTTGTTTCCCGTGTTTCTACTGTAGAATAATAGCTAGCAATGCTGGAACCTACATTTTGTAATGATAAAAAAGCATCAGGTCTGATAACAACAGGTGCATCTGGAGCAGCTACTGCCAATAAAACCAAATCAGAGGTTGACATATTTTCAACTTTAGCTTCACCAAAACCAAGAGATTTTAATTTTTCAGTACCGTGGTTAGTTAGCTGTCCCAAACGCGTTGGCGTAAACTCATTGGTTTGGCGAGCAGGAACTGTACCGTTACCATTTACCAAACTCTTCAATAATTTTACCGCATCCCGCTCACCATAATGCAATGCGGTCAGCGTCATAATCTCCATGGCTTTATCGTGAGGATGCATTTGAATCTTATCCGCATTTAGCACAGAATCTTCCGTTAGCAAAACGGGGCCACCATTTCCAGGAACATTAGCATCAAAAAAATGATTGTTTTTTAAAGCATTAACCACATTGCTTGATTTACCTTTTTGAAGATCATTAGCCAAATCATCAACAAATTTTTTGGTTTCTGGATGACGGTTAATATCCCCTTCCTGCAAATCAATCAGATCAAAAAGAGCACGTCTATAGTTTTCGTTAGCATTTTCTTTAGAGATTTTATTGCTCGGAAAAGTATGCTCGCGAAAATCTAAAACAGCTTCTTTTTCAGACTGATATTTGTCGGCTGTATTTGCTTGCTTAATGGCCAGAAGTTTTCCTATGGTAATCGTTTTTCCATTAAAATCTAAGATTTCCAGTCCTGGAGTCTCGCGTATTTCGCGTGTAGCAGAAGTAATTGTGATGGTATTGCTTAACTTGGTACCATAATCACGCGCCATGTAAGCTAAATAAATATTTTCCTTCCATTGCGATTGATCTGCAATAGAAGCGGGTTTAGCTACAATCATCGCGCGTAGTTTGCTTAGTACTAATGGGTTGCTGCCCGTAGTTACTTCTGATTGGCCTTCGGTTCTAAAAGTAACCGTTTCTCCTTTTGGCAGATGCTTGTTAACCAAATCGAACAAAACCACTACCCCATTGGTGCCTTGCTTAGCTACATATTGAAGATCATCTTTACTAAATAACTGATCAATAGAAATTCCTTTTTTAGGGTCGTATTTTGTTGTGTCAGACAATATTTCAGCCGCTTTAACCGCTGCACCTACAAAACGAGAATCGGGTTTGTAAGCTTGTGTGGTAGTTTTATAAGTAGTTAATGGAGCGTTTGAAGCACGTTTTGTTTTCGCTGTATCTTGAGGAGCCTTATATCCGGAAGATGTTTGCGCCTGTGCATTATTAGATATAGCAACATAACAACAGGAAATAGCAATACAGAGAACAAGCTTAGGCTTAAAATAATTTTTAGTTAGGAAAATTTTTTTCATAAAGGTTTCTATAAAGATGATGTAATATTAGCGTAATTAATTTTATTTCAATAACCTATTTATAAATTTTAGGTTGTAAAAACACTTTACTTCTTTTAAACTTGATATTTTGTTTTTGCTATACAACGATACTGTCAGCCTGTTAGTTTCATATTTTTACATGATAAAAAATATGAAGTATACTTTAAAAACTGAATATTTATTTACTTATTAAAATATAATTTATACCAATTGAACTTAACCTACAATTTAAACAACTATAGTCAAATTAAATAAAAGAGAAAATTACGTCTTTAGGTTATGCAAAGTAAACATTAAAATGGGTAGCAATGTTTTTAAATGAAACAAGGCTATAACAACAGCAATTTTATTCAATATAATTAAAACCGTCAGACAAATATTTTAATCAATCATATTGCAGCTACTATAAATTATGCAATTCAAATAACCACAATTGATAAAGTTGATAATTAAATAGCTTCATCATTATTATTGATCAGTATATCCTGATTCAGCAATTTATTTTCGCTATGAAAACCAAATAAGTAACGCTCTTTAATTATTGCAGCTACTTCAGCTGGCACATACTCTTCCCAACCCGGCATGCCCTGTTTAATCAGTTGTAAAACTTTATCTGTTTGTACATGAAGATTGTTTTCATTGAAATCCTTGATATCTTCTATTTTATCATTAACAAGCAGATATTCAAACAGATCAATTAAATGGGTAGGCGGAGAAAATTTCATACAATTCCAAATCACGCCATTGCTAAAAGTTGGGTAGATGAACAGTTTTACCTTGCGACTAAATAAGGTGGCAAATGATTCCAAAATTCCGCCTGGCAGGTTGGCATAGTGTTGTTCTGAAAAAATATAATCCAAATTTGGATAACCTAAAACTACTCCTATTTTAAGTTTAGTAATTTTAGAAAGATAAGCCACCAGTTTATAATATTCATGAAAATTGGATATCAAAACTGTTTGTCCGAGCGAGCAGAGAATATCTACCCGATCCAGAAAATCTTTTTCATCAATTTCCGCATTCGGATCGGCGTTTCTTTCTTTTAAAGATTGCAGAGTCAACTCTGTAACCACCACCACACGAGAGGTATCCACGTCTGGCTCCTGCATAAACTGCTCCACACCCCTGTTCAGCATATCCAAATGCACATTAATGACCGGCCGAAAACGTCCGCGCATCACCACAATATGCTTTTTGTATAATACTTCTGATGGTTGCAGGTTTTCCCCATCCGAACCGAAGACTGCGGCATCTGAGAAACCATATTTTACCAAATGCAAACTCATCAGCCGGTTATCTACCTTGCTAAATCCAGGCCCTTCAAACCGGATCATATCAATTTGAATCCGATCTTTGGTGAGGTTATCAATCAAAGATTTTAAAAAAACCGGAGGTGTTTCGTTGTAGTAAAAGCAAGCATAAAGCAGATTGACGCCCAAAATACCAACCGCCTGCTGCTGCAAAACATTATCGTTATCCAAAAGTTTCACGTGTAGAATTACGTTATGCGCTACACCGTTCGGCTCTAACTGGAAGCGTACACCCATCCAACCATGTCCTTCATTTGTTTTGAGATAATTTAAGGCCGAAAAGGTTCCTGCAAAAGCAAAAAACGTAGTCGTTGGGCCGCGCTGTGTGGCCAAACGCTCCAACAGCAAACCATATTCATGGTCAAGCATAGAAGTGAGCCGCTGCTCGCTCACATAACGTTTGCTTTGCTGTATGCCGTAAATCGCGTCAGAAAATGTCATGTCATAAGCAGACATCGTTTTAGCAATCGTTCCGGCAGCGGCACCTGCTTTAAAAAAATGCGCGGCTACATCCTGCCCGGCCCCGATTTCGGCGAATGAGCCATAAACTTTAGGATCAAGATTGATGGCTAAAGCTTTTTGTGTTGTTCCGAGGTCTTTATTATGGATGTTCATGGTTCAATCTGTTAAAATTAGTGGTCAACCAATTCTTTTTCATCGATGTATTTCGATGCTTCTTTTATCGGATAAAAATCATCAGAATAAAATAATCCTCTGCTGTTTTAAATTTTATATGCTAAAAGAAGCATGACAATTTTCTTAGAGCGAAAAGCAAACCTTTAATTAGCCGAAAAAATATAGTACAAATTTAAGCTTAATTTCAATATATACATTTGTTGGTTTAAGCTGATGAAGTTGTGTAAACAAGATGTTGCCAAGCATCTGATCAAATCCTAAAAAATTATCCATAAAAAAAGCCCTTCGTAAACGAAGGGCTTTTTTTTATTAAATATCAAAACTTACTACTCTGCAGTTTCCGGTTTTGGCGGACGAGGCATTAAAGCTTTTCTTGATAGTTTCAGTTTACCTTGTTTGTCAACTTCCAGCAATTTAACTTTTATAATTTCGCCTACTTCAAAAATACCGTCCATCGTTTCGTAACGTTTCCAGTCGATTTCCGAAATGTGCAGCAAACCATCTTTTCCCGGCATAATTTCCACAAAAGCGCCAAAAGGCATAATCGTTTTCACTTTGCCTTCGTAAGTTTCACCAACTTCTGGTTTCGCTACGATATTACGGATGCGGGTAACGGCAGCATCAATGGCTGCTTTGTTATCAGCAAAAATTTCGATGATACCTTTATTATCAACTTCCTCAATCGCAATGGTCGCACCGGTTTCGCGTTGCATTTCCTGGATGATTTTTCCGCCAGGCCCGATAATGGCACCGATAAATTCTTTGTCAATCGTCATGCTCACAATGCGTGGCGCATGTGGTTTGTAATCTTCGCGAGGTGCAGCAATCGTTTTCTTCATCTCGTTTAAGATGTGTAAACGGCCTTCTTTTGCCTGATCCAAAGCTTTAATTAAAACTTCGTTTGATAAACCATTAATTTTCAAATCCATCTGGCAAGCTACAATACCTTTTTCGGTACCGGTAACTTTAAAATCCATATCGCCTAAATGATCTTCATCACCCAAAATATCAGAAAGAATTGCGTATTTACCAGTTGCTTCGTCGGTAATTAAACCCATGGCAATTCCGGAAACCGGAGCAGTTAATTTAATACCAGCATCCATCAAAGCCAAAGTTCCGGCACAAACAGTTGCCATGGAAGACGAACCGTTGGATTCCAAAATATCAGAAACGATGCGGATAGTGTAAGGATTTTGCTCCAAACCAGGCAATACTTTTTTCAAAGAACGCATGGCCAGGTTACCGTGACCAATTTCGCGGCGACCAGCACCACGATTCGGACGAACTTCACCAGTTGAAAACCCTGGGAAATTATAGTGCAACAAGAATTTGCTATGACCATTGATGAACGCGCCGTCAATCATTTGCTCATCCGTTTTAGAACCTAAAGTTACGGATGTTAAAGATTGTGTTTCGCCACGGGTAAATACAGCAGAACCGTGAGCAGCAGGCAAATAACCAACTTCGCTCCATATCGGGCGAATTTCGGTTGTTTTCCGGCCATCTAAACGTTTGCCTTCATTTAAAACCAAATTACGAACAGCATCATACTGTACGTCGTGAAAATATTTTTTAGCCAGACTAACTTGAATCGCATCCGGATTTTCGCCCATAGAAGCGATAAATTCATCACGGATTTGTTTAAAATCTGCACTGCGGTCATCTTTACCAGATGCAGAAGCTGCAACAGCATAAGCCTTATCGTAAGTAGCCGCAAAAATCACTTCTTTTAATTCCAAATTACTGTGTTCGTGACTGTAAATGCGTTTTTCAGTTTTGCCAACTTCTTCGGCTAATTCTACCTGTGCAGCAACTTGTACTTTAATGGCTTCGTGTGCAAAAGCAATTGCCTCAACCATTTCGGCTTCCGCAATTTCATCTGCTTCACCTTCTACCATCACAATATCAGTAGCAGAACCGGCAACCATAAATTCTAAAGTTGCTTTTTGCAGATCGCTTAATGTTGGATTGATTACCAATTTACCGTCAACTTTTGCTACGCGAACTTCAGAAATCGGTCCGTTAAAAGGAATATCAGAAACTGCAATAGCAGCCGAAGCAGCTAAACCAGCCAGACAATCCGGCATAATGTTTTTATCGGCAGAAATCAGTGAAATCATCACTTGGGTATCTGCATGATAATCCGAAGGAAATAGCGGACGCAAAGCGCGATCTACCAAACGGGAAATCAATACTTCATAATCTGACAGACGTGCTTCGCGACGCAAAAATCCACCAGGGATGCGGCCAGTTGAAGCATATTTTTCCTGATAATCTACCGAAAGCGGTAAAAAATCTACGCCTTCTTTTGCATCTTTAGAAGAAACTACGGTTGCAAGCAACATCGTATCGCCCATTTTTACTACGACAGAACCATCAGCCTGTTTGGCCAGTTTGCCGGTTTCGATCTCTACAATGCGACCATCGCCCAGATCAATTACTTTTTTAATTACATTCATTTTGTTGTTGTATCGGCACGTTTTTCATCTTTAGAACGCACCTTTTTTATAGAAATTTTAATTTTTTTAAAGTAAAAAAGCCATCTCCAAAAGGGATGGCTTTTTAGCGGAAATTACTCCGGGTTATTTTATAATATCCCTTAGTTCCAGCGCCTTGATAATGGCACGGTAACGGTTAATGTCCTTTTTAAACAAATAGCCCAACAAGGCACGACGTTTACCAACCAGTTTCTGTAAAGAAAGCTGAGTAGAAAAATCTTTTTTGTTTTTTTTCAAATGCCCGGTTAAATGAGCAATACGAGTAGTGAACAATGCTACCTGACCTTCGGCAGAACCTGTATCGGTTGCACTTTCTCCGTGTTTTGCAAAAATCTCTGCTTTTGCTTCTTTACTTAAATACATTACCTGAATAATATTAAAGCGTAAATAATTTGTGTGAATTGTGGCGCGAAGATAAGCGGAAAAACCTAAACAAACAAGGTTTTGCAGATGCTTCTTTTATCAGGTAAAAATTGGTGCTTGATCGAATCAGGCAACGGCCATCTGATGCAAAGCATCAATAAACTTTGGCGAATCGTTCAGGCTTTCTACCAGTTGTATTTTTTCTCCGCCCAAAGCTTTAAATTCTTCTCCGTATTCAACAGTGACTTCATAAACGGTTTCCAGGCAATCGGCCACAAACGCCGGGCAAAATACCAGCATCCGTTTTTTGCCTTGTTTGGCCAGTTCGGCCACAACTTCGGTGGTGTAAGGTTTTACCCAGGGATCATTGCCCAAACGCGATTGGAAACAAATGGTATATTTTTCTTTCGGGATATTCAGTTTTTCGGAGATTAAACGTGCCGTGTCATGACATTGCGCCGAATAGCAAAATTTATTTGCATCCGTTAACGTGGAGCAACAATCAGCTACTTTTAAACAATGCTGCTGTGTAGGATCGGATTTGATCAACTGCCGTTGCGGCAAACCATGAAAGCTGAACAAAATATGATCATAAGTTTCGGGCTGATATTTACGGCCGTTTTCGGCAAAATTCTCAATCATCAATTCATTGTTGTGAAAGGAATTGACGAAAGATAAATCCGGGATGGTTAGCCATTTGCTAACCAGTTCCATCACTTTCTGATAAACGGAACCGCTGCTGGCCGAAGCGTATTGCGGGAAAAGTGCAATCACTTTGAGGCTATCTACATTTGCTGCTTTCAGTTTATCCAGTGCCGATTCAATAGACGGACTTTGGTAACGCATAGCCAGTTCAACCTGATATTCATCGCCCAAGCTTTCTTGCAACATTTCGGCCTGTTTGATACTGTAATAGAGCAATGGTGAACCATTTTCCGGCGACCAGATTTCTTTATACAATTTAGCTGATTTTGGCGAACGAAAAGGAACAATCGCACCTTTAACCAGCAAAGCCCGAAGCGCAGGATTAATGTCGATTACGCGGCCATCCATCAAAAACTCACCTAAATATTTACGTACATCTGCTGTTTTCGGACTGTCGGGCGTGCCCAGATTTACCAATAAAACTCCTTTTTTCCCCATAAATTTCTAAGCAATGCTTCTTTTATAGCAGCAAAATTAGATTTTATTTAAGAGAATCTGGATTGAAACTACTTGTGAGAAATCATTTGACCTTCTCATAACATTATCAAATCAACTCTGAACAGATTTAATTATGCACCTTTTACCTTCCACAACAACCACCAAGGAGTGCCCGGCGCATCGTGATGTTCATAATGATAACCAAAAAAATAGCAGGTAAAAAAAGCAACGAAATGGTTTTTTTGTTGTGAAGTGGAATAATGTTGATTATCGTGTTCGCCTTTGTGTGGCAGATAAGTACCGAAATAAAACAGCTGCAAGGTGCTCATCAGCGAAGGTAAAACCCAAAACAGAATAAGATTTGGCTGCGGGATCCAAATTTTCAAAACATTAAACAAAATTGCCATAAAGACTATTTGCCAAATGGATAAATAATTACGGATGAAACGGATATACCAACTGATGAAATTACCATTGTGATAATCAGGATCGTGCTCGGTATGCACATGGCTGTGGTGCAAATGATGTTTGGTATATAACTTTGGATACCAGAAAGCTGCGTAAAACAAAGTGCAAATTTGCCCAACTGTTTTGTTAATAATTGAATTTGGAGAAACTGTGCCATGCATGGCATCATGTGCCGTGATAAACAGGCCGGTGTACAAATGCATCTGTAACAAGATCAGCACATAAACCATTGGGTTAGAAAAGCTGAAATGCCAATGCATCAACAAAATAGCAGACAAAATCCAGCCGGAAATAATCAGTATGGCAAAAAATAAACCTAAACCGGAAGCTGTATATTTTTTGATAAGCTGATCGGCCATAATGATTTTAATAGGCTTCCAGCATTTGTTTCACGTCTTTCATCAGCCACATTGGCGTAGAAG
>JBPBPL010000032.1:0-70779 GCA_050954285.1 Janthinobacterium lividum | reverse complement strand
CCGAAATCGGCACCCTGTAATCTACTTCTACATGATTTAAAACACTGGTTGGCATATCCGAAAACTCCGCTTCTTCCGGTTCCTGTACAATACAAATGCCACCGCATCTTTTTATGGCAGACATGCCGGAAGTTCCATCATCCAGCATGCCGGTTAATATAATGCCGGTGGTTTTAGAATTGTACGAAGCCGCTGCCGACCGGAACAAAACATCAATAGACGGCCGCCAGCGGTTTTCGTGCGGGCCTTTAATTACGCGGATAACACTGGGCGTTAAAAGCGTTTGAAAATCCGGCCGGGCAATGTAAACGTGTTTGCTCAAAAGTGGTTCTCCGTCTTCTGCAATTTTGCAGTTGTAGGATGTTTGTTTTTGCAGATGCTGTACCAGAATACTGCCGATAGAATTACGGCCAACGTGCAGCACTACTACAATAGCAGCATCCAGATTAGGATTGATTTTCTGCAAAACCTGACTGATTGCCTGCAAACCGCCGGCAGATGCACCAATTACAATTACTGATTTTAGATGGCTCATTTATACTTAATCATCATATTATTAATTTTTTAGGCCGATACGAACTGTCGTGCCGCCTGCAGGATTCGGTTCTATCTGGAGGGTACCTTTATACAACCGCAACCGATTTTTGATACTGCTTAAACCAATACCTTTCGGTGCTTTGGTATCCGCATCGCTTTTAAAACCTACACCATTATCAGAAACAACAATAGAAATATGTTTGTTTTTTTTAACTACTTCAATACTGATTTTACTGGGCGAACCATGTTTGATTGCATTGTTTACCAGTTCCTGCACAATTCTGAAAATATTGAGCTGTAGCTGACTGCTTTGAGTTTTGCTGAAATTTATGACACTGGTGCTGATCAAAAGCTGTTTGCCAGACAGCCGCGCGGCCATATCTTCCAGTGTATCCGTAAGGCCAAAATCCATCAGGATGGATGGCGTGAGTTCAAAAGAAATATTGCGGATTTCCTTGATGCTTTGTTTAAGCAGATCCGTAATCTGATCGAAAACAGGTAGTTCGGATGCTTTTTTTATCTGGTCAATATTCAATTTAATGGCGTAAAGCGTTTGGGCGATGCCATCGTGCAAAACTTCGCTGATTCTTTTTTTCTCGTTTTCTTCGGCCTGCAATCCGGCTGCCAAAATCATCTGCTGGTTTTCCTCTTTAATGCGGATCGTTTCCATCTCCGAAGCCATTTTATCGCTGATATCTGTAAACGTTCCGATAAAGCATTTTTTTTCATTTTTATACGTAACTACCTGCGCCCTTGCCTGAATGTATTTTACGGGTTGATCCGTTGCAACCGCCCGGAACCTGATAAAAAGCGGTTTTTCTCCGATAATGGTTTGCCGGATATGAAGCTCTACATTTTTGCGGTCGTTTTGGTGGATGCAGCTAAGCAAGGTATCGTATTTTTTATTAAAAACAACCGGGTTAAGCCCGTACAGCGAACAGCAAAAATCATCGAGGTAAACCTGGCCGGTAATAATATCAATTTCCCAAATGCCGGTTAATGAAGCTTCCAGCGCAATTTCCAGCCGCTTTTTGGCCTCTTTCAGTTTAAGTTCTGCCTCTTGTTTTTCGGTAAAATCAGCAATGGTTAAATAACACAATTCATTGCCGGAAGCAGGGTGCAGCACAATGCCTTCAATCTGTACATTTAATGTTTCTTTTTTAATGTTGAGTATCCGTATCTGGCAACTTAAAGATTGGTGTGCTAAAAACAGCTTGCGAAAATAAATATAAAACTTGTCCAGGTCTTCTTTGTAAATATTCAGCAAAAAAGGTTTGTTCTGCAAGGCAGCTTTATCCAAACCAAGCAACTGCAGCGCTGCATAATTGGCATCCTGAATCGAGCCAAACTTATCCGTAACGATGTAGCCAATGGGTGCAAGTTCAAACAGGTTTGCAAATTTAATCCTTTGCAGCTCCAAATCAATGGTAGCCTGCTGCAACTCATCATTTTGCATTTCCAGCTCTACATGATAAAGCTGCAACTCCTGCATCACCCGTTTCATTTCAAGTACCGGCATATCGCTGATGCTGTTTTTATCGCCTAATAATTGGTCTTCTGCTTTCGATCTCAGCAAATTCAGAGCCTTGTCATTCCGGTTTTCCATACGCAGAGGCTAAGCTATATTTTCCTCAATCATGGCCAAAACCAACAGCGTTTCGCCGGTTTGCTGATCTACAGAAGGAATACTGCTGAAAGTAAACTTTTTGCGGCCAATTTGAGGGAAATCCTGATCCAGCAACAGCTTTACCTCTTCCTTCACCATATTTTTAATGACTTTATCCAGCCGGTTGGTTTTCCAGTATTCGTGTGCCAAAACAGCAAAATCCATACCTTTCAGCTCCTTTTCTGATAGCTTGAAGTAAGCTGCAAAAAGCGGGTTTACCACCGTAATCTGCAACTTTTCATTCAATAACATAGCCGGTTTTTGCATCAGGTTGATGGTAGTTTTTGCATAATTAAGAATGGTTGCCAGTTTATGTTCCGCCAGTTTTAAAGATGAAATATCGGTAAAGGTGAGCACCACGCCGCTGATAAAGTTATCAATGGTGCGATAAGGCATAATGCGCAGGTTGAACCAGCCGGTTTTTTTGGTCTGGATTTCCACTTCCTTGGCTACCAGCGTTTCGATCACTTCATGAATAAGCTTTTTTAAACCGGGTAATTCAAAATTGAACACAATATCCGTAATCGACCGACCAACGTCTGTAGGAATTACGTTGAGCAAAGATTTTATTTTGGGTGTATAACGCAGTATTTTAAACTCGTTGTCCAGAAAAATAGTGCCGATCTCTGTACTGTCCAGCAGGTTTTTCATGTCGTTGTTCAGGTGCGTCAGTTCCTCGGTTTTACCCTGATACGAAACGTTAATCGTCATCAGTTCTTCGTTGAGCGATTGCATTTCCTCCTTGGTCGTCAGCGATTCCTCGTTCGTGCTCTGCAGTTCTTCATTCATGCTTTGCAGTTCCTCATTGGTAGATTTCAGTTCCTCCAACGAAGTTTCCATCTGCTCTATCGTGCTGTGCAGCTGCTGTTTGGTGTATTCAAGTTCTTTTTCCAGCGATTCTGCCAGCGGGTTGGCATCCTGGTTTTTGACTTTAAGTGCTTTTTGCGGCGATACTTTTTTTACCGGCCCTTTATCTTCCAGAATAACCAGAATCAAACCCTGCAAAGAAGCCGTATCCAGTAACGATACCTTCATATTCACCAGCCGCATTTGCTGGTCTTCTTTTATTTTAATATCGTTGATTAGGATGTCCGTTTTTTGGATGCGTGCCTGGTAAATAGCATTCCGCAGCACATATTTCAGTTCATCTTTAATCATCTCAAAAATGTTCATGGCCGCCTCGCCCGAATTCAGCTCCAGGAACTTTCCGGTTTTGCCGTTGATGTAAAAAATCTCGCCCGCTTCGTCAATCAAAACAGAAACCGGCGTATAATTTTCCAGCAAAAACTTGTTGAAACTGTCCGACAAGCTGTTTTTACCCGCTATTTTTTGTTCTGATTTTTTATCGGTTCCGATAGTTTGTTTGGAAATATTAAACGGAAAATCAATCACTTTCGGAGAAGCAACAGAACCTTCACGGCGTTCAAAAATTTTCCATTTCGGGTCAATCGGCGCAAACATATCCGTAAAACCGCCAATGGTTTCTGCCGGGCCCATCAGCAAAATTCCTTTTGGTTTGAGGGAATAATGGTAAATCGGGATGATCTTTTTCTGTAGTTCCGAATCCAGGTAAATCATCACATTCCGGCACGACAACAAATCTAACCGGGTAAAAGGAGCATCCTTAATCAGGTTGTGCTGCGCAAACACGATCATTTCCCGGAGTTCTTTTTTTACCTGAAACTTGTCGTTCTTCTGGATGAAAAACCGCTCCATCCTTTCCTGCGAAACATCAGCAACAATATTGGTATTGTAAATGCCGGCACGTGCTACTTCTATCGCATCTTTATCCAGGTCGGTTGCAAAAATCTGGATTTTTGGCACCCGCTTGGTTTTCAATCCGCTAAAACATTCAATCAGTTTGATAGCAATGGTGTAAGCTTCTTCTCCGGTAGAGCAGCCCGCCACCCAAACCCGTACCGGTTCGCTCTCGGTTTTGGTGTTTAAAACCTGAAAAAGCTTTTCTTTTAAAGAATCAAAAGCATACGCATCCCTGAAAAACTTGGTTACGCCGATCAGCAATTCATTAAACAGAACATTAATTTCATGCGGATTCTCCCGCAAGTAATTGATGTAATGCGCATAATCCGGCAGCTGATGGAAAGCCAGCCGGCGATCAATGCGGCGGGTAATTGTATTTTTTTTGTAATGAGAAAAATCATGGCCGGTATGGCTGCGCAGGATCATCAGGATTTTGAAAATCGAATTGCTGTCCTTGATCTCCGATTTTACATGTTCTTCCGGGTCTTCGCTCAGTGCCGGATGGTTCATGTACTGGATCAGTTTTACCGGCATTTCTTCCGGCGCAAGCACATAATCCACCAGATTGGTTCCGATGGAAGCTTTCGGCATACTATCGTACTTGGTCGTTTCCGGGTCTTGCACCATCGCCATGCCCAGTTTTTCTTTAATCATCCGCAGGCCGGTTTCTCCATCAGAACCAAAACCCGAAAAAATGATTGCAACCGCTTTGTTCCACTGATCTTCGGCCAGGCTTTGCAAAAAATAATCGATCGGCAGGCGGAAACCAGTTGCTTTTCCGGGTGGCAACAGCAGCAATCTCCGGTTATGTATGCCCATATCCTTGTTCGGCGGGATGGTATAAACATGATCTGGTTGTATTACCAAGCCATCTTCTGCCTCTGCCACCGGCATCGGCGAAAACGTTTGGATCACTTCTGCAATGCTGCCGTTGTGGTTTGGATCGAGGTGCATGATGATCACAAAAGCCATTCCGCTATCCGCAGGCATGTTCATAAAAAACTTTTCATACGATTCGAACGAACCGGCAGAACCGCCAATACACACAATCGGGAAAGATTTCGGCTTCTTGATTTTGGCAGGGCTGTTATTTAACTTAATTATTTTTTTGCTGACTGTTGCCGGTTTAGCTTCAACCAATCTATCGTTTTCCATCACCGCGTTTGTGTAAATGATATAAATTAAAAATGCTGTTCCAAAATTTGCCCTTTATCAAAATTGGCATCCATGAACAGATAAAGCATGTAAATTAGAAATATAGCCTGTGAGATTTTTACACAAAGCTATCCATAAAAAACAAAAACCGGATTGATGATTGCAGATAAACAAACAGATTTTGGTTAATGGAAAAGAAATTTTTGTAACCCTTGCTTATTTTATTTCGTAACAGATATAAATTCTCTCTCGTTTTAGGTTTATAATTGGTTAAAGCATCTGTAATCTCCCCGGTTTAGATGCTTTTTTTATGAGCTGATTTTTAGGGTGATGCCTTTAGTATAAATATATTTTATGCTGATTTACAAGGTTTTCTGTACAAAAAAATAGAATGCTTCTTTTACCGAACAAAATTTAGGCTGAGCAGCTTTGCAATGCTTCTTTTACCGCCTGTTTTTTAGCTGCGGTTTTGATTTTTGAACCAAACTTCATCGGGTGCAGCATTAAAACCGAGCATTTTTTCAAGCAGTTCCTGCGGATCGGCGCTGGTTAAAACAAGCTTTCGGTTGGCCGGTTTTAAAAACTGCTGATCCACCATTACGTCCATCTGTTTCAGCAAAAAATCATAAAAACCACCAATGTTAAGTATGCCGATTGGTTTGTGGTGCAAGCCTAATTGCAGCCAGGTGAGCACTTCAAAAAGTTCTTCCAGCGTGCCAAAACCGCCGGGCAGCGTGATGATGCCATCGCACAGATCGTTCATCAATTGTTTTCGCTGGTGCATGTTTTCTACCACGTGCATTTCGGTTAAACCATTGTGGCCAACTTCTTTATCCATCAAAAACCCTGGAATTACACCGATTGCTTTGCCACCGCGACTTAGTATTGCATCAGCCATCAAGCCCATTACACCCACTTTTCCTCCGCCAAAAACAAAGGATATATTTTGCTGAACCATTAATTCTGCCAAAATATTAATAGCCGTTTTCAGGTTTTCATCACCATTAAAATTTGCTCCGCAGAAAACACAAATAGATTTCATGTGCCTAAAGTCGGGATTGTGGTTTGATTTGAAAGGGTTTTTGCCGAATTTGTTTTGGCCGATGATTTCCGATAAACAAAATTTATATCGATAAAAACAGTATTGCTTAAACGAAAAAACGGAAACATCCCTGTCTCCGTTTTCAATTTTATACCGGTAAAAACAGTATGCTACTTATTGAGCAAACCATCAAACGTAACGGCCAGATAATACAAACCGCCAAGCGTTGGGCCGCCTGCATATTGAATGTAGCGGCGGTTTAGCAAATCGGTAGCACCTAATTTAAAATTGGCTTTATAATCAGGCACGCGCAAACTCACCTGTGCATCGAAAGTATGGATGGCTGGCACAGCACCGGTTACGAGCGGACTTTCCCATAAAAATCCTTGCTGCCATTTGTAAATAACGTTGAAGCCAAAGTTTTTGATGATTTCGCGGTTGCCAAAAGAAAGATTGGTAGATAAAATCGGCGTGTTGAAACCGGTTACGAAAATATCGTCTGTTTTGTTGGCAACCAGTTTATTAAAGCTGGCATTACCGGCAACGCTGTAAGTTTTGTAAAAGTTGTAGGTAATGCCCAATGCCGAACCGTAATTATGGTAATCGTTTTTGGCATTGGTATAAACGCGGTAACGAGCCTGGCCTGCACTGGCCGCAGTTGTAGAAGTGGCTACTGTTGGATCGCGGTTCCTGTCTAACATTGCTAAAGCAGCAGCATCTGTTCCTATGGTTGTTCCGTTTGGCACATAAACCTGTACCTGACCTAAAAAGCCGTTGTAAACGTTGGAATAAGCATCCCAGTCAACCACTACTTTGTTGTCAAAAACTACGCTTTTATAGCCAACTTCAAAGGAGTTGATTTTTTCTGGTCGAGCTTTTGGCAGATCGGCTGTTTGTAATAAACCTTTGTTTGCTAAAGCAGCGGCATCGGTATTTCCGGCAGCGGCAACCGCGTTATTAAAATTAACAACGGAAGTCTGCGTATAACTATTTTCCAGGTAACCCAAACCCTGATCGATAAAAGATAAGCTGCCTACTCTTTTTACCCGGCCATTATTAACGTAAGAAAGTGCTTCAAACAGCGATGGAAAACGGTAGCCCTGCTGAAAAGTAACCCGAAAATTGTGGTTATCTGTTGGAGAATAAACGGCTGCAATCCGCGGTGTAACTTTTGGATCGTAATATGGGTTGTAATCAAAGCGCAATGAGCCAACAACTTTTAGTTTCTCATCAAAAAAGGTCTTGGTTCCCTGTGCAAATGCACCCACTTTTTTATAATAAACATCGTTGCCAAAACTGCCATCAGCCAGTGGTTGATTGCGTTCTGCAATCGGGCGGGAAAAATCAACAAAATTATTTCCATCCGGGATAATCTGGTACAAGCGCGCATCGGCACCAACCAGCAGATTTAGTACTTTTACGGTTTTTGATAAATCCCACTGGCCTTCTATGTGATACATCCGGCTGTTTTGAATTAAAGCCGCACCCCCGGTTGCCGGAGCATTAGGGATCAGGCTGGATTTTATATCCCAGTTATTGATACCGATAATGGTATTTTTCAGATCGGTAAAAGCTTGTGTTCCGGGCAATACGCGGCCGGCATCAGCCGCCGCACGCGCCGCATTGTTTGCCGTAGCCAGATCAACGCCGTTAGCTAATTGTGAAACCAGTGTGCTTTTGTACTTGGCCGCCCAAACAGAATTGCTGCCGCCGCTGTATAAATCCAGGTTATCGGCCAGTGGTTTTACGTTGTAAGATTTGCCCGTATTTTCTAAAGAAATGTAACTCAAAATCGTAAAGTTTTTACCTTTTACTTGCAGTTTGTGGTTTTGTACGATCACACCATCCAGCCTGATTTTATTGCCACGCTGAAACGTGCCGTCCATATCGCCGATGCGGTAGCTGTAAACAATTTCGGTGTGCTCATTGGGTTTGTAATGAAAAGCGGCATCAAACTTCAAGTTCTTCACGGATGGATCAACCAAATCTTTTTCGTAATAACCAGTACGGGCCACACGAAGCGTCTGGTTGGTTTTTCCGTTGATGGTTAAACCGCTGATAGATACGAGATTACTTCCCGCCAAAGCATCATCGCCATAACGGTTCCAGGCATCATAGGCTGCATTATTAGCACCATTTAACTGTGGATAAGCCGGGTTGGCACTTGGTAAATAGTTTGGGTTTTGATCTTGCTTCGAATTGGAAATCCAATCTGTTCCGTGCATATAACTGCCGTTTACCTTAAAAGCAAACTTGCTGCCAAAAGCTTTTGCATAACGCAGAGCCGTTTCAGTTAACACAGCTGGCGCGTGGTCAATTCCGTCCACATGGTTTACGCCCGTACGCTGGTAAATGCTCAAACCCTGGTAGGTAAAAGGGCTTTTAGTGATCAGGTTAGCCATGCCATTAATCGCGTTCATGCCATACAAAGCCGAAGCCGCACCGGGCGTAATTTCTACGCTGGCAATATCCAGTTCGGTTGGGCCGATGGCGTTTCCAAGCGGTACGCCCAAAGTTGCGGCTTGCATATCCACGCCGTCCACCATCTGCATAAAGCGGAAGTTATTTGGACTGTTAAAACCGCGCGTATTGGGCACTTTAACGGTTAAGCTCGAAGTGGTCATCTGCACGCCTTTTACGTTTTCCAGCGCATCATAAAAACTTGGGGCAGGAGAGTTGCGGATGGAACGAATATCCAGTTTTTCGATAGCAACCGGCGAGCGCATAATCCGTTCTTCCTGGCGCGAAGCGGTAACCACTACTTCGTTTACCACCATAGATTGGGTAACCAATTGTACGTTTAACTGGCTGCCGGGATTGTTTACCAAAAATTCCTGTGGCTTAAAACCAATGCTGGAGAACACCAACGTCAGCGGAAATTTGGCATTGCTGGTAATAGAAAACTTACCTGTTGTATTGGAGGTGCTGCCGGCCGTACTGCCTTTAATTTTTACAGAAACGCCGGGCAAAGGCTGGCCGGTATCATCTTTTACAATGCCGGATAAAATATAATTGCCGTTCATCTGGGCAATCGAATACAGCGGAACGAATCCTAAAAAGCTAAATAGTAAAATAATGTGTAAATTTAATTTCATGCTGAAGTGTGTAAGTTTTAAATATTAAATGATTTTGAGGGAAGAGCTAACCTCAACACAAATCGTTCAACGTTTTGAATAAAGAGGGGTAAAAGAAGCAGTCCACAAAGTCTATAAAATTAGTAGGCTAAATTAGAGATAAAAATATTTTCTGCAAAAATGGATGCTGTTTTTATCGTTGTTTTTTGGGTAATAATCTGACTATCAGCTTAAAACATTTGAAACGATAAACTGATAGAAAAATATAACATCTTATCAACAGAAAAATTAGGTGATAAAAACAGTATCAGGCGAAAGATTTTGACTAAGTGATTCGTGTAAATCAAGTTTAAAATCAAACCGATGCAGCCCTCTACCCAAAACAAAACATTTAATATATTCGCTTCTGTAAAAATGCAGGCGGGTATGCAATTTGAAAGTGCTGAACAGTTTATTCTCGAAAAATTAGGTAACGAATTGCCTGCCAGTTTATCGTATCACAGCGTGGCGCATGTAAAAGATGTGTTTGCGGCTGCTGAAATGATTGGTAGGGAAGAGCATATTTCGGAACAGGAAATGAAATTACTGCTAACTGCTGCATTGTTTCACGATTCCGGATTTTTGCGCGGACCAAAAGAGCATGAGGAAGAATCCTGCCGGATAACCAGGCAGTTTTTGCCGGATTTTAATTACAATCAGAACGAAATTGATCAAATCTGCGGAATGATTATGGCTACCCACATCCCGCAATCACCTCAAAACCATCTGGAACAGATTTTGGCGGATGCAGATTTAGATTATCTGGGCCGGGATGATTTTTTTGAAATTGGGGAGAAACTGTTCAACGAGCTTTCTATCTTCGGTTTTTTAAAATCAGAGCAGGAGTGGAACCGGCTGCAGGTGCGTTTTTTAGAAAGTCATCATTACTTCACCCAAACGGCCATCCGGTTGCGACAGGCCAAAAAAGAGGCACATTTGGCACTCGTAAAATCAAAAATTACATAACGCGTTGATGAGTACAACATTTTTAAACAATTTAAGAGACACTTTATCCACCATTGCCGGGATTTTGTTTTGCGGTTTTGCGTTGAAAGGGTTTCTGGTTCCGAACCAGTTTTTTGATGGCGGCGTAACCGGTATTTCACTGTTGATTCATGAATTATACCATGTAAACATTGCTTACGTAATCATCCTGGCCAATCTACCGCTTATTGTGATGGGCGGTTTTCAGGTAAACATGGCCTTTGCCTTGCGCACGCTGGCAGCCGTTATCGGGCTTGGTTTATGCTTGCTTCTTATTCCTTATCCGCAAATCACTTCCGATAAACTGCTGGTTTCTATTTTTGGCGGCGTTTTTATGGGCATTGGTGTTGGGCTTGCCATTCGTGGCGGCTGCGCACTGGATGGAATAGAAGTGCTGGCTTTGTACACCAACCGGCGCATCAGCTTCACCATCAGCGAAATTATTTTGGGGATTAACATCATTATCTTCCTCATCGCCGCCATCGAGTTGGGTTTGCCAACGGCTTTATATTCTATTTTAACTTATTACACCGCTTCTAAAACCATCAGTTTTGTAATTGAAGGTTTGGAAGAATATACCGGCGTAACCATCATTTCCGGCCAAAGCGAACCTATTAAAGAAAAATTAGTGATGGAACTGGGGCGCGGAATTACCATTTACAAAGGCGAACGCGGCTTTTTGAAAAACAGTTTTGAGGTAAGTCAGGATTGTGATATTGTATTTACCGTAGTTACCCGATTGGAAGTTCGCCGCCTAAAAAACATGGTGCACAGCATAGATCCCAATGCGTTTATTTTCACCAGCACCATTAAAGAAGCTGCCGGAGGGGTTTTGAAAAGAAGGGTTAGAGAGCATTAAGTTCTCTAAAAAAACCAAGCCTTATTTCCACTAATTCTTTATCAGTAACCTTATCTGCAAAATTTTTTTAGCTGATAAAAGAAGCATCTGCTAAATAATTTCAGATAGAAATTTAAAGTCCTAACAATCAGCATAAAACAAAATATGCATTTGTAAAACCATTAGCTGCTTTTTTGGTCATAAAAGATACGTGCTATTTGCAGAATTATTTACACCTACTGATTTATCCGATATGAACCACAACGTATTTCTTTTAGTAAAAGATCCAAAGGATTCCTGCCGTGATGTTATCCGCTCCAGAGATACTGATTTAAAAATAATGGTTTACTGTTTGAATGAAGTAGAATTTAAACCACAACCTGAGGAAATTCAGTTATATGCAGATGATCACGGCAATCCACTTGCTTTTGAAACCATCAATATTAAAGCTGAAGATGCGCTGGATGTTGCGTCGGCAATTCAATGGTATGCCAAATATATCGGGTATCCGGAGATGGAAATTTTGCCGGAAGATCCACGCTCTGAATACAATTTTGACTGATGCTTCTTTTACCGGTCTAATTTTTAAAAGTTATTTTAACTACCCTGTTATTGTATTGATCTGGTTTTAAAAAATCAGTTTCAATTCAATAAAGTCAGTTTTTTATTCATAAACGAAGTATTATATTTGGTTGTCATAATCAATAATTATCATCAAACCTAAAACCAATGTTTCCTAATTTTACCCGTACTCTTGCTGCTTTAGCCATAGCTGGTATCAGTTTAAATTCTTGCAAACAGGCAGAAACTAAAAATCAGCAATCAGCTACAGCTACTGATTCTACCGCCAAAGACTGGTGGAAAAAAGCAGTAGTTTATCAAATTTACCCACGCAGCTTTAAAGATAGCAATGGTGATGGTGTAGGAGATTTGAATGGGATTACCTCAAAACTTGATTATATTAAAAGCCTGGGCGTTAATACGGTATGGCTAAATCCGGTTTATTCTTCGCCCAACACAGATAATGGTTACGATGTAAGTGATTATCGCGCTATTATGAAAGAGTTTGGCACGATGAATGATTTTGACAGGATGCTGAAAGGGATGCACCAGCGCGGCATTAAGCTGGTGATGGATTTGGTGGTAAACCATAGTAGTAACCAGCACGAATGGTTTAAGCAATCACGTAGTTCGCGTACCAATCCTTACCGCAATTATTACCATTGGTGGAATGCCGAGCGTGGTAAACCAGCGCCGCGGTATAGTTTGTTTGATGTGAACCACGATGCCTGGAAATACGATACGTTAACGAACGCTTATTATCTGCATTATTTTTCGCAGCAACAGCCGGATTTAAACTGGGAAAACCCAAAAGTGCGCCAGGAAGTGTACAGCATTATGAAGTTTTGGGCTGATAAAGGTATTGATGGTTTCCGGATGGATGCGTTTCAGTTTGCAGCAAAAGATACTACTTTCCCTAAATTTCCGGTTGGGTACGAAAAAAACTTCATGAAATATTATGCTATCGGTCCGCATCTGCATGATTATTTAAAGGAGATGAACAAGGAAGTGTATAGTAAATATAACCTGATGAGTGTAGCCGAGGGCGCCGGAAATTCATTACAGGATGCACACGATATGGTTGATGCCGACCGTCATGAACTGGATATGGCCTATGCATTTGATGGCGTTGGTTTGGCTAAGCCAAATGGTTACAGTTTGCTTGATTTTAAAAACACCTTTACTAAATGGGATAGTGCCTTTGCTAAAAAAGGCTGGATTTCTATTTTCCTGGCCAATCACGATAATGCGCGTTTGGTTAATCGTTTTGGTAATGCGAGTCCGGAGTTTAGAGTGGTTTCCTCCAAAATGCTGAATACATTTTTGCTGACGATGCGCGGTACGCCTTACGTTTACAATGGTGACGAGCTGGGCATGACGAATGCCGGTTTCACCAAAATAACTGATTATAATGATGTGGCCTTGTTAAATGAATACCAGCACATGAAAAATGCAGGCGGTGGAGATTTAAATAAATTTTTGCTGATGGCTGGAAAAGAAAATCGTGATAACAGCCGTACACCTTTCCCATGGAAGGATTCTACAAATGCAGGTTTTACCACTGGAAAGCCATGGCTAAAAATCAATCCTAATTATACAACCATCAACGCCTCCGCAGAAGAAAAAGATCCTAATAGCTGCTTAAACTATTTCAGGAAAATTGTAAAATTAAGGGCTGATAATCCTACTTTGGTTTACGGTAAATATACGTTGCTAGCTAAATCAAATCCCAACGTTTATGCTTATACCAGGGAATTAGAAGGTAAAAAAATGCTTATTCTGTTAAACTTTAAATCCACAGCTTCGGAAGTAAAAACTGGTTTGGATATAAACAAAGCAAAAGTTTTACTGGATAATTATCCTGCTTCTTCAACCGATGGAAAGTTGCGACCTTATGAAGCCGTGGTTTATCAGTTTTAAAGTAGTTTGAAACTATAAATGTCTGAAACGCGATTTTTAAAAGCAGAGTGGCGCAACCTTATTATGATTAATTATGAGGTTGATCCATCAATATTAAAACCATATTTGCCCGCAGCTACCAAGCTTGATTTATGGCAGGGAAAAGCCTTAGTCAGCATGGTGGGTTTTATGTTCGTCAACACAAAAGTTTTAGGTATTAGATGGCCAGGCCATATTAATTTTGAGGAAGTGAACTTACGTTTTTATGTGAGACATTTTGACGGAAAAGCTTGGAAACGTGGTGCCGTTTTTATCAGTGAAATTGTGCCAAAACAGATCATTCCGGTGGTAGCCAATAATATTTACAATGAGCATTATCAGGCTATGCCAATGCGTAACTCTTCTTTACAATTAGCTAATGGCGAAACCGCTTTTTTGTATGAATGGAAACTAAATAACCACTGGAACCAGCTGGGTGCCGTAGTTGCAGCAGAACAACAGGAAATACAAAAAGGCAGTGAAGAAGAATTTATTTTTGAGCATTACTGGGGTTATAACAGGCTAACCGAACGTAAAACAGTTGAATATCAGGTAGAACATGTCTCGTGGAAAATTAGACCGGTTACCAAATTTATTTTCAAAGCTGATGTAGGAAAATTGTATGGAAAGGAGTTTGTGCCTTTTTTACAGAAAGAACCATATTCTGTATTTTTTGCGGAAGGATCAAAAGTTGCTATTCGGGTAGCAGGGAAAATCTCAGCTTAAAATCCTCAGCATTGCGCTGGCTTTAAGCAAACATTCTTCATATTCTGCTTCCGGTTCGGATTGAAAAGTAATGGCACTACCCACTTGAAAACTCAGGTATCTTTGTGTTGAATTGTATAAAATAGTTCGGATAATCACATTAAAATCAAAGTCATCATCCGGTGAAAAATAGCCAACTGAGCCAGCATAAATGCTTCTTTTACTAACTTCAAATTCTTCGGCCAGCTGCATAGCTCTGAGTTTTGGTGCGCCTGTCATGGAGCCGGGCGGAAAAGCACTTTTAATGGCATCAATCAGATCGATATTGGTAGCTAATGTTGCGGTAACAGTGGAAATCATCTGGTGAACTTGCCGGAAACTATAAACACCAAAAAGTTCTTCTACCGCAACTGTTCCCGGCACAGCAATCTTCGTCAGGTCATTTCTCACCAAATCCACAATCATTACATTTTCCGCTTTTTCCTTGATGCTGTTTTTAAGGAGGTTTTTTTGGCGTTCATCTTCCTGTAGAGAAGCGGCGCGTGAAGCCGTGCCTTTGATTGGCTGAGAAATTAACTGCTGCTTTCTTTTCGCCAAAAAACGCTCAGGACTGGCAGATAAAATATGTTTATCATACGCTTTGAAGTAGCAGGCAAAAGGTGTTGGCGAGAGGGCATTCAGTTCCTCAAAAACCGAAATCGGATTTATTTCTACATTTTCAGCATAAAACTCCTGGCAAAAATTGGTTTCGTAAATATCGCCCCGAACGATATGTTGTTTAATTTGGTTTACTTTTTTCAGGTATCCTTCTTTACTTATTTTGGGTTTGATTTGAAGCGAAACTTTTTCGGCAGGTGATATTTCAGTTGCTTCAATTTCTTCCCAGATTTTTTCAGCTTCCGCAGAAATAATTTCCAACTGATCGTTTCTTAATATTAAAATATGCTTCGGCACAAAAAAATAAAGCTGCGGAAACTGTAGCTGATCCGGATTTTCGGAAGTTAAATCTTCAACCTCATTCTTCAGATCATAACTTAAAAATCCGGGCAGCCACTGGTTTGGATATTTTTGCCGGAAGGATTTTAGGTCGATAAAAGAAGTATCGGCATCAACTTTCAATTCATCCAAATTTTCAGCCGCCAGCAACCAATCAAACTTAGAATAAGTATCATTAAAATTATTAGAATCAAAAACGGAAACCGTACAAAAAGAAGAAGCCCAATGAAGGGCTTTTCTTTTAAATAACGAAATATCTAAGTGCGATGCTTCTTTTATCACCCCAAATTTGTTAGTGCAAAATTAAGGTTTGAACACGATCCGGCCCAACAGAAAGGTATTTTACAGGTACGCCCAATTCTGCTTCCAGAAAATCAATATAAGCTTTTAATTTTTCGGGAATTTGGCTGATTTTCGTGATTCCGGTTAAATCTTCGTGCCAGCCATCAATCTCTTTTAAGATCGGTTCTGGTTTAACGGTACAAATATCGTACGGCATATAGTCAATGGTTTCCGTTGGATAAGCATAATGTGTACAAGCATAAATTTTTTCAAATCCGCTTAAAACATCTGCTTTAGTCATCACCAACTGCGTTACGCCATTTAATAGGATCGCATATTTCAAAGCAGGCAAATCAATCCAGCCAGTACGGCGCGGACGACCGGAAACTGCACCAAATTCATGACCAATTCTGCGCAGTTCTTCACCGGTTTCGTTTTCCAGTTCAGTAGGAAAAGGACCGCTGCCTACACGCGTACAATAAGCTTTAAAAATCCCGATTACTTCGCCAATTTTATTTGGCGCGATACCTAAACCTGTGCAGGCACCGGCCGTAGTGGTATTGGAAGAAGTAACGAAAGGGTAAGAGCCAAAATCAACATCCAGCATCGTGCCTTGCGCGCCTTCTGCCAAAACAGTTTTTCCTTCTTTCAGGTATTTATTTACCAGGTGTTCGCTATCCACATGTGGAATGGCTTTCAATAATTCTATCGCTTCGAAAAATGCAATTTCTTTTTCAGAAAAATCAGGTATTTCGCCATGATGTATCAGTATTGATTTATGTTTCTCAACCAACCGGTCATAACGTTCTTTAAAATCCGGCAACATTGTATCGCCAACGCGCAAACCGTTGCGGCCGGTTTTATCCATATAAGTTGGGCCGATACCTTTTAAGGTAGAACCAATTTTATTGGCTCCCATTTTATTTTCAGAAGCAGCATCCAGCAATTGGTGCGTAGGCAAAATCAGATGTGCTTTTCTGGCAATTACTAATTTACCTTTTCCAACCGGATCAAAACCTGCCTTTTTCAGATTATCCAGTTCGCGTTTTAAAATAATCGGATCGATCACCACGCCGTTTCCAATCAGATTAAGCGTCTGATCATTAAAAATACCGGAAGGAATCGTATTAAGCACATATTTTTGACCATCAAATTCGAGCGTGTGCCCGGCATTCGGACCGCCTTGAAAGCGGGCAATCATATCATACTGCGGACAAAGTACGTCCACAATTTTACCTTTGCCTTCATCACCCCATTGAAGGCCTAACAATACATCAACCATTTATTTTTTATCAGAATTAATTTTTAGCATAATATTCGCAGGAGCCTGCGAGTTTCAAACGGGAACAATCGCCATACATGTTCATAGAGTGATGTTTGATTTCGAATTTCAAAATATCGCCCATCATGTCCTGAATCTGACCAATCCTCGGATCGCAAAATTCTACCACGCGGCCGCAATTCAGGCAGATAATATGGTCATGCTGTTTATAGCCATAAGATTTTTCAAACTGAGCCATATTTTTTCCAAACTGATGTTTGGTAACCAAATCGCAGGAAAGTAGTAACTCCAAAGTATTGTAAACCGTTGCCCGGCTAACGCGGTATTTTTTATTTTTCATGTGGATGTAAAGTGATTCTACATCAAAATGGTCACTGCGCGAGTAAATCTCTTCGAGAATTGCGAAACGCTCAGGGGTTTTTCTAAGACTTTTATTTTCGAGGTAAGCCTCAAAAATCTTTTTAACCATATCAATGGTTTCTTGTTGAGCCATGCTGATTTTTTATCAGATCAAAGTTATTAATAAATCAAGAAAATGCGAATACTTCGTTTACGATACCTTTTCCATCGGCGAATCAAAGCGCGACACAGTTGTTACGCCGCGAACGAGTTTCAATTTTTTAATCAGGTTATCCAGATGTTCTTTATCATGTACATAAACCATAATGGAGCCTTCAAAAATACCATCGTTGCTATCCACCGTGAGCGAGCGCATGTTTACTTTGAAATCGTTGGAAATTACGGTTGTTAGCTTGTTAATCAACCCAACATCATCAATTCCTTTAATGCGCAAACCAGTTAAAAACGCCAGTTCCTGCTGATTGGTCCATTTCGCTTTTACAATTCGGTAGCCATAGTTTGACATCAATTTGGTTGCATTGGGGCAGTTGGTTTGATGTATTTTAATACCTTCTCCAACTGTTACAAAGCCAAAAACATCATCACCGGGAATTGGGTTGCAGCAGCTGGCCAAACGGTAATCAATTTTTTGCATGTCTTCACCAATCAGCAAAATATCGCTGTCTTTGGTTTTAACGTTGCGGATCAGCGATTGAATCTGATCGGCATCAATTTTATCCTGTGGCTTATGCTCAATTATTTTTTCTGAAGCCACATATTCGCGCAGATCTTTCAGATCAATCTGACCCAAAGCCACTTTATAAAATAAATCCTGCGTGGTTTGAAATTTGAAAAAGTAAGAGAGTTTATACAGATTATCTGAAGTGTACGAGAGTTTGATCGACTTCATTTTCCGCTCCAGCATCTCTTTTCCTTCCTCGGCAATCTTGCGTTTTTCTTCTTTTAAAGCTGATTTTATTTTGGATTTCGCTTTTGCGGTAACCACAAAGTTCAGCCAGTCTTCCTTCGGCGTTTGCTTTCCGGAAGTGATAATTTCTACCTGATCTCCGTTTTGCAATTTGTAGCTCAGCGGAACAAGCTTATGATTTACTTTGGCACCAATACATTTTGCACCAACATCCGAATGAATTTCAAAAGCGAAATCCAGCGCAGTTGCATTGAGCGGCAATTGTACCAAAGCTCCTTTTGGGGTGAAAATAAATATCTCATCCGAAAACAGGTTCATTTTAAAATCATCCAGAAAATCCAAAGCGTTGGTTTCCGGACTTTTCAACATTTCCCGCACTTTAAAAATCCATTGATCCAAGCCGTTTTCGGTGGATGATTCCTTGTATTTCCAATGTGCTGCAAAACCTTTTTCTGCAATTTCATTCATGCGGTTGGTGCGGATCTGGATTTCCACCCATTGCCCGCGCGGTCCCATTACCGTAGTATGCAAAGATTCGTAACCGTTGGCTTTGGGTGATGAAATCCAATCGCGCAGCCGATCAGGATTTGGCCGGTAAATATCGGTAACATCCGAATATGCTTTCCAGCAATCCGCTTTCTCGGTTTCGGGCTTACTATCGAGTATAATCCGGATGGCAAAAAGATCATAAACCTCTTCAAAAGGGATATTTTTCTTCTTCATCTTATTCCAGATGGAGTGGATGGATTTTGGCCTGCCAAACACATCCGCGGGCAAGTGCTGCAACTCCAGTACTGTTTTTACCGGCTTAATAAAATCCTGAATAAACTTCTCGCGCTCCGCTTTCTTCTCATTGAGTTTCTTTTTAATAAACTGATAAGTTTCCGGCTCCATGTACTTCATGGACAAATCTTCCATTTCAGATTTAATCGCATACAAACCTAAACGATGAGCCAGCGGTGCGTACAGATAAATGGTTTCTGAAGATAATTTCAATTGCTTATCACGTGGCATAAATTCCATCGTGCGCATATTATGCAGGCGATCAGCCAGTTTAATCAGAATCACGCGTACATCATCTGCCAACGTGAGCAGCATTTTCCGGAAATTTTCTGCCTGCAAAGAACTGTTCGTATCAAAAACGCCGGAAATTTTAGTTAAGCCATCAATAATTTTAGCTACTTTTTTTCCGAAATCACGTTCGATATCATCCAAAGTAACATCCGTATCTTCCACCACATCATGCAAAAGCGCGCAGGCAATTGAAGTTGGGCCAAGGCCAATTTCTTCAGCAGCAATCTGTGCAACAGCAATGGGATGATAAATATAAGGTTCGCCGGATTTGCGCCGCATATCCTGATGACTTTCCACAGCTACTTCAAAAGCTTTACGAATCATCTTTTCATCGCCTTTTTGCAGCTTTGATTTGCATGATCTTAATAATGCCCGGTATCTTTTTAATATTTCTTTTTTCTCCGCTTCCAGATCAATCACAATCTCTTTCATGATACTTCTTTTACCATATAATTTTTAGTAAACAACATCCAAATGGTGTTTACGTACTTATTGCTGACTAATTATTATCAAAATAACATTATTTTTGCTTTAAGGTAAATTTATGAAATATCTGTGGTTTTTAGGGCTTTTTTCCTGTCTGTCTTGTGTTATAAAAGCACAATCAACAGCGGGAGTAACTACGTTCAAAATAAAACCTGGCAAAAACGATAGCATTAAAGTTGCCGTTACAGAGCTTGACGGCGAGTTTGTTCCCTGGGTTCTGCTGCCCGATGCCAACATTCGGGATTTTCGTGTTTTTAAAACCCCGGAAGATCGCGCAGCTTACAACCGCCTGCGTTACAACGTGTTAAAAGTTTTGCCGTATGCGCAATTTGCTGGTCAGCGTTACCGGAAATTGCAGCAGGATTTAGCTACAACTGCAGATAAACGTCAGCAGAAAGAAATGGTAAAAGCCTGCGAAAAAGAAATTAAAGATTTATTTAATAAGCAGATTAAAAACCTCACCATCACGCAGGGCGAAATTTTGATTAAATTAGTGCAACGCGAAACAGGAAATACCAGTTTTGAGTTATTGAAACAGATGAAAGGCGGATTTCAGGCTTTTATGTTTCAATCAGCAGCACGTATGTTTGGCCATGATTTGAAGGAAACTTACAATCCTGAAGAAGAGAAAGACATCCAAGCAATTTTGGTTTCCGCCGGTTATTCAGCTTATTATTAATTACGATGACCGGGAAAAATATTTATCAGTTTAATGTTGAAACCATTGGCGGAAAAGAAGTAAGCCTTGATGTTTTTAAAGGCAAAGTTTTATTGATCGTAAACACAGCATCCGGTTGTGGTTTTACGCCGCAATTAAAAGATCTGGAAGATTTAAGGCAGCAGTTTGCAGGAGCAGATTTTGAAATTCTGGCTTTTCCATCTAATGATTTTGGCGGGCAGGAACCATTAGAGGGCGAAAGTATTGTTGAGTTTTGTACAGTTAATTATGGTACCAATTATCAGTTATTTAATAAAATGAGGGTTCGAGGGCCGTATGCACATCCTTTGTACCAGTTTTTAGCGAATAAAAACCAGAACGAGCATTTAAGCTCTGCACCGAGATGGAATTTCCACAAATACCTCATTGATAAAAATGGAGAGGTTTGTGATTTCTTTTATCCGTTTACCAATCCAACTTCTTCTAAAATAAAGAAAAAAATTGAACGGTTGCTGGTTGCCAAACCACAAAAAGCTGCTGTTAAACTATAGTACATGCTTAAATTAGATATTCTTGTTTTGCCGGCACATCCGGATGATGCTGAATTGTATTGTTCTGGTACGATAGCAAAACACATTGCTTTGGGGAAAAAAGTTGGTGTAGCAGACTTAACCCGAGGCGAATTAGGCACGCGTGGAACAGTAGAAATCAGGCAGGAAGAAGCCAATCGTGCAGCAAAACTGCTTAATTTATCAGTTCGGGAAAATGTGGGTTTACGTGATGGATATTTTCAAAATGATGCACAAAATCAATTGGAAGTAATTAAAGTTATTAGAAAATATCAACCAGAAATTTTGATTGCTAGTGCCATTTCTGATCGCCATCCAGATCATGCACGCGCCGCCGAATTAGTAGAGCAAGCTAGTTTTTATTCTGGTTTAACCAAAATTAAATCAACATTGGGAAATGGCGAACAACAACAGGCATGGCGACCGAAACTGATCTTGAATTTTATTCAGGATACGCACTTAAAGCCTGATATTTTGATTGATATTACCGAATACTGGGAACAGAAAATTGCCAGTATCCGGGAATATAAATCGCAGTTTTATAATCCTGACTGGGCCGATGAACCACAAACGTACATTTCCAGTCCGGCGTTTATGGAAGTTGCCGAAGCCAGAGCACGCGAGTTTGGCAGAGCTATCCAGGTTAAATATGCTGAAGGGTTTACTTCAAAAAGATTGTTAGGCGTAGATAATCTATTTAATTTAGTGTGATAAAAGAAGTATGGTGTTTTTAAACCTTCGTTTTCACATATTCATAACGTTTATTGCTTTGATTTTTTTCTCGCTTCAACACATTATCTTTTACTGATTTTAATAAAATCCCTGAAATTTCCGAAGTTTTAAATTCCTCATTAAATTCCTCTTTATAACGATTGGCAATAGCGGATATGGATTGCGGCTGATCAAAAAAATCAGTGTCAAGCAAGTGATACATAGCTTTGGTTGCACCGGTTGGTTTGCGTTCCCTGGTAGGCAAATCTGGCTGCCATTCTTTATTTTGATTGATTCTTTTGGCTCTTCTTGAAGCAAAATCCTGCACTTCCTGGTTAGGCTGTGGCGCTTCAAACAAAATAGTGTCGAGTAATTTTTCGGCAATCTTAACTTGTATAGCTTCTGATTTAAAGGCATTCAAGATTTCAGCAAGGTCAAGAAGCTGTGTTTTTAGATTTTCGTCCAGTTTGGTCATGACTAAAGATAATTGTAGTAGATAATTTTAGTAGTAATAGCACATAATGTATTAATAAATACAAAAAATTAACGGTCTGTTAAAATTATTTGTAGAAACATATTATGCAAATTCAGAGAATTAAAATGAGGTGCAAACTGCAAATATTGCCATTTAATAAGGGTAGTTTTGGCTTGAATCAGAATATAAATTTTTCGTTAAAATAAGTAACAGTTAAATTAATAACAAGTTTAGTTTTTTCAGTACTGTTTATATCGCACAGATTTTTAACTAAGCTAAAATAACTAAATTGCTCCATAATTAACTTGTTTTTGCTAAAAATTAATATTCAGCTTATTGTTAAATCGTTTACATAACTAACTACTTGCGATGCCAAAAACTTCAATTCTTCTTTGTTATTGCCTGATTTCTTTTTCAGCGTTCAGCCAAAGCAATAAAAATTCAATCTCCATTATTCCGGAGCCTGTCAGTATAAAAACAGCTCCCGGAAAATTTATTTTGCCTGTTAGTATTACTATTGATGCGGCAAATACGGCAGAAATTATTCCGGTTACCAATTATCTTAAAAATAAAATTTCGGTTGCTACAGGTAAATCCGTTTTCATCAAACCCAATGCTTCTTTTGCTACCATAAAATTAATGTTGAATAAGGCTGAAAATTTAACCCTTGGAAAAGAAGGTTATCAGCTTAATATTAATGCAAAAAACATCATTATTAAAGCCAATCAGCCAGCTGGATTATTTTATGGCGTACAAACTTTAATGCAATTATTGCCAAGAGAAATTGAAAGCAAAACGCCTGTGAAAAATGTAAAATGGGTAGCTCCGTGCGTTAATATTACAGATTACCCGAGATTTGGCTGGCGCGGATTGATGTTTGATGTTTCCCGCCATTTTTTTACCAAACAGGAAGTAGAGCAATACATTGATGCTATGGTTAGGTACAAATTCAATCTGTTGCACTTGCATTTAACCGATGATGAAGGCTGGCGGATTGAAATAAAAGGATTGCCACGACTGACAGAAGTAGGGGCATTTAACGCAAAACGGGTTGGTTATTTCGGCACTTTTGCTCCGCCTCCTGCGGATGAGCCACGTACATATGGCGGTTTTTATACGCAGGAAGATATTAAAGAATTGGTACAATACGCCAAAGAACGTTTTGTAAACGTTATGCCGGAAATTGATGTGCCGGGCCATAGTTTGGCAGCAGTTGCGGCTTATCCAGAGCTTTCCTGCACACCTGGTGCTGATAAATATAAGGTACGTTCTGGGGAAGTGATTATGGATTGGTCTCACGGGCAGCCGCCTGTTGCTTTGATAGACAATACTTTATGCCCGGCTAATGAGAAAGTGTACGAATTTATGGATAAAGTGATTACGCAGGTGGCGCAGCTTTTTCCTTTTGAATACATCCATTTGGGGGGAGATGAATGCCCGAAGAATTTCTGGGAAAAGAGCGATTCTGTTAAAGCTTTAATGCAAAAACAAGGACTCAAAAATATGGAGGAGGTGCAAAGCTATTTTGAGAAAAGGGTAGAAAAAATAGTAGAATCCAAAGGCAAAAAGTTTATGGGCTGGGATGAAATTTTAGAAGGTGGCCTGGCACCGGATGCAGTTGTAATGAGCTGGAGAGGTATGAAAGGCGGCATTCAGGCAGCCAAAATGGGTCATGAAGTAGTAATGAGTCCTACAACTTTTGCTTATCTCGATTACATGCAGGGCGATGCAGCTATCGAATCTAAAGTGTATTCTACATTGCGGCTGCAAAAAGCATATCAGTTTGAGCCGGTGCCAGATAGCGTAGATGTAAAACTGATTAAAGGCGGGCAGGCCAATTTATGGACCGAGCAGGTTTATAACCTGCGTAAAGCGGAATACATGACCTGGCCGCGCGGTTTTGCTATTGCAGAAACGCTGTGGTCTCCGAAGGAAAAAAAGAACTGGAACGATTTTTCGGGCAGGGTAGAAGGTCAATTTCCGCGCATGGAAACCGCTGAAATTAACTACGCGCCAAGCATATACGACCCAATTATTAACGTGGCCCGCAGAGATAGCAGCACCAGCGTAACGCTATCAACCGAAATTAGAGATCTGGATATTTATTACAGTTTTGATAATTCTTTCCCGGATCGGTTTTATCCCAAATACACACAGCCGCTGATCGTTCCTAAAGAAGCAGCGCAACTTAAAATGATAACTTATCGTGGCAAGCAGCCAATTGGCCGAATGATGAGTATTACCATTGCTGATTTAAACGCCCGGCTTCCAAAGAAAAAGTAAATTTATGCTGATAAAAGAAGTATTACAATAACTGCTGATACTTCTTTTATCAGCATAAATTCTTCTTCATAAAGCCCTGTTGCTAAAAGCTTCAGGGCTTTTTTAATGCCCGGAAAATTATTTTTAAAAACTATTTGCAAATCAGAATCGGATATATACATTTGTAGTGTACTATATAACTAATACACTATATATGATAAAGATTTCTAACTTGACTTTCGGTTACGGCCGGAAAAAAATCCTGTTTCAAAACCTAAACCTGCAAATGCAGGAAGGACATATTTATGGATTATTGGGAAAAAACGGTGCTGGCAAATCTACTTTGCTAAAAAATATTGCGGGTTTGGTTTTCCCGCAGCAAGGCACTTGTGAAGTGAATGGATATAATGCTTCCAAACGTTTGCCAGCCTTTTTGCAAAACCTGTTTTTTATTCCGGAGGAAGTTTACATGCCGGCACTCACCGCTAAGCAGTTTGTAAAAAGTACCGGTCATTTTTATCCTGATTTTAATGAAATGCAGTTTGATAAAATGCTGGCAGAATTTGATGTTCCGAACGATACGATACTCAACAAGCTATCTTTCGGCCAGCAAAAAAAGGTAATGATTGCCTTTGGATTATCAACCAATACCTCGCTTTTGATTATGGATGAACCTACGAACGGTTTGGATATTCCATCAAAAAGCCAGTTCCGTAAAATCATTGCTTCCGCTTTAACAGAAACCCGTTGCATCATCATTTCCACGCATCAGGTTCGTGATCTGGACAACCTGATTGATACTTTGCTGGTAGTGCATAACCAGAAAATTGTGCTCAACAAAAGTCTGGATGATATTGCCGATCTGCTCAAATTCAGCACTGTTTCTACACCCGGACCAGAGGTTTTGTATGCTGAAGATAGTGTACGTGGCACTAATACCATCAGCCCAAATACCAATAACAGTTACAGTAAAGTAGATATGGAACTGCTTTTTAATGCCATCATCAACAACAACCAAACCATCACCGAAATTTTAAACTGATAAGCCATGAACCAAACTTTTAACATCAAACGGTTTTCAATGCTTTTTAAAAAGCACACCGTGGAAAACTACAAAACCTACTTAATGTCTGCCGGGGTATTAACTGGGATATTATTTTTAGTAATGGGGATAAACGCCTATGCAAACAATGGCTATTTACCATTAGGATCTCAAACAGGTTATTTTATATCCGGGTTATTATTGGGTGGCAGTATTTTTACCAGTTTAATTTTTGCAGATTTAGGCAACAAAAAAGAAGCTATCCCTGCTTTAACCTTACCAGCATCTGCGTTCGAAAAATATTTAGTAAGCTGGATTGTTTCCTTCCTGATCTTCCAAATCATTTTTATTGGTATTTTTTACTTTGTTACAGCGATAATTATGAGTATTGGCAATAGTAATCCCATACGGGAAAATCTATTTCTGAATATTTTTTCCAAAGAACAAAAAGCTTATTACGCATTTATTATTTATGCCATTTTGCATGCTATCATATTTTTTGGAGCTATTTATTTTGAAAAGCTACATTTTATTAAAACAGCCTTTACTTTTTTTATCGGTGTTTTTTTGTTGGGATTGATCAACAAGCCGATTTTATCATCCATGTTTAATCAAAGTGTAAACGGCACATCCCTATTCAACCCGGTAAATATCTCCAACGGAAAGGATGCTTTTCAAATCCAGGCACCTGATGTAAAATCGCAAACAGAAGGAATAATAGTTGGATTAGTAGTTGTGATTTTATGGATCAGTGCTTATTACAAGCTAAAAGAAAAGGAAGTTTAATTATGGATTTTAGAGACAACGAAGCCATCTACCTGCAAATTGCAGCGTATGTGAGTGAAAATATAACATTGGATAAGTGGGCGGCAGAGCAAAAAATTCCATCCGTGCGGGATTTAGCCGTAGAGTTACAGGTAAATCCAAACACAGTGGCCCGCACGTATGATTTTTTGCAGAATCAGGAAGTTATTTCAAACAAGCGCGGCATTGGGTTTTTTGTAAATGCTGATGCGAAATTGAAAGTAAAAAATTATCGTAAAGAGCGCTTTTTACAGCAAGAGTTACCAGAGTTTTTTAAAAATATTTTCCTGCTCGACATTAGTTTGGAGGAAATAGAAAAGCGGTACCAGGAGTTCAAAACACAAAATTATCAGGCATAAAAACAGTATGATTATGAAAACAAGTAACAAATTATTTTTAACAGCCGTAATTATCATCATCATTTCCATGATAACTTATGATTTTGCCTTACGTGCAGAATACCGGAAAGGAACATATAAAAGTCCGTTTTACGGGATGGAAAAAACAACTTACGATAGTTTTGCTACAATTGATAATCGTGTAGCAAACTTAATTTCTGTTGATATAAAAAATGGTAAACAATTTGAAATATGGATCAAAAAAGATTGGAAAGAACACATCAAAATTTCCAGAATTGGTACAACTTTGGTAATTGAAGCAGCCGATAAGGAAGCAAAGCATTTTAGTTCATATCAAACTAATATTGTAATTATCTGTCCTTCAATACAATCTATAATTACCAAACCTTATTCAATTGCAAAATCTTCTGAATATAATTATGATTCTGACGGGACAACAATACTGAAAGGTTTTAATCTGCAAAATCTAAATTTGACTATTGGCAAAGGTTCTGGTGTAGTTTTAGAGAAGAATAAGATTGATCAGCTGGAAGCTTTAGTAGGAAATAATTTTTCTGAAAGTGCAAGGTTAACAATTGCTTCGGATAATCAAATAAATACGTTGAATGTAAAAGTTCCGGGAAAGAATTTTTTAACAATTGCAAATCCAATCATCATTAAAAAAGGTTTTACCTTATCTGATAGTGCAACTGTATCGATGAGTGGTAGCTTCCTTAATCAAACCAAAAAGTAGAAACTGCAATCAGCCTAAATTGTAAACAATTTAAATCTCAGCATTATGAAAGAAACATTATCTAACAGTAATATATACATACTTCTTTTACTACCTGTTTTTCTGTTAGCCGTTACTGGAATTTTTTATCGAAACTGTAGTTTAGAACTGCCGAATGTGCAGACAACAATTGTAGGCATGTTTAACAATAAAACCATTTTTCAGGTTTTGTGTGAAGTACTTGTTAGTCAAATTCGATAATTGATATTGAGTATGATAAATACAATTTTAAAAGGATTGGTTTTGGCTGGTGGAAAAAGCACCAGAATGGGCAGGAGTAAGGCCAGGATTTGCTGGCACGGCAAAGAGCAGCAATATCATCTGGCAGATTTATTAAGCTCGTTTTGTGACGAGGTTTTTATTTCCTGCAGAAAAGATCAGCAACACAAGATTGATTTTAATTATAAAGTTTTGCCGGATTTGCATGAAGATTCCGGACCGATGGAAGCAATTTTAACAGCTTTTAAAAAATATCCTGATCAAAGTTGGATGGTGGTGGCGTGTGATTTACCGCTGCTGGACAAGCTAACTTTAGATTATTTAATAAAAAAAAGAGAAACTTCTAAAATTGCAACTGTATTTGAAAGTCCGGTGGATGGCTTGCCAGAACCGTTAATTGCTATTTGGGAGCCAATGAGTTATAATTTACTAAAAAGTAGTTATCAAACTAAGCAGCTGTCTTTAAGGAAAATTTTGCTGGTGAATGAAGTTAAAATAATTAAAGCACCAAATGCTGATGCTTTAATTAATGTTAATACGCCTGCCGAAGCAGAACAAATTCGGCTAAAACATGCTTTTTTTATCAGGTAAAATTTTACATGATAAAAAAAGCATTAGATACGGGTTACCGAACGGCCACGTTGTCTGCCTTCTCTAAAAAATCGTTGTAAGCTAATCGAATGCCTTCTTCGATATCAATGCTATGTTTCCAGCCAGTTGCATGTAACTTACTAACATCCATTAGCTTGCGTGGCGTACCATCTGGTTTAGTATGATCATATTCAATCTTCCCTTCAAAGCCAATAATTTTTTTAATTAATTCGGCCAATTCTGCAATGCTGATATCTACCCCGGTTCCGGCATTAATTGGTGCTGGTTCGTTATAATTATTGATGAGATAATAACAAGCTTCAGCCAGGTCATCAGCAAACAAAAATTCTCTTCTTGGCGTACCTGTTCCCCAAATAATAACCGTATCCAGGTTATTTAATTTTGCTTCGTGAAACCTACGAATCATAGCCGGCAGTACATGCGAATTTTGCGGATGGTAATTATCATTATAACCGTACAAATTAGTTGGCATTACAGAGATGTAATTACAACCGTATTGCGCGCGATAGGCATCACACATTTTAATACCGGCAATTTTGGCGATTGCGTAAGGCTCGTTAGTTTCTTCCAGCGGGCCGGTAAGTAAATATTCTTCTTTAATGGGTTGTGGAGCCATTTTAGGATAGATACAACTTGAACCCAGAAATAACAATTTTTTTACACCAGTAAGGTAAGACTGATGAATGATATTGTTCTGGATTGCCAGATTTTCATAAATAAAATCTGCCCGGTAAGTATTGTTGGCTATAATGCCGCCTACTTTTGCAGCAGCCAAAAATACATAATCCGGTTTTTCCTCCGCAAAAAATTTTGCAACTGCTGGCTGATCACGTAAATCAAGTTCTTTTGATGCTCTGGTAATGATATTGGCGTAGCCTTTCTCAGCCAGTTTTCGCACAATAGCTGAACCAACCATTCCCTTGTGTCCAGCTACATAAATTTTTTCATCTTTTTCCAATATTGTGGTTTTAGAGTAATTAGAAATGAACTATTTTTATTCGTATTGATTTTTGATGGTATAACCCAATTCTCTCAAAGATCTTTCTTTTTTGAAAAGTTTGATATCCGAAGTCATCATATCCTGTACCAGCATTGGTAAATCATACTTAATTTTCCAACCTAATTTCTCAATAGATTTAGTCGGATCACCAATCAATAATTCCACTTCAGTAGGGCGGAAGTAAGCTTTATCAACTGCAACAACTTCTTTTCCAAGTTCAACCTGATATTCAGGATTGCTGCAAGATACTACATAGCCTCTTTCGTCAGCACCTTCTCCTTTAAATTCCAGTTCGATACCTGTTTCTTTAAAGGCCATTTTTACAAAGTCGCGCACAGTTGTAGTAACGCCAGTTGCAATTACAAAATCTTCTGGTTTTTCCTGTTGTAAAATCAGCCACATAGCCTCAACATAATCTTTCGCATGACCCCAATCACGGCGGGCATCCAAGTTGCCTAAGTATAATTTTTTCTGCAAGCCTAAAGCAATTTTGGCAGCACCACGGGTTATTTTACGGGTTACAAAAGTTTCTCCACGCAAAGGGCTTTCGTGGTTAAACAAAATTCCATTGCAGGCAAACATATCATAAGCTTCACGATAATTTACCGTGATCCAGTAAGCATATAATTTAGCTACAGCGTAAGGAGAGCGGGGATAAAACGGTGTAGTTTCTGATTGAGGAACGGCTTGAACCAGACCATATAGTTCAGAAGTTGATGCCTGATAAATTTTAGTCTTTTTAGTTAACCCCAATAAACGTACTGCTTCCAGAATTCTCAACGTTCCAATTCCGTCAGCATTGGCAGTATATTCTGGTGTATCAAAACTCACTTTTACGTGAGACATAGCTCCCAGATTATATATTTCATCCGGCTGAATTTGCTGGATAATTCGGATCAGATTAGTAGAATCAGATAAATCACCATAATGCATGAAAAAACTTACGTTTTCATCATGCGGGTCCTGGTATAAATGGTCAATACGATCTGTGTTGAATGAAGAGCTTCTGCGTTTGATACCATGTACTTCATAGTCTTTAGATAATAGTAACTCTGCGAGATAAGCACCATCCTGACCAGTAATTCCTGTAACCAAGGCTTTCTTTTTCATGTGTGTAGATTAAGTTAAATATAATATTGTCAAATTTTTTGATGTTATAAATTAATAAGCATTTTCTTCCCCTTTAGCTGTATTGATGATGGTCAAAAATATAATTTTAATGTCCAACATAATTGACCAGTTTTCGATGTACCAAATATCATGTTCCACACGTTTCACCATTTGCTTGTGGTCTTTTGTTTCACCACGATAACCGCTTACCTGTGCCCAACCTGTAATTCCAGGCTTGAGCAGTTGTCTAACCATGTATTGATGAACAATAGCTTTGTATTCATCTGTATGTTTTAGCATGTGCGGCCGTGGGCCAACAATACTCATATTTCCCATCAATACGTTAAAAAACTGCGGTAGTTCATCAATACTGGTTTTTCGCATAAAAGCACCAATACTGGTTACTCTGGAATCTCCTTTTGTAGCCTGAATATGTTCTGTATCTGAATTCATGGTCATGCTCCTGAATTTATAACACCAGAAAGGTTTATTATCCCGTCCTGAACGCAATTGCATAAAAAACACAGGGCCTTTTGATTGCATTTTAATAATAATGCTTAAAATAGGGATAAGCCAGGAAAGCAGGAAAATTATGACTCCTAAACTAAAAAGTATATCAAAAGAACGTTTGATAATCCGGTTGATTATATGTTCTAAAGGCTCAGAACGTGTGCTTAAAACCGGTATCTCGTCAAAATAGGTATCAATAGAATAATCAGAATTAATGATTTTGGTGACATCAGGAATAAATTTAAATCTTACACAATTCTGCTCTGCCACAGCAAGCAGATTACCCATGTTATGGTAATCCTCCGGAAATAAGGTTGAATAAACTTCTGCAACATCATTTTCAGCTGCAAATTCCATTAAACTTTCTATTGGCCTGATGATTTCTTGATTTGATTTATCAATATAGCTCTTTTCAGTATGATCAAAAAAACCGGAAAAATTGTATGACATTTGATTTTTGATAAAATAATCCGCCAGTCTTTTTGCAGTTTCATTATATCCTATAATTGCAATTTTTTTCTTGAATTTTACTCTTTTAATGTGATATTGTTCAAATGCTGTAATTACAAATCTGCTGATTGTGAAACCACATATTTCAAAAGCAAAAATATAGATCAAAAAGCTTTTTGAATAAGATGCATAATTAGTAAGAAGAATTACAACATTAAAAGTCAGCGCATGTAAAACAATTGCTCTCCAGCTTTTCTGAAAAATGAATTCGGTTCTTTGCGCTGTTTCCCGATGATACAGTTGCATGAAAAAAGCTGATACAATCCAGGTAGCATTAAAAATTAATAAATCAATATTATAGTGCGAAGATTGGATGATTGTATTACGCTGGCTATCCCAGAAAAAAGCAATCATAAACGAACAATTGATTGCAATGATATCACCCAGAAAGAGTAAAACAATTAAAAAAAATATATAACGGTTTTCCATATTTGGGTAACAACCTTAAAACAAGGTTTATGAAATGATAAATATGTAATAAAAGTTCTTAAATTATATTATCAGTTTAAGAACTTTTAAATTGCATTGAAATTGATCTAATTGTATTTTAAATAAAGTTACAAGTAGATTAATTAACTCTGTAAATAACTGATTTACAAAATTTTATTTTTATGAAGCAGCCATATCCAAAGTATATTTCCTTAGTATTTCATTAATAGAAAGATATTTTTTAGCATAGTTTCTTGCATTATTGTTTATTGTTCTATCAGGTTGATTTAGAGCTAATTGTATTGCCTGTGTTAAAGCACCTTGATTTTCCGGCTCTGCTAACACACCCATTTGGTTATAGTTAATAATTTTATAAAGGCTAGATAACACAGGCGCCGTAATAACCGCAAGGCCTCCAACAGCTAATATTGGAGTAAGCTTGGAAGGCATTACTAAATCACTTGCGTTGGTTTTTTGAATAACTAAATGGACATCAGCCATATTTAAAAAACTGTTTAATTTATCTGCTGGTTGTAATGGCATAAATAGTACATTATTGATCTGTAAAGAGGCTTTCAAAGCTTCTAACTTTTTCTTATACGGGCCAGAACCACAAATGATAAACTTTAAGTTTAAAATATTTTTTAAAGAATCCGCTGTGTGGAGAATTGCTTCCAAACCTTGCTTTTCTCCAATGGCACCCGAGTAAAGAATAACTTTATCCTCAGAGTTAAATCCAAATGCTTCTTTTAATGGCTGTTTTTCTGTAATGGGATAAAAGACAGTAGGATCTACCCAATTTGGGAAGAAGCTGACATTTGATTTTCCTGATTTCTCTTTGATTCTTGCAATCATTCCTTCAGAAATGCTACTAATCATATCTGCATGTTTCATAATAAACCTTTCGATACTAAAAAGTACTTTAATTAACATACGAGATTTAATCATTTGCAAATCTGCAGCAGCATCAATTTGAAGATCCTGAACATGATAGAAAAATTTTGCACCTTTAATTTTCTTATAAATAACAGCCAAAAGGCCAGTCAGAAACGGTGGAGAAACTGTAATAACATAATCATATTTCTTTTTGAAAAGTGCCAAAAATACCATGGCTACGCATGACAGGCAAAACGAAATATCTGAAAGTATCCGGGTTAGTCCTGAAGGATTTGCAGGAACAAAATGAGGACAACGGTAAATTTTTATAGCGTTACCTTTGCCAGAATTAGTGGCTTTATACCCTCTGCTAAACCAAAAAGATTTTTTATAATATGGTTCTTTTATTTTCCAATCGGGGTAATATGGATAAGTGGTAATTACGGTACAAATATTACCGTCTTCAGCAAGCCAATCCATCATTTCACCATTGTATTTGCCTATTCCGGTTAGTTCAGGATAAAAATTTCCTCCAATTAATAAAATTCTTTTCTGTGCCATTAAAAATAAAAACTAACCTACAGATTTGCGGTCGCGGATGTAAACTGCCGGATTTCCTGAATTAATAGTCCATTGCATCAACTCTTTGGTAGCTACGGAATTGACTGTTAAAATAGCATGTGATTTGCAAACAACGCCAGGACATACAATCGATTTTGCACCAATCCAAACACCATCTTCTAAAATAATTTTTCCTAATCTGTAAGGAAAATCACTAATAGTATAATCATGATTACCAGTGAGCAGCATAGATCCTTGTGATAAGCAAACATTATTTCCCATAAATATATCTTCCAGGTTATCAATCCAAACAGATTCGCCAATCCAACAATTTTCTCCAATAATCAATCTCCACGGGTTTTTAATGCGCACCTTTGTTTTAATAACCAAACCCTTGCCGATTTTTGCACCAAACAAACTCAGCAGACCTCTTTTTAAGGAATATGGCCACGGAAAACCACTGTTAAAAATAAAATAATTGATAAAATGCCAAGTAAAAACTTTCCATTTTGGACCAGCCGCATAATTACCTATCGAAAATTTTGAAAGATCAGTTTGCATTAAAAAATTACCATACTTCTTTTATACTACTTTTTTGAACGAAAGATTAATAAAAATGCAATTATTAACTATACAAAGAAAAAGCTAATAGCTGCGTACAAATAGCAATTATAAGCTTAATTTTTGATAAATTTTAATTTACTGTGTTCTGTTTGACTGAATGGCCTGCTCCATGTGGTTAAAAGTGCGCAGGCTGTAATTATACCGCAGTAATTGCATTCAATAATTTCTGAGCTGCCGGATCAACAGCAAAATGTTTTTCGTAGCATTTTCTTGCATTTTTTCCCATCTCCGTTTTTTGCTTCGCTGATAAACCATTCCATTTTATCAGTAGTTTTTTTGTGCCCTCAAAAGTGTCATTTGCTACAAAACCAGCATTACAATTACTTATTTCTGTATAAATATTAATTTGATTTGAAATTAACACCGGCTTACCACAAGCCAAAGCCTCCACTACGGCAATACCAAAATTTTCCTGATGGCTGGGTAAAATAAAAGCCTCACAACCATGAAAGGCACCCCATTTTGCATCTCCGGTTAACATTTCAGGAAAAAATATTTGCTGTTCAGGCTCTTGCAACTTAGCAGCTGCAGCTTTAATTTGCTGACCGTAAGGCGTTTCTAAACCAGGCCCTGCAATTACTAATTTTGTTTTAGCCAAGTTATATTCGATAAAAACAGCATTATTATTTGCGTTATTAATTTGATCTTTATAAGCATTTACCAATAAATCAACTCCTTTTTTGGGGTGAAGCCGACTGATAAATAATAGATAAGGATTTTGATTTAAACCGGCACATTTACTTAAAAATGCTTCACGCATTGGTAAATCAAAAGCAGGTGGTTCTTCTACACCTAAACCAACCACCAGTTCTTTTTTGGGCAAATACGGAAAAAACGTTTGCTTGGCCAGTTGCAATTCGGCTTCACAAGTAAAAAGCAATCCGGAAGCCATATTAACTACCTGATTTTCAATTAATTTCCAGTAAACCCAATTTCTAATTGCTTTCAACTTTCTACCGGCAGCTTTTTGAAAATAAGGATCCAGCATCCCATGCGGCATTACAAAAAGTTTAGTACTAAAAGAAGCATTTGTAGTTTGTAATTGCTTTATCGCCTTTATCAAACCATATCCTTGATAATTCCATAAACCATGCAAAATCACTACATCGAACCTTTGCAAATGCTGCAAAAGCCAGGATTTATAGCCGGAATTGTAAAACCATGGGCCTTTACCAGCACCTAAAGCATGCACCAAAACAAGTTTTTCATCGATAAAAGAAGCATCAGGCTCATCAAAACTAAGTACTTCATTTTGTACATCCGTATATTTTTTCAGCCCCTTAATCATGGTTCTTAATGCCTGGCAAACGCCCCCTAGTTTTGGGTTCATACTGGCAGTTATGTGAAGCAGTTTCATTTAGTTCGATATTCTGCAAGAATGCTTTTGTAAATACTTTCTACCTGATCAAGCGCATGTTCTGTAGTAAATCGTTTGGCATTTTCAATTCCGGCATTAATCGTTTTTTGCCGCTCATCCGCAGAAAATGAGATAATTTTTTCAACCATTTTTGCAGCATTAATAGCCCAATTTTCTACTTCTAACGTATTTAAGGCTTGTTTCGGAATCAAAAATCCGGCATAGCCGGCAACTTCTGTCATTGGTGCTTCATTCGTAGTAATTACCGGGCAGCCACAAGCCATCGCCTCTGCAATCGGCCAGCCAAAACCTTCTGTTAAAGATGGAAAAAGGAAGACGGTGGCCCCGGAATAGGCTGAACTAATAAGCCTATCCTCGATTTGATTAAATGTATAAATATCTGATTTATAGTTGGAAGCGTTGATTCTCATTAGAATATTCTCGCCCGGCGATTCTCCGATCAATAGGAGTGGCAGTATATGATTGGTGCTGTCTCTCCAGGCATCGTAAATTGCTATCACACCAGTCCGGTTTTTATAAAACTGGTTTCCGCCGATGTGTAAAAGGTATCCGTTTGATAGGTTTAAACCTGTTTCTTTGCTCATTTCTATTCTGGCCTGAATTACGGGTTTTGGACTGAATGATTGATTTAAGCCATTATAAACGACTTCCGACCGGATAAAATTTGGCTCAACAAACTGGTGCAGATCTGACTGTGTTTTTTTAGAAACAGAAATAAAATTTTTTGCTTTAACGTAACCCTTACGTATATAATTCTGATATAATTTACCCGACCAGGAAACATTGTTTTCAGGAATCAAACCTAATACTGATTGTTGGGCAATAAAATCATGGCAATGTACAATATGCGCTTTGTTTGAAACCAAAGGCAACCACGGGCCAAGCGCATGATCGGTTAATACGAACAAGCTGTTTTTAGGGATAGTTTTTAAATGTTTTCGTACCTGAGCTGGAAAAACAATATATTGATCTAAATAGCCTAACCATTTTTTAAAAGCTTTAGGAAGCGGTAAGTTGTAAAACTTTGGTTCCGGAGACAAAATTTCTACTTGGTGTCCTCGTTTTTTCATGCCTTCTGCCAGCATATTAGCAAAACGGGGCATACTTTGGTGGCCTAAAAATTTAGGATGAGTAAAGAGGATGAGGTGCAAAGACTTAATTATTAATAGGATTCTGTTAAAAATTTATTCAGTTTTTTTATATGCTTCTTTATCATCCCAATTATAGAAGTTTATGTTTACGGAGAAAATGTTAACAAATACATTCATTGCTCTAAAAGACGTGGTAGTATTTACTCAATAAAAATTTACACAGGCTCTAAATGAAATTATTTGTATTAAAAGAGGCAACAATTAATCCGCTTGTTAAAATACTAAAACCAAGGTAGGTAGGTTGTGCCCAATTGCCTTGAGCTAATGTTAATAAACCAAAACTAAGTAATAACCAAGGGAGTAAGTTATTTTTAGCCAATTGATGATAAGAACCTAGTGTAATTTTTATACTAAATCCCACACGTATAGCAATAATAACAAGTCCCAGTATGGGTCCTAGTTCTCCTAATATCCTTCCCCATTCGCCCTCAGCGACTAAAAAAGTTTGTTTTCCTGCTAATATCATACTACCAACGTTAGTACCCATACCTATACCAGCACCAAAAAAAGGTTGATCACCAGATTCTAAAAATTGACCTACTAATCCTCCTAAAAATCTATCGCCAAGTGTACCTTTTAAACCTCCTTCAGTATCACTCGCACTGGTGAAACGTGAAGTAAAGGCTTCAATAGCAGTATTAAAAAAACTCATTTGGCTTAAAGCAGCCAGTAAAATAGCCACTACAATTATTGCAATAAATATTCTACCAAAATATTTTGGTTTTCTAGAAACTGCTAACATAGTAAATATTAAGGTTACCCCATTTTGAAAAAATAAACCTCTACTTATTGAAAGAGGAATAGCTGCAAACATTCCTAAAGTAGCTAAAATCAAAATTAACTTGTTTACCTTATTTACATTTAACCAAAAGTAAAATATAAAACAGCCAACAAAACTGTAATAAGAACTTGTTCCTGTTGTAAAGGAAAAGGTAGCAGGTGGACGAAAAAATCCAAGAGCACCGCTGTAACCCGCGCCTGCTATATCTCCCCCCACTCCACGATTAACCCAAGCTGATTGAGGACTGTAGAATTGCAAAGCAATAAGTATTGTCATGGGTATAGTTATAAATAAAGTTGCTCTACCAATTTTTATAACATCCGTGATATTAAAAACTTTTCCTATTACAAAGATCATAGGAAAATGGAATATATATATTCTTGCGCCATATATTGCAACAATTAAATTCCCATGGCCTAAAAAAATAGCTATAAATATGCTGACAACACCAATAAATATCATACCGTTAAGGTAGATGGACGAAGGAAATAAACCTCTTTGCCAACATTTAAGCACCAGCCAAATCGCAACCGGATCACGTATAATCAGCAGTGGTGTTGCTAAGCCCGGTAAAAACCATTTACGTAATGCACCTTCAAAAATTACAAGTAAAAAATAGATCCAGATACCTGTTTTTAGATCGCTGTTTTGATCCTTAATTTTATGAATCTTTTTGTTAGTTGTAAGAACTAAATTAGGAGCGTTTTCTATTTCAACCATTGTATTTAATTGATGTTAATCAGAAAATCAGATTGATGATAAATAATAGTCAATCAGCTGTTTATTAAATTTTAGCCGAATTTATATCTTTTACCAACTCTTCACCGTAAACTTTCCAGGGCCTTTTTTCAGCACTGCGCATGGCTTCACGACCAACTTCTGCAATACGCTGCGGATGGGCAATCAATTCTTCAATCGTATTTTGCAGGGCAACAGTAGAGCCGGCTTCAACCAGCCAGCCATTTTCTCCATGTGTGATTAAATCTGGACCAGCTGTTCGATCTGTTGTAATAACCGGTGTACCTTGCGACATGGCCTCTGTTATAACCAATCCAAATCCTTCAAACAAGGATGGGAAAACCAGTACATCGTGCTGATGCATCAGTTTCAATACTTCATCATGTGGCAGGCTCGGTAGCCATCGGTGTTTTGCTAAAGCGGCATCGAGGGCAGGGCAGGGCAGGGCGCTTACTTTTTTCCCAACCACCGTTAATTCTACATACTTTTTTAAGTTTTCGACAGCAGCAAATAAATCCGCTATTCCTTTTCTCTGTGATAATCCTCCTACAAATAAAAGTTTGAGTGGTTTTGTAGCTGTAAAAGAAGCATAGTTTCGATCTGCAACAACAGGAGGAAAAGCATAAGGAATAACTGACACCGGTGCCAGCTTCCCGGGATAATCTTTTAAGGTACTGGCAGTAAACTGACTGGCTACAAAAATTTTATCTGCTAAAAGAAGCTCTTCATCTTTACGGGCCAACTTAGCTTCAGAATCACCAAAACTTAACAAGGTTGGCTGCCATTCCGGCCAGCGTTCGTACTCCAGTTCTAACAAACGTTTTGCAGTACGCCAATAGCCAATAGGCAAATCGTACAAGCACTGTATATTTAGTTTTTTTGCTTCTTTAAAAGAATATAAAGCTCCATCTTCATAAGCATAAACTGCATCAGTTCCAGTAGCTTGCATGGCTTGCAAATCTGCAGCTACATGTTTGTCCAGATTTTGATAAACGCCATCAACACTGAAAATACCGGTTTCCTGCTTAATTAGATTCTTAAAACTTGCTTTTGAGGCTGCAATTCTACCCAGTTCATACATCGGCCAGGCTTTAGTCAATTTTTGCAGTTGCGGGTTGTATTTACGCCTGCCAAATTCTATAAAAGCATTGTATTTACTGAGTGTGTCAAAAATGTTCCCCGGAAAAGTTGCAACTGTAGTCCTTAATCCTGCAAGCATATTTGCCTCATAAAGTCCATCAGCAGCAGCTCTAAAAAACGCATTGCCGGTTGGGTGGGCTATTATAATTTTCATTAACTATTTTTAAAAAGAAAAGCTGATTCAATAACTTTTAAATACTGTGCAGCAACTTTATCTGGATGATGCTTTTCAAGATGAGGAATGGATTCAAGTTTAAGTTGATGTTCCAATTTTGGGTCATTCATTATTTCTACAATAGTATTTACTAATGAACCTAAATCACCTCGACGAAATTTCAATCCAGCTTTACCAATTGCAGTAGGTAAACCACCTCCATCAGAAACAATTGGAAGACAACCACAAGCCATTGCTTCCAGAACTACATTACCGAATGGCTCCTCCCACAATGAAGGTACTAAAAGATAACGATGCTGATTTAAACAGACGACCAAACTTTCTCCGCTAAGTGATCCAACGAGCTTAACATAAGATTCCATCTGTAAATCTTGGATTAGTTTATAAAGATTTTGTTTTTCTGGTCCACTACCAATAATAGTTAAAGTAACTTTATGTTCACAATGGTTTAATTCGGGTTTAATCATAATCAATTGCTTTAAAGCCTTAACTGCATGATCAGCTCCTTTATCAGATACAAGTCTTCCTAAAAAAACAAATTCTTTAGTTTTTTCTATATTAGGAATAATTCTGAACTCGTTACTACGGTATGGATTTGCAATAACAATAGCAGTGGGCCAGCAACGTTTTCTTATAGCATCACTTACTGCAATTACTTTACTAGCTCTTTTTAACCATAATAATTTGATTTGGTCCTGAAATCCTATTTTACCATTGATTCGAGAAATCCAAGTATTTAAAGCAATTACAGAAGGTTTCCGGAAAAACAAATTAGGCCATGCTAACCTAAGGCTAGGATTATTTTCAAATATTAAATCAGCCCAAGCATGTTCTTTAAAAAGTTTGCTTTTGCTTGGATTTCTAATAACTGGGTACGGAAAACTTTTATTCTTTGGATCTTTAGACCAAGTTAATAAATGGACATCATGACCAAAGGCTGAAAATGATTGTGCTAAAATATCAGAATTGACTTCAATTCCTCCGATGTCAGGATAAAAATTGTGAGATAAAAATAGAATTCTCAATTTAAAAAATTAATAACTTGTAAGAGCTTATACGTATGGTTTCACTAAATATATTAACATTTCTAATATTTTAATTTAATAAGTATTTGCTTAATGCCTGATTTCAATTTGGTTATTACTCCTGAGTAAAAATCTAAATACTTTCCATATCCGTTAAAATATAACCAAGCAATCCCTTTTGCTTTAGGTGATGATGATAAGGTTTTTAACGCTTCTTTTAGCTGAACTTTTTCTTCATTTGAATATACATTCCAACTTAAACAGTCTGATTGCACTGAAGCAACTAAGGATCTATTTCTATTAATTCCGTTTAAACTCCAACCTCTTTTTAAAAACGCTGGTTCTAATACTTCATGGTATACTTTGTATATACCAACTATCTCCATTAACTTACGTCTTAATCTAGCCTTCCCAGAATCAATCCATACTCTGTAAAAAGCAAGTGTTTCGTTTAAGTAAACATTACCAAATCCAGCTGCGGCAAGTGAAGCAGACAGGTGATAATCCTCAACGTAATTTGGCCTATTAGTAATGTAATTTACTCTTTTTAACGCCTCTTTAGTAAACATAATAATATTTGCAGATACTCGATAACCTTTTACAGCAGATTTTAGAGCAACTATACTATCTTGATAACCAGATCTTCTTGCTAACTGACGTTTTTGTAAAAAAATCCCATACTGATCTATCTCTTGTACTGCTGCATGCGCATAACCAGCTTGAGGATATTTTAGTAATAAATTTGAAAGTTTTTCAATATATTTAGACGAAAGATAATCGTCAGAATCGAGTCTTATAATAAAATCACCCTTTGCAAGCCTGAGACAACTGTCTGTATTACCTGCAATCCCTAAGTTTATAGGTTGTAAAATTATCTTTAATACTGGAATTTCTCTTGATAGGGTATTTAATACTTCATACGTGTTATCAGTACTGCAATCATCTGAAACAATTATTTCAACCGGCTTTATAGATTGATTATATGCGCTACGTATAGCTTGTGTTAAATACTGCGACTGATTATATGTAGGAATGCAAACTGAAACTTTCATCAAAACTATCTTAATAAAATGACTTGAGACTCAAAAGTAGACTTAATTTCAAATTATTTAAACTTGATATTAGTAATCAACTTACAAATTTTTTTTTTAAATTTTGTAATTCCCTTTTTAAATAGCCTGTTGTAATCAGAATAGGCTTTAAAATCTTTAAAAGCAGTTAATCTCAAAAGCCTATAAAATTCTTCTTTATGTTTCGGCAAGGAATAGTAAGACTTAAAAATTGGTTTTATGTCTATAAAATGTATTAGAAATGGATTTGTAGGTTCTTCGAATAAAGCACTGCAGTTCCAAGCACGATCAATTTCGAACCAACAGTTACGTAAAACTATATTTAATCCATACTGGTCAGGATAAATGATGTGAACATGATTTTCATTCATACATTTAATCACTTTATTAGCAATATCTTCATCTATCCATTTTTTTGAGTTAATTAGCAGCAATCCAGAATTAAAATATTTTGTTTCTGGTAAAATTCCAAGTTCCTTATAGTTAGGTATAGCACGTGGATGACCAAATGTTGGCATATAATCTTGGACTGCACCTAAAATATTATCACCAATATCTGTATGATACAAATTAGAAATATCATCATACAATATCATATCTACATCTAAATAAATTATTTTTTTATGTTCTAAACCTACAGCATATGGGGCAAATAATCTTAGATAAATTGTAATAGGATAAATAGAAGTATCTATAGGAATATTAATTCCGGTCGGTAAAACGTCTGTTGGTTTTATCCAACGGATATGTATTAACTCTGAATTAGTTGAATTCTGGATTTTATTCTTATTAATTTTAGAAATTCCATCATCTATAATAGTAAAAATAATGTTTTCACTCGTTTTGTGATTTATTTCTATTGACTTTATTAAAGCTGCAATCATAACAGCATAATGGTTATCACTTGCTATAAGAATAGGAATGTTTTGTAGGATTTCCATTTAGTGCGTTAAAAATCTAATATTTTTTAAATTAGGTACTGTTCTCAAATGTATGATGGCTATAAAAACTTATAATATTTTTTTACAGCAGCAACTCTTTTTAGCTATAAACATGGAAACAATCTGCCCACAAGTATTTGTTTTTTTAAATAAAAGAAACTCATCATACATTTGAGAACACAACCATTTTTAAAATTAAAATGAAGCTGCTACAATATCTTTTTTTAACTGTTCAGATACCTTTACAACCCCTAAATAACTAATATTCGTGTTATGAGACATTGTCATTAAGGATTCAAAATTTCCAATACAGTATTCAATAATTCCAGATATTTTAGGTAAATCAGAAATTCCTCGTGGGTTCCAAGCATTTGATACACATATGACAGGTAAATTAAGTTCTAACATTGCTGCAACTGATCCACTTTTTTCTATCAATGAAAGTGCTGTTGTAGTTATACCGAACGTTGAAGAATTAAATATACTATAAATTTCCTCTGAAGATTGTTCTCCATAGACAGATATATTTAATCCAGATGATTTCCAAACATTAATCCATTTATTCTGCTCAGCACCACAACGACCAATTAGTATTAATTCAATTATTGTTCCTGTTTTCTTTTCATACATTGCAGCTTCATATGCGAACTCTTCAATAGGAACTGTTGGATGAATAGTTCCGAAGTTTACTAATCTGATTTTGCTTTTTTTACTAAAAGTATGTTGGTCTTTAAAGTTACTTCCGACGGTTATGTTAGAAAAAAGTGGTAAATACTTGGTTTTAAATCCTAATTTAGTAAGTTGTATCTGATAAAGTTTAGTTTGTGTATGAATTAAGTTAGGTTCTATTTTATTTATTAAATCTTTAATTAATTTTTTTTGAATTTCTCCCCAAATAATATGTTTCAAGCTTGCTGTTTCACTCATACCAACCCAAAGTTCATGAAACATGATATGCCAACGTTTACTAAAAGTAAGTTTTGATAAATGTTTACTCAAATTAAAAGGAAGCCCTTTTGAGTTAAAGGAAAAAGGAACGTACTGTAAACTTAGCCAATCTGGATTGATGCTGATAATCCATTTTTTAGCATAATTAATACGTTGTATAATGTTCCAATTTGAAGGAATACGACATGTATTGATATTGACACCATCGGATGTTTGATCTTGGCATATCACTTCTGCAATAAACTGATCATTCAAGGCTAAAATGGCTACTTCAACACCTTGTATAATTAAGTTTGCAGATAATCTTCGTGTATAATCTCCAACTCCATCATATCCAGGCTTTAAAGCCCCACAAATAAAAATTATTTTCATCAAAAAAATATTAAGAGCCTGTTTTGATTTGTATCAAAAATTTTTATGCTTCTTTTATTCCTGTAATTTTTGGTTTCATAATCGGTACAATTAGAAAGAAAATACAGCACAATCAAAATTTTAGGTTCATAAAAAAACATCGAAAAGAATTTGAGTAAATTTTAAACAGGTTCTAAGCCTCTTCTTAATAAATTGATAGCACTGAAGGATGCTGAATTGTTAAACTTCATGATCTAATGTCTTATTTCTATTTATTAAATTAACTATCGGTAACGGCACTAACCGATTTAATAAATTATAAGTTTTAATTAGTTTCCAACTAGGTTTAATCTTAAAAAGGACTTTTGAAGCATACTTAAAAATATCAGAAACTTTTTTATCATTCAAAAGTTCTTTGTATAACATATATCTCATGAGATCTTGAATCTGATAAATTTTTATTATATTCTTATCATAATTGTGATCTTCCAAATACTTCAAAATAGTAGCAGATGATTTTAATAGTCTTTTTCTATTATTAATTTGATTTTGTTGTACTACTCTAGATATTGAAAAATTTTTACCATGTATTCTCCATACAGATAGGGGATGGTTAATATAAAAGCTTTTACCAAACGGTAATATCGCTAAAATCAAGAATTCGTCAATGTACATATCTATCCCAGTTGGAATATCAATTGCTTTTAATGTAGAAGCACGCGCAGCGTAAGTTGTACCACCACCGAAAAGCATGTTATTATTGTAGAAACGTTTTAATAACCACTTTCCATCTAAGACTTTATTCAATATATCTTCTGGTAGAATCTCATTTTTAGCAAAATTCTTTTCTTCAAAAAAAATTTTTGCAGGAGCGGCAACATGTACAATTTCTTCAATGCTTTCAAAAACTTGTATATACTCTGCTATTTTTGTTGGCAGGTAGTAATCATCTGCATCTAAGTTAAAAATATACTTTCCTTGACACTTTTGTATAGCATTGTATGTAGCATTAGCTTTTCCTTTGTTTTCTTGGAAGCTATATGAAATAATATTGTTTTCAATAAAATTTTTTAAAATTTCAAATGTATTATCTGTTGAGCCATCGTCTATTATAATAATTTCAATTTTATCTTGAGGATAAGTTTGTGTTAGAACGCTATTTACGGCTTCAACTATGTATTTTGCATAATTGTAAGTAGGTATGATTACAGAAACTAAGGGTTCCAACATTATTCAACTTCTTTTAAGTGCATTTTTTCGAGCATCAATTGTATATCAGCAAGATCTATATACATGTGTGTATCTGTTTCGATAACCGTATTATTTTCATCAAAATATTGTTCTCCAAGTGCAGTGTAAAGTAAATAATATTTCAATCCAAAACCATTTGATAAATCATGAAATGCTTTACGGTAGTGTATTTTATGGGTGATATGCCTAATTTCACAAACTTTTGTGCCAGGTTGGCAGAAAATAATATTTGTTAATTGTGATCCGTGACAGGATATTATATGGGTTGCATTTTTAAACAATTCAACTTGTTCATCGGTTGATAAATCTTCATTGTGTATGCATTCAAAACCATATTTTTTCAAAAATGAAACCACTTCATCTTCATTCAATACTTTTCTGGTACTCACCCGTGAGCGACTGAGATAAATTCTTTTCGGGAAATTTTTAGTAACATTTTTAGGTTGAATTACCCGGTTTAGGTAATCAATATACCAATTTCCTTTCCGGTTATACCAGGAAGAAAATATTAGTTCATCACAATGATAGCAATCGTGTTCGTTATAAAGCCTAACTTGTTTTTCAAGCGGAATACCAATCCTTGTAAAAATACTATTTTGACTGATTTTTTCATCCTGTATGATAAAATGATCAATCTTACTAAAATCAAAACCAGCTAACTCTGCCAGATATAAAGCCGGCAAACCATCTTGCATTTTATGCCAGTAAGCTCCACCACGAATAATGATTGACCGACCTTTTAATTTTTTACATTTCGGTAAAAACAAAGTTGCGAAAGCCGGATGTGATTTTTTTTCATCTCCATAAATGTTAGATACAGGAGCAAGCAAATAATTATCTTCAGTTAGCGTAAAAAAATATTTACTGTAGATTCTGATATTAGGCATAGCATATACATACTCAGTATTTATGGTTGTATAACTAGTAACTTCGGCACCAGGCAACGGGTTACCAATGGTATATTCCGGTTCTTTAATGTTGATTTCTTCACCAAAAAAATGCCAGTAAAAATAGTCAAAGCCCTGCTTTTTTTTCTGATCAACATATCGGTTAATATCTGCAAAGGTTAGCAATGCTTCTTTTGGACCACCAAAATTAGAAGAACTAAGTTTAAATGTGTGAACAACGCGAGTATTGAATATTTTTATTAAGGAAGTGCTAAGCCCGCGCAATAACTTAATAATAGGTTTAAATCTATTAATTATTTTTTTAGGGGAAATAATTATTAACTGTGTAGAACTTTGTACCACCACAACGATGCTTTTTTTACTTAGTCAAATCTTTTAATGCGTACGAGCCTCGCAGCAAAAAAGTTTGTAATAAATTAGTTTGTAAACTAAGTAAAAATATTTGTTAATCTGTTAATAATATTTGTTAATTGTGGGTTAATATTTAAATAGCAGAGTATAAACAGAAAAGTACAACTGCAATCCATCGTATATTAATTTCTGAAAAAAACCTCTAAAGCGATATTTTAAAGCATTTCTAAATGTGTTTTTAATAAGCGAATGGTAAAATGCAATTAAATAATATCTGTAATTAATTTCTTGTTTTTTTTCAGGATGTTTTCTTAAAAAATATAAAGTTGATTGAAACCTGTTTAAAGTTATTTTCCAAATATTACTTTGCAGCCGCCAGGGATGTATAACATAAGCCTTTTCAAGAAATTTCTTAGCTAAACCTAATCTATTTATCCGGTAATTAAGTTCAACATCTTCCATTGCTGCAAAAGGAAATTTTTCGTCAAAGCCAAACAAAGTTTCCAAAAAGAGATTTTTTCGGATCATAAAATTGCAGGACCACAAATATCCTCCTGTTTCATTTACGGGAGACTCTTCAGCAAAACTACTCTGTTCCCGATCAGCTTTAATACAACCTTCAAACACTAATATATCTGGGTATTCTGTAATTGCATCCTGATAAACACTTAACAAATTTTTATCAGGAATACAGTCATCATCAATAAAAATCAGCCAGTCTCCTTTTGCATATTTAGCACCATTGTTTCTATTAGCAGCTGGCCCATGCTGCGTTCCAGGAACCCACTTAACCCAATTAAAATGATCTTTTATAAAACTTTTGGTTGCATAATGCTTACTGTCATCAGTAACAATTACCTCATAATTAACTTTAATAGTTTGATTTTTTGGATTGAATTCTTCCAAACATTTACTAAGTAAATCATTACGATTGTATGTAGGAATAATTATAGAAAGCAAGTTAAAAAATCTTTTCTTATTAAATTATGCGCCAGCTTTACAAATCATTTTTAAATATTGATCTTTTAATTTGTGCCAGGAGTAAAGTTGATATGCGGTTTTGATTCGTTGGTTTTGAGTGCTTTTTTGTTTAAAATTTAAAATATACAGATATAACTCACCGGAGATTCTCATATTAACATAATTACCATAATCTCCTAATACCTGTTTTGCATTAACATAATCATGGACAATACAAGGTAAACCATAACTTAACGCTTCAATTAAAACCCGGCCAAAACCTTCATTTAAAGATGCCAAAACGAAGTAATCTGCAGCTAAATAATAATTTTTTACCTGCTCTAAAGGAACACTTGTAATTATAAACCGACCGGCTAATTTTGCTTCGGCTAGGGTAACCAACGCCGACGTTTCTGCTTCAAACTGGCCTAATATAACCAAAAAATATTCTTGTCCGAGTTTAGCAACTTCTTCTATCAGGTAATCCATCCGTTTATGATGGCCGTTTACCGTACCAACAGAAAGGACAATTTTTTGATTAGCTAAAAAACACAAATTCTTCCTGATTGCATATTTTTGTTTAAGATCACTTAATCTTTCTTCAATATCAATATTAAAACCATAAGGCAGCAAAGTTTGCATAGCTGCAGGTGCGCCCTGCGAAATTGCCTGTTCTAAATAAACCGGTAAAAGCTGCTGCACATGGTCTTCCGTTTTAAATGGTGGCCCGTTTGGTGCACCGTTGGAAAAAAGTAACTTGTATTTAAAATTTAGATATTTTCTTAAATGCCACAGGTACGTTCCAAGTGTAAAATCACTATAATAAATTACAGCGGGTTTTTTGGTAACTATCAATGGTAAAAGTGATAAACAGAAACTAATTTGTTCAATGGTATAAGCATCAAACGGAAAAATCCTGGCTAAAAACTGTGCTGTTTTTTTTTGGCGCGGCAGGTTTGGAAGTGCGATTTCTCTACCTGTACTCTTTCCACCGCCTTTAATCAGATACAAGTTAAAAACCTGAGTATCTTTAATTGCATCGAAACATTCGCGGGTAAATGATTCATATCCGCGGTTAATATGACCTAAACCGGTGCAAACTATAAAAACATTCATGCTGTTTTTAGCCCTGGTTTTTTACTGATTGTTCTGATCACTTTTCTAATTCCAAATAAAACAACGTCAACTACTGATTTAAAAAAAACAAGAATACAGGCAGGAGAGAGGTACCACAAAGATTTTGTAATAAATGAAATTTCAGATTTTGTTAGTGTTATTCTTTTCCTGAAAGATTCTAACAAAACACTGAATATATAAACATCAAAGTATCTAAATTTCTGTTTTAGTGCAATTTGATGTTTAACTTTTTCATAAGCATACAAACTTACTTTCAGTTTTTCTAACAAAAATATTTTGTAAGTATCTTTTTGATAATGATCTGACCGGCTAACGGAAGTGTTGGATTGCCTGAAATAGTTTAAACATTGCGGTAAATAAGCAATGTGATTATCAAAGCAAACGTCTATCCAAAACTGCCAGTCGCCACAAATTTTATATTGCTTAAAAGAAGCATCGGCTTTATAGAAGTTTTCTTTTTTAAAAACTACCGCGCTCGCATTAGGTACAATCGGATGGAAAAAGAAAGCATTCCTGCATTCATCAAAACCATTATTTAAGTAATATCCATTCTGATTATTTGGTATTTCCTGAACCAATCTTCCCAACTTATTTCCAAGCTCATCAACCGTGTTGGAGCCGCAATAAGCCAGTCCAACATTATTATTTAAGTTGATAATATTTACTAAAGATTGTAAAAATTCCGCTTCAGCATAATCATCACTTTCTGCAATCCAAATATAATTTCCTTTAGCTAATTTGATTCCCTTTTCCCATTGTAGGAAGGTACTACCAGAGTTTTGCCGGTTAAAAACAGTATTGCTAACTTTCGGATGATCTTTATATTGGTCAATAATGAGTTTACTTTCATCTTTAGAACAATCATCCAAAATAATAACTTCAAAGTTTTGATAAGATTGTTGAAGAACAGAATCAATGCGCTGGTTTAAATATTTAGCATGATTGTAATTCGGAATGATTACAGAAACTAATTCAACCATTAAAGATTATTGGTAACATAGATGCTTCTTTTATCGGGTAAATTTAAAGTTTGATCCAATCCGGAAACTGCAAATGTATATTTCGGTTAACATCTTCCCGGGGCGACCATTGCTGTGGCGCAATTACAATTTTATCCGGATTGCGGTTTAAAAATGCTCCCCACCAGCTAAAAGTGCTGTTTGCAATAATTTGGTGTTTGCAATGCCTTATTAAATTCAAATCAATATAATCCGGGTTTTGATCAACATAAAAGTTTATTGTACCGGTTGTTATATTGGATTTTACCCATTCCAGATCATCCGAAAAAAAATAAAAGTTCGGATCAGTAATTCTTTCTTTAATATACAAAATAGCTTTGTTATAATAATCAACCGGTAAAACACCCATTAGATAGTTGGCTCCGGAGTCCGTTACGTAATCACCGCGACGAATATGAACTGCAACCGCAAAAGGATCATTTTTTATTTTTTCAAGCCAATTAATTGTATCTAAGTTTGAATAGCTATTTAAAATAAGTTCATTAAAAATTTCGGGCTGTAAGTTTTCAAAATATTTATAATGCTGCCAGTAACCTTCTATATAAACATCGCTTGGTGTTTTATAAACTTCGGGTTCTAATATCCACCAGGTAGCTTCTTTAAAGTAGTTTTTAGTATGTTTTGGGAACAGAACAGGCTCCAATTTGCGGTATACTTTTGCATACAAAGAAGTTTGCTGGTGCAAGTTATTGTAACGGGCAATTTCCTGTTCAAAAGGTTGAAGTTGTGCTTTTGTTGCAATTTCTGCATTAATATTAAAATGATCTAACTTGTAACTCCTTAAGTTTTGATCCTTGAAGAAAGAAACATCCAACAATAGTGGTACTTCTTTTAGCAGTGATAATTGCCTGCCCATTGCATATTGTAACAACTGATTTCCTAAACCACTGACTAATTTTGTAACTACCAATTATATTATGTTAATTAATTTGGATCGATTAAACAGCACTATTGCAAACTCAGTTGTAAAAAATCTTTAATTTTCTGATGAACTACTTCCTTAGAAAAATCATGCAAAGTATCCCAAGCATTGGTTACCAAATTTTGATAATCACTATAATCATTTATTATTTTTACCACCTGATTTTTAATTTTTTGCACATCACCGGTTTCAATACAAACTCCGCAATTGCGGCTTTTTATAAACTTATTATTGGCTGCATAATTTGGTGCACAACTTACAATTAACCGCTTGGATTTGCAGTAATCCGTAATTTTTGTTTGCAAAGATCCGGTAGAATGCGTGTAATTTTCCTTACTAAAAGAAGCCGTAATTAGTAATGCATCTGCCTCGTTTAGTTTTTGATGAATCTGATGATAAGGTAAATGTCCGCCGTAAATTATACCTAAAGGTTCCAATTCAGCTTTGCGCCAGCTCCATTGGCTCTCCTGCGTATAAAGTATCAGTTGTGCTTTTTGCTTGGTTGGAAGCAATTGTAACGCTTTTGCAAACGCCAGAAAACTATCAAAGTGCATGGGCCACAGGGCACCGGCGTAAGCAAATTTAAAAGGTTCGTGTGGCGTGGCAGAACTATCTTTCGGTGCATCACTTAAATCTACCGGATTTCTGATATATAAAATCTTTTCCGGTTTTGTCTGATAACGTTCTGCTAATAAGTTTCCGAGTTCTTCACCAATCATCATCCAATATTGGTTTTTCTGCAGCATATTCCGGATGGTGTTGTGCACCAATTTTCCAACCTTATCTTCCTTGTTTTTATACATCCAATCATCCATAAAGTATGGAATAACCGGGGCAGAGATACTGTTTTTATCAAGTAATTTGTCGTGCATCAAAATACCCGATGGAGTGTTGGAACAAGAAATAATCACATCCGGTGCAAATAATGCAATTTCTTGTTTTAGTTTTTTATAAGCGTTTTTTTGAAAAATATAAAAGTTGATCCGGTTGATCGTTGGTATTATAAACTTTGTAAACCGATTAACCGGAATATTAATCAGGTTAAGTTTATAACTTTTATACCGGTTTGTATACGGTTCGGTAGATCCAAGTTTCCGCAGCGTTTTTTGGTCAACTTCCGTTATTCCCATAAAGTCCTGCGGCGCAATAAATGAAAACAGGTTGTATAAAGTTTGATTGATACCGCCTTCGTTTAAAGCCATCGGTGCGTCGCCAAATAACAAAACTTTCATCTAATCAGAACTGTTTTGGTATCTGACAATCTTTTTGCCCGATAACTTTTTCATCCAGTATTTTCCATAAATCGGAAAAAGATCAGTCCAGAAACTTTTATATCTCCAAAAAGAATTAAACAATACCGAAAAATGTTTTTCGGTATTAAAACGGTTTTCGTAATAAAGCAGCTTGATGATATTTGCCGGAAAGTAACTCTTAATTAAATTAATATTGGTAATATCAACAATCCGTTTATCATAACCTTCTTTAACCAGAGATTTTAAAATAAAGTTATAATTTTTAGCAAAAGTGGTTACAAACTGGTAGCCGCCGGAATTGTTTTGTTTTGCCGCAAACAAGGGCGTTTGTACATACAAGTTTTCTTTGGCCGCAAAGATTGGTTTAATCGTCCAGCCAATTTGTACAATATTGGTGTTCAGGTATTTTTTATAGCTTGTATCACCTTTCAATATTTCCTTGTTCACAATATTTCCACTGATAAAAGTAGCATAGTAATGAATACTTTTTATAAATTCTACCGGCTCATTGTAAATGATTTTCTGTGCTTCTTTTACCGGTGTTTCATCAACATCAGCTTCATCATGAAATGGAATACAATGCAAGTAAACATCGCCATAATCTTTATCTTTTAATAAATTAATAATGATATTTAAACTTCCGTCAATCAAATATTCATCATCTCCTAAAACCCAAACATATTTGCCTTTTGCTTTTTCATAACAAAGCGAAGAAGTAGAATCCGGACCCAAATTGATTTCTCTTTCATAATAATCAATCTTCATTTTCTCCGAATATTGATCCACTATTTGTTTGGTATGATCAGTGGAAGCGTTGTTTGCAATAATCAGCTCTAAGTCTTTTTCAATACCATCAAACTGCATCAATATTGAATTTAAACAACGATCCAAGTATTTTGCCCGGTTGTATGTAGGAATACCGATAGTTAATAACGGCTTTTGCATGGAGCTATCAATGTGCATTACTAATTTATAATGATGAAAACTAAATTACAAGTTATACAATAGCGGAAAATATTGATGTAAACTTTCATAAAAGCCATCTTTACTAAAGTATTTTTCCCACAACTTTCTGTTGTTTTGCTGCAATTGTAAAAAATCCTCCGCAGATTTGGATTGATGAAATTGAAACAAATGTTCAGCTGTTTTTAGAGCATCTTTTTCTTCAATCCAAACTACGTGTTTTCTCCAATCTATAAATTCTTCAAAAGGTAAAACACAATCCGTGTTGATGAAAACCGGAATACGGCCCGCACTCAAAATTTCATATAATCTGAAAGAATAATTGCCATGACCGCTTACACAAATATTGTATTGATTATCAAAAACATTATTTACAAAAGGCATTTTCCCGTTTACAGGGTCCCAGCTTTGTTCCATCGTGGTAAAACTAATATCGGTTTTGATGTTTGAATTTTTGATACAGGAAACCAAAGCATCACGCCTGGCCAAATAGCCAAAATTGTAATGCAAGTTAAACGGTTTGTTAATGCCGGAAGATTGAAATAGTTGATTGATTTTTCTTTTAATCTGCAGTTTAACCGGTAACTGCAATGGTGCAGACTGCCCGCGAAAACCCACACTTGGCAATGCTGTTTTTACCAGGTAAAAATTAGAATCATCAAGCTGTTTTTTTGTTCTGAGATCATCACCATAAGCAGGCATGGCAAATTCATTATTGTCTTTTTTACTTTTTAACAAAGAAGTTCTGAATACGATTGCATTCGGAACTTCAATTTTTTTTATTGGGTCATAATAGTAAAACAAGAGGAGTTTTTTGCTATACTTTGATGCTATTTCCACCATCTGGGTAAACTCATCTTTTAAATTTTGGATTTCGTCTTTTGTATAATTGAAGTGATTGTATTCATGTTCTGTGTATCCGTAAAGCTTTTCATAAGTAACAGGAAACAAGAAAAAATCTGCTGATTCTGGCTCAGAAACAATGGTAGAATAAACCGCTAATTGCTTAATAATTTCTGCTGTACCATACTTCTGCAGATAGTTGTTTCCAATGTAAAGGTTGTACGTTTTCAAATTTTATCAGCGTTTGAAAAGTTTTTTTCAGCATAAGCAACCAGCTCAGCATCTGCTAAATTCCACCATTGATCCTGCTCCAATTGTTGTATTCTTTCGATAGTAAACCTGCTTTTAATTTTTTTTGCCGGTACGCCAGCCACAATGGTATAAGGCTCAACATTTTTAGTTACCACGGCACCGGCACCAATCACGCAGCCATTGCCAACGTTAACTCCAGAGCGGATGTACGCATTATAACCTATCCACACATCGTGTCCGATGGTAGTAGTTATAAACTCTTTAACCTCTTTTTGAAAGAATTTATCTGTGCCGAAGGGATTATCTTTTTTATAAAACACCGGTGAAGTTGAAAATTGGTTGTAAGGATGTTCTGCATGGCCAATCGTTGCATTTTCTGCAATTGAACAAAAAGATCCGATTGTGGTATTAAAAATCCGGTTATTGCCTGCCAAATAAGTATATCTTCCTACGTTACTATTGGAGATTGCAGTCCGGCTGCCAACATGGATATTATTTGCAAGCTTAGCCGAAAACAAAATAACTTCTGGGAGCAAGGTTACTTGACTGTCGAGTTCGGAAGAAAATACCAATGCTTCTTTTATCGTACAATTATTTGCAAGTGTAGAATTGTGAATAGTAGAAATCAGGATGTGATTATTTTTACCAATTTTAATATTTGTAGAAATATCAGAATCTAACGAAATAGAATTATAATGATTTTTTAATATTACTAACAGTGTTTTTAACAATCTAAGCATATTTAGAATCATTCAATTAGAAGTTTTATTACAACGATTCTTAGAAATGTATGGTAAAATAGTATTGTCTAATTATTCAATTACCACATCCGCCATTCATTTGCATCTATTCCATACCAATTCTCAGCATTCCTTCTCATACCAATAAACAATCCAACATTAGAACTAAATGTACCTATAAAAGTTGCGGATTTATATAGAACTTCTGTATCTGTTAATAACTTTATAGTGATCTTTTTTTTATCTTCTTTATCTAATTTGTTGTATGCGCCTTCGCTAAAACCTTTCTCGTTTTCCTGGCAAAAGGAATAAACTTTATATTCAGAAAAAGATCTTTGTATTTCTTTAATATTTTTGTAATCGTCCGTAAGTACAAAAAGGTCTTTTAGCGGTGTTGTATTTTTTATATAATCAATGTATTTTTGAACGGGAGAAATTTTAGCTTCAGTTGATTTATCACCGCTTCTGAGGTGTACACCAACATAATTGGATGGAAGATTTAATGGTGTAATTTTTGTAGTTACTTCTTCTTGAATTGCGGGTTGAAAGTGCCAAATATGGTTTACAACAATTTGTAAAGCACTTACTAAGTTTCCGGAAATTTCTAATGAAGGAATATTAAACGTTTCATTTTGAAATTTCGCATCTCGTATAAAAGTCCAAATGTCTTGGGTTAAATAATTAATTCCAGTTAATTTTTTAACCAACTTTGTTTTGATAATATTAGGAATTGTAGGCTTGATTTGATAGCTTCTTGCATTGTATTTTAGATAGAGCTTTGATCTGTTTTCTTCGCAGAACGGAAGAAAATAATCTTCCCAACCTTTTTCATAAGAAAAATTATTATTTACAGAAGATAATATAAACTTAATGTTGTTTTTTAGGCAGAAGAGTATAGCAAGAAACATGTGATTGATTTCTGAATAAAGCCCGGCCTGTATGCCAACCCGAAAAACCAGTGTTTTGTTAAAAGAATCATTTAACTTATTATAATTTTTGATCCAATCGTTTCTATCCATTCCGTTTAATTAAAAAGAAGCCAAAATTATTATAATTTATATCTTTTCCAGTTGCAGTTATGTGTCCATGTTTATTTAACAAGACCCCCTCAATTGTTAAATACCTTTCCATATTAGGATAATCTAACTCTATATTAATGTAATATTCACCATTAACAAAATTATCTGGAAGATGCAGATTATCTTTAAACACAAACTTTCCGGACGGAATGGATAAAATTTCGGCATCCATGTGCGCCGGACTGTAAAACGAAACCAGCACACCTTCTAAAGTATAAACTTTAATCTCGATATTAAACTGAAGATTTTCGGAAGTATAACCTTCAATTTCGATATCCAATTTATTGTCAGCAATCCCGATTTCTAAAGTGGCATCGGCACTATTATTAATTAAGATATGATTAATTGTTAAAGCAGCATGTTTAACTTTAATCAGCTGCATCAAATTTTTATCTTCTTTCACAATTCCCTGTTCTTTGTAAAAGTTGATCGCTCCTTCAACCGATCCGTTAAAGCCGATTAAACCTTTGTCTAGCACAATGCCTTTTTTACAAAGCTGTTTTACAGAAGCCATATTATGGCTCACAAACAAAACGGTGCGACCTTCGCCCTGGCTAACTTCGCCCATTTTGCCCAGGCATTTTTTCTGAAATTCAGCATCACCAACAGCCAGCACTTCATCTACAATCAATATTTCTGATTCCAGATGTGCAGCGACTGCAAAAGCCAAACGTACGTACATGCCAGACGAATATCGTTTTACCGGCGTATCCACATATCTTTCTACACCTGCAAAATCAACAATTTCATCAAACTTTGCTGCAATTTCACGTTTGCGCATCCCTAAAATTGCACCGTTGAGGTAAATATTTTCCCGTCCGCTTAACTCCGGATGAAAGCCGGTACCCACTTCCAGTAAACTGGCAATGCGACCTTTCACTTTGATATTTCCGGTAGTAGGCGCAGTAACGCGGCTAAGTAATTTAAGCAGCGTACTTTTACCGGCACCATTCCGGCCAATAATACCAATGGCATCTCCCTCATTAAGGTTAAAATTGATATCTTTTAAACTCCAAATTACACCACTAATACCTTTACTAGCCCGGTCGTTGGTTTCACCGATCTTTAAAAATGGATCTTCTTTGCCTCTTATCCGTGCAAACCAGCGTTCTAAATCCCTAGAAATGGTACCGGTGCCAATCTGGCCTAACTGATATGCTTTAGAAAGATTTTCAACCTTTATGGCTGTAGACATGTATGTAAATATATTTTATGGCTGTCTTAGTGTAAGAACATGTTTAAATTTAATACGTTTTAAAACTTCTTCCATTTTCATTCAATGCGGAAATTCTTGAATTAGTAATAGATTAATACTAAAACTTTTTATTAATAATCAATTCAGAATTTATTATTAAGAAGACCTATTAACTATAGAAACAAGAAATTAGTTGTTGAAATTTTATTAACTTGTACAAGCCACTATTACTCACTACATGTACACACTAAATTTGTAAAATGTTTAAAGGTTGAGTTGGAAAATAAGCTATAAAAACAATTATAACTAGACAAACCTTCTAATCTATAATTATTAAAGTTAGAGATTAGAAATGTGAATTTAATTTTCAAATAGTTTTTTAGAGTTAAACTTAGAATATTCCTTTTCATACAAGTCAAGAAAAATTGGATATATATTTTCTAATACATACCTTTTTGAAACTTCAATACACTTTTTTGATAACTTTTCATAGTTTTCGTTACTGAAATTTAATATCTCATTAACTTTATTAACAAGCTCAGTAATATTTCCAGGTGTAATTAATAAAGTTTTATCTACTTGAATTAAGAAATCATAAACACCAGGTACATCATACCCTACTACAGGTATTCCGGCTGCAAGCTGTTCTAACACAGCATATGGCAGACCTTCCATGTAACTACTGGATACAGCAACTTTTACTGTTCTTAACAAGTTTGGGAGTTTAGAAGGATCATATCGTGGAATTATATTAAGATATGGATATATATTAGAATTAAAATCTTTTTTTACAAATTCTTCAGACATAACCGTACCCAAAATCAATATCGAATTAAATTCTTTATCTTCGATTAGTTTAATAGCAATGTCATTCCAATCTTTAGACCCTTTGACATTATGCCATGCTCCTATAATTGAAACAATTTTATCGTTATTTTTTCTGTTGTAACTAGTTTGTTCAAACTTACTGAGATGTGATTTTGATAAACCGTTTGGAATCAATACTAATTTTTCTTTGCTTATACCTATTTCCAAAAAGTATTCATACTCACTTTGATTCAAACAATGAATTATATCAGCATATTTAACAGAGTCGTGAAAATCTTTAAGTGTGAAATCTTTAAAAATTTTTCTTATCGATTGTCCTAAAAAACTTTTAATTGGATTTTTTTTGCGAGTGTGTTCTGATGTTTCTACGAACCGTTTTATTTGATAAGATCTTTTATATAAAGGCATAATACCTTGCGAACGAGCAATTAATAGTCCTTTAAATCCAAAACTTTCTTTTGATTTTATAATATTAGTTAAGTTAGCGTCAATAACATCATATTTATAGGCATTTATTTTTAAGTATTTATAAACTTTTTGTGTGAAAAATTTTCCAAAAATTCTTCCAAATAATCCTTGAGGTCGTAGATACAAATCTGTTATGTCAACCTTATCTACAAAATAACCATCTGCTTCGTACTTTTCTTTCAATTCATAATATACTTTTCCAGCACCTGCATAATTGGTGATATGATTATTTGATACTAAAAGTATTTTCAACTTTTCCATAAATATAATCTTCCTGCTGTATACAATTGTCTTAAAAACATATTTGAATTAATTTTATAAAGCATCTTAAAAGAATTAATAGTCCCAGAGAAACTACTGTTTCTTTTAATTACTTCATTTATCTGAATGCGCATTTCAACACCTAATTCTTTATAAAGTTGAGATTTTTCCTGTAAAGAAAATAAATATTTTAGCTTATTCCAAAAAAAGTAACGCACCATAAAACGCTCCTTAAAATAATTTAAAGTTGATTTGGTGCCTTTTTTAAAATTATCAGTTCCGTATTTAAAATAATTTAATGGTTGCTGTAAATAAGCAACATTACAGTGCATCAAAAGGGACACAAAAAAGAACCAGTCACCACAATATTTAAATTTTCTCAGGTAATCAAAATCAACAAAATGCAATAAATCTTTTTTAAATATCATAGCACTTGTATTGTTAATCGTACATTCAAAAAAAAGATTTTCTTTAATCTCTTCTATGCCGTTTTTATTGTAGTCGTCATTCCACTTTTGAGTATTGAAACGTTTATTACGGAATTTTTTGTAATAGTTTTTGTGAACAATATTATCAGAATCTACAATATTTGAATCTGAAAATACTACCCCAACATCGTTATCATCATGTAACTTAGTTACAAGTAACTCTAAAAAACGTTCATCTGCATAATCGTCACTTTCTGCAATCCAGATTATTTCTCCTTGGGCTAAAGCAAACCCTTTTTGCCACTGAATAAATGGTGTGCCAGAATTTATATCGTTAAAAACAGTATGGCTTATACGTGGATTGTCTTTGTATTGATTTATAATGTCTATACTATTGTCAGTAGAGCAATCATCCAAGATTATTAGTTCAAAATTTTGATAAGTTTGGTGCAAAACAGAATCAATACGTTTATTCAAGTAAAGCGCATGGTTATAATTGGGGACAATAACTGATACTAATTTATTAATTTGCACCTTTTCGTTTCGAACTATTACTTGTTAATACCTAAAACTTTTTTTATAAATGTTTTTACAGGTCTGGATTTTTCGTGTTTGATTTTTGCCAATTCAGATGCCATAGTAAAATAATTATCAATAAATAAATCTGAATGTTTAGAATAGATATATTTCAAAAGTTTCCGTTTTTCCTCATCATTGTGGGTAATAGAAACATGAGAGTTTTTACGAATTCTATAATAAAACATCACTTCATTTGTATAGTAAAATTTCCATTTGGTTTTGCCAACTCTTATCCAGAAATCCCAATCTTCTTGTGTTAAATTTCTGTCTTCATCGAAGCCACCAATTTCTTCCCAAACTTTTTTTCGAATTACAGCACAAGTATCTATATAATTTGAGATGAGAATAGAATTCATATCAAACTTTTGTGGAAAAAAGTAAAAATCTCCGCCGACTTCCCCAAAAAACTCTGGATTGCCATATACAACCCCTACACTCTTATTAGCATTAAAAACTTCAATACTATTATCTATATATTTAGGTGAAATTTTGTTATCGCTGTCTAAAAATAGGAGGTAGGTGGACTGCGCTGCTCTTGCACCAACATTTCTTGCAGCTGCAGGGCCGCTGTTTCTTATATTAAGTATCTTAATACATTCTGTATGCTTTAATCTGTCAAGTAAATCAATTGTTATCTGATCTGTTGATCCATCATCAACAATAATTATTTCAATTAAAGCTGAATTTTGATGTTCTTTAACACTTTTAATAGCTTCTGGTAGATATTCACCAGAGTTATAGCAAGGAATAATTACGGATATAATAGGAAGCATATTATAATTTAATCCAGGAAGGGAATGTTATTTCTATTCTCTTATTTACTTCAGAATTAGTAACCCAGTTTTTGGGCGCGATGACAATCTTATCTGGATTTTGATTCAAAAATGCACCCCACCAGCTAAAAGAACTGTTTGCAATAATGTTATGCTTACAATTTTGCATTAGATGTAAATCTGTATAATCTGCACCACTGTTTATATAATGATAATTGTGGCCTTTAAAATTTTCTTTTACCCAATGTAAATCATCGGAGAAAAAATAGAACTCTGGTTTTTCCGTTTTGCTATTTAAAATATTTATTGAATCAGTGTAGTAAGAGAGAGGTACAACTCCCATTAAATGATTCGCTGCTTTATCAGTAATATAATCTCCTCTTCTTACGTGAACTGAAACTGCATTTTCACTATTTTTTATAGTATTTAAATCTTTATTGATCCCAATTAAATAAGTAGATTTAATAGCCAATTCCTTCAAAATTTCCGGTTTCAGATTTTCAAAGTATTTATAATTTTGCCAATACCCAGAAATATAGGCATCAGATGAAACTTTAAATAGTTGTTCATCATAGTCCCAATCTTTTTGCTCTTCAAAAAGTTTACGGTCTTTCCTCGGTACTAATTGGATGAATTTTCTAAATATTTCGTAAGGCAAAGTTTTCTGAGTGTAAAAGTGGAGAAATTTTGATAACTCATTGGGTTCAATAATAGTAGCATCAATATTGAAATGATCTAACTTATATGATCGTAAATTTTGATTATTGAAAAAGCTAATATTTAATTTTAATGAAGTGTTGTTAGTTAAAGCTAATTGCTTTCCTACAGCATACTGAAATAATTGATTGCCAAGACCACTAATTATGTTAGTAATAATCATATTAATGAAAAGCGAATCTTTTATAAATACTACTTTTTGTTTTACGTAAGAAAAATAAATATTTATTTGTCGTGTTAAACACGTTGAATAAAAATTTCATTATTTCCATAGGAGACATCCTCAAGTCATGTTTTAAAATAGTAACGATTTGAGGTATTTTAGAAATATACAAACCTTTAAAATGATGTATAAGTACGTTTTCGAAATTGAATCTTGTTGCTTTAATTATATCAATATACTTAATTGAAGATTGAATTTCTTTAAGGTAAATAAAATGATTGACCACCCACTTTATAAATTGTACATGGCCATCAAGCATCTGTATTTTTGTTTTTCCAACAGAGCTTGATATATTACTGCCACTATATCTCCAGTAAAAGTTACTATTATTAATTAAACGTATTCCAGTTTCTTTAGAAAATAATATTGACATTATCCAATCTGCACCTTGAGCGTATTCAGTAAATATCAAACCACCTGATTTTTCATAAATTTTTCTTGAAAAAATGTGGTCTGCTAAGGAATTACTTCTTTTATCAAGTAAAAGATTATAAGCCATTTCTTCTGAGGATTCAAATTCAGGTCCAATAGGAGGAGTTCTTATTATTATATCATTTTGATCTATTACAATAGTATTAAATCGATATATATCTAATTTGTCGTTTTCAATATTTGAAATATTTTTAATAAAATTTTCTACACAATTCGTATCCACTAAATCATCATCAGAAAAAAGCCATATCCATTTTTCATTTAAAGTTAAATTTATGCATCTTGACCACTGATGAACTAAGTTTTTTGCACCAATATTATTATTAAATTTTGTATAGGATATATTCAGTTTGTCTGCGAACTCGTTGCATATCTCTTTAATATTAAATGGACTACAATCATCACCAATATATATATTGAAATCTTTTAAAGTTTGGTTAGCAAAACAAGTTAAAGTTTTTTTTAAATATTTATCTTTATAAGCAGGTATTACAATTGCTAAGTCAGGCATAAATTTAGTATTAAGCAGTAAACTTTTTCATTAGAAAAAATCCTATATCATTGTAAGTTAATGTTCTACCGGCAGCAGTTGTTACCCCATTTTTAATTAGCGTGATACCTTCAATTAACAAATACCGTTCACTATTTGGATAGCTTAGTTCAATATTCATCAAATATTCACCGGATACCATAGTTTCAGGTAATACAATTGTATCAGAAATGGTAAACACACCATTAAGCGTAATTAGCGAAGCATCAACGTGACCTGGGCTATAAAACGAAACCAATATTCCATCTAAAGTGAATATTCTGATTTCAATATTCAATTGAAAAGTTTCTATTGTTTTACCTTTAATTGCAAATGAAAAAATATTTGAAGTAGCATCAATTTCAACTATGGCACTTGGGTTTCCATTAATCAAGATAGTATCAACTTGAATATGTGAGTGTCTGTGCTTAACTAAATGATTTAAGGTTTGATTTGATTTTACAATACCAAGTTGTTTATAATATTCTATTGCTTTTATAATATTTCCAGTTTCACCAATTTTCCCCTTATCTAATACTATGCCCGAGTTACAAAGTTGCTTAACAGATGCCATATTATGACTTACAAACAAAACTGTTCGTCCTTCTCCCTGGCTAACTTCCCCCATTTTGCCTAAACATTTCTTTTGAAATTCAGCATCACCAACAGCCAGCACTTCATCTACGATCAAGATTTCAGATTCCAAATGTGCTGCCACTGCAAAAGCTAAACGCACATACATACCAGAAGAATAGCGTTTCACTGGGGTATCAATGTATCGTTCTACACCGGCAAAATCTACAATCTGGTCAAACTTACGGGCGATTTCTTTTTTACGCATTCCTAAAATGGCACCATTTAAAAAGATATTTTCGCGGCCGGTTAGTTCCGGATGAAAACCCGTTCCAACTTCCAGCAAGCTTGCAATACGGCCCTTAACTTTTATGGTTCCGGTTGTAGGGGATGTAACGCGACTTAATAGTTTAAGTAAAGTGCTTTTGCCTGCACCATTACGGCCAATAATACCTACGGCATCTCCTTGCTGTATATCAAAACTGACGTTATTTAAACTTAATACTACATCACTGCTGCCTTTTACAGAACGGTCGTTAGCTTCTCCGATAGTCATGAAAGGATCTTCTTTGCCACGTACCCTGGCGATCCAGCGCTCCAAATCCCTGGAGATTGTACCCGTACCGATGGTGCCTAACTGATATGCTTTTGATAAATTTTCAACTTTAATAGCTGTTGACATAATTTTATGATTTATTAAGTATTGCTGTTAAAATTCAGCAACCATATATATTAAGATCAAACACTTAGATGTAAATGCAAATTTTTATAGAAACCTTCCGGTGTAAAATATTCCTTCCAGATGTTTCTGATCTCTACCTGTAAGTTTTTAAATTCTTCAGGCGTTTTTTTATTGTGGAAGGCCAATACCTTTTCCGGTATTCGGCCAATTTCATCTTCTTCAACCCAAACGCAGTATTTTTTCCAATCGATCAGGAAATCAAAAGGTAATACGCAATCTGTGTTTACAAAAACAGGGATCCGTCCGCAGCACAGAGCTTCGAAAAAGCGGATAGAATTGTTGCCATATCCGCGTACACACAAGGTATAATCACTGTCGATAATATTTTTAACATAACCCTCCCTGAAAGAAGCATTTAATTCTTTTACACCGCCGGGATACAAACCCCCAACCGGACCGCCAAAACCGAAATTAGAACGAACGATAAAATTGTTTTTAACTTTTTTACTCCGCATAACGGCTAATAAAGCCCGAACTCGGTAAGAATGAGCAGAAAAGGACGGATACTTCTTAATTAGACCCAAGTAGTTCACCCCTAAACGGAATGCTTCTTTTAGCTTATAAAATCCGAGTTTTTGTGCCAGGGGAGGAGCATAGCCACAGAAACCAACGGTTGGGATCAAAGGCTTTTCGCGGACAGGAAGTTGATTGTTGTAGTATCTAGCAATAAAATCTTCAAAGAAAAAAGTAAAGGCAAATTCATTGCTTTTTCTTCTGGACTGATAGAGTGTGTTACAAAAAATCAGCGAATTTTTAATTTTAACATCAAAGTAATCTACATCAGAACCCAGAAAAACAAAAGTTTTTTTGTTGCTATGATCTGTTTGTTTAGAGAAATTCTCAATTTCCTGTTCAAAAATTACGTCATTTTTGGTTTGCGTATACCTGATTGGCAGCAGGCAGGCATCGCATTCTTCCAGAGAAGTTAGTTCAATAATTTCTTTTCCTATCTTTTCATATTGATCAAACCGGCTGATAGTAATGTTTAAATCCGGGTTGCGCTCTTTACTATCTTGTCCGCAAAAAGGAACCAGCAGATCAACTACCGGCTGATCTTTGATCTTTAACAGGCTGAGATCAGTGTATAATTTTAGCTTAGTAAAATTCAATTAATGTTTGATCGTATTTTTAAAAGCAGGTTAAAACTTATTTTTCAAATAATCTGAAAAATACAAATCCAAATAATCCTTTAATGCTACTCGCCAATCACGCATAGTATTGATTTGGCGTAACTCAAGTTTTTTATTAACTAATCGTTCACATGCAGGCCGTTGTGCAAAATAAGTATCTTTAAAATATTCTGATGTTACATCATGAAACGTAACCTGATCTTTTAAGCCAATTAAATCAACCAACTCTTCTGCAACTTCCCGACGGCTTGTTTGACCGTTGCAAACTAAATTATACAAACCCCAATATTCTTTTTCAAATAATACTTTCACATTTTTGGCAAAATCAATGGTAAAGGTTGGCGTGCCGTCTTTATCATCAACAATGTACAAATCTCTTTTTCCTGAAACCAATTGTTTGATTAGTTTATTGATAAACTTTTTGTCTTTATCAGGGCCTCCACCCATCATCCAACCTGCTCGGCAGATAACGTACTTATGGGCATGTTCTACGACATAACGTTCTCCCATATATTTTGAGCGGGCATAATGGCCAAGCGGATTCGGCATATCCCAATCATCGTATAAATCTTTTTTACCATCAAATATTCCTGCTGTACTGATATACAGTAATGGTATGTTTAACTCATTTGCTATGTAAACAGCATTTTCTGCTGAGATTGTATTTGTCAAATAAGTATCATCTACATTTAATTCGCAAAATTCTAAATCAGTATAAGCTCCTAAATGAAACAGATAGTCGGGTTTGAAATCAGTTACATCTTGCCTGTATTTTTCCAAGTCTCTAAAATCCAGAAAACTCAGCCAATCTGTATTAACATCCTTATCTGTACATTTAATAGTAAAATCGTCTTTAAAAACTCTGTAAAATGCCTCGCCAAGCATACCACCTGCGCCGGCTATGTAAATTCTTTTTGAATCCATTAATTTTTGATTTAAGTTTTTGTAGAATTAAATTTTATTGTCCATCCCAAACCGAAGAATGAATTGTTGAGTTTTGTTCAAAGAAATTGTATTTCGTAGTGTACGAAACAACCTGCCTTTTAGCAATTGCATCCATCAGCATTAGATCCGGGGCAGCTTGTTTTAAGGGGTTTTGTAAAGGAATCATCTTTTTTGCGCCTTCATTACTAATTGCGTACGCATGTGTGCCAATGTGGGCACCTTGTTTTCTCAATAACGTAGAATAAGGGGTGGGGTAAGTGTTTCTTTTGCGAATGATAGCTGTTGTTTTGATCCCTAATTGATACAAAAAGTTGGTAAAATGATAATATTTAAGTTTACCCCAAAAACTAAAGTTATTATTATAGATATGACCAAGGTATAGTATATCCCAACTCCTTGGCATTTGTTGCAAAGTCTCAGCTAAAAAAGTTAGGTGTTTTTCAATTGGTATAATATCATCTTCTAAAATCAATACACGGCTTAAATTGTTATCTCTAACATATTTAAACATTTCTACATGAGACAAGGAGCAGGCAATCTGGTTAATATGTATTGGGTTTGATCCCATATTCATATAGTCTATATTGTCTTTTATAAAGATAGTATCAATATTTTTATCTACTATTCCCGTATGTATTAAATTATTAATTTCTAACGTATTGCCCTCAACGCCATAAAAAACTTCATATTCAAGTCCGTTGAGGATTTGTTTAAGTAACTCTCTTCTTGCACCATTTCTTTTGATGGTTAGAATGAGGATCTTGTCGAAATAAGAATTTAACGTTTTTGCAGCAGATGTACTTAGCATAATAGGATGTTTAAAGTTATAGTATCAGAACACCTATACAGTATCTACGAAACTTTTTTCAACCTTGTTAAATATGATTGTGCCTAGGAAGAGGAGTAAAACTGTCATAATCGTAGAATAACCTATTGATCCCCAGCTAAAACTGCCTGTTCCCAGGAAGCCATATCTGAATGTTTCTATTAAAGGTGTCATTGGGTTTGCTGCAATTATCCATCGGTATTGTAAAGGAACTTTGGATAATGGATAAATAACTGTAGTTGAATACTGTAACAACTGTACCCCAAATACAAGTAAAAATGCCAGATCCCTGTATTTTGTAGTCATGGCAGAGATAATCATACCTAAACCCAAACCTAAAGCAGCCATTAATATTACTACCAAAGGAAATAAGCATATGGCCCAGGTAGGATGAAAGGCAGCACCATGATATGCATAGTAAGCCATCACTAAAACAAACAGTAAAAATTGTACACCAAACCGAACTAAATTGCTTAGCACAATACTTAAAGGCATAATTAACCTTGGAAAATATACTTTTCCGAAAATATCGGCATTGTCTTTAAAAACAGTTGAAGTTTTGGTAAGGCAGTCTGAAAAGTAGTTCCATGCAGTAATACCGGCCATATAGAACAAAGGAGCTGGTAATTGATCTGTTGATATTTTTGCAAGATTTCCAAAAATAAAAGTATAAGTGATCGTAGTTACTAAAGGCTGCACAAAAAACCACAGCGGCCCTAAAATGGTCTGTTTGTAAAATGCCACAAAATCCCGGCGTACAAGTAAACCTAATAAATCGCGATACTTCCATACATCATTTAGATGTAAATCAAATGCACTGTTTTGAGGTTTGATTTCCAAATCCCACACCTGATGATCAGCAGTTAAGTTTTTATCCATTATTTAGTAGTAGAAGTGTTAAGTTTAATTTTGTTATAATAATATTCTGCTGTTTATTAATTAGATTTCTATGTAGTAAAAAAACTATCAATGATGACAACAAGAATAATTAACCTGATGTTCAATGCAAAATTTGTATTATAAAAACAGTATTGCAAATATAATTATAAAAAAATGTAGAATCTCTTATTAAATTGTTATTACTAAAATTCGCGCTATTTTATGGCTTCGCCCTTTCAGTCCCATTTGTTACTAAATAATCGTTTATGTAAATGGTTACTACCTGTTAAAATGCCCGGTAAAAATAGAAATCAAAAATTGAGGTATTGTAAAAAGCACAATGAAAATTATTGTGCCCATGTATTTATCAGAACCTGTCAAGAAAATCTTTAAACCTAGTTTTTACAGATTTCTTTTCTGTTTGCTGCGTATAATAACTGTTATCATAATGGTAACTGTTTCCATATTTCTGGTTTTGAACGCCATTAAAAACGATATTCAGTTTTGGTAATCTGCGTTCTTTAGCAATACGCTTGATAAAATCCAGTTCTTCTTTGGAGGTATATCCCTGTCGGATAATGTATAAGGTTACATCACTCATATCTGAAATAATCATGGCATCTGTAACCAAATGGATAGGTGGCGTATCCAGCAAAACATCGTCAAACTGTACTTTCAATGCATCAATCAATTCCTGCATTCGGTAATTTTCAAGCAATTCAGACGGATTTTCTGGTATTGAACCGGCACCAATAATAAACAACTCCGGCCTCACAGATGAGGGCTGAATAATCTTTTGAATATCTGTAACCCTTCCTGTAAGATAATCGCTAATGCCTAAGTGATCCTGACTTAAGTCATAGTTTTTGGAAATTTTAGGTTTCCGCAGATCCAGCTCTAAAATAACTGTTTTCCGTCCGGATGCAGCAATGGCCAATCCTAAACTACTAGCAATAAAACTTTTTCCTTCTGCAGAAGTGCTGGAAGTAAACAGCGTTACCCTGCCGGTTGCTTTCTTTTGATGCAGATGAAGTAATTTTGTTCGCAGTTCCCTGATTTGTTCGCCAAAAATATTCCCATTTCGGCTGGTAATTGATTTTAAGGAATTGCTTTCTTCATAATTGATTTCAGAAATAACAGGAATATTGGTGCTGCTTTCAATTTCCCGCTTATCAACGATTTGATTTTTAATTGCATTTCGGCCATATACAAATCCTGCAGGTAAAAGTAAACCCAGTAAAAAGGCTGTTGACAAAATCAATGGAGCTTTTGAAGGAACTACGCCGGCATCATGTGGTTCATCTACAATCTGAACATTAGATAGGGTAGAAGCATAGTTTAAGGCTATAGTTTCCCTTTGTTGTGATAAGTAAACAAATTGGTCCTCTTTTAAGGATTTTTGCCGCGTCATATTTACAATTTCCCGTTCTTGCGCTGGTACTTCCTGAAAAGACGATTCAAATTTCGAGTTATTGGATTGTAACTGATTTTTAGTAATCTGTAAAGATGACCTTACCCCTTTTATCGTTTCTTTTATAGCACTTTTTATTGATTGGAGTTGTTTGTTAATCGGTTCAAATATTGGGTTGCTTTCAGGAGTTGTAGCCAGTAATTTATTACGCTGTTGTATAGCGGTAGATAACTGACCTACTAAACCACCTAAGCTGCCATCATTAATACCAGCAGTAACCGGAACATTGTCGTCATTTCGTGCGGAATTAACATAGTTTTCTATTCCGGATAATAAGTCCAGCTGTATATTCAGTTCAGCCAATTTGGCATCGTTGGTTTGTACATTGCCTAAATAAGTACCTCCTTTAGCAGAAATATCAGTAAACTTATTGCTGCTTTTATAGCTCCCAATTTTTCTTTCCGATTCATTAAGCTCCCGCGAAATGGTATCTAACCGGGTATTTAAAAACTTTAAAGCATTATCAGTTGCAAAATTTTTATTCTCTTTTGTTTTTAAAATATAATTTTTAAACAGGGCATTTAAAAAAAGTCTTCCACGTTCAGGCACTTCATCATTTAAACTAACATTCAAAAGATTGGATCCGAGAGTAGTTGCCGCTATCCTGATCCGGCCCTGGTAATCACTGGAAACAGCTTCCGGATCACGTAAAGTTATTCTGATTTGCTTGCCAATATATTTATCAGTGTTTGTTGTTTTTTCCAGTTTCCAGCTTCCGAAACTATTTGAAAAAGTATCGTTAAAAGAAGCATTAATGGATTCACCGTTTGATTTCAAAATTGCAAAATGATTATCCGCCAGTATAATAACATTTAAAACCTGCTGGCCTGTAAACTGTCCTTTAGATAAATACTTAAATATAACCGGGGTGGTAGCATACACATCTTTTTGATAATATTTACCTTTTTCCTCGTAATTTATCCACAGGTTCAAATTTTTTATAGCATCCAAAACCAATGGCCGCGATTTTAAAATTTCTATTTCATTGTCGATGCCTTTAGACGCTTCTGTAACATTCAGCTTTTCTAAAGCACTGCTTTCGCCACTTGGTTTACCGTCATTCACCAGCAGCTTAGCAGTAACTTCGTATGATGGTTTTTGAGAGCGTAAATTATAGTACGCTATGCCTGTAGTTATTAATACACCCAGTAAAAAGAGAGGCCAGTGATATAAACAGCGGGATAAAAAATACTTTAATTGGTTAAAGTTATCAGTTTCTGCAGTGTTTTCATACTGCTCATATTGCGTGGTGTTATTATTCATATAAAATTTATCTCTTGATAATAAAATATAGAATGGTTATTCCTAAAGAAATTGCTGTAGCTGCAAGTCCTAAGTTTCTGTTTGTGTTATCTAAAGCTAAAGTATTTTTATACTTACCTGGAGTAACATAAATAATATCATTACTTTTAAGATAATAGTAAGGAGAATTGAAAATATCCTTAGAGTTTAAATTAACCGGTATATATTCCCTTCTGCCATTTTGTTCTCTAATTAAAAGTATTGTACTCCTTACCGCAGATACATTTAAATCACCGGCTAGTGTTAAAGCATCCGTGATATTGATGCGTTCATTTTGTACTCTCAGCACTCTCGGGCTGCCTACATCACCCATAACAGTTACTTTAAAATTACTAATGTTTGCTGTTACGTAAGGTTCTTTTAAATATTTTTGAAGCATAGCCGTTAACGATTTTTTGAATTCAGGAATCGTTTGTCCGGATACTTTTATATTACCCAAAATAGGCAGCTGAATGTTGCCAGCATTGTCAACTAAATATCCAGTTGAAGCCGCAGTAGCATCAACTGCTCCTGTAACAGTAGTGGCATTGTTACTTACAACTCCGTGATTATATACTGCGGATGCATCCGGATTAAGGCTGCTGATATTAAGTGCTATTATATCTAAGGGTTGAATTGTAACCGGAATATAAGGTTCAGCTTTTTCTGAGGTAACAGATGTTCTGCTTACATCCTGAAAATATGCAAGATCTTTGTTGGTTGCGCAAGAGGACATGAACAGGAGCAAAATTAGGCTATAAACGTAATTTTTAATCATACGGGTAATAATAAAGTTTCGGGTAAAGATAATAGGATAATATTTAGTTACAAATTGAATAAATAACTTGTGGCGGTGACTCGATTGTTAATACGAAAATTCTGAAAATAAGTTAAACAAATTATTCAATTATTAAAGAATCTAACAAGCAATGTAATATTTGATATATACATACTGTATCAAAATATTGATAAAATATTTATGTAAAAGATATAAATATTTTTTGCCAAAAATGTTTTAGTTTAAGATTTTAGTTCAAGTGTTGAAGTATAATACTTCTTTTGAAGTTATTATTTTATATTTTTAAAGCCTGTTTGAAATAGTTTTAAGTGTTTTTTATACTTTTAAATTCACTTAATAGTTATAAAGTTTTTGCTGATGAAAATAGATCAACACTATATTCATATTTGTAAAAGAAGTATGACTATCCGCTTTAATAGAAATTTAAACATACTACGAGTATGTTTAAAAATCAGTTCATTATAATGCTATAGGTTTAGATAAGCCGGTCAGGAATGTTCTTTTTGTGTGACCAAACGACAAGAAGATGTACCC
>JBPBPL010000029.1:0-77726 GCA_050954285.1 Janthinobacterium lividum | reverse complement strand
TCGGGAACATTCTGGTCATCCAGTTCTATAGTAAGTTTTATTTCTGCTTTTTTCATTTGAGGAAGAAGTATGGGTTAACGGTAGTAAATTTCAGCAATGAGCAATCAATTATAATCTGTTAAAAATCAGCTAACTAACAAATACATTACAGCTGTTAGTACCATTAAACTTAGTTCGATAATCCATAGTTTTTTGGTTTCTGGGAATAAATTTCTAAAAGTAATGTCCAGAAATGCTACCGCGAAGGCAAACAGCAAAAACATCCAGCTGATGGCACTGCTGAAGTGCTGGTATTGGCCACCGGAAATTTTAGCGCCATTAATCCAGATATCTGCTGCCAGTACGATAAATCCAGCCGTTGCCAGGTTGAGTGGTGTGATCCTGAATTTCATGCTGCAAAAGAAGTATTATTTTCTTGATTTTTTGCCTCTGGATGCCTTTGGAGATTTAAACTTACGGTCATCTTTTTTCTTTGGAAGATTGCTTTTCTGGTTTGACAATTTCTTTTCATGAAAAGCACCTTTAAAATCAGGGTTCTCTTTACGCAGCTGCAAATCAATTTCCTTGTTCTGTTCCTGCCGCTCGTCGTAACCGGTTTCTTCTACAAAAACACCTTCTGGAATGGGCAGGATTTCTATCTTCTGACGGATCAGTTTTTCTATCTTTTTCAGATAATATTCTTCCTGCGGCGCACAAAAAGTAATCGCTTCGCCAGATTGCAAGGCGCGGCCAGTCCTGCCGATGCGGTGCACATAATCTTCAATCACCACCGGCACATCAAAATTAATCACGTGGCTAACAGCGCTCACGTCAATCCCGCGGGAAGCCACATCGGTGGCAACCAGTATTTTTACTTCATCATTTTTGAAGGAATTAATCGAGTTGATTCGTGTGTTCTGGCCTTTATTGGCATGCAAAACTTTAACCTGATCTTGGCCCAACTTGCGTTCCAGAAATTTAAAAACATCTTCTGCAGATTGCCTGGTTTTGCAGAAAATAATCAGTTTAGTAATGTTTTCCGGGTCTTCCAGCAGTTTTTTCAGCAGGTTGATTTTCGTTTTCATGTTCGGCACAAAAAATAACTTCTGCAAAACTGTTTGCGCGGGTGTTGCTTGCGGCGTAACTTCAATTACGGTTGGAAACTCCAGAAAATTACCTGCTAAAAGATGCACTTTATCGCTCATTGTAGCCGAGAAAAGCAGGTTTTGCCGTTTGCGCGGCACCACTTCCAAAATGCGGTTGATCTGCGGCATAAAACCCATATCCATCATTTTATCAGCTTCATCTAAAACCAAAACCTGCAACGTTTTAGTTACGATATGGCCAGCAATATACAAATCCAGAAATCTGCCCGGAGAAGCAACAATGATATCAACGCCTTTTTGCAATTGTTCAATCTGCGGTTTCGGCCCCAAACCGCCATACAAAACAATGCTCCGCAAATCGGTATTGGCGGCATAAGCTTTGATGTTTTCCTCAATCTGCATGGCCAGTTCTCGCGTTGGAGAAATAATCAATGCACGTGGCGCATCGCCTTGTGCATATTTCAGTTTCATCAGCAAAGGCAAAACGTAGGCAGCGGTTTTCCCGGTTCCGGTTTGGGCAATTCCCATCACATCCTGACCATTCATGATAGGCGGAATGGCTTTTTGCTGAATCGGCGTAGGTTCGGTATAACCTGCATCGGCAATGGCACTTAGAATTTGCCGGTTAAAATTTAAGTCCTCAAAAGTTACAGGCATACCGCAAAGATAAGGTTTTCTTTGCGGCTTAAGTTTTGGCGGATAGGTTTAGAGTCGGAAAGTAAAAGACCAAAGGGCTAAGTTTACCTCAATTTTATGCCGATAAAAGAAGCATGTTATAATTCGCGCCATGCTTTTATTCTGATACCTGGCTTCGTTTTGAGAACTTATCTGCCAATTTCCTTTTCAAAAGTAATGTAGCCCGGATATTTTATTTCCTTGTTGCCCAGATCTAAAGTTGGCCTTATTTTAATGGTGATAATTGTTTTTGTGGAATTCTTTGCGCCAGACAGGTTTTGCACCAGATCAGCAAAAGCACCCCGAGTTTGCTCGTCCGTAAGTAAATGGTAAGCGTTAGTGCTAATCACGATCGGTACGCGCGTTGTTCCGCCAACAGGCGCAACTTCTACGCGGTGATTTACAAAACCGGTAAACACTTCGCTGCCTCGCAACAAAATCTTGTATTCAAACTGGTTAATGGCTGCCGTTTCTGCGGTTGGATTGGTTATTCTTAGCGTCAGGCGTGCATCAAGCGGAATACTTTTACTGATAAAACCCATTGCCAAACGCGGCAAACTACCCAGATTGATATTTTCCTTGTCTTTAAATTGGTTCATGTTGATGCCAGCCAGGTAAATGCTATCCGCAGAAACCAGTTCAAAACGGCACTTACCCAAAGCCTTGGCTTGTTGTACTTGCTTGTTTACACCGCAGCGGCTCAGCAAAAAAGTTAAAGGTAAAAGGAGTAACAGGGCGTATTTTTTCATGCTTCTTTTATAGGGTAAAAATCGTTGGCAAATTTAGGATTAGTTTTCGTTTGAACTGATGGGAGCGGAGATGGTTTAATCTTTCAGTATTTTCTTTGTTAGAGTGATACAGAAGCCACTGTTTTCTCCGTTTCTGCCTATATATTTGAAGCATGGCCACCATATTGATCAAAGCAGCAACAATTGTAAACGAAGGCAGAATTTTTGTTGCCGATGTATTTATCAAAAACGGATTTATCGAACAAATTGCTCCTTCATTAAATATTTCTGCCGATCAGGAAATCAATGCCACTGGCTTGCATTTGCTGCCGGGTTGTATTGACGATCAGGTGCATTTCCGCGAGCCGGGCCTGACTTATAAAGGCGATCTGGCTTCCGAATCACGTGCCGCGGTAGCTGGCGGCATTACCTCGTTTATGGAAATGCCTAATACCGTTCCAAATACGCTGACGCAGGAATTACTGGAAGACAAATATCAGCTGGCCGCTCAAAAATCCGTGGCCAACTACTCTTTTTATATGGGAGTTTCTAACGAGAACCTGCATGAAGTTTTGCAAACGGATCAAAAAAACGTTTGTGGCGTCAAGGTTTTCATGGGATCATCCACCGGAAATATGCTGGTGGATAACCCTAAAACGCTGGAACGTTTGTTTGATGAATCACCGATGCTGATTGCCGCGCATTGCGAAGATGAAGCCACCATTAAAGAGAATCTCAATCATTACAAACAACTGGTAGGCGATAATATCTCGGTTCGTACCCATCCCCGGATTCGAAGTGCCGAAGCTTGTTACCTGTCGTCGTCTATGGCGGTTGCTTTGGCCAAAAAGCACGGAACGCGTTTGCACGTGCTCCATATTTCTACCGCCAGAGAAATTCCCTTGTTTAAATCAGTGCTTCTTTTAGCAGATAAAAAAATTACTGCCGAAGCCTGTGTGCATCATTTGTGGTTTTCGGAAGATGATTATGCCACAAAGGGAAACTTGATCAAGTGGAATCCGGCTATTAAAAAAGCATCTGACCGCGATGCCATTTTGCAGGCCGTTTTGGATGGAACGATTGATGTGATCGCGACAGACCACGCGCCGCATACTTTTGAAGAAAAAGAAAAGCCGTATCTGCAAGCACCTTCCGGCGGCCCGCTGGTACAGCATGCTTTGCCGGCGATGCTGGAAATGGTGCATCAGCAAAAGCTTTCGCTGGAGCAGGTGGTTGAAAAAATGGCACACAATCCGGCCATCTGTTTTCAGGTAGAAAAACGCGGCTTCATCCGCGAAGGCTTTTGGGCCGATCTGGTTTTGGTGGATCTGAATTCGCCCTGGGAAGTTTCCAAAGAAAATATTTTATATAAATGCGGCTGGAGCCCGTTTGAAGGACAAGTATTTCAATCCAAGATCACCCACACAATTGTTTCCGGCAATCTGGTTTGGGCAGATGGAAAAATCCAGACCGAGAAAGCAGGCAAAAGGTTGAGCTTTGAAAGGTAGTATTAGTGAGCGGATGGCATACTTCTTTTATCACCTAAAAATTTATTTACTGCTGTTGCTGCTGTTCCATAAATAATCGAAAGGAGTTTTGAGGTTCAGCATTAAAAGGTGTAAAAACCGGAACAGGCGGCAATTGTACTTCTTTTATCTGGTGATTTTCATTTTCATATCCAACCGTAACTTTTACTTCCAGGTTGTGCTGCGCATTGCCTTTATAAGTTCCTTTTACCGGACTGCAATCCGAAAAATTACGGCCTATAGCCAGGCGCACATGCTTGTCTTCCACCACAATATTATTGGTTGGATCGAGGCCAAGCCAGCCATAAAACGGAATATAAGCTTCTACCCAGGCATGGGTTGCACCTTCGCCGCGCATTCCGTTTTTGTTTGGGCAGATGTAACCGCTCACATAGCGCGCCGGAATGTTAACCAGCCGCAGCATTACGAGCAGCAAATGGGCAAAATCCTGACACACGCCGGATTTTAGTTCCCAAATCTCATCCAGCGTGGTTTCTACCGTTGTAACGCCTGCTTTGTACTCAAAATTTTGATAAACAAAATTGCTTAAAGCTTTGGCCAGTTGCAGCGGCGTTTGCTCCTCCGATTTTTCCTGTCTGGTAATCTGCAATACGTCTGATAAAGATTTAAATTGCTGCGGCAACAGAAAATTAATGTATGGCAACTGGTAACGCAACTTTTGCAGTTCATCCCATTGCTGTTTTTGCGGGGTAAAATCTTCGGGCAACAACTGCGGATACGTGATCACGGTAAGCTGAGAATCAATCACCAATGCAGAATGCACGCCGGGATTGGTAAACGAGCCAACCTTGTTGTTATAATAATCTTTATAGGTTTCAATCAGCGGGTTGTCTGTTATTTTCAGCTGATGTTCAATCACTTCCTGGTGCTGGTCTTCAATCGGATAAAGCATGATCTGGTTAGCACTATCGTTGATTGGTTCCTGATATAAATAACTGGTTAAATGAGTGATATGAAATTTGGGCATAGAAAATTAAGCTGAATACTGATGAAGATTGATCGTGTTAAATAATCGAAAACCGAAATTAATCGTAAGCAAAATAATAGTGGTTAAAAGCAGTACCAATCTCAAAAAGCTCATCTTTAATGGTTTGGAGGTATTGCCGCAAACCTTCGGTTTCCAGGGTTTGCATATCCGAAAACTTAACGTGGCTATTTAATTTCCCGATTAGAAATTTTAGTTTCTGATAGCTTTCCAGCTGCGTATCCATGTTTAATTTATCGAAAGACCGTTGCAGCCGCGTAACCGAATACAAAATAGACCGTGGGAAATTCTCGTTCCATATGGTTTGATCGAGGATATTTCTCGGCCCTAAAGTAGAGCGGTAACTCCGCAGAAAAAGTTCGTAACCGGAAATAGACAACAACAGGTAACGCCAGTAAATTGGATCGTGCGCGCCATCCAGATCATAATCCTGTTCACTGAATTTGACGTCAAGAATGTTCACCGTCTGGATAGCGCGTTCCAGATATTTGCCAACGTTCATATAATAAAAACCTTCGCCCCGCGCCATCGTGATTTCCGCAGTGCCATAGTACGACATACATTGCCGGATCAGGCCATCCATCACCGAAATCGGATCATCCGTTTTCAGTGCGTCCAGCAACAATTCATCGCGGGTGATGTGGTAAAACTCATTCAAACACTGCCATAATTCTTTGGTAATATGATCCTGAACGGAACGCGCATTTTCGCGGCTTTGGGTAATCAGGTTGAAAATAGCATTGCCGTTTTCTTTTTCCATCACCATATAACGCAATACTTCGCGCCCGTTTTTTTCCATGCTAAAAATAGCATCTTCCTCCAGGAAAGAAAATATCTGGAGTACCGGTTTCCAGGTAAACTCCGGGATATCATCCTGTGAATAGGCGTAGTTGATCCGCAGCATCCTTAAAATACCATCTGAACGTTCCATATATCTGGACATCCAGTAAAGGGAATCCGCAACTCTTGATAACATGTTCTATCTACTTAAAATAAGTTATTTACTTAATATCCAGGTGTCCTTACTTCCGCCGCCTTGCGAGGAATTAACTACCAGCGAACCTTCCCGCAGGGCAACACGCGTCAGTCCGCCCGGCACAATCTCTATCCCATCCGGCCCGCAAAGTGCAAAAGGCCGCAAATCGATGCGCCGCGGCTGTAGCTTTCCGTTCAAATAACAAGGTGCAGAAGACAGGCTGATAATCGGTTGCGCAATAAACTCGCGCGGATTATCCAGGATCGCAACTTTAAAATCTTCCATTTCCTGTTCGGTGGCCGCACTGCCGATCAGCATGCCGTAACCGCCGGATTCATTGGTTTTTTTAATCACCATGTTGGCCATGTTACTAAAAACGTATTGCCTTTCGTCGGGGTTGTTGAGCTGATAAGTAGGCACGTTTTTCAGGATCGGTTCTTCATTCAGATAATACCTGATCATTGCCGGCACGTGAATGTAAATCGCTTTATCATCAGCCACGCCGTTTCCAGGCGCATTCACAATAGCCACGTTTCCTTTCCGGTAAGCCGACATTAATCCGGCCACACCCAGCAAACCATTCGGGTTGAATACCAGCGGATCCAAAAACTCATCATCTACGCGGCGGTAAATTACATCTACCTGCTGCAAACCCCCTGTGGTTTTAGTATAAACGTGGTGATTATGCACCACCAGATCGCGGCCTTCCACCAGTTCGATGCCCATCAGGCGCGCCAAAGTAGTATGTTCAAAATAAGCCGAATTATAGATGCCAGGCGTCAGCAGTACAATATTGGGTTTGCTGATGTGCCGCGGCGATAACGAAGCCAGGTTTTTGTACAGCAGCTGCGGATATTCCATCACCGTGCGCACATTGTTTTGTGGCAGCAGATCAGGAAAGATGCGCTTGGTAATTTCCCGGTTTTCCAGCATGTAGGACACGCCGGAAGGTGTACGCAGGTTATCCTCCAACACATAAAACTCGCCGTCGGCATCGCGGATAATATCGATCCCGGCAATGTGGACGTAAATCTCATGCGGCACGTTCAGCTCGTGCATTTCGCGCAGAAAATGTGGACATGAATAAATCATTTCGATCGGCACGATACCGTCTTTCAGGATAAACTGATTATGATATATATCTTTCAGAAAAAGGTTCAGCGCTTTTAAACGCTGTTTGATGCCGCGTTCGATAAAATCCCATTCGGTAGAGGTGATGATGCGCGGAATCACATCAAAAGGAAAAATTTTCTCAATTCCTTCTCCGCTGGAATAAACAGTAAAAGTAATGCCCTGGTTCATGAACAAACGGCGCGCCATTTCTTCTTTTCGGGTGAGATCTTCCGTACTGATCTGTTTCAAAAATTCATATACTTTTTGATAAGGTGCCCGAACTTCATTTTGCATGCACATTTCATCCCAAACTGCCGGTGTAAAAGGATACTCTTTCAAAAGTGAGGATGAATCCATGTTTTATCGAGTTTAATTGTTACTATTTTTTACATGATAGTAAATAATATTGAAAAAATAGGATTAAATTTTATTTCCCTCAACAAAAAAATGAAATAGCTGGTGAAATATAGATTGTTGAAGGTGATTTTTTAAACTTATTTTTTCTGGTGATGGTTTTTTAGCAATGCTTCTTTTATCCTCTTAAAATTTCGGTCATTTCCTGATCTCACTTTAAACTGTTAGAAAGAAAATTGATGCTTTTTACTGTCAACTTATTTCCTACTTAGCAAGATAGCTGTCTTGATTCCCTGTTCCTTCAGGAGAGTCAGATAAAATTTATACCGATAAAAGAAGCATTGAATTAACTAAAACCCTGTTTGTTTTTTTAGGTTTAAAAGGAAAGAATATATACCTATCTTCCCCGCAAATTATAACCAATGAACACTTTCAGAAAATGTATTTTGCCTGCCGCATTGCTATTTTGTTTAAGTAGTTGCCAGCAGTCATCAACCAAAAACGGACAGAAAAAACCTATGGAACAAGCACAAACCCCGGATTCGAGTAATTTTAAACAGACCATCGACGGTAAACAGATACAGCTTTTTACCCTGACAAACGGTAAAATAAAAGCCGCAGTTACCAATTATGGTGGCAGGCTGGTGAGCTTGATGGTGCCGGACAGTGCAGGCAAAATGATTGATGTTGTATTGGGTTACAACAGCCTGAAAGATTATCAGCAATACACTAAAAACGGTTCGTATTTCGGCGCTTTGATTGGCCGTTATGGTAACCGGATTGCCAAAGGCAAGTTTACTTTGGACGGCAAGAACTACACTTTACCCATTAACAATGCGCCAAATTCCCTGCATGGCGGACCGAAAGGCTTTAGCGCGCAGGTTTGGGATGTGGTGAAAACGACACCCGCAAGCGTGGAACTGCATTACTTATCCAAAGATGGAGAAGAAGGTTATCCTGGCAACCTGAACGTAAACGTTACTTATACTTTAACGGATGAGAATGCTTTGCAGATTGCCTACAAAGCCACAACCGATAAAGCAACTGTTTTGAACCTTACCAATCATTCTTATTTCAACTTGAATGGTGATAACACAACGATCAATAACCACAAATTGCAGTTAAATGCAAGTACATACACGCCCATTGATGCAACGCTGATTCCAACCGGGAAAATAGAACCGGTTGCCGGAACGCCACTGGATTTTACCAAACCGGAAACCATTGGATCACGCATTGAAGTGAAAAATCAGCAGCTGGAATACGGAAAAGGCTACGACCATAATTTTGTGCTGGATGCTAAAGAAAAAGGCAAACATCTAGCAGCCACCGTTTGGGGTGATAAAAGCGGTATCGAGATGCAGGTTTATACCGATCAGCCCGGTATCCAGTTTTATGGAGGCAACTTTATGGAAGGCGGTGATAAAGGTAAAAGCGGAAGTCCGTATGAAAAACGCACTGCATTTTGCTTAGAAACCCAGCATTTTCCGGATTCTCCCAACCAGCCGCAGTTCCCAACTACTACTTTAAAAGCAGGCGCAACGTTCAACTCTGTTACTTCTTATAAATTTATAGAAAAAAAGTAAAGAATTTAAGGTGGCTAAAAGAAGCATCTGTTTCAATATTAATAAGAGGGCGATTTAATGATCGCCTTTTTTTATGTATTAATTTTTTTGCCATTATTTGGCATGATACAAAAAACCGAAAAATATAGAGCAGCTCGACTACTCCCTAAGTCTACCGTATTGCAGATTTTATGAAGTATTACTTGCTGTATTATCATGCTGAGTGTGGCTGAAGCATCCTCTTTACGGCCGAGTTAGCCTTTTAACCCCGAATCTGGCATCTGCGCCTTTATCAGTACATTTGCCTGTCTTAAATAATTAATCAAATCAATATGAAAAATGAAAATAACAGTATAAAAAGCCTAAAAATGCTTTTTATAGGTTTTGCCAGCTTGTTTATGGCAACAGCTTCTTCTGCACAAAATACAGATGGCACTGCTATTACCATGGGTGGCAAACCCATACACACGATCGGAAAACTGCCTGCTGTTGGTACACCGGTTAAAAGCTTTACCTTAACCGGCGTTGACCTGGCAGACAAAACCTTTGCCGACTACAAAGGAAAGTATGTGATCATGAATATCTTCCCAAGTGTAAACACCGGCGTATGCTCCCGGTCGGTAAGGAAATTTAATGAAGATGCCGCAGGCTTGAAAAACACCACCGTGCTTTGTATTTCCAAAGACCTTCCCTTTGCACAGAAACAGTTTTGCGGTGCCGAAGGAATCAAAAACGTAACTATGCTTTCTGATTTTAGAAGTGATTTTGGCAGTGTTTACGGTGTTAAAATAGCCGATGGGCCGATGAAGGGTTTGCTGAGCCGTGCCGTAATTGTAATTGACCCGGCTGGCAAAATTGTTTACGAGCAACAAGTGCCAGAAATAGGCCAGGAGCCAGATTATACAGCCGCTATTGCTGCGATAAAATAATTTTTCGCATTTGGCGCAAGTTTATTAATCTTGAAAAAACACAAGCTTTCGCTTGTGTTTTTTTGTTTTAGTGTTCGTAATTAATGGTATTGTCCGATTTAAGTTCCTGCTGATCACAAATCAGAAAGGTAAATCCATCAGCTGATGATATTCGCTGATGAATTTGATGCGGTAGTGGCGAGTTTGGCACAGTGAAAAATAACAGCTATTATTTTAGAAAATTATTTTGTGATGCTGTTTTTAGCACCTATTTTTCGGGCTTAAACTTTCAGTTTCAATAATTTATCCGCGTTGCCATGAGCCAGTTTTTCCAGATCAGCTTGCGGTAAATCCAGACTGTCTAAAAACGTTTTTCCTTTTTCGTTCGCACTGAAAGGATAATCTACCGAAAACATCATGCGGTCGATACCAAAAGTTTCAATAGCAGTCATCAGCGGCGGCAGCGTAAAGAAACCGCTGGTGGTGATATGCACCTGCTGCTTCAAAATCTCACTTAAACTCCGGTCAGATTTTCGCAACTCTTTGGATAAACCGTTTTCGCTGCGCGCCATCATAAACGGCAGCGTTTCGCCCATGTGGCCGATGATGATCTGCAGTTTGGGGAAACGATCAAAAGTACCGGCAGCAACCATTCTCAAAATATGAATCCCAGTTTCAATGTGCCAGCCAAAACCGGCAGAAGCCAAAATCGAATCTAAACCTTGCGGCAAATTGCTGTAATAAACATCGCGGATGGCTTTTGGCGGAAAGTTGGGGTGAAGATAAATCGGCACATCCAGTTCCTGCGCTTTGGATAAAACAGGGCTAAAAGAAGCATCGTCCAGGAAAAGATTATTCGTCATGCCGTTAATCATGGCGCCGCAAAAACCCAGGTCTTTTACGGTGCGTTCCAGTTCGGCTGCTGCGGCTTCCGGCGTTTGCATCGGCATGTGCGCGAAAGCGGCAAAGCGGCTTGGATAAGCAGTTATTTTTTGCGCCAGGAGATTGTTGTAATCCTGTGCTAAACGGATGCCTTCTTCTCCGGGCAATAAATCTGCACCCGGACCAGAAACCGATAAAACCTGCACACTGATGCCGGCTTCATCCATCGAGCTTAAACGCTTTTCGCCAAATTCGGGCAGCAAAGCCTGTGCTTTTTGCATGATTGGCGAAGCGTTCGGGTCATTCGGCCAGCCACGGTCGGTGATGATTTCTTTGGGTATCCTTTTTATAAATTCTGGTAAGCTGAAGTGTTCTTCTAAAGTTACAATACGCATGGTTTGGTGTTTAGAAGAAGAACAGCAGGAGGGAAGGTTGAGTTTGTAATATTGTTGTTTTGAATGAAGATGATCAGAATCTGTTAAATATATTTTATGCTTCTTTTATCAACCTAAAATGCTGAATAGTTGCTATGGTTTTTCTAATTACAAAACCGAAATTTACAGGCATAAAAGAAGCATAAAGGTTTTTTGATAGCCATTTGTACAGGCTCTGTATTTTAGCTCATCTTCTTTCAACTTTTCCTGAACTGCCAGTGTATGCCTGCCAAGCCTCCGGTGTTATGGCTGAAATCTCCGGCATCCAATGCAAATCCGGCCGAAACTTTTAAACTTTCAGAAACGCTGTAATATAATTCCTGTAACGAGTAAAACTGGCCCAGATTCGGGCCACTGCCGGCGTACTGGCCAGCGGTATAAGTAAGCTTTGTTTTACCGGAAAACTTATCACTAAAACGAAGCAGCAAACCAATATTGCCACCCACAATTTGATTGTAGATGATGTTTGCATTGCCCGGAATATTAGGGCTGTTCCAGTCAAAAGGTTGATACCTCTTTGCTGAAAATAAACATAATCCTGCGCCCTGGTGCGGTTGATAAACAGCGGAGTACCAATAATCTGGTTCTGATATTCCCACCCCGTTTTGTAATAACCATTGTTGTAATACGCCTGCCGGTTATCAGGCGGAGCATAATTTTCTGCCTGCTTAGTGTAAATAAATTCAAGCAATACTTTTTTTATCACTGCATTTTCTTTTTTAGGAACAATGCTGAGACCCGACAGGTTATCAATATTCCTGATATCGATGCCCCAAGTTCCGTCAAAAGGCGTTTGGTGATAAGCATGCAACAGGAAATTGTTCGTTTCCAAGTCAAAACCCAATTCAAAAACGCCCCGCTGGTCTCCGGCATGGTAAGCCGCATATTGTGCCTGTGTTGGATCGATACCAGAACCATCATCAGCATTGGTTGTAGAAAGAAACACATTTAAAAAACCTTTGAACGACCGGTCTAATTGAATGCCATCCCTTCTGCCGCCCCATTCCACATAATGCTGCAAGCCTCCAAAAAATTTAAACCGTTTTTTACCCACACGCAGGTACAGGTTTTTTTCATGATAATAAGAGTTCAAAAACCGGTTAGCACCAAACCAGCCGTGGCTCAATTGCCCTTTTATCTGCAACCAGCCATTGGTAAATGGCACGTTGACATAATCTGTAAGTGCAATGGTGATTTGCGGAATGGGCAACGCGTTTCCACTCACGCCCAAGGATCCGCTGGACAAATCCTGATCCACTTCTCCGGGAATGTATTTAAAGCGGCCAGCCCGGATTTCCAGATGTTTGTAGCCAGCTTTTACATAAGCTTCCTGAAAGGTAACCGTTTGAAAATGATTGTTATTGATAAGGTTTGCACCATATTTTACATAAAAAATCGGTTGTTCCATACCCGTTGGATTGGATTTGCTGATGTAATTTTTACCAAAATAATTCGCGTTGGTAAATCCTGCGTAAGTGGAAGCGTCATATTTTTGATCCGTAATGGCGCCCCAGCAGTTGGAAACCAGCCACAAAGGCTGATAACCATCTTTGGCAATGGTGCCCAGTGATCCCACGTTTATCTGTAAAGAATCTAACAATTGGCCGTAACCATTGCAGGCAATAAGTATAAAAAGGAAAAAAGGTAAGAGTTTCTTCATGTCAATTATTTGCTTTGTAAATGCACAGATGCTTCGGCAATGTACAAATTCATCAGTAGAAACCAAAGATATTCAGCGAGTTAAGAATTAAATATTAAATAATAAGTATTTAATATTGATCCCAACTTTTACCTGGTAAAAACAGCATGAAGGAAAAGGAATGGATTTTAGAACGAAGATGGAAATAGTAAGGATTCTGGCAAATGCATTGGCCAATTGCTGACAGCTTTTTACAAGTTTACTTAATTGAAAAATATGGATAATTTTTGGAAGAAAAATTTATAAATTATTTGGTAATTGTTACTGGATTAAAGCATTTAATTCTAAGCATCAAAGATGATTAAATAGGTTTTGTTGATCTTTTATCTTCTAATTCGTATGTCTCATAACTTCTTTTTACATTATAGTAATAAAAGTTTTCAAAAGGTAAACCCTTATATTTAAACTTGCAATAGATGTGAGGGTAATTGTGATATTCATCTCCTTTGATATCATAAACAATAATATCTGAAAAATTTATTCTGCCAACTTTTCCTACAGCAACAACGTTTTCATTTATAGAGTTTAAATTTCTATAATCCCACAAGTTGTTCTCAAATCTTTCAATAAAATAAATGTCTGTATCTTGAAAGAACTCTAATCCATTATGATAAGAACCTTTTATTTCTGCTTTAAACCAAGAGTATTCACCATATTCATCTGGTTCATTTGATTTTGGATATTGATTGCCCTGAAAATCTCGCAAAATCATTCGAGATCTTCTTTTCCTATTTTCAAAAGAATAATTTATCCAATCTCCAAAATCTATTTTAATTCTACTTTTTAATTGTAAATTTCTTTGAAGTTGTTTTTCATGAGAGTTTTCAGTAATTATAAAATTAGGCCAATATTTAGCCAAAAGAGTCTTCTGATCAAGGATTTTAGATTGCAAAGTATCCCACCCCCAATATATTATTTCAAATTTAGTATTAAGTTTTCTTTTAAATCTTCGCAAAATTCATCAAAATCAGGATCGTCTTTGAATGTTGAAACAATATAAAATTTTGAAAATTTAATAGTTAAATTTTTAGATAAAATTTTGTTTACCTCGGTTTCTATATCGTTTAAAAGTTCTCTTTTCAAAACAATATCCTTTCTACTTAAATCTTTCTTTTTACATTGTATAGCATAATCTTTTTCTGGCGAAAATATATCAATGCCTTTTTGCTGATGTCCATTTTTTCCAAACTTTTTGAATGTGTTTGTAGATTCAAGCAGATTGAACAAATCGCATATAGCACTTTCAAATGTTTCCTGATTGTTTAACACCATTAATTGATGACTAGACATATTTTTATAATTTAACTATTAAAAAGTAGTATCACCAATTGGTAAATTAACTTGTTTTTTAATTATAATCCAATACAACTTTCCTCCCATAAAAACAGCATCAACAAAAACAGCCACCTTTTTACAGGCAGCCTTTCTATAAATAAATCAAAATATATTAAGCTACATTTCCTCTGGCTCCGTCAGCAAACTCGCTACAACGCTGGTTAGCCCAATTGCCAGAAAAGCATTCCGGGCTTTTTTATTGGCAGAAAACTTGAAAAGCCAGGGAGCACCAAGCGTAAAAATGCCTGCGGTAAAATCAATCATTAAATGTGCTTTAAAAGGAATCAGTTTGAATAATCCCCATTCGGCACGGGTTAAAAGCGTATAAGCTAAAGTTCCGCCACTGATGATACGGCACAGCAATTTTGCTTTTTCTTCTTCCTCAAAACCAGCTAATTCTGGTAAAACCGCTGTAAGTGCGGCATAAACATAATCAGCACCGCCGTGCATTTTTCTGGATATTGGCTTTTCCATAAGTTCAAATTAAGATAAATTCAAAAATTAGATAATTGATATTTTAGGCTATAAAAGAAGCATTGGTTTTTAGCTTTGATACTTCTTTTATCCATGCTTTTTATAACTCATTTTTAGCTAAAATACCGTTAGCGTTTTTATCAACAACAAAAGAAATAAAGGGTTTTGCTTGTTTACAGGATGGCTTTTTAACTTAATGTGTTGAGATTATAGTCCGCTCAATTTTATCCGATGATCTTAAATTAAATAACCATGTTACAGTTTGAAGTCATTCCTGATCCTGAAAATCCTGCCCGTGATCTGCTGATTTGCCGGGAAAAAGAATTAAGGATGCGCGTTTATCCGCAGGCAGAAGAAAACGTAAACTTGCCTGCGGATGCCATTAAGTTTTATTCGGACGATCATGGCGAACCTTTGCTTTTCCATGTTTTGCAACCAGAACTGTTTGCCAAAGGTTACGGCTGGAATAAGCAATTGTACCGTTCGGCAATTGCCTGGTATTTTAGAAAGTACAGGAGTGAGGACAGTGATTTTTAGGTGATAAAAGAAGCATCAGCAAAAACCAAAACAAAAATTAAAATTTTAGGCAGAAGATGTACCTTTGCAAAATTATTGTCGTTGAAAATCCATGCCATAATTTCATTTTCAACAATGATAAACCCTACGAATTGATCCTATGAAAAAAATTGTTGATTATAGAAAACTGTTAGAAGTAAGCCATGATGCCGAGTTGCAGGAGTTGAAAACGGTTTACCGAAGTTTGATGAAAGCCTGGCATCCGGATAAGTTTCAGGACAGCCACGAAGACAAACTTGCAGCCGAAGAAAAAAGCAAAACCATTATTGAAGCTTATCATTTTTTGGTAAGCATTGCACCGGAAACCCGCAACCAAACCTTAAACGAATACACGCTGACCACCACAACTTCTGCACTGACGGATTTTGAATACAAATCGCAGGTGCTGACAGTAAGTTTTTTTGATGGCAGCATTTATGAATATTTTGATGTGCCCAAGGCTATTTACATCAAACTGGTTAATGCCGATTCTCCCGGAAGGTTTGCCAGAAGGCATATTTTTAACGCTTATGTTTACAGAAGTACAAGTAAATTAGTGGCTGCTACCTGATAAAAATCTGAAACAAATTTTTAATGCAACTACTTGTTTTTCAGAGGATAATGATTTAATCAATGGCAGATCAGCCAAAAAGTAATTTTTATTCCGGTACAAGCGGTGTGGTGCTTCCTGTACCCAATAAACTATCGTTTCCGCCAGAATTTCAGGATAAAAGCAGGCTGACTTATTATGCTTCCCTGTTTAACAGCGTAGAAATCAACAGCTCGTTTTATAAAGTTCCCATGGCTGTTACTGTTCAGAAATGGGCAGAAAGTGTTCCGGAAGATTTTAGGTTTACTTTTAAACTCTGGCAAGGAATCACCCACAACAAGGGACTTAATTTTAATGTAGAAGATGTTAATCACTTTTTACAAGTAATTGCAAATGCCGGAAGCAAAAAAGGATGTTTGCTGGTTCAGTTTCCGCCAAGTTTGAAAATTGCAAGTATGCATCAATTGGAAAAACTGATGCTTGCTATACAAGATGCTGATGCAGAGCAAAACTGGAAAATAGCACTGGAGTTCCGCGATCGTTCCTGGTATTGCGAAGAAACTTATGATTTGCTGAGCAACTACCAAATGGGAATTGTATTACATGATAAATCTTCTGCAGCTTCACCTTTATTAGAGCCGGCAACGGCATTTGTGTATTTACGTTTTCATGGTCCCGGCGGAAATTATAAAGGAAGTTACGACGATGATTTCCTGTATGAATATGCCCAATATATAAAAGACTGGCAAAGCGAAGGGAAATGTATTTACGTTTATTTTAACAATACCATGGGTGATGCCATCAAAAATTTAAAAAGCCTGAACGATTTTGTCCGTTCACGCTAATATTGCAATCAGGAATAATCAAAACTGTAGTGTTGCTGTTTGGGGTTTTTTAGGAGAATAATTTTTAGGTGATAAAAGAAGCATTAATAGCGATTGTAAATTATCTGAGAATCGTAACATTCCCTGCAATTCTTTGCAAATCAGTTTTAGAACCGATAATATAATAGTAAGTTCCTACAGGCAATATTTTTCCGTTAAGCGTACCATCCCACGCTTTGCTATAGCCTTTAGACTGGTAGATTAATTGTCCATAACGGCTATACACTTCCACCAAACAATCCGCATAATTGGTTAAAGCAGGTATGTTCCATAGGTCATTAATCCCGTCTCCGTTTGGAGAAAAAGCCGTTGGTATTTTAATGGCGTTTAAAAGCGTATTTACATTAATGGTTAAAGCGTTGGAGATAATTCCATTATTTATAACACAAGCTGCACTATTATTGCCGGTTACTTTGCATCTGATTACATCACCGTTCTTAAATGTATTGCTGGTATAAGTCTGACTGTTGGCGCCAACATTGCCGCCGTTTACCTGCCACTGATAATCTGGCGCAGTTCCGGCATTAAACGTAGCAGCTGTACACGTCACTTTAGTGCCTGAGAAAACAGTTGTGGCCGAAGCTGTTATTGTTACTGAGGGAATAAGGATAGGACTAACTTTAATGGTATCCTGGTTAGAAACTGCTGTTTGATTGGTTAAACATAGGGCATTGCTATTTATTACACAGTTAACAATATCGCCATCAGCCAAAGTTGTAGTAGTAAATGTTGAAGTATTTACACTCTGTTTATTGCCGTTCATTTGCCATTGATAGGATGGATTGCTGCCACCATTAATGATTTTTGCTATGAATGTTACCGCATTACCAGCGCAAACAGTAGATGCAGACGAACTGATAATTACTGAGGGCGTAACGTTAGGATTAATATGAACGGTAATCCGATTGGATGTGACCATAGGAATAGACAAACAGGATAAACTACTGGTAACAATGCAGGTAATTTGATCGTTATCATATAGCATGCCATTGGTATAAGTAGCACTATTTGTCCCGGTATTATTGCCGTTTACTTGCCACTGATAGGATGAGGTACTGCCACCGTTAATCACGCTAGCTGTAAAAAAGATAGGTACGCCAGCACAGGTATTGGTTGAACTGGCAGCTATGCTTACTTTCACCGTATCAGTTGGAACCGGATTGACCGAAACCTGAAAAGTTTTAGCAGCAGTAGTTCCGTAAGCATCAGTTGCAGTGATGGTAACAGGTACAGAAGAACCGGTGATTAGCTGTGTTCCGGCAACCGGCAACTGACTGAATGCTATTTTTCCACTACAACTGCTGGTAGCTGTAGCCGTAGTGGTATAATCTGGCAAAATAGCATTGCAGGAACCGTATTGTGGTATAATGACATCGCTGTAAGTCGAAGATATTATCAGCGGGCTAACTACCGTAACTGGAATTTGCAGAGTAGATTGTTGAGTAGTGCTTGTATTTTTAATATTACCATTTTGAGATCCTTTTGCACCGCTTCCAGCAAAAGTTGTAACTACAGCCGTGGAGGAAATTTCCCTAATTTTGTTGTTACCGGCATCTGCAACATAAATATTATTGTCTGCATCCGTAACTAATCCAAAAGGATAGCTGAAGCTCGCTTTGATTCCTATACCATCAACTGAGCCTATCGTAGTATTTCCTGCAACTGTGCTGACAAATCCTGTTGGGGTAACTTGTCTTATTTTCATTGACAACTGGTCGGACACATAAATATTTCCTTCTGCATCAATTGCTAATCCGCTGGGGTTATAAAAAGTGGCGATATTACCGGCACCATCCATTATTCCTGCATTACCATTTCCTGCAAGAGTAGTTACTATTCCGTTTTGATCTATTTTCCTAATCCGTTTATTTCCCTGATCGGCCACATAAATATTTCCTGCTTTGTCTGAAACTATTCCGCTGGGGCTTATAAATTTGGCCGTAGTTCCCGGGCCATCTGCAAAACCATAGTTACTGCCGGCTATAGTAGTAACTATTCCAGCCTGAGTGATTTTTCTAATTCTACTATTACCATAATCTGCTACGTAAATATTTCCGATAGCATCTAAAGTAATACTTTGCGGATTGTTGAAACCTGCTGCAGTACCTATTCCATCAGCGAATGTTTTTGTACCACTACCTGCAACGGTAGTAACGATACCACTAGGATCAATTTTTCTAATTTTATTATTACCTACATCTGCTACATAAACATTACCCAACGCATCAGCAGCTAAGCCCATCGGGTTATTAAAATATGCAGTGTTACCTGTTCCATCACTTGATCCTGCTTGTAAATTACCAGCAAAAGTAGTCACCAATCCGGTAGGAGTAATTTTGCGTATGCTGTTATATTCTGCAACAAACAGGTTCCCGCTACCGTCTCGCGTAATTCCTAAAGGGTAATTAAAACTAACGTTTGAAGGCGTTGCTACTTCATCGCTTGCAGTAACCGTTACCATTTGAAGCCCAAGTGTAGAACAATTGAAACTGGTTGGACCAATAGTAATCGTAGGTGAAGAAGATGCTGAAGTAGTAACCGTTGCTACATCCGGCAGCGAAATTATTTTATTTCCGCTCGCATCCAACGTAAAAATAATATTTCCTGCTTTAGGTGTAATTGTTGGCTGCGCTAAAGCAAGAATTTTGTTAAAAAAAATCAGGATAAATAATAAAATACAAATTTTAACATACTTCATTTACAAATAGGTATAGCTAATTTTTTAATAAAAACGGTTATATATCTTTTTAATAATCAATAATAAGAACTTGATTACGCTAAATAAGCTTACAAGTTAATATTTTTATTGATTTGAAGAATGCAGGCAAAAAGAAGCAATCCTAATTAATTGTGTTGAAGTGATACCAAATTTCCCCCTATAAAAACAGCATCAATAAAAAAGGCCGCCTTTTTCAAGGTAGCCTAATTATATTTTATTTTTGATACAGATCTTTCGGTTTCCTAACTTTCCGATTTTATATTCATCATCTCCACAAAATCATCAAAAAGATAGCGGGAATCATGCGGGCCGGGAGAAGCTTCCGGATGATATTGCACCGAAAACGCATTTTTACCCTTAACGCGGATACCTTCAATCGAATTGTCATTCAGGTTGATATGCGTAATTTCTACTCTGTCAGAATTTCTCACCGCGTCTTGCACCACGCCAAAACCATGATTTTGTGAAGTAACTTCGCAATGATCTTTGATAATATTTTTAACCGGGTGATTGATGCCGCGGTGCCCGTTAAACATTTTTTCGGTTGGAATGTCGTTTGCCAAAGCCAGCAACTGATGACCCAGGCAGATGCCAAACATCGGTTTATCGGCTTCCAAAACTTTTTTCACGGTGTTGATGGCATAATCCATTGCAGATGGATCGCCGGGACCATTGGAAATAAAATAGCCGGTCGGGTTAAATTCCTGCATTTCCTCAAACGTGGTGTAGGATGGAAAAACACGGGCAAAAACACCACGTTCTGAAAAATTACGCAGAATGTTTTTCTTCACGCCTAAATCTAAAACGGCAACACGATATTTGGAGTTTTCATCACCGATATCATACGTTTCGTTGGTAGAAACTTGCGAAGAAAGTTCCAAACCGTCCATCGAAGGTACTTCTGCCAGTTTTGCTTTCAGTGCATCTACATCCAAAATCTCCGAAGAAATAATGGCATTCATGGCACCTTTATCGCGGATGTGGCGCACCAGTTCGCGGGTGTCAATATCCGAAATGGAAACAATATTTTGCTCCTGAAAATAATCCTGAATAGATAAATCAGCTTCTTTTCGGCTGTACTGAATGTTGTAATTCTTGCAAACCAGGCCCGCAATCTGTATCTGTCCGGATTCTGTTTCATCATGGTGGATACCATAATTGCCGATATGCGCATTGGTGGTTACCATAATTTGACCGAAGTAGGAGGGATCGGTAAAAATTTCCTGATAGCCCGTCATGCCCGTATTAAAGCAGATTTCGCCTACAGTCGTACCGATTTTTCCGGCAGCTTTCCCGTGGTAAACAGTACCATCGGCCAGTAATAAAATGGCCGGTAACTTGGTGAAGTTAATCATGTTGATTCAAAAAAAGGTGGATAAAAGAAGCATTCTCCGAAGGAAAACCTAATGTGAAGCGTGCAGGAAAAAGCAAAAATAAAACTTCTGAATTCACAGGAGACAAAGGTAGATTTTCCGGCTGATTTTTAGAAGTCTGATTGAATGATTTTACAATTGGTTGTTCTACATTTACACCTTCAAAAAAAGCAAGTAAAAACTGGATAACATGTCTGTAAATAAAGAAGTTAAGCGCATTACCACCAATACTTTACAGGAAATGAAGCAGCGCGGCGAAAAGATTGCCATGCTTACGGCTTACGATTTTTCGATGGCTGCCGTGGTGGAAGATGCCGGAATGGACGTGATTTTGGTGGGCGATTCGGCTTCCAATGTGATGGCCGGGCACGAAACGACGCTGCCAATCACGCTGGATCAAATGATTTATCATGCATCTTCTGTTGTGCGGGCGGCCAAAAAAGCATTGGTAGTGGTGGATCTGCCTTTTGGTTCTTATCAGGGAAACTCCAAGGAAGCTTTGTATTCTGCCATCCGCATCATGAAAGAAGCCGGTGCGCACGCCGTAAAAATGGAAGGCGGAACGGAAATTGTAGAATCTGTTATCCGCATTCTGGCGGCCGGAATCCCGGTAATGGGCCATTTGGGTTTAACGCCGCAATCCATCTATAAATTCGGTACATATACCGTGCGGGCGAAAGAAGAAGCCGAAGCCAACAAACTCAAAACTGATGCGCTGGCTTTGCAAGAGGCTGGTTGTTTTGGTGTGGTTCTGGAGAAAATTCCGGCAAAACTGGCTCAGGAAGTAACCAATTCTTTAACGATCCCAACGATAGGGATTGGTGCTGGCGGTGGTTGCGATGGACAGGTTTTGGTCATTCATGATATGCTGGGTTTGAATAAAGGATTCAAACCCAGGTTTTTGCGTCAGTATTTGAACTTATTTGAGGAGATGAGCGGCGCCGTGAAAAGCTATATTGCAGATGTAAAATCAAAGGATTTTCCGGGGGAGAAGGAGCAGTATTAACTTTCATCCTGAACCTGATTCAGGATCTCTCCTGATAAATCAGAACCTTTTTGATGAGATGCCGAAAAACATTCGGCATGACAAGGCAATACTTCTTTTATCGATATAAAATCATCATGCGTACTTCTCAATATATTTCAACTCCTGCCGATATTACTGCTAAAGATATTTTATATGAAGACAATCATTTAATCGCCATAAACAAGCGCGCCGGAGATATTGTGCAGGTTGATGAAACCGGAGATGAGCCGTTGGATGAGAAAGTGAAGCGATACATCGCCCAAAAATACAACAAGCCAAACGGTGCGTTTCTGGGTGTGGTGCACCGGTTGGATCGGCCGGTGAGCGGCGTAATTTTATTTGCCAAAACAAGTAAAGCCCTGGAACGGGTGAACGAATTATTTAAAAGCCGCGATATGCACAAAACTTATTGGGCCGTGGTGCGCAATAAACCTGTGCCGGAAAGTGGAAATCTGGTACATTGGCTGGTCAAAAATCAGCAGAAAAATGTCACCACACCGCACAATCATGAAGTGAAAGGAAGCCAACGCGCAGAGTTGAATTATAAAATAATTGGTGAGTTGAATGGTTATTATTTAATTGAAGTTGACCCGATTACTGGCCGTCCGCATCAAATCCGGGTGCAGCTTTCAAGTTTGGATTGCCCGATTGTGGGCGATAATAAATATGGTTATCCGCGCGGCAGTTTGAAGAAAAGCATTTGTTTGCACGCGCGTAGATTGCAATTTATTCATCCTGTAAAAAAAGAACCGGTAGACATTTTGGCGCCGTTGCCAAAAGATGGTTTCTGGGAAAAGTTTGAAGTCTTCGGACACTGATTTTATGCCGATAAAAGAAGCATCATCTTTAAAGATTTAAACTGTATTTGATATTCCCCATCCGTTTCAAAACAATGTGTCTGTTACTTTCTTTTTAAGAAATATCATTTTTTAATAGTATTTGTACGAATTAAAGATGATCAACCTAAAAGAAAAACAATGGCTAAAACAACCTGGAAACCCGAAACCACACATGGTAAATTAACCACAAAAGAAAAAGACGACTTGCCGGAAAGCGTTTTTGCATTTCCAAAGCAACGCAAAGAACCGATTACTGATGCTTCGCATGTGCAAAATGCCTTGGCACGTTTTGATCAGGTAAAAGATGTAACTGATGAAGACCGCGATCTGGCTTTTTCAAACATTCAAAAAGCTGCCGAACATTACAAGGTGGATATGCAGGAAAAAAGCTGGCATGAACTCGGCAAAAAACCTCATTCAAAATAATCGACAGCAATAAAAAATTTAGTCAACAACATTTTAAAAACGAAGAAAACATGGATTCTGAGAGCCTGATGAATACGATTGCACAGCAAGAATGGTTAAATACGGCAGGAGACAAGCTACAGCCAGCAGTTATCGGTGCATTTAAAGCCGGCGGAGAAGCAGGACAAAAGATTAAGAATTTTTTGCACGGCACGTGGCTTGGCCACCCGTTGCATCCGGTTATTACCGATGTTCCGGTAGGTGCTTGGTCTGCCGCTGCAGTTTTGGACGGTATGGAGTTATTCGGCAAAAAAAAATATGTGCCGGGCGCTGATGCAGCAATTGCCATTGGTTTGGTTGGAGCCATTGCTTCGGCCGCTTCCGGTTTAACAGATTGGTCTGGCACTACTAAAAAGAAACGACAAATTGGTTTAATGCACGGTGTATTAAACCTGGGCGCAACGGCGCTGTATGCAACTTCTTATTATTTACGTAAAAATAAAAGTTCGCGTAAAACTGCGATTGGCCTGGCTATGCTGGGTTATGGTATCACCAGTGCGGCGGCTTATTTGGGCGGACACTTGGTTTATAATGAGCAGGTTGGCATTGATCATACAGCAATTTCAGCAGAATATCCGGAAGATTTTGTAGCGGTTTTGCCGGAAAATGAATTGGCGGAAAATGAAATGAAAGCAGTTAAGGCAGGCGAAATTGCTGTTTTACTGGTTAAGCAAAAGGGTACAATATATGCTATTGCAAATACCTGTTCTCATTTGGGCGGCCCGCTTTGCGATGGCGAATTGAAAGATGATTGCAGTGTAACTTGTCCGTGGCACCATTCCACTTTTTCTTTAAAAGATGGCAGCGTAATAAACGGACCGGCAACAGAACCTCAGCCAAAATTTGAAGTTCAGATCGCGAACGGGCAAATAGAAGTTAAGCTTGAAAAATAAATTATAGTCAATTTTTTATAGGCTAAAAGAAGCATTGCCGTATTTGGCAATGCTTCTTTTAGCCTATAAAATTTGGTTTACCCAACGTAAGTTTCTAAAACTTTAAAACCAGCAGTAGTTTTCAATTGGATGTTTTTAATGGTGTTCGGAATCAAAACACATTCTCCTTTTTTAACGGATATTTTTTCTTCGTTGTAGATCAAATCATAATTTCCTTCTACGCAAATATGGATCACAAATGAATCCAGATTTGTATAATCCCGATTGGTACTTTCGGTAAAATTCAAAATGTTTGTTGTAAAATACTGACAAGTTACCGCTTCTGCAACTTCATTTGTTTTCTGCGGATAAACAGATTTATATTCCGGATAAACCTTGTAATCAATTGCGGCCAAAGCTTGTTCGGTATGCAGTTCGCGTTTATTTCCTTTGTCGTCTACGCGGTCAAAATCATAAATACGATAAGTAATATCCGAAGTTTGCTGGATTTCGGCGATCAATAAACCTTTTCCAATCGTATGTACACGGCCGGCCGGAAGGAAGAAAATATCGCCTTGTGCCACGTCTTCTTTGTTGAGAATATCTGTAAGCTGGCCGCTGTTGAGTTTATCAACATAAAGCTTTTCGTCCACCTGCTGATTGAAGCCGGCAATTAATGTTGACCCAGGATCTGCTTGCAAAACATACCACATTTCGGTTTTACCAAAAGAATTATGGCGTTTTTTTCCTAATTCATCATCCGGGTGAACCTGGATAGAAAGATCTTCATTGGCATCAATAAACTTGATCAGCAGCGGAAATTCATTGCCAAACTTTTCATAGATTTTGTTTCCGGCCAAATCACCTTTGTATTCATCCAGCAAATCTGTTAAAGCTTTGCCTTGCAATTCACCCTCAGCAACAACCGAAATATCACCTTTTACGCCCGATACTTCCCAGGTTTCGCCGCAATTTGGCAATGGTGAAAAGTCTTTGTTTAAAACGGTTTTTATTTTTTCGCCACCCCAGATTTTATCTTTGAAGATGGTTTTAAATTTTAAAGGATATAATGATGAATTTGACATATTGTATTCTTATGCTTTATTTGATGTTCCAAAGATAATTATTCATTAGAAAAGATAATATCTAAACAAAAGAAGCACGGCTTAAACTAAGCGTGCTTCTTTTACCGATCAAAAATCAGGTTTGATTTATCCCAATTTTGCTTTCAAATTTTCATCAATGGCTTCCAAAAATTCTTCTGTGTAAAGATAATCACGGCCATGTTCTACTTTGTTTCCGTGGATACAAACGGCTAAATCTTTGGTCATTTTGCCGCTTTCCACGGTTTCGATACAAACTTGTTCCAGCGTTTTGCAGAAGTTGATCAGCTCTTGGTTGTTGTCCAGAATTCCGCGGAATTCCAAACCTCTTGTCCACGCGAAAATAGAAGCGATCGGGTTGGTAGAAGTTGGTTTTCCGTTTTGATGATCGCGGTAATGGCGCGTAACTGTTCCGTGTGCAGCTTCGGCTTCCATCGTTTTTCCGTCTGGCGTAACCAACGTAGAAGTCATTAAACCTAAAGAGCCAAAACCTTGCGCAACCGTATCTGACTGAACATCGCCATCATAGTTTTTACAAGCCCAAACAAAATTGCCGTTCCATTTTAAAGCAGAAGCAACCATGTCATCAATTAAACGATGTTCGTAAGTGATGCCGGCTTCTTTAAATTTGGTTTTGTAATCCTGCTGATAAATCTCTTCAAAAATATCTTTAAAACGACCATCGTATTTTTTAAGGATCGTGTTTTTAGTAGATAAATATAAAGGCCAGCCTTTCATCAAAGCCTGGTTAAAACAAGCATGTGCAAATCCTTTAATCGATTCGTCCGTGTTGTACATCGCCATAGCAACACCATCACCTTTGAAATTATAAACTTCAAAAGATTGCTCTTCGCCACCATCTTCCGGTGTAAATTTGATGGTTAATTTACCTTTTCCTTTGGTCACAAAATCCGTTGCACGGTATTGATCACCAAAAGCATGACGACCGATACAGATAGGAGCCGTCCAGTTTGGAACCAAACGCGGCACATTGCTCATTACGATTGGTTCGCGGAAAACCGTTCCGTCCAGAATATTCCGGATCGTTCCGTTCGGCGATTTCCACATTTGTTTCAACCCAAATTCTTTTACACGATCTTCATCCGGCGTAATGGTAGCGCATTTAATCCCAACACCAAATTCTTTGATCGCATTTGCAGAATCAATCGTTACCTGATCGTTGGTTTCATCACGGTATTCAATTCCCAGATCATAATATTTAATATCTAAATCCAGGTAAGCCAGGATCAGTTTATCTTTGATAAATTTCCAGATGATACGGGTCATCTCATCACCATCCAGTTCTACAACCGGGTTGGCTACTTTAATTTTCTGTGGCATAAGACGTTTTTTATAGATAATATTTTAGCGTTTCAAATATATAAAATTGATATTATGGCTGCCCGGATTTCCTGCAAAAATCATAATTATGTGGCAATGCAGGCAAACTTCTGGCTTAAAAATTTCTTTATCTTCTATAAAATATAACAATTATGAGCAATTCAAATCCATTATTGCCCGGTAATGACGAAAATCTTGACCGCGACAAGAAACTGAAAGATGACCTGGGCGACAGGACTGACAAAAACGACCTGGCATTTAACACCGATAAAAACAGCTACGAAATTGATGTAAAAAGTGATAATCCGGATTATCAGCACGATTATCCATATAACACAGCAGCTCCAAACGGAGAAGATTTTAATTCCACTTACGACGAAGCTAACCCGGAAGCTGTGGATGAGTATATTCCAAATGAAACCCTGGAAACCGATACCGATAGTTTGGACAACTTAGGAATGCATATTGACAGCGGTGAAAGCTTGGAACTGGACCCGATTGACGAAATAATTTCCCGTACGCCCGAGGATGACCGCGACGATTTGGATGAAGAAGGCTATCCAAAAAATGATCGCAAAATTGATGCTGAAGGTTATCCCACAAAAGATGCCGGAGATAATGATGACAAGCTTTTTAAATAAAATTATTTTTTAAATTTCGAGTAAGCGTTTAATCTATTTCCAGATTAAAACGCTTTTTCAACTCGGCCAGTCCCGGGTTTTTAGCAGCCATAAACTGAAATTTCTCGACTGGCGAATATGGTTTTCTCGACCCGGATTGTTCTTCAATCCGGGTTTGGATATCAATATTGAAATTCTTTAAAGTTGAACGCAAAAAATTCATCAGGCTGGGTTTATCATCCCTAAAAGTATTTTCCTGCGTTTTATTTTCCAAAACCAATTCAAAAATATAAGGCCGAAGCATAACCGGTTTTTGGTTGTTAAAAACAGTAAGCAGCGTCATGCTTTTATCTTCTGCTTTTGCTTTGACTGCATAATCTTTCCATAAAATTGCAAATTCTTCTATAGTAAAGTCCTCAGCATCAGTGCCTTTTAAATAAGGATCATCTTCCACCGTTTCCAACAAAGCCGTTTTACCTAAATCTTTTAAAGAAGGGATTTTTACGGAAGTAGAAGCCATGTTCAGATTAGGAATAAAAACCGTTGATTTCTCTGCAACCGGTTCCGGCAATACTGTTTTTACCGGTGTTTTTTCTGTGGAGATTGATGCTGATTGCTGCGAAGAATCTTCAAGTGATGCTGTTTTTACCGGTGTTTTTTCTGCAGGTTTTTCATCCAATTCTGAAACCACAACTTCCGGCTCATCTTTAATTTTGATTGCCGGTTCTGCCAAACTCTGGTCAATTTTTACGCTGATTTCCGGTGTAGAATTAGTGGCAATGGATTGCTGCGGAGAAGCTGTCAGTTCAGGCTTTTTTTTTTCTGGTTCCGAAGAAGTCCGCTCCAGGTTCGATGCTTCTTTTACCAGGTTAAAAGCAGCGTGGATGTGGCACATTTTAATCAGAGCCAGCTCTACTTGCAGCCGTTGATTTTTGCTGATTTTATACTGCAGATCGCACTGGTTAGCCAGATTTAAAGCCGAAACCAGAAACGAAGCTGAAACCTGCTGTGCCTGCTGCTCGTATTTTTTGCGGATACTTTCGCTCACTTCCAGCAGTTTTAAGGTTGTTATATCTTTACCAACCAGTAAGTTACGAAAATGGCTCGCTAATCCCGTTATAAAATGATAACCATCAAAACCGTTCGCTAAAATCTCATTCAAAATCAATAAACTTTGCGGCGTGTTTTCTTGTAGGATAAGATCTGTCAGCCTGAAATAATAATCATAATCCAGAATATTCAGGTTATCAATTACCAGTTTGTAAGTGATCTCTTTTCCGCCCGAAAAACTCACGATCTGATCAAACATCGATAAGGCATCACGTAGACCGCCATCCGCTTTCTGGGCGATGATATGCAAGCCGTCTTCCTCATAGCTGATATGCTCTTTCTGGGCAATAAATTCCAGGTGTTTGGTCATATCTTCCACCTGAATCCGATTGAAATCAAAAATCTGGCAGCGCGATAAAATAGTTGGTAAAATTTTGTGTTTTTCAGTAGTGGCAAGGATGAATATGGCGTACGGCGGCGGTTCTTCCAGCGTTTTTAAAAATGCGTTGAAAGCCGCCTGCGAAAGCATGTGCACCTCATCAATAATATAAATTTTATAGCGGCCGGCTTGTGGCGGAATGCGGACTTGTTCGATCAAACTCCGGATATCATCCACCGAATTATTGGAAGCCGCATCCAACTCATGCACGTTGAAAGAATTGCCGTTTTGAAAAGCTCGACAGGAATCGCAAACGCCGCAAGCTTCAATATCGGGCTGTAAATTGGTGCAGTTGATGGTTTTGGCGAGGATACGCGCGCAGGTAGTTTTGCCCACGCCACGCGGCCCGCAGAACAAAAAAGCCTGAGCCAGCTGATTATTCCTGATCGCGTTTTTGAGCGTTCCGGTGATATGCCGCTGTCCGACAACACTTTCAAACGTAACCGGGCGGTATTTGCGGGCAGAAACTACAAAATTATCCATTAATGCGAAGTTAAACAGAACGCCGGGTTTGTGCAAACGCAGATGGCGATGCTGTTTTTACCGGCATAAAAACAGCATCCTGTTTTATTTTGTATTTTTGAGATCAAAGATTTAGCACGATGCAGTTTTCTGATCTCGACTTAACCAAAACCTACACTTATGCTGATTATTTAAAATGGACTTTTGAGGAGCGGCTGGAACTGATTAAAGGTTATGTTTTCAAAATGAGTCCGGCTCCTGCAGAGTTTCATCAGCGGATATCTCAAAAAGTTAATTATGCTTTGTATAGTTATTTTTATGGCAAATCTTGCGAAGTCTATACAGCACCTTTTGATGTACGTTTGGTTCGAAAATCTTTGGATGATAAACAAATTACAACGGTTGTGCAGCCGGATATTTGTGTGATTTGTGATCTGGAAAAAATTGATAGAAAAGGTTGTTTGGGCGCGCCGGATATTGTGGTTGAAATTCTTTCTCCGGGAAATAACCGGATAGAATTGAAAAACAAATATGAAGTTTATGAAGAAGCTGGAGTAAAAGAGTACTGGATCATTCATCCTGAAGAAAAAACTTTTTTCAAATATGTTTTAGATGAACAAGGCCTTTTTCAACCCACCAAGTTGTTGACTATTGGCGATGAAGTTACCAGTAATATTTTACCAGATTTTACTTTAAATTTAGAGGAGGTTTTTGCAGATCGGTTGAATTTAAATCCCGATTGAGGTACTATTTTTATCCGTATAAAAACAGTATTACCCTTTTAATAATATCCAATTTATATCCAAACATGAGCCAGCCAAATACTTATATCAATCCAATTATAAACGCTGATTTTCCTGACCCTTCCGTCATATTTGTACCTGGTGAGGGTTATTATGCTTATGCTACGCACGATGAATTTTCGTCAACCATTAACAATATTCAATTAAGTAAATCTGATGATCTAATCAAGTGGTCAGAACCAATAGGAGCATTGCTCGAACCACCAGTTTGGGCAAAAACATGTAACAGGTTTTGGGCGCCGCAAGTTGTAAAAGTAGGCAATCAATATCGTTTGTATTTTGCTGCCGAGCCGGATACAAAAGATGGTATGTGCCTGGCTATGGCAGTATCAAACGAACCGCACGGCTTTGTAGATATTGGGAAACCGCTTGCACAAGTTCCGGGTTCTACCTATAAAATGATTGATCCATGCTTCTTTTATGATGTAAAAACTGGTAAAAACCTGTTGTATTATGGTTCTGCCCATGAGCCGATTAGTGTGGTTGAAGTAGCTGATGATGGTTATTCTTTCATCAGCAAACCAATAGATGTGTTGCAGCCTAAACCAGGTGTTAAATTTGAAACTTTGCGAGAAGGAGCATTTGTAACCTATCAATCCAAGTTTGACCGTTATTTTTTGTGGGTTTCCGGAGATAACACCTGGGCCGAAAATGGTTACGCAATTACGGTTTTTTGGAGTGATGATCCAATGAAAGAATTTGAACCAATACCAAAAAATCATCTTATTTTAAAACCAAATGAACATTGGGATTCACCAGGCCAAAATTGTATATTAACAGATCAGGCGGGCGAAGATTGGATTATTTACCATGCTGTAGATTCGGCAAATCGTTATGTAAAAGGCACAGATCGTTTTGAACGTAAAATGTGCTTGGATAAGGTTTTGTATGATGAAGAGGGCTGGCCATATATCAATGATAATTCACCATCTTACATTGAAAATGCTATTGTATTTCAGTTATAATTACTTTAATATGTTGAATATCAATGATTTTTATTTGATAAAAGTAAGCAATAATATTAGATTGAAATATCCATTTCAATCTAACTAATAAATTTTTTATAGATATAATTACCTACTTTGTAGCAATATCAACGTATCAGATGAATGCTTAAAAAATATTTACCTCTATTTCGTGTTTCGCATTATCTTAAAAATGGCTATATATTTTTACCGCTTTTTTTCTCCGGTGAGCTACTTAATCAATCTAAGTTTCTAAAATCATTACCAGTATTTTTCGCTTTTTGCTTAATTGCAAGTTCCATTTATATCTTCAATGATTTAATGGATATTGATTTTGACCAACAACATCCAATCAAAAAAAACCGACCAATTCCTTCTGGAAAAATAAACAAAGTTGAAGCTTACCTTTTATCTTTTTTTCTTTGTCTAAGCTCATTAGTAATTGCTTTTAGTAGCTCTTACCTGGTAGGTTGCGTAATACTGTGCTATTTTGTTTTGAACGTATTGTACTCAGTCAAACTCAAAAACTTTGCATTGATTGATGTAACCATTATTAGTATCGGATTCAATTTAAGAGTAATTGCCGGTGGTTTAGCTTGTACAATTATAGTAAGTAAATGGCTGATGATCATGGTGTTCCTCTTATCTATGTTTCAGGCGCTTTCCAAAAGAATGGATGATCTTTATCTGATGGCAAAAGATATAAATAAGCAAGTCAGAAGATCCATACACGGCTATAGTATAGAATTTTTACAAATTGTGTTATCCATGTTAACGGGTGTAATGCTGGTTTGTTACATTATGTACATCATTTCTCCCGAGATTATTACCAGGCTTGGAGAGTATTCCTACTTTACAACTTTGTTTGTTTTACTTGGCTTACTTAGATACTTGCAACTAACTTTTGTAAAAAAAGCGAGTGGTTCGCCGGTGAAAATATTAACCAAAGATCGTTTTATTCAATTAAGTATTTTGTGTTGGATATTAACTTTTGCCATACTAATCTATCTAAAATGAATGCCGTTCCAAAAACAATTATAGCTTTACTTCTTACTGTTTATTTTTTTTTAACCTTCCTATTTGCTTTTAATGGTTATCCCGGTTTTATCCAGGATTCTACCTGTTTTTTGCCAACGGCATATTTTATCAATCATTTTCATCAGCTCATTAATCCGCTTTATGATGCCGGGCTTGATCCCTTGCAACATCGGTTTTTGTTTTATCCGCCGTTATTTCCTTATGTAATTGCTTGCATAAATCGTTTAATGCCAGAGTTTTACAACAACATGATGGTAACTTTAACACTCATTGATAATTTGAGCCTGATTGTACTTTTGATAAGCATTGTAGTTTACATTCGGAAAAACAAAATTTTAGTTTCTAAAAATCTGTATTTGTTTACAATACTTTGGTTAATTGGTTTATTCTCGTTTTACGGCGTTCAGGAAGGACGGCCAGAAGTACTTTGCAAGTTTTTTATAGCTTGCTTTTTGCTGAATAATGTTTATCGAAGTAAACGTTTCTGTGATTTTAATAATGGGTTATTAGTTGGATTAAATCTGATTACTTCGCCAATTTCAACTTTTTATTTAATGGTAATTACAGTTAGTTTGCTGTTTTATCAAAACAAGTTTAAGCTCAAACCTATTCTACAAACGCTTACTGGTTTTGTAATTGTGATAGGAATATTTTCAATTTTGTATCCATATCACCTTTTAGAATTGATCCATAGTTTGCAAAAGCATTCTCAAAATGTAATTGTAAACAGAGTAAGTACCGGCGGTTTTAAAAACTTTATACAGTTTTATATAACCTATGCTTACGCGCCTTTTCTGGTTGTCAATTTTATAATTGCAATTCTTTATGCTGGATATATTTTTATCAAAAAAAACAAGTTCATTTTAGTTGGATTGCTGCTGATTTTGATAGTATTAGTTTCCTATTTTTCATTTAAAGATATGCCGATGAATTACAACATGCTTGTTTTATCGCCTCTTTTTTTCTTTATCCTGTTCATTATTTATACAGAAATATCACAACAAAAATTTTCTAATATTTTCCTGAAAACGGCTTCTTCTATATTGATTTTAACGTTATTGGTAAATTCTACAGGCTTTATCCGCAAAACATTATTGTATTTTAATACACAAGATCAGAAAGTTTCTGATGTAACTTTCCGAAAAGATTTTATTCAGGTTTACAATTCAACCCCGAAAAATAAAAAGATTGCCATTTCATTTTCACTATGGCCATATTGTTTGGATAAATATAAAAACATCACCATGACTAATTTGGACACAACTGTTCAATACGAAATTTCACAACAATTATACTCAGGAACCAACGAACCTAAACCAGAAAATGGATTCAAACTAATCAGGAATAATTTCATCTCTAAACATCCTAAACTTGGAAAATTACCTTTAGGAAATACTTATCCTTGGTTTCAAACGGCGGTTTATGAACGAAAATAAAGCCATTGCTTTTTTTGATTTCGACGGAACGATTACCAATCGGGATATCTTTTGGGATTTTCTTCTGTATCGTTTTAAAAATGGATTATCGCCAATAAAGCTTTTTAAAAGCTTTCCAATTTTTGCTTTATATCTGATAAAAATTTACAATAATGAAAAAGCAAAGCAACTGATTTTCAGTAAATTGTTTAAAGATGAATCGGTAGATTTTTTTAAAAGTACCATTCAAAAATACTACAGATCTGATTTTAACCTTAGGTTGCGAAAAGATGCGCTAACCAAAATTTTATGGCATAAAAACAGTATGCACCAGGTTTACATTGTTACCGCTAATTTTGATTTGATTGTGCAGCAATTTGCAAAAAAACAATCGATGAAATTGATTTCTACACAGTTGGAAATTGAAAAAAAAAGCGTCACCGGAAAGTTTGCAACGCCCAATTGTTATGGTGAAGAAAAGGTGAACCGGATTAAAAAAGCTATTCCAAACCTGGATTCGTTTACAAAAATTTATGCTTATGGTGATAGCAAAGGCGACCGCGAAATGCTGGCGCTGGCTACTGATCCGCATTATTGTTATTTCAAAAAATAACTTTGGAACTGTATACTTCTTTTATCGCCTAAAAAACAAAATTTGGGTTTGATAAATCCCGTTTTCTTCCTACATTTGCGCTCCGCTTTTTGGCGGATAAATCATTAAATATCAACAGCAAAGAATGCAACAGTACGAAACAGTAATCGTTCTTACCCCGTTGTTATCTGTAGAAGTAGCGAAAGAGGCCATTGCCAAATTCACGAAAATCCTTACTGATAACGGAGCCGAAATTATCCAAGAGGATAATTGGGGTTTGAGAAAATTAGCGTACCCTGTACAAAAGAAAACTACAGGTTACTATCACCTAACGGAATACAAGGCACCGGGTGAACTAATAAATAAACTGGAAACCGAGTTTCGCCGTGATGAACGCGTGCTTCGTTTTTTAACCATTTCGTTGGATAAACATGCCATCGCTTACAATGAAAAAAAACGTAGCGGTGCTTTTAATCAGCGTAAACCTAAAACTGAGGAGGCCGCAGCAAGATAATGGCAAACGATCAGATTAAATACGTAACCGCCCCTAAAGTAGAGGATAACCGTAAAAAGTATTGCCGTTTCAAAAAGAACGGGATTAAATATATTGATTATAAAGACGCTAACTTTTTATTCAAGTTCATTAACGATCAGGGTAAATTATTACCACGTCGTTTAACCGGAACTTCATTAAAATTTCAGCGTAAAGTGGCTCAAGCGGTAAAACGTGCACGCCATATCGGTTTATTGCCTTATGTTGCTGACTCTTTAAAATAAGCATACGAAATGGAAGTTATTTTAAAACAAGACATCAAAAATCTCGGCGAGAAAGACGATGTAGTAAACGTAAAGCCAGGATACGGCCGTAACTTTTTGATCCCAAAAGGATTTGCAAGCATGGCAACCGAATCTGCACGCAAAGTTTTAGCTGAAAACCTGAAACAAGCTGCTTTTAAACAAGAAAAAATCCGCAAAGATGCTGATGCTATTGCTGCTAAATTAGAAGGCGTAACGCTGACTATCGGTGCAAAAGCAGGCGAAAGCGGTAAAATTTTCGGTGCAATTAATACGATCCAAGTTTCTGATGCTTTGAAAAAACAAGGCTTTGAAGTGGATCGCCGTAAAATTACATTTGACAGCGAACCTAAATTTGTGGGTGATTACACCGCAAATTTAAACTTACATAAAGAAGTAAAAGTGAAAGTTCCTTTTACGGTTGTAGCAGAATAAGCTTTAAAATTTGATGAAGTTGTCATCTTTATTAATTTAGCGATGCTTCTTTTATCAACTAAACATTAGCATAAATAAGAAAGGTGTCTGAGCAATCAGACACCTTTCTTATTTATATTTGAATCCAAATGCGTCTTTTTAAATATCTGCTGAAATTAATACTGATTGGCTTTTTTGGCACCACTATTCTCTGGGTTTTGCTATACCGATTTGTTAATCCGCCTGTTACTCTGCTGATGATTGATCGTGGCTTTGAGCGAAAATCAGCCGGAAAAGATTGGAAGATTGACAAAACCTGGGTTCCGTTTGATCAAATGTCAGTCAACATCAAAAAAGCGGCTGTAGCTGCCGAAGACCAGCTGTTTCTGGAACATCATGGGTTTGATTTGCGAGCAATAGAACTGGCCATCCAGAAAAATCAAAACAATAAAAAACGTTTGGTTGGCGGAAGTACCATTTCGCAGCAAACGGCTAAAAATGTTTTTTTGTGGCCCGGCCGTTCGTATGTGCGTAAAGCTTTTGAAGCTTATTTTACCATGCTGATTGAAGCATTGTGGAGCAAGGAACGCATTATGGAAGTGTATTTGAACGTAATTGAAATGGGCGACGGCATTTATGGAATTGAGGCTGCCTCGCAGGATTATTTTCAATGCCCGGCTTCTGATCTCACTAAAAAACAAGCTTCGCTGATTGCAGGCGTTTTCCCGAATCCATTAAAATGGTCGCCGGCAAAGCCAACAAAATACATCCGGCACCGCAGTTATCTCATCATGAAAAATATGGCAAGATTAGGACCGCTTGATTTTTAGGTGATAAAAGAAGTATCAGTTAGTTTTAAACCAAAACGCAATAATCTTCATTTTGATAAAGATTATCCTTAGGTCTCCAAATAAAATTTATGCTTGCACCGAATTACTAAAAACCCGGGCGTGCCAGCTATTTTTGAAGGGAACCTGCCATTTAGTTTGCAAATCATTCAAAGTGGAAACCATGTTGTTGAATACAATAGTTTCATGAGTTACTTTGCCTTGCTTTAACAAATCTTCCAGCTCTTCGCGAGTGGCGGTTTGTATCTGATCACCTTCAAAATATGCAGTATTAAATCGGTCAAAAAGATTGATTTTAAACTCGTCTTCAACCTCTTTTATAAACCGGACAGATTTATCAATAGAGCAACCGCTTGCCCCGGCCTGGCTTTCATCAACCAATAAAATAATGAAACGATTGAATGCAATCTGCGCAGCTGCTTTCAATTGCTGATTGTGCGCCGTCCAGCTGGATGCAAACTGGTTAAGTAAAGCCTGAAGCTTAGCGATTTCAGTTTCTGTTAATTCCCGGTCGGATTGATAAATCCAGATTTTTGAAGCAGGTGAAAATTCCATGATGCAAATTTAACTGAATGCTTGTTTTAGACTTGTAATTTTTTACAATTTTTGATTTTAATTGATCGAATCAAAATTTAAAATAACCAATAACAAAACTTAATTTTATACCTGTAAAAACAGTATGCTGAATTATAAACCATTTGCCCGAACAGTAATTTCGGCAATATCCAGCACTTCAATTTCTTGTTCTTTTTGCAAATGTTTTACGCCATCATTCAGCATCGTCATACAAAACGGACAAGCGGCGGCAACAATATTTGCTTTCGTAGCAATAGCTTCTTCTACACGTTCTACGTTGATATCCTTATTTCCTTGTTCCGGTTCTTTAAAAAGCTGTGCACCACCTGCACCGCAACACAAACCGTTGCTTTTGCAGCGTTTCATTTCCACCAGTTCAGCATCCAAAACTTCCAAAGCTTTGCGCGGCGCTTCGTAAACCTGGTTGCCGCGGCCAAGGTAACAAGGATCGTGATAAGTGATTTTTTTACCGGTAAAAGAAGCACCATCTTCCGTTTTCAATTTACCTGCATCTATCAGTTGCTGAATGAGTTGCGTATGATGGATCACTTCATAATTGCCACCCAAATTTGGATATTCATTTTTGATGGTATTGAAACAATGCGGACAACCAGTCACGATTTTTTTGATCTGATAACCGTCTAAAACCTGAATGTTTATCATGGCTTGCATCTGAAACAAAAACTCGTTTCCGGCACGTTTTGCCGGATCGCCGGTGCAGCTTTCTTCTGTTCCTAAAACTGCAAAACTGATCCCGACATGTTGCAAAATCTTGCAAATTGCACGCGTAATTTTTTGTGCCCTTGCATCAAAACTTCCGGCACAGCCAACCCAAAATAAGATTTCCGGTTGCTGATTATTGGCAGCCATTTCGGCCATTGTTTGTATTTGGTTCATTTTAAATGGTAATAAAATAGATCCAAGTTAAATGGAAAAAATATCCAAGTTTAACTTTCTTCGATCCAATTTAAACGATCAGCAGCCGCATATTTCCAAGGTGCGCCATTGTTCTCCAAATTAGAAAACATGTTGTTCAAACTGTTTGGTGCTTTGGATTCTTCCATCACCACATATCTTCTCAGTTCGGTTATAATTTCTAAAGGATTGATATTGATCGGGCAAGCTTCTACACAAGCATTACAACTGGTACAAGCCCATATTTCTTCCCGGCTGATATAACTATCCAGCAAAGATTTTTCATCAATAAAAGAAGCATCGTGCTGATCCAGATTTTTGCCAATCTCGGCAATCCGGTCACGCGTATCCATCATAATTTTCCGCGGAGAAAGTAGTTTGCCAGTCAAATTAGCCGGACAAACGGAAGTGCAGCGACCACACTCGGTACAAGTGTAAGCATCCAGCAAATTTTTCCAGGTGAGGTCTGTTGCATCTTTCGCCCCAAAATGTAAAATGGTTTCTGTTGCTGGTGGCACAAAATCGGGATCAATCATCGCCTTAACTTCCGGCGTAACAGAAGCCATATTGTTCAGTTTTCCCTGCGGATTTAGATTGGAAAAATAAGTGTTTGGAAATGCCAGCAGGATGTGAAAATGCTTTGAGTAAGGTAGATAATTGAGAAAAGCAAAGATGCCAATAATGTGGAACCACCAGCAACCACGTTCCAGTAAAACCAGGTTTTGGGTGGATAAAAGAAGCATCGGACCAAACCAATTGCTGATCGGGAAGGCACCAGCAGCAACATAATGCGGGTTGCCTTGTAACTGCAACTGGTGATCGGCGGCATTCATCAGCAGAAAAGCAGTCATTAATAAAATTTCAGCAAGCAAAATATAATTGGCATCGGATTTTGGCCAAGTAGTCATTTCTGTGCCCGAAAACCGTTTTAGGCGAATGATATTTCTTCGTATAAAAAAAACAATACAGCTTGCGATAACCAGTGCTGCTAGGATTTCAAAAGTACCAATCAGGAAATTGTATAAAATTCCAAAACTTCCAAAAACGCGGTGCGTGCCAAAAATACCATCAATCACAATCTCTAAAACTTCAATATTGATGATCACAAAGCCTGTATAAACCAGCAAATGGAGCAGCGCGGCAATGGGGCGCTTGCCCATTTTAGATTGCCCCAAGGCTACTTTCAGCATGGTTTTCCAGCGTTTGGCGCGCTGATCGGAGCGGTTTATAGCCTGCCCTAATAAAATATTACGCCTGACTTTTAGTGCATTTCGGGCAAATAAAAGGCTTGCGGACAAAATTAGGAGTAGAAAAAAGAGTTGCGCCATGCTGTTTTTACATCATCAAAATTCTAAATTAGGTAAATCACTTTACATTGCAAGGCTGATTTAGCTTAAACTATCCTTGAAAAAGAGCTAAATAAACTTTTTTCAAAAAAAATTTTAAAAAGTCAAAAATCGCGCTACATTTGCAACCCCAACTAAGGGGTACCATAGCTCAGTTGGTAGAGCAAAGGACTGAAAATCCTTGTGTCGCTGGTTCGATTCCAGCTGGTACCACAAAAATCCTTTTAGTTTACGCTAAAGGGATTTTTTGTTTAGTAGCTAAATTCTATTTTAAATCAATTTTTAGCTGCTTAATTACTGCGAATTTTTAATCTACCAAATAATCTTTCGGAAAAAATATCTGCTAAAAGAAGCATTATCACTATTTAGAAGCATCTACAGCAGTCAACACTACAAAATCACCCTGCTTTCTCCACTTTCCCCAGTCTGGGTTAGCAAAATCTTCGGCAGCATAAGCAGCTATATTTTTGACGGAAGCTTTGGGTTGATATTTTTGAAACTGTGCAACCGCACCTAATTTTTCTTCACTATGAAATCCGCCATTGATCTGGAAAACTACAAAATCCGGATGTGTTTTTAGGTAGGAAGCGATTGACCAGCCCATTGTGGCATCCCACAAATTTTGCGCCTGGTAAATTTGCATGCCACCCATTGCGCTATGGCCTCCCATAATATCTTCAAATTTTTTAAGATAAGCACCCGTTGCCGTATCAATAGGCAAAGGAGGCAGATACGATTTTCCGGTTTTATCCAGCTGATTTAAAGCAATTAAACCTCCGCGGCTCACCATGTTGGTGTACCGGCCAGGTGCATTGGCAGCTATAACAGCTATTTTGTTGCTTTTTGCAAACTCAATCATTGGCCGATAATCGGTATAGTTTGGCCAGCACCGTGCATCCGTGATAAAGTTTTTTTCGCGGATCAAGCCTAATAAATATTCGTTTAAAACCTGCTGGCAATCAGTTTCAAACATTTCCATAGATAAGGCAATTTTCTGCGGATGCTTGTCATAAAGTTTTTTCAAAATTGTTGCTTCCAGCAAATGCCCGATAGAATCATTGTGTTCTTCACCATAAAAAATGGCGTTTGTGTTAGCTAATGCTCCAACCAATTCATCAACAGAAATAATTTTTTGAGTGGCTGAATTATAAATTTTATAAGATTTAGCTTCCTGTGAAAATCCAAAAAATGCAGTCAGGAGCAGTATTAAAGTGGCAATGCTTCTTTTACCGGGTAAAAATATCATGTATTCAGTGTAAATTATTGTACAGAATAAAACCAACTGAGCATTGGAATTTTAAAAAAACAACCCTATATTTGCGCTCTTGTTTTAAAAAGCGTACAATACCAATAAAGATATGAAAAGAACGTTCCAACCTTCCCAGCGTAAGAGAAGAAATAAGCATGGCTTCCGCGAGCGGATGTCTACCGCAAACGGCAGAAGAATTTTAGCTGCAAGAAGAGCAAAAGGCCGTCACAAACTGTCTGTATCTTCCGAGCCTCGCCATAAAGCATAAGCTGGCTTGCCTCCTGTATTTTGCAGGAAATCCTGTTGGCCGGTTTTGATTATCATAAACTGGTTTCCACTATTTTCATGAATACTTTATCAAAAGAAGAACGGTTATCTGGTATAAAACTCATTGCAGGTTTGTATCAAAACGGTTCTTCTTTTTTGTGTTATCCGTACAAAATAAGCTGGCAGATAAACCCAGTTACTGATAAGTTTCCGGCAAAAGTGCTGTTTTCAGTTTCTAAAAAACGTTTTAAAAAAGCAGTTGACCGCAATTTACTGAAACGGCAGATGCGTGAAAGTTATCGGTTACAAAAGCAGGAAACAATCTTTTTAAAACTGAAAGAATCAGCCAAACAACTTATATTTTCGGTTACTTATATTGGCAAAGAAATCTCTGATTCGGAGTTGATGCTGAAAAAAATGCAGAAAGCTTTGCAGCAACTGGCTGAAAAACTGGTTTGAAATGAAAACGTTGTTTGGTTATTTCCGCAAGCTTGTCAGTTCATTTTTTATCCTGCTGATCCGTTTATACCAAATTTTATTATCACCAATTTTGGGTGCTTCCTGCCGGTTTACGCCAACGTGTTCGCAATATGGTTTGGAGGCCATCCGTAAATATGGGCCGGTTACAGGCGGTTGGTTAACGCTGAAACGCATTGGCCGTTGTCATCCCTGGGGGAAACATGGCCACGATCCCGTTCCGTAAATTGTATGAGTGTGATCCTGCAAATAGAAACTTCTACCACTTCCTGCTCCGTTGCCTTGGCGCAGGATGGAAAGGTTTTGTCGTCCAGAACCATCAACCAACGCAACATTCATGCACAGGTTATTACTGTTTTTATAGGCGAAATTTTTGCAGAAAACAGTTTGAACTTTACAGAACTGGATGCTGTTGCAGTTAGCTCCGGACCAGGTTCATACACCGGTTTACGCATTGGCGTTTCCACAGCAAAAGGTTTGTGTTTCTCATTGGAAAAACCCCTGATTGCAGTAGAAACCTTGCTGGCAATGGCTGCCGGATATTTATTGCGTTTTCCAAATCCTGCCAAAGAAACTTTTTTATTGTGCCCGATGATTGATGCGCGGCGGATGGAAGTTTATACCGCTTTGTTTGATCAGGATTTGAAGCAGATCGAAGCAACCTCAGCAGCAATTATCACAGCTGAAAGTTTTCAAAACGTTTTAAATCAGCATAAAATTATTTTTTTTGGCGATGGAGCAGCCAAGTGTAAAACGGTTTTGGGCGATTACCCGAATGCTGTTTTTATCGATGATTTTTTTAATGAAGCAGCTGATATGACTTTTATTGCTGCAACCAGATTTGCCCGGCAGCAATTTGAAGATGTAGCTTACTTTGAACCTTATTATCTGAAAGATTTTATTGGAAATAAATTGCCTGAGCAAAATCAGTTATAAGATCTTTTGAATATTTTTAACCAGAGGCGGTTAAAAAAACCTTTTTCGTCGCCCATCGGGATATAACTTGCAGCAGCCGGATGTTCTACCAATCGGCCAAACTTCGCCGAAAATCCAATGAAAGCACTGATGCCAGAACGGTAAGCCGTATTGTTTTGATCTAAAAACTTTGTTGACCTGAACAATTGCTCTGTGCCGACGAAAAATTCTGCATTTGGTGATTTGACCATTAGCTGTGCGCCGGCATTCCACACATCCAAATTGTTATAAGCTGCCAATGCCGTAAACCACAAGCTTTTGTAATTAAAATGGTTGACAAAAGCAGCATTCAACCCATTGTAAAACAGGCTTTTAGAAACGATTAACGTGGGCGTGGCATAAAAATCTGGCAGGCCCAGGTTGTATTTTTTGCTGGCCGATACCTCTGCACGGCTGTCAATTGCCCTGTAAACGGCGTGGTGGTTATTGTTACTTAACGCAACAATAGAATCCACTTCTGTTAAGATCCTGGACGAATTATTGCGCCTTCTGCTCACGCGCCTGATGCTTTTAGAGGCATCGAAATCAATTACGGAAGTGTTACCGCTCCATCTTATCAAACCCAGATCTTTTACGTTTCCCTGTAGTAAAACTCCGTTTTCCAGCTGGATCTGCGTTCCAAAAGTAACGGCTGCTCCGGGATTTTTCAAGCCCAGTAAATCTCGCCTGGCAAACTGATGATTGTTGCTGGTGGTGTAATTCCCTTGTAAAAACAGACTGGCTTCGTTACTGTTTTTATCAACATAAAATCCGGAATTGCTGATGTTTAAATTTGTATAATAAACGCCGAGCAGCGCACTTAACTTAGCGCCAAATGCAACCGTTGGTGAGATTTTCTGCCGAAAAGTTAAACTGAACTGATGATAAGCCTGCGCCTGCAAATTGCCATTAAAAAGGTTGCTATTAGCCGAACCATTATCAAAATTTTTGTAAGAATCCAGTAGCAGCAAAGTTTCATCACCGAAACTGCCACGACCTTCGGCCTTGGTTTGGGCAGAAATCCCTAATTCCTGGTCGCCATCCAATCGGGTATAAATCTTTAGCATAAACCAATAATTATTGCTGTTTACGTTAAAGGCATTCTGTTTACCCAAGCCATTGGTTAACGTGCTGCTGTTGTAAGTGCCGTGATTGAGGAGCGAAACAAGTGATTGCCGGCCGTCGCCATTAAAAGCGGAATTGACAGAAAGGGTCGGAACAAAGAAATTAAAGGCAAACTGTCTGCTGGAATCTGGCGTAAAAGCGCGCTGAGCCGGATTTTCAAAACTGTCGAACAGGGTTCCAGTATTATATTGAGCAAATTGCTGGGCATTAGCAATAGAAAAAGTCAAAAACAGCAGTAGAAAAAACAAAAACTTCATTGTACAAAAGAAAGAAATTACAGCATCATAAAACTAAAAGTGTGAAATTTGAATCGACCAATGGCGCTTAATCTAATTTTTACCTGATAAAAGAAGTAGCTGTTAATCAGGCATCAATTATTTTGTCGTGTTGGCTACCGCAGAAATTTCCCGTTGCTTTTGCTGCAGATAAAAATTGGTGTAAAAGCTGTTTGAAGAACCGGTAAACTGCAAAGCCATCGCATAATAATTGCCCCAGTTATTTTCGTTTTGCTGAAAGCTATTTATAAATTCTGGCCGAAGTGCATTTTTTAGAAGCCGTTCATCATTCGGAAAATGTACAAAAAACGACACGTTACTTTGCTCTGCCAGCAATCCTTCAAAATTTAAATATTGTTTGTCTTTATCTAAAAATTGCTGCCGGTGATATTGGATCAGGTAATTATTGAGACTGGTTTCTGTATTGGCCAGGAATAAATAATTATCCATCACCGTAAAATAAGGTTGTTTAAAATCGATAAACGGTTCACCCAAAAGTTCAAAAAACAGGTTTTCGTATTTAATTTTACTTTGTAAACGATCAGGGTTCGTGCTGATGTTTTGCAGAAAAGGTTCCAATTCCGAACCGTTTTTCAGTTTGATAATGGCCAGTTTTTCACTTTCCGAAGTAGTAATCACTGCAAACTCGTTGCTGATCTGTTTTCGGAAAGCACTTTGAATGGAAATACCAGTTTCCTGTTTTATCTGTTTAAATAAAATATTAGCCTGCTTAAATTCAGGCTTTCCCCAATTGTCAAGCGATTTAAAAAAAGACTGCTTTTCAAAAGCAAAACCAATTGCCGAAGCCGTATTTTGCGGATAAACCGATTTTAATGTATTGATAACCGGTTGCTGCTTCAAAAATAACTGCAGGTACGAATGGGTACCAGCGTTAATTTGTGTGTAGCCGTTAAACAGCAAAGCATCACTTTTGTAATTTAAGCTAAGAACCGCATTTGCCGAAAAATCATTTAAAACCCGGAAGAAATTATTGTTTTGATTACGGAAAAGGTGAATAAACAAAGCCGGAAACTGCTGGTAATTTACATATAAATTAGCAATAGAATTTTTGTTCTGCTGATCAGAAATTGGGGTGAAAATATTTTTCTGACGAACTTCTTTTTCTTGTAAAAAGCTGATTAACAATTGTTTGTTAAAACTCCCGGCAATTGCATTGGCTTTACTGCTAATGTAAAATACTTCTTTTAAGGCAGGAAAACTGAGATTATAAATGGTTGTGTTTCCCATCTTTTCCTCAACCAAATTAATATCGGTTTTCAGCAGAATTGTTTTTAAGTATTCGTGTAAATCAGAAGTTTTATCATTGCTGATAGTCAACAATATATCAATATTTTGATGGTTTTTTTGCGGATGCAGTGAAACAAAAATATCGTGTTCATCTGCAAAAAAGCCTTTTAATAAATGCTCCCGCAAATATTGTAGTTCGGATGCTTTTTTTTGTCCGATAAAAGAAGTAAGCAGCGGATTATCTTTAAACAAAGTGTAAAATTCCAAATCGTTTTTAAATTCGAGAATGAAGGCTGCATCTGCCGGAATCTGGTTGATCAGGCTGAATGTGCTTTGCCCAGGAAGTTTAATTTTAGAAAAATAAAATCCGGTAACCGATATCGCTGCAATAAATAGAAGAACCGTGAGCAGGATAATTTTCCGCATCTCATTTGTTTGCAACAAAAATAGATTATTTTGAGTGTAGGCCGGAAGTATTTCCGATAATGTTTATATTAGTTACACAACAAAATATGAATAAACAAATCATCCTGACGGCCGCCATTTATGGTGTTTTAGCCGTGCTTACCGGCGCATTTGGCGCACATGCTTTAAAAAGTAAACTCGAACCGGCACAGCTGGAAGTTTGGCACACGGCAGTGCAATACCAGTTTTATCACGTTTTTGCCTTGCTGTTTTTATCAACCTTAAATACGCTGAATAACAATTTGTTAGAGTGGAGTTATTACCTTTTTACTTTTGGTATTGTGCTGTTTTCAGGTTCTTTGTATTTGCTTGCCACAAGGCAGGTTTTGGGCTGGAACTGGCTTCGGTTTTTAGGTCCGGTTACGCCGCTGGGCGGATTGTTTTTTATTTTGGGATGGATTATGCTTGGATTAGGAGTCCTGAAAAAACCATGATGCTGGATCTGGCGGATTCTGTTTATGTAGAAAAGAAAACGCTTTTTGCGGAAGTGATACTGCCGATTCCAATTGCCAAAAACTACACATACCGCGTACCTTTTGATCGGACAAATGATGTGGCCACAGGCAAAAGAGTGGTGGTGCAGTTTGGCAAAAGCAAAATTTATACCGGCGTAATTTTATCCATCAGCGAAAAAGCTCCCGAAAAATATGAAGCCAAATATTTGATGGATGTGCTGGATAATGAGCCGCTGATTACTCCGCAACAGCTTATTTTTTGGGATTGGATTGCTAATTATTACCTCTGCCATCCCGGCGATGTAATGAATGCGGCTTTGCCTGCCGCTTTAAAACTCGCCAGCGAAACAAAAATTACCTTAAATGCGGAGTTTGAGTTTGATAAGCGCGAACTCAATGACAAAGAATTTTTGATTATTGATGCACTGGAAATTCAGGCAGAACTGACTGTAAGCGAAGTAAGCAAACTGCTCGGACAAAAAACGGTGATGCCGGTTTTGAAAGGCCTTTTCAACAAGAACATTATTTATATTGCCGAAGAAGTTCAGGAAAAATACAAGCCCCGAAAACGTTCTTTTTATAGTCTGAATCCTATTTATCGTCAGCCCGAACAATTGAAAGAGCTGTTTGAGATTTTGGAAAAACGAGCGCCTAAACAATTGGATGCCGTGATGGCTTTGCTGCAATTGATTAAGCAAAAAGAGCAGGTAAACAAAGCAGAACTGGAGGCCGCCGGGCAAGTGAGTGCTTCGGCCTTAAAAGCCTTGGTAGAGAAGGAAATTTTTTTGCTGGAAGAAAGAATCATCAGCCGCTTTGCCAACGAAGGAGAAGCTACGGAAAGTACTTTTAAACTGAACGAACACCAGGCTAAAGCTTTTGAGCAGATCAAGCAGCAATTTGAGCAAAAAGAAGTGGTTTTGCTGCATGGTGTTACGTCTTCCGGCAAAACCCAGATTTATGTGCGGCTGATTGAAGAAGCGATTGCAAGCGGCAAGCAGGTACTGTTTTTATTGCCTGAAATTGCATTAACCACGCATATTATTGAGCGGTTACGCCAGTATTTTGGCAACCAAATCGGCGTTTATCATTCCCGTTTTAATGATAACGAACGTGTGGAAGTTTGGAACAAGGTTTTAAACGGCGAATATAAAGTGGTGCTGGGCGCACGGTCATCCGTTTTTTTGCCCTTCAAAAATTTGGGTTTGATTGTAGTGGATGAGGAGCATGAAAGCTCTTACAAGCAGTTTGATCCGGCACCGCGCTACCATGCACGCGATGCGGCCATCTACCTCAGTACGCTGTATAAAGCTAAAGTTTTATTGGGATCGGCCACGCCATCGCTGGAATCTTATTACAATGCGCAGCAGCACAAATATGGTTTGGTGGAGTTGAATTTTCGTTTTGGAGAAGCCGTTTTGCCCGAAATCGAGGTAATCAGCATCCCGGAGGAAATGAAAAACAAAACCATGCAATCTCATTTTTCCAAAACACTGATGGAGAATATCCAAGCAGCTTTGGAGAAAAAAGAACAGGCCATTTTGTTCCAGAACCGGCGTGGTTATGTGCCGCTGCTGATTTGTAAAACCTGTGGTTTTAGTCCAAAATGTATCAATTGTGATGTCAGCCTCACCATGCACAAAAGCACCGGCAAGCTGCATTGCCATTATTGCGGCTATCGCGAAGATGTATATGCTGTTTGCCCAGCCTGCGGTTCGGCACATTTGGAACAAAAAGGCTACGGCACAGAAAAAATTGAGGATGAGCTTTCTATGCTGCTTCCAGAAGCAAGGATTGCCCGGATGGACTTGGATACCACACGCTCTAAAATGGCTTTTCAAAATATTCTGAGTGATCTGGAAGATAAAAAAACCGATATTCTGGTTGGCACGCAAATGGTGGCCAAAGGGCTGGATTTTTCGGATGTGACGGTGATCGGGATCGTTAATGCAGATTCTTTGCTGAAATTTCCGGATTTCAGGGCAAATGAACGCAGTTTCCAAATGCTGGCGCAGGTGAGTGGCAGGGCAGGGCGGCGCGGAAAAAAAGGAAAAGTGGTGATCCAGACTTATGATCCGCATCACCGCATTATTAATCAAGTGATCCGGAACGATTACACCGAAATGTACCAGTTGGAAATGGCTGAGCGTTTGCAGTTTAAGTATCCGCCGTTTTACCGGGTGATCCAGCTGGATGTGAAACACAAGAACGCAGAAGCACTGTACCATCAGGCAGAATATTTAGGAAATGCCTTGAAGAAGCAATTTGGCGACCGTGTGCTCGGACCAGAATTTCCGCTGATCAACCGCATCCGTAATTATTACATCAAAACCATCATCCTTAAAATTGAAAAAGAAGGTACTTCGATAGTTCGGGTAAAAAATATTTTAAAAGAAACAATTCTGCAATTTCAAACCGAAAAAATCAGTAAAGGGAATTTGATCCGGGTAGATGTTGATCCGTATTGATGCTTCTTTTATCGACCTAAAATTTTCCACCGTAAACAAAGCATTCAATTTTACAGTTTAGAAAAAATATCAATAGCTACATTCATGATTACCATAGAAAATGATTTTCTAAAAGTTGTCGTCCGTTCTCAAGGTGCGGAAATGACATCTATTTACAACAAACAAACTCAAACCGAGCATTTATGGCGGGGCGATGCTTCTATTTGGCCTTGGCATGCGCCAAACCTGTTCCCGATTGTGGGTGGTTTGGTGAATAATGAACTGCAGGTTGACGGCAAAGCTTACCACATGAACCGTCACGGTTTTACGCGCGAATCAGAATTTAGACTGATGGATTCGAGCGAAACCCATGCTAAATTTTCTTTATCTTTTAGCGAAGCCACGCTGGCGGTTTATCCATTTAAATTTGAATTTCAGGTTTTGTATGATTTGAAGGATCATAACTTGCGCGTTACTTACAAAGTAATTAACCAGGATCAGCAAAAGGTATATTTTTCAGTTGGCGCGCATCCGGCTTTTAACGTGCCATTTTATCCAAGCGAAAATTATGAAGATTATTACCTCGAATTTGAAACTTCAGAACCTTTGCTTACCCATTTGTTAACAGACGGTTTATTAAGCGGACAAACAGAATTTGTACCGATGGATGACAGAAAAATATGGTTAACCAAAAACCTGTTTGATCGTGATGCTTTGATTTTTAAAGATATAACCTCCAAAAACGTAACCATCCGCAGTAAAAACCACGAACAAAGCTTATCAGTAGGCTTTCAGGATTTTCAGGATTTAGGCGTTTGGGCAAAACCAGGAGCGCCATTTGTATGCATTGAGCCATGGCTTGGCCATTCAGATTCAGTAGGAAAGGTGACAGATTTTAAGAATAAAGAAGGCATTAAACTGGTAGAACCCGGCCATGTTTTCGAAGCTGATTTTGTAATTTCTCTGTACAACTAAAATATATCGATAAAAGAAGCATCTCAAAATTCAGGGATACTTCTTTTATCGATATAATTTTATTTTTTGTAAACGCCAACCACTACTGCAAAAGCAATCAGCGCAGCAGCTCCAATTAAGCTACCCGTAATCAGAGGATTGTTTTGAGCCGGCGGAACATATTTTACCCCTTCAATATCTGTTTGGGCAGCTTCCTTAACATAACGGCCATGTGCTGGTACAGCCTCGGCGTTAAAGTTTTTTCCTAAATTTTGCAGTGTTTTTTTAAATTCTGAAGCAACCATTGGCTGGCCATGTCCGGTTGCTACAATCTGTGGGTGCAAGCCAATCAGTTTTCTAACCGATATGCCAGCTGCTTTCCAATCGCAGGTAAAATATTTTGGCGGTCCGCTAATGATTTTTTTCTGCATCATCACCGCCAAAGCTGATTCCTGAACAGTAGTTACAAAAGCATCACCGGCTACCAAAATATGATCGCTTTTCCGGAAAAGCGAAACGTGGCCCGGTGCGTGTCCCGGCGTATGGATGATGCGCCAGCCGGGTAATCCTGGTACGCCTTCTTCCGGAAATTTATGTACTTTGTTGCCTAAATTAAGCGGTTTATTTGGGAACATCCAGGAAGTTAAACTCATTAAACCACCACCTACAAACGGATCAGCCGGTGGATAAGCCGAAAGGCCGGTTAGGTAAGGCAATTCCAGTAAATGTGCATAAACCGGCACATCCCAAAATTTTAAAATATCCTGCAAGCTGCCAATATGGTCAAAATGGCCATGTGTTAAAATAATATTTTCAGGTTTAGCGCCTTCGCCAAAAATAGACTCGGCCATCTCCTTAATTTTGTGAGAATAGTGCGGTAAACCGGCATCAATCAAAACCCATTGCTTATTTTCCGGGTCGCCGGAGGCAATCATGTAAATATTAACGAAAATAATTTTCATGCCCCACACACCGGGCGCAACTTCAAAATAGCTGCTGGTTTTGGGTTCTGTTTTCTGAATCTCCATAATTATTGCTTGGTTTATTTTCGAAACAGGAAGCTATCTGTTAAGTTTTAATTTTGCTAAATAAGAAAATCACTAAAACCCAAGTTAGCTTAATTTACTGTACCTGTAACTTTATTTTTTGGAACCAGTAAAAAACAAAAAATTGCTTGTTTATTTATTTCACCTTTTACTGAAAACATTTTTTATGAAAAAGAAAATCTATTTATTATCAACTGCTTTAATGCTAACTTTTTCTGCAAGCAATTTGCGCGCGGCAACAATTGTTTCTGAGCCTGTTGCCAAAGAAATTACACTGACCGATGCTCAGAAAGAAGTAAAATTACAGGCCATTAAAGATCGCGTGGAAGAGATTAAAGCGATGGATAAATCGCAGTTGAGTAAAGAAGAACGCCAGGAACTGAAAACAGAATTGAAAACGATGAAAACCCAGGCACATGCCATAGGCGGCGGTATTTATCTTTCTGTTGGTGCCATCATCATTATTATACTTGTTTTAATCCTGATTTTGTAACGATAAATTTTAGACCATAAAAAAAGCCTGCTGCAAATTTTGCATCAGGCTTTTTTTATAAATGGAAAGGTGGTGAGTTACCTGCCGCCACTCATTGCCATCAAATCTTCTACGCTTATCCTGTCAAAGTCTTTCGGGATAGCAAAAGTTCCCGCTTTTACCTTTTCAGCTGCAATAGACTTTAGTAAAACATCTGCTTTTTGACCTCTAACCAACGTAGAAAATTTAACAGGGAAACCTGTTAAACCCACGAAATATTTACTAAGGTTATTGTTTGGCGCAGTAATATCATTTGTTGCCCAAACATCTACCGTTGTGCCGGTTTTGCTATCCTTAGCAGTGTATTTTTTACACTGATAACCAGCAATTGTTTGTGTTTCGGTAGTTGGTGTAACGGTAAAAGATGGCTCTTTGTCCTTCATTTGTTCAATATCTGCCGGTGTATAAACAGCTGCTTTTTTGATAGACGCTACAGGCACATCAACCAAAACAACCATAAATCCAGCCTTTTCATCGGAAATTAGTTTGACATCTGCCGGACCTGCCTGAAACTGATAAGTAGAAGAATCGCCTTTAAAATATACTTTAGCCTCCTGTACCTGTCCGCTTGCGTTAACGGTGTAATTTGCAACACCTTCTGTAATGCTTTTTTGTGCATGGGCCGCAAAACCAGCAGTGATAAATGCTACGGCTAATGCAACTTTTTTTAAATTATTCATGGTTTTCTATTTATGGTGAAATTCGTACTGTAAAGATGCAAGGTAAATTTGAAAATCAAAATATTACTTCGATTACTTTATTTAGAGTTGATGCGCAGGCAATTGTTACTTTTTAAAATAAATATTTTTCTGCCGTCCGCATTGGCTTCATCAGCCAGTTTTTTAAGGTGGTAATCCGAGTTGCTTCCATCCATAATAAGCCAGTCAAAAATCAGGTTTTGGGTAATTTGTTGGAGGTTGATTTTTGGGTTGCCAGTAATCAGCACTGCATCAACTTTTATTTTCTGCGGAAAATGTTGCTTTTCAAAAGTCCGATCAGCTATAAAAACGAGTTTGTTCCTAAACTGAATCAGTGATTTTTGTTTGATAAAAGAAGCATTGGTGAAATTCTGCTTGGTGCCAATTAAATGGATTTGGGTGGATTGGCAGCTATCCAAAAACGGCTGAACAGCATACTGAAAAGTTTTATCGCCCGGTTTCAAATCCGTCAGCAGAAAAACCTCCTTGCCACTTTTACAGATCAACCCAAAGTTTTTCCGCAGGTTTAAAAAAATGATCTCCTGTTGATCCGCAGAGCGATAACGTTTATAGGAAAAGCTCATCAAAAAAAGTACGGTAAAAACAGCATTCATTTTCAGCAGGAAAATTTTCCGGTGAATGATCCAGCCGAAACAGCAAGCCATGATGGCATAAAGCAGCAAATATTCTGGCGTTGTAATCCACAATTTATTCCAGCTGCCAAATGGAATATGCTCGATCCGGGAAAGACTGGCATTCATGATGATGATGGTTTTTTCGAGCAAAAAAGCCAATGGTTTGGCCAGCAAATCGACATTGGAAAATGCCAAAAATGCAATGCCGATATACATAATCAGCATGGAAGGCAACACAATAAACAGATTGCTCAGCAGAAAATAAACCGGAAACTGGTGAAAATAATATACACTGACCGGAAACGTAATTACCTGTGCCGCCAGCGAAACCGATAAAAGCGACCACAATTTCCGCAGGTGTTTTTGTTGGACATCCAACAGGTTTTCGATGATTGGCTGCAACAAAATCAACCCGAAAACGGCGAGATATGAAAGCTGGAAACCCACATCAGCAATGAAATATGGATTGTAAAGCAACAGCATAAAAGCCGAAACCAGCAAAATATTGAGCATACTGATGTGCCGGTTATACGTTTTTCCGCAGATAACAAAACTGATCATGACGGCGGCCCGGCAAACAGCCGGCGAAAAACCGGAAAGAAGCGCATAGAGCCAAATCAGCGAAATCGAAATAAACGCTTTGAGCAAAATGGTGCTTCTTTTACGGTTCAAAAACTGGAGCAGCAGCTCAATGATGATGTAAACCAAAGCCACGTGCATCCCGGAAACGGACAGCACGTGCATGGTGCCGGTTTTTGAATAAGCCTGTAAAACATCCTGACTTAAATCGGCTCGGTAACCCAAAATCAGGGTGGAGGCAACGGCTATCGCATCAGGATTGTGTAGGTATTGCTGGATTTTTTGCACCATTTCCTGCCTGATTGCCAGTGCTTCAAAAATAATAGGATTACCCTGTTGCGTTGCCACCAGCTGGTATTGGTTTGGGTTGAGGTAAGTTTGGAAATAAATATTCTGGTGCTGCAGCCACAGTTTGTAATTAAATTCTGCCGGATTAAACGGCGTATCTATCGTTTTATATTGATTGCGGATGAGAAGCTGATCGCCATAATTCAACTGAGTTTTTTGGTTGGAATCGAGTTTCAAAGCTACCAGCAAACTACCGGACGATGCCGAAACTTTACCCTTAAAAACAGTATGCGTAACCGAAGTATTGAACCGAAACAGGCTGCCGGTTTGTTTTGGTTCCTGGATAATGGTAACCAGCAATACATCCGATTGCTGTTTAGAGAAATGGTCTTTCTGGTTGATTTCCTTGTTTTTTTCAGCAAATAAAATTCCTGAAAACAATAAAAAGATATGAATTAATATGCTGCCAATCCAGGGTTTACGATAAATTTTCCATCTGGCATAACAGAAATTCAGCAGGAAAAAAATGAAAGCAATGCTATAAATACTGATCGTTAAAACTTGTATCAATTCATCAAAGGGCAAAATCACACCCAGAAAAATACCTGCTAAAAGAGGCATCAGCAGGATAAGAAAAGGGTTTTCGGGGAGGAAATAACTGTTTTTCATCATCAAAAACGATAGCGCATTTGCAGCCTGATTTCAGATTTTTTGTTGCCTTCAATCAGATCCAAACCGGAACCAACTGTTTTTTCTCCACGGTACAAATACGCGCTGTAGCGAAACCAAGCATCCAAACCTTTGGTAAAAGTGTATTGGGCATTGAAAAAAGTACGAAAACCGGTGTGCTGCAAAGGCAAAATAGTGTAACTATACAGCACATCATTTTCAAAGGAATAAATGCGGGAATCGTAACTTGCCGTGTGAAACCAGGCCAGGCGGCAATTTGCGGCAATCCGGCTGGTTTTTGGTTTGTAAATTACATCCTGATAGACCATTAAACCGTATTCTGCCGCTGGCGAACCTTTCTGGTATTTCACCACTTCGGCACGGTTTCGAAAAGTAATATTTCGGCTGAAAGGATAGGAGATATCAAACCGATAGTCCTGATAATCTACTTCATCCAAAACAGTAATTTTGTTATTATCATTATTTTGCTGCTTTTGTTTGAGGCGATAATTAAGGTAAGCAACCAGCCTTTGATTTGGCGAATAAGTCAATCGGCCCAAAAACTCATGTCCGCTGCTATTTGGCTGGCTCACCTGAAACTTAAGCCAGGGAAATTTAAAGAAATCAGCATAACCGGAAAACGTCCATAGTTTGGATAATTTGATGTTCAAGCCGCTATAAATTCCTTTTTCGTTCACAGCATCGGTATTTTCAGAAACAGCCTGATTATAAAACGAATGGTAATTACGATTGTAATTCCGGTACAATAAAACCACAGAAACATTGGAAGAAATTGAACTCAACAAACCATTTACTGTTGCTGCGCCGCCACCGAGGCTTTTGGCTGTTTCCCCAAAGAAATAAAGATTATGGAAGCTGTAATCGTAGTAAAACGATAAATTGTCAAGCTCTTTTCCGGCAAAAATAAACTGATTATAAGCGTTTTGCCGGCGTTCCAAAGGATATTGAAAATGGGTGTTGTAAGCAGTAATTCCGGCCTTGAAACTATGTTTGACATAATTTAGGTCGAAGCCGTAGCTCAATTGTTCTGCCGAATTTTTATTGGCAAGTTCGGTTGCTGTGCGGTGATAACCAGTTGTGCCAAGCGAAGAAATATACTCCGGATTTGCCGTAGTTTGAACTGTCGCGTCAACCGGCTGATCGGAAACAAAAGGCGTGAAGGCAATGGATTTCCATTGCAAAGTTGCCGCCACGCCACGGAAATAACTGATTTCGTTGGTGGATGAATACGGCGTCAACCCGCGGCTCACCTTCGGAACCAGTGTAGCATCGGCATTTTTGCCAAAAGCAAAACCGGTGTACAAACTCAAACCCTGGCCAAACTGCAGCGAATAATCGCCGATTACTAATTTATTGATCAGACCGAAATTTTTGAAAGCCAGGCTCGCCGTATAAAAATCAAAGCCCATGCTGTTTTTACCGGCAAAAAATGGTTCTCCGGCATCTTTTTCCATGTTGAAAGCCAGCTGGATGCGGTTCTGGAAATCAAAACGATAACGGCCCAGCAGTTTTTGCGGATTGCCGGTATAGTGCGAAAGCTTGGAATCTTTCGGGATCAGGAAACCTTTTTGAGGTTGTAAAACTTCTCCAAAACGAAAAATTAAGTCATGTTTACCATACCGAAACAGGTTTTGGAGGCTGATTTTATTAAAATCTATACTGGTGTTGATTGTAACAAAAGGCATTAATTTAGAGATCGTTTGCAGATCAAAAAGGTTAACGCTTTGAAGTTCAAGCAGATCGATCAGTTTTCCGTTGCTGCGGATGTGTTCCTGCAAAGCGGTAATTTGCAGATAAGAAAGAAACAACAAGTCTTGCAGTTGCGCTGTTGTAGCTTTGTTGAGATTGAGCGGATGCTGGCGGTAATTTTGAAGCTGACTAATTAAATCGGAGTAATCATAATCGTCGGGCAGATTTTCGGCAGCAGCTTCAATAATAGTTTCGATTTCCCGTTCCTGAGGTGTTTGTGAAAAGGTACTTTTGGCGAAAAACAGGAACACAATCAGCAGGAAAAGTTTATAACGCATTGTTCATAGAATACAATTTTGATTATTTATAAATTAACTCAATATTATATAATTTAATTAATAATTAAAAATAGACTTTTGGTGAGGAGAATGCTTTTCTACAACAAACAAATTTTATGTGCATAAAAACAGCATCAGATGCCGGAAACCATTTTTGAAGTAATTTTAGTGGGCGATTCCGGGAACATTGCCCGATACAAACCTGATCCGGTTTTGAGTTTGCTAACCAGACATTTAGAAACCAAAAATCCATCGGCAGTAATATTTTTGGGCGATAACATTTATCCAAATGGTTTGCCCGAAAAAGGCGACCGGCTGCGGGAAGATGCCGAACAGGTGCTGAAAAAACATCATGAAGCGGTGAAAGATTACAACGGAAAAGTGATTTTTATTTCCGGTAACCACGACTGGAACAAAGGAAAAGATGATGGTTACGATTATGTAATCCGGCAGGAAAAATACCTGGAAAAATTGTTTGACGGCGCGAATATTTTTCTGCCTTCCAATGGTTGTCCGGGTCCGAAAGAAGTGCCCATTAATGATGATTTAACGATCGTCGCCATCAATACGCAGTGGTGGATACAGCGTGGTTTCCGGCCAATCGGAGCAAAAGACGGTTGTGCGGCCAGTTCCGAAGAAGAGTTTTTTATTTTGCTGAAAGAAATCCTCGAAAGAAATAAAACTAAAAAAGTGCTGGTGATCGGCCATTATCCCATTTACAGTTATTCGCTGCATGGCGGCAAGTTCAAGCTGAAGCATCATTTGTTTCCGCTTACCATTTACGATAAAAAAGCGCTTGTACCAATGCCGATCGTAGGTTCGTTATTGCCATTGTACCGCAAGTATATTGGCGCACCGGAAGATCTTTCGCACCTACGGTTCAGAGCGTTAAAAAAGAAACTGAAAGTGCTTTTTGGTCAGCATCCCAATCTGGTTTACGCTGCTGGCCACGAGCATAATTTGCAGCATATTTACAAAAATAACGTGAATTATATTGTGAGCGGCGCGGCTTCCAAATCTACTTATGTGCGCAAGGGAACGTATGGCAAGTTTGCGCTGGCAGCCAAAGGGTTTTTTAAGCTGAAGTTTTCTTCAACCCAAAAAACCATTGCCGAAACTTGGGTGGTTGATGAAGAAAATGAAAATGGGAAGTTGGTTTATCAGGCAGAACTGGATTGATTTAACCAGTTCTGTCTCAAGAAACAGCCGGTAAAAGAAGCTTCAAAACATGGGCTTTGATGCTGATATTGATATTTTTTACTTTACCAATTACTTCACCGTCAACCTGTAGCATCACGCCTTTTCTGTGTTTGATATGCGCTTCGGTACAAGAAATCACCTCAAAATATTCGCTGGTTTGTAACGTGCCACGGAACATTTTCCAGGCAATTGAAAATATTTTTAACCGTGGAAAAGGCCGCACGATACACAGTTCAAATCTGCCATCATCAATTTTTCCGGTTGGATTGATTACCGCGCCCGTTCCGTATTTGGAAGCATTGGCAAAAGTGATGGAAACTGCTTTTCGGCGGATTGATTTGCCATCATATTCGATCTCAAAACGTTTGCTGCGGATCAAAAAAATCTCGTTCCATAAATGTTTGGCATAAGTTGATAGTCCACGCTTGGGATCAAGTTCAAAACGCCTTACAATACGCGCATTTAACCCCACATCCGCCAAATGCACACAGGTAGAATTGTTAATTTTGAGCAAATCAACAGCTTTGATTTTATAATGCGCCAGCAAATCATAAGCCGCAGTAACATCATTCGGGATCGCCAGTTCGCGCGCCATGCCGTTGGCCGAACCATAAGGTAGAATCAAAATTGGCAAATCAAAATCCGGTGCTATTTTTGCCACTATATTTAAAGTGCCATCGCCACCGGCAGCCATTAGCAATTCAGGCTTGTAGGTTTTAATTTCCCTGCGGATCAAACCTTCGCAATCCGGGTTTTTTAGTTCAAAAACACGAAAACCAAAGCCATATTGCTTGCTTTTCTGATCCAGTAATTGCCGGAAATGAACGTCGGCTTGAGAACCGGAACGTGCATTGTAAATTACTAAAACGGTTTTAAAAACAGTTGCCATCATAGCTGTTCCCTCACTTCAATCAAAAACTTTTTGAGGTTTTCCAGCGAACTGATGACCTGCTGACTTTCCTTGGCTTCGCTGCCGTTCTGCTTCAAATAATCGCGCGCGCCCTGCAAAGTAAAACCGCGCTCATTAATTAAATTGAAAATAATTTTCAGGTTATCTACATCTTCAGGCGTGAAAAGCCGGTTTCCTTTTTTATTTTTTTTAGGCTGAAGGATGTCAAATTCCTTCTCATAAAACCGGATCATCGACTGGTTTACATCAAACATGGCCGAAACCTCGCCCATTGTATAATACATTTTATTGATGTCTCTCTCTTTGTAAGGCATGGCGTAAAGTTAATGGTTTAGGGTTAAGTTGTGGCGATGCTGTTTTTATCGGGTAAAAATTGGTTTGAGTTACCGGGCAGGTATTAATTTTTCAAATTCTTGGTTTGATCAGAAAGCTGGGTAACCGTATTAACAAATCCCTTTAAAATTCCAAATTCCTTTACGTATGGGTAACATCTTTCTAAATAATTATCCGGTGCATAAAAATAAAGTGATCTGATTTCTTTATTGGAAAGTTGAAGCAAATGATAAGTTGCTGCATCTTGCACATCAATTAAGCCGGTTATTTTTCCATCTTTTTCATACTGGCAAAATTGCGGAAGCTTGTCAAAATCCTCTTGTTTATTTTGAAATGCGGTAGCAGCATTAAGTTTTAGCGTGGTAGAATCTGCCTCCAGTTGAGTTAACATACGTTGATTGATTACGAAAAATGGTGGCAACGGCGGTTGTAATGTTCTGCTTAATTTAGCTAAATACCAATTGTTCTGTTGCTGAAAAAGGCAATAAATTTCATCTGTAATAGTTACGCGTGATAAATTGTACCAGGCAATAATTGCATAATCAAACTTATTTGTGTTAATAAAATCAGTTAAGCTAATTTCTGAATGGGCGATATTTACTTTTGATTTTTCATCAATTTGAAGTTGACTATAAGCCGGCCAGAAACTGAATATTAAAAATAATAAAAGCAGAAAAGATTTCATTTTTGAAGATAACCATTAATTATAACATTGCCTGATGCTTCTTTTCTCCGGGCGGCATTCAGCCTACGTGCTTGGGGGGCTTCGTGATCATTATTTTTCTGATGCTGCTTCATCCTGCTTTAAAGATATCATTTTCTTATTCTTTACAGAGCCGCCAGAAAGGTATGCGCCCAGGAGCGCAGGACTGAACGGGTGCGCGGCTGAGCGATCAGCCGTTCTTGATTTTTTGGTTCTTTTTGATCAAGCAAAAAGAACGAAAGGAAGGGCTGGAAGCCCGATCGAATACAGTTTTATACTGATAAAAGAAGCATTATTAAAGATTAAATGCCTTCACTCAGCTTCCTGAAAATTTCCTCAAAACCCTATCTTTGCCGCATAATTTTATACGATAAAAACAGCATTCCAAATGTTAACCGCCTCCAAAATACGCCAGCAATTTTTAGATTTTTTTGCTTCTAAACAACATCAGATCGTTCCGTCAGCCCCAATTGTGATCAAAAACGATCCGACTTTGATGTTTACCAACGCCGGAATGAACCAGTTTAAAAGTATTTTTTTAGGCGAGGAAGCAGCCAAATTTCCAAGAGTTGCGGATACACAGCGTTGTCTGCGCGTTTCCGGCAAGCACAATGATCTGGAGGAAGTGGGCATCGATACCTATCATCACACGATGTTTGAGATGCTGGGCAACTGGAGTTTTGGTGATTATTTTAAAAAGGAAGCAATTGAATGGAGCTGGGAACTGCTGACGGAAGTTTACAAAATAGATAAAGACCGCCTGTACGTTACTTATTTTGAAGGCGACGAAAAAGAAGGCCTGGAAAAAGACCAGGAAGCCTACGATTTATGGAAACAGTTTTTGCCCGAAAGCCACATCCTCCCCGGAAATAAAAAAGATAATTTCTGGGAAATGGGCGAAACCGGCCCTTGCGGACCATGTTCCGAAATTCATTTTGATAACCGGAGCGAGGAAGAACGCAGTGCAAGGAGCGGAGCAGAACTGGTAAATGCGGATGATCCGCAGGTTATTGAAATCTGGAACAATGTGTTTATGCAGTTTAACCGTTTAAAAGACGGTTCGCTGCAACCGCTGCCCAACAAACATGTAGATACCGGAATGGGTTTCGAGCGTTTGGTGCGTGTTTTGCAAGGTAAAAGTTCTAATTATGATACGGATGTTTTCCAGCCGCTGATTCAGTTTATTGCGGAAAAAAGTGGTAAAACTTATTCTGTTTATACGCCTTTAAATCAAGCTATTGCGATGCGCGTTATGGCAGATCATATTCGTGCGATTGCATTTGCTATTGCTGACGGACAACTACCATCTAATAACAAAGCAGGTTATGTCATCCGCAGGATTTTAAGGAGAGCTGTACGCTACGCATATCAATATCTCAATTTTAAAGAACCTTTTTTGAATCAGTTGGTGCTTCTTTTAGCAGACCAATTCAAAGACGTATTTCCGAATTTGCATGAACAGAAAGACTTTGTGCAGAAGGTTGTTTTGGAGGAGGAAGTTTCGTTTTTGAGAACATTACAGATGGGTTTGAGTAAGTTTAAAACTTATACAGATCTAATTAATGAAAATAGCTTATTGATCGATAACGATGATAATACTTGGGAACATTTTGCAATTAAGGATAGATTTATAAATGATAGATTAAATAAAATTGTATCTGGTAACTTTGCTTTTGAATTATCAGACGCAAATGGATTTCCAATTGATTTAACCGAACTTTTGGCTCGTGAACAAGGTTTTACTGTTGATATAGAAGGCTTCGACAAACTTCTTCAAGAACAAAAAAACCGTTCCCGCGCAGCAACAGCCATTGATACCGGCGATTGGATCATTTTAAAAGATGATGATACCGTAGAATTTACTGGCTATACCGAAACAGAAACCATTGCGCACATCATCAAATACCGGAAAGTTAAAGCCAAAGGAAAAGAACAGTTTCAACTGGTGCTGGATAAAACGCCTTTTTATGCAGAAAGCGGCGGACAGGTTGGCGATACCGGCGATCTGATTTTTCCGGATGGAGAAATTATCCCGGTTACGGGTACCAAAAAAGAAAACGGCTTGATTGTGCATTTTGTGGATAAATTGCCGGAAGATCCATCTGATGTTTTAACAGCTTATGTTAATCCGGAAAGAAGGTTGAGTATCGAAAATAACCATTCGGCCACGCACTTGCTTCATGCTGCTTTGAAAGAAGTGCTGGGCAGCCATGTCAACCAGAAAGGTTCGCTGGTTAGTCCGGATGCTTTACGTTTTGACTTCTCGCATTTTGCAAAAGTAAGCGAGGAAGAAATCAGCAGGATAGAAGCAGTTGTGAACCGAAAAATTCGGGGAAATGTGGACGTAACGATTCAATCCATGTCTTTTGCAGAAGCTTCGCAGACCGGTGCAATGGCTTTGTTTGGAGAGAAATACGGCGATGTGGTGCGCGTGGTAACGATGGACGAAAAATTTTCTATTGAGCTTTGTGGCGGAACACATGTGCAGGCAACGGGGCAAATTGGTTTCTTCCAGATCGTTTCCGAAAGTGCAGTTGCAGCTGGCGTTCGGCGGATTGAAGCGATTACGGGAATTAAATCCGAAGAATATATTCATCAACAAAACGAAGAAATCAAAGCTTTAAAAGAGTTGCTAAAAAATCCGGCTGATTTGAAAAAGAGTCTGGAGCAGATTTTAGAAGAAAATGCTTCGCTTAAAAAAGAAGCGGAAAAAGCGGTACTGGATAAAGTTTCTGTAATGAAAAAAGAACTGGCAGCCAGGCATACTTCTTTTAACGGCATAAATTTCATCTCCGAAGAAGTGGAACTGCCAAATGCAGAAGCTTTAAAAAGCCTGGCTTATCAAACCAAAGATATTGTGGCCAACCTGGTTTTGATTTTGGGCGCGATTATCGACGGCAAACCAAATTTAACGGTTATGATTTCTGAAAACCTGATTAAAGAAAAAGGTTTGGATGCACGCATTTTCATTAAAGAACTGGCCAAAGAAATACAGGGCGGCGGCGGCGGCCAGCCTTTTTACGCCACGGCTGGCGGTAAAAATGCTGCCGGATTAAAAGCTGCCATCGCGAAAGCAAAAGTTTTCATTCATACACAAGTCTGAAAAAACAGGCATAAAAAAAGCATCGCCGTAATTGGCGATGCTTTTTTTATGGGGTAAAATTACTAATCGTGATGACCATGGTCATCATGGCCGCCACCGCCGCCATTGTTTTGTGGCTGTCCGCCTTGACCCTGCGGATGATTTTGCCCTTGCTGTTGTCCGCCCTGATTCATTCCTCCGCGGTTCATGCCGTTGCCGTTTCCGCCTCCTTGATTCATGTTTCCGCGGTTCATGCCGTTGCCACCATGATTCATGTTATTACCATTTCCGCCTGGATTCATATTTCCATGATTCATTCCGTTGCCATTTCCGCCGGGATTCATTCCACCACCGTGATTCATGCCGCCATGGTTCATATTGCCACCCATGTTCCGGCTTTCCCGAAGCATTGGCTGATGCGCGCCGTTCCAGTTGCGGTATCGGCCATAACTTGCACGGTCTCGGTTAAAACTCAAATACGGTTTCGGCCGGTTAACAACCACTTTATAACCAGAATACAAATCGTATCCGCGATAACGTGGCGGCAAATTGTTGGCAAAAATCCATTGGCCGTTATTTTGATAAATGTACTGACCGGTAGAAACATCGTAATAAGATTCTATATCCGGCAGATAATAATAATCTACATGGTTGTAACCGGTTGGACCCCAGGCTGGCTGCCTGCCCAGGTTAATGCTTAAACTTAGTTGTGCCTGTGCGCCGCTATGTAGTGCAAAAACCATTGCAGCACCCATTATTGACTTTAAAATTAACTTTTTCATAATTGTTATATATGTATCAGGTTAAACGCAAAGAAATGCTTATAGTTTAGTATGAATTGGATAACAGCTGCATTGCTGTTTTTATCAACCTAAAATTGGTGACTTAATGAACTGAATTTTAGATCTCTCCTGTCACGAATAAGTTTTCTTCATTGGCATTGTTTTTCAGCAGAAAATAATGAGAATGGATTGCTTTATGCAGCGAGTAAGACCGGTAAGGCAGATTGTATTTTTGGGCGTACCGGCGAATAATCGGTGTAATTTCCGGGTAGTAAGTATGCGCAACTGTTGGGAATAAATGATGCGCCACATGATGATTGAACCCACCGAAAAGAAAATTTGCCACATCACTTTCTGTACTGAAATCTTGGGTAGAGATAATTTGATGCATTGACCAGGTAACATCCATTTTACCATCTTGCGGTGGCACCGGGAAAATCGAATCTTCGTTTACATGCGAGGACAGCAATGCCAGCACGCCAAAACCGCTTGCTAAAAAATGCATGGTAAAAAAAGCAAGCACAATTAAATACCAGGGCTGTGCTAAAACCAGCATCGGCAACACCAGCATATAAAACAGGTTAAATGCTTTTGCCGTAATCAGTTTTGCTGTTTCATGCCTTGGAATTTCTATCACACGTTTTAGATAGTTATTTTTTGTGCCGAAAATATCTTTAAAATCACGAAGTAAAATCCAGTTTAAAGTATAGCATAAATACAGCGGCCACATGTAAATATGCTGGTACCGGTGCGCGTTTAAAAAGGGTTTGTTTGTAAAAAGCCGTACCAGCTTGCTTTGCTTGATATCAACATCCCAGTGCTGCATATTTGGATAAGGATGGTGCAGCAGCAAATGCCGTTTTTTCCAGATAAAATTACTGCTGCCAAACAGTTCTAAAACATAACTGAACCACTCATTGTATTTCCGCTTCCGGAAAATGGTTTGATGGGCAGCATCGTGAAATCCGTTTAAAAAAACCAGGATCATGGTTAACCCTGTCAAAATATAAAATGTAAAAAGCAGCGGTGTTTTATTGCCAAAAACTAAAATGCAGGCATAAAACACAAAATACAAAACCAGTAAGGCAAGAGATTTTAAAATGATTTGGTACTGAATGCTTTTATTGGAAAGCACTTTATCATTAACTTCTTTGTGCAAGTTCTTAAAAAAATCGTCTTCGCCTGCCTTTTTAAAAATCGGCTTTGTTCCATTGTAGTCACTCATTTTTGTGGTCGTAAATAAGCTTGAATCCCGGCTTAAATTAAGATCAGAAAAATCTCTGTTGTAACGGCTATTGTTTTAAATTAACGCCAGGTTGCAGGATTGGTTTAAAAAAATATGAATTTGCCAGTATTGAAAATTGTAATGTTGTTTCGCAGGTTTTGCTTGCATGTGTAATTCAAAATAATTAATAGTTTTGCAGCTTTATCATCAGTGCTTATATCCTTAGATGACGATACAAACAGCTCAGCCTTTAGATTATGAAGTAGTTATCGGCCTGGAAGTACACGTGCAGCTGGCCACAGAAAGTAAAGCTTTTTGTTCTGATTCGGCTGCTTTTGGTGCAAAACCCAACCATCATGTTAGCCCGGTTTCGCTTGGCCACCCGGGTACTTTGCCGTTCATCAATAAAAAACATATTGAGTACGCCGTAAAGCTGGGTTTGGCTACGCATTGCCAGATCAGAAAGTATAATTTTTTTGACCGGAAAAATTATTTTTATGCTGATTTGCCTAAAGGCTACCAGATTACGCAAGATGCCGCTGCTATCTGTTATGATGGATTTATCCGCATAAAAACAGCATCAGGCCAAAAAAATATCCGCCTGAACCGCATTCACATGGAAGAAGATGCCGGCAAAAGTATCCATGATCTGGATGATGAAAATACGCTTATTGACCTGAACCGCGCCGGTGTGCCTTTGCTGGAGATTGTATCCGAACCGGATTTGCGTAGCGGCGAAGAAGCACACGCTTATTTGTCGGAAATACGCAGGCTGGTGCGTTTTCTGGGCATTTGCGATGGCAATATGGAAGAAGGCAGTTTGCGTTGCGATGCCAATATTTCGGTACGTAAAAAAGGCATTGAAGAATATGGAACGCGTTGCGAGGTAAAAAATCTCAACTCCATCAAAAACGTACAGAAAGCCATTGAGTTTGAAGCCAAACGGCAGATTGATTTGCTGGAAAACGGTGGAACCATCGAACAAAATACATTGAATTTTGATGCGGATAGCGGCGAAACTTCCGTGCTGCGCAGCAAAGAAATGGCCAATGATTACCGATATTTTCCCGAACCGGATTTGCCGCCGGTAGTTTTGAGCGAGGCTTATCTTGAAGAAATCAGGAAAAACCTGCCTGCTTTACCGGAAGAATTATATGAAAAATATACTTCGGCATTATGCTTAACCGAATATGAAGCCAATGTAATTACGGCTGATCAGGATCTGGTTTGGTATTTTGAAGAACTGATTAAGGAAACTGCCAATCATAAATCTGCCGCGCACTGGCTGATGGGCAGCATCAAATCGTATTTGAATACACATGCTGTTTTTATCGGTGATTTTTTAGTGAAGCCAAAAACGATTGCCGAGCTGATTGCTTTAATCGATAGCGGAAAAATTAGCCATACTGCTGCGGCGCAACAGCTTTTTCCAGAACTGATTCTTCATCCCGAAAAAACAGCGATAGAAACAGCATCAGCTTTAAACTTATTTCTGGATCAAAACGTAGAGAAACTGGATTTGATTATTGATCAGGTTTTGCAATTGCATCCGCAGAAAGTTTCTGAATATAAAAAAGGTAAAAAAGGAATTATTGGTATGTTTATGGGCGAAGTGATGAAGCTTTCCAAAGGCAAAATCGACCCAAAAACGGCTAATCGGGTGTTGGCAGAAAAATTAGAAAAATAAGATGAAAAAGATTATAGTTCCGGCTTTGATGCTGGCCGCTTTAACGTCCTGTAATGACAAAAATTCGTTTAAAGTTGAAGGAAAAATTGAGCATCCGGCACAGCAAAAAGTGTATTTACTGGAAGCAGATTCTACTAATGTACGTGTGGTAGATTCTGCCCAGTTGAGCGAGCAAAATACTTTTGAATTTAAAAAAGCAGCACCCTTCGCTAATTTGTATAAAATTAAAAATGGTGATCAGGAATTTGATTTAATTGCTGAAAACGGCAACGTGATTGATTTTAAAACGGATTTCGCTGATCCGGCACACAGCTATACTACCAGCGGCTCGGAAGATTCGGAAAAAATACGGGAGTATAACCGAATCAGCAATATTTATACGGCTAAAAACACAAAGCTGGCCAATGAATATCAGGAAGCTGCAGCAGCGAAAGGTATTAATCAGGATTCGGTTTTAAAGAAATTCCTGCCTTCCTTTGAACAGAATATGACTGGTTTATCCACCGAGATTTTGAAATTTGTGGATCAGAATAAAAATTCTTTGGCTGGCTTTTATGCGGCGATGGCTTTGGATCAGATGAAATATGAGCAACAATTAGTGGCTTATGCGGATGGCTGGAAAGGAAAATTTACCGGGAACCAAGCGGTTAGTCAGTTTGTAAAACACATGGAAATGGTAAAACCTGTTTCTGTAGGCCACGCAGCACCAGATTTTTCCATTCCAGGTATTGATGGAAAAACCATCAAATTATCTGATTACAAAGGCAAATACGTGATGCTGGATTTTTGGGCATCGTGGTGCGTACCTTGTCGTAAAGAAAACCCAAACGTGGTAAAATTATACCAGCAATATCATTCCAAAGGGCTCAATATTGTAGGCATTTCTTTGGATGAAAAAAAAGATGCCTGGCAAAAGGCAATTAGCGACGATAAGCTGATTTGGGCGCATGGCAGCGAGTTACAAAACTTCAATAGTCCGACGGTACAAAAATATGAAGTTCAGGCAATTCCGTCTAATTTCATCTTAGATCCAACCGGAAAAATCATCGCTAAAAATATTACCGGAAGCGATTTAGCTGCATTTTTTGCTAAAACGTTTACGGCAGCCAAATAAATTAAAACAAGATTCTTTTACAATTTTTTAATCAAAATTTAACATCAGCCTTCTTTTATTGCCGCTACATTTACAGAAAATTAAGAAAATGAGTAATTCCAAACAAAAAATCCTGATTGTTGATGATGAGCCAGATATTCTGGAGCTGATCGAATACAACCTGAACAAAGAAGGTTATCAGGTTTTTGTGGCACACAACGGACAGGAAGCGGTGACCGAAGCGAAAAAGGTTTTGCCAGATTTGATTATTCTGGATGTGATGATGCCCAAAATGGACGGAATTGAAGCTTGCCGGATCATGCGTACCATGCCGGAATTTAAAAATACTTTTATGGTTTTTTTAACGGCAAGAAGTGAAGAGTACTCGGAAATTGCCGGTTTTAATGTTGGGGCCGATGATTATATAGCCAAACCAATCAAACCGCGTGCACTGGTGAGCCGCATCAATGCGATTTTGCGCCGGAACCAGCCTGCTGAAGAAAGCACTGATAATAAACTCGAAATCGGCGATCTGGTGATTGACCGGGAAGCGTTTCTGGTTTTTCAGGCAGGGCAAAAAGTGGTTTTAGCTAAAAAAGAATTTGAACTATTGTATTTGCTGGCCTCCAAACCTGGTAAAGTTTATACACGCGAAGCCATTTTAAAGAATATTTGGGAAGATTCTGTTGTGGTTACTAACCGTACCATTGACGTGCATATTCGGAAATTGCGAGAAAAACTGGGCGAAAATTATGTTTCTACGGTAAAAGGTGTGGGCTATAAATTTGAATTGCTGTAAAACGCCGTAAATCTGCGATATTTGCAGCAAATGAAATTCCCAAAATTCCAGGACCTGATCTTATTTGAAAATCCTGATATAATTGTTGTAAATAAACCTCCTTTTTTAAGTTCTCTGGATGAGCGGGAAGGCGGTGAAATCAACCTGCTTCGTTTAGCCAAACAATACTGGGAAGATGCCCAGATTTGCCATCGGCTGGATAAAGAAACTTCCGGCGCACTAATCATCGCTAAAAACCCCGATGCATACCGTTCTGTATCTATCCAGTTTGAAAAAAGGCAGGTAAAAAAAGTATATCATGCCATCATGGATGGCACACATGTTTTTGAAAATCTTTTTATCGATCTGCCAATTCTAAACGTGGGTAAAGGCAATGTCACCATCAGCAGGCAGGAAGGCAAACGTGCAGAAACGTGGTTTAACTCGCTCAAATATTTCAAACATTATACTTTGGTTGAATGCAGGCCGGTTACCGGCCGGATGCACCAGATCCGTATTCATTTGGCTACGCAACGTGCTTCCATTGCCGGGGATGAAACTTATAAAGGCAAACCGATTTTTCTCTCAGCTTTAAAAAGAAATTACCGTTTGAGCAAGGAGCAGGAAGAACTGCCTATTATGAAACGTTTTGCGCTGCATGCTTATGAAGTTACCTTCAAAATAAATCCGGAAGAAGAAATTACAATTCATGCACCTTACCCTAAGGATTTTGAAACTTTAATGAAACTGCTCGAAAAGTTTGATCAGTAAGGTTTTTTCAGAATTGCAGTTATTCTTTTTTCAGGAAGAAAAAATTAATATAAATTGTTAAGGTTTCTTTGCCTGATCAGAAAATAACTTTTTGTTTATAATGACGTAATATTGACTGTTTTACAGGTATGAAACAGACTATTTAGCCAGACAATAACGTTAATGTACTGTACTAAAAATAATACAACATATTGTACTATTTTAGCATAAACTGTTTACATTTTAAAACATTAACGAAATAGCAGCGTTGAATAAATAATGGTATCTTTAAAAGTTTATTTTAAAGTTTTAATCTTGCCCACTATTTTTTTCAAAGCTAACCCTCTGTTAGACAATTTATTATAAATTATGAGACAACTCAAAATATCACAATCCATTACCAACCGCGAATCGCAATCGTTGGATAAATACTTAACTGAGATCGGTAAAGTCGATCTGATTACTGCCCAGGAAGAAGTTATTTTAACCCAAAAAATCAGAGAAGGAGACCAGGCCGCATTAGAACGTTTGACCAAAGCAAATTTACGATTTGTAGTTTCTGTGGCTAAACAATATCAAAATCAAGGACTTACATTAGGCGATTTAATTAATGAAGGAAATTTAGGTTTAATTAAAGCAGCTAAACGTTTCGACGAAACCAAAGGCTTTAAATTTATTTCTTATGCTGTTTGGTGGATTCGTCAATCCATTTTATCAGCTGTTGCAGAACAATCCCGTATTGTACGCTTGCCGTTAAATCAGGTTGGTTCTTTAAGTAAAATCCGTAAAGCATATTCACGTTTGGAGCAAGAGTTTGAGCGCGAACCAACACCGGCAGAATTAGCCATTGATCTGGAAACTACGGAAGACCGTATTGCGGATTCTCTAAATAATTCCGGCCGCCACGTTTCTATGGATGCGCCTTTTATTCAGGGAGAAGAAAATACTTTGTTGGACGTATTGCAACATGGCGATCCTGCTACCGATAACAGCATGATTCAGGAATCTTTATCAATGGAAGTAATGCGTTCACTTTCCTCTTTGCCAGAGCGCGACCGGGAAGTAATTATTCTGTTTTTTGGTTTAGGATCCGGAACACCACAATCTCTTGAAGAAATTGGCGAACGTTTTATGATTACCCGCGAACGTGTTCGTCAGCTGAAAGACAAAGCGTTACAGCGCTTACGTCATACTTCACGCAACAATGTGTTGGAATCTTATCTGTAAAATAACATAGCTTATACTGTTTTTATCCACCTAAATTTAATTATATGCCCGAAAACAAAAAAAAAGCAGGTTCCAAAATTATCGGAATCGGAATCGTATTATTAATACTGCTTGTTTTGGCGGTCATAGTTATGTGGGTTACCAGGTAATAATTATCACTTATAAAAAAAGCACTTACTGATTAGTAAGTGCTTTTTTTATGCTCCTGATTTTATACCGATAAAAACAGTATTACAATTCTTCTTCAAGATTATCAATATTCGCCCGGCCAGAATTTGGTTTCAAAATCTTGCTTAAATTGTAGCGGAAAGAACCATGTTCATCGTCGCCTTTGATTAAACCCTGATCAAAGTAATTTTTTAAAATAGCTTTGGCTTCAGCTTCTGTTAAAGTTTCCTGTGGATTTGTCTTTTTAAGTTTGCTTAAAATCTCCATCGGATTAGCTTCCCCCAATTGCCCTAAAGCGTAAATTACTTTTTGTTCAGGCGTATCCTGTTCTTGGTATCGGTACGGCACATGCAATGGTTCAAAATTCATGATCGGTTTTTTGTGTTAAACCTGTACTGCCCGATATTGTTTATTATACACTGTTTTTATACCGATAAAAGAAGCATCTGCCCAAAAATGGTTCTGACGAAATAAACATAACTGTATATTTGAAACATGAACCACCTGATTGCCCCATCTGTTCTGGCTGCTGATTTTGCCAATTTACAGCGCGATATAGAAATGTTAAACAAAAGTGAAGCCGACTGGATTCATTTTGATGTGATGGATGGTGTTTTCGTACCGAACATTTCTTTCGGTTTTCCACTTTTAAAAGCCATCAAACCGATAAGTCAGAAACCGATTGACGTGCATTTGATGATCGTAAACCCGGATCAATACATCGATCAGTTTGCACAAGCCGGAGCTTCCAATATTACAGTTCACTTTGAAGCTTGCACACATCTCAACAAAACTATTCAACTTATTAAAAATGCAGGTTGTACGGCTGGGGTAGCACTGAACCCGCATACGCCGGTCGCTTTTTTGGAAGATATTATCACAGATTTGGATTTGGTGCTGATTATGTCAGTGAATCCGGGTTTTGGCGGACAAAAATTTATCCCAAATACATACAAAAAACTGTATGATTTAAAAGCGTTGAGTCAGCAAAGAAATCCTGACTTAAAGATTGAAGTAGATGGCGGTGTGAATAATGCAAATTGTAAAGAACTTACTGAAGCTGGTGCTAATGTGTTGGTTGCCGGGAGTTCGGTTTTTTCAGCTTCTGATCCTGCACAGGAAATTATTAAATTAAAACATCCTTAAAAGAAGTATTAAACATTAATCAGTTTCAAAATAATACTTTGATATTATTAAAAGATACGTAAATAAATTCCTCCTCCAATTCTAAATTTATAAATTTGCCTGCCGTTAAACCCTAATCTTTTTTCTTTTTTTCGGCATAAAAATTAAATCTCATGAAGCATAATTTTGGTGCAGGTCCGGGTATTTTACCACAGGAAGTACTTAAACAATCCGCAGAAGCTGTTCTGGATTTTAACGAGACAGGCTTATCAATATTAGAAATTTCCCACCGTTCGCCAGAGTTTGAAGCGGTGATGAACGAAGCTGTAAGTTTGGTTAAAGAATTATTAGGCGTGCCCGAAGGTTATTCGGTTATATTTTTGCAGGGAGGAGCGAGCCTGCAGTTTGCGATGGTTCCTTACAACTTGTTGCCTCAAAATAAAACTGCTGCCTATTTAGAAACTGGTGTTTGGGCAAATAAAGCTATTAAAGAAGCAAAGTTTTTCGGTACGCCGGTAGTTGTGGCTACAGATAAAGAAGATAATTTCCGGAAAATTCCAAAAAATTATGAAGTTCCTGCTGATGCAGCTTACTTCCACATTACTTCCAACAATACCATTTATGGTACGCAGTTGCATCAGTTTCCAAAATCTCCTGTTCCTTTAGTTTGCGATATGTCGTCTGATATTTTCAGCAGGGAAATTAATGTGGCTGATTTTGGTTTGATTTACGCCGGCGCACAAAAAAATATGGGCCCGGCTGGAGCAACTTTGGTTATTGTAAAAGATGATTTGCTGGGAAAAGCAGAACGCCAGATTCCTTCTATGCTTAATTACCAGTTGCATATTGATAATGGCTCGATGTACAATACGCCGCCGGTTTTTGCCATTTATGTATCGATGCTGACTTTGCGATGGATCAAAGCAAAAGGTGGCGTTGCCGTAATCGAAAAAGAAAACGAAGCCAAGGCTAAAGCAATTTATGCTGAAATTGATCGTAACCCATTATTTAAAGGTGTTTGTGCAGTGGAAGATCGCTCGATCATGAACGTTTGTTTTATCATGGAAAAACCGGAACTGGAAAAACCATTTTTAAAACTGGCCGAAGAACGTGGTTTGGTAGGTATTAAAGGACACAGAAGTGCAGGTGGTTTCCGTGCTTCGATTTACAATGCGCTTCCAATTACGAGCATCCATGCTTTGGTGGAAGTGATGCAGGAATTTGCCGAAAAAAATAAATAATACTTCTTTTATCAACATAAAATATAGATGATCAGGATCTTAGCGAATGACGGGATTGATCCCGCAGGAAAAGCCTTACTGGAAGCGGTTGGTTTTGTTGTAGAAACAGAGCACGTTCCGCAAGAGCTTTTGCCCGAACAATTGAAAAACTTTGATGCAATTACCGTACGCAGTGCCACTAAAGTGCGTCAGGCTTTGATTGATGCTTGTCCAAATTTGAAATTGATTGGTCGAGGCGGTGTTGGTATGGATAATATTGATGTAGAATATGCCAAATCAAAAGGCGTTGCTGTGGTAAATACGCCGGCTTCTTCTTCGCTTTCAGTTGCTGAGCTGGTTTTTGCCCATTTATTTACCGGAATCCGCTTCTTGCAGGATAGTAACCGGAAAATGCCGGCAGAAGGCAATACCAAATTTAATGACTTAAAAAAAGCATATGCCAAAGGCATTGAGCTGCGCGGCAAAACAATTGGTATTTTAGGTTTTGGCCGGATTGGACGTGAAGTAGCAAAAGTAGCTATAGGATTAGGAATGAAGGTCTTAGCATATGATCTTTTTCCTTTTGAACCAGAAATTGCGTTGGAACTTGGCGATGGCCAACTGGTAAAAGTATCGGTAAAAGCAGCATCCAAAGAAGAAGTAATTGCCCAAAGTGATTTCATTAGCTTGCATACACCATTCAGCGAAAAACCAATTTTAGGCGCAGAAGAATTTGCGGCGATGAAAAAAGGAGCGGCAGTTGTCAATGCTTCCCGTGGAGGAACGATTGATGAATTGGCTCTGCTGGAAGCTTTAAACAATGGAAAGTTAGCTTTTGCTGGATTGGATGTTTTCGATAATGAACCAACACCTCGCCAAGAAATATTGGTTCACCCCAAAATATCTTTAACGCCACATATCGGTGCTTCTACTAATGAAGCGCAGGAAAGAATAGGCGTGGAGCTGGCTAATTTGATTATCCAGTTTTTTAAACAATAACTAAAACTTATTTAAAAAGGCTTCCAGATTTGGAAGCCTTTTTAAATTTTATACGGAAAGTTGAGCAGTATGAGTTCTTGCCAGATTTAAAAATCAGATTTAAAATCGGCATTATTTCTGTGTATGTTTTAAAAAATACTGTATAAAAGAAGCATCTCAGATGTCAACAACTCTCTTATATAATATTAAGATTTGATCTTATCCAGGTACAAAAGCATTTACAACTGATAGGCAACTCCTTTTTGGGCAACGGTTACTGCATAACCATCTTCGGTTAAAGTATCTGCCAAAGCTTGCATACTCGTTGTTTCCCCGTGTACGAGAAAAACCTGTTTTAATTTTTCCGGAGAATTATGTTTTACTGTATTCACCAAATCTTCATGATCACCATGGGCACTAAAAAGATCAGTCTGTTTAATCGTTGCATAAACCGAAAGATCACGATCTTTAATATGGACAATTGGATCTCCGCGAAGCAAGCGATGGCCCAGCGTGCCTTTGGCGCAATAACCAATAAATAAAATGGTGCAATAATAATTCTGGATATTGTAAAAAAGATGATCCTGAATGCGACCACCTTCCAGCATTCCGGCAGAAGAAATGATGATGCAAGGTTCAAAATAATTAGAAACCTGCCGGCTGTCTTTCAGATTTTCGACATACGTGAGATTATCAAACTCAAACTCATCGCCGGATCTGCGGTAAAATTCCTGGGCTTCTTCGCTTAGTAATTGATGATGTTTCCTGAAAATTCCGGTAGAAGAATTTGCCATCGGACTATCTACAAAAACCCGAACCGGCGGCAACAAACCTTTTGAAAAAATCTTGTTAAGCGAAAAAACCAAAGCTTGTGTACGACCAATGCTGAAAGCAGGAATAATCAATCGGCCTGATTCTTTTACACAGCATTTTTCAATCGTTTCAGTCAAAACTTCTTCAATAGTTTTTCCTGTAGAATGGTTGCGTCCTCCATAAGTAGATTCAGAAACCAGGAAATCTGTGGGTGGCAAAACCTGCGGATCAGGAAGTGTCGGATAATTTTTCCGGCCAATATCCCCCGTAAAAGTGATTGTTTTTTCTTCTCCGTTTTCCTGGATTTTTAAAATGGCAGATGCCGCACCAAGCAGATGCCCGGCTGGAATAAACGTTAGTTCCACACTACCATTAATACGGAAAGGCCGGTTGAAACCGATCGTTACAAAGCGATCTATTGTATCCAAAACGTGTTTTTGCAGATATAACGGCTGGAAGTTCCGGCTGCCGTCGCGCCTTTTATGACCACGATGCTTGCGGCTTTTCTGTGCCTTACTCATAAATATACTTACCGAATCCATCAGCAATAATTCGGCGAGTTCGGCTGTTGGCGGCGTACACAAAATCTGTCCGGCAAAACCCATCCGCACCAGCGTTGGCAAATTGCCGGAATGATCTATGTGAGCATGAGTGAGAATCACCAGGTCAATTTCTCCGGGATTAAACGGAAAATCCTCATTCATTTGTACAGAATGATCACGTTCGTAATCTAAACCACATTCTATCAGTATTTTATAATTATTTTCTGTTGTTAGCAGGTGCATACTTCCGGTCACTTGTTCGGCTGCACCCCAAATCGTTAATTTCATTTAATATCTTTCTGCGTAATGGTTACGCTAATTTTTATCCGATAAAAGAAGCATTGCCAGAGGGTTAAAATCCAGCTAAACTTCAAATTGCAAGCTGCTAAGATAACGATAAAGACCGCCTTCATGCGTAATCAGTTCATTATGCGTACCGCTTTCTTTCACTTTTCCTTTTTCCAATACAATGATTTTATCAGCTTCTCGAATGGTTGACAAACGGTGCGCAATGATGATAGAAGTCCGGTTTTTCATCAGTTCTTCCAGCGCTTCCTGCACCAAACGTTCTGATTCTGAATCCAATGAAGAAGTTGCTTCATCAAGAATCAGGATCGAAGGATTTTTGAGTAAAGCCCTTGCAATGGCAATCCGCTGGCGTTGTCCTCCGGAAAGTTTTACGCCGCGCTCGCCCACAATTGTATCATAACCTTCCGGAAAAGATTTGATAAACTGATCTGCATTGGCTCGTTCTGCAGCTTTAATAATTTCTGTTTCGGTTGAACCCAATTTGCCATAAGCAATATTTTCGCGGATAGTTCCACCAAAAAGTAACACATCCTGCGGCACAATAGCTACCTGGTTCCGGATATCTGTTAAAGAATAGGAGGAAGCTGGTTTTCCATCAAACAAAATTGTACCATTTTGCGGATGATAAAACTGCAAAATCAAACCGGCAATTGTTGATTTTCCGGCACCGCTTGGGCCAACAATTGCAATTTTTTCACCGGAACGTGCGCTGAACGATACTTCTTTTAGCACCGTAATTTCGGTACGGGAAGGATACGCAAATATTACGTTCTCAAATTCCAGGTTTCCGGTGATGGTTTGTTTGATGTTGTTGTCTTCAATTTTGATGGAAATATCTTCACCTTTTTCATCCAGAATTTCCAGCACCCGTTCGCTCGCACCAACTGCTTTTTGCAACCCGGCATACAATTCGGGAAAACTGCCCATTGCTGCGCCAACAAAAATGGAATACAGAATAAAAGTAGTTAAATTGCCGACAGACATTTCTCCGTGAGAAACCAAAACCGAGCCGTACCAGATCACGGCTACAATCGCCCCAAACAAACAAAATACGATAAAAGAAGCAAAAAGTCCGCGAAATTTCGCTCCCCTAACCGCAATTCCAGCCACTTCGCGAATCTTTTTCTCGTACCGCCCGGCTTCGAATGCTTCGTTTACAAAGGCTTTTACGTTGGAAATTCCCTGCAAGGTTTCTTCTACAATGGTATTTGATTCGGCCAATTTATCCTGTGCCTGACGGGAAATTTTGCGAATAAACCTTCCGAAAAAAACTGCCACTACAATTAAAACCGGCAAAATCAACAGTAACGTAAGTGTGAGTTTGATGGAAAATATTGCCAGCAATACAATTCCGCCGATCATCAAAACCAGCTGCCGGATCATTTCGGCTAAAGTGGTGGTAATTGCATCCTGAATTTGGGAAAGATCTGCAGAAATCCGGCTGTTCAATTCGCCGACACGACGGTTGGAGAAAAAATTCATGGGCAAAGTAATCAGCCTGAAATATGTATCTCGCCGGATATCAGCCAGCGCATTTTCAGCAACCTGCACAAACCAAACCACCCGAAAATACGAAACAGCTGCCTGAAATAGCAACACGATAAACGCCAGCGAACCGATTGCATTCACAGTTGGCGGCAAAAAAGCATACCGTTGTTTGCCTTGCGCCGCATCTATCAGCGCACCCAAAAACGATGGAAAAGCCAAACCTGTAAGACTTGTCAGAAAAAGAAAAACCAAAGCGGCAAAAAACTTGCCCCGATATGGTTTGATGTAAACTAATAGTTTTGTTATTTTTTTTAAGCTTTCACGGTTCAGTTTTGCTTTCGGCAAATCTTCTTCCTGTGTGCTGCCGCTGTTTAATCGCGCTCTGGCCATTATTTTGTGTTGAATTTGGTATAAGCAACGAGTTTATCAAAATTCTTTGGTTTTGGCAATTCAGCGTGCTTTAGTTGACGTAATCCTGATGATTGAAAACAACAAAACCAAAATCAACCCGACCGCAGCCATGAGCCAATTTTTAAAGTGTTCCGCTTGTTTACTGTTTTCGTTTGCTTCAGCAGTAAGTTTTTCTGTTTGATTCCGCAATTTATTAATTGTGCCGATAAAAGAAGTATTCCGGTTTTCCGATTCCTGCGATCTGCCGAGCACTTCCGTTTGCACCGTTGTCCGATAATCCAGCAACACTTTTAGCTCCTTAAAAACAGCATTGTCCGTTTTTACAATATCCATTAAAATCTCATTGGAACGGCGAATATCTTTTTTCGTTTGTAAACCAAAAATTCCGGTGTGCAAATCCAGACTTTGAAAATACTGGTTGAAAGTAATACTTCTTTTACCCAATAAATTATTGACTTTATTGCGCTGGAGCTGATAAGCCAAAGAATCTGTTGATTGAGAAAAAATAGTTGTTTCGAGAAAAAACAGGCCTAAAAACAGTATCAGTTTTTGCATGATAAAAGAAGTATTTTAAATGATGGTTTATTACTGATCGCTTCTTCCTACAAAAACTCAATCCGCACAATATCACCCACATTCAATCCGAGCAAACCACTGGCGTTACCTTTATTAATGGCAATTTCCAGGTGATCACTGATACCAAAAAGGCATAGTTTTTCGCCTTCGGGCACTTCATTATAATGCCAGCTCAGCTTATTGATCGATTCATTTCGTTTGAAATAAAGCACAAACTGCCTTCCATTCTGCACTTCTGTAAAAAGGTTTTTGGTGATATTGGTGATCACATTCTGGAACGAATCAATATAAATTACGCTGCCTTTTACTATATTCTGATCCACAACCGGCTGCAACGTCATCTTTTTTTCTAACCGGATCAGCGGAATACCAATATCTGTCAGTTTGCCTTTTTGAGCGAGATGACAGGCAGCTTTTACAAAAATATCTGCCAGCGGAAAATGCAGAAATTTAAGATCCTGCAAAATTGTGATCTCTACCATCTCATCCGGAATGTGATCAAAAATCAAGGAAAAGATGCCGTTATCCGCACCAACAAAATAATGATTGTGATAACTAACAGCTAAATAGCGCGTTTGATCGTTGTAAACGGTATCAATACCAATTAAATGGACAGTTTGTTCCGGAAAATAATGATAACTGTTTTTAAGTATAAATGCAGCTTGAGGTACATTAAATACTGATATAGAGTGAGTTATATCAACAATATTAACATCTGGCAATAGCTTTAAAATACTACCTTTGAGGGCAGCCTGATAGATATCCTTATCGCCCAGATCTGTAGTTAAAGTTATAATTGCCATTAATTTTTTTAAATATTTATTACTAATCTTGTGGATAGCTATAAACTGCTGCAAATATTAAATTTTTAAGCATAAAAAATGACAACTAAAAATTCTTAAGCTTGAACGAATTAAATTTAACGATTGATGCCGTTAATCCGGCCGTGTTGTGGGGACCTAATAATGATCATTTTGAAGTAATAAAAAAGCAGTTTCCGAAATTAAAAATTGTTGCCCGTGGCAGTGATGTTAAAGCTCTTGGAGACGAAGCTGAAATTAAAAACTTTGAAGAAAAGCTAAACCAGCTGATTGGACATGTAGAAAAATTTCAGAATCTAAACCTGAACGATGTAGAGCGTATTGTTGGAAC
>JBPBPL010000026.1:0-81621 GCA_050954285.1 Janthinobacterium lividum | reverse complement strand
ATTGCTGTCCGGCTATACTTACTATTGCGTACATTGTTAAATAATATTTTTAAATGAGGCGCAAATATAGCAACATTTTTGTGTTATAAAAACAGTATATTACTATTTTGAGCGGTCTTCAGCGTCAGCCAGCCGGCCTTCAATTTCTTTGGCCAGTTGCATCGCGGCGTCTTTTAAACGCGTATCGCCGTTGTAGGCCTCATCAAACAGCACTACTTTACTTTTTCGCTGATAATGAAATGCAAAAAAGTAGTGTGGTGATTTATGAACGGTATCTTCGGTCGTGTTGGTAATCTCTTTAGGGAAATCCCAGAAACCCAAAGTAGCCGCTTTGCGGTGCAGATAAAGCAAATCATCTTTGTTCAGGTGTACTGTTTTTACCACTAAAGAATCGTGATTGTTCATGTACTGGTATCTGCCAGTTTTGGAATCATAAGTATTGTTAAGATTCCGGCCTGCACCATAACTAAAATCCATCGACTTAAATTCAGAAAATTTATAAGGCGCGTTGCTGATCATCATCCCATAATAATAAACGCAGTACATCATAAAAGGAACAACTACACTCAGCGTCAGAAATATTTTTTTATAACGATCAGACATTTTTTGATGATATATTTTCAGTTCAAAATTCGACTTAAAAACCCATTATGCAAAATTATGATTTTTGTGATACTATTTTATCAGCTAAAAATTCAGGATTGTGTATTAACTGAATTAATTAAGCGCTTTTAATCGTCACAAATTAGCTTTGCATCGATACTTATTGATTTGAATCATCAAAAACAACATTTTTGCCAAACACATTTTTTATCGTACCTTTTTGCTGTAATTTTCGTATAAAACGATAATTTTATTAATACATTTTTATTATTAATTAAAATTATTACGGATTTAACAATTTAAATTTTACTATTTTCATGGCAGCCGACATTTCCCATCTTTTGCAACCCAATGTTAAATTTACTGATAACGGAAACTATCTGGAATTTCCGATTCTTAGAAAATCGCAGGCTTTACATGCAAACGCTTATTATTTCGGTCAGGAAGAATGGGCAGAAGAATATTTAAAATACTGTCACCGCGGCAAATCATTTAAAAGCCGCTGGCAGGAAGCCGTTGGCGATTGGACAGACAAAGTTGTGGTTGATATTGGCTGCGGACCAGGTAATATTTATGCCACTTTGCAGGGCAAACCAAAATACTTGATTGGTGTTGATGTGGCTCCAAAATCATTAGAACTAGCCGGAAAATTAGGGTATACGCCAGTTTTGGCCGATGCCAACAATCTGCCTTTTAAATCTGGCATTGCAGATGTGGTAACGCTAAATGCTACGTTGCATCACTGTGAAAACATGGAATCGGTTTTGAAAGAAGCAGCCCGACTGGTAAAACCGGGTGGTGTATTGGTAACCGATCATGATCCGCAATATTCTGCCTGGAATTATAAAGGTGCCGCGATGTTGCTTTGGCAGGCCAGATTACTTTATTATAGAATGACAGGCTATGGTTTCCACAAATCTGCCAATCAGCAAAAATGGGGTTTAGCTTGTGAAATTCATCATAAACCCGGCCATGGTGTTAAAAAGGAAATGTTTGAAAGTATTTTAGAACCGCATGGTTTTAAAGTGAACGTTTTCCCACATAACCATAAACTGGGGAGATCAATTTTTGAAGGCAAAACCGGCAAAGCAGATTTAAAATATCGATTAGGCAATATTTTATCTTTTAGAAATCCGTCTTCACCGGAAAGTGCACTGTCGCTGATGTGCATAGCAAAACTATCCGCATGAACAATTTAGGTTGATAAAAGAAGTATGAGTTTGTAACTTAATTTGCTGATACTTCTTTTATCACCTTAAATTTAGCCTTCCAGTTCTCCCTCCCATTTACTTACCACAGCCGTTGCCATGGCATTACCCAGCACGTTGGTTGCCGATCGGCCCATATCCAGCAACGGATCAATGCCAATTAACAAGGCCAAACCTGCTTCCGGAATATTGAAACTGGCGATCGTCCCGGCAATTACCACCAACGATGCACGCGGCACGCCGGCTACACCTTTACTCGTCAGCATCAGCACTAAAAGCATGGATAATTGTTGCTGAAATGAAAGATGGATATTGTAAGATTGCGCCAGGAAAAGCGAGGCAAAAGTCATGTACATCATCGAACCATCCAGGTTAAAAGAATAACCCAAAGGCAACACGAAACTCACAATTTTATCTTTACAGCCAAACCGTTCCAGTTCAATTAACGTGCGCGGATAAGCAGCTTCACTGGTAGAAGTGCTGAACGCAATCAGCATGGCATCTTTCAAACCGTTAACTAATATAAAAACCCGCTGCTTCAAAACGGTAAATCCAGCCAGCACCAGCACCAGCCATAAAATAATCAGCGCAAAATAAAATTCACTGATAAAAACAGCATACGTGGCAATTACGCTTAAACCTTGCTTGGCCACAATAGCCGTCATCGCCCCGAAAACAGCCAGCGGGGCCACATACATTACATAAGTGGTAATTTTGAGGATGACGTGCGCAATTGCATCCATCGCTTTGATCACGATCGCTCCTTTCTCGCCAATAGCCGCTGTAGCTACGCCAAAGAAAAGCGAGAAAACCACGATCTGCAAAATTTCATTATTGGCCATTGCTTCCACAAAACTTTTTGGAAAAACATGTGCTAAAAAATCCTTTAATGATAATGCCGTTTTTTGAATGCCGGATTGCAAATGCTCATCAGGCAACGTCAAGTGCATATATTTTCCGGGCTGAAAAAAGTTTACCAGCATCATTCCCAGCAGCAAAGAAACCAGCGTGGCACTGATAAACCACAGCATCGTTTTGCCACCAATCCGGCCGACGGCTTTGATATCGCCCACTTTAGCCACACCAACTACCAGCGTTGTAAAAACCAGCGGCGCCACAATCATTTTAATCAGCCTTAAAAAAATATCACTTAAAACCGTAAAATATTCGAGCTTGCTTTCGCGGATGGTATCGTTTTCTTTGCGGGCGGAATTTTGTGCTACTTTCTGCGTTTTTAACGTTTGAAACTGGGTAGAGCTTGTATCTTTTACAGCCAGCATTTGCAACTGCAAAGTTTTAAGTTGCGTTTCGGCCTGATAAATTTTGTTATTGTACGTGCTGATGCTGGTAACATTGTAAAAATAGCCGGCCAGAATCCCGAAAATCAACGCTAAAAAAATGAATAAGGTAAGTTTGTTTTTTGCCATTCAAAATTGTGTAAAAATCTAAAACTACAACAAATTACGATTTTGCTGAAATATATTTGCGCATCATGAGCCTCGCCTACCCAACATCAGATTTAAAAAAAGAGCTGCAGCATTTAAGCAATGCCGAAATTGCTGCACTTTGCCTGCGAATGGCTCGTTTTAAAAAAGAAAATAAAGAATTACTGACGTATTTATTGTTTAAAGCCGATGATCCTGATGCTTTTGTGCAGGAATATAAGGAAGAAATGAACGGGCAGTTCAAGCAGCTTCCGGGCAAAAGCTATCACGCCGTAAAAACTTTGCGTAAAATTTCCACACAGATGAACAACCAAATCCGGTATTCTGGTTTGGATACGGTGAAGGTAGAATTGTTGCTTCACTTTTGTCACAGTTACATCGAAAACGTTTATCACCACAATTCCTACAAACCACTGCACAATATGCTGTATCGTTTTGCGGAGAAAACAAAAGTTGCCATCCAAAAAATGCACGAAGATTTTCAACACGATTACGGCAATTTATACAACGAAATGCTGACCAAAGCCGAAAATGAAATCCATTGGTTTGAAAAGAAATCGCTTACGCTGTAACAAACTGATACTGTTTTTATCTTATTAAAAACAAGCTGCTTTACCAGTGAAAACAAAAGATAGTGCTTTTAAGGAAATTTACGAAGCGAACTCCAAGCGCATCTATCGTTTGTGTTTTACTTATACAGCAGATGAAGCGGCAGCAAATGATTTACTGCAGGAAACTTTTTTGAAAGTATGGCAAAACCTGGACAAGTTCCGCAACCAGGCCATGATTTCTACCTGGATCTATCGCATCGCTGTAAACACTTGTTTAACTTATTTAAAATCTGAAAAAAGGCAGGCTAAAGACGAGCTGACGCCGTTTATTGAAGAGAACGAAAAAGAAGAAGTTTCGGGCAAAAAAGAAGAAGTTGATTTGCTTTACAAATGTATTTCCAAACTGGAAGAGTCTGAAAGACTATTAATTACGATGGTTTTGGATGAATTGCCTTACCCCGAAATTGCGGAAGTTTCGGGTATTTCTGAAGGAAATTTGCGCGTGAAAATCCATCGCATTAAACAAAAACTAACTGAGTTGTACAACCATTATGAAAAACTTTGAGGAATTAAGCTCGCTGTGGATGGCACAACCCAAAGCAGAGCAAGTACCCGTAGATACTTTGTTGAAACAGGTAAAAAAAGGCACATCGGCACTGAACCAAAAACTGTTGTGGAGTATTGTGCTGATGGCCGCAACTTTTACCATGATGATTATTTTATTTTTGTTTTTCTTGTTCAATTCCTGGCTCACTTATACCGGAATTTTAATTGTGATGAGCACAATTTTAGTTTACGGCCTGATGATGTACCGGGATTACAAGCTCATTGCAGCCCATGACCCAACAACTGAGGTGAATGTTTATTTAGAAAATCTTAAAATTTATCAAACCAGCCGCACCCGTGTAAACGGTGTAATGCTTTATGTTTACACCTTTTTATTAACGCTGGGTTTGAGTTTATTTATGATAGAGATACTTGAATCTTTCACGCTACTTTATAAAATAGCTATTTATGTAATTTTTATTGGTTGGATATTACTCGTGATGTTTTACTGGCGAAAACGAATTATCAAAACCGAACAGGAAAAAATCAGCGAAATTATTGAACGTCTGGAACGGTTAAAAAACCAGTTTCGCAATTGAGTTGCCATACTAATGCTTCTTTTACCGCTGCTTTTTCGGGTAGAAATCGCTATCAGCAAATCAGTTTAAGGAAGTTAAATTTATACCGATAAAAACAGCATTAACATCAATTGCTGATATTCATATTTAGCTATCCAAAATTCCAGCGCTTTAAAGTATCTTTTATGTAAAGTTGCGTTTCCTGATAACCCAAAACATAAATATCTTTAAAACTAAAATTCAGGTATTTTTTGAGGTACCAATAACCAACTACTGCACCAGTAAGCACCGGGAAAAACGTAGCAATAGCCACGCCGTAAACATTTTTGAAAATGTAAATACCCATAAAATCCGTAATGATATTTACGGCTAGCATTACCAAAACCTTTACAAAATTAACCTGCGGCTGGTGGATCACGTCCAGCGTTAAACCCAAAAAGCGATCTGCAGGATACAGCAACGCAAACGTGATAAAAATCCTGAAAACATTAGCTGCTTCAGTGCCCGCATATTGTTTTCCACCGATAATCAAAATGGCATAATCAGCCAAAAAATAAGCCCCAATAGCACAAGGAATCAACATCAGTGTAAGCGTGCCGGTGTATTTTTTCATTAAATATATAACCTCACTCTTTTTGTTTTGGTTGAACGCGACAGACATTACCGGCATCCCTATGGCTGCATAACTCCGCAGTGGTATTTCCACCATTTCCATTAGCTTCTGCCCCAGGTTATAAATGGCCAAAGCTGCCGGCCCAAGCATAAAATTGATAATAAATGTATCAGAACTACGAAATAAATTGGCACTTAAAGTTGTACCGACACTATACTTTCCGAAATGAAAAATTTCTGCCACACAGCTTTTTGTTCTTTTAGATAAAGTACGAATACTAGTCCAGCCCCGAAGCAGGCAAATAATGCTGGCAACTAATTGCGTTAATAAATAAGCATAAATGATGGTGGTGACGTTGTCATATTTTAAAAAAATAAGCAATACAACAAAAACGATAAACAAGCCCTGATTAATGAAGCGTATAAAAAGCAGTGCTCCGAAATACTGCTGCGCCTGCAAAACACAATTTGCAATAAAAACCGGCAATGTAAAAATGAAGTACAGGCTAAACCATTTGATCGATAATACCAAGCCTTTGTTAGCTATATAATCAGTTAAAAACCAGGCAGGTATATTAATCAACACTACAATTAGTGTAAGCACTAATGATAAATACCAAACCGAGCCGCAAACCTCCTGCCCGCGTTCTGGGGTGGTTCCCGAATAAAACTTGATAAAAGCAGTAACAATAAACCCAGACCGAATAGTTTCCAGCAAGCCCAGTACAGCAGTGAAAAATACCCACAAACCCAGCCCTTCCAGTGTAAGTGAGCGCGACAAAACTGCATAAGTAAGCATTCCCAAAACAGAAATAATTGCATTACTGGCCAGCGATAAAAAGTAAATGTTGCTGAGTTTATGGAGAATACTTTTAAAAGACATATTAATTTTCTACTAATTACCGGGGCAACCTGATGCGGACTTCCAACGTAATAAATACGGATCAGTACAGCAGGTTAAACGGAACCCAATTTTTATAGTTGCATTTCCGCTGCCTCAACGCATCGCACAATTTGACCGAAATGGCTATGAAAACAATTTAAAATGCAGCTATTCAAGCTTCCCTTGTGGATAAACCCGCATCTGTTTAAAGCAAAAAAATTTACTGATCTAACCGATACTGAACTCTCGGATTTAAAAAGTCGGATAGCTATTTTTTCTTCCAAAAATCCTGATGTATCGGTAGTTATACCAGCCTGGAATGAGGAAAATAACATTTTCAGGGCCATATCTTCTATTGCAGCCAACCATACTTCTTTTAAGGTAGAAATTTTAGTGATCAACAATAACTCTACAGACAGAACGCAGAAAGTATTGGATGAATTAGGCATCCGCAATTATTTTCAATCTGAACAAGGAACGCCTTTCGCCCGGCAAATGGGTTTGGATAAAGCCAGCGGCCGGTATCATTTATGTGCTGATTGTGATACTTTTTATCCGCCAAACTGGATTAATCTGATGGTAAAACCAATGCAGCAAAATGCTGCTGTGGTAGGTGTTTATGGTCGATACTCATTTATTCCGCCAGAAGGAAAAGGCAGGTTTAGTTTGCTTTTATATGAAACTTTAACCAGCATTTTAATTCGTATCCGTAAAAAAAACCGTGAATATCTGAATGTTTTAGGTTTTAACATGGGCTTTGTAACCGAGGCAGGCCGGCACCCAAATGGCTTCAATGTAACCCGCAGCCGTAAATTTGATAATGCTGCCGGAAGCGATTATTTTGTGGATGAAGCCGAAGATGGCCGTATGGCTTTGCACCTGAAAAAACAAGGTAATTTAAAGTTGGTTACAAACTCAAAAGCAAGGGTTTTCACTTCGCCGAGAAGGCTGCTTTACGATGGAGGTGTCTTCAAAGCTTTCAAAAACAGGTTTAACTTGCATACCCGAGCCATTACAGAGTATTTAACCGGCAAGAGCAAATCATCTGCTGTGCAATAAATTTTTTTATGAGCAACCAGTATTATTTCAGTCAGGTTTCCTTGCTAATTACTCATTATAATCGTAGTCAATCTTTAGAAAGATTACTTAAAACATTTGAAGATCAGGAGTTTACCTTTGGAGAAGTGGTAGTTTCTGATGATGGCAGCCTGCCCGAACATCAAGTTAAATTAAAACAGTTACAGGCTGAATTTGGGTTTAGGCTGATCCAAACGCCGCAAAATAAAGGCTTGGGCAATAACCTCAACAAAGGTCAGGACGCGGTTACCAAGCCTTACACTTTGTATGTTCAGGAAGATTTTGTACCGAAACCAGGTTTTGCCGCACATTTTCAGGATGCTTTGCAGTTGATGGAAAATGATCCACAACTTGATATTGCCCGGTTTTATGCTTACTTCGTTTATCCCTGTTTAAAACCGTATCAAAAGGGTTTTTCTGAGATGATTTTTAGTGGCCGGACATTTAATCACCTTAAATTTTATTATTACAGCGATCATCCGCATTTAAGGCGAAGTTCGTTTTTTGAAAAATTTGGCCGTTATCCCGAAGGCATTAAAGGCGATTTGACTGAATATCAGATGGCAATTTCTTTTATTAAAAATAAAGGTAAGGGATTGTTTTACAATCAGTTCAATACGCTTTTTGATCAATGCAATTCTTCTGCAGAACCCAGCACCATGATGCGCAACGGCTGGCGGCAAAGCCAAAATTTTTTAATGCTGACGGCCAGAGCAGCTTATCTGAAATACAAATTATTGAAAGGCCATGTAGATTTGCTGCTGGCCAAAACCTGATGCTTCTTTTATCAACTAAATTTATGGCAATGGCTCATCATTTTCCGCAGGTTACGTTACTGGTTACGCATTACAACCGCAGTCGATCGCTACAACATTTGCTCAGTACATTTCAAGATCAGCAATGCACGTTTGGAGCTATTGTGGTTTCGGATGATGGCAGCCTGCCCGTGCATTTGCAAACTTTACATCAACTGCAAAAAACTTTTGATTTCAGGCTGATAACTTCACCTGTAAACAAAGGATTGGGCCATAATATCAACCAAGGTCAGGATGCGGTGCAAACGCCTTACACTTTATACATTCAGGAAGATTTTGAGCCAGATACTTCTTTTAGCACCCATTTTTTAGATGCCATAAGTTTTTTGGAGCAGGAGCCGGAACTGGACATGGTGCGCTTTTATGCCTACCTGAAATATCCATATTTAAAAGCTTTTCAAAAAGGATTTTCACGGATGCAGATTAAGCCCTGGTACCTCAATTACAAGAAAATTTATTATTACAGCGACCATCCGCATGTGCGCAGGAGTTCTTTTTTTGAGAAATTCGGACGTTATACCGAAGGTTTAAAAGGAGATCGTACCGAATACAAAATGTGCATTTCTTTCATCAAAAATAAAGGAAAAGCATTATTTTATGATAATTATAAAAGTTTGTTTAAACAAATTAATCCACCGGATGAACCTAGCACGATGAGCCGTAATAATTGGACAAATAGCGAAAATCCTTTGATTACATTAGTGCGGAACGTTTACCGGCAGCTTAAATATAATTTTGATTTACTGTTTTAAAATTTAAGTTTAAATAGTATTTATACAAGAAAAGACCTATAATTAGATCTTTTCTTGTATTGAAAAAGGGGTAAATTATGGCTTAGAAGAGCCACTTCCAGTAGAAGAGCCGGTTCCAGTACCTGTTCCTGTACCAGTAGTACCTGTACTGTTACCGCTTGTACCTGTACCATTGGTTCCGGTAGTACCAGTTGCTGTGCCGTTGGTTCCGTTGTTGGTAGTACCACTACCCATTCCTGTTCCTGTTGAGCCTGTTCCTGAAGTACCTCCGCCAGTGTTTGTTCCTGTTCCGCCGGTACTGCTTCCTGTTCCGCTTGCAGAACCTGTTCCAGTAGTGCTGCTGCCTGCTCCAGAACCTGTTCCGGTAGCACTGCTGCTTGAACCAGCTGCACTTGTATCTGTAGTACTTGCAGAAGAAGTAGCAGATGAATCAGAGTTGCTACCAGCATGTTTATTAGAATTGCACGCTGCGATACTAAAAGATACGGCTAAAGCCAGCATCATTAAATTAATTTTTTTCATCGGTTTTAGAGTTAATGTTTCGGGATAAACAGTCAAAATTTTTTAAAGTTTAAATTATTTAACTTAAAATATAGAGGCTAAAAACAGCATTATGTAAAAAAGGCCTGTACTTTTCGGTACAAGCCCTCTCATCAAACTAAACCAACTAAAAACTTATCTTAAATTATTGTACAGCAATTTCTCTTGCTTGTATTTTTGCTTCTTCTTTTTTGGCAATGGTTAGTTTCAAAACGCCATCAGTATAAGCTGCCTCGATTTTTTGGTTATCGATGGTTTCTGGCAAATTAAAAGACCTGTTAAAAGAAGCATAGCTAAACTCGCGTTTGCTAAATTTTTTGCCTTCTTCGTTATTTTCGTTTTTCTTATCTGCAGAGATGCTCAAAACGTTTTTCTCTACATTGATTTTAAAATCTTCTTTCTTTAAACCCGGAGCAGCCAGTTCAATCTGAAAATCTCCATCAGTTTCGGCAATGTTGATGGCTGGTACGCGGCTTGGTAAACGGTCAACTAAATGGGCATCATTAAAAACAGATTCAAACACATCTGTAAACCATGGGTTAATTGTAGATGTTTTTTTTGCAGGATTAAATTTTACAAGTGTCATATCTTTATAGCTTTATTATTATTTTATTTGATTGTTATAAACACTTGTTCAATCCTTGTACCAACGACAAAAATAATTAAATTATATGCCATAATGACATATAATTATTTTTTAAACTGACATATTGACTTAAAATGACTGAGATTCCGCCTAATTACAAATTTAAAACTCCTATTTACATCCGTTTTTCTGATCTGGATGGCTTCGGACACGTTAACAATGCTGTTTACCTTACCTACTTTGAAATTGCCAGAACCAATTACTGGAAACAGATTATCCAGTGGGATTGGAAAGAAACAAACATTATTTTAGGCCGATCAGAAATCAATTACCTGAAACCATTAAAATTGTACGATCAGATTTTTTGTTACGTCCGCACTTCCAGAATTGGCAACAGCAGCTTTGATATGGATTACATCATTGTTAAAGTTGATGAAAATGGCCAGGAACAAATTTGCACCACCGGCCAAACGGTTTGTATCCATTATGATTATAAAGCGTATAAATCCATTCCGATTCCAGAACTGGAACAGAAGAAAATGATGGAATTTGAAGGATTTAAACTTCGCAGCTAAATCTTCTGCTAATTTTGTGCGGAACCAACAAATATTTCTGTACGAACCTGCTCATGCACTACTTCTTTTATCCCTATAAAATGTGTAAAGCCAATCGTTTAATTTCATTGCTGCTTGGCTTTACACTTTTCTACATTGCTCCTTCTTTCGCCCAAAAGAAAAAAATTGTTTCTGTAGAGAGTGATTCCCTGAAATCCGCTTTAAACTACCAGGATTCGCTACTGCATAAAGCAAAAAAATCAGATACTTCGATCAATAGCCTGCTGGACAAGATCGAATATTACACGGCTTCTTACAATTCAATCAATAATACTTTATCGAAAGGTATTGATACCATGACGATCAGCAGCGGCTTGCCCAGGCTGGAGCGCGGGATTAAAATTGTTAAGGAAACGGTAAATAACAACGATAAATCCAGCACTTTGCGGTACCTCTATGCCGTACGCGATATTTTGACGCATATTGAAGACCGGCTGGATGACTGGCAAGACAAGCTTTCGCAACGGAATGCCAAACTGGTAAAAACGCAAGCCCGAATCCTGGAATTTAAGCAGGACCCTACGCTAAATTTTATTCCATCAGAAAGTATCCTGCAAAAACAGTATCTGGAACAGCTTAGTTCTTTAAATACCAAGTTTTCCAAACTGGAGGCAGTTAACCGCACGAAGTTGCTAAACCTCGGCTTGCTGCAAAACCGGGTGGTGCAGAATTATATTAAAATTACAGATTACAAAAACCAGATTAACGACATTCTCAATAAATTTAGCGAACGGGCCATCAGTAAAGAATATCCATACATCTGGCAGGCCAAACCAGCTGATTATCCCAACTCTCTTGCGGCTGCATGGAACGCTACGATGGAGATGAACCAGCGTTTGCTTATCTATTTTATCATCAGCAATTACGAAATTCATTTATTTGGATTACTTCTTTTTGGAGTTTTTTTTTACTGGGTATCTGCAAGCATCAGAAGAATTCGCAAAAAAAATCCTGACTCTGCAACTACTTTTAAACAAGCAGAATTTATCCCGGCACATCCACTAATTGCTTCAGTACTGGTTGCTACCATTATCACCATCTTTTTATACGATCATCCACCAGCCATTTTTGTTGAGATTATTACCTTCATCATCGTTATTTGCACAGGCGTTTTACTAAAAAAATATTGGCCGAAAAGTCTGTACAAATATTGGCTACCCATCATCGGACTGACATTTATTTACGATATCAGCAACCTGTTTATTAAGGTTTGTTACGCCGATCGGATTACGATTTTTTTAATGAGTATTACCTGCCTGATAATGGGTTTTGCTTTTTTGAAATCGCTAAAAAAATCCGGTTTAGTGCTGCCTTCCGGCTATTTCCTGCTGTTACGGGTTTTTATGGCAATGCAGCTGGCTTCCTTATTGTTAAATATTGCCGGCCGTTTTAGCATTGCAAAAATTTTAGGTGTTACTGCTTTATCCGGACTTTGGCAGGCTGTAAGTCTGTTTGTTTTTGTACGGATTTTAATGGAAGCGATTTTTCTGCATCTGGAAGGCAACAAATCCAACGAAGAAGCACCTTCTTACTTTGATTATGCCACACTAAAAAGCCGCTTGCAAAACATTTTCAAGGTTATTGCGATTGTTTTTTGGTTGATTTGGATTGCACAAAACTTCAATATCATTGACTATTTGGTTGATTCTTCGACAGAATTACTCAGCCAGCCACATATTATTGGTGATACAAAATTCACTTTTGGCAACGTACTGCTGTTTATCATCATCATCTGGATCGCATCCACTTTATCCAGAATTATCACTTACTTTTTTGAATTTGCTGATCAGCACGCAGTTTCTACTACCCGCAAAAGTAAACTCAGTTCTTCCATTTTGCTGGTTAAACTCAGTATTTTTGGTTCAGGTTTTTTACTCGCTATTATTGCATCCAGTGTTCCGCTTGAAAAAATCAACATTATTATTGGTGCGCTAAGTGTGGGTATTGGCTTTGGCTTGCAAACTATTGTCAACAATTTAGTTTCTGGTATAATTCTGGCTTTTGAAAAACCCGTTCAAATCGGTGATATTATTGAAGTGGGTGGCCATGCCGGCACAATTAAAGAAATGGGGATTCGCGCCAGCAAAATTGCGACTTCCGACGGTTCAGAAATCATTATTCCAAACGGAGATCTGCTTTCGCAGCATTTAATTAACTGGACATTAAGCAACAGTAACCGCCGGGTAGAATTAATTGTAGGAGTAGCTTACGGTTCTGAACTGGATAAAGTACGAAAACTGCTTTATCATTTGGTAATGGATCGGGAATACGTAATGAAAGCACCGCAACCGATGGTTCTGATTCATAACTTTGGCGATAATTCGGTGGATTTCAGGATTTTGTTTTGGGTAGAAGACTTAACCAAGTGGCTGGAACTGAAAAGCCGATTAATGAGCGATATTTACGAAACGTTTTACCTCGAAAAGATAGAAATCCCGTTTCCGCAGCGCGATGTACGCATTTATTATCCTGAAGGAAAGCCTGAAAAATAACTAGTAAAAGAAGTATCTTCCCAAATATTACATCAGATACGCATACTTCTTTTAGCACCCTAAATTAATCAGCTTCAGGATCAATTTTCATTTCTTTGGTATTGAAACGCCTGATAATCAACCTACTACCACCGTTATAAGTGAGGTAACTGGAAGCCCAGCTTAAAAAAATAATCAGGCGGTTGGTAAAACCGACCAATGACATTAAGTGTACAAAAATCCAGATCAGCCAGGCAATAAAGCCATGCAAATGAATTTTGCCCAAATCTGCCACACCCTGGTTGCGGCCTATTGTGGCCAGCGAGCCTTTATCTTTATAAACAAATGGCACCGTAGGTTCTCCTTTAATAATTCTAATTAAATTTTTTGCTAAATGCTGACCTTGCTGTATGGCTGCCGGTGCCACGCCGGGATGACCTTGCGGGTGTTCCAGCGAAATCATGGCTGCAGCATCCCCAATTACAAATACATTCTGATAATCATGCACCCGGTTAATCGCATCTACCTGAACCCTGTTTCCTTTAGTCAATGTTCCCGGAGAAAACCCTGCAGGCACTTTTCCTTTCACTCCAGCCGCCCAAATCACGTTTTTGGTACGAATGGTGGTGCCATTATCAATCGTCAGCAATTCGCCGTCGTAACTTTTTACATGTACATCAGTGTAAATTTCCACGCCCATATCTGTCAGGTTTTTTTTGGCATGATGTGAAGCTTCCGGAGACATGGCCGCCAGCAGTTCAGTTTTTCCTTCCACCAAATAAACCTTCATGTTTTCATCTTTCCGCTCCGGATAATCTTTGTGCAGCACGTGGTTCTTAAACTCGGCAATGGCACCAGATAGTTCTACGCCAGTTGGCCCGCCGCCAACAATTACAAAATTTAACAGTGCCTGCTTCTTTTCAGGGTCTTTTTCTAGAAAAGCAACTTCCAGATTTTGGAGGATCAGGCTGCGCATATTCAATGCCTCTGTAACATTTTTCATCGGCATAGAAAAATGTTCAATCTCTTTATTGCCGAAAAAATTGGTATCAGATCCTGTGGCCAGCACCAAATAATCATAACTCACATCACCATCCGTAGTGGTAATGGTATTGGCAGAAGCATTGACACTGATAACGTTAGAGTAAATAAACGTAACATTATGCTGGTTATTAAAGATTTTACGAAGCGGAAAAGCGATGGATTCTGCCTGGATACTGCCGGTAGCAACCTGATAAAGCAAAGGCTGAAAAATGTGATAGTTGTGCCTGTCAATCAGCAACACTTCTCCATCAAATTTTTTGAGTGCTTTGGCCAGTTCAATTCCGCCAAAACCACCGCCCACAATTACTATTCTCGGATGTTTGGTAATTTCATTTAAATGCATAATTATTAGTTTTTCGCAGCTAATGTTGTTGAGGTCTTGCTATCGATTTTGTTTTTAATTTTTAATTGGCACCAATACTTCTTTTATCGCCTATTTTTTGGTGCCTTTGCTTTTTTAATATTTAAACTTGCCTGCTTGCCAGATGTTTGTAATATATGAATATTGGGCTGGTAACCGCATGTTTTGTTCAATATAAAGAAATAAAAGCGAAGCCTCAAACATAATAATCTCAAATAGGTTAAACGCTAATCAGAGTTTTTCTGCATTCCGTTAAAATTGTAACATTATGAGCATACCAAAATTCACCCTATTTGAACATCGCCTGGAAGAGAAATACAATAAAATGATTTTTCAGCTTCCGGAAATGATCAAGGCACTAAAGCTTTCTAACAGTTTGGAAGATGGCAAATTGAACAAGATTAAAAAAGACGTGTTTGACGATCTTTTTGAGAGTTGGGATTTAGGTGATTTCGAAGTAAAAACCTCATCCATTAGTGTACAAAACCAGGAATTTGATTTTGATAAAACCGTGGCTGGAGAAGTTTTGGGCCGAAACCTGCACAGCACGCATGGTAGCGATTACATTACGTTATATTATGCCATTTATACCGTTCCATATTCTGGTAAAATTGATGCTTTAAAATACACTACCATTTACCCAAAAGAGGAAATATATTTAACAGACCACAGCGGTTATTTTTCGCTCACCGTTTATTCGATAACGCCTGTTGATCAATCTGCAGAAGTAATTAAAGCAGAAAAAAACAGGATTTTGGAACTGATTGAAAAAAATCAGGAAGCAAACGAAAAGTACATCGAGTCTAAAGAAGAGGCTTTAAAAGATGCTATCGACAAAGAGATTGATTTTCATTTCAAATCTGGTCGTGGTGAAATCAGTGATAACAGTTTGTTGTTATAATTTAGTTTAAACAAGGCCAACTTAAGATCATGAAAAATTTTGAAACACTATTGGATGCACTGAACGATTTAATTTCACGTGGTTATACGGAAGATTTTAACGTTGATCAGGATATGATGCAATGCCGCGAAAAAGATATAAAAATGTCAGTTGATGAGTTTGAAATAGATGAATTTTATCGTTTTGAAGGAGAAAGCAACCCGGCTGATATGTCTATTTTGTATGGTATTTCCTCTGAAAAATACAATTTAAAAGGTACTCTGGTAAGTGCTTTCGGTACATATTCAGGCAATCAATCAGCAGCAATAGAAGCCAAATTGAATCATCAGCAGGTAAATAAAAACTTATAAAAACCAATTGCGTTTAAACAAAACCCGGATGCGGCGCCCATTAAGCGATGTATCCGGGTTTTTTTATAACAGCATATTTTTCCATTTTTAGCCCCATAAAAACAGCATGGACGTAAAAGCTTGTATTTTTGACCTCGACGGCGTAATTGTAGATACAGCCGTTTATCATTTCAAATCCTGGAAACGGCTTGCCGATGAACTGGGTATTAATTTTACTGAACACGACAACGAACGTTTGAAAGGTGTGAGCCGGATGCGATCATTAGACATTATCCTGGAAATTGGAAATGTAACCAAAACTGATGCAGAAAAAGATGAACTGGCCGCCCGCAAAAACGAGTGGTACACCGAAATGATCAACAAAATGAAACCGGAAGAAGTGCTGCCCGGCGCGCGCGAATTTTTGGAACTGGTTAGAAAAGCAGGGATAAAAACAGCATTGGGCTCGGCCAGCAAAAACTCAGGTATTATTCTGGAAAAGACCAAACTGGCCAGTTATTTTGATGCAATTATTGATGGAAACCATGTATCTAAAGCTAAGCCAGACCCGGAAGTATTTTTAAAAGGAGCAGAAGCTGTACAAACACAACCTGCTGATTGTGTGGTATTTGAAGATGCCATTGCCGGCGTGGAAGCAGGTTTGGCTGGTGGTATGAAAGTGGTTGGTATTGGTTCGCCCGAAATTTTAAATAAAGCTGATCTGGTAGTTTCCGGTTTGGATAAAATGGACCTGGCAAAATTAAATACCTTATAAAAACAGTATGAAAAAGTATTTGCAGGTAGATGAATGGAAGATTATTGAGGAAGGTTTTGATGCCAATAACCACGAACTTTCTGAAAGTATTTTTAGTTTAGGAAATGGCCGGATGGGTCAGCGTGCTAATTTTGAGGAAACTTATTCTGGAAAAACACTTCCCGGAAACTACGTGGCCGGTGTTTATTATCCTGATAAAACCCGCGTAGGCTGGTGGAAAAACGGCTACCCGGAATATTTTGCAAAAGTGCTGAACGCTGCCGAATGGGCCGGAATTGAAATTAAAATTGAAGATGAAATTCTGGATCTGGCAAAATGCGAAGTTTCTGATTTCCGCAGGGAACTGAACATGCAGGAAGGTTATCTGCAAAGATCTTTTCAGGCCAAAACAGCTTCCGGTAAAGAAGTAAAAGTACAGGCCACCCGTTTTTGCAGTATGGCTGATGATGAATGTGGTGCGGTAAAATATGCGTTGACTGCTTTGAATTTTTCGGGTGAGATCAGCCTGATGCCTTTTATCAATGGCGATGTTAAAAACCAAGATTCTAACTACGACGAAAAATTTTGGGACGAAACCGGGAAAGGATTCTATCCAAATGGTTGCTTTGTAGAAATGAAAACCAAGAAAACGGATTTCGTGGTTTGTACCGGAATGCAGTTTTCAGTTTCGCTGGATGACAAGCAGACCGACCCGAAATCAACACAAACCGAACGCGAAAAATTTACAGGTCTCACCCAAAAAACACCGGTAAAAGAAGCACAAACGGTTACGCTGTATAAATATGCAGCCAATCTTTCTTCGCTGAATTATTTAAAAGAAGAACTTCAAACTAAAACTGAAGAGGTTTTAAATCGGATCAGCAAAAAAGGTTTTGACCAGATGCTGAAAGAACAGGCCGATGCCTGGGCTGAAAAATGGCAGATGAACGATATCCGGATTGAAGGAGATATGGAAGCGCAGCAGGCTATCCGTTTCAATATTTTTCAGCTGGAGCAAACTTATACCGGCAAAGACAAGCGTTTAAATATCGGTCCGAAAGGCTTTACCGGAGAGAAATACGGCGGCTCAACTTATTGGGACACAGAGGCTTACTGCATTCCTTTTTACCTAGCCACGGCCGGAGATGAAGTGGCCCGCAACCTGCTGGTTTACCGTTATGACCAATTGCAAAAAGCGATTGAAAACGGCGAAAAATTAGGTTTTAAAAACGGTGCGGCACTTTATCCGATGGTGACTATGAATGGTGAAGAATGCCATAACGAATGGGAAATCACGTTTGAGGAAATCCACCGGAACGGCGCAATTGCTTATGCTATTTTTAACTATATAAATTTTACCGGTGATGAAAGCTATCTGGCTTCACACGGTTTAGAAGTTTTAATCGGGATTGCACGTTTTTGGGCACAGCGCGTCAACTGGTCCGATGCACGGCAGCAATATGTGATGCTGGGCGTTACCGGGCCAAACGAATACGAGAATAACATCAACAATAACTGGTACACCAACACAATTGCGGCCTGGTGCCTTAAATATGTTTTGGAAGCGATAGAAATTGTCCGCAAAAATGATCCGCAGCAACTGGAAAAAATACTGTCAAAAGTCAATTTTGATACGGTAAAAGAAGCATCGCTGTTTAATAAAATTGCAGATCAGATGTATTTTCCTTTTGATGAAACGCACCAGGTTTTTATGCAGCAGGACAATTACCTCGACAAAGAACAGATTTTGGTAAAAGATTTGCCCGAAACCGAGCGGCCAATTAACCAGAAATGGAGTTGGGACCGCATCCTTCGCTCCTGCTATATCAAACAAGCCGATGTTTTGCAAGGAATTTATTTCTTTCAAGATCGGTATGATCTGGAAACGATTCGCAGAAATTTTGATTTTTACGAAGCGCGCACAGTGCATGAATCTTCACTTTCACCTTGCGTGCACGCTATTCTGGCCGCGAAACTGGGCGATCAGCAGCGCGCTTATGAGTTTTATTTGCGTACGGCGCGTTTGGATTTGGATAATTATAATAATGATACCGGCGACGGCTGCCATATTACTTCTATGGCCGGCACCTGGATGTCTGTGGTGGAAGGTTTTGGCGGAATGCGCGTGAAAAATGGCCAGCTAAGCTTCACTCCTTTTTTGCCTGAAAAATGGCAGAACTTTTCCTTTCACATCAATTTCAGGAATGTTTTGCTGGAAATAAAAGTGAGCCAAAGCAATGTTCAGATCAACAATAAATCTGATCAGGAAATTAAAGTTTTTGTTTTCGATCAGGAACAGCAAGTTTCGGGAAAACAGGAAGTTATCATTAATAAACCTTAAATTTTAAATTCATCCGATACTGTTTTTACTACCCTAAAAACAGTATCGTCAATTGTAAATTTATCATGAACGCATCATCCAACGAAAATCAAAACGGGCATAAATTACTGATTTATCAACTGTTGGTCCGGCTATTCGGCAATCAAAATTCAACCAACAAATATTATGGTTCGATAGAAGAAAACGGTTGCGGAAAATTCAACGACATCACTGATGCTGCTTTGCAGGAAATCAAAAAGATGAACTTTTCGCATGTTTGGTTTACCGGGATTATCGAGCACGCAACCATGACTGATTATGCGTACTACGGCATCAAAACGGATGATCCGGATGTGGTAAAAGGCCGTGCCGGTTCGGCTTATGCTATCAAAGATTATTATGATGTAGACCCTGATTTGGCTGTAGATGTAAAAAACCGGATGGCCGAATTTGAAGCTTTGATCCAAAGAACACACGAAAACGGATTGAAAGTGATCATAGATTTTGTGCCGAATCATGTTGCCAGAACTTACTGTTCTGATACAAAACCTGCTGGCGTAAAAGATATTGGCGAAAACGATGATCACAACAAGGCATTTTCTCCGCTAAACGATTTTTACTATTTGCCGGGCAAAAAGTTTTGGGTTCCGGGAGATGTAAACGCTGGCGGTGATGAATTTCAAAGTCCGCTGAAAGATGGAATTTTTAATGAATTTCCGGCAAAAGCAACTGGAAACGATGTTTTTTCGGAAGCACCTTCCATCAATGATTGGTATGAAACGATCAAGCTGAATTATGGAGTAGATTATCTGAACGGACATCAAACTTACTTCGAGCCAATTCCGCATTTGTGGTCAAAACTGCGTGATATATTGTTGTTTTGGGCCGAAAAAGGTGTGGATGGTTTCCGTTGTGATATGGTGGAGATGGTACCCGTTGAGTTCTGGAAATGGATAATTGTACAGGTAAAAGAAGCATACCCGAAAATGATTTTCATTGCCGAAGCTTATGATCCGAACGTTTATAGACAATACATTTTTGAAGGTGGCTTTGATTATTTGTATGATAAAGTTGGCTTGTATGATACGCTGAAAAAGCTGATTTGCAACGAATATGAAGCCAATGTTTACGAAATCCGTGATCAGTGGCAACATCAGCAAAACGGTTTTACAGAGCACATGCTGCGCTTTATGGAAAACCACGACGAAGTACGCATTGCTTCCGAAAATTTTGCTGGCGATCCCTGGCTGGCAGTTCCAGCGATGATATTGACGGCTACACTGTCTGCCGGGCCGGTAATGATTTATAACGGACAGGAAGTGGGTGAACCGGCAGAAGGTACTTCCGGGTTTTCTTCCAGCGACGGGCGGACTTCCATTTTTGATTATTGTGCCATGCCAGAGTTTCAAAAATGGCTGAATAACGGCAAAATGGATGGTGCGAAAATTTCCAGCAGCCAAAAAGATCTGCGCTATTTCTACAGTAAATTATTGGAAATCAGCGCCAATCATGAAGCTATTCAAACCGGCTCGTTTTATGATCTGCTTTATTTAAATGATCGGGAACGTGGATTCAACAATAAAGTTTATCCGTTTTTACGTTATCAAAATCAAGATAGATTGCTGATAATCAGTAATTTTAATAGAAACGAAGTCAACCTGCAGGTTAGATTTACAGACGATCTGCTGAATCAGTTTGAATTGGTGAACACTCAAAATCATGTTTTTACAGATTTGCTGAGTAACCATAAATTTTCCTCGGGCAATCTTCAGCAGGGTTTAATTGTATCTTTACCAGCTACCAGTGGCATAATCCTGAGTTTTTAAAAAAAGCACTCGAGTTTTAAACAATTATTTTTAACAATACTTCTTTTATCTGCCTAAAATCATGAAACGAACTGTAACCATTATCTCGCTTATCCTAATTCTTGTTGCAGCAGGTTTGCTTTATTACCGTTACTTTTTTGTTTTTGGCGAAGGCGTAAAAGCTGGAGAACTAAATTATATTGTTAAAAAGGGTTACGTTTTTAAAACCAATGAAGGCCGGATGATCCAGACCGGAATCCGTTCCGGCACAACTGGGTCTTTTTCTTCCAATGAGTTTATGTTTTCTGTAACCGACCCGAAAGTATTCAATCAGTTAGAAAAAAATAGCGGCAAAACGGTGCAGCTGCATTATAAAGAATATATAGGCATCCTGCCTTGGCGTGGCATAAGTAACTTTTTGGTTGATAGCGTTTTATCGGTAACAGATAGTAATCCGGTTTTGCCTGGTGTTATTAAATAACTCAGGTTTCAATGTTTATTTTTTGTTAATTTCAACAGTTTTGTATAATCTTCTTCCGTATCAATATCAATTTTTGCATCCTCAAAAGGAACTGTAATTAGCTGGTTTTGATAATTTTTGAAAATTTCCTTAGCTCCGCCTTTACCTGAAAGCTGCTGTAAATTCAGGAAAAAACTCTTGTCAAAAACAGCAGGCACTCCTTGTGTTCCGGAATAGCCCGTAATTGCAATCATACTGTTTTTATGGAGATAAAATTCGCTAAGCAAAATTTTTAAATAGCTTGAATTGATCAATGGCTGATCGGACAATAAAAATAAAGCCGCATCAGTTTGATTGGCATTTTCTGATTCCAAAATGGCAGAAATTCCGGTTCGGATGGATGAACCCATTCCTTCGGCCCAATTAGAATTTTGAACAAAATGGACGGGCAAACCCTTTAGCTCTGAAATTAATTCATGATGTAAAAATCCAGTAACAACAAAAACCTTGTTGTCAGAAATTTCTATTGCTGTTTTTACTACCCTTTTTATCAACGTTTCCAACTGATAATAAAGTAGTTGTTTTGGCTTTCCTAAACGGGAAGAAGAACCTGCAGCCAGAATAACTACTGCTGTATTTTTGCCTGTTTTTGGGTTGATCAAAGCTCGGTAGAAACAATAATGTTTCGATTATGAATTGGGCCATTCAGTTCGCGTAAAAATCCGGCTTTGCATTGATGCCTTACTGCCAGTAATTCTGCCATGATGGCTACCGCAATTTCTTCTGCCGTTTCTGCTCCGATGTTTAAGCCAACCGGGCCATATAAACGCTCATTTTCAGCTTCGCTCAACACAAAACCAGTTTTTTGGAGATCATCAAGTAAGCGGTCAGTCTTTTTTTTCGGTCCTAAAATCCCAATATAGTTGACAGGATTGAAAGAAACTAATTGCTGCAAAACAGCAAAATCGTAATGGTAATTATGGCTCATCAAAATTGCATAACCCGAAAAGAATTGTTGTTTTTGCAGGTCATCCAGCTTAACCACTTTTACTGATTCTGCTTCTGGAAAACGCTGAATAGTGGCCTGTGGAGCACGCCCATCTACTACATGTACCCGCCAGCCTAAACCAACGGCCATACGCAGCAATGGCTGGGCATCATTGCCTGCACCGTAAATTGTTAATTGTGGAGCAGGAAGAATAACTTCTAAAAACAGCCGGGCTTGTTGTTCTTTAACCTGGTAGTTTTGAGTGATAGATTGATTTAAATTTAAAGCCTGTAAAGTATCATTCAGAATTAAAACATCCGCAGAAAAATCGCCTGTGAAATTAATTTCCTGCTGATTTTTGTTGGTGATTAAAACCCTTTTACCAGCCAAATCATGGATGCTGTTTTTAGCAGATAAAATTGTAATCAGCACAACCGGGTCATCCTGCCGGGAAGTTTTCCTTAGCAACTCAACCGGATTATTATGGTCGGAATAATCAATAGATTCCAACAAGATATGAATAGTACCTTCGCAGCCCAACTGTGCACCATGCTGTAAATCCTCTTCAATGTCCGTGCTATCATAAATAATAATCTCACTTTTTCCGGTTATCATTACCCGCCTTGCACGGCGCAGCGCATCTCCTTCCAAACAACCACCGCTGATGCTACCAGTTAGCTGACCATCATCCGTTACCAGCATGCGTGCACCCGGCCTTCTGTAGGAAGATCCTTCTACTTCTGTAACGGTGGCCAAAGCACAAGGATTTTTGGTGCTACGCTGACGATCATAAGCCGATAGTAAACGTTGCAGTTCAGACATATTATTAAGATGATTTTAGGGTGATAAAAGAAGCATCCACCAGCTGTAAATAATAATGGAGAATGCTCCCTTTTAATATTAAATCAGTTTATCCGGCGTAATTGGTAACTGCCGGATGCGTTTGCCAGTAGCATGATAAATGGCATTAGCCACTGCAGCCGTAATACCCGTAATACCAATTTCACCAATGCCTCTTGCACCAATTGGTGAAATAATAGTGTCAGGTTTATTAATAAATGCTACTTCAAATTCGGGCATATCTGCATGAACCGGAACCAGGTAGTTAGACAGATCACGTGTAACTGCGCGTCCGCGGTTTGGATCATACTGGGTTTCTTCCATTAAAGCCATGCCAATTCCAAAAATCATACCGCCCATAATTTGGTTTTTGGCAGTTTTCAGATTCATAATCGTACCTACATCCATCACACCAACAACTTTTTCTACGTGGATCATACCCAAATCAGGATCAACTAAAACCTTAACAAAATGAGCACCGAATGAATGAAATGCATATGGCTTACGATCCACCTTTTCATCGGCCTGAACTGCCGCGTTTGATTTACTTTCATCTTCAATCTGCGCTTCCGGGCTTCCTGCTGTTGCCGGGTTGGATTCTGTAGATTGACGGGTTGAAACTTTTGTAATCGCAGCTGCACGAACATCCTGCAAACCCTGGCGCTTTAAAATATCTGTATAAAGCTCGCCTACATTAGGTTTGGTTTTAAGATAGATACCGCCGTTTTGAGCGATCAGATCATCTTCCTTCATACCATGCAAAGGAGATTTTCCATCAGCGATAACTATTTTTACAACTTTGTTTACCGTACCTAAAGCAGCTGCACGAATGGCTGGCCCAACACTCGCCGTAACCTGTGAGCCACCTGAATTTGCACCTTTCGGGAAATCGCTGTCACCCAGTTTCATGGTAATTTTTTCTATAGGAAGCCCGAAAGCATCAGCAGCAGCCTGCGTCATGATGGTATAAGTTCCGGTACCAATATCCTGTGTAGCACACATCATTTCTACGTGGCCATCTGCAAATAAAACTGCTTTGGCTGAGGAAGCACTTCTGTTAGCCGGATAAGTGGCTGTTGCCATACCGTAACCCACCAGCATTTTACCTTCTTTCATGGTGTTGGGCTTTGGATTGCGGTTGCTCCAGCCAATCATTTCCGCACCTTTCTGATAGCATTCCTTCAGGCTTTTAGAAGAAAATTCTTTATGCTTTTGTTCATCTTTCTCTGCATAATTAATCAATCGAAGCTGTATCGGATCTATGTTGGATTGATAAGCTAATTCATCCATTGCCACTTCCAGCGCATAAGTTCCGGGAGCTTCACCTGGCGCACGCATGGGGCAAGGTGTAACTTTGTTCAATCGAACCAAACTATGGCTTACGTCCAGATTCGGACTACTATAAATCATAGAGGTGGCCACACCTGCTGTTTCCACAAATTCATCTACAAAAGAAGTTTCTGCTGTAGTAGCATGTTTAATAGCCGATAATTTTCCGCTTTGATCTGCACCTAAAGAAATTTTCTGGATGGTTTGCGAACGCCGGCCTGCAGTAGTAAACATTTGCTGGCGACTTAAAACCAGTTTTACCGGCCGGTTAACCAATTTGGCAGCCATAGCCGTTACCACTGTATTTGGCCAGGAAAATCCTTTAGACCCGAAACCGCCACCAATATAATAAGAAACCACACGGACCTTATCTTTAGGAACGCCGAGCATGGAGGACAACAAACTTTTTGAACCAGCAACCGATTGCGTAGAATCATACAACGTCACTGTATCTCCCTGCCAAAAAGCAACGGTAGCATGTGGCTCCATCGCATTATGATGGTATACCGGCGTACCATACGTTTGTTCTACCTTTAAAGCAGCTGATTTCAGGGCATCATCAGCATTGCCGCGGCTTTCCTGAGTTTCTGCTCCGGTTGGAGCTTTTTCAGGTTTGTAAGCTTTGGTAATGTTTTTTTCTAAATCAAAAATCGGGTCTTCAGCCATATATTCAACTTTTACCAGGTTAGAAGCATGTTCTGCCTGTTCAAAAGTTTCTGCCATTACCACTGCAACCATTTGCCCATCATAATAAACGCGGTCGTTTTGCAGCGGCAAAAGATCTTTCTCTGCAAACCTGCCACCACCCGGATCAGAGCTGGATGGAGAATGCAATTGCATACTGTTTTTATAGGTTAAAATACCAATTACACCAGGTGCTTTTTCTGCTATGCTGGTGTTAATATTTTTTATCCGGCCTTTGGTTACGGTGCTTAAAACAGCCACTCCATGAACCAGGTTTTTGATGTTAAATTCAGCTGAATAAGTAGCACCACCGGTTACTTTTAGCTTACCGTCAACACGGTTTACTGGTTTTCCTACTGTCTCGTTCATACCATTCCTCCTACTGTTTCCAAAGCGCGTACAAGTGTGCGTTTAGCCAGTTCAACTTTAAATGCGTTATATTTATGTGGATTTGCACCTGCCATTGCAGCTTCAGCAGCCGCACGGTAAGTTTGCGTATTGGCAGCTGCTCCGTTTAATACTTTTTCTGCTGCCACAGCGCGCCAAGGCTTAGTTGCAACACCGCCTAAAGCAATCCGGGAATTGTTAATTTTTCCGTTGGATATATCTAAAGCTACGGCTGCAGATGTTAAAGCAAATTCGTACGAAGCGCGGTCGCGTACTTTTAAATAATGAGATTTTACAGCGAAAGGCAGATTTGGTAAAATTACGGCTGTAATCAGTTCGCCCTGCTTTAAGTTGGTATCAATTTGCGGCGTATCTCCCGGTACGCGGTGGAAATCTGCAAAAGGAATACTGCGGGAACCATTCGGGCCTTCAACCTGAATCATCGCACCTAAAGCGGCCATCGGCACACACATATCCGAAGGGCTTGTGGCGATACATTTCTCGCTCGTACCTAAAACAGCATGAATACGGTTATAGCCCGGAATGGCCGAACAGCCAGAACCTGGTTCCCTTTTATTGCAAGGAAAAGCCGTATCGTAGAAGTAATAGCAACGGGTACGCTGCAACAGGTTACCGCCAACAGAAGCCATATTACGCAACTGTGCAGAAGCACCGGAAAGCAAGGCTTCAGACAAAAAAGGATATTGTTTTTTAATGATGGGATGATAAGCCAGATCACTGTTTTTTACCAGTGCTCCTATTTTTACACTGCCATCTTTTTGTGTTTCAATTTGATTGAGACTAAGCGAGTTGATATCTACCAGTTGCTTTGGATTTTCAACGTAAAGCTTCATCAAATCGATGATGTTAGTGCCGCCAGCAATAAACTTGGTTTCTTTCGGGGTAGCTGCAGCAATGGCCGAAGCATTATTTTGCGCCCGAACTAATTTAAATGGTTCCATAATATTTAGTCGGTTGGGTTAAGCGTTTACTTGTTGTACTTCTTTTATCGCACTTAAAATATTCTGGTAAGCACCACAGCGACAGATATTTCCACTCATGCTTTCCCGAATTTCTGCATCCGTTTTGGCGTGTCCTTCTTTCACTAAACCTACTGCAGAACAAATTTGCCCCGGCGTGCAATATCCACACTGAAAGGCATCGTGTTTGATAAAAGCTTCCTGCATCGGGTGCAAATCCTCACCTTTGGCCAAACCTTCTACCGTTACCACTTCTGCATTCTCACACAAAGCAGCTAAAGTTAAGCAGGAATTAACACGCCGGCCATTTACTAAAACCGTACAGGCACCGCACTGGCCATGATCACACCCTTTTTTAGTACCGGTAAGCATCAGTTTTTCGCGCAAAGCATCCAGCAAAGTTACCCGCGAATCCAAATTCAGGGTTCGCTTTTGCCCGTTGATCATCAGCGTAACACTGTTCACCTCGATAGGCGCAAGAGTAATTCTTTCCGCTTCTTTTTCTGCTGCCGAAACAAGCAATGGTGCTAGGGATAAACCAGCGCCGGCAACGGCTATTTTTGATATAAAGTTCCGGCGACTTGCCCCTCCCGATGATAAGGAAGCTTTTTCATTATCCTGAAACTTATTATTTTCGTTTTCTCTCTCGCTCATTTTTTGATCAAAATTTACTGCTGAAACATTGATTTATTAAATCATTATTCGGGAAAAATGTTCCTGAAAAACCTAATTTAGAATGCTTCTTTTATCATTGTTTTTTTGGCAACTAAAAGTTTCCGTTACCAAATTTTCCTTGTTGGTAATCTGCATATGCTTCTTCAATTTCCTGCTCGGTGTTCATCACAAACGGGCCTTGCGAAACTACCGGTTCATTTAGCGGCTTGGCCTGGCCGAAAAGTAATATGCTTTCTTCATCTGCCTGAATATGGAGACGGTCGCCATCGTAGTTAAACTCTGCCAGATACAGTTTTTCAACCGTTGTTTCATTCACATTGAGTTGTCCTTTAATCACATAAAAAAAGGTATTATGATCGCTTGGAACCGGAATCGATAATTTACCACCTTCCTTAAAAAAAATGGTGTTCAGCTGTACGCCGATACCAGATTTGAAAGCCGCCTGATGTCCTTCCCAATCACCAGAAACCAGGTTGACGGTAACTTTTCCTTCATCCAAAACCAGGCTCGGGATATCCTCTTTTTGCAAACCTTTGTAAAACGGTGTGGTCATTTTTGATTTAGCGGGAAGGTTGATCCACAATTGTAAAATCTCCAGCGGGCCACCACTTTTTTTGAATGCTTCCGAAGAAACCTCGGCATGAATCAACCCTTTTCCGGCCGTCATCCATTGCACACCTCCTTCGGTCATCACGCTTTCGTGGCCGCCGCTGTCTTTGTGGGCAATGTCGCCTTCCAAAATAAATGTAACCGTTTCCATACCGCGATGCGGGTGCGGCCCAAAAGGCAAGCCGCGGTTAAATGCCTTGTAAACCTGCGGACCATGATGATTCAAAAACAAAAACGGATCTAAATAATCAATAGAACGTGTTGGCAAAACGCGGTACGTAACCAGGTCTGCAATGGGTGCATATTCTGCTTTATGGAGTTGTTTAATGGTAAGCATTTTTGAGTTTTTAGGTAATAGTTTTACCGGAAATTATACCGGTAAAAGAAGTATCAAGATTAATTGTTTAAACAAATGTTTATTTTGAAATGCTTGTTTATTGCTTTCCAAAAAATACCATAAAACAAAAAGGACTTCAAACGGGGAGAATGAAGTCCTTTTAACCAATTATAAACCTAAATATGAAGAGCACAAATATAGTGTAAAAAGTACACTAAGCAACTAGAAGTTTAAACATTTAACAAAAATTTAACACTATAAAAACAGTAGTCAAAAAGTTGCTCATGCAACAGCATAATCAGGCCGTTACCTGATAATGGTTAAACTTCCTGAAATCCGGCTGCGGCCGCTTTTTGGGTTGATGATGTAATAATAAACGCCCACTGGCAGATTTGCACCTTTATATTGCCCGTCCCACGGCACAGGATAACCGATAGAATAAAAAAGTTGCTGACCATAACGGTTGTAAATTTCTACTGTACAATTCGGGTAACTATCCAAGTATTTAATGTTCCAGGTATCGTTCACGCCATCATTATTAGGGGTGAACGTATTGGGTACAACCGGTGCTTTCAAAACTGTAACTTCTACCTGTGCGCTGGCCACACAACCATCCGCAGAAGTAACCACCAAAGTATATTGCGTATCGGTAGCAGGACTTACTACCGGATCCAGAACCGTAGCAGAACTTAAACCTGTGGCTGGCGTCCATTGGTAAGTCAAATTATTGCCCGAAGCCACAGCCTTGATAGTTGTTTGGCCGCCTTCCAATATCTCAACCGTAGCCGGAGCGGAAACTGTTGGCGTAGCAAATACCGTAACCTGTTGCGAAGTTGAATAGCCGCAACCGTTGGCAGCTGTAAAAGTATAGCTAATGGTGAAAGTGCCTACCCCTGCCGCAGCCGGATTAAACAATCCGGATGAAGAAATGCCTGTACCGCTAAAAGTGCCCGTACCAGTAAACCCGTTAAGATTTTGGGTGATTTGAACCGGGTTTGATTCCTGGCAAATGGTACCAATAGCAGATAATGTAACAATCGGGTTAGCATTAATCGTGATGGTATGATCCACAGAACTGAAACAGGTAGCCCCGGAATATATAATCATTTTTACATCATAAGTTTTGGTAAGCGGCGTATTAAACAACCCGTAAAAATGCGAGAATTTGTTGGTGGCCGGAATCTGGTTCAGGCTTCTATAAAAAACCGTACTGTCATTCGGCGCATTCACATAATCGTAATAAAATACAATCTTGGTAATGTTGCCAAAATCAATGGTAGAGGTATTATCAAAGTAAATGCTGTCGCTGCTACATAAACTTCCGCTATTTTCTGCCTTAAAAGAAGCAACCGGAACTGCGCCATTTACCGTAAATGCTTGCGTTTTGGTGGTACCTACGCAGCCGTATCCAGACGTAACGGTAAGGCTAACCGTGTAATTTCCTGTTTGAGAATATTTATGCTGAGGATTTTTTACGGTGGAAGTATTGGGGTTCGAAGTACTTGCATTCTGATCGCCAAAATTCCACAGATAAATAAAAGCTGATTGGGTGCTGTCGGCAATGCTGCTTTTATCGGTAAACTTTGCATAAGCATCAGATAGGCAAACATCAGGCAAAGAAAAATCTGCCACCGGCAAAGGATGAATAACAATGGTTTGGGTAGAAGTATTTACGCAACCGGCACTTGTAAGCACCTGTAAAGTAACAGTATAAGTTCCGGCTGACGAAAAAGTATGGGTAAAAGAAGCATTGGTACTGAAAACGCTGTTTAATGTTTGATCACCAAAATTCCATGACCATTGTGTAATTTTTCCTTCTGTTACAGTTGATTGATCAGTAAATGTTACCGCCTGCCCAACGCAATTTGGCGTAGAAAAAGTAAATAATGAAACAGGCAACGCACTGATGTGAATGGTTTTGCTAAAAGCCGTGGATGCACATCCGCCGCTGCTGGTAATGTTTAACGTAACAGTATAATTCCCTGCTGCTGAATACAAGTGTGAAGGATTCTGAAGCGTTGAGGTTTGCCCATCACCAAAATCCCAGTTCCAGGCCGAAACCGTGATACCGGTAGTAGTAGAGGTATTTTTAAATACAACTGAATCTGAACGACACGTACTATCTGCCACTGTAAAAGAAGCAATGGCAGCTGGCGTTACAGTTAGCGTAAGCAGATTTGAAGCCACCTGGCAGGCAGCTGTACCAATATTTGCCGCTTCAGAACTAACCAAACGATACTGGTAACTGCCGGCCGTAGCTGGTGTACTTAATGTGTAAGTAGTTGCGGTAGCACCTGTAATATCGGTCCACCCAGAACCCGAGTTCACCTGCCATTGATAAGCCGGATTGGTATAGCCGGTAGAAACTGCCGCGCTTAACGCAAATTTTTGGCTCGAACCTGCACAAACGGTTTGTGTTGTTACTGCAGTCGAAGAACTGAAACTGGAAACCATTGTTGGTCCGCAGGCACGAAAAGTGATGTCATCCAAAGCCAAATCATTGGCTGGTGCACCGCCATTGCTGTTGTTGGTCATCTGGATCACGACACTTTCCACATTAGCTGGCGTGGTAAAATATAAACCGTATTGTTTCCACACAGGCCCTGATGAAGTAAGCGGAATCGTGCCGGTACTGTAAGTTCCTAAAACCGTTCCGCTGGCGGTGGATATGGTAAAAGTGATATCCGGAGGGCTTATATCTCTTGATTTCAACAGGTTAACAACCCAGGCAGCAAATTCATAAGTAGTACCGGGGCAAAGTCCGCTAACGGTGCTTTTATAAAAATAATCTGTTTTGGCTACACTGGCATTCACTACCATCATATAGCCGCCGGTGTCTCCTGTATGATCGGTTGTCGTCCACCATACACCACTTGCTCCGGCAGTGGTGTTTTCAACCGTATACGATCCATCCGTAGGAAAATCGGCACTGCTGTAAGTATAACTTGTAGTGCCGGATGCCAAAGCACCAGCATGAGTAGCTGTACCGGCCCCGAAAGTAATGCTAACAACCGGATCGCCCAAACTACCGGTACATAACTGCGCGAAAGAAAACTGATGCGCCAGTAATAAAATTAAGGTAATAAAAGAAGCTTTAAAAATAGCAAACCGTTTGTTTACAACCCGCTTATACATGTTTTTACCAACAAAATATTTAAAAAGCATTAAAGTTTGAATCTGACTTTTTGTGGAAAAGGTAACATAATATGCGTCTGTAAATAAATTGAAAATGAATAATACTGACAATTTTCTTCAATCCAAGCCTGATCTGGCAACAGGTATCGACGAAAGAACAGGTTGTCTCGATGAAAATAAACGGTATAAAAAGTCAATCGTTCGTCATTAAACCTCAATCCGCAAAAACAACTGAAACTTGTTTATTCAATCCCATATTCTTTTAATTTTCGATACAAGGTGGCAATTCCAATATCAAGCAAGCGTGCGGCTTCGGCACGGTTGCCACCGGCATGTTTCAGCACTTGTTGGATATGTTTTTTTTCTACGGAAGCCATATCAAAATGAGGGTTGTCGTAATGGTTCAACACGATTTGCTCTTGCATATTCAACGGCAATAAAGATTCGTCGGCCTGGCCATCATTACTTAATATTACCACTCGTTCAATCACATTTTTTAATTCTCGGATATTACCCGGCCAAGGATAAGCTTCTAACTTTTTAATAAAATCTGCAGATAAAACAGGAATTGTTTTTTTAACTTTTGATGAAAAATACCTGATAAAAAAAGCAGTAAGCAGTTTAATGTCTTCTTTTCGGTTGCGAAGTGCCGGCAAAGTAATTTGAAAAACGGATAAACGGTAATACAAATCTGGCCGAAAAATGGCTTTAGCAGATTCTGCAAGTAAATCGCGGTTTGTAGCTGCAATAATGCGCGCATCAACCTGCGTGGGCCGTGTATCGCCAATTTTAATAAATTGCTGCGATTCTAATACCCGAAGTAATTTTGCCTGCAAATTCAGGTCAAGCTCGCCAATTTCATCTAAAAAAATAGTTCCGCCGTTAGCTTCTTCAAACAACCCTTTTTTATCTTTCAAGGCATTGGTAAACGCGCCAGCTTTGTAACCAAAAAGTTCGCTTTCCAGCAGTTCTTTGGTAAAAGCGCTGCAATTAACGGCCACAAAAGTTTTTTGACTGCGCGTACTGGCCTGGTGGATGGCTTCGGCAAAAACCTCTTTTCCGGTTCCGGTTTCGCCAAGCAATAATACGGTAGTATCTGTTCCTGCTACTTTTTGGGCGAGATCAATCGCATCTTTAATCGGCTCTGTTTTTCCAATAATCCGCTCAAAACCAAAGCGGTTATTCAGTTTACTTTCCAGCTCGTTTACCCGTTGCTGCAACAGCACTTTATCCATTGCCTTACTAATCAGCGGAATAATTTTGTCATTGTCATCACCTTTAACAATATAATCAAAAGCGCCGTTTTTAATCGCTGTAACCCCATCGCTAATGCTGCCAAAAGCCGTTAGCACAATCACTTCTATTGCCGGCCAGCCTGATTTGATTTTTTGTGTTAACTCAATCCCGTTACTATCAGGCAGTTTTACATCACTGATAACCACTTCTATAGCTTCGTTTTCCAGCTTTTTCAGACCTTCTTTTGCAGTAGCAGCTTCAAAAACATCATATCCTTCCAACTGCAAAATCCGCGAAAGCAGTTTTCGCAATCGATCTTCATCATCAATAATTAACAGTTTGCCTTTTTGCACGGAAGCAGGAATCAACATGAACAACAAAATTTTATGTGTAAAAGAAGCATTAATACTGCAACTAAATATGCCTAATATTAATTTTAGGCGGAGATTATTCATGCAATGGTTTATCATTTTGATACCCAATTATCAAAATGATCTTTTCCGGCTTGGTTTATCTTTGTCTAAAAATATGCATTTTACTAATAATCAATTACTTATATTTTACGCTAATTCATTCATTTAACAGGGCATCCCTTTAGCTAATCACAGAAGTTCATCAATAACGAAACTTCATCAAAATTTATCCTGTAAAAGCACGATACTTTAATTGTTGCTTTTATAGGATACTATCCAAAACTAATTAAATGAGTGCACATCTGAAAAAATTATCCGCCGCTGGCATGCTGATTACGCTCGGCATTATCTTTGGCGACATCGGTACTTCGCCATTATATGTTTTTCAAACTTTGTTAACCGAAGGCGGAAAAGTGAACCAGGAGCTGGTATTGGGTGCTATTTCCTGCGTTTTCTGGACGCTAACTTTACAAACCACTTTTAAATATATTTTCATCACACTACAAGCAGATAATAAAGGCGAAGGCGGGATTTTTTCTTTGTATGCTTTGGTTCGAAGGTATGGTAAGTGGCTGGCTGTTCCTGCCATTATCGGTGCGGGCACGTTGTTGGCCGATGGTATTATTACACCGCCAATTTCAGTTACCTCCGCAATTGAGGGCCTTCATCTGGTACCTGCCCTCTCCGCTTACATCATTCCCGGAAATGAATTGATCCTAACGATTGTAATCGGTATTATCCTGCTGCTTTTCTTTTTCCAGCAGTTTGGCACTAAAGTTATCGGCTCTGCATTCGGCCCGATCATGCTGCTTTGGTTTATCATGCTGGGCGTATTAGGAACGTTACAAATTATACATTACCCGCAAATTTTCAAAGCTTTAAACCCATACTATGGCTTTGAATTACTCACCGGTCATCCAAAAGGATTCTGGTTGCTTGGAGCCGTTTTTTTATGTACCACCGGTGCCGAAGCCTTGTATTCTGATCTGGGCCATTGCGGCCGGAAAAACATTCAGGTTAGCTGGATTTTTGTCAAAACCACCCTGATGCTGAATTATTTAGGCCAGGGAGCCTGGGTTTTACTACAACCTGCTGGTACTTCTTTTAGCAATGTAAATCCGTTTTTTCAAATTGTGCCGCATACTTTTCTGATTCCCAGCATTGTCTTGGCCACGTTTGCCACCATAATTGCCAGTCAGGCTTTAATTAGTGGTTCTTTTACACTAATTAGTGAGGCCGTGAGCATGAACTTCTGGCCGCGCGTAACCATCAAGTTTCCGAGTGATATCCGCGGACAAATCTACATCCCAAGTATCAACTGGCTACTTTGTTTTGGCTGTATTGCCGTTTCCATATACTTCCGCACCTCCGAAGCGATGACGGCGGCCTACGGATTTTCCATCACCGTTGCTATGCTGATGACGACCATTCTGGTGTATTATTTTATGCGCTATGTAAAGCACTGGCCGCTTTGGCTGGTGATCATTATCCTGTGTGTTTTTGTTTCGGTGGAAGGTTCTTTTTTTGTAGCCAACGCCGTTAAATTGCTCAAACGTTTGTTCTTTTTAGTGTTTGAAATCGGTTTGATTTTTACGATGTACATCTGGTACCGGGCGAGAAAAATCAATAACCGGTTATTAAATTTTATCGATCTGAAAGATAAAATTCCCATGTTTAAGGCTTTAAGTGCAGAAGAATCCATTCCGAAATTTGCCACACACTTAATCTATCTTACCAAAGCCAATAACAGTAAACAAATTGAGCAGAAAATTTTATATTCTATTTTTAGCCGCATGCCAAAACGGGCGGATATTTACTGGTTTATTCATATTGAACGGGCCGATGATCCGTACACAATGGAATACAGCATCGAGGAGCTGGAAGACGATAAAATCATCCGTGTAGAGTTTCGTTTAGGCTTCCGCATCCAGCCCCGGATTAACGTTTTATTCCGGAAAGTGGTGCAGGATATGGTGGCTAACAAAGAAATCGACATCACATCCAAATACGAATCGTTAAGCCAGTACAACTTGGCGGCAGATTTTCGATTTGTATTGCTCGAGAAATTTCTTTCCTACGAAAACGAATTCAGCTTAAAAGAGGGCTTTATTTTGAGAAGTTACTTCGCCATTAAACAATATGCGCTTTCTGATGCGCAGGCTTATGGCCTGGATACCAGCGAAACCCGAATTGAAAAAATACCTTTGGTGGTACATCCATTTTCCAATTTCGCCTTGAAACGGGTTGCACCAACAATAATCAAGTCGGAAACCAGCTTTAATGAAGATTAATTTAAAAATGTTTTTTATCGAGATAAGCACCAATTAACTGTACGTTTTCGGCAGTCAGGTCTTCACCAGAAATTTCCTGCAAACACCAGCCGCCGTTTTCGCGCAAAATTGTACCGATAAAAACAGTATCCATTGTAATGCGGTAAAGGTTCGGCTCAATGGCTTGTGCACGGCAAATGGCATTTTTAAAAATACCGGAAATTTGAATGGCTTCCATAAGCGGCAAAGATAGGAGAATAATAAGTTTGGCCGGAAGCTGCTGCAATCTTATAAAAACAAAAAGCCCTGGCTAAATGCCAGGGCTTTTTGTAATATAGTTTACCAGTTGCGGTTATATCCGTCGCGATCATTGCGATCATGGAAGTCTCGGTCACGGAAATCACGGTCTCTACGGTCGTGGTCAAATCTGAAATCGTGGTCTCTGTGATCGCGATCATGGAAATCACGATCAGCATAATTTCTTTCACCCTGACCCTGGTTCTGGTAATTTTGTCCACCACGGTTCGGCATATTCTGGCCTTGATTTTGATAATTTTGATTTCCAGCGCTTTGGTTTCCATAACTTTGGCCAATTTGGTTATTGCCACGGCTATTATTGGTTTGGCCCTGATAAGTTTGTGTGCTCTGACTTTGGCTTCCCTGATTTTGCCTGCCTTGATTCTGAGTATTCTGATAACTACTATTTTGCGTATTGTAGCCGTTTTGCTGGCTGCCAGAACCTGTATTGCTGGTGTTTGTAGTTGTACCGTTTTGATTTTGACGGCTGCTGCGATCTTGTGCAAAAGTGTTTGTTAAACTGAAACTCAGGGCAGATAATACAACCAGGGTGGTAATTTTAAGCGTTTTCATAATATCTAATTTTTAAGATTGATGATGAATAGAGTGCTTAGCTTTACAGTAGTTTAACCGAAAAATATATACTTTCTTGGGTTAAACCTTTTATAAATTCAGTTCTAAAAAGCCTGAAATTATAAGGTTTATTTGGATAGGAATTAATCCAAGTTTGATCAAAAATTATCCAAGTTTAATTGCAGATATGGATTTTAAGGAGATTCCAAATTCAATTTAGGTCATTACAATTTACACAAAAAAGGCCGGAACGAATGTTCCGGCCTTTTGTAAAACCCAAATTCAAACAACAAGCTTAAACTAACCTGATGCTGTTTTTAACCATATAAATAATGCCTTTCAGTGGGATAATTACCCAATCCGGGCGTTGGTTCAATTCGTAAACCAACTCGTTTAAAGCTTTTTCCAGCAGGAAAACCTGTAGCAAAATATTTAATTCTTCCTTATCTTTCGGCACAAAACGTGCTTCTTTTACAGTATCTAAATAAGCATTCATAAAAAATCCGCTCACGTAATGATACCATTGCTCCGCAAAGGGCAGCAGTTTTTCAATATCTTCCTCCCTAACCTGGTTATCCGCATATAAACTTCTGTAGGCTACATAATTAAACGAACGGATCATGCTGGCAACATCCCTAATAGCAGATCGCTTGATCCTGCGCTCGCTAAACCGCCGTTCTGGGTTACCTTCAAAATCTACAATGTAAAAATCTTTGCCAGTAAATAAAATCTGCTCCAGGTTATAATCGCCATGCACACGGATTTTATCTACCTCAATCCTTTTGCTGTAAATGGTTTTGAAGATCTCCAGAATATTCTGCTTCAAAGCCAATACTTCTTTTGCCGCTGTTTTTTCATACTCAGGCAAGTCTTTTAGTTTAGCTTGAAGCAAGGTGAAAGAAGTACGCACCAATGCCTGCAAGCCCGAGTACAGCGAGCGCTGATAATGCAGCGAATATTCCTCGGGTGCAAAATCCGGAAAACCTGTGCCCGAAGCCAGTGCCAGATGCAGTTCGCCAGTGCGCTCGCCCAAAGTATTTATACGATTAGCTACCATATTATCCAACAGCTCGATGAGGTAAGCCGGCATTTCATCATATACCAACGAACTGGTTAGTGTACCTTTTAAAGCCGTGATTTTGGGCGGCATATCCGGCAGAGCGATTACGCGTTCGTTAAAATCATTCATTCTATCCAGCATATAAGTCCAGCCATCGCTGTTGCTTTGCACCACTTCCTGCATCATGCCCAGCACCAGATCGCCATTTTCAAACTTCCATTCAATAGAGCCTTCCAGTGCCGGTGTGTTTCTGAAATTAGTGTGCGAAGTAAGAAAACGGATAATTTCCAGATCGGAATTAATTACATAATCAAGCTTTCGGAAAAGCTTCACGCAAAAAACATTGTCATAGATAATCAGCGTATTGAGTTGCGAGGCCGACAAAACGCGCGGCTTGATTTTTTCACTTTTCGCCAGATGCGTTTTTAAAGATTTGCTTCCTTTAAAAATCAGCTCGCTGTTGTGTACGCGGATAGTGTGGTGATTGGAAGCCAGTTCCAAAATGGCCATTTGCAGATCGAGCCCGTAAATGGCATCGTACAAAACGCCTTCTTCCCCATCTACAATCAGTTTTGAAATCACTGCATTCGGACAGGTTTCCAAGGTTCTGGAAGCAAATGGTTGCTTGCCAAAAGCTACCGGCAACTGAAATTTGTCCGGGAAACCATTTTGATACGAGATTTCAATCAGCAAATAAAAAATACTGTTTTCGTTTGCCGGCACCTCGGCACAATCCGTAATTTTAATGTTTTCTATCCGCTTTTCTTTGCCGTCAAACCAAGGCATCAACAACAGGTAATTTGGTAAAATATCATTTTCAAGCGTTTCAATACTTTCTTTAGCTATGATATTTTTCCAGTCTTTTAGTTTGAGTGAAGGCAACTCTTCACTGTCTGTTACACCAAATACTTCTTTTACCAGCTCAAAACACTGGCAGGCGTGCGCGCCCAGCGTAAACAAATAAGGCAGATCAGGTTTAATCTGCGGAAAGCGGTTTTTGCTCATCACTTCTACCGGCACAAAACCTGTAAAAGCATCCAGATCCAGTTCGGCAGCTTGCGGGTAGCGCGATAAATTGGCCACCACCAGCATCACCTGATTTTGGTAAGTGCGGGTATAAACCAGCACTTTGGCGTTTTCTGTTGGAATAAAAACCAGATCGCCGCGGCCAAAAGCTTTATATTTTTTCCGCATGGCAATCATGCGCTTTGTCCACCACAATAAGGATGAAGTATTTTTAGACTGAAGCTCTACATTTACGGATTCAAAATGGTACTGCGGATCTAAAATTAGTGGCAAATAAAGCCGTTGCGGATTGGCTTGCGAAAATCCGGCATTGCGGTCAGAGTTCCACTGCATTGGCGTGCGTACGCCATCACGGTCGCCGAGGTAAAAGTTATCCCCCATGCCAATTTCATCACCATAATACAAAACCGGCGTTCCGGGAAGCGTAAAAAGCAGACTATTCAACAGTTCAATCTTGTTGCGGCTGTTCTCTAATAAAGGTGCCAGCCGGTGCCGGATACCCAGGTTAATGCGCGCTTTTGGGTTTTTGACGTAAGATTTGTACATATAATCCCGCTCCTCATCAGTCACCATTTCCAGCGTCAACTCGTCGTGGTTCCGCAAAAAAATAGCCCACTGGCAGCTTTCCGGGATGGCGGGCGTTTGCTCAAAAATATCCGTTAACGGGTAGCGGTCTTCCATCTGCAAAGCCATAAACATACGCGGCATCACCGGGAAATGGTAGTTCATCTGGCATTCGTTGCCATCGCCAAAATAGGCTGCCGCATCTTCCGGCCACATATTGGCTTCGGCCAGCAGTAACGTACCGGGAAAATGTTCATCCACATATTTGCGAAGCTTTTTTAAATAATCGTGCGTTTCGGGAAGGTTTTCACAATTCGTGCCATCGCGCTCAAAAAGGTACGGCACTGCATCAAGCCTAAAACCATCTACCCCTAATTTGCACCAGTAATCAATAATCTTGAAAACTTCTTCCTGCACGGATGGATTATCATAGTTCAGATCTGGCTGGTGATTAAAAAACCGGTGCCAGTAATATTGTTTTGCAATCGGATCCCAGGTCCAGTTGGAAGCTTCGAAATCCTGGAAAATGATCCGCGCATCTTCAAACTGCTTGGTATCATCCGTCCACACATAATAATTGCGGTGATTAGAACCGATAGGCGCTTTGCGTGCCCGCTGAAACCAGGGATGCTGATCGGAAGTATGGTTTATGACCAGTTCGGTAATCACTTTCAAATCCCGTCCGTGTGCTTCTTTTAGCAGCTGTTTAAACTGCCTGATGTTGCCGTAAGACGGGTTAATGCTGTAATAATCAGCAATATCGTAGCCATCATCGCGCAGTGGCGAAGGGTAAAACGGCAGCAGCCAGATGGCCGTTACACCCAAATTCTGCAAATAATCCAGCTTTTGCAGCAAGCCTTCAAAATCCCCGATACCGTCGCCATTGCCATCACAAAATGCTTTGATGTGCAGTTCATAAATTACGGCATCTTTATACCAATGTATTTTATCGTCTAATATTGTTTCTTCGGGCATCTTCAGCTTTAATCAATTTTACAGAACTTAATAATTTATGTTGATCTTGTTTTCAAAGATAAACGTGTTTTAAGATTTCGATGCAAACCTCAGACACAAATTTTAGGGCGATAAAAACAGTATAGCTTCTACCTCCCGTACTTCTTTTATCAGGTAATTTTTCAGTTCTAATTCCGTCATCAAAGTAAAATAATAACCAAAAAACATCAGGTGCGTATAAGAAAAACGAAAAATGCTTTCGCTTGAATTATAAATTATACAACCCTCATGATTGCCAATTTCGATGCCGGTACAGGTGATAAATCTATACAATTTGTTCATCAGCTTTTTCAGGATCAGGCAATTCAAACCCCTGATAATATTGCAGTTAAAATAGATGATGAACAGCTGGACTATCAAACATTAAACAAAATAACTGATGTGCTGGCTGCCTGCATCAAGGGTCGAAACAACAGCTCGCCTTTTGTTGCCATCAGCACTACGCGCTCTATAAAAATGGTTGTTGCTGTGCTGGCTGTTTTAAAAGCCGGAAAAGCTTATTTGCCGCTTGATCCAACACATCCGCAGGAACGTTTAAAACAGCAAATTAAAGATTCAGGCGTGCAGCTTTTCTTATCAGAAGATAAAGAACAGCCTTTTTTTGAAGAATTTGGATTGCAGCCGGTTTCCAATAAAAACCCGACTAAGGCAGCAATTACAACTGCCGGGCAGCCCGATCTGGCTTTTCTGCTCTATACTTCCGGCTCTACCGGCGTACCGAAAGGCGTTTGCATGGGTCATCTGCCTCTGGTTAAATTAATCAGCTGGCAAAAAGAACAGTCGGTTTGTACTTCCAAATCCAGAACACTGCAGTACGGACCACTTGGTTTTGATGCTTCGTTTCATGAAATTTTTGCCGCCTTTTCTACCGGCGGTACTTTGGTTTTGATTAATGACGATACTCGTCTCGATCCAAACAAGCTATTGCAATACATTGATCAGCAGCAAATTAATAGATTATTTTTACCTTTTGTAGCTTTACAGTATTTAGCCGAAGCAGCTGTTTCCAGCAAACTTTTCCCACAGAGTTTAGTAGAAATTCAAACTGCCGGTGAGCAGCTGAAAATTACACCGCAGATACGTAAATTTTTTAAAGCACTGCCCGGTTGTAAATTATTTAACCATTATGGCCCCACGGAAACGCATGTAGTTACGCAGTTGGTGCTTGACGGAAACCCAGAAAACTGGCCCGATCTGCCTTCTATCGGTACAGCAATTGATGGTTCGGAGGTGTTGATTTTAGATGAAAATTTACAGCCGGCTGCTGCCGGAGAAACAGGCGAACTTTGCTTGGCCGGTGTTTGCCTGGCCGAAGGTTACCTGAACCAGCCGGAACTGACCGCAGCAAAATTTCCCACCATTTTTTCCCCGGTAAAAGAAGCAACGCGCATTTACCGCACCGGCGATTTAGCTAAGTTTCTGCCTGATGGCAATATTGATTTTTTGGGAAGAATCGATCATCAAATCAAAATCAGTGGTTACCGGATTGAGCCGGGAGAAATTGAAAACTTGCTCAATCAGTCTCCAGCGGTTAAACAATCTGTGGTGGTAGCGCGGGAAGATGTGCCCGGGTTAAAACGTTTGGTGGCTTATCTGGTTGCCGCCGGCGATGAACAAAATTCGGTTACGTTAAGACAAAACCTCGCCCAAAAACTACCGGATTACATGATGCCTGCTGCTTTTATCTGGCTAAAACAATTGCCTTTTACCACCAGCGGCAAAGTAGATAGAATGCAGCTGCCTACGCCGGATTTTAAACGGCCGGAGCTTTCCACTTTATACAAATCGCTGGAAACGGAAACCGAAAAACGGATTGCCCAAACCTGGTCGGCCTTATTGCTGATTGATGGAATTGGTACAGATGATTCCTTTTTTGAGTTGGGCGGAAGTTCGCTGCTGGCTTTAAAAATGATTGCCGCCTTAAAAGAGCAATGGCAATACCAGCTGCCGGTTACCAAATTATACCAGCAGCCAATTATCAGCAGCATTGCCAGGTTTTTGGTTAAAGGCGAAGAAAATATGCTGCCTAAAAAATATACCGCTAAAAGAAGCACCGGCAAAGAAGTGGCCATTATTGGCATGGCTTGTCGTTTTCCGGGAGCCAACAACCCGCAGGAGTTTTGGGATTTGCTAAAGAATGGCCGGGAAACCACCAGTTTTTTTACAGATGCAGAACTGGACACCAGCATTCCTTCGGCCTTAAAAAATAACTCTGCTTATGTAAAAGCTCGCGGTTTAATTGAGGGCGCCGATCAGTTCGACGCTTCGTTTTTTAACATCAACCCAAAAGCTGCCGAACTGATGGACCCGCAACAGCGTGTGTTTCTGGAACTTTCGCGGGAAGTGCTGGAAGCAAGCGGTTATTTGTCTGAAAAACATGATGGGATTACAGGCATTTTTGCAGGCTCTGGCAATAATAGTTATTATCAAAATAACGTGCTGCCCAATGCGCAACAGGTTGAAAATGTAGGCAGTTTTCAGGTAATGGCTTCCAATGAAAAAGATTATGTTGCCAGCCGTGTAGCCTACGAATTGGATTTAAAAGGCCCTGCCATGAGTGTTTATGCGGCCTGCTCTACCGGTTTGCTGGCGGTTGCACAAGCGGCAGAAAGCATCCGGAACGGGCAGTGCAACGTGGCTTTGGCCGGTGCGGCGGCCATTACTTCGCCCCAAAAAAGCGGAAGTTTGCACCAGGATGGTGCCATGTTTAGTCGCGACGGCCACTGCCGCCCTTTTGATGCCGATGCACAGGGAACGGTTTTTAGCGATGGCGCAGGCGTAGTGCTGTTGAAAAGTTTGGAGGAGGCCGAACGCGACGGTGATCAGATTTTTGCCGTGCTAAAAGGAGCAGGCATCAATAATGATGGCTCCGCAAAAAGCAGTTTTACCGCGCCAAGTGCTGCAGGACAGGCGGATGCAATTATCCAGGCTTTGGAAAATGCACAGGTAGAAGCACATGCTGTTTCCTATATCGAAACACATGGCACGGCCACTCCTATCGGAGATCCGATTGAGTTGGAAGGTCTAAAACTGGCTTTTGGCAAGCAACAGCATAACCAGTTTTGTGCCATCGGTTCGGTAAAAGGGAACTTTGGCCACGCTACTGCTGCTGCCGGTATCGCCGGTTTAATCAAAACGGTGTTAGCTTTACAGCACCAGCAAATTCCGGCTTCGATCAATTATAATCAGCCTAATCCTCATATTGATTTTGCAAACAGCCCGTTTTTTGTCAACAATACTTTAACAGAATGGAATATTGAAAAAACCCGCATTGCCGGCGTGAGTGCTTTTGGCGTTGGAGGCACCAATGTACACGTGATTTTAGCCGAATATCCTCGGCCTGAAAAAATAAAAAGTATTGTTAAACCGGCTTATTTAATCAGCTGGTCGGCCAAAACGGAAAGCAGCCTGCAAAACTATACTCGCAAACTGATTGATTTACTGGATCAAAACCCGGAAGCAGAACCTGGAAATATCGCTTTTACCCTTCAGCAAACCCGCGCAGATTTTCGGTTCAGAAACTTTTTGGTTGTTCATAACCGGCTGGATTTGCAGGAAAAACTGGAAGCCTCTGCTGTAAAACGCTCGCAACAACTCTTTGAAAATAAGCCGATAAAAACAGCATTCCTGTTTTCCGGCCAGGGTTCTCAAACGGTTAACATGAACTTGGAATTGTATGATCAGGAAATCGTTTTTAGGGATGCGGTGGATGAATGTGCGGTTTTGCTGTTTCCAATTTTGGGCGAAGATATCCGCAGCATTCTCTACCCGGCAGCTAATAATCCTGCTTCTGCAGAAAAAATGAAGCTTACGCTTTATGCGCAGCCTGCTGTTTTTACCATACAATTTGCCACAGCCAAACTTTGGGCCAGCTGGGGTTTGCAGCCGGAAGCATTTGCCGGGCACAGCTTGGGTGAGTTTGTAGCTGCCCATTTAGCCGGTGTTTTCGGCCTGGAAGATGCATTGAAACTGATTGTAGCACGGTGCAGACTGATGCAAAGCTTGCCCTGCGGAAGTATGCTGGCAATCAAAATTACGCTCCAGAAATTACAACTGATTTTACCTGCCGGTTTATCGATTGCAGCAATTAACAGCAGTGACCGGATGGTGGTTTCGGGTGAAAATGAAGCGATTGCAGATTTTATCCGGATTTTGGATGAACAGGAAATCCCTTGCCGGATGCTGGAAAATAAAACAGCTTTTCACTCCGGGATGATGAATCCAATCCTGCAACCGTTTGAAGAAGTTGTAAAAACCATTACACTTCATCCGCCAAAAATACCTTTTGTTTCTACCGTCACCGGCACCTGGATTATGCCGGAAGAAGCGATTAATCCGGCATATTGGTCGGCGCATATTCGTAAAACGGTTTTATTTGCCGATGCGGTAAATACTTTGCTGGATAAATTTACCTTTTTAATTGGCGTTGGGCCTGGCAATGCCCTGGCTCCCATGGTTAAGCAGCAATGTATGGCTAATCACGCTGTTTTTGCCAGTGCAGAAGCACCTTCGGGAGAAACAGAATCAGTTTATGCGGGTATGTTGCATGTGCTCGGACAGCTTTGGGCAGCAGGATTTAAGCCTGATTGGAAAAGTTTTTATACAGAACAGCATCAGGCAAAAATTTACCTCCCGCCGTATGCTTATGATTATAAAAAGTGCTGGATCGATCCTCCTGCTGCAACAATTTCCAGTGCTTCTTTTATGGCAGAAAAATCAGCCACTATTCTGCAGGAAGCCACTCAACTTTCACACAAAAATCTGATTTCAAGTAATTTAACTTCACAAATTAAAACTATTTTATACGAAGCTTCCGGCATTGAAATACAGGATATGCAGCCCGAAAGTACGTTTATCGAGATGGGCATGGATTCGCTTTTGCTAACACAGATTTCCATTTCGCTCACCAAAAAATTTCAGGTGCCGGTTTCCTTCCGAAACCTGAACGAGCAGTATGGTACGATTGAAAAGCTGGTGAATTATCTGGAAGGACATGAGCATTTAGCAGCCAGCAAGCAGCCATCAACTATCAACACAGAACCACTAACTGCTAACCACGATCCTGCCATTCTTAGTTTGCTGCAGCAGCAGGTACAGTTAATTTCGCAGCAAATTAGTTTGTTGCAAGGCGATAAAAAAACAGGGGTAAAAGAAGCATCCGTTTCCGCAGAAAAAAACCCCGCTGTGGGGCAACTTTCTGCCGAAGAAGCTATTGAAATTAAAAAACCGTTTGGAGCAACTGCTCGAATTGATCGGGAAAAAGATACGTTGAATCCTGCTCAGCAGGAGTTTTTGAAAAACCTGATTCTTCAATACAATAAAAAAACCGGCAGAAGTAAAAAACAGGCACAGGAAAATCGTGCATATATGGCCGATCCGCGTGTGGTTTCCGGATTTAGTCTGGCTACCAAAGAAATTGTTTATCCGCTGGTGGTCAACCATTCTCAGGGCAGCCGTTTGTGGGACGTGGACGGCAACGAATATGTGGATGCACTCAATGGTTTTGGCAGTAACTTCCTGGGGCATCAACCAGAATTTATTAAAAAGGCGCTGTTACAGCAAATTGAGGCTGGTTATGAAATTGGTCCGCAGCATCCTTTAGCCAGCGAAGTCTGCAAGCTGATCTGTGAATTTACCGGTGCAGACCGGGCGGCTTTGTGCAACACCGGCTCGGAAGCGGTTTTAGGGGCGATGCGAATTGCCCGAACGGTAACCGGCCGTTCGCTGATCGTGGCTTTTACAGGCGCTTACCACGGCATTGTTGATGAAGTGATTGTGCGGGGAACGAAGAGCTTAAAATCTTTTCCTGCGGCTCCGGGAATTATGCCAGAATCGGTGCAAAACATGTTGATTTTGGATTACGGAACGGAAGAAACGTTGCAAATCATCCGAGAAAGAGTACATGAATTAGCTGCCATTTTGGTAGAGCCAGTACAAAGCAGAAGGCCTGAATTTCAGCCGGTTGCATTTTTAAAAGAAGTTCGGAAAATAACGGAACAAGCCGGCACACCACTGATTTTTGATGAAGTGATTACAGGCTTTAGAATGCATCCCGGTGGCGCACAGGCGTTATTTGGCATCCAAGCAGATTTGGCCACTTATGGCAAAGTAATTGGCGGCGGTTTGTCTATTGGTGTAATTGCCGGAAAAAAATCTCTGATGGATGCGCTGGACGGTGGCTTTTGGCAATACGGCGATGATTCTGTGCCGGAAGCAGGCGTAACCTATTTTGCCGGTACTTTTGTACGCCATCCGCTCGCGCTGGCAGCTGCTAAAGCCACTTTAATATATTTGAAGGCGCAAGGCCCGGCTCTGCAAAAAAACATAAATGCAGAAACAGACCGGTTGGTTACCTTAATAAACCAAACCTGTAACCAGCATTTTCTACCTATTTACGCAGCTAATTTTGGCTCTTTGTGGAAGATAAAATTTAAGGAAGCGTATAAACACAATGAACTATTGTTTACCCTGATGCGATTAAAAGGCATCCATATCTGGGATAATTTCCCCTGTTTTTTAACGCAGGCGCATACACCGGCAGAAGTTGACCAGATTGCTGCTGTATTTGCGGAAAGTGCGCTGGAACTCGCTTCGGCTGGCTTTTTAGGTTTTAATGATCCGAAACATCAGTTCCAAAAAATAACGTTAAAAGAAGCACCACCGGTTCCGGGCGCAAGATTGGGCAGAGATCGCGATGGTAACCCGGCTTGGTTTGTTGCTAATCCCGAGCAAAAAGACAAATTTTTACAGATTAAAGCATTGTAATTTGAATAGTAAAAAAGCCTATTATTTAGAACCTGTTGATTTCAATCCTTTTACAGGACCGGAAATTGAACAGCGCATTCCGCTGTCTAAACCGCAGGAAGAAATCTGGCTTTCCTGCATGCTTGGCGGTGATGATGCCAGTCGTTGTTATAACGAATCTGTTTCTTTAAAACTTTCCGGGCTGCTAAATAAGCATGCTTTGCAGCAGGCTTTGCAAGATTTGGTACAACGGCACCAGTCTTTGCGTTGTAGTTTTAAAAATGATGGCACGGAAATCTTTATCTATCAGGATCAAAGTATTAAATTGGTTATCAAAGATTTATCTTTGATAAACGATCAAGAAAAGCAGCAAACTATAGATACGTTTTTACAGGAGGAAGCTTTAAAAACTTACGATCTGGCAAACGGTCCGCTTTTCAGAACAACACTTTTTAAGTTAACTGAACAGGAATATCATTTTACTTTTAGTGCGCACCATATTATTTGTGATGGCTGGTCGCTGGGGATTTTGCTGCAGGATTTAAGCAAATTGTACTCCGCTTATCAGCAAAACACCAAACCAATGCTGCCAAAAGTAGCGCAGATGAGCGACTATGTTTCGGAGCAATTGCAAGCTATTCAAACGGAAACTTATGTACAAACCAAACAGTTTTGGCTCGATCAGTTTGCTACAAAAATCCCCGAGACACTACTGCCAACAGAATTCCCCCGACCCAAAACAAGAACTTATAAAAGCCGGCGCAATGATTTTAAACTGAACCCGCAACTTATTGCCGCTATTAAAAAAACGGGGGCTAAAACAGGTTGTAGTTTTGTAGTTACGCTGCTGTCAGCGTTCGAAATCTGGTTGCATCAATTAACCAAACAGCAGGATATTGTGTTGGGTTTGCCCGCTGCCGGCCAGTCGGTTGCAGGATATTACGGGCTAACCGGGCATTGTGTAAACCTCCTTCCGCTTAAAAGCTCTTACCAGCCGGAAACGACTTTTAACAGTTATCTCAAACAAAGAAAATCTGAAGTTTTGGATGCACTGGAGCATCAGCAGTTTAGCTTAGGCAGCTTGCTGAAATTATTGCCTATTAAACGCGATGCTTCCCGCATTCCGCTGATTCCGGTGGTGTTCAATATGGATATGAACATGGATGACGGTGTGGTTTTTACCGGATTATCACACCAGTTGCATTACAATGCCCGTGCGTTTGAAACCTTTGAGCTTTTTTTAAATGCCAGCGGATCAGAAAAGGATTTAACGCTGGAATGGTCCTACAATACGCAGCTTTTCAAACCTGAAACCATTCAAAAAATGATGACCGGTTTTGAGAAACTGCTGCATCAGGTTTCTAATTATCCGGATAATTTTTTAGAGGCAATATCTTTTCAAACAAACACACTTTCGGTTAATTCCCAAAAAAACATTGATAAAAGAAGCATTACCTATCCTGAAACACAATTACCGGAAATCATCAGTGAAAGCCTTAAAAAACATGCGGTAAAAACAGCAATCCGTTTTCGGGAAACCGAAATCAGCAATGGCAATTTGCTGGCGAAGGCCAACCAAATGGCAGCAATGTTGATTGAAAAGGGTATTCGTCGGGGTGATTTGGTTGGTGTTTCGCTGGATCGATCGATTGAAATGATTGTTTCACTGCTGGCCATTCTGAAAGCTGGTGCGGCTTACATTCCGCTGGATCCAAACTATCCGCAGGAACGCATCAACTACATGCTAAACGATGCGAAAGCTGGTTTTTTGCTGATCAACCAAAAATATAGCGGTCGTTTTACTTCGGCAGCAATAGAAATTTTGCAGGAAGACATTTTGCAGGAAATGAATACTTATCCAACGGCTGATCCGGAAATCAAAATTTCCGGATCAGATTTGGCGTATGTATTATACACTTCCGGCTCTACTGGCAAGCCAAAAGGTGTTCAAATTGAGCATCATAGCCTGCTTAATCTCCTGCAAAGCATTCAAAAATGGCCCGGAATTACTTCGGAGGACCGGATGCTGGCCCTCACCACCATTTCTTTCGATATTGCCGGCCTGGAGCTTTTTTTACCGCTGATTGCTGGTGCAGAAATTATTTTGGCCGATACGGAAACTGCCAAAAATGGCCGGGAATTGCTGGAGCTGATTAAAACAACAAACGTTAGCCTGATCCAAGCTACGCCGGCTACATTCCGTTTATTACTGGATGCCGGCTGGAAACAGCCATTGCCGCTACGGGTTTTTTGCTGCGGAGAAGCGATGCAGCCTGATCTGGCCGAAAAACTGCTCCCGCTGTGCGCCGGGTTGTACAACATGTACGGCCCAACAGAAACAACCATCTACTCCACCGGAAAACAAATACTTGAAAATGAACCGATTACAATTGGTTTCCCACTTGATCAAACACAGGTTTATATCTTTAACGAAGCAAATAAAGTAGTTCCTCATGGCGAAATCGGAGAAATTTTTATTGCCGGTGATGGCGTGGCGAGAGGATATTTAAATCAGCCGGAACTCACTGCTACCCGGTTTTATGATGATCCTTTTGCTGCTACGCTGGGTAATAAAATGTACCGGACCGGTGATGTGGGCCGGTTCCTCCAAAAAAATGAAATTGAGTATCTCGGCCGCGTAGATCATCAGGTAAAAATCAGGGGACACCGGGTAGAACTTGGAGAAATTGAAGCCATACTTGCCAGACAGGAAAAAGTTACCCAATCCGTGGTTGTTGTGCGGGAAGATCAGCCGGGGAACCAGCAACTGGTGGCCTATGTATCGGCACAGGACGTGAGCAAAAATGTGGAGCAGCAATGGATTAATATCTGGAAAATTGCCCTGAAAGAAGTATTGCCGCCTTTTATGGTTCCGGCTCAAATTATTTTGCTGGATGCTTTTCCACTCACGCCAAATAACAAAATCGACCGTAAGGCTTTACCCAAACCGGAAGTTTTGTCTGCGGATATTTCTGAATTTACTTCACCAAGAACCTCTGTTGAAAAATTAGTGGCGGATATTTGGTGCCAGGTTCTGGGCCGGCATGCTATTAGTATTTATGATAATTTTTTTGAAATCGGCGGTCATTCTCTTTTAGCCGTTCAGATTATGAGCCGGATTGAAAAGGAAACCGGCAAACGATTGCCATTGGCATCTTTTTTTGAATCCTCCACTATCGCTGCTTTGGCTTTGCTGCTGCATATGGACGGGCAATCCATCACTTGGGATTCTTTGGTTCCGATCAAGGCAAAAGGAAGCAAAACACCGTTATACATTGTTCATGGGGCTGGGCTTAATGTACTGCTTTTCAATACACTGGCTATGCATATGGATCAGGAGCAACCCGTGTATGGCTTACAGGCAAAGGGCCTGAACGGAATTGATCAGCCATTAGATAAACTGGAAGATATAGCCGCGCATTATATAAGCGAAATCATCAGGCACAATCCAAACGGGCCTTATGCGCTTGCAGGTTATTCTTTCGGCGGAACGATTGCTTATGAAATGGCCAAGCAACTACAGGCCATGGGTAAAAAAATTAAAATGCTTGCCCTGTTTGATTCTTATGCCAACCAAACAGAACTTACTTACCCAAAATATGTGCGAGTTCTGCATAAAATTCGAGATTATAGCTGTCGCTTTTTTTACACGTTCGTTTTATTGGCTAAACAACCGGTTAATACCATCACCTATAAAATGCTGATGTTTAGAAGAAAACTGATTACTTATTACTGGAAATGGAGAAACAAAAATGAAGAGCAGATTGGCTTTTTTGGTTATTCGCACAAAATTGATGAAATGAACCAAAAAGCTGCTGCTGAGTACTTTATAACGCCATACAATGGGCAAATTGATTTGTTTAGGGCGAAAGTAAAAACTTATTACATGCAGGATCCGCATTACCTGGGATGGAAGAAATTTGCTTTAAAAGGTGTGCAGGTTCATGAAATCCCGGGCGATCATAACTACATTTTCGCACCGCCAAATGATAAAGAGTTTGCTACAGTTTTGCAGGAATGTTTAAACCAAACCACTTCATAATGAAATAGTTTGGTTCAAAATTTATTATTACTAAATTCAGATACTTCTTTTATCGCCTAAAAAACAGCACAATTGCTTGTTATTTTTTTAAGCTGATAGCTGAAACCTCTCTAAATCAGTTTATCCGGCGTAATCGGCAAATCCCGAACACGTTTTCCGGTGGCATGGAAAACCGCATTAGCTACCGCTGCTGCCATCCCGATCAGCGAAATCTCACCAACGCCTTTTGATCCCATCGGATTGATGTACTCATCTTTTTTATCAATAAAAACAGCATCAATTGCCGGGATGTCTGCATGAACAGGCACATGATAATCAGCAAAATTATTGTTGACATAACGCCCGTAACGGTTATCCATCACTGCTTCTTCCATCAAAGCCATCCCGATACCGCCAATGGCGCCGCCAATTACCTGGCTGCCAGCCGTTTTATGGTTAATAATTTTACCCGCATCCGCGCAGCAAACCACACGTTTAACCTTTACAAAACCAGTTAATGGATGCACATGAACTTCTACAAAATGTACCGAAAATGAATAAAAAGAGTATTTTTTGCGTTCCTCTCCTGCTTTTGATTCTTCGGTTACATCCAGTGAAGGCAAATTATGCTGCTTCAAAACATCAGCATAATTAATTTTGATGGACTGATCTTTTGAAGATATTTGTCCGTTTGCAAAAGTTAGGTCAGCGGGTTTTACAGATGCTGCTTCTCCTTGCGTGATGGCTAACTCTCCCAATTTTTGTTTAAGAGACAAACAGACTGCCGTAACGGCTGAGCCAACGGTAGAAACAGTGGACGAACCACCCTGGCTCGGTGCTTTCGGGAAGGACGAATTGCCGAGTCGAAACTTGATTTTATCCGCCGGAATCTGCAACACATCCGAAGCAATCTGGATCATGGCTGTTGCTGTACCGGGGCCAATATCGCTGGTGGCACAATCAATGGTATAAGTGCCATCGGCCATCATCCTGATACTGGCTGAAGCTGCGCTTCTTCCAGCCGAAAAACTGCCTGTTCCCATACCATAACCTACCAGCATGCCATCTTCGGTTTGCATGGAACGTGGTTTCGGATTTCGTTTAAACCAGCCAATCCGCTCTGCTGCCTGCTGGTAACAGTCCTTTAAATACTTGCTGGACCAAGGCAAATTTCGTTCCGGATCAATTTCCGCATAATTTCGCAACCTAAATTCAATCGGATCTAAGTTTAACTGATTTGCCATTTCATCCATCGCACATTCTAAAGCAAAAGCACCAGTGGCTTCACCAGGACCGCGCATCCAGGTTGGCGTACTCACGTTTAGTGGTAAAATTTTATAGCGTGTATTTACGTTCGGACAAGCATACAAAAATTTAGACATGTTGGTTGTTCCTTCTGTAAACTCCTCATAAGCAGAAGTTTGCCCAATTGCTTCATGGCTAATACCTGTTAGTTTACCATCTGCCGTAGCGCCTAAACTCACTTTTTGCCAGGTATAAGGCCGGTAACCTACCATGGTAAACATCTGGTCGCGGCTGATGACTAATTTTACCGGCCTGTTTACTTTTTGGGCAGCCATTACCGCTGCAATTTCGTGCGGCCAAGTGCGCAAGGCATTTCCAAAAGCTCCGCCTACATAAGTAGCTACTACCTGCACATTTTCCTGCGGAATTTTGAAGGCTTGCGCAATCGCGCCCTGTGCTCCTTTGACGGATTGTGTTTTATCATAAACTGTTACTTTATCAGGCGCATCCCAAACCGCGATAATGGATTGCAGCTCCATCGGGTTATGAACTTCTGAGGGAATAGTATATTCGGATACTGTTTTTACTACAGCATTTTTGTACGCGTCGGCTTCTCCGCGAACATAATCGCCGGTTGAGTTGCGGTTTTTTGCCTGAGCAGGAAAATCAGCATGACTTACATTTCCGTCAAAATCAGTCTGAAAATCTGTTTTTTGATATTGTGCACTAATCAAACCAGCAGCAAATTGCGCCCTTTCTAAGGTATCTGCCACCACCAACGCAATTGGCTGGCTGTAAAACATAATGCTCTCATCTGCAAAAATCCGCAGCGGCTGCCCTTTGGTTGTTGCACCTTTAGCCGGATCAGCACCTTGAGAATAACCCGGAATTTTGGGCGAATTGAAATAAGAAATTACGGCTAAAACGCCCGGCGCACGTTCTGCTTTTTTGCTATCCAGACTGATGATTTTTCCGTTTGCAATTGTGCTGCCCACCAATACGCCATAGCTGAGGTTTGGTATTGGAAACTCTGCGGAATATCTTGCAGCACCGGTTACTTTTAACCGGCCATCTACCCTGTCCATCCCTTCAGCAGCCTCGCTGCCAAAAAAATCTTGCTTTATCAAACTCATGCTATTCCGGATGCTGTTTTTAATGCCTGAAAAATGGTGTTCGGTGCCATTTTTAACTTAAAAGAATTGTATTTAAAAGCTTTTGCGCCTTGCATAGCTATCTCCGCAGCATGTTTAAAAGTTGCTGCAGATGCTGGCTGGCCAATTAAAGCCTTTTCTGCCGACATTAATCGCCAGGGTTTATGCGCCACGCCGCCCATGGCCAGGCGTGCTTCTTTTATCGTATTATTTTCAATGTGGAGTGCGGCGGCTACCGAAACCAGTGCAAAAGCGTAGGAAGCGCGGTCGCGTACTTTTAAATAATAACTGTTTTTGCTGAAGTGATTATCCGGAATTTCTACACCCATAATCAGTTCATCCTTAGCCAGATTATTGTCTTTTTCGGGATGATCTCCCGGCAGGCGATGAAAATCAGTAAACAAAATTTTGCGGTCGCCTTTCGGTCCGGAAACTAAAACAGATGCATCCAGCGCAGCTAAAGCCACATTCATATCGCTTGGATTAACGGCAATGCATTGCGGACTTGCACCAAAAATTGCGTGCATCCTGTTAATGCCTTCCAGCGCACCACAACCCGAACCAGGCTGTCGTTTGTTGCAAGGCAAATCGGTATTATAAAAATAGTAACACCGCGTACGCTGCATCATGTTGCCGCCAACGGTGGCTGCATTACGCAACTGTGCAGAGGCACCGGCGTTCAAAGCCATAGCCAGCAGCGGCTGGTTTTGTAGTACCAATGGATGATCGGCCACACCACTATTGCTTGCCAGCGCCCCGATAAATAAATTATTAGGCTGTTTTTTGATGTCAGAAAATGGCAGGTTATTAATGTCCACTAATTTCTGCGGAGCTACCACTCCTCTTTTCATGAGATCAATCAAATTCGTGCCGCCGGCAATAAATTTTGCCGCAGGATTAGCCTGCGCCGCAATGGCTGTTTTGGCTGAAGTTGCCCTGACATATTGAAATGGGTTCATACTTTTTGTCCTCCGTTTTTCACTTCCGTAATCGCGTTTACAATATTTGGATAAGCACCACAACGGCAAATATTTCCGCTCATATATTCCCGGATTTCATTTTCCGAACCGGCATGGCCTTCACGAATACACGCCACGGCAGACATAATTTGGCCCGGCGTGCAATAGCCGCACTGGAAACCATCATGCTTGATAAATGCTTCCTGCATCGGGTGCAAATCCATACCGTTGGACAAACCTTCTATGGTTGTAATTTTTTTACCTTCCTGCATTACCGCTAAAGTAAGGCAGGAGTTTTTCCGCTGACCATTAATGTGAACCGTACAGGCTCCGCATTGCCCATGATCGCAACCTTTTTTAGTGCCGGTAAGCCCTAATTGTTCGCGCAGCAAATCAAGCAGTGTTACCCTCGGTTCTACTGATAAGCTTTGTTTCACACCGTTTACTTCCAATTTTAACGGCACTTTTTCAAAAACAGCTGCCAGCTTTTCATCCATTCCTTCTTCGGCAGCATTAACCAAACCCACTGGTGTTAAGGCAACTGCAGTGAGCAAAGAAGTTTTTTTGAGGAAATCCCGGCGGCCCGAACCCGATATTCCATCGGTATTTTCCTCCGGCCAAAAGCATTTATCTTTTTCCATGATACTATTTTTATCAGCTTAAAACTACTGCTTTTACCAGTAATATTTCAGGGTGTTTGTGTGATTTTTTTGTGATGATTAAACGGTTAAATTTTTTCGCCATATTTTTTCTTTTGGGTTGAATTTATGGTAAAGCTGATGGATCGACGTAAACCGCAGCGTTTCTTTACTTCCCAGTGCCAAAAATCCCTGACTTTCCAAACTCGCATCAAACAAACCGACTACCCGATTTTGCAGATCCTGGTTAAAATAAATCAGCACATTGCGGCAGATGATTAAATGAAAATAGTTGAAAGAAGTATCCGCAGCAAGGTTATGGGTTGAAAACACAATTCGCTTTTTAAGCTGCTCGTCCACCTTAACAAATTCATAATGAGCAGTATAATAATTAGAAAAAGATTGAATGCCACCCGATAAAATATAATTTTCAGAATATTTTTTCATTCCGCTTAGCTGGAAAATCCCTGTTGCAGCTATTTGTAATACTTCCGGATTGATATCTGTGGCATACAAGATGGATTTATGCAGCAAATCCATTTCTTTCAACATAATTGCCATTGAATAAACCTCTTCGCCCGTAGAACATCCGGCGTGCCAGATGCGGATGAGCGGTAAACTGCGCAGCACCGGCAAAACGTCTTCCCGCAAGGCCCGAAAAAAGCCCGGATCGCGGAACATTTCGGTCATCGGCACAGTCACTTCTGCAATAAACCAGTTCAAAAATTCCGGGTTACTGCAGATTATTCTCCGGAAAGCTTCAAAACTTGAAAAAGAACGCAGGCGGAAAAGCCGGGTGATGCGCCGTTGCAGCATTGGCCGCGAATAGCCGGAAAAATCGTAGCCGTAAACCTCGATCAGATCATTCAACAATAACGTAATTTCTTCGTCCGTGAGTAAAACCATACTGATTTTTGGTTGATAAAAGAAGCATCACCCATGCAATGCTTCTTTTATCAACTGTTTTTTACCGCTTCTGATCGTACAGCCAAACCCGCAACAAGGAAATCAACTGATCCACATCCACCGGTTTAGAAATATAATCCGACGCGCCGGCTTGGATACAGGCTTCCCGATCTGCCGGCATTACTTTGGCCGTTACCGAAATAATGGGCAGGTTTTTAAACGCCGGTTGCTGCCTGATTTTGCGGATACTTTCGTACCCGTCCATTTCGGGCATCATCATATCCATCAGCACCACATCGGTTTTGTGCTGCTCTAACTGCTCCAGTGCTTCGCGGCCGTTAGTGGCCGTAATCACCTTCATTTTGTATTTTTCAAAAGATCGGGTAAGCGAAAATATATTGCGCACATCATCATCGGCAATCAAAATTGTTTTGTCTTTCAGCACTTCGGTAAGCGAACCTGCTGTTTTAGACAACTGATTGATGCTCTGATTCATGTCTTTTTTACCTTCCATTACATGCAAAAACAACGCAACTTCATCCATCACGCGCTGGTATGACTGTGCTGTTTTTACCACGATGGAATCCGCAAAACGAAGCACCCTGCTTTCTTCGGCAATAGAAAGATGCTTGCCGGTAAAAACAATGATTGGCATCCGGTCCAGATCAGGTTTTCGAGTCATTTTTTCCAGCGAATCATAAATGGTTTTGCCCGAAACGCCCATATCCAGAATCACGCAATCCACTTCCCGTTTTTGCAACGTACTGATGCTTTGTTCCATATTGCCGGAGATTTGCGAAGTGATACTAAACGTTTCCAGAAAATAGGATAAAGCCTTGGCGTGCTGCTCGTTATCTTCAATAATCAATACCTTTTTCGGACTGCGCAGCATGGCAACTTCCAGCTTTTCAAAAAGCGTTTTCATCTGATCTACAGCCAGCGGTTTATTGATGAAATCGATGGCTCCTTTTAGTAAACTCTCTTTTTTTACTTCGAGCGATGACATGATGTGCACCGGAATATGCCGTGTAGCAGGATTACTTTTCAGCTCCTCCATTACTTCCCAGCCATCTTTTACCGGCAACTGGATGTCGAGCAAAATGGCGTGCGGCTTGTATTGCTGCACCATTTCCATCCCCAAATCTCCGCGAACGGCCACAATTCCTTGGTAGCCTTTTTCATGTGTGAATTTTAAAAGCGCGCTGGCAAAAACAGTGTCATCCTCAATAATCAGGATCAGTTTCTGACCCTCCACCAGCTTGTCCCGGTCGTCTTTAATCTCCGCCGGAATCAAATCGGTAACGTGTTTTGTTCGACTGACAACCGGCAGTAATGCTTCTTTTACTGGTGTTTTTTCAGTAAGAAAAACAGTATCAACCGAATTTTCAAAACTGAAATCCTCCTGTTTTTTTACCGGTACAGATAAGATAAACCTGCTTCCTTTACCCGGTTCGCTTTCCAGTTCAATTTCGCCTTGCAGCAATTCCGCCAATTTCCGGCTGATGGAAAGCCCTAAACCCGTGCCGCCGTAATTTCGCCGGGTAGATCCGTCGGCTTGTTTAAAAGGTTCAAAAATGAGTTTCTGATCTGTTTTAGAAATTCCAATGCCACTATCTGCCACTTCAAAACGGATGTAATCGCCATTTGCATGCGGTTCAATCTTTAAACTAACTTCTCCCTTTGCTGTAAACTTTAAAGCATTGGAAAGCAGATTTTTTAAAATTTGCTCCAGCTTGGCTTTATCGGTTTCGATAGTTTCCGGCAATTTTGTACTGGCCGTGATATTCAAAACCAGCTTTTTTTCCTTAGCCACCGGCGCAAACAAACCCTGCATTTCGGCAACAATTTCACCAATGGTAATTGCCTCGTATTCGGCCTCCATTTTGCCGGCTTCAATTTTTGATAAATCTAAAATTTCGTCAATCAGATTCAGCAAACCTCTGCCCGAACTTAAAATTACTTTGGCAGATTCTATTTGTTCTTCGGATAAATTGGCTTCATCATTTTCCGACAAATACCTCGATAAAAGCAGTATAGAATTTAATGGCGTGCGCAACTCGTGCGACATATTAGCCATAAATTCTGTTTTATATTGCGTGCTCCGTTCCAGTTCTTCGGCTTTGCGCTGTATTTCCTGGTTGCGCTCTATAATCATCTGGTTGCGCTCCTCCAGCAAATGGCTGCGTTCTTCCAAAACCTGATTAGATTGCTCCAGTTCTTCCTGTTGCACGCGCAGTTCCTCATCCGAAAGCTGTAATTTCTGCGTGTATGCTTCCAGTTCGGCATTCATGTTTTCGAGTTCACGTTGTCGTTTTTCCAGCTCTTCTGCCTGCAACTGCGTGCGTTCTAAAAGCTGTTGCAGCGCTTCATTTTTTTGCGCCGAGTTGAGTACCGTTCCAATGTTTGGCATCATCTGCTCTAAAAACCGGATGTTCTTTTCAGCATAAATATCGGTGGATGCCAGCTCAATCACACCTAAAGTATGCCCTTCATAACAAACCGGATAAGCAATTACATCAGCCGGCATAATTTCGCCACCGGCATAATTTAGGCTAATGCTGTTTTTATCGATGTTTTTTAAGCGGATCATTTTCTGGTTAAGCGCGCACTGGCCGCTTAAACCCTGCCCCAAATTTATTTTATGCTCCGGGTTTAACGTTAACGCATAACTGCTTTTCAAATGCAGTTCGTTTTGGTTGAGGATATAAAAGGCGCCCAAATAACTACCGGAATAATCAATCAAATATTTTAATATTGCTTTGGTTAAAGTTTGCAAAGGTTTCTCTCCCAGCATCTCCAAGTTTAAACCGTTGGCCCCGTTTTGCATCCATTCGTTCTCTGTCAGGTTACCAAAAGCAAACTCCAGTGAATCGGCCATTTTATTTAAGAAGCCGGAAATGACACCTAAAATTTCCTGCTCGGCAACACTTGCACGGGTTTTATAATCTCCTCCAGAAATCCGGCCTGTAATATCCTGTACAATACGCAACCGGTTGGCCGTCAGTTCCTCTTTCTCCTCCATACCCATCCGTAACTGAATATTTTCGTAGTATTTTTTGCGGAGTTTAAAGTAATATATAACAGCGATCAGCAAAGATAAAGCCGTAGCAAATACAATAATAATCGGGGTAAAAGTATTTAGAAAATCCTGTGTTTTGCTAGAACCCAACAACAGCGTTTTTTCCTGATTTTCCATCAAAATTACCTCACGGCGCAAAGCATCCATTTCAGCTTTGCCTTGTAGCAACTGCCCCAAACTGATATTTTTTCCCGCTTGTTTTTGCCGGATTAGCTGCTCTAAACGGTTAAACTGCGCTGTCACTGCATTTTGTAACTGGCTGATGTTTTGCTGCTGGATGGCATCTCCGGCGGTTAACTGCTGTACTTCTTTTATCGCAGTAAAAACTTTCTGATCGCCCCCATTATAAGGCTGTAAAAAAATTTCTTCGCCCGAAAGCAGGAAGCCCCGCTGGCCGGTTTCAGCATCCTTCATGGTGGAAATTATACTTTCCAGCTTAGCAATTACCTTAGTATTCTGAGCAACATTTTGGGCGTTGCTAAGGAGGTTATGAATGCTGATGTAGGATGCCAGTGAACTGATAACAACCAATAGCAAAGACAGCCCGAAACCTATTTTTAAATCGTGGTTAATTTTGGTTTTCATGAAACCGATTGATTTTTGAAATTTAAATTTGCTCCTGATAAACAGGCAACGTAAAATAAAAGGACGAGCCTTTGCCCGGTTCGCTGTCCACACCGTAGCGGCCATGATGCCGTTTAATGATCTCGGCACAGATATACAAGCCCATACCCAGGCCTTGAAAACGGTTGGATGATTCTTCTACCCGGTAAAATTTGGTAAATAATTCAGCTTGTTTATCTTTCGGAATGCCAATCCCGGAATCTGTTATATTAATCATTACTTCATCACAGGAAAGCAGCGATACGTCAAACAAAATCTCCGAAGAATTAGGAGAATATTTGATAGCGTTTGTTAAATAATTGAGGATCACCTGCTCTATACGCAGCTGATCGCCATAAATTTTCACATCAGCCTGTCCGGTTTTAAGGATGGAATGACTTGGATACGTTTGCCGGATAATATCAACCGCGTTATCAATAATTGGATCAATAGGATAAATGCCGTTCCTAAAATCCAACTTTCCACTGGCAATTTTAGAAGTATCCAGCAAATCATCAATCAAAACATTTAGTTTTTCTAACTGCTGGCGCGTACGTTCGAGGTATTTCCTGGCATCATCTTTTAAGTCCCGTTCAAACGAACGTTCCACCATCTGCATATAACCTTTGATAGAAGTCAGCGGCGTTTTCAATTCATGGCTGGCCATGGTAATAAACTCATCCTTAGTACGTTCTGCCTGCTTTCGAAACTCAATTTCCTCTACCAGAACCTGCTGCATGTTTTGCAAAGCGGTAGTTTGCTCATATAGCTTGATGAAAGTTTTTATTTTAAGAATAAGCACATCCGGATCAAATGGTTTTACCATATAATCGCGGCCGCCCGAAGCATAACCTTTACTGATGAACTGCTTGTTAACGTTTACGGCCGATAAAAATATAATTGGAATATCTTTGGTTTTACTGTAACCTGAAATAGATTCGGCCACTTCAAAGCCATCCAAACCAGGCATTTGCACATCCAACAGGATGAGATCGTAGTTACTTTTAAGTACTTTTTTCAGGGCTTCTTCTCCGGATAATGCCGAATCAACTTCAAAGTGGTGTTTATCAAGAATTCTTTTTAACGCAATTATATTTTCAGGCTTATCATCAACTATTAATATCATGCCACGGTTATGTATCAGGCTAAATTAAAAACATATTTTATTTTATACGAGAAGGACATGTAAAATGATCGGAGACTGATTCTAAAAAAATCAATTTGCATTTTCTCTATACTTCTACTTCTTTTCTACATTACCCTGCGGAGGCAGTACGTCCACATCTTTTTCTACTTCTGTTTGCTGTACGTGCACGGCATAGTCGGCTGGTGCTATTTTTATCCCATAAAACTCGGCATAAGACTGTGTAAATTCGGCTCCAAAGTACAATATAGCCGCTGTATAATACACCCAAACCAAAATTACAATCAGCGAGCCGGCAGCACCATAGGTAGAGCCTGTGCCGGTGGTAGAAATATAAATCCCGATTACAAAACGACCGATCATAAATAAAACAGCGGTAAACAAAGCACCGGAACGTATATCTTTCCACCCGATTTTAACATCCGGCAAAACTTTGAATATCACCCCAAAAAGCACTGTGATGACTCCGAAACTAATAATCAGGTTAATAATCTGCACAAAAATCACAGTAATATCGGGCAAAAAACGCGTTAGTACCCCACTTAATGCATCTACAAGCCCGGTAACAACCAATGATACTATAAGCAAGAACCCCAATCCAACAATTAGGGAAGAAGACAATAATCGATCTTGAATTAATTTTAGCCAGCCACGTTTTGGTTTAGCTTTTACTTTCCAAATCATATTAATCGAATCCTGGATTTCTGCAAAAACACTCGTAGCACCAAACAATAAAGTTACTGCACCAATTACTACAGCTGATGTAGTTTTGCCAGATAACTCAGCATTTTTGATCATTGATTGAATTTGTGCAGCGGCTTGGTTTCCTACCATTCCGTTAATCCCATGAAAAATTTTGTTATTGGTAGTAGCATCTTTTCCTAAAATAAGCCCAACTATAGAAAGTAACAACAGCAACAGCGGCGCCAGTGAAAATACCGTGTAATAAGCCAGGGATGCACTCAATTTTAAACCTTTATCATCTAAAAAACCATTAAAAGCACCGGATATAATTTTGAAACCGTTTGTAAATGCTTTTTTGGTGAAATATTTTTTCATAGTTAAAATTATGTTTTTGTACGATCTGATTCCGTTCAAATTTACAATAAACCTGATAACGGGCTTGTGTTTATTATTGTTTAGCCAAAACCCAGGAAAATATTAACTTTAAACGCGCAGCACATGCTGTTTTTATCAACCAATTTTTGGTGAAAACAGTTGCTGCTAAACTCAAAAAAACAGCTTTGGTCAATTTTATGTCGATAAAAACAGTATGCTTATTTTTGTTATTGCTGATGGTTTTTGGCAATGCACAAGCTGCGGAAGTGCACCTTAATCAGTTTATGCTGAAGGAAAATCCGTTTGCAAAAGATGAAGTTGCCGTAGTGGCTACAGATTCGGCCGGAACGATACAGGAAAACATCAGCGGCTTGTTCAATTTTACAGTAAACGGTTTTCAGGAAGAATTGAAATTTGAGAACGGAACGGCTTTTTATCACCACAAATTAGACAAATCGAGCTTTTTGTACCTGAAACACAAAGACGGTTTCTCGTCGCACGCCAACTTATTTTATATCTACAAACACGATTCTAAACTTGATCCGTATAAAATAAGCTGGAAAGTATTGATTGCGATCCCAATAATTTTGATTCTGTTAGGATACATGTTCAAACGGTTCATCATCATTGCTATTGTTATCTTCTTCGTTTTCAGTTACTTTAACTATCACGGGGGCATGAGTTTAAGCACTTTTTTTGAAACGATATTTGACGGGTTGAAGCATGTTTTTTAAAACGGCATCCCGATACCAAAGTTAAGCTGCATAAAACTGTATTTCTCGCCATTGTTGTTAAAGTAATCATTCTTGAAGGTGCCGGAGCTGAACAATTCGCCGAAGTGATTTACCAAAACCCACTGATCACTACCACTAAACTGCGGATCTTTAAACTTAAAACCGGCATCCAACCGGAAAACAAAGAAATTCAGATCTAAGCGGATTCCTGTTCCTATACCAATTGCGGTGGTTTTAGGTAAGGTAGCCAGGCTAAATTTGCCATCAGGAACTTCGTCTTTCAATCGCCAAACATTTCCGATATCGCTAAACAAGGCACCTTTTAGCTTCGAGCCGAAAAAGTTATCAACAATTTTGTACCGATATTCTGCATTAGCCACAATTTTTACTTCACCAAATTGGTCCAGGTATTTAAAGCGGGCCCGCTCCGTATTATCAGCATAATAAGTTGCACGGTTAAAACCACCCGGACCAAGTGTGCGCGGCAACCAGGCACGCATATCATTTGCTCCGCCTACGTAAAAATTCTTCTCAAATATCAGCTGATTGCTATTGCCATAAGGCACACCTAAGCCGGGATTTAGCCTAAAAATAAACTGTCTTTCGCCACCTAAGCTTTTATAAAAACGAAGGTCGGCCTCACCTTTAATGTATTGCGAAAATGCTTGACCAAAAACAGTACGCTGCCCAAGGGTATCTCTTTTAGCATTGGTCAGATTACTGATCAGTGCGAGCGAATTGCCGCCTAAATCTACACTTCCTCTAAAATAAACAAAATTTTGGTAGCTATTAAGCAAGCTGTAATTACGTGTATAAGTGTATTGGCTACCAGCGGTAAAAACCGTACGGCCAATTAAATAAATGTAGGAATACCGGTTTTGGGCAAGGAGTTCGGTGGCGGCATCCGGATTAATTTTACCGGTAGAAAACTCAATATTAATTGGGGTAAAAGAGTGCAGACTGCGGTTATTCGGCTTCCAATCATAAGTAATGGAATTGATAATGCTCTTGCGGGCCACTAAACCATCCTGGTAAAAATACTGGAAATTCGAAGCAAAAGTAGTATGCGGAATACCATACTGGCCCAAACTCTTGATATTGAATGGCGAAATGATACCCGGATAAGTCAGGTTTGCGCCAATCCTGAAATCCTGATTCTGGATACGGTTGTTTAGCGCGGCTTGCTCCTGCGCGTTATCGTACAAAATGCTGTAATTAAACTTCACCTGCAAAATTTCGGCCCCACCAAATAAATTCCGGTTGGTATAAGTATTGGCCAGGTTAAAGCCGTACCGCCCGTTGTTGAAAATAAATCCGCCCTCTACCCGGTTAGACATTTTTTTCAGTGGAATCAGTTCAATTTTTGTATCCAGCCGGTTGGTACTATCTGCGGTTTTTTGATAAGTAGGACTTGGTACATTTCTAAAAACATTCAGTTCGGACAAACGAGTGGTAGTTAACGTTTGATTATCAATATTATAAATTTGTCCTTTTTTCTGAAAAATATAATTGATGATATTTTTGGGTTTAAATTTTCCTGAAAAATCCACAAACCTAAACTGCGAATCCAGTTGCAATGTATCTGGCTGGCCACGTTTACGGCCGGAGCTGCCGGTAACAGAAATGAGGGTATTGTGGATGGTAAATTTAGTATGCCCGATTTTATTTGCCGGATTATCCACCAGCAAATCCACATTAACCAAACCTTTGCCTAAAGCCGTATCAACCGAAAAACTAACGTATTGACGGTAAAAATCGTAATAGCCGTTGCGTTTCATCAGTTGGTAAGACTGCTCCCGATCATATGCTAAACTGTCTTCGTCATACCGCTTGTTTGGTCTAATATGCGAAATCAGGCTTTTGTTGGTTCGATACAAACCCACCAGTTTCGGGTCGTCAATGCTATCCTTAAAACTTTGCACCTTAAACAAAGTACCGGGTGTTACATTAAAAATCAACTCGGCTTTTTTAGCTTTTATATTGATTTTATCGGCAACAGTTGCTTTTAAAAAGCCTTTATTCTGCAAAAATTTCTGGATTTGGAGCCTGGAAAACTCTACCAGATCCGTATCTAAAATAGCTGGCGGCTCGCCTATGGCTTTTTTTCCGTTCCGGCTGAACAGGTAATAAAACTGCAAATTAACCGCACTGTTAGGCTGCTGCTGCTTATCCACATAGTTCTTGGCAGGTTCGGCAAACTCTTCCGAAACACCTTTAATTGTAATTTTGCGCACCAAAGCCTGATTGTCTTTCAATCGGCGCGTCAGGCTGCAGCCGGAAACCAGAATCAGCAGTAAAATACTTAAAATTGCAGCAGCAGAAAGTTTAGCGCGTACGTATGGTCTCAAAGTCTCAGATCTCTTTTTTAAAAGCATTACAACAAAAAAAACACCGGAAAGAGCATGGCTTATTCCTGGTAGAAGGGCTAAAATCAGTTACAGATTTTTTGCAATCCAACTTTTATACGATAAAAACAGTATATCATACGCCGCAATCCGAATCAAAAATGCTGAAAGTTTCGGGTAATATAAAGTTTCAGGAAGTTTCGGCTTCGGAACTGGAGAAGATCAGCAGTTTAAACACGCCGCAGGAAGTGATTGCGCTGGTAGAAATTCCAAATCAGCTGAAAATTAATTTACAGGATTTAGCCGGAAAATTTACGCTGATGCTGGATAATGTGCAGGATCCGGGCAATCTGGGCACCATTATTCGCACGGCCGACTGGTTTGGCATATCACAAATTATCTGTTCTGAAGATACCGTAGACGTTTACAACCCAAAAGTGGTACAGGCCACAATGGGTTCGCTTTCGAGGATTAACGTGCATTACGCCAATCTGCTTCTTTTACTACCTCAAATTAAACAACCCATTTTTGGGGCGATGCTGGATGGCGAAAATATTTATCAAACTAATTTCGGTACCGAAGGGCTGATTTTGCTTGGGAATGAAGGTAACGGCATCCGGCCAGAAATCCAGCCGATGATCCAGAAAAGGATAACCATTCCGCGTTCAGGCAAAGCAGAATCCCTAAATGTGGCTATTGCGGCAGCTGTTTTTTGTACCGAAATTAACAGGATCGCACTGGCAGAGAAATAGGTTGAAAATAAAATTGACCGGAAACAATATTTTGCTATTTTTGCAGGCTTAAATTAAGGTCGGGTGGCCGAGTGGCTAGGCAGAGGTCTGCAAAACCTTTTACAGCGGTTCGAATCCGCTCCCGACCTCAGCAAAAACATTAAAAAACAAAGATCATGGGTGTTACTCGTTTAAAAAGAAAAGATAGAAAAAATAAAACTGTTTCCCGTTTGGAAGTACAGCATTTAAAATTAGCCACAGATTTGGAATTGGGTTCACGCTCTGTAGAGCCAAAACGCAGCCAGCTGGTTAAAAATAATGAAGCAATTCGTATTGCTTTGGGCAAATAAGCTTCTTTTAGCAGTATAAATATAAATCCCGGTTGCTTTTGGCATCCGGGATTTTTTGTTTTATAGTTCCGAACACAAAGAACTCCATCAAAACAGAAAACTGGTTAAAACCCTTACTTTTGGTCGAAATTAACTGCAGGGAGATTCTACGGTTTCTAACACAGCAAATTTTTACAAATCTGCTTTACCAAGCCTGGTCCTTCATAAATAAAACCGGTATATAATTGAATTAGTGAAGCACCTGCTTCCAATTTTTCCAGTGCATCCGCTGCAGAATGAATGCCGCCAACACCAATAATCGGAAAAGCTTTGCCGGATTTTTCCGATAAGTACCGGATTACTTCAGTAGATCTGTGAGTTAATGGTTTGCCACTTAATCCGCCTGTTTCATTTTTGTTTATTGGAGAATTTAAACCCTCACGGCTGATTGTGGTATTGGTTGCAATTACACCAGCGATCCCGCTTTCCAACACAATTTCTACAATATCATCCAATTGTTCATTGCTTAGATCAGGTGCAATTTTGAGCAGGATCGGACGCGAAATCCCATTTTTATTATTCCGTTGCTGTAAGGTTTGTAAAAGCTTTTTGAGTGGTTCTTTTTCCTGCAGTTCGCGCAAACCTGGTGTATTCGGCGAGCTTACATTCACCACAAAATAATTTACTACATCAAACAGACGGTCAAAACATTTCACATAATCACTTACTGCATCTTCATTTGGCGTAATTTTATTTTTGCCAATGTTGCCGCCAATAATCAACTGTTGGTTTTGGGTAGATTTTTGCCGGTATTGCTTAATTCGTTCGGCAACTATATCCACACCTAAATTATTGAAACCCATACGGTTAATCAATGCCTGATCTTCTTTTAACCGAAACATTCTCGGCTTCGGGTTGCCCGGTTGCGGTAGCGGCGTTACTGTCCCGATTTCCACAAAACCGAAACCGAGGTTAGCCATCTCTCCCATCATTTCGGCATTTTTATCAAAACCGGCAGCTAAACCAACCGGATTTTTAAATTTCAGGCCAAAAACCTCTCGCTCCAACGCTAAATTTTCTATGCTAAAAACAGCACGACTTACCACAGCTCCACCTGGAATTAAGTTGAGCCGTTTTAAACTGCGGGTTATAAAATGGTGGATTTTTTCGGGATCGAAAGAAAAAAAGAGCGGACGGATCAATTTGTACATAGAAGCAATGCTGTTTTTAGCAGGTAAAATTTAGTGCAGAATTTTGTAAATCAGTTCTTTCATCAGTTCGCCGTGGCCAGCGGTAGAATCTACGCCTTTACTTTTCACATCATATTCCCGCAAATAACTGATGATCTGCATGGTTTTACTAAAGTTGAAAGTTCGGCCCGCCTGTTCAAAATCTTTTACAAAAAACGGACTTACGCCTAATTCTTTAGCCAGGTTTTGGGGCGATTTATCTTTAACATATTGATAACGAAGTACTTTTGTAAAATAATTATTAAGCGTTCCTAGCACCACCACAAAAGGATTGGATTTAGGGTTGGCTTCAAAATAATTAATGATTCGGTTAGCTTTAAGCACATCACGTTTACTCAGCGCAGTTTGCAATTCAAAAACATTATATTCTTTGCTGATGCCGATATTATCCTGAATATGCTGCGTGGTAATTTCCTGTCCGGCAGCCACATTCAGCATCAGTTTTTCCAGCTCGTTGGCAATTTTAGAAAGATCATTGCCCAGATATTCTGCCAGCAAAGCTGCAGCCTGCGGTTGTATTTTGTAGTGTTTTGTGCCGACAAAAGTTTCTACAAAAGCCGGGATTTTATTGTCGTAAAGTGGCGCGGATTCAAAAATCAAACCATTTTTTTCGATGGCTTTGTAAGTTTTTTTGCGCTTATCAAACTTTCCATACTTGTAACAAAAAACCAGCACGGTACTTTTCAGCGGGTTTTCCAGATAAGCCAAAAACGGATTGATGTGCTTTTTGCTATCGTCATCACTTCCCCACTTCATGTCCTGTGCTTCTTTTACCAGCACAATTTGGTAATCGGCCATCATCGGGTAGCGTTTCGCAGCGTTTAAAACAGCCATCGTATCGGTGTCTTTCCCATAAAAAACCGTCTGGTTAAACCCTCTTTCAGCCTCGCTCAACACATCATGCTCTACATAATTGCTAATCTCATCAATAAAAAAAGGTTCCTCTCCATGTAGCAGATACAGTGGTTTTAACTTTCGGTTTTTGAGGTCTTTCAGGATTTCGGCAGCAGTCATTTCTGCTGTAAAATTACAAAATCCCTTTAGGTTTGATGCAGGATAATGCTGATTTTCGCCGGATGGAACTGCTTTGTCCGCTTAATTTGCCACCTTATCCTTTCAAAATCACGGAGCAAAACGGGCAATATTTTTTGTTTGATGATATCCGCAAGAAAACAATTTTAATAACACCGGAAGAATGGGTGCGCCAGCATTTTATCCAATATTTAGTGGCACAAAAACAGTATCCTAAAACTTTAATCCAGCTGGAAGGCGGATTGAAGTTGCATGGGCTTGCCAAACGGACAGATATTTTGGTTTATAATTCCTCCGCAGAAAAAATTTTACTGGTAGAATGCAAGGCGCCAACGATAAAAATCACCCAGAAAGTTTTCGATCAGATTGCCCGCTACAACATGGTGCACAATGTGCCGATATTGGCTGTAACCAACGGCTTGCAGCACTTTTTCTGCAAGATTGATTTTACCGAAAAAAAATATTTTTTTATGGACAATCTGCCTGATTATGAATATTTAAAGTAATAGCTTGTGAAACTTTTGCTGACCCGATTTCCGTATAAGAGAAAAACCCTAAAGTTGTATGACCAATCAACTTAACATCAGCCAAGAGCACAAGTTAAACTGGAATAAGCTCTGGTTATACAGCAAAATTTTCTTAGTTTGTTTAATCACAACTACAATTCTATCGTCTGTTAAGAGTGTAAGCCCTTCATTCTATTTATTTAATATTGCCACTTTATTACTCCTTTTACTTGGCTTATTTTGGTTGAAATTTAAGAAGAAGCAAGCAACTTTTGTTACCATTGAGGATCGAAAGTTGCATTATTTTTGTCCGGTAAAAAAAGAAGTTGTCACTATTCCTACACATGAAATCATCAAAGTAACTACACAATTTTGCGAACTGCAGATTCATACTTCTGATCGCACACATTGCCTGAACCTGAACAATATCAAACAAGAAACCACGCGTTGGGAAATCAAAGAAATGATTAGAAAACTGGCTTTGGAAAATGGTAATCGGGTTGTTAATTTTTAATTTGAATTTATTGAATTGTAGCTCACTTGCATTCCAATTTTACCTTGTTAAAAAAAGCATTTGCTATACCAAAATTATAAACTGTATTTATTGCAGCAAACTACTTTAAAATATATTTAGTGTAGCAACGGATTTTTTTCCTTTGTAAAAACCTCATAAACCTTTTTATCCAGCCAAGCAGGAATTAATTTGTTAAGTAAAACGGTTAATTTTCCTTGTCCGGTCATCACCAAAATGCGTTCGCGTTTGGTAATTCCGTCTGCAATAATTTTGGCAACTTCTTCCGCAGTCATCATTTTTTCTTCGTCCATAGACGTTTCGCCGTGCGCAGTTCCATCGTAAGATAAAGCCGTACTGCGGATATTGGAAGCGGTAAATCCCGGACAAGCGGTCATCACATGCACACCGGTTTTCAAATTTTCCACCCGTAAACTATCCAAAAAACCATTCATGGCAAATTTGGAAGCCGAGTAACCCGTACGGCCCGGCAAACCTTTAAAACCAGCTATGGAAGACACGCCTACAATGCTTCCTTTAGATTTTAAAATCGCTTCCATCGCGTATTTGGTGCAATAAACAGTGCCCCAGAAGTTCACATCCATCAGATTTTTCAGTACCACCAAATCTAAATCTTTAAACAACGCGCGCATGGAAATTCCGGCGTTGTTAATCAGCACATCAATTTCTTTAAACGTACTTAATGCCTGATGAATCAGCACTTTGCAATCTTCCTCTTTGCTCACATCACATTGAACCGCTACTGCTTTTATGCCGTATTTTTTTTCAAGGTTTTGGGCGATCTCACATAACGTAACAAATTGACGCGCAGCCAAAACTAAGTTTGCGCCTCGGGAAGCCATTTCGTTTGCCAAAGCTTCTCCAATGCCGGATGAAGCACCTGTAATTACAACTGTTTTTCCTTTAAAACTCATAGCAGCTATCATTTATATTGATTTTTACCTGGTAAAAGAAGCATGATCTTATTTAACCGAATTTTCATACAAAACCCGTGTAGCAATAGATCGGCCCAAAGTAATTTCGTCCACATATTCCAGCTCGCCGCCAAAAGCAATTCCGCGCGCAATCGTAGAAATCCTCAGCTGAAAATCTTTCAGCTTTTTGTGCAGATAAAAAATCGTGGTATCGCCTTCCATCGTTGCACTTACGGCAAAAATCACTTCAGTTACGTCTGTATTTCTAATCCGTTCCACCAAAGAATCAATGTTCAAATCTGTTGGGCCGATGCCATCCATCGGCGAAATCAATCCGCCCAAAACATGGTACAAACCGTTGTACTGGCTCGTGTTTTCAATCGCCATCACGTCACGCGTATCTTCTACCACACAAATGATTTCGTGGTTCCTTCGCGGCGAAGTGCAGATTTCGCAAATGGCCTGATCAGAAATATTATGACAAACTTCGCAAAACTGAACCTCGTTGCGCAGTTTGCTGATGGAATTGCTGAAACGCTCCACTTCTTCTTTGTCTTCATCCAATAAATGCAGCACCAAACGAAGCGCTGTTTTTTGTCCGATTCCGGGAAGTTTTGCAAATTCGGCCACTGCGGTTTCCAGTAGCTTTGAAGAAAAATTCATGGTGCAAATTTACGAAGAATGTGGTAAGTTTTAAGGGATAACTTGTAAGTTTAACCTTCAAAGTTTAGCTTTAACCCAGACTACTACTTGCAATTTATTACTCAAAATTAAGAAATGGCGCCAGGAATATTACTTACCTTCATCATCGGCTATTTTTTGGTGCTGATCCTAATTTCCTGGCTCACTTCCCGCAACTCCAACGGCGATAACGACGCTTTTTTTGTAGCCAACCGCAATTCTAAATGGTATCTGGTGGCTTTTGGGATGATCGGGACAGCTTTAAGCGGCGTTACTTTTATCTCTGTTCCGGGGAAAGTTGGCGCACCAAGTGGCGATCAGTTTGCTTATTTCCAGTTTGTGCTGGGCAATGCAGTCGGTTTTATCATCATTGCAACTGTTTTGCTGCCACTTTATTATCGTCTCAAACTCACTTCCATTTATAGTTACATCGAAACCGCTTTAGGTCAATGGAGTTATAAAACTGCTGCCGGTATTTTCCTGATCAGCCGCGTGATTGGTTCATCTTTTCGTTTATATCTGGTAGTAATTGTGCTACAGAAATTCATTTTTGACAGTTATCACATTCCTTTCGCCGTTACGGTTTTAATTTGCTTAGGATTGATCTGGAGTTATACTTTTAAAGGCGGTTTAAAAACCATCATCATTACCGATAGCTTGCAAACTTTATTTCTGGTGAGTTCTGTGTTTTTATCCATCTTTTTCATCTGCCGAAGCTTGCATCTCAATATTTTTGAAGCTGCGGAAACGATCAAAAACAGCAGTTATTCCAAAGTGTTTTTCTGGAACGATTTCCTGTCCAGCAAACTCCATTTTACCAAACAGTTTTTAGGTGGAATTTTTATCACCGTTGCCATGACGGGTTTGGATCAGGATCTGATGCAGAAAAACCTCAGCTGCAAAAATATTGGCGAAGCACAAAAAAACATGTTCAGTTTCACGGCAGTTTTCGTGCTAATCAACATTTTCTTTCTCAGCGTTGGCGCGCTGCTCTATATTTATGCTGCTAAAAACAGCATCAGTGTAACCAAAACCGATTATTTGTATCCAACTATTGCGCTAAATTATCTGGGGGTTTTGCCGGCAATTGTATTTATGCTGGGTTTAACGGCCGCTACTTTTGCCACCACAGATTCTGCCTTAACTGCCTTAACCACATCGTTTTGCATCGATTTTCTCAACTTCAACAAAAAGGAAAATACCAACTCTAAGCAAATGGTTAACGTTCGTCATTGGGTGCATATCGGTTTTTCGGTGATGCTGTTTTTAACCATCATAATTTTTAACAGCCTGAACAACGATGCCGTGGTAAGCGCCATTTTTAAAGTGGCCAGCTACACTTACGGGCCGCTTTTGGGCTTGTACAGTTTCGGGCTTTTTATGAAAAACTGGCAGGTGAATGATCGTTTGGTTCCGTTTATTTGTTTGATTAGTCCGCTGGTTTGTTATTTTTTAAGTACCTCATCTAAAACTTTATTGGGCGGATACGTTTTTGATAATGAACTGATTATTGTAAACGGATTGATAACTTTTTTAGGATTGATGGTAACTTCCCGCAGGAAAACCGTATCAATGCCTGCCTTCTAATTATTTATTTTGAGAGAATTATGACAAGCGACGAAAAAATAAGACACGCTTTTGAGAACCGCAACTGGCACGAAATTAAGGTAACTGATTCCTGGCAGATATTTAAAATCATGGCCGAGTTTGTGGATGGATTTGAGAAATTAGCCAAAATCGGGCCCTGCGTTTCCATCTTTGGTTCCGCCAGAACACACAATAATAATCCGTATTATCAACTGGCCGAAGAATGCGCCCGTTTGCTCAGTGAAGGTGGTTATGGCGTGATTTCTGGCGGCGGTCCGGGTGTGATGGAAGCGGCCAACAAAGGTGCATATGAAGCTGGCGGAAAATCTGTTGGCTTAAATATTGAGTTGCCTTTCGAGCAGTTTCATAACAAATACATCGACCGCGATAAGCTACTGGAGTTCGATTATTTCTTTATCCGCAAAGTAATGTTTATGAAGTATTCGCAGGGATTTATCATTTTGCCAGGTGGTTTTGGTACAATGGACGAATCTTTTGAAGCGATAACCCTAATTCAAACCGGCAAAATAGCCCGTTTCCCAATTGTTTTTGTGGGAAAAGATTACTGGGGCGGATTATTTGCCTGGATCGAAGAAAAAATGCTGGGTCAGGAAAAAAACATCAGTCCGGATGATTTAAACCTTTACCGCTTGGTAGATACTGCAGAGGAAGCTGTGGAACATATCTTCCGTTTCTACAACAAATATGTATTGAAACCGAATTTTTAACAATCAAATTTATCTCCTAAAAGAAGCACGAACTTTTACCATACTTCTTTTAGGAGGTATAAACTATGATTATTCAGCTTTTGATGCCGCAGAACTAACAGCTACCGGTTTTTTGGCTTGTTCTATATAACTGCTTACTTCTTTTGCCAATGCTTCATTGCTGGTTCCCGGCATAAAGCCGATTTCTTCAAAACGCACAATTCCTTCGCGGTCAATAACAAATTTGGTTGGAATACCAATCAGCTTATAATCTTTATAAAGCTTGCTTTTTGTTCCATCCATGCTCATATCATCATACAAAACTTTAAAAGAGTAATTGTTGGTTGCCAAGAACTCACCTACCAATTGCTGGTAATTTTCAACTTTTTCCCGTGTATCGATAAATAAAAAAGCTACCTCTCGATCTTCTTTATAATGCGTAACAGCCTGCTGCATACCCGGAAATGAAGCTTTACAAGGGCCGCACCAAGTTGCCCAAAAATCAAGTACTACTACTTTTCCTTTGTAATCAGCCAACGAAACGGTTTTTCCATCCCGATCTTTTAAAGTAAATGCAGGTGCCGGCTGATTAGTAATTAGCTCTGGTTTAGGTAGGTTCTGAGCATTAACTTTTACTGATTTAGCAAAAATGCCAACTGCAATTGCTGTTATTATACAGAGTTTTTTCATAACTATTATTTTTAATAAATATAGATTTTTGATGTATAAAAGCAAAAATTACAATTATATATAAAACAGGTTTGGGCTGATTAAAAAATCATTCCAAATGGCTAACGCCACCGGAAACTACAAACTTCATCATTTCGGAAGCACTCTTTTCAATATGTTTAACACGCGTGGCCGGCACGATAACCAACTGGCCGGTAAAGGAGTAGGAAAATGGGAAATAAACGGCTACATCATCTGGCAAGCCTAAAATATTCAGGTCTTTATGCGTTACAAAGCCAATCCGTTTCAAGCCAAATTCATCCATTGTAACTAAAACTGGTTCGTTAAATTTTTTTTCATCACCTACAAAAGCTTCCGTTAAATCTTTAACCGAAGTGTAAACAAAATTGAACAGCGGCAAACGATGAAACAGCCGCGAAAACCAATTGTAAATCGGTGCAGTAATTAGGTTGGTTACTATAACTCCAGCCAGCATGATCACCACCAGAATGGTCAAAATGCCTAATCCAGGAATGTAAATAGGCCTGCCTTTAGTATCTGTCAAAATTAAATCACTCAGGTTAAGTGATTTATCAACAGAAGTAATAATCCACAAAATCAAAAAAATAGCAGCACCAATTGGCACCACCACCAGCACACCTTTAATAAAGTAATTGATTAACGCTCTGACGATCCGGTTCATGATGCTGTTTTTACTCGTAAAAATATATCCGTTTTACCCGCTGGGAAATATTGGTCAGGATTTCATACGGAATAGTATGGGCCTGATCTGCAAGTGTTTCAATATGCAGATTTTCATTAAAAACGATCACGGTATTATCTTCCTGCACTTCTATCCCACTCACATCCAGCATACACATATCCATCGAAATATGGCCGATGGTAGGTGCCAGTTTTCCGTTAATCAGCATTTTGCCATTTCCATTTCCAAAAACCCGGAGGTAGCCATCCGCATAACCAATTCTTACTGTTGCAATCAGGCCCTCTTTTTCCATAGTATCGTTTCTGCTATAACCAACCGTTTCACCAGCTTTGACTTTTTTTAGCTGAGAAATACTGGTTTTTAAGGAAGCAACCGGTTGCAGCGGATTATTTTCCAGGCCAGCAGCCGTATCAATTCCGTATAAACCGATGCCGAGCCGAACCATATCCAACTGCATTTCCGGCCAGCGGCTAATGGCAGAAGTGTTTGAAATATGTTTGATAAATACGTGCCCCAAAGCTGTTTCCAACAAGATACATATTTTTTGAAAGGTATGAAACTGATGCCAGGTAAATTCATCATGCTCGGCAGAACCGCTGCCGGCCAGATGTGAAAAAACAGATTTTACCTGCAGCTGCGGATTGTTTTTTAGTACACAACAAAGTTGTTCTGTTTCCTCAAACTCAAAACCCAAGCGGTGCATTCCGGTATCAATTTTTAGATGGATGGGAAAATGTGTTGCTGATTTTTCCCTGATAAAAACAGCATATTGTTCCAGCATATTAAAGCTGTAAATTTCCGGTTCTAACTGATTATCAAGCAGTTCTTCAAAAGCTGAAACCTCCGGGTTTAAAACCATTATCGGTAACGTGATGCCGGCTTTGCGTAAGGAAACACCTTCATCCACATACGCCACCGCTAAATAATCAACTTTATTAAACTGCAAAATCCCGGCAATTTCAAAACTTCCGCTGCCGTAAGAAAAAGCTTTTACCATCGCCATTAATTTTACGCCCGGTTTCAGGATGGATTTGTAATGATTGAGGTTATTTTGAAGCGCGTTCAGGTTAATTTCTAGTACCGTTTCGTGTGTTTTTTGTGATAAAACCCGACTGATCCGCTCAAACTCAAAACTGCGTGAACCTTTCAGTAAAATGGTTTCGTCACGAAACTGGATAGCTGATAAATGCGAAAGCAAATTTTGTGTATCAGGGAAAAAGTATTTTTCCGATGTTTTAAAAAGACCTTGATTTTGGGAGATCTCCGCTCCCACGCCAATCAGTTTGTCAATATTTTTTTGCTGGATAAGTTCCGAAACCTGCTGATAAAGCTCTATACTTTTCAGCCCGGATTGGTAAATATCAGACAGAATCAAAGTTTTTTTCGGATGCTGTTTTTGCTGGTCTAAAAAGTTCAGCGCAATTTCCAGCGAGTTGACATCCGAGTTGTAAGAATCATCAATGACCGAACAATTATTGATGCCGTTTTTCAGTTCCAGCCGCATACTTACGGCATTCAATTGTTCCATCCGGCTGCTGATCACGGCAGGATTTGTGCCCAGAGCCAGCAGCGTTCCCCAGCAAAGCAAAGCATTTTCTACTGATGCTTCATCTAAAAAAGGAATTCTGCATTCTAATTTTTCACCCTTAAAAACAGCATTCAATACAACTTCATCAGCTTTAATTTCCTGTTCAAAAACATATAAATCAGCTTGACTGGATTTTTTGCTGATGGTGAAAGTTTTCAAAGCGTTCAGCTCATTTGCAGTTTCCAAGGGTGCCTGATCAGCATTATAAATCAGTAAATCAACACCTTTAAAAAGCTTTAATTTTTGGGTTAGTTTTTCAGTACGATCAGCAAAACCTTCATCATGCGCCGAAGCAAAATGAGTGAGCACGCCGATGGTTGGCTGGATCATCGCCTGCAGTTTTTCCATCTCTCCCGGCATGGAAATCCCAGCTTCAATGATCGCCAGTTCGTGCTGCGCATCCATCTGCCATAAAGAAAGCGGAACACCGGTTTGCGAGTTGTAGCTTTTCGGACTGCGAACCACATTTTTATCCGGCGAAATCAGTTGGTACAACCATTCTTTCACTACGGTTTTCCCGTTACTTCCGGTTATGGCAATTATCTCATAATCAAACTGTTTTCGATGATAAGCAGCCAGTTTTTGCAAGGCCGGCAATACTTCTTTTACCAGTATAAAATTGGCATCGGCAAGTTCTTCTGGAATGTGGTAATCCTGCTTCACCACAAAATTAAACACACCGGCCGCGTATAACTCTGGGATAAAATCGTGACTGTTCCGCTTGCCATCCAGCGCAAAAAACAAGGAAGTTGCGGCCTTGCTGATTTTGCGGCTATCAGTTAATAAATGTTCAATTATTGTTTCCTGCCGGATGCTGTTTTTAGCATCTAAAATTTTGCTGATTTTTATAATGGAATACTTGCCGGGCATGTTGCGAAGTTGAAGATATTTCTGCCAATAAGAATAAATTTTAACGATTTTTGAGCAGATGGATTTTGAAGAACGTAAACCTAAAATTACCGACCCGAAAATAGGTTTGCAAAAAGCCGAAAAATACTGCGTTTACCAGGAACGCTCGCAACAGGAAGTACGCCAGAAGTTGTATGATTTAGGTTTGTATCCGCGGGATGTGGAGCAGATTATTGCGGAGTTGGTTAGTAATAATTTTTTGAACGAAGAACGTTTTGCCAATGCATATGCTTTGGGGAAATTTAGAATAAAAGGCTGGGGCAAAATCAAGATTAAACAGGCTTTAAAATTAAAACGTGTGCCGGATGGCCTCATTAAAAAAGCTTTGTTGCAAATTGATCTGGATGATTATTTGGCAAGATTGAAAGGGATTTTGGAGAAAAAAGCGGTTTTGCTGAAGGAAAAAGAACCTTATAAACGAAGTTATCAGCTCAAACAGTATGCTTTTGGCAAAGGATATGAAGGAAATTTAGTAGCTGATGTTTTGAAAGACAGCCCATTATAAAAAAGTTGAAAAAAAATCTATTCAAAAGCTTGTGTTTTTTTTGAATCTGTATATATTTGCAACCGCAATGCGAAAGTAGCTCAGTTGGTAGAGCGCAACCTTGCCAAGGTTGAGGTCGCGAGTTCGAACCTCGTCTTTCGCTCAAATCCCTTCCTACAAAAGGAAGGGATTTTTTTTAAAGGTTAATCACCTGCTCGGGTGGTGGAACTGGTAGACACGCAGGACTTAAAATCCTGTTCCCGTTAAAGGAGTGCGGGTTCGATTCCCGCCCCGAGTACTTGTAAATCAAGCGATTAGGAAATAAAATTCTTAATCGCTTTTTTATTGGGTCAAACATTTAATAGTTTTTTCTACTATTAATTAGACAATTTATCAAAACCATTCAATATAAAATGACATAAAAAAAGCCCGAAGGCTTAGAACATTAGTCCCTCATCGGCAAAGCTGTAATAACTTTCTGCTGTGAGAATGATATGATCTGGTACTACAATATCGAGTAGCTTCCCTCCTTCCGTTAACTTTCTCGTCAACTGCTTATCTGCTTCACTTGGTTATAAGTTACCGGATGGGTGATTATGAGCCAAGATGCTCTGGCTGGCATTTGTAATAAGAGCTGCACCAAAGATTACTTTCGGGTCTGCTGAAAGGGTTTACGAGGGAATGTATATGTTGCAGATGACAACAATAATGATATCAGAAAAATCATGCCTACAGGACTAGTAAGCACAATAGCGGGTAACGGTAATAGAGGTTTTTTAAATGGAACAGGTGCATCAGCTACCTTTAATAATCCCTGCGATATTGCAGTAGATGCAACTGGAAATATCTACGTGTCCGATCAATGGAACGTGAGAATACGAAAGATTACTCCATCAGGTGCAGTTAGTACCCTAACAAGAAACGGATCGTACGGTTCAACTGGATGGTGCTTAACGCAAGTTTTTCACAGACCAATAATATAGCTTTAGACGCTGCTAGAAATGTGTATGTAGCGGATGAAGGAAACAGCAACATAAGAAAGATTACACCTTGGTAAATTTGGTAAATGTCAATGTGCACTGATATTAATCTTATTTAAAGTTCCTTAAATGATAAATCACTTAGAAGCTAAACAAACAAATTGTTACAGCTTAACCTATATATCCACTTTTTTGTTGCAAGCCCATAATTCTGTTTGTTGTTACTCAAAATTAGTACCCTTAACTTAGCAAAGCGATAGCTACTTTTATTTTAACCCGTTTTTAAACAGCTTCTTGGTAGATTGTTACCTTACTTGTGGGCAATAATCTATGACAAATAGCTAATAACTGTTAGCTAAATCCCGGTGATATTATAAGGTAATAACAGAGTATAAGGGGAAACGCAACTTTGTGATGGCTCATTGACTTTTGGATCCCTTGGTGCATTAGCTACAGGTAAAAACAATAATAATAACCGTTTTGATATAAGACTAATTATATTAAGTTTCTCATTCTGGCTACAAAGTTTCTCAATCGAACTACAACGTGGAGAAAATATCTGTAGACATTTGTATTGTTAATATTAAAAGGCAGAACTATGGAACAGCAAAAAAAGAATAACAAGATTTGGTTTATTACGGGCACGTCCCGGGGCTTTGGAAGAGTTTGGACGGAAGCCGCACTTGAGCGAGGCGACAAGGTTGCAGCTACAGCACGTTCGCTTGAAAGCATTGCTGACTTAGAAGATAAATACGGTGAAAACGTGCTGACACTAGAGATGGATGTAACTAAGCCCGATCAGGTTAAAACTGCCGTAACGCAAGCATTTGATCATTTCGGCAGGCTTGATATCGTTTTTAATAATGCAGGTTATTCACTTGTCGGAACGATTGAGGAAGCCAGCGCAGATGATGTCTGGGCACTTTACGAGACGAATATCTTAGGTCCGCTTTCGGTTATTCAGGCGGCTTTACCGCTGTTAAGAAAGCAGGGTTATGGCCACATACTGGGTACATCGAGTAACTTGGGCCATGTCACCATGCCTGTGATCGGCTACTACTGTTCCTCCAAATGGGCGTTTGAGGCGATTCATGAAAGCCTGTCCGCAGAAGTTAAACCCTTTGGGATCAAAGTAACCATCATCGAGCCGGGCGCATATGCCACTGAGTTCGGAAGTCCGGAATCCTTAAAATTTGCACCAGGTCTTGACATTTATGCAGATTTCAAAGCACAATTCTTCGGCGGATTGAAAGGTCTGGAACGAGGTGATCCGAATGCAACGCCGGAAGCCCTGTTTCAAGTTGTTGATTCGGAGAATCCACCACTGCGTTTTAATCTGGGCAGCCATAACTTGCCTGGGGTACGTAAAGCTTACGAAGAGCGACTGGCAATCTGGGAAGCATGGGACACTGTTTCCAGTGCCGCTCAAGGTTGATTAAAATAACTATACTGAAAAAATGAAAGAATCCTTGTGAAAGATTGGTGATAACCGGTAATTTAGATATTACCGGTATCATTGTATTAAGTACAAAAAAGATGAAAAAAGAAGGAACCAGTCCTCACAAGTTTGAGTCTTTATCAGACGCTCACCGGGCCTTCGGCCTGCCTAAGCCTAAACATCCCCTGATCAGTTTGATAGGCAGCGCCAATGTTCCAGGTGAAGTCAACCTTCCATCCGGATCCCATGTATTAAACTTTTATAAGATATCATACAAAACAAGTTTCAGCGGTGGCAAATTGAAATATGGACAGCATTATTATGATTTTGATGAAGGCGGATTATTGTTTGCTTCTCCCGGCCAGATTGTTGGCAATACCGGCGACGGCAGCAATAATGTTGATGAATGTTCTTTATACACGCTCCTGGTTCATCCGGATTTCTTATGGAACCATCCTTTATCAAAAAACATAAAGCAGTACGGTTTCTTTTCTTATTCGGCTAACGAGGCCTTGCACCTATCAGAAGATGAAAAAGAAGTGGTTATTTCTATTTTTAGAATGGTCGAAGCCGAACTTAACGGCAGGATCGATGATTTCAGCCAAAATGTGGTTATTTCTCAAATTGAATTGTTATTGAATTATGCTGATCGGTTTTACAAGCGTCAGTTTATTACTCGCAAAGCCGTAAACAGTGATCTGCTGCAAAAACTGGATGAACTGTTAGAAAGTTATTTTGTAAGCGAAACGCCGTTAACGTTAGGTAAAGGACTGCCGACTGTTGGGTACCTTGCGGAACACCTTAATCTTACACCAACGTATCTAAGCGATATGCTTCGCTCCCTTACCGGACAAAATGCCAAACAGCATATACAATGCAAGCTTACTGAGAAAGCAAAAGAAATATTGTCGACTACCAGTCTATCTGCCAGCGAGGTAGCCTACCAGTTAGGTTTTGAGCACCCGCAGTCATTCACCAAGTTTTTTAAAAACATGACCCATCTGTCCCCTCTTGAATTCAGGGTGAGCTTCAACTAATTCAAACCTTCTTAAGCATAAACTGAATTGTGAATAGACATACTCTTGCTCTTTCCTTTCTACTATCCTGACAGATTCCAAACTTCAGCCGTTCTCTGCCTTTACTACGCCTCCAAGAAATGACGTTAAACGAGATGTACTCTTGAACTTTCCTAACAAAGAGGGAATAATAATATTTAGAGTTTGGTATCAACTTTAGAGAAATAAAGAAAAGGGGTGTTTTCTTAAACTATAAATTTAAATTACCCGAAGATTTATTACGTTAATTAAGTTTTCCAAGGCTTTGGGTCAACTTGGATACTATAAGTAATCCGTCATTTAATCAAATCGATTTCAATCGGAAAAAAGAACCCGATCTAGTGTATCGGGAATGCATTTGTGCGTTTAAGCACAAATGCAGCTCAACTGACCAACGCATTCCCTTTAAACATTTTTATTTCGCGCGCTCGATATATTCCCCGGTGCGTGTATCTACTTTTATCCTGTCGCCCTGGTTTACAAAAAGGGGCACTTTTATTTCTACACCATTTCCTGTGGTCGCATTCTTCAGTGCGCCAGAAGATGTATCGCCTTTAACGGCAGGCTCGGTATAAGTAATTTCTAATTCTACAAAGTTAGGCGCTTGTGCCATTATTGGTTCTTCGCTTTCAAACGAAACGATAACGTTCATGCCTTCTTTCAGGAATCTAATAGCCGGGCCAAACAGTGTTTTTGGAATGTTATGCTGCTCGAAAGAGGCATTATCCATAATCACCATCAAGTCACCATCTTCATAAAGATATTGAAAATCACTGGTCTCTACCCGGCAAATTTCCACCTGTTCGTCGGTTGCTAAACGCGCCTCTACAATTTTTCCTGTTTTTATATTACGAAACTTGTCTAAATAGAACGCTCCGCCTTTACCTGGTGTACGGTGTAAAACTTCTGTAACCGTGACCAGTTCACCCCCATAACGTAATATATTGCCTACTTTAATTTCAGATGCCTTTGCCATGAAAATATAATTCTAAATTTTTGAGCCCAAAGATATAGGAAGTTATCACGTAAAGAAATATAGTATTTGTAACTGTTCGCGCAACACTATAAGCTTCCCTTCAAAGCATACTGGTTAAAGGTCGACTTTGCTATTAGCTGACGTCCTCCTAATTATTCAGCCAGTCATAAATAGAGCACCAGGCGTTAGTTTCTCTTTTTGCAGGAACTCTTCTGGCGTCAGATCTCCT
>JBPBPL010000020.1:0-82743 GCA_050954285.1 Janthinobacterium lividum | reverse complement strand
TTGTCTTCCGCTTTAATTTTCACCACTTCCACCTCAGCGTTATTGCTCCACGTAAACGTTGGCGTACCACTAACCACGGTTACATTTTCTTTCGGAATAATGTTGTTATTGATCGAAGCAGAAACTGAAACCGGCGTGCTTTTGGTCATACTGAAATTTTGACGGTAATCTTTATTTCCTGCAAGTGGTTGTAAGCCAATAGTTTTATATTCACTTTCGATAAATCTGGCTGCTTTTTCTATTCCCGGCGTAAAAGTGGCGCGGCCCTGCATATCATCCGCAGAAAGCGTTTTAATAATGCGTTCCACATCGTTTTTACTGATTAATTGCTCCGGAGTTTGAGCAAAAACGCGGCAACAAAAAAAGGTTGATAAAAACAGTATCCGGTTGAATTTCATATTTTGCTGGGTTGAAGTGATCATCTGCAAAAGCAAAAAATCATCGCCGAAAAATACAATTTTAAACCGAACCCGAAAAAAGTATGCTAAAAGAAGCATTTAGGTTTTTAAATCCTCGCGCTCAAATTTTCGTTCGGCACGCTTGCTAATGGTGTTTTTAACCAGGGAAATATTGGTATTGATGCGATGATCCTGCACGGCATCGGTTACGGTGATATCCTGCTCCATGTCTTTCTCGGCAAAATGGATATTGGCTTCTTCCGTTTTGCCCAAAGCTACATCATACGGGCCTTTCGGTGACATCAGTTTCACCAAAACCGGCAAACATTCAAACAAAATAAACAGATAACCGATGAAAGATTGCGCCAGATAAGTATCCAGATCGCGCGTGCCATTAGTGTTGTAGGCCAGCTGACCCAAAGCCCAGTTCCGATCACTAAAACCGGCCACGTTGGACAAACTATCCAACTGACGATCATTAAATAATTTGGTATCGGTTACACCTTCCACATTTTTTCGGGTAGAAATGTATTGATCCATTTTAAGCTGATCATCACGAACGGTATTTAATCGTGCTTCTTTTTCCTTCAAAACCGCATCTTTTTGTTTGGCGAAAGTACCAAAACCATTTTTACCAGAAGTTTGGTTGGTTTTATCACCGAAAATTTCCTGGTTTAACTGATAACGGGAGCGAGTAATGTCTTTTTGCAGCGAATCTCTTTCAGCTTTAATATCAGCTGCTTTGGCCAGATCCATGCCATACTTTTTGTTGAAAGTGATGTTCATGGTATCGATTTTAGAACGCTGACCTTTGAGATAAGAAGTTTTAAGTTTATTGCGGATTTCTTTATCAAAAATTTTCAGTTCCAGCGGACGGGAAATTACGATCCCAATCATAATGGCCAGCAAAATCCGTGGCGTGGCCTGCAAAATCTGCGAATTGGTAGAACCTCTTTTGTTAATGCTGCCCACAATGTAGCGGTCCATATTGAAGATGGCCAAACCCCAAATCACTCCAAATAAAATGGCGAAAAACGGTGCGCCTGGGTTTCCGCTGAACACAAAATACATGGCATAACCGCCGGAAAGTGAAGCAAATAAAGCTGTAAAAAATATAGTTGCGCCGATGCCTACGTATTTATTCAACTCGATCGGGTACTTTTTCAGCGTATCCACATGCACGCCGGAGCAGAACCAGAAAAAACGGTTTACTTGTTTCATTTTTCAAAAGTACATAACAAAAACGCTATCCTGCTCATATTTAGGGCAATGCTTCTTTTAACGATGCTTTTTTTACCTGGTAAAAACAGTACGGTTTGAGAACGGATATCCGCATGAATAATTATTGCGCTGCGGTTTAATTTAACTTAAAAATCAATTAAAGCTTTAACTTTGAACTATAACATTTACAACAATGAAAGAAATAAGCGTTCAGGAATTAAAAGAAAAAATGGATTCGGGTGAAGATTTCCAGCTAATTGATGTGCGGGAAGATTTTGAATACGAAATGTCTAATCTGGGCGGCGAATTGATCCCGCTAAGCGGCATTTCCATTGAGTCTGGCAAAATCGCTAAAAACAAACCTGTTGTGGTAATGTGCCGTAGCGGAAAACGTAGTGCAGCTGCTATTATGCAGCTGGAGCAACAAGGCTTTACCGATTTGTATAACCTAAAAGGCGGTATGCTGGCGTGGGCAGATGAGATCGACCCGGAAACACAGGTTTACTAAAATGGGTGCCAAACTGCTGCTGAATATCCTATACAATCTGGCCATTATTTTGTGCGTGATACTGATTTACTGGAGCTTCAACCATCATCGGTATGACTGGATGGCGGCCGGCGTTTTTATCATCGTGGTTACCATTATCCTGAAAGTAAGGCTAACTAAAGAAGTACGCGCCTTGCAAAAAAAACAAAACCTTTAATTTAAATTACATGCTGTTAATTATTCTGGGTATTATCCTGCTGGTTACCAGCAGCTGGTTTAAACGTACGCCTTCCATCAATCCGGCCTATGCACCTGTTATTTCTATTGCCGGTATTGCCATGCTTCTTTTAGGCATTAGTTTTTCGGTTTTTAAAGTGATTGAACCTGGCAAAGTAGGCGTAAAAACGCTGTTTGGCAAAGTAGACAGCGATGTATTGCCAAGCGGTTTGCATCTTGTCAATCCGTTGGTGGATGTAACTACTTTTGATGCCAAAACCCAGAATTATACCATGAGCGGCGTAACTACCGAAGGCCAGCGGGAAGGAGACGATGCCATCCGTATTTTATCTGCGGATGGTTTGGAAGTAACGATTGATCTGTCGGTTCTTTTCCGTTTAAAAGCAGATCAGGCTCCTTTTATCCTGCAAAATATTGGTGCCGATTATCTGGATAAAATTGTTCGGCCGGTATCGCGTACGGCCATCCGCGACAATGCGGTTTATTATGAAGCCGTAGCTTTGTATTCGACAAAAAGACAGGAATTTCAGGATAAAATTTACCGTACCATAAGCGAAAGTTTTGCCAAAAGAGGATTGGAATTGCAGCAGCTTTTAATTCGGAATATCACGTTGCCGCAATCTGTACGGGCCACCATCGAATCCAAAATAAATGCAGAACAAGACGCGCAGAAAATGCAGTTTGTATTGCAGAAAGAACGCCAGCAGGCTGAGCAAAAAAGAATACAGGCACAAGGTATTGCTGATTATCAGCGAATTATAGCTACAAACCTGACAGAGCAGCAATTGCAGTACGAATCTATACAGGCACAAAAAGCAATTGCCTTATCACCTAATACCAAAGTGATTATGATGGGCAATAACAAAGGCACGCCAATTATTTTGGGTGATAAAAACTGATGCTTCTTTTATCAGGTAAATTTTGTGAAAAGTTGATTTAATCCGTTTTCCGCACAATATCATTCACCGCTTTGTCCATTTGGTCAGCACTATCCACCAGCATATCGCAAATGTTTCTTAGATTCTGATCCAGATCCATTTTACTCAAAATGTTTGTCAGCCCAATGATATTAGCTACCGGCCGCCGGATTAAATGCGATTGTTCCCAGCCAATCTGATCCAGAATACTCTTTTTCTGCTCGATTTCTGTTTTGGCAACTTCCAGCTGCTCATTCGCTTTTTCATATTCTGTAATATCATAGCCCATACAAAAAACGCCGGCTGGTTGGTTCTCATCATCAAACATAGCCCGATATTCCCATTGTGTAATGATGTAGCCACCTTTTCCGTCATGCTTGCGGATAGTTGCCGGAAACGATCTGCCAGGATTTTGAAAACATTTTACGGCTACTTCTGCGCAAACTTTCGTATCATCCGGGTGCATCGTAATAGAGTATGGCTTACCAATCATGTTCTCGGCAATATAACCAAAAGCGTTGGCATAATGCGTATTAACGTAACTGTAATTACTGTCCATACCAGCAATAATGATATAGTAAAAGTTAGAATTTTCTAACAGATTAATTGTTTCGGCAAAATTTTTCATGCTTCTTTTATGAGCCTAATTTTTATCAGCCCTGCTTTTACGAAACTACTTAAACCAAAGATTCATTTTTTTATCTTTTTCAAATAAAAACCATACATCTTATGGCAAGTAATTAAAAATTTATACGGTTAAAAACAGCTCGTTTTTAATTTCCGGGATAACGCCGGACTGCAACGCTTTATCAAAAAGAATACGAATTGCTTTACGGCCTTCCGCTCCCAAATCAACAGAATACTGGTTTACGTACAAATCAATATGCTTGTACATCACTTCCTCACTCATTTCCTGCGAATGCTGACGAATAAATTCCAGTCCGGATTTTGGATTGGCAAATGCAAATTCGACTGATTTTCGTAAAACACGATTTATCTTATGCTGAATTTCTATCGGTAAATTCCGATTTGCCACGATGCCACCCAACGGAATGGCACAGTTGGTTTGCTGTTCCCAATAATCTCCCAGATCTACGATTTTGTGCAAACCTTTATCCTGATAAGTAAAACGGTTTTCGTGAATAATCAAACCCAAATCCTTTTCGCCGTTAATCACTTGGTTCTCAATTTCTGAAAAAAGCACTTCATTTTTATTTTTTCCTTCGGGGAAAGCCAGGCTGAGCAGAAAATTTGCCGTAGTATATTTCCCGGGGATAGCAATTCTGAGATGCTGGATTTGCGTATTCAGATATTCCCGATCCAGCAGTTTTTCATCTTTACAGATCAGCAACGGGCCAACGCCAAAACCAAGCGCGCTGCCGGCATTCAGCAAAACATACTGTTCGGTTACGTAAGCAAAAGCATGATAACTCAGCTTGGTAATATCCAGTTCTCCGCGGAAAGCTTTCTGGTTCAGCGTTTCCACGTCATCAAAAAAAACTTCAAAATCCAAACCTTCGGTATCGATTTTATGGTGAATTAACGCATCAAAAATAAAAGTATCGTTTGGGCAAGGCGAAAAGCCGAGGGTAAGTTTCATAATTTTTTTAGTAATTCAATTGCAAAATCATTCAGATTCTTAACGGCCAATCCAATTTTCCAGTTTTCGCGGTTGCGTTTCTCTACATAATTTGACACCGATCTGATTTGCATGGAAGGCACCATGCTTCTTTTACAGGCATAAAAAAAGGCTGCACCTTCCATACTTTCCAGCTGCGGTTGTAAACGTTTGGTTATATTTTGAATCGAATTTTCCTCGCCATGAACAGTGTTTACGGTGATCGCTCGCACTTTTTTAACCGATAAAAGAAGCATCGGGTCAATAGGTCGAAACCTGCTTTCGCCAAAACCTAATTGCTCAATGGGTAAAAATTCGGTTCCATTTTCGGCACCCAGTTCTGATAAGGTATCTTCTTCAATTTCAACCACTTCGCCTAAATTTAGCGTTCGGTCAAAACTTCCGGCAATTCCTAAATTTATAGCCAGATCATATTTTTTCTGTGCGAAATGTTCGCCCAAAGCAAAAGCTGTAGCAACCATTCCAACGCCGGTAATTAAAACATTAAATGGTTTTTCTTCTCCAAAATGATTTAACAGCGGTTGTATTTCGGGTTGCGTTGCGGCTACCAGCAAAGTTTTCATGTGCAATATTTCGGGCAAAGTTAAAAACAGCGGGCTTCTTTTGTTTTAATATATTTGCATCAATTAAGCTATGATGATTCATATTACACGGAAAGAACATTTTAACGCGGCGCACCGGATGTACCGCGAAGAATGGAGTGCCGAGCAAAATCAGGAAATGTTTGGTAAATGCGCCAACCCGAACTGGCACGGCCATAATTACAATTTATTTGTAACGATTAAAGGGGAAATAACGCAGGAAACCGGCTATCTGATGGATTTGAAAGACCTGAAAGTGATCATCAATAATTACGTAATTGAAAAGCTGGACCATAAAAACATCAACCTGGATGTTGATTTTATGCAAGGCAAAATGGCTTCGACCGAACTGCTGACGATTGAAATTTTTAATCAGCTTAAAAAACCGATCGAGTTGCATTCGGGCGTGTTCCTGCATTCGGTAAAACTGTACGAAACCGAAAATAACTCTGCCGAATATTTTGGCGAGTAAAAGAAGCATCACAAAATGAACAACGAAAACCACAGCCATGATACCGAAGAAGTGGATGGCTATCTCAAAATAGATCGTTATAATTCTGGCATGATCAGCAAAATTGCAGATCATTATACTGATATTCTAGCGCAGCTGGGTGAAAACCCGCAACGCGAAGGCTTGTTGAAAACACCGGAACGTGTGGCCAAAGCTTTGACTTATCTCACGCACGGCTACGATTTAAATCCGTCGGATATTTTAAAATCCGCCATGTTTAAAGAAGAATACAGCCAGATGGTAGTAGTGAAAGATATTGAAGTATATTCCATGTGCGAGCACCACATGCTGCCGTTTTTTGGTAAGGCGCACATCGCTTATATCCCAAACGGACATATTGTTGGATTGAGCAAAATTCCGCGTGTGGTAGATGCTTTTGCGCGCCGCTTGCAGGTGCAGGAACGGTTGACAAATGAAATTCGCGATTGTATCCAGTCAACTTTAAACCCGATAGGCGTAGGCGTAGTGATTGAGTGCCGCCATTTGTGCATGAGCATGCGCGGCATCCAGAAGCAAAACTCATTTACCACCACTTCTGCTTTTACCGGTGCTTTTTTACATGATAAAACCCGCAGTGAATTTTTACAGTTGATCTCTTCTAAATTAAGCTAATTCAATTTTTATTCTGAACGATGAAGGCATATATATTTCCTGGGCAAGGTGCGCAATTTCCAGGTATGGGAACCGGTTTGTACGAAAAGCATGAAGATGCCCGCGAGCTATTTGAACAAGCCAACGAAATTTTAGGTTTCCGCATTACCGATGTAATGTTTAACGGTACGGATGAAGACCTGAAACAAACCCGCGTAACGCAACCAGCCATCTTTTTAAATTCCGTAATTTTAGCTAAAACACTGGGAGATAGTTTTGAGCCGAAAATGGTTGCCGGGCACTCTTTGGGCGAGTTTTCTGCTCTGGTTGCTGCCGGTTCCATTACTTTTGAAGATGGTTTGCGGTTGGTTGCCGCCCGTGCCAATGCCATGCAGCACGCCTGTGAAATTCAGCCTTCTACCATGGCCGCCGTTTTGGGTCTGGATGATTTTACGGTGGAAGATATTTGCCAGCGCACCAGCAGTATTGTGGTGCCTGCTAATTACAACTGTCCGGGGCAATTGGTGATTTCCGGAACAATTGAAGGGGTAAAAGAAGCAAGCGAAAAACTGAAAGAAGCCGGAGCAAAACGCGTTTTACCGCTGAATGTAGGTGGGGCTTTTCATTCGCCTTTGATGGAATTAGCACGCGTAGAACTGGAAACGGCAATTTTAAATACTATAATTAAAGTACCGGTTTGCCCGATTTATCAAAATGTAAATGCACAGCCAACTACTGATCCGGCTACGATTAAAATCAACCTGAACAAACAATTGACAGGTGCCGTACGCTGGACGCAAACGATGCAACGGATGTTGCAAGACGGTGCAACCTGTTTTATTGAAACCGGCCCAGGCAATGTATTGCAGGGATTGGTAAAAAAGGTTGATCGGAATGTAGTAACGGAACACGCGTGGCTTTAAGTTTATAATTTGAGTTGACTTTTATATTACTTTTATACAGATTGGAACAATTGCTTTGAATACATCTGTTAAAGTGCGCTTTTTATTATTACTGCTTTGTGTCAGTCTTTTTTTGACGGCTTTAACAGTAAAACTGGCTTCCGATCCACGGAATTTGCTGGCTGGTTCTGCGCTTACCTTGCAAAAAAAACTGAATGACAGAGAAGCTGTTGTTGCAGATTTTTTGAAAGAACCGGTTAATATCAAAAATCTGCAAGAGCTGACTCATGATGAAAAAGAAGCACTGCGCCTTATCCAAACGTTTACTAAAGATAAAAAAATCTATTTCTGCACTTATAATCAAAATAAACTTGATTTCTGGAGCAGCAGCCGGATCGTTCCCGATAGTTCTTCGCCTTACCCAGCCGGTACTTCTTTTAGCAGGGAAAAAAATGGCTATTATGAAGTTATCAAAAAAACACAGGGTACATTTTCTGTTCTGTTTTTTATCCCGATAAAAACAGCATATGTTTTTCATAATCAGTATTTTACCGATAGCTTTTCTATGCAGCTTTTGGATAATGATTATCTTACTTTTGCTAAACCGCAGGAAAAACAAACGATTAAAATTACCAGTTTCAACCAGCAAACTTTATTCTATGTTAAGTTAAAAACCGGCTATCAAAACACCTACTTTGCTTCTTTAGAAGTTGTTTTATGGAGCCTGAGCGTTTTTATACTTTTTATACTGGTCTATAACCTTTGTACCTATGTTGCCAACAAAGGCCGTGTAACACTGGCCGTGCTGTTAGCAGCGTTGTTTGTGTTGGCTTGCACTGGTGCCAACTATTTTCTGCATGGTCTGGATTACGCTTTCAGTGTCAAAGCAATGCCTGTGCTTCGGTTAAATAATGTTTTTGGTTCCTGTTTTTCTATTGGAGATATTGCCTTGATTATCCTTTTCACCAGTTGGTTTGCAATTTTTGTGTACAGCAACCGAGGGAGGCTGATCCGCGCGGTTATCAGTCCAGCTATAAGTTATGCTTTGTTTTTGCTGATGCTGTTTTTACTTATTGTTTTATCAGTTGTTTTCTCCAGATTATTTTCTAACCTCATTATCGATTCAAGGATTCAGTTTGACATTGATAACCTGCTCAACCTTACGGCCTATAATTTTTTAGGAACCATTATGTTGTGCCTTTCCTACCTTATTTTTTATCTGGTTGCCGAAACCTGTATCATCGTTTGTAAAAAACTGAATATTTCGAATCAGATCAAGCTAATTGTTTTTGCAGTACCAATTGTATTAATAACCCTGTTAATTTTTTATCTCTATCATTATTTCACATTTTTTTACCTGTTATGGGCTGTAATCGTAGCTTGGCGAGCCTATAATGTTTTGTATGAAGAAGGTAAAATGCCAGCCGTTGCATTTATCATTATTTTAGCTTTATCGGCGCTGCTTGCAACCATTAAACTTTCTCATATCCAAAACAGGCTGGATGCAGAAAACAGGATTCTGCTACTGCAAAAACTGGCAAATACTACTGATGCTGATGCAGAAGTAATTTTCGGCCGGATTGAAGATAACATCAAGCATGATTCTATTCTAATCCGTTATTTTTCTAAACCGGACCGGAACGAAGTTTATCTCAAAAATCATCTCCGTAAGTTGTATTTTGATGATTATCTATCCAGATATAACTTTAAAATGTATGCTTATAATGATCAGCACCATAATGTATCTGGCCAGCAGGATTATGAATTAGATGTTTTTCAGAAACAGGTATTATATGGCGCAATGCAAGTAAAAGGTACTACTGGTTTTTACCGGGTTACAGATGCCTTTGGAATGCGAAGATATTTTGCGCTGATTCCGGTTAGAAATGGCCAAGAGTTGGAAGGTACGTTGGTCGTTGATTTAAAGTCAAAATCATTGGAAAACAATACTTCTTTTCCACAATTACTTTCGGATGAAAACGCTTCGCAGCAAAATGATTTTAAAAACTATTCTTATGCTTTTTACAAAGATAATACCCTGCTCAACCAAAACGGAAAGTATGAATATAACCTAAAAAACAAGTTGTTTAAAGGAAAACCGAACATTTATACCCAGCAGGAAACCAAAGATGTTAGTGGTGATTACAGTCATATCACTTACCTGCTAAATCCGAGGAAGCTTATTGTGGTGAGCATGGAAGATAAAGGCTTTACTGATAAGCTGTCGCTGTTCATTTTCTTCTTTGTAATTTTCCTGCTTTTTACGTTGCTGGTTACTGCTTTTTACTGGTTTTGGACTCGTATTAAAGACCTTAATTTCAACCATTTTATATGGAGCCTGCATGTAGCGGCCAACAATCTTCTATACAAAACCCGTATCCAAATTTCGATGGTGGCTTCGGTAGTAATTACGCTGTTAATTATTGGTATTGTTACTTTCATTACCTTTGGCACTCAGGATAGAAAGCAGCAGGACGATCTCAATCATGAGAAAATAAAACAGATTGCCATTGATTACGAAGGGCAATTTGTAGATAGCAAGATTACCAACCAGGAAGAACTGGAACTTCGGTTTAATGCTTTTGCAGAAACTTACGGGGTTGATTTAATTTTGTATGACACTTACGGTGTGCCCCTGCTTTATACACAGCCCAAACTGTATAATTATGGCTTGATTGGCCGCCGGATGAACGCAATTGCATTTATCAAGATGCATCGTTTGCAAAAATCAGAGCTTTTAAATGATGAGGAGATTGCAAAATTTAAATACAAATCGGCTTACGTGCCTATACATAATGCTGATAACCAAGTAATTAATTATTTGCAGCTTCCTTATTTTTCCAATGAAGCGGAGTACAAATCCCGTATCGGTTATTTCATCAATTCGATGCTTAATGTGTATGCGCTGGTACTGGTTGCCGTAGGTTTGTTTGCTATTTTTATCGCTAAAAGAATTACTAATCCGCTTAATTTAATTCAGCAGGGATTAACCAACACGATGTATGGCCGCAAAACTGAACCAATTAACTGGAAGCGAAATGATGAAATCGGCTCACTCATTAAAGAATACAATAAAATGATTGCTTCGCTGGAACTGAGTGCCGGCAAATTGGCTAAATCTGAACGGGAAAATGCCTGGCGTGAAATGGCCAAACAGATTGCACATGAAATTAAAAATCCGCTGACACCGCTGAAATTAGGTTTGCAGCTGCTTAGTAAATCCTGGAAAGATAAAGACCCGAAGTTTGACCAGAAGTTCCAAAAATTTAGTCTTTCTTTTATCGAGCAGATTGAAACCTTGTCGCGCATTGCCACCGAGTTTTCTGATTTTGCTAAACTGCCCGACGCCAAACCGGAGGTAGTTAATATTTTTGATGTGATTTCCAAAGCAACCAATATTTTCGGCCAAAGTGAAAATATGCGTATTGATTATACGCCTTCCACAGAACTTTACCTTATTCGGGCCGATAAAGATCAACTGATGCGCTGCTTTAACAATCTCCTGAAAAATGCCATTGAAGCCATGCCTGATGATCATAAAGGCGTTATCACGATTACCTACCAAAGCACAAAGGATAACATCCAAATCAATATAAAAGATAACGGAAGCGGAATACCAGAAAGTTTGCGGACCAGTATTTTCCAGCCCAACTTTACCACCAAAAGTTCTGGCACGGGGTTGGGTTTGGCTTTCATTAAAAATGCCATCGAAAACGCAGGTGGCAAAATCTGGTTTGAATCTGAAATTGATATCGGCACCACTTTTTTTCTGCTTTTTCCTTCGGCATCTAAAAACTTTTTATAGGCTTATTTAGGTTGATGCTTCTTTTACAGCACAAAAAAAGGGATTTGAGTTTTAAATCAAATCCCTTTAAACATTTTTAAGCTGATTTTATCTCAGGTTAAAAGAAGATTTACCCATTGCATAACCATCTGCATAAAGCAAAACCGAGTAAGTTCCTTTTTGAAACTCTGCCGGGTTTAACCAATCAATGGTGTAACCGCTACCATCATTTTTAAAATCAATGGCACTTTTATAAGTAAACTGCATATCCTGACCGTTAATATTGAAGTTGCCAGAATTTCCGGAAGTAACCAGGTTGCCAGTCGGATCTATAACTCTCAAATAAATATCATGAAAGCCTTTTTGCGCCAGTTCGTTGCTGGCAACGGTAAAGTTGACCTTGATTTTTTTAGCCGGACTGGCACGCGAAACTTCTACTTCTTTTCCACTATTTTTAACTTTAAAAGCAGCAACTTGTACCGAAGATGTTTTAATGGCCGCAGCAATTTGCACCTTGGTACTTAAATCCTGATTTTGCTTTTGCAAAGTGGTAGCTTTTTGATTTACCGTGGCCAAGTTGGTTTTCAATGTATCGCGTTCGGTAGTTAATGTAGCATTTTGCTGTTTAAGTTCTTCAATATCAGCCGTGTATTTTGTAACGAAGTAACGCAACTGCTTAATGTCTTCACGTGCTTTAACCAATTCTTGCGTGTTTAAATGTCCGCTGGCCAATGCTTTTTTTAGCTGGGTAATTTTAGTTTTTAATTCTTCATCTTTTGCCTGTAACTCCTGCGAAACACGATGCTTGCCGCTGTTTGCAGAATCCAGCTGTGTCGTTAAACTATCCAGTGATGCTTTTAAAGTAGTTTGTGTATTTACCAAAACTTTGTTGTCATCAGATTTTTGAGTAACAATTCTTTCATCAGATTTATTTTTTTGAAAATACAAATAAGTGTTTGTGCCCAGCAAAGCCAGTACAACAACGATCAAAAAATAAATTAGATTTGATTTTTTGGCAGGTGTTTGAGGGTTTTGATTCTCCATAATTCAGAATTAAATTAATTGGTTTTAGATGAAAAAACTATTGTAAACGTTCGGTTATAGTTATGATTTGTTCGCCCTAAAGCAATCAGTATTCCCGATAAAACTAAGATTATATGCTGTATATTGTATGTTTAATAAAAAAATCCTGAACCGAAGGTAACGTATTTGCGTTTCAGTGGATAAAAAATAGATATAAAAATTATACGTAACTACTTTTATTTAAGTAAGTTAACAATAAATTTGAGCAAGCTTAAATATGTTGTTCTACAATTATTTTTATTCCAATAAATTCCTGCAGATGGAGTTTAAGTATCTTTGTCACTTTTAATAATAACCGGATGTATCTTTGGATGAGAGCTTTGCTGCTACTGTTTTTGATGAGTGTGATTGGATTGGCAAATGCGCAGGTTTTGCCTCAGCCCAAAAGAGAGTTTCGGGGCGTTTGGATTGCTACGGTAACCAACATTGATTGGCCATCCAGCGGCAAAACCAATTCGCAGCAGCAGCAGCAGGAACTGATCCAGATATTGAATGCGCATCATCAAACTGGCATCAATGCCGTAATGTTCCAGGTTCGGCCTGCTGCCGATGCGTTATATGCCAAAAGCCGCGAGCCGTGGTCGCAATGGCTTACTGGCAAGCAAGGCAAAGCACCCAATCCTGCTTATGATCCATTAGAGCTTGCTATCACCGAAGCGCACCAGCGTGGCATGGAGCTGCACGCCTGGTTCAATCCATATCGGGCTACTTTTTCTGCCAATCAAAAAGGTTTGAGCGACGATCATATCACCAAGCAAAAGCCAGAGTGGTTTTTCACCTACGCCGGCCGCAAGCTTTTTAATCCTGGTTTGCCGGAGGTAAGGGATTACATCATCAAAGTAATTTTGGACGTGGTTGATAATTATGACATTGACGGCGTACATCTGGATGATTATTTTTATCCATATCATATTGACGGCCAACATATTGATGATGCGCAGACTTTTGTAGATCATCCTGATGGATTTACCGATATAAAAGACTGGCGCCGGCACAATGTAGACACGCTGATTCATGCGTTGAGCGATAGCATCCATCACCATAAAAATTATATCAAATTTGGAATTAGTCCGATGGGAATTTGGGCTAATAAAGGGCAAAATGCTGAAGGTTCTGAAACTGGTGGTGGTTCGTCTTATTACGAACAATTTGCTGATTCACGGAGATGGGTCAAAGAAGGCTGGCTGGATTATATCAACCCGCAAATTTACTGGGCATTTAATAATCGGGCTGCTGCTTTTGAAAAACTGATAGATTGGTGGAGTAATAATACTTTTGGCCGGCATTTATATATCGGTATGGCCACCTATCGCATTAATGAACGCATGAGTGCCAGCTGGAAAGATGCGAGCCAGATGCCGCGCCAGATTCGTTATGAGCGGGAAAATCCACGTGTACAGGGCAGCGTTTATTTCAGTTCAAAGTCTCTTCAAAATAACCCCCTGGGCTTTACCGATAGTTTGAAAAAAGATTTTTACCGTTATCCAGCCTTGCCGCCTGCTATGTTGTGGCGGGATGCCGTTGTTCCAAACATTCCGCGCGAACTGACTGCCAGTACCATGGGCAAAAACGTTAACCTGCAATGGCAGCTTCCGTTGCCGGCCAGCGATGGCAATACCGCTTCGGGTTATGTGGTTTACCGTTTTGATCAGGGCGAACCAATTAACCTGGCTGATCCAAAGCATATTCTCAACATCAATTATACACAGGAACGTTCTTTTGCAGATCAGACTGCCGAAGCCGGGAAAACTTATCAGTATGTAGTGACCGCGGTGGACCGATTGAAAAACGAAAGCTATCCATCCAATACAGCTACCGTTAATATAGCGGTCAACAGTTTATAGTCGATAAAAACAGCATCAGCTATTCATCACCGCACCACAATTAATATCAATCGTTTGGCCCGTAATTGATTTCTGGCTGAGCAGATAAGCTACTAAATCTGCAATTTCTTCTGGTTGGCTCATCCGATTTAGCGGAACACTTTGCATTGCTATTTTATAAAATTCATCTTTGCTAATGCCAATTCCATCTGCAATTCCTTGTAAACCGGTTTGCGACATTTCCGTATCTACCCAACCCGGACAAATCGCGTTTACCAGAATATTTTGCGCCGCAAACTGCACTGCCCATGATCGCATCAAACCCAACAAACCAGCTTTGGAAGCACAATAAGCCGAATAATTGGCTACGCCCAAACGCGCCAGAACAGAAGAAATAATCAGGATATGCTTTTCTGCCGATGCTTCTTTTAGCATAGGAAAAAAGGTGTTCACCAGGTTGTAAGTTCCGGTTAAGTTTGTGCCAATGATCTCATCCCAGCGGTCGTTTTCGCCCCAGTAATTCTCGCCGCCCACGCCAGAGTTGCCAATAATTCCATCGATAAAAGAAGCATTTAATTTTGATGCTGCTTTTTCCAGTTGGTTTTTATCACGGATGTCAGCCACTAAAATTTGATGGTTGCTTCCAGATAATGTTTCCAGCGTTTCTTTCAGGCTGCTTTCAGTTCTTCCTACTAAAATACAAGTATGGTTTTGCGAAGCTAATTTTTGGGTAATGGCACGACCGATACCGCTTCCGGCACCGCTGATGATATAGGTTTTAGTTGTCATTCTAAATATTTAAAGCAGCGCTTTCAAACTTTCCAAAGTATCCGCTTCCTCCTTTTTCTTATCGTGCCGCCAGCGCAAAATCCGTGGAAAACGCAGCGCAATTCCGGATTTATGCCGGGAAGATTGATTAATTCCTTCAAAACCAATTTCAAAAACAAGTTCAGGTTTTACCGTTCGTACCGGACCGAATTTTTCCAGTGTATTTCGTTTTACAAAACTATCTACTTTACCAATTTCCTGATCGGTTAAACCAGAATAAGCTTTGGCGAAAGGCACCAAACGATCGCCATCCCAAACGGCAAAAGTGTAATCGGTGTACAGATCAGCACGGCGGCCGTGGCCTTTTTGTGCATAAATCATCACTGCATCAACCGAAAGCGGATCGATTTTCCACTTCCACCAGTCGCCCCGTTTGCGGCCAACCTGGTAAGTAGCGTTTTTTCGTTTCAGCATAATGCCTTCAGAAACCATATCTCTGGATTGCTTTCTGATTTCGGCCAGTTCTTCCCAAGCAGTAAAATTAATAATCGGCGACACCCGAAAAATGGGGCTAAAAACAGTATCGCGTTGCAGTTGCTCTAATACTGCGCGGCGTTCAATTTGAGTTTTACTGCGGATATCTTCTCCGCCAACTTCCAAACAATCATAAGCGATGAAAGCAACCGGGTTTTCTTCCAGAATTTTTTTGGTGAGATTTTTCCGGCCGATTCGGGTTTGCAGCAAATTGAACGACAACGGCAATTCATCTTTAAAAGTGAGCAACTCGCCGTCTAAAACCGTTCCATCCGGCAAAGCCTGGATAAAAGGATGCAGTTCGGGGAATTTCTCTGTCGCCAAATCCTCGCCCCGGCTCCAGATAAATATTTCTCCTTTACGGTGAATAATTTGTGCCCGAATGCCGTCCCATTTCCATTCCGCCTGCCATTCATCCGCATTGCCCAAAGCGTTTTGCATTTCCTCCGGAGATTTCTGTTTTTCCGAAGTTTCCTGTATCGGATAAGCCAGAAAGAACGGATACGGCCGCGAAAGATCGTCCAGCGCACCTTGCTCTTCCATCAATTGATCAAACGTATAAACATCCGGATTCCAGTTGCCCATAATGCGATGCGTGAGCGTTGGCGCATCCAGTTTGGAAATTTCGGCCAGTGCTTTTACCACTAAACTTTGCGAAACGCCAACACGGAAACTGCTGGTTAACAGTTTATTAAAAACGAAGCATTCCTGCCGGGACAACGAAGCCCAAGATTCGGTGAGCCAGATTTTGCGTTCTATTTCATCCAACTTGTTCAAATGGTTAATTTCAGCAATCCATTCGGTTAAACTTTTATCAGAACTTTTGGTGCTTGTTGGCAGCAGCAGCGAAATAGTTTCCGCCAGATCGCCTACCACCTGATAGCTTTCTTCAAACAACCAGACCGGAATGTTGGCCAGCTCTATCGCATAGTTTTTAACCAGCGTAGAATTGATTTGTCGGCGTGGTTTTCGTCCGGTAAACAAAGCAAGCATGTGCATTTTGTCTGCATCGCTTACCGTTAAAAAGTATGCTTTAATTGCGTTTACTTTTTCGTTGGTTTTATTGGTTTCGTCCAGTGCGGCAAATAGTGCGGCGAAATGTTTCATAAAGCTTCGGATTGATTAGTTTCAGCTTCATCAAAATCATCTTTGGAAGTGAGGATTTCCTCTTCTGATAATGCTTCTTTTACAGGTGTTTTTTCAGTGTTTAAACCGGAATTATCTTCACTTTCATCACCACCATAAAGGGTATGAACCTCGTGCGCATCAAACCCAATTTCCCGCAAATATCGGCTGAAAGTAGCGGTATAACCATGCGTCAGATAAACAGATTCACAGCCGGTAGCATCAATGGCGGCAATCAGTCCGTCCCAGTCAGCATGATCAGAAAGCACAAAACCGCGATCAGCCGCACGGCGTTTTTTGGCACCGCGCACATTCATCCAGCCGGAACAAAAACCGAATTCAAAGGGCGCCAGTTTGCGCATCCAGTTACTGCCTACGGCTGATGGCGGCAATAATATAATCCCTTTTTTTAATTCTTCTTTGGAGATTTCCGGGTTAATGCGTACTGTTTTTGGCAGATCAATTCCGTTTCTGCGCAAAGCATCATTGGTGTTTTCGATTACGCCATGCGTAAAAACAGTGCCGAGCGAAAGATCCAGATTGCACAAAATACGTTGTGCTTTGCCCAGCGAATAACCGGCAATTATCGTGGCTTTTCCTTCTTCCAAATTTTTCTCCCACCAGCTGTTAACTTCTTTAAAAATCTGCTGTTGCGGTTTCCATTGATAAACCGGCATTCCGAAAGTGCATTCCGAAATAAAATGATGACAGCGGACCGGTTCAAATGGTGTAGAAATACCATCATCTTCCACTTTATAATCTCCGGAGACTACCCAAACTTCGCCCTGATATTCTACCCGAACTTGTGCAGAACCAATAATATGCCCGGCCGGAAAAAGTGAAATCTGAACACCATTTTTATAAACCGTTTCGCCATACGGAACGGTTTGCAGGTTGATATCCTCGCCCAAACGATATTTTAATATTTCTCTGGAAAGCTCATGCGCCAGATACCTTTTGCTCCCGGTTCGGGCATGATCGGCATGTGCATGGGTAAGCACGGCATCGTCCACTGGTTTCCAAGGATCGATATAGAAATTTCCTTCGGCACAAAAAATGCCGTTATCTGTGAACTGAAGCAATTTGGCCATGGTGGTTGTAACGGGAGAAGCAAGGATTTAGTTTGAAACAAAAAAACCTCCGGCATTTTGGCCGAAGGTTTTAGGTCGGTAAAAACAGTATTACTTTTTTAAGCCGATATAATCTGTCAAAATTTGTCCGGCTTCAATTTTCAAGAAGTCGGCATCTTTATCTTTTGTGCGTGGTTCGCCTTTAATCAGTGGTTTCAAACCTAAAGCTGCTCTTCTGGCATTATCGTGTGCCAGCGTTTTGGCGTCTTCTTCATCGCGTTCTTTTTTCAAGTCTGCCTCATTCAATGTAACCACTTTTTCAGCATCTCGTCTTTTGTAATCTGCAATATCTTCCAATAGGTTTTTGTAACTTACATTGGATTGCATCCGCGTATCATGCAAAGTTTTAAGCTGAGGAATAGCTGCTGAAAAACTACCAACGGTTGTATAATTGCTTCTTGCAATCATGTCAAAGGGCAGGGCAGAAGCTTCCGTATCTTCGCCGTACTTATCCAGTGGAATAGCAGATGGATACTGAATATCCGGGATCACACCTTTGTGCTGCGTAGAACTGCCACTGATCCTGTAAAATTTGGCAATCGTTAAATTGATCTGGCCAAAACTTTGTTGTCCGTCGGTATTAGGTGTTCCGGCAGTTTTCCCTTTTATACCGGATAAAATTTTAGTAAACGAATTACCAATTACTTTATCCAGATCAATTGCAGATTGAACCGTGCCTTTACCATAAGTTTGTGTTCCGATGATCAATCCACGACCATAATCCTGTATTGCACCTGCAAAAATTTCGGAAGCAGAAGCGCTGAAACGATCTACCAAAACAGCCAGCGGTCCGTTCCATTCAATTTCCGGATCGTCATCATCATCTTGTTCAATTCGGTTTTTTACATCCCGCACCTGTACAACTGGCCCGGTTTTGATAAATAAACCTGTCAGCTGGATTGCTTCCGGTAAAGAACCGCCGCCATCCTGGCGCAAATCCATCACAATACCATCCACTTTTGCTGCTTTCAAACTATCGATAATCAGTTTCACATCACGGCTGATGCTACGGTAGTTTTTATCGCCAGCCTGATAAGCTTTATAATCCAGATAGAACCCCGGTACATCGATGATACCGATTTTTAAGGTTTTTCCATTCTGGTTATAAGTCCTGATTTCTTTGCTGGCCAACTGATCTTCCAAAACGATCTTTTCCCGAACCAGTTCCACAATTTTTGGGTTGGTTGCAGTTTTTCCTTTGGGAAGGATTTTTAAGCGAACCACAGTTCCTTTTGCTCCACGAATCAAAGTAATAGCATTATCCAGTCTCCAACCGATAATATCTTTAAACTCGCCGTTTTTTCCTTGTGCCACACCAACAATGCGGTCATCAATCGTCAGCAACTTGCTCCGTTCTGCCGGGCCACCTTTTACAATGGTTTTGATCGTAACATAATCATTTACAGATTGTAGCGAAGCGCCAATCCCTTCCAGCGATTTAGACATTTCGATATTGAACTGTGCCGCGTTGGACGGGTTAAAATAATTGGTATGCGGATCAATAGATTCGGTAAACGCATCCATAAAAAGCTGAAAAACATCCTGATTGTTCAATTTTGCAGATTGCGAAATCAGGTTTTGATAACGTTCCTTCAGTGTTTCTTTATTTTTTGCTAAATCGGGGGTAGCCAAATTCAGGTTCAGCAAATCGTATTTTACTCGCTTGTCCCAAAATTTATTTAAATCTGTAGCTGATGAGAACCAGGGCTGATCTTCCCGGTTGAACGTAAAACTTTCCTTCTGTGTAAAGTCATAGTTTTTGCCTAACTGATCCAGAGAATATTTAATCCTTTCATTATACCGTTTCTGGTAAACGTTGAAAATGTAAAAAACATGGTTCAAATCACCATTTTGCAAATCATCGTCCAGTTGGGTTTTATACGGATCAAAATCTTTCAGATCCGAAGCCAGCAGGTAATTATGGTTTTCATCCAAAGCCTTAATGTACCGGTTAAAAATCACGGTAGAAATGGAATCGTTCAGCTTGATTTTTTTGTAATTGTAATTAGTGATCATCTCCGTTACTTCCTTACAAACAACCGATTGCTGCTCATCTGGCTCCAAGTTTCTGGAACCGGCAACTTTTATAGGCACTCCTGGTGTGGCGTGGCAGGCCACAGATGCACCCAGAATCGCCATCAAATACAACTTTTTGAACATATTTTTTATCAACATTAAATTAATTTCAGTACCAAACATCCGGCTTTTAATAAATACAGTTTGCTAATTTAAAACAAAAAAAAGACAGTCAAAACGGCTGTCTATGCTATGATAACAATATTACAATGAATTGTTTTTTGCTAAAACAACCATCGGTAAAGATTGATAATCATAAATTTATCCGATAAAAAAAGCATTTGCAAAACTATTTCAGGAAGCAGTAGTGTGCCTTAAAAACGTAGAAACAGCCTTTTAATTTTCATAAAACGATTTATATCCTATTAAGTTATAATTTTTACAAAAACATTGACTGGCTTTCTTTTTACAGTTTTATACCGCTAAAAGAAGCATTTTTGCAAAATGGAATTTTTAACGCAACCCGAAGCCTGGATTTCGCTGATCACTTTAACGGTTTTAGAAATTGTTCTGGGGATTGATAACATCATTTTCATTTCGATTCTATCTGGAAAGTTACCTGAAAATCAGCAGGATAAAGGTCGGAAATTAGGTTTGTTTCTGGCAATGTTTACACGGATTTTGTTGCTGTTGTCGCTCACCTGGATCATGAGTTTAACCAAACCTCTATTTAATTTGGCTGGAATAATTGGAGTTACAGATAAAGACTGGGTAGAAAAACTGGCTATTTCCGGACATGATCTGATTCTGATTTTAGGCGGGTTATTTCTGATTTATAAAAGTACCAGCGAAATCCACGAAAAAATTGAAGGTGGCGACGATGAAGAAACCAATACTAAACCGCACTCATTTTGGGCAACTATCGTGCAGATTGTGTTGCTTGATATTGTTTTTTCGCTGGATTCTGTGATCACGGCCGTTGGTATTGCCAGTCATTTATCCATCATGATTGCCGCCGTAGTAATTGCCGTAGGCATCATGATGTGGGCATCCAATCCGGTGGCCAACTTTGTCAACTCGCATCCAACCGTTAAAATGCTGGCTCTTTCATTTTTATTACTGATTGGTTTCTCGCTTTTGGCCGAAGGTTTCGATCAGCATATCCCGAAAGGCTATCTGTATTTTGCTATGGGTTTTTCTATTTTGGTAGAATTACTGAATTTGAAACTAAAATCAAAATCCAAGAAGACCCCAAAAGTTATGGCATAAAATCAATGCCTGATGAAGATCCTTTCGCTATCGTTCAGGATAACAAAACGCAGAATTATTAACTCAATTTATCCGGCAAATCAAACCTTTTAAATATTCTCCTTCGGGAAAAGAAGATCGGATCGGATGATCTTCCGGCTGGCCCAACTGATTGATAAACTGTACTTCCTTGCCCGCATCAAGCGCAGCCCAGGCCAAAACCTGTTTAAAAGTTGGCATATCCATCGCGCCCGAACAGGAAAATGTAGCCAGCAAACCACCTTTGTTCAGCAGCAGCATGGCCAAACGGTTTAAATCTTTGTAAGCGCGCGAAGCACGATCCAATGCAGAACGTGAAGGCGCATATTTGGGCGGATCAAGAATGATCAGGTCAAATTTTTCTTCTTCTTCCCGAAACTTTCGCAACTGTTTATTTACGTCTGATTGTATGGCTGTGCTTCTTTTAGGATCATAATTATTGAGGCGGATATTTTTATGCAAAGTCTCAATCGCCAAAGCCGAACTATCAACACTGGTGACCATTTCAGCGCCATTTTGCAAGGCATTCAGGCTAAAGCCACCTGTGTAGGCAAAACAATCCAGCACTCTTTTGCCCGAAGCATGAGCCGCAACCAGTTTCCGGTTTTCGCGTTGATCGCAATAAAAACCGGACTTTTGCCCTTCGGCGATGCTCACTTCATACTTGATTCCATTCTCAATCACTTCCACAAAATCAGGCGGATTGCTGCCATAAAGCAAACCAAAAGAAGCGTCCAATCCTTCGTGCGAACGGGAAGTGGCATCGCTGCGGTCAAAAATACTTTTAGGTTGAAGTAGTTTTTGCAGCTCATCAATCCATATTTCCTTCACTTTTTCCATGCCGGAAGTGAGAATCTGAACGGACAAATGATCTTCGTATTTATCCACAATCAAACCCGGCAAAAAATCAGCTTCGCTAAAAATAAGGCGGCAGGCATTGGTTTGATCGTTTAAAACTGATTTCCGGTTATTAACGGCAGTTGCAATCCGGTTGCGCCACCAGTTTTCATCGATAAAAACAGCATCATTCCATTCCAGCAAACGCACCGCTACCCGCGATTGGTTGTTGTAAAAACCATAAGCCAGGAAATTGCCCTTGCTATCAACTGTCCGTACAATCTCACCGTTTTCCGGCTTGCCTTTCACGCTTTCCAACGCACCGGAAAATACCCAGGGATGGCGTTGTAACACTGCTTTTTCTTTGCCTTTTTTTAAGATTACCTCGTTCATTGCGGCAAAGGTAAGTTTTGAAGCGTAAACCAGCAGCAGGCTATAAATTTGAATTTATTTAGAAGATCGAAATTATTAAAGCAGAGAGCGGAATTACTATATAAATTTTATGCCGATAAAAGAAGCATTACGCTTTCATCACGCCAATGCGGCTACTTTTCCAATCTGGAAAAAGGATGCGATCGTTATTTACTTTCAAATGCTTGTCTGCCACTTCACTAAAAACACTCCTGAAATCGGTGGTTACGGCAACGTCGCGGCCATCTTCCAGGTTTTCTACGGATAACGGCTGCAAATTGCCATGCACAAAACCGCCGTTTACAGCATTGCCCAAAATAAAGTTGCAGGAAGCACGGCCATGATCAGTGCCACCGGTTCCGTTTTGGTGTACGGTGCGGCCAAATTCGGTCATGGTCATGACTGTAACTTCATCTTGGTAGGCATCCAGATCGTTCCAGAAAGCCATCATGCTGCTGCTTAAATCGTTCACATTTCGGGCAAAAATACCGGTATCATTTCCCTGGTTAAAATGCGTGTCCCAACCGTTTGATTCTGTAAAAGCTACCTCCAGGCCAACGTCCATTTTAACCAGTTGCGCAATTTGTTTGAGGGAATTACCCAAAGCCGAAGTTGGATAAATTACATTTTGCGCCGGTTTATAATTTTTGATGTCAGCTTTTTGCAGCATTTTCATGGCATCAAAACTTTCTTTTCCGGTGTCTTTTAATAATCCGGGTGAGGTTTGATCGTATAAATCTTCAAAGCTTTTTGCAGCCATATTTACACCGGAAGGATTGCCGCGCATCTGGATGGCGAAATCCTGCAAATTATTGATCGCCACAGCTGGATTATCACCATAAAGCGAACGCGGCATAGCAGAAGTTAAGCTGACCGCAGAAAATGGCGTAATAGCATCGTGACCAAGCAAACCGACAGCGCGATTGAGCCAGCCACTGGCCGTTCCTTTGTTAAACGGGGTGCCGGATTCCATGTAATCCTGGGCATCAAAATGCGAGCGCGTATTGTTAGGCGAACCGATGCCATGCACAATTGCCAGCCGTTTGTCGCGGAAAGCCTGTTCAAAACCCTGCATGGCCGGATGCAAGCCGAAGTGCCCGTCCAGATCAATTAAAGATTTGCCCGTACTGTTTTTAGCAGCAGAAATAAAGAGATCTGGCCGGGCGACTTTCAAATATTCATCGGTAAAAGGAGTAACCGCCATCAGCCCGTCCATCGCGCCGCGCTGAAAAATACACACCAGCACTTTGCGCTTGCCATAAGGGGCAATTACCTGATTAGCGGCAACTGCTTCAGCTAAAAAACTGGGGATGCCGCCCATTAGGCCAACACCTAATAATGCCACACCGCCTGCTTTCAAAAATCCTCTTCTGGAAACCATAATTAACTGATTTAAAGCTTGATATTAAGTTTGATAAGATCTACCTGCGTTGAAATTCTGGCGAACCGATAATCACCCCAACAACCTGCGCCAGCATGGCAGAATTGGTGCCAGCAGGATTTTTTTTGTTAACAGGTACCATATTTTGCTGTGCTTGCTGCGGATTACTGGTCATGTTTGCATCAGCCGGAACCGTTTTCTGACTGGCTATTTCTACTTTTTTTACTAGTTCAGGATCACTTAGCATCGGCGTTAACCGCTTGATGGTTTGATCCAGATTACGTTCTGGTAAAATCAGTTTACTGTACGTAATCAATGCGTTTTGTGCACTTTCCGGCTCGTGGTGATGGTTTAGTGCGATTAGATCAACAGAAACTCCCGGAATCCGGCCAGCAGCCAAAGCCAATCCGAAATTCATGCGGTTGAGCAACGCACCAGTATTGATCCAGTATTGGCCTTTATCCGGAAAGCCGGTTGGTGCCAGGTAATAATATTTTTTCTCGCCCATTTTACTGATCCAGTTAAACAATTGATAAGGCTGCTGGATATTGGCCTGCAAACTACGTACAGCACTAATAGTCAGTTCAAATGGCGATTTTGTTTTTTGGCGAATGGCAGCCGCATTCCAGAATTCCGGAGCCGAAACCATCGTTAGCAGCACTTGTTTAATGTCACCATTCTTCTTCAAAAAAGTGGCGGCCATTTTATCAATCAGGCTTTGCGGCGGGTTATCGCTCACAAACCTAACTGCTATTTTGCGGGAGATAAATTTGGCAGTAGCCGTTTTTTGAGCCAACATCGTTAATAAATCCACGCCTTCCTGGTAACCACCATTTGGACCGAAGCTTTTTTCAAGCACTGTTTTTTCGGTTTTATCGTGCCGGTTTGGGGTGAATAAAAAGTCGCCTTCGTGCACAAAACCCGGTTTATCCTGATAGTTATCTACTCTTTTTATCGCCTGAAAATTGTTGCCCATCGGAAAAATTGTCCAGCCGGTCAGCACTTTAGCGGCATTGGTTACATCTTGTTGCGTGTAGCCACCATCTACGCCCAACGTGTGCAGTTCCATCACTTCCCGCGCATAATTTTCGTTTAAACCTTGCATTTTTTTTGCTTTTGGCGGATTGTTTACCTGCATAGCACGTATGGAAGTGTCTGGGTTCATCTGGTTTTGCATCGGCCTCATTCGCGCGTGTAAGTTTCCCTGCTGATCGTTGGAAGCCGCACTGCTGAAATTATCCAGATAATAAAGCATGGCTGGAGATTTTGCGGTAGCCAGCAGTAAATCAGTAAAATTTCCCAGCGCATTCGGTCGGATCACATCCCGCTCATAAGCCGGAATAAACAGGGCACAATCATTTTTAGAAATTGAGACATTGAAATGGTTAAACCAGAAATCCGTCATCACTTCCTGCAACTGGTTATTGGTATAAGCCGCCCGAAGCACATTCTGATTGATAAACTGCCGGAAAAGCTCCTGCTCCGGCTTAAAGCCTTTTTGCTGCATGTAATTTTGCAACAGGGCTTTGTATGCTGGCCGGTCTGTTTTTACAGAATCTTTGTTCACCACACCATCCTGAACGGCCATGCGCAAAACCTGGCCCGGTTTAGGGAATAGGTGCGTAACTTCTTCATTACTCAGGTTTAAGGCATCATATTTACCCAGCATTTGATTAAGAGAATCGTCTGGTAACTGGCTGTTTAGCTGTTGGTTGAACCAGTTTTTCAAACCAATTTTTACCACTTCATCAATTTGGCCGGGCGTGGCACCGTAAGTAAAGCGGCTTAACAAATGTGCTGCTGCTTCCCGTTCGGTTAAATGGGCTTTTTTATACGGAAGATCAAAACTGGACTTAACATTTTCCGACAGATAAAAAAAGGAAGAAAGCAGGAGCGATCCGCTAAACAGGACTGATAAAACGTAAAACCATTTTGAGGTAGATTTCATATTGATTTAAAAGATCAAATACTTTGTTATTCCTGACTGTCAGGATTTTAAAAGGTTTAGTTTTAGAATTTTGATTTTTTTCCTGTAGATAACGGATGCTTCTTTTATCGGTGTTTTTTGGGAAATATAAAATGATCAGGCTCAGATTGCTTCCGGTAAAAATTCTACGGGATGAAATGCTTCGATTTCAATTTCATTACAATTCAAGACTTGGTTGTTCATTATTTAAAAATAAAGAAAATTCTTTGCAACATCTTATTTCTTCTCTCTCAACAAACCTTTATTTTCGCGATCAATACTGTTTTTATCACCCAAAAATCAAGATGAGATATTATAGTTTTACGGATGAGCCGGTAATTTCGCCGGATGATTTTTTTATGAAATTAGCTTTGGAGGAAGCAAAAGCTGCGCTGAAAGAAGATGAAATCCCGATTGGTGCTTTGGTGGTTTGCAACGGACAAATCATCGGCCGCGGCCACAATTTAACCGAACGATTGAACGATGTTTCTGCCCATGCCGAAATGCAGGCTTTAACCGCGGCGGCCAATGCCATGGGCGGGAAATACCTGCAAAATTGTACGCTTTACGTTACAATGGAACCTTGCGTGATGTGCGCCGGCGCAAGCTACTGGTTTCAGGTTGGGAAGATTGTGTTTGGCGCGCACGATCCGCAGCGTGGTTTTGGCCGGATCAACCAGCGCATTACTCACCCCAAAACGTTGATAACCGGCGGGATTATGGAAAATGAATGTGCCGAACTGGTACGCGACTTCTTCCGCAGAAAACGGTTGAAAATCTGAGGCTTTACCAGAACAAAATTCGGTTTCAACCCTTTATAGTTTTCATGCTGATCATCAACCCAAATTCAATTTTTACCCGGTAAAAACAGTACCGCTGATAAATTTTGTAGGTTTGCGGAGATCACAATTTATTCACCCTTAAAATCAAACGTTATGGCATTTGTACTACCGGCGTTACCTTACGCCACCGATGCGTTAGAACCGCATATTGATAAAATGACGATGGAAATCCACCACGGGAAACACCATCAGGCTTACGTAACCAACCTGAACAAAGCACTGGAAGGCAAACCGGAAGCGAATAGCTCAATCGAAGACATCATCAAGAACATTTCAAAATTTCCGCCAGCGGTGCGCAACAATGGTGGCGGTCATTATAACCACACCATGTTCTGGACGCTTTTATCGCCAAATGGCGGTGGAGAGCCAACCGGAGATTTGGCTACGGCAATCAACTCGTCTTTCGGCTCTTTTGCTGATTTCAAAACCAAATTTGCGGAAGCTGGTGCTACCCGTTTTGGTTCTGGCTGGGCTTGGTTGTCCGTTGGTGCTGATAAAAAATTGGTGGTTAGCTCTACGCCAAATCAGGATAATCCTTTAATGGATATTGCTGAGGTGAAAGGCACGCCGGTTTTGGGAATGGATGTTTGGGAACATGCTTACTACCTGAAATATCAGAACAGAAGGCCGGATTACATAGCCGCTTTCTGGAACGTAGTAAACTGGAACCACGTAACAGAATTGTACAAAAAAGCAATCGTATAATACTGTTTTTATCAACTAATTTTAACCGGCTTGGATAAACATTCAAGCCGGTTTTTTATTTTATATGATTATGAAAGCAATCGTTTTGGAAGCCGCTGATAAGCCGCTTATATTAAAAGATGTCGAAAAACCAATTTTAGGTTCTGGCGAAGTTTTGGTTGAAGTAAAAGCCGCTGCTTTAAATCGGCGCGACTGGTGGATTACACAGGGAAAATACGCGGGCATTAAATATCCGTCGATTTTAGGTTCTGATGGTTCTGGGATTGTAGCTGAAGTTGGGCAGGATGTAGATCAAAGCTGGATCGGTAAAGAAGTAATTATCAATCCATCAACTAATTGGGGCGATCATCCGGATTATCAGCAAAAAGATTTTAAAATTTTAGGTCTTCCCGAACATGGCACTTTTGCAGAATATGTAAAAATCGGTGCCGAATATCTGTATTCAAAACCGGCACATTTAACCTGGGAGCAGGCCGCTGCCATTCCGCTGGCTGGTTTAACGGCTTACCGTGCTTTGTTTACCAAGGGAAAAGCGCAGAAAGGTGATAAAGTGCTGATCGTTGGCGTTGGTGCAGGCACCGGTTCTTTTGCGTTGCAGTTTGCCGTTGCTGCTGGTTGTCAGGTTTTTGTAACTTCCGGAACAGGAGAAAAAATTGAAAAAGCACGGGAATTGGGTGCCGCTGCAGGCGTAAACTACAAAGCACAGGACTGGGCCGAACAGTTAAAGCAGCTGGCGGGAGGTTTTGATGTGATTATCGACAGTGCGCTGGGCGAAGGATTTGCCAAGTTATTGGATTTGTGTAATTCCGGAGCGCGGATTGTTTTCTTCGGAGGAACAGCGGGTGGAATTCCGGCATTAGATGCACGTATAATTTTCTGGAAACAATTGCAGATTTTAGGGACTACAATGGGCACTAAAGAAGATTTTGAAGCGATGCTCAATTTGATAAACGAACACAAAATTGTGCCGGTAGTAGACGAAGTTTTTGCTTTAGCAGATGCAGAAAAGGCTGTACGCAAAATGGACGATTCTACACAGTTTGGTAAAATTGTATTACGTAACTGATACTGTTTTTATCGGTATAAAAAAGGCGTGTTAGCTTTCAATCACGTCTTTTTTCTTTTTATCCAGCATTTTTTTGGGGATAAATTCCACAATTTCTTTATGCAAAGCTTCGATCATTTTTCGTTTTAGAAAGCTTTTCTGGGTTACCAAACTAATTTCCCGCGCCGGTTCCGGCGCATGGAAATAGCGTACGCGATCCAGCTGTTTTTCAGTCATATCTTCCAAAACCAGTTCCGGTAAAATGGTGGCACCGTTGTTCTGGTCAACCATACGTTTCAGCGTTTCTATACTGCCCGTATTGTACTCAAAATGCTGTGAACTTTTGGTGCTGTTTTTACGCTGACAAATATTCAAAACCTGATCGCGCATGCAATGTCCTTCGTTCAGAATCCAGGTTTCATCCAGATCAATATCTTCTGGAATGATAATTTTTTTTCGGGCTAAAACGCTGTTTTTAGATACGTACGCCACAAAATTTTCATAAAAAAGTGGGATCTCAATCAAATTATTTTCATGTAAAGGCGTAGAAAGTAAGCCGCAATCCAGTAAGCCAGACTTGATTTGCTGGATAATCTCCTCTGTTGTCTTCTCCCAAACTATAAGTTTCACCAGCGGATATTTTTCTACAAAACCATTGATGATTTTGGGTAATAAATAAGGCGAAACCGTTGGGATAATGCCGATTTTCAGCTCGCCGGAAAGTTCTTTTTTACGATTAACTACCAGTTCCCGGATTTTTTGATTTTCGGAAAGTACAGTTCTGGCCTGCATAATAATTTCCGTCCCGATTTCGGTAGGTACAACAGGTTGCTTGCTGCGGTCAAACAGTTTTACTTCCAGCATTTCCTCCAGTTTCAGGATCTGCATGCTCAGCGTAGGCTGTGTAACAAAGCATTTTTGTGCGGCCATTACAAAGCTGCGGTGCGTATCTACGGCCACAATATATTCCAGCTGAACTAAAGTCATATCGATAAATTCTATGCAAATATAAATATGATTAGTTTTTATCTATCGGAAGTTGTTGTTTTTGCAGAAGGTTCCAAGAAAAAAGTATTTCATAATGAACCTGGAAATTACCTGATACTGTTTTTATCGACTAAAAATCATCAGTCCGAAACAAAAAATCAGGCACTAAAAACAGTATTAATTTACAGGGAGCCACCTTCAATCAGTTTGGAATCAATACTTAATTCTTGTGCAAATGTACTGCCGGCAATGCAGACAATCATTCGGTCGAAAGCCATTTTACCCAGTTTATGGCCGCTGGTTTCCGTATAACTGATTTCGGGATAATACAATTTCGGCATAAAACCATCACTTATCGCAATTATCCCAACCTCATCTGGAATGTTGAGGTGCAGTTTTTGTGCTGCTTTCATTGTGCCAACCAAAATCTCATCACTCATACAAAACACAGCATCCGGTTTTTCTTTTTGGGCGAAAGCTGCCGTGGTAATGTCAAAAGCTTCTTCCGTATTATTGGCATAATGAATCCGGATTTCAGCATTTGAATCGTACTTGGTAAATGTATCCGTATAACTTTTAAAGCGTCTTTTAGTAATTGACAGGTTCTGGTTGCCGAAAATAGACAAAATCAGCTGCTTCTTTTTCAGCAACAAAGCCTCTGCTGCCATTCCGGCTGCCAACCCATCGGCTACACAAACTTTGTTGCAGGCTTCAAATGCAGGTACTTTATCAAAAAAAACAACTGGTATATTTTGATTTTCCAGCTTCAAAAATCCCTGAATATTTTCTGTTTTAGAAGTGATGGAAACAAAAATACCACTCACCCGGTTTTGCTTGCACTTTTTAAGGTTTTCCTGCTCCACTTCCGGGTCGTCGTTAGATTGCAAAATAATCACCGAGTAGCCATAATGCCTTGCCTCTTCTTCTACAGAACTGATAAAAGCATGATAAAAATAGTTGGAAATAGCCGGCACAATGATACCAAACTCCTTACTGTTATTGGTGCGTAAATGGATGGCATAAGCATTGGGTTCATACTCCAGCACCTGGGCTAATTCTTTTACTTTTATGCGTGTTTCAAGAGAAATGTCTGGATGATCTTTTAATGCCCGCGATACAGTAGAAATACTCAGATTGAGCATAGCTGCTAACTTCTTTAATGTTACTTCTTGCCTCATAAAATAATTGGTTTTCAAAGATATAAACTTTTAACAACAAACGTTTTCGCAAACGTTTGCGAAAATCCTTGCGCTAAATTATATACTTTAACCTGTAAAAATGTTGTTGCCTTACTTATCTTCGATGCACCAATTATTTAAGCTCGTTCGGATCACTTGTTATCATATTTTTTGTAGGTGCCATTGTGTGATACGGCTTAATGATTTATAAAAATTTTATATAATAGAACCTTTACCGTTATGCACTTAGATATCCATTCCTCATTAGCTGAAGAAGCAAAAGCATTGTTGCGGAATGCTTCGTCTGGTTTTGGTATCAAGGCTTCGCTGGAAAACAAGGATAATTATAATCGCATTTGGGCACGCGACAGTGCTCTAAGCGCGATGGCTATTTTTAGTGCTGGTTTAGCGGATTTGTATCCTACTTTAAAATCGTCTTTGTCACTGTTGCAAAATGCGGCGGCTGCAAACGGGCAAATTCCATCCAACATCAGCCTGATTGAAAACGGAAAAACTACTAACATAAGTTTTGGCGGACCGGCTGACCGTATAGATGCCATTTTTTGGTGGGTGATTGCTGCGGTTTCGTATCTCCAAACTACTCATGATGAGGATTTTGAAACAAAAGTGAACAAACAACGTAATGCTGTTTTTACCCTGGCAAAATCATGGAAATTTAATGGTAAAGGTTTGATGGATGTGCCCATGAGCAGCAATTGGCCCGATAAATACGTTACCCACGGATTTGTTTTGTACAATCAGCTTTTGCGTTATTGGGCTTTGGCTGGAGATTTCTTTAAAAATGCAGCCTGGAATCAGGAAGCTGCCACTATAAAAGCGGCCATCAAGCAGCGTTTTTTGCCGGCTGCAGATCAGGTTTTGGATGAACTGGAACTATCTGCAGAAAAAACCAATGTGATTGCCATTTCTGGCGAATCCGGTTCCGGCAAAACAACTTTAGGCCAAGCTTTTAGATCCATCCTAACCCAAAAAAACTACCGGGTTTTGCTGTTGCACCAGAAGGATTGTTTTCGTTTGCCGCCGCAGCAAAACCACCAGGAAATATTTGTGGCGATAAAAGAGATGATTCCGTGTATTTAGAATTAATGCCACAAGTATAAATTTATCCGATAAAAACAGCATCCGCATCAAAATCAATTATCTCAAACCCTTTTTTATGGTGAAACCAGACTACTGAACCAATTATTAATGAGCTTGTACAATTCTTTTAAAGGTTGATATGAGCGCCTTTTTACAATTATTAACTAACTAATCCAACTAATAAACTTAATATTATGCATTTAAAAAAAGTACAAAAAGTAATTTATTTTGTCTTTTGCTGCTTGTTTTCATTACCGGTTTTGGCGCAAACCAAAGTAGTAACAGGTAAAGTAACAGACGCAAAGGATAACTCGCCTTTAATTGGTGTATCTGTTGTTGCGGCCGGTTCTGCAACTGGTACAGCTACAGATGTTAGCGGAAATTTTAGAATCACTGTGCCGACATCCGCTACGGCTATCATTTTTACCTATATTGGTTATACTCGCAAACAGGTAGCTATTACCGGCGCACCGCTTAATATTACTATGGATGCTGCCGGTAACTCTTTAAATGAAGTTTTGGTAGTAGGTTATGGAACTGTGCGCAAGAGAGACGCAACTGGTGCGGTACAAAAAGTAACGTCATCCGATTTTGTTCAAGGTGTAACTACTAATCCGTTGCAACAATTGCAAGGTAAAGCTTCTGGTGTAACTATTTCTACATCAACCGGTGATCCTAATGCTAATCCAACGGTGCGTATTCGGGGTACTGCTTCATTGTCTGGTGCAAGTGATCCATTGTATGTAATTGATGGTGTTATTGGTGCCGATATCCGCTCAGTTTCTCCTAATGATATCGAATCTTTTGATATTTTGAAAGATGCTTCTGCTGCTGCAATTTATGGATCACGGGCAGGTGGCGGTGTCATTTTGGTTACTACAAAAACTGGTAAAGCCGGTAAACCAATTATAACTGTAAATGCTTATACAGCTACTGAATCTCCTGAACATTTATTAAACTTTGCAGACCGGTCTCAGTATTTGGCGGCCTATCAAAGCTTTTACGGTAAAGCCATGCCGGCAGGTACTTCTACGACCAGTGATCAGGGTGCTAATACCAATTGGTTTAAAGAAATTACGCATACTGGAATTTCTCACAACGAAAACGTTGGCATTTCTGGTGGTACTGATAAAGGCCATTACAGAGGTTCTTTAACTTATTATGATCAACAAGGTATTGTGTTGACATCATACAGAAAAGATATTAATGCCCGTTTCAATTTGGATCAAAAAGCGTTAAATGATAAATTATTAATTACTTTAAATGTTTCCGGTTCGCATACCAATTCTAGTTCTCCTCCAACTGCCCCAGATGGTGGTAGTGTATTATTAGATGCAGCAAGTGTTCCCTCTGTTATCAGCCCATATAATGTGGTTCCTACTGCTTATGATGTAAATAATCCATACAATTATCAATTGATTACCAATACGCAGGAAGCCAACCCATTGGGTCAATTGCGGTATGTTACAAACACTGCACAGGCTGATCGCTTAACCGGAGCTTTACGTTTAGATTATTCTTTAACTAAAGAGATTACTATAAGTCCGTATGCTAACGCAATACGTACATCTGGTAGTAACCTAATTTATTATCCCCCAACTCCATTGGTAAGTCCTATTCAAGATTTTAACGGCTACACGCCAACACTAACTGGTAATGGTGATGTTGATCTTGGTACAAATACAAGTAATAATATTACTTATGGTGCAACTGCTGGATATAGAGGAGTAATAGGGAAAAGCAGATTAAATGCATTGCTTGGTGCAGAACATTTTTCTAATTATTACACTGGGTTAAGAGTAGGTGCACACGATTTTAGTGGTATTAATTTGCCAAATCAAAGTATCAATTCTGCAAATGCGATCAGTATAAAAGATGTTAATTCTTTTGATCAGGGGTTTGATCTTTACTCTGCTTTTGGTAGAATTGAGTATAATTATGCTGATAAATATTACATCACCGCTAATGGACGGTATGACCAATCAACAAAATTGGGTATCAATAATCAAGGGCAGTTTTTCCCTTCTGGAAGTATCGCCTGGAATATTGGTAGCGAGGATTTCATGAAAGATATCAGTTGGTTATCATCTTTAAAACTACGAGGTGGTGTTGGCCAAGTAGGTAACCAGGACGCAATTAGCCCATATGCTTCACAAACACTTTTTGGCCCAAGCGGTGCTCTATATTATAATGGTGCTACAGGTACGTATAATGCTAGCCCTTTTGTTGTGCAAAACCCAAACACTAGTTTACGTTGGGAGGTGAGTACAACAACCGATGTTGCAACCGATTTTAGCTTATTTGCTGGTCGGTTAAGTGGTTCACTTGATTTTTATTATAAGAAAACAAACCATTTATTATATAATTATACCGTACCAGTTGGTAGTACCTATTTTGTAAATAATATTTTAGCAAATATTGGTTCTATGGAAAACAAAGGGGTAGAATTTAATTTAAACGGTAAAATTATTACCAACGATAAATTTACGTGGAACGCGGGTATTAACTTTGGCTTAAACCGTAATAAAATTCTAAACCTTTCTGGGGAACTAAATAATACAGATTTTAACGTTACGCAAACTAACGTAGGTACTACAGGAGGAACAGGTATTAGTGCTTCCATATCACAAATTGGTTATTATAAAGTAGGTTATCCTGTTGGAACTCTGTTGTTACCAGAATACGCTGGTCAGGATGCTAAAGGCAATCAACTATTTTGGAAATATGCTACTAATGGTACCAGAACTGCAACAAGTGATATTTCCACTTTAAATCTTGCAGATGATGGCAGCACACAGGATCGTAAATTTTATTCAACCCAAGCTAAATTTACATATAGTATCTCCAATAGCTTTACTTACGGAGGATTTGATTTAAGTCTGTTTTTACGTGGCAGTTATGGTGGAAAAGGATTTAACGAGCCTTATATGGACTATACCAGCTTGCAAAAAGTAGGTACTTACGCTATTTTAGCTGATGCATTAAAGTATAATATTACCAGTTCATCACAGCCCTCTACTTATTGGTTGCAAAGTACATCATTTCTAAAAGTTCAAAGTGCTAACTTGGGTTATACCTTTAAAATTACTGAAAACAATTATATCAGCAATTTGCATATCTATGTTGCAGGTAACAACTTATACACTTTTACACCTTACAAAGGTCTTGATCCGGAGCTGAATACGGGTGGTGGTTATACACAAAATCTAATTGGTATTGATTCTCGGAATCAGTTATATCCTCGTCCGCGTCAAATTTCTTTTGGCATAGGTTTAACACTTAAATAGTTATAAAACATATTATAATGAAAAGAAAACATATAATTATCACAGCAGCATTGCTAACAGGGTTTAGTTTATTTTCCTGCAAGAAAGAACTTAATCCGACGCTTGATAGTGTAACCCCAATTTCAGCTGCTAACAGTTCAAGTTACATACAATCAATTGTATTGGGTACTTACACAAAATTACAGGGCTTAACAGCTAATAACGCAATGTTATTAACTTCAGAAGAAACAACAGATGCTATGATTGTGCCGGGTCGAATCGGCGGAGACTGGGCAGATGGTGGGGTATGGCAGCAATTGTGGCTGCATACTTATGGCCCGGGTCATGGTAATATTTCCGGTGCCTGGGATAATGCTTACAGTACCATTGGTGCTATTAACATTACAGTTGGTTTACTGCAAGGATTGCCACAAACAACTGGTACTGCTTATTCTATATCAGAATTAAAAGTGCTTCGTGCTTATTTTTATTTTCTGTTGTTAACTAACTATGGTAATGTACCATTGCTTACCACAACAGATCAGGATGCAAGTACTATCAAAAATAGCTCTGCTGCTGATGTTTACGCATTTATAATATCTGAATTAACTACCAATGGTATCAAATTAAGTGTAAAAACTCCTGCTCAAGATGCTAGTCAGTATGGCAGGTTAAACAGATGGGGAGCCTATTTTTTATTAGCTAAATTATATCTAAACAAAAATGCGATTACAGGTAGTACAGACAACACCGGTTATACCAGCTGTTCCAGTTATTGTGATTCTTTGGCAACTGCAGGTTATAGTTTAACACCTAACTTCTTGGATAACTTTACCAGTAACAATACCGGTTCTCCTGAAAATATTTTTGTAATTCCTTACGATCATATTTATGCGCCGGGATTACAAATACAAATGATGACTTTCCATTACAACCAATCTGCCAAATATAATTTTGCCAGCACGGGTGGTCCTTGGAATGGTTTTACAACTAATGCTGACTATTACAGCAAATTTAACAATGCCGATAAACGTAAAGCCGGTTGGCAGGCTGGCGTACAATATGCTACAGATGGTGTAACCCCGTTAACTACTCGTGGTAGTGACAGTTCGTTGGTGTTAAACTTTAGGCCACAAATCTCTAATCTTTATACTGCAACGGAGTATGATGGCGTACGCCAGCAAAAATGGCAGATTACTCCTGGATTCCAAAGCCAGGATGCTGATTTTGCATTGATGCGTTACTCTGATGTGTTGTTAATGAAAGCAGAATGCTTATATCGATTAGGTAATCCTACCGGTGCCTTAACTTATACTGCTCCGGTAAGGATAAGAGCAGGGATGGCAAACTTTACATCAACTGCATTTGCGTTAGACAGTATCCTGGCAGAAAGAGGCCGTGAGTTTGTTTGGGAAGGATGGAGAAGGCAGGATTTAATCCGTTTTGGCCACTTTGGTGATGCTAAACAGTTTAAAGCTGTCGATGCAGATACGCATTCTAAATTGTTTCCAATTCCGCAAACCGCTATTCAAAAAAACAAAAACTTGGTTCAAAATCCAGGTTATTAATCCTCTGATCATTTCTTGATCAATTTTTAAAATGGAGTAGTATTAATTTACTGCTCCATTTTTAGCTTTGTTATATTTCTTTTCTATGTGCATCCGTACCAAAATCCTGATACTTCTTTTACTGCCTATTTTTTGTATTTCCTGTCGGCATCAAAAAAAGATTATTCCGGATGATGCTTTATTTCAACTTGTTCCGGCTGCGCAAACCGGAATCAGCTTTAATAACAAAGTGATTGATAATGATAATTTCAACGTATTTAACTACCGTAATTATTACAATGGCGGCGGCGTGGCTATCGGCGATATAAACAATGATGGGAAGCCGGATATATTTTTCAGTGCCAATCAAGGCAGCAATAAATTATATCTTAATCAAGGAAACTGGAAATTTAAAGATGTTACTGAAAAAGCAGGGGTAAAAGGAGCACACCGCTGGCACACCGGCGTTTCTATGGTAGATATTAATGGTGATGGCTGGCTGGATATTTACGTTTGTAACAGCAGCGGAACCACGGAAGCCGAACGGGCAAACGAACTCTACATCAACCAAAAAGATGGCACTTTTAAAGAAGAAGCCGCGCAATATGGTTTGGATGACAAAGGTTTATCAACCCAAGCCATTTTTTTTGATTTTGATCATGACGGCGATTTAGATTGTTTTGTGTTGAACAATAGTTACCGGCCGATTGGTAGTTTTGGTTACAACCGAAACCTGCGGGATAAACGAGATCCGAAAAATGGCGACCGTTTATATCGGAACGATAACGGAAAATTTACCGACATCAGCGCGCAAGCCGGGATTTATGGCAGCGAAATCGGTTTTGGTTTAGGCATTGCAGCCGGCGATATTAACAATACCGGCTGGGATGATTTGTACGTTTCTAACGATTTTTTTGAGCACGATTATTTGTACATTAACAAACACAACGGCACTTTTAAAGAGAACAGCAACGATGCCATGGGCCACATGAGTATGTCGTCCATGGGTTCGGATATGGCAGATATTAACAATGATGGTTTGCTGGATGTTTTTACTACCGATATGCTGCCTGAAAATGATTATCGCCTCAAAACCACCACCAAATTTGATGATTACGATGTGTATAATGCCAAATTAAAAAGCGATTTCCACCACCAGTTTACCAGCAATTGTTTGCAGTTGAACAATGGTGATGGCACGTTCAGCGATATTGCTTGTCTGGCAGGTGTAAATGCAACCGATTGGAGCTGGGGCGCGTTGTGTTTCGATTTTAATAATGATGGCTGGAAAGATATTTATGTGAGCAATGGCATTAGTAAGGATTTAACGAACCAAGATTTTTTAGCTTATTTCAGCAGTGAAGAAGCAATGAATATGGCTAAAAAAGGTGGTTTTAAAATGAAGGCTTTTTTAGATAAGATGCCCGCAACGCCGATTAGCAATTATGGTTTCATCAACCAAAAAAACCTGCAGTTTAAAAATGCGACTGAGGCTTTAGGTTTGAACACGCCAACTTTTAGCAACGGTGCGGCTTATGGTGATTTGGATGGTGATGGTGATCTGGACCTGGTGGTAAACAATGAAAACGGTACTGCTTTTATCTACCGAAATTCTTCCTCTGAAAAACTAAAAACCAATTTTTTAAAAGTACAGTTGCAGGGTAACGGCAAAAATACCTTTGGCATCGGTGCAAAAGTAACTGTTTATACCAAAAACAACCAGCAGCTGATTGAGCAAATGCCGGTGCGCGGTTTCGAAAGCAGCTCGGAACCGGTACTGAACTTTGGCATCGGCAAAAACACTAAAATTGATAGTGTAAAAATAGTATGGCCGGATTTAAAGATGCAAATTTTAAAAGATGTGAATATTAATTCGACCTTAAAACTGCTTCAAAAAAATGCTGACCAAAAGTTTCAGCCCAAAACAACACACTTAAAAACATACTATAAAAACAGTACGGCCGAAGTAATCAGCGGCGATATCACCCACAAGGAAAACGATTATAAGGATTTTGATGAGCAACGATTGATCCCGAAAATGCTTTCTACCGAAGGTCCGAAACTGGCTGTTGCTGATGTGAACGGAGATGGCTTAGATGATTTTTTTATGGGCGGAGCGATCAACGATACGGCCAAGCTTTTTATCCAGCAGCCCAACGGAACATTCCTTCCCAAAAAAGAATTTGCGTTTGAGCAGGATAAACTAAGTGAAGATATTGGCGCGTTATTCTTGGATGCCGATCATGATGGCGACCAGGATTTGGTGGTGGTTTCCGGCGGTAATCAGGAACACGAAGGCTCGCTCAACTTGGTTTCCCGATTTTATATCAATGATGGCAAAGGTAATTTTTTACGTCAGTTTAAAGGCTGGCCGTTACTTTCCATCAACGCTTCCTGTGTGCGGATAAACAGCAATAACGGCGATTTATTTATTGGTGGAAGGAGCATTCCGGGTTCGTACGGGGTTATCCCAACAAGCAAATTATTCAGAAATGATGGCAAAGGGAATTTTACAGATGTAACAGCCAGCATTGCCCCTGAACTACAAAAATTAGGCATGGTAACCGATGCGCAATGGGTGGATTTGGATGGACGGGGTAAAAACGCTTTGGTGGTTGTGGGCGATTGGATGCCGGTTACGATCTTGAAATACGTTGGTAAAAAATTAGTTAAAACCGCTGAAATTGCCAATTCTTCCGGCTGGTGGAATTGCATAACCATAGGCGATTTTAATAATGATGGGAATATAGATTTTATCGCGGGTAACAATGGTTTAAATTCTAAAATTCAGGCAGACGTAAACCATCCGGCCAAACTTTACGTCTCCGATTTTGATGAAAATGGCCAGGTAGAATCTATCCCGGTTTATTATAAAACGGATGGGAAACCTTATATTTTTAATCTGCATGATGATTTGCTGAAGCAGTTGCCATACCTCAAAAAGAAAATTCTGCGTTACGATGCTTATGCAGGCAAAGGGATCGATGCTGTTTTTACCCCAGAAGAATTGGCAAAAGCATCCGTTTTAACTGTCAATCAAACCCAAACTTGTGTGTTTTACAATCAGGGGAAAGGCCGGTTTAATATGCAGCCACTGCCGGTACAAAGTCAGCTTTCGCCGGTTTTTAGTGTTTTGGTAACGGATGTAAATTATGATGAAGTTCCCGATTTAATTTTAGGTGGAAACTTTTACGGCCTGAAACCCGAAGTTGGCCGCTATGATGCCAGCTACGGCACTACGTTTTTAGGAAATCCGCAACATGGTTTCACTTATGTGCCGCCGTCGGTCAGCGGTATTTTTATCAAAGGAGAAGTACGCGACATAAAATCCATCAAAACCAAAACTGGCACCAGCATTGTCATTGCCCGAAACAACGATGCGCTGCAAATATTTACACAGCCTAAAAAATAGGAAAATTTACCTGTAAGCGCACCCAGCTCGTATCGCTTACAGGTATTTTATTGTCCAGATATTTCTCGTAAGCATCCTCCGGAGAAGATAGATTATGATCGGCGATATAGGTTTTCATTGCCAGATAAAGCTTTTGCCTTCCGCCATATTTTCCATTATAAAAACCGGTTAACATGTGCCCGTGCGGTGGCTGGTGCATAAACTGGATTTTCCCGGCAGAAACGGTTTGTTTATTAATAGGCAAACCAATCATTAACCGTAGCGAATCCTGGCCAATGTTGCGGATATCTGCGATAACCGGCTGCACAACTTTGAGGTTTTGCTGCTGGATATAAGCCTTTAAATCTTGCTCGGTTTGCGCAATTTCCGAAGCTTTATTTTTGATTAAAATCCTCTTTTTTTCAACTACTATGTTACTGTCGGCAACCATAGTACGCCTGATATCAAAACCATAATACCGGCGCGGATCTTCTAAAAAAGCTTTCAGCTGATCGATGTCGTTTATAGGTCTTCGACCGAGCAAATCAAGTAGCCGATTCCATAAATTGGTTTTTTGGTTGATGGTAATTTGCGCTGTTCCATCTTTCAAAATTGGTACCGCTATCAACTGGTAACGGCTGTTTTTCCAGGTACTGTTTTTATCAACATCAAATGCGAAACCCTGTGGTTTAAGATTAATTGTAGAACCTGGAATTTGGATAGTAAAAACAAGATTACGTTTGCTGATTTTTACTTCCGCTGGATCTTGTTGAAAAGCTTTTTTTACATCAGGCTGCCACTTTTTCCAGTTTTCGGGTTGAAGCAATTGTTGCAAAGCAATAAAATATTGAACTTTAATATGAATCGTTTTTTGCTGCTTGAACGAGATCAGAACAATCAAAACAATAATCAGCATCAGCACAATTAAAACAAATATTTTCTTCATTCAGGGTAGCAATAATCGGGTGCTAAAAGTACATGCTTCTTTTAGCAATAAAAAATTGGCGATCTTAATTTTTATGCGATAAAAGAAGCATCGCCACTCAAAAAATTTATACATTTAAGGTTAATTATAAATCGAAATTTTCAGGTACACCATCGTCTTGATTTCACCAACATTTATCAGCAATTCAACAAAAATTTGATCCTGCACATTTCATCGGTTTCCCATATTTTTATCAAGAAGCTAATTTTTTTCTTTGTGTTGAGCTGTTTTTTTCTGGTTTCGTGTCAGCATAAAAAAGCCGAAGCACCACTTTTCCAGCTGCTCAGTTCAACCCAAACTCATGTTACTTTTAACAATAAACTAACTGATAACGATGCGCCGGGCATGTTGCAATATTTGTATTTCTATAATGGGGGAGGAGTTGCTGTGGGCGATATCAACAATGATGGTTTGCCCGATCTGTTTTTTACGGCGAATAAAAAAGGCGGCAACAAGCTTTATCTCAACAAAGGCAATTACCAGTTTCAGGACATTACTCAGAAAGCTGGTGTACACGGTTCTGCCGATTGGTGCACCGGTGTAACCATGGCCGATGTAAACAATGATGGCTGGTTGGATATTTACGTTTGTGCCGTGGCCGGAAAACTGAATCTGAAAGGGCACAACTTATTGTACATCAATAATCATGATGGCACTTTTTCGGAAAGATCAGCAGAATTTGGTTTAGATTTTTCGGGTTATTCTACACAGGCAGTTTTTTTCGATTACAATCACGACGGCAAGCTGGATTGCTTTTTACTCAACCAATCCAATCATTCCGTAGAAACTTATGGCGATACGAGTGCCCGGAGAAAATCTAATCAGCTGGCTGGAAGCAAATTATATCTCAATCAAAAAGGCCATTTTGTAGATGTAACCTTAAAGTCGGGCATTTACAGCAGCGCGTTAGGTTATGGTTTAGGTGTTGCTGTGGGCGATTTAAATAACGATGGCTGGGAAGATATTTACGTGGGAAATGATTTCCACGAGAACGATTATTACTACATCAACAACCACAACGGCACATTTACCGAAGCGGGCGCGAAGCACTTTAACCATTACAGCCGTTTTAGTATGGGCAATGACATGGCTGATTTTAACAATGATGGGCAATTGGATATTTTTACAGCAGATATGTTGCCTGCGGAGGAGAACGTATTGAAAACGTATGGCGGCGACGAAACCTACGATCAGTATAAATACAAAATTGTAAACGGCGGATTTCAAAACCAGTATTCGCGCAATTGTTTGCAAAAAAATCTTGGAAATGGTGAAGCTTTTAGCGATGTGGCTTTGATGGACGGTGTTGCGGCTACGGACTGGAGCTGGAGCCCGTTGATGGCTGATTTTGATAACGATGGCATCAAAGATTTATTCATCGCCAACGGTATTAAACGCCGTCCAACGGATATGGATTATATCAGTTATATTTCTGATTTATCTGTCCAGGCAGCATTAAGCAGCGGCCATCAATCCGATAGTTTGGTGCTGGATAAAATGCCAACCGGTGAAGCACATAGTTTCATTTTTAAAGGAACGCCAACTGAAAAATTTACCGATAAAAGCAGTATCTGGGGAATAAAGGACGCCATGCTTTCCAACGGTGCAGCTTATGCGGATTTGAACAATAGCGGGCATTTGGATCTGATCACCAATAACCTGAATCACGAAGCCTGCATCTATAAAAATACTGGTAAAAACAGTAATTACCTCAGCTTAAAGTTTACTGGAGATCCCGATAATCATTTCGGAATTGGTGCCAAGGCATACGTTTTCTGCGGAAAACAGATGCAATATGAGCAGTTGATGTTAACACGCGGATTTCAATCTTCGGTAGAACCAGAGCTTCATTTTGGGTTGAAAGAGGCTAAAAAAGCAGATAGCTTGCTCATCGTTTGGCCAAACCAGACGTATCAGATTATTAAAAATGTGAAAGTCAATCAACTTATTACTATAAACCAAAAAAACGCTGCCGGTCATTTTGAACAAACTAAGTTTTTTAAGCCGGTTCCGGCAGTTTTTCAAAATATTACTTCGGCAGAAAACATCAGGTGGAAGCACCAAGAAAATAATTTTGTTGATTTTAATATGCAACCACTTATTCCACACGTGCTTTCTACGGAAGGTCCGCGGATGGCTGTTGCAGATATAAACCACGACGGTCTGGATGATTTTTATGTGTGCGGCGCAAAAGGACAAGCTGGTGCTTTGTTTATCCAGCAAAAAAACGGTGGTTTTACGGAATCGGTTCAGTCAGCTTTTTTGGCAGATGCAGCAAGCGAAGGTGTTGATGCTGTTTTTATCGATGTAAATCATGACGGTAATCCGGATTTGTATGTTGTTAGTGGCGGAAATGAATTGCCAGATGGTTCGCCGGAACTGGTAGATCGCTTATATTTAAATGATGGGAAAGGAAATTTTAAACGTTCAAATTCCATTCCATCCATCAAAGTCAATAAAGCGGCTGTTGCCGTTGCGGATGTAAATCATGATGGTTTCCCGGACATTTTTGTAGCCGGTGCGCCGGATGCGCGCGAGTTTGGTAAAATCCCGGAATCGTATCTTTTAATGAATGACGGGCAGGGAAATTTTCATCAAACAGCAATTCCGGCCGAACTTAAAAATGCAGGAATGATTCGTTCTGCTGCCTTTGCAGATTTAAACAATGATGGCTGGCCGGATTTAGTGGTTGCCGGAGAATGGATGCCAGTAAAAGTTTTCATCAACCAAAAAGGGAAACTGGTGCAGCAACACTCGGTACAAATGGATGCGGCAAGCGGCTGGTGGCAGCGGATTTTGCTGGCTGATGTGGATGGCGATGGCAAAACAGATATTATTGCAGGCAATTATGGCTGGAATTCAAAATTGAAACCCTCCGCAGAAAACCCGGTGAAACTGTTCTTGTCTGATCTGGATAAGAACGGAATTATCGATCCGTTGCTCACGTACAGCATCAACCAAAAAGATTATACTTTTTTGGGCAAAGGTGAAATTGAAAAGCAGGTTCCGTTGTTAAAAAAGAAGTTTCTGTACTATCATGATTTTGCCGGAAAAACTGTATCCGAATTGTTTGGCGATTCCCTAGATGTGAATAAAGTGCTAACGGTCAATTCGTTTACTTCCGGCATTTTTTACAATAAAGGAGCCGGTAATTTTGAGTTTAAAGCATTTCCATCTTCGGCACAGGTGGCACCGCTATTTGCTTTTGCCCAATTTTGGGGTGATAAAAACAGCATTCTGGCCGGCGGAAATTTTTATGGCGTTTTGCCGTATGAAGGTCGGTACGACGCGGATTACGGCAACGTTTTAGTTCCAGACAAAAACCGAAATTTTCAGTCTTCTTCGTCCGTAAATAACGGTTTTTTGCTGCGCGGAGAAGTGCGCGACATCCAGAAAATCAAAACGAAAAACGGCTATATTTACGCTGTTTCCAGAAACAACGAAGGGATCGAATTCTTTCGTTCAAAACCTAAATCCAAACCATGAAAAAAAAGCTGATACTGTTTTTATCGGGTGTTTTTTGTTGCATTTTTCAAGCAAACGCGCAGGATCCCTGGCGTATTTCTACAGATAAAATCGATCCGGCAAATTATTTTGGCGTTACGGTTGCCAACGGGATGATCGGGATTGTATCTTCTCCCGAACCTTTTCAGGTAAAAAACGTGGTGCTCGCAGGCGTTTATGATCAGTATGGCCGCGGCCGTGTCAGCAATTTTTTAAATAGTTTCAATTTGCTGAACATGCATCTGGATATCAACGGTAAGCGTTTGGATGCAAAAGCGGTAACAAACATGCAGCAGCAACTGGATATGCAGCATGCTTCTTTTACCACTACTTTTTCTTACAGTGATGAAGCAACGGTCAAATACACGTATTATTCGCTGCGCCAGTTGCCGTTTACGGTTTTAATGGATATTTCCATCACCGCTAAAAAGGACATCACGATTACACCGGCAAGCGTAATGGAAGCGCCGGATGCCTTGCGCGAGGTGCAAAATTATTATAACGAAATCGATCGGCCGCATGTAACGCTCAAGCTGCTCACTTCTACCGCAAAAAGCCCGACCGGGAAATTACAATTGTGTGCTTCCACCAGTTTTTTGTTTGGAGAGCCGCACGGGCAGGAGCCAGCCGTGATCCACGAAATGTGGGACAGTAATATGCACCTGATGAAATTCAGCAAAAGCCTGAAATCTGGCGAAACTTATACTTTTTCGGTGATTGGTTCTTCCATCACTTCAGTGCACCATGATGATCCGCTGAATGAGGCGGAGCGTTTAACCATTTTTGCCCGTTTGGAAGGTCATGATCGTTTGTTGAAATTTCACAATCAGGCCTGGGACGAGTTATGGAAAAGTGATATTAAAATTGAAGGAGACGCGCAGGCACAACAGGATATTCACAGCATGTTGTACCATTTGTATTCGTTTTCGCGTGCCGGAACTGCTTTTTCGCCTTCGCCAATGGGGCTTTCTGGCTTGGGTTATAACGGACACGTTTTTTGGGATACCGAAGTCTGGATGTATCCGGCACTGCTGGTTTTACACCCGGAAATTGCAAAATCATTGGTCGAATATCGTTTTGAACGAATAGAAGCCGCACGGAGAAACGCGTTTTCTCACGGATTTAAAGGCGCGATGTTTCCCTGGGAAAGTGCCGGAACAGGTGTAGAAGAAACACCGGTTTGGGCTTTGAGCGGTCCGTTTGAACATCATATCACGGCCGATGTAGCCAATGCCGCCTGGAATTATTATTGTGTTACACAAGATAAAACATGGTTGCGCGAACGTGGCTGGCCGATTTTATCTGCCACAGCTGATTTCTGGGCAAGCCGTGTAGAACGAAACGGTGCAGGGCATTTTGACATTAAAAATGTGGTTGCTGCGGATGAATGGGCGGAGAATGTAGATAACAATGCTTTCACAAACGCAGCAGCAAAAGTAAACCTGCAAAATGCAGCAGCAGCAGCTAAATTATTGGGTATTCCGGCTAATGCGGATTGGGCTTTGGTGGCACAAAATATTCCTATTTTAAAATTGCCAAATGGCGTAACGCAGGAACACGCTTTTTATCATGGAGAAGGAATCAAACAGGGCGATGTCAATCTATTGGCTTATCCGTTGAAAACGATAACCGATCAGGCACAGATCAAAAAGGATTTGGCTTACTACGAAACCAGGATTCCGAATGAAGGAACGCCAGCGATGACACAGGCGATTTTTGCATTATTATATTCGCGTTTGGGTGATGGCGGAAAAGCATATCATTGGTTTAAAGAAGCTTACGAGCCAAACTTAGTTCCGCCTTTCCGCGTAATTGCAGAAACGAAAGGCGGAACAAACCCGTATTTTGCAACTGGTGCCGGCGGAATTTTACAAAGTTTGTTAATGGGTTTTGGCGGATTGGATATTACGCCAAACGGCATCACACAGATCAAAAGCAAATTGCCTTCCCAATGGAAATCAGTTACGCTGACCGGTATTGGTCCCGATCATAAAACATATATTGTTAAATAATTGAAGCGCGTTTTTTCCATATTGTTGCTGCTGATTTTCCTGTTCAATACAGTTGGCTACCGGCTTGCCTTTTTTTACCTAATAAAAGAAGCAGACAGCCGCATGGAACTGAAAGCCGAACAAATCAGCGATCAGGACAAGCATTTGGTAATTCTGAAAATCCCGATCAATCTGCCTTATCAAACGGATTGGAAAGATTTTGAGCCGACCGATGGTGAAACGGTTATTAAAGGAATCACGTATAAATACGTAAAGCGAAAGGTAAGCAGAGACACGTTGATTTTGCTTTGCCTGGAGCATCAGGATAAAACCCAGCTGGAAAAAAGCAGCGATGATTACTTCAAAAAGAGCAGCGGGCTGGAAAGCAATCCTTCCAAAAAAATAGAAAATAAGCAGGCACAGGAATTTTATATTTCAAAAAATACAGCAGAAACTGGCTTAACAGGTGCTTTAATCCGCCAATTTTATGTTGATAAAAGAAGTATTGTCCTGCATTTTGGTTATCATCAATTGATCGAAAACCCGCCAGAAGAAAACAGTTGATTTCCCCATTTAATCTGTTTACTTCAACTTAATTTTTATGAAACGCATCCTATTTTCGCTGATTTTTTTCAGCCTGTATATTATTTCCTGCAATCAAAATACTTCCTACCAAAAATATTTTGATAATCCGGCCTTGTATTCTCAAACTGTACACGAGCTTAATGATGTGGTGATGGGCAATAATTTTACGCCGGTTATTGCTTCGCGGAATTATGCTTACGCGAATATTGCTGGTTATGAAGTGGTGGCTGCTGGAAACCCAAAGCATTATCAATCGCTGGCCGGACAGATAAATGGTTTAAAAGCCGTACCAAAACCTGGAAAAGACACCGCGATTTGCTATTCATATGCGGCTTTGCTTGCTTTTTGCCAGGTTGGAGAAGCGGTTACTTTTCCCGCAGGAAGCCTGAAATATTATACCGATAGTTTGAAACTGATGGCTACCAGTCAGGGGATGCCGGATGCAATGAAAACGGCTTCGGAAGCCTATGCCAAAAAAGTTGGAACAGCAATTTTGGCCTGGAGTAAAGGGGATAACTACTTGAAAACCAGAAGCGCACCAAAATATGCGATTGACAATACGGAAGGGCGGTGGGTGCCCACACCGCCAATGTATGCCGAAGCGATGGAGCCGCACTGGAACACTATCCGGCCAATGGTAATGGATAGTGCTTCACAATTTCGGGTGCCGCCACCGCCAGTTTATAATATGAAAGATAAAAACAGTCCGTATTATCAGGAGGTAATGAAAATTAAAAATGCGGGTGACCATTTAACGCCGGAGCAGCTACATATTGCCAATTTTTGGGATGATAATCCGTTTAAATTGAATGTTATGGGGCATGTGCAGTTCGGTACCAAGAAGTTCTCGCCACCCGGCCACTGGATGAGTATTGTTGGCATTGGTGCTAAGCAATCTAAAGCTGATTTTGATAAAACAGTTTGTGCTTTTGCCAAAACTTCTATTGCACTGTTCGACGGGTTTATAGAATGCTGGGATGCCAAGTATCATTATAATACGGTTCGGCCAGAAACGGTGATCAATAAATATGTTGATGCAGACTGGCGGCCAACCTTGCAAACACCGCCTTTCCCGGAATATACCTGTGGCCATTCTACTATTTCTTCTGCGGCTGCCGAAGCTTTAACCAGTGTTTTTGGTGATCATGTGGCTTATGTAGATTCCAGTGAGAATGAATTTGGCATCAAAAGCCGTTCGTTTCCATCTTTCCGGGCAGCTGCACAGGAAAACAACTGGGCACGTTTTTATGGCGGACTGCATTTTCATAATTCCTGCATGGTGGCGCACGAATACGGCAAAAAAGTTGGCGACCTGGTGGCTACGAAGTTGGTGATGAATAAGTAAATTTTTCAATAATTATCCTGTATACTTCTTTTACAGGATAATTATTGAAATTTTTAAATCTGATCAAACAAAAAAAGAGCCTATAAAAACAGTATTACTTTCCTTGATACCGGTTCATCAAATTCAGCAAAACGCCGTTCGTCCAGCCGAAACCATCCTGCAATGGATACTCGCCGCCGCCAGCTTTGAGCTGTGTGTCCATCACGTTGTATTTTTCCATCAGCTTGCCTGTTTCTTTAAATACGCGGGTATTCGTTTCGATCCATCTTTCGGCAATCAGTTTTGCTAGATCGTCCTGATGGTATTTAGTCAAACCATCAATTGCGATATATTGCAGCGGTGCCCAGGCATTTGGCGCGTCCCATTGCTGGCCGGTCCGGTTGATGGTCGTTACTAATCCACCGGGTTTCAAAAACTTAATTTCCAGTTTTTTAGCTACGGCGATGGCTTGATTTTGCGTGGCAATTTCAAATTCCAGCGGGAAAACGCCTGCCAAAGTTTCTACCGGCGATTGCTTTTGCTGCTGGAAATTGTAATCCATAAACCAGCCAGCCTGCTCGTTCCAGCAGTATTTTAAGATGGCTTCTTTGCGTTGTGCTGCTTTTGCCAGGTAAAAATTTTGCTCAGTTTTATTTTCTGTGGAAGCATAAGAACGGGCAATCGTATTTTCCAGATGATACAACAAACAATTCAAATCAACTGGAATAAGCTGTGTGGTTTGAATAGAAGAAAGCTTTTGAGAAGCATCAAACCAGCGGCTGCTAAAATCCCAGCCGGAAGCTGCTGCGGCACGGATATTTCGGTAATAAGTTGATAAATCCTGATTGGTTAATTTACCTGATGCCACATCTTCTTTGTAAGATTCTTCGCGCGGCTGATCGCTATCGTCCCAATATCGGTTCAAAATTTCGCCTTGTGGCATTCGTACAGTTAATTTGTAAGCTTGTCCAACTTTCAAATTAGCCGCGTCTTGCATAAAATAAGCATATTCTTTTAATAATTCCGGCTGATAACGGGTATAAACCTGATCGCCTTCATCTTTTGCCAGCAAATCCAGCATCATCGAAAAAAATGGCGGCTGACTTCGGCTTAAATAATAAGTACGCGTACCATTAGGAATATGGCCGTAACGGGTGATCAGATAAGCAAAATTATCAACCATATCGCGGATCATCTGCGTTTTATGGCTTTCCTGCAAACCCAGCATCGTAAAATAGCTGTCCCAGTAATAAATTTCCCGGAAGCGGCCACCGGGAATAATAAAATCATGCGGTAAAAGAAGCAAGGAACCTTTAGAAACGGTATCGTGCCGGCGGGAAAGCACCTGCCACAGTGTCTCAATATGTTCGCGGATACCATCGGTAATATCGCTTTTATAATTGTTGCTACCAGAAGTTGGTTCGGTAAAATGTGCGTCCATAAAGGCTTTCAAATTGAAATCCGGTTTATTTTTTTGAACCTGATAATCCTGCATGATTGCTGCCGGATTTTTCTTTGGGACGGCATCAACAAAAGCTTTATTATCGGTATAAATACTATTTAATTGTACAGCTTCAAACAAACCGGGATACTGCTGCCGGGGTGATATTTTTTGGGCGAAATCACTGTTCATTAAAAAAAGTAGTGGTAAAAACAGTATTAGTTTTTTCATGAGTACGAAATTGTAGGCACCAAGTATTAGGTTTGAGCATCAATAATAAATAATTAAGCTGAAATCGGGAAGTTGCAAATCAGAAATTTACTTGAACATTTTACCTCAGATATCTTACTCCAATTTTATTCTACCGTAACAGATTTTGCCAGGTTTCTGGGTTGATCTACATTGCAACCACGCATCAAAGCAATGTGGTAAGCCAGCAATTGTAATGGAATCGTAGCCAACAGAGGCAGAAAAGCTTCGTCTGTTTGTGGGATTTCGATAGCATAATCAGCCATTTTTTTTACTTCCGTATCACCATCAGTAACGATAGCAATGACTTGACCGCCGCGTGCTTTTACTTCTTGAATATTGCTGATTACTTTTTCATAGGAGGAATGTTTCGTGGCAATAAAAACGACTGGCATTTCAGCATCAATCAAGGCAATCGGACCATGCTTCATTTCTGCTGCCGGATAACCTTCTGCATGAATATAAGAAATTTCTTTCAGCTTTAAAGCCCCTTCCAAAGCAACCGGAAAAGCACTTCCTCTACCTAAAAACAAACAATTCGGAGAATCTTTAAACTTTTCGGCAATGATTTTTATTTCGTTATTCTGCTTTAATGCCTGCTCAATTAAATTCGGGATTTCGTTGAGTTCGGTTAATAAAGTAATCAGTTTGTTTTGATTTACCGTTCCTTTCAATTGGGCAATGTAAAAGGCAATCAGCGTTAAAACCGTAACCTGTGCAGTAAATGCTTTGGTAGAAGCGACACCAATTTCCGGGCCGGCGTGTGTATAAACGCCTGCGTCTGTGATACGCGGAATAGATGCACCAACCACATTGCAGATGCCGAAAATGGTTGCTCCTTTATCCTTAGCCAGTTCCAAAGCGGCCATGGTATCGGCCGTTTCGCCGGATTGGGAAACGGCGATTACCAGATCTTTTTCGGAAATAATCGGATTGCGATACCGAAATTCAGAAGCATATTCTACTTCCACCGAAACCCGGCCATATTCTTCAATTAAATATTCGCCCACTAAGCCGGCGTGCCAGGAAGTTCCGCAGGCAACAATAATAATACGGTTGATGTTTTTTAATTTCTCTGCATAAGGTTCTAATCCTCCCAATTGAATACGCCCTTGCTGCGGATAGATACGGCCACGCATACAATCACGGATGGAACGTGGCTGCTCGTAAATTTCCTTCAGCATAAAATGATCGAAACCACCTTTTTCCAGCATTTCGAGCTTTAGTTCCAGCTCATGCACATAGGGTGTTTGGATAACATTATCTATGCTTTTAATTAATAAATTTTCCCTACTGAGAATCGCAATTTCATTATCATTTAAGTAGATAACATTTTTGGTGTACTCTATAATTGGTGTGGCATCCGAAGCAATAAAATATTCGCCTTTACCAACGCCAATTACCATCGGGCTACCTTTGCGGGCGGCAATCAGCAAGTCAGGTTCTTCGCTGCTCATTATCACAATTGCGTACGCGCCAATTACTTGCGTTAGTGCTACGCGTACTGCTTCTTTTACATCCAGTTTTGTTTCCTCCTGAATATTTTCGATCAGGTGAACTAAAACTTCTGTATCGGTATCGCTTTTAAATTCGTGGCCTTTTTCGATTAATGCTTCTTTTATCGTAGCATAATTTTCGATAATGCCATTATGAATAATGGTTAGCTTGCGATTGCCGGAAGAATGTGGATGCGAGTTGCGGTCGCTTGGTGCACCATGCGTTGCCCAGCGCGTGTGGCCCATTCCGGCAGTTCCTTTCAGCGGAATATCTTTCACAAAATTCTCCAGATCATTTACTTTTCCGGCTTTTTTATAAACCTTCAGTTCCTGATCCAGCAACGCTACACCTGCACTGTCATAACCTCGGTATTCCAATCGGTGCAACCCTTTTATAATAATCGGATAAGCATCACGATAGCCAATGTAGCCAACAATTCCGCACATACTGTTTTTATCGGTATAAATTTAAAGAGCCAGATTTAAATTTTACTGTGTAATTGCGGGCGTATAAATAATGTTCAGCTTCATTTTATAAGCAGAAGTTTTATCCCCACCGGCAACTAATCTTCCTGCACTGTAAGTTGAGCCAGTACTATATTCGATAGAGGTAGTGTTATAATAATCGGAAGGCGCTAAAAATGTACCATAATCCAGCGTGGCTCCACTAATAAGATCACTGATATAACTTGTAATTACAAAATGATATTCATTCTTAGTAGCATTGTAAAATCCACCAAAACCAGCTAGGTAAGCAGGTAAAGTATAAGTTCTCTTATCCGTAGTGGTTGCATCAGGCAATTCAATCCGCTGTTTGGCAATATTGTACCGATACATCGTTAAACGTGGTGCAGGCAAAAATGGGTAAAGCTGTGTTCCAGCAACCGGTGTAATAATTAATTCGGCACGATTTAAAACGGCGTTTCCAATAATTTTATGTACACCCGTTGCCAAAGAAGGAAAAGCAATTTTAGTACGCAAACCAGCTAACCCCTGCATATAAACCGTACCTGTAGATTTGGTACTGCTAATTGCCGCCGGAATTACGGTACCAGTATAATCATGCTTAATTTGAGAAGCAAAATTACCAGCTGCCGGAAATGATGCCATCACCGTATCGATTACGCCTGCACTACTGGTATTTTTATAATAGATATTTAACTGACAAGAATCTGTCCGCAGGTAAAAATTTCCACCGGGGCCGCCAGTAGTTTGCGCTTTATCAAAAGTTAAATACAAACCCTTAAAATATCTTTTAAAGGCCTCTGTGCCAATTAGTTTTAAAGAATCAGTTAATAAAATATTACTTTTAACAAAATCCGTACTCATTGGAATTCTGATCTGTGGAGGTAGTTTTTTGATAGTATCTTTTGCAGCAGTTACAATTTGCAAAACTTTAACACTATCACTTGGCCTTGCATTAAAGCTACCGGTACCAATTAAAACTGTATTATAAGCCCAAGCTTTTGTGTTATAATAAGTTTGACTTAAAGGCTGCTCGGCTAACTGGTAAACATTGAGTTTATACTTCGTAGAAGTAGTATCACCATAAAATCCGTGTGGCGTATAACGTAAAACTAAAATGGCAGAATCAACTGTAACAGTTCCAGTTGGCCTAGTAAAAGCAGTTGCAGTGGGTGTGCCGATAGACATGGCAACATTGGCTTCAGTAACACCCAAAATAGGGTCTTTATAATAGGCAAGCGGTGAAATATATATACTTGAACTATTGGTAATATTGCTGGTTATCACACTGTCATCACGCAAGGTATTTGTAACGATAGAAACAGTATCCAGCAAAGTACCGTTGATTACTTGTGTTGGATCGATTGCCAAACCAACTGCGTCCGGTTTTTTGCAACTACTTAAAATAAAAAGACTTATTAACAAAGTCAATAAGTCTGTTTTAACAAATTTCATATAAAATTAAATCTTATGCAACATGTACCAATTCTTCATTGGTGATTTCTTCGTAAAAGTTGTAAAAATTTTCCAAATCCGAGGTCAAATTATACTCTAAAACTGGTTTGCCTGCCTTTTTAACATTATTTAACAGTTCTGGGTTCACTTCAGGACTGCCAATCACAACGGCATCAGCATACTGCAAAGCACCATTTTCAAGGGCCAAAATGTTGCCTTCTTTGTAAGTTTCTACTTGTTTTTCGGTCATGCCGTTCATCATACTTTTTTGTATAAAAGCAGGATTCAAAGTTTCTGTAAAACCATTTTCATACAATGAATAAACAACTTTGGAATTTTTGAAAGTCGGATCATCTTTGTAACTGGTTTTCACATAAGCCGGTACTAAGGAAGTCATCCAACCATGACAATGAATAATATCCGGTGCCCAGCCTAATTTTTTAACCGTTTCTAAAGCGCCTTTACAAAAGAAAATCATGCGTTCATCATTGTCGGCATAAAACTTCTCTTCTTTGTCCCTGAAAACATATTTGCGTTGAAAATACTCTTCATTATCCAAAAAGTAAACTTGCATCCGGGCAGATGGAATGGAAGCTACTTTAATAATCAGCGGGTTATCATTGTCATCAATAATAATGTTCATACCCGATAAGCGAATCACTTCATGTAAACGGTTCCTTCGTTCATTAATGTTTCCAAACCGCGGCATCAGAATCCTGATTTCAAATCCTTTCTCCTGCATGGCCTGCGGAAGCTGACGGGTGATTTCGGAAATTTTAGAAAGTTCAAGAAAAGGCGACATTTCTTGCGTAATAAACAAAAGCTTCGATTTACTCATCTTCTATGTTAATTATATGTAAAGGAATTTACAATTGAGAGAACAAAGGTACGGATTATGTTATGATTTATCAATGAATTGTGCAAGCCCATGGCAGGATATTTTGCGCAAATGCTCAAATTTGAACTCAAAATATTTTACACTTGGAAATCATCAAAACCATTGCAGCACTTCAAAACCAGCTGCAAAATCAAAATAAAGGCAAATCCGTTGGCCTGGTGCCAACGATGGGTGCGTTACATCCCGGGCATTTATCCCTGATAAAAACAGCATTGGCTCAAACTGATGTAGTAGTTTGCAGCATCTTCGTCAATCCCACACAATTTACGGATGCCAGCGATCTGGAAAAATATCCGCGGCCGATAGTTGCGGACATTGAAAAGCTGGAACTGGCCGGCTGCCACATTTTGTTTATGCCTGATGTGCAGGAAATGTATCCGCAAAAAGAGCATTGGCAACTGGATATTGGTGCGTTAGAACATCGGCTGGAAGGAAAGTTTCGGCCCGGCCATTATCAGGGCGTGATGCAGATTGTTTACAAGCTTTTTACAGCGGTGAAACCGGATTTTGCTTTCTTCGGACAAAAAGATTTCCAGCAGGTCAAAGTAATTGAAAAAATGGTGGAACTGAAAAACCTATCGGTAAAAATAGTAATGTGTCCGATCATCCGCGAAACGGACGGTTTGGCGATGAGTTCCAGGAATATTCATTTATCTCCGCAGGAAAGAAAGCACGCGCTTGTATTGTCCTGGGCTTTGCATCAGCTTAAAAATAGTTATGTAAAAGAAGCATCGGCAGAATTGCAAAAAGAAGCGGTTGAATTAATAACTGCCGAACCGCAAGTACAATTGGAATATCTGGAAATTGTGAATGCTGAGGATCTGGATCATAATATAACCATTGAAAATAAAGGTATTATCGCCCTCGTTGCGGCAAAAGTTGGTCAAACGCGACTGATCGATAATATAATTTGCATTGAAATTCCGGGTTTACAATAATTACAAATCAATATTAACTTTGCGGTATGGTTATTCAGATTTTAAAATCTAAAATTCATCGGGTAAAAATAACGCAGGCCGAACTTAATTATGTGGGCAGCATTACCATTGATGAGGATTTAATGGATGCTGCCAACATTATCGCCAACGAGCGGGTGCAGGTGGTTAATAATAACAACGGTGCCCGTTTTGAAACTTATGCCATAAAAGGAGCACGCGGTTCGGGTATGGTTTGCCTGAACGGGGCCACGGCAAGGCTGGCACAAGTGGGTGATATTGTGATCATTATGTCTTACGGTTTTCTGCCGATGGACGAAGCAAAAACTTACGAACCGATTTTGGTTTTCCCGGATAACAACAATAAACTACTTACTTAATGCTGGATAAATTAGCCGTTGTAAAAAATAAAATTGTAACTACTAAACAGTTACAGCGCAAGCTTGCCGTCTGGCGTCTCGCCAGTCAGAAAATCGTTTTTACCAATGGTTGTTTTGATATTTTGCACGCTGGCCACGTCATGAGTTTGGCTGGCGCAGCGTCTTTTGGAAATCGTTTGGTTGTTGGTTTAAATTCGGATGCTTCTGTAAAACGGTTGAAATCTAAAGGCAGGCCGATTCAAACGGAAGATGCGCGTGCGTTGCTGCTTGCGTCGATGCAGTTTGTGGATCTGGTAGTAATTTTTGAAGAAGATACGCCCGAAAACCTGATTCATTTAATCAACCCGAATATAATGGTAAAAGGTGGTGATTACCAGATAAAAGACATTGCAGGTGCACAGTGGGTGCTGGATCAAGGCGGAAAAGTAGAACTAATCAATTATCTGGATAACAGTTCCAGCAGCAATATCATCAAAAAGATCAGAGAAACTTTATAAAGATTTTAGGTCCATAAAAGAAGCATCATCATGAAAAACCGGATATTATACTTTTTTACAATCGGAGTTTTGGGCTTCGGATTAAGTTCATTCAAACTGGCGGCTGCGTTTAAAAACGGAATCTGGCTGGCCAAGTTGAAAACGGCTTCCGGAGCAGTAATTCCTTTTAATTTTGAGTTGAAAGACAGCGTTGGCAAAAAAATGCTAACCATTATCAATGGAAAAGAAAGATTTAAAGTGAACGATGTTAAGGTTCAGGGCGACTCTGTACTGATTAAAATGCCTTTGTTTGATAGCGAAATCCGCGCTGCTTTAAAAGGGAATACTTTGGAAGGCAACTGGGTCCGGCACATTGGAAGCAAGAATATATTGATTCCTTTTTCTGCTCAGGCAGATGCAGCATGGCGATTTTTTCCTTCTCCACAAAAAGCGAAATTTAATATTTCCGGTCGTTGGTCTGCACCTTTTACAGATGAAGACGGGCAAAATAAAGACATAACCGTTGGTGAGTTTAAGCAAACCGGGAACGATGTTACTGGAACTTTTTTAACCACAACCGGCGATTATCGTTTTTTGCAGGGCACGGTTTCAGGCGATGATTTGTATTTATCATGCTTTGATGGTTCGCATGCTTTCTTGTTTACCGGAAAAATAAGCGATGAAAAAACCATTACTAATGGAAAATTTTATGCCGGTGCTTCGTCCATGAGTTTGTGGTCGGCTACCAAAGATGAAAATGCCAAATTACCAGATGCGTATTCGCTAACCGTTTTAAAATCGGGGTATAAAAAAATTGACTTTACGTTTCCGGATCTTGATCAAAAACAGGTTTCGTTAACTGATCCTCAGTTTAAAAACAAAGTGGTTGTTTTACAGATTTTAGGTTCCTGGTGCCCGAATTGCATGGATGAAACGGCTTATATGGTTAACTTCTACAAAAAATACCATGTAAAAGGAGTAGATGTTTTAGGTTTGGCTTATGAACGGACAACCGATTTTGCCACTTCTAAAAAGAATTTGGAGCAGCTGAAAACCCGTTTCAATATTCCTTATGATGTGCTGGTGACGGGTTATACCAACAATAAAAATGAAGCGGCCAAAAGTTTGCCGGCATTATCCAGTTTTGTGGCTTTCCCAACTACCATTATTATCGATAAAAAAGGTGATGTACGTAAAATCCATACGGGTTTTAGTGGTCCTGGAACCGGCGATCATTACACCGAATTTACACATGAATTTGAAACGTTGATCGATCAGTTGCTGACAGAAAAGTAGGTTTTAAGCTGTTCTTTCTAGAGCTCCAAAAATCATTTTCAAAACGGCCAGTACAATGGCAAAAAGCGCGGCGGTAAAAAATCCATCAACGCTAAAGCCCGTTAGCAGATGGGAAACCAGCAAAACCATGCAAACGGTAATCATAAAGGATATTAAACCTAACGTCAGAATATTGATAGGGAAGGTAAGGATCCGCAGTAAAAAACCAATAGTTGCGTTTACAACGGCTAATAAAACGCCAGTAAGAACAGCGGTAAAATAACCGTTGACGTGTACGCCGGGAATAATTTGTGCAGCTAAGAAAACTGCGAGGCCGGTCAGTAAAATTTCAAGTATAAATCTCATAGTAACTGTTTGGCAGCAAATCTATCAATATTCAAAAATCGACACCAATTTTTAGATGATAAAAACAGCATCATTTCAAAAAGACATTTTGGTAATAATGGTTTCAAAAGCTTGACAGTTAAATATTTTATCTATATTTGTGTCATTAAAGAAAAGAGGGGACAATGTTCCCTCTTTTCTTTTAACCGTTAATTTTGAAATATGAGTATTGAGCAGCAGGTGATCAGCCTGGTAGAAGAGAAAATAAGCGATCGGCCAGAGTTGTTTTTAGTGGATGTGAAAATGCACTCCAATGGAAATTTAATTGTGCTGGTAGATGGTGATCAGGGAATCGGAATCCAGGATTGTGCGGCAATCAGCAGGCACGTAGGCTTTCATTTGGAGGAAAATAATGTGATTGAACAGGCATATAACCTGGAAGTTTCTTCTCCCGGAATTGATTTTCCATTGAAATCGGTTCGCCAGTTTCAAAAAAACATCGGGCGCAACCTGCTTTTAAAACTCACAGATGGCAGTCAGAAAGAAGGTGAACTTTTATCTGCGAATGAAGAAGGTGTCGTTATAGAAGAAAAAATAGCTGTAAAAGGCAAAAAAGCTACTTTTACAGAAACAGCGTTGCAATATATTCAGCTTCAGGAAACAATCGTTTTAATATCATTTAAATAAGAAAATGAGCAACATAAATTTAATTGATTCTTTTCAGGAATTTAAAGATTTCAAGAACATCGACCGCCCAACGATGATGAGTGTGATGGAAGATGTGCTGCGGAGCATGATCAGAAAAAAATACGGTACGGATGAAAATTGCGACATTATTGTGAACACTGATAATGGCGATTTGGAAATCTGGCGTACGCGAATGGTGATGGAAGATGGTTTTTCTGAAGATGACGATCTGGAAGTTGAGCTAACCGAAGCTAAAACTTATGATCCTGATTTGGAAGTTGGTGATGAACAGATCGAACTGATTACATTGGAAAGTTTTGGTCGTCGTGCAATTCTGGCTGCGCGTCAAACACTGGTTTCTAAAATTTTGGAACTGGAAAAAGATGAAATCTACAAAAAATATAAAGATCGCGTTGGCGAGATTGTAACCGGTGAAGTTTATCAAGTTTGGAAAAAAGAAGCTTTAATTTTGGATGATGAAGGCAATGAGTTGTTGCTTCCGAAAACAGAACAAATTCCGGCTGATTACTTTAAAAAAGGTGATTCTGTGCGTGCAGTGATTCTAAAAGTGGATATGTTGAACAGTAATCCGAAGATTATTATTTCCCGTACTGCACCAGAATTTTTGCAGCGGTTGTTTGAAATGGAAGTTCCGGAAATTTTTGATGGCTTAATTGTAATTAAAAAAATCGTACGAGAACCAGGTGAAAGAGCGAAAGTTGCGGTAGAATCTTATGATGATAGGATTGATCCGGTTGGAGCTTGTGTTGGGATGAAAGGTTCGCGGATCCATGGCATTGTGAGGGAATTAAAAAACGAAAATATCGACGTTATTAATTATACCAATAATTTATCGTTGTATGTTCAGCGTGCTTTGTCTCCTGCTAAAATTACCTCTATTAAACTGGATGATGACAAGAAGACAGCTGCTGTTTATCTAAAACCTGATCAGGTATCTTTAGCAATCGGTAGAGGTGGCCATAACATAAAACTGGCAGGTAAATTGACAGGTTATGAAGTAGATGTTTACCGAGAAGTGGATGAGCACGAAGAGGATGTGGATATTGAAGAATTCTCTGATGAGATTGAAGGTTGGATTTTAGATGAGTTTAAACGTATCGGTTTGGATACTGCTAAATCAATTTTAAATTTAAGTGTGGACGAGCTGGTAAAACGTACCGATCTGGAAGAAGAAACAGTAAAAGAAGTCCTGTCGGTTTTACAGTCAGAATTTGAATAAAAGCAAAAAAACAAATTAAAAAATGTACTTTTGTGTAAAAGTGCAGAAAGCAATATAAATGTCAGAAGACAAATCGATAAAATTATTTAAAGCAGCAAAAGAGCTGAACATAGGCACCGGTACTATAGTTGGTTTTCTGGGTGGAAAAGGGTTTAAAATAGAAAATAAACCTACTACTCAGTTAAGTGGTGATATGTATGAATCTCTTTTGAAAGAATTTCAGGGTGATAAAAATATAAAAGAAGAAGCAAAACAGATCAGCATCGGAAAAATAAGAAAAGATGAAGCTGTGCAAGTGGCTGAAAAGCCTGTTGCTTTTGCTAGCCGTGAATTGGACAATCAGGAAGTGTTGATTAAAAATTCCGGCAATCATGCTGATACTGCCCGACCTATAGCTGTTCAAGGTACAAAAGATGATTCTCATTTACCTGGTGTAAAAGTTGTAGGTAAAATAAATTTAGCTGATTTGAATGGCAGAAACCATCAGCAAAAAGAGGTGGTAAAAGAAGTACCGAAGGTAGAAGTAATAAAACCTATTGAGATACCAAAACCGGTTGAAAGAGCACCGGAACCAGTTCAAGCAGAAGTGCTAAAACCTGTTGCAAAAGCAGAACCAGTTCAGCCAAAACAACCTGAATTTGCAACACCTCCGGCACCAGCTCCGGTTTTGCAACCAGCAGTTGTTGAAAAAGAACCGATAAAAGAAGTACCGAAACCTGTTGAAGTAGCCGCACCTGTTGCAATTCATCCAGTTATCGTACAGATACCACCAGTTGCAGTACCAAAAGCGGAGCAATCAGCATCTGTTGTAACTCCTGCTCCTGTAGAAGAAGCACACCCGGATACAGAAGTAATTCGTGCACGTGCAGATCGGTTAACTGGCCCGAATGTGGTTGGTAGAATTACTTTACCAGTAACTCCACCTAAACGTAAAGATCAGCCTGTTGCATCGTCTAATGCAAATAGCGCTGCAGATCAAAAGCGTAAACGCAAGCGTAAAGATAATGCACCTGGGCAACCGCCTCATACCAATCAAAATCAAGCTCCTCAAGGTGGAAATGGTTTCACCCCTGGACAAAATAATCATCCGCGCCCAGCTAATGGTGCGCCAGGTAGTCGGCCTCCTTTTAACAGGAATGCGAATACTAATCGACCGGATAATCGAAATAATCAGGGAAATAATCGTCCAGTTTCAACCGGACCGAAAGAAGAGCCTACTGAAAAGGAAATTCAGGATCAGATTAAAGCAACTTTAGCGCGTTTGAGCGGTGCTGGTAAATCCAGTAAATTTGCTCAGCGGTCTAAAATGCGTCGTCAAAAACGAGACGATTATGCTTCATCTGCAGAGGATGCGGCAATGGAGCAACAGTTGCAATCTAAAATTTTGAAAGTTACCGAATTTGTTACTGCAAATGAATTAGCTTCCATGATGGATGTATCTGTTACTCAGATCATTTCTACCTGTATGAGTTTGGGTTTATTCGTTTCAATCAATCAGCGTTTGGATGCAGAAACGTTAACTATTGTAGCTGATGAGTTTGGTTATGAAGTAGAATTCGTTAAGCTTCAAGATGAAGAAGGTAGCTTGGATGAACCCGATCAGGTTGATACTTTAGTTCCGCGTGCTCCAATTGTAACCATCATGGGCCACGTAGATCATGGTAAAACATCTTTGCTAGATTTTATACGCAAAACAAATGTTATTGCTGGTGAAGCAGGGGGGATTACACAACATATTGGTGCTTACGAAGTTACTTTAGAAAACGATAAAAAAATTACATTTTTGGATACACCAGGTCACGAGGCTTTTACAGCAATGCGTGCACGCGGTGCCCAGGTAACAGATATCGTAATTATTGTAATTGCTGCGGATGATAGTATTATGCCGCAAACCCGCGAGGCCATTAATCATGCGCAGGCCGCTGGTGCACCTATTATTTTTGCTTTTAATAAGATTGATCGTCCGGGAGCAAATGCAAATAAAATACGTGAGCAGTTAGCTGCCATGAATATATTGGTAGAAGATTGGGGTGGAAAATATCAAGCACAAGAAATTTCAGCAAAAACTGGCTTAAACGTTGATATTTTGTTAGAGAAAATCTTGTTGGAAGCAGAGTTGCTTGAGCTTACTGCTAATCCAAATAAGCGTGCGGTAGGTACAGTAATTGAAGCTGCGTTAGATAAAGGCCGTGGTATTGTTACAACTGTATTAGTTCAGGCAGGAAAACTAAAAGTTGGTGATCCAATTTTAGCTGGATGTTATAGCGGACGCGTAAAAGCTTTAACGAATGAACGTGGACAACGAGTAGAAGAAGCTGGTCCATCAACCCCAGTGCAAGTTTTGGGTATGCAGGGTGCTCCAACTGCAGGTGATAAATTCAACTCCATGGAAAGCGAAGTTGAAGCTAGAGAGATTGCTAACAAACGTCTGCAATTACAACGTGAACAAGGCTTACGTACACAAAAACACATTACACTGGATGAAATTGGCCGTCGTTTAGCAATTGGAAACTTTAAAGAACTCAATATTATTGTGAAAGGTGATGTGGATGGTTCTATAGAAGCACTTTCTGATTCTTTGCTAAAACTTTCTACTGATCAGATCCAGGTAAATATTATTGGAAAAGCAGTGGGTCAGATTTCTGAATCTGATGTATTGCTGGCTTCTGCATCTGATGCAATCATTATTGGTTTCCAAGTTCGTCCTTCTGGTAGCGCTCGTAAATTAGCCGAGCAGGAGCAAATTGATATTCGTTTGTATTCAATTATTTACGATGCAATTAATGAAATTAAAACGGCCATGGAAGGCATGCTGGCACCAACTTTTGAAGAGAAGATTGTAGCCAATGTAGAAATTCGTGAAACGTTTAAAATCAGTAAAGTTGGTACCATTGCAGGTTGTATGGTGTTGGATGGTAAAATCAACCGCAATAGTAAAATTCGGATTGTGCGCGATGGCGTAGTAGTTTATACTGGTGAATTGGCCTCTTTGAAACGTTATAAAGATGATGTAAAAGAAGTGTTGACAGGATACGAATGTGGATTGAATATTAACAATTTTAACAACATAGAAGTTGGGGATATTGTTGAAGCTTATGAAAACGTTGAGGTAAAAAAGAAAATAGCATAACAGAGATATGTTTATCTTAAAATTAAAAGAGCCTTGTCAATAGTGTTTGGCAAGGCTCTTTTTTTACACAATCAATCCTAGATAAGGTTACTGTCCTACGATCCATTTAATCCGGTTAGATCTACCTATAAGAATAGTAAGAAAATAACTAACCGCAAAAGCAATAACAAATCTTATCAACTGAAACCCAAATAAAAAAAGTGCTCCTTTATGCAAATAGTCAATATTAAGCGGTCTAAAAATTAAAGGTAAACCTTGAACAATAACACTATAATGTATTAAATATATGCCAAAGGTAGTGTTTCTAGGATTTAATTTTTTAATCCAGTTGATGTTGCCAATTTTAAATAGAAGCAAAAAAGCAATTAAAGAATAAAATATATTAGTAATTCTTAATGTATTATAAGGATCCGCTTTTAGGTGAAAATTTGTTAAATACAGGCTTTCTGCTGAAGCCAAAAAAAAGCTAAAAATACATACAATCACTAATGATGCTAATGTTGTTTTATTAATCCAATTTAAAAAATCAGCATAATATTTATTCATTTGCACGCCAAGCCATAGATAGAAAACAAAACCTAAAAATGCGGTTGTATGCCGACTTGGAACCCAATCAAAGTAAATATTTACCGCATAAAACAAAGAACATAAACACAAGATTAAACCAAATTTAAAGGAATAGATGTATTTTCTAAATAACATCAATATAGCAATTCCTGTTAAAAAATTAATGATAAACCAAAAGCTGGTTTCAAACAGAACATAACTTATCAAATCGTATAGGTATGTACTAGGTTTGCTAAATGCATCAGAACCTCCAAACCTCAAATATCCCACAACAGAATTTATATATTCTATTAAAATATATATTCCTACCCAAAACAGCCAAGGTTTAAAAGTATTATCAAACCTTCGCTTTAAATAATCAAAAGGTGTGTAGTTATCAATTTTATCTCCAATAAGAAAACCGGCCAATAAAAAAAATATAACTGATCCAAATTTAAAAATTTGCATGGAGAAAGTTTGGATTAGCTGTTCAGGTAAATCTTTAAAATATACACTGGCTGGCCAGAAGTAACTATGCTCTATAACTATTGAAATAATTGCTATGAATCTTATATAATCAATGAAATCGTAGTTAACTTTATTTTTTGGGTTTAGCATGAAAAATGTTTTACTTATATATGTACAATCGAATCTAACTAATATGTTAAACTCTGATTAGTGTAAATTTTGAACATTTAGTATAATTATTAATGTACTAAAAGTAGTTTAAATACTTTTTGCAATCTTGTAAGCAAAATTAAGCTTTGATAATCCTTCTCTTTTCTTTCTATCAGAATAAAATTCATTATAGTTACTATAAATCATACTCAAAAGAGGGATTATAATAAGATATCTCTTTTTAAAAAGTAAAGCATTTAATAAGTTAGAGATAAAATTTTTATCTAAATCAACAACATTTTTATAGTTGATAAAAGCAGTAAGCATCATAATTGTTGAATTGAGTTGATACTTCTTATACTTTCTATAGGACATTTGAAGTTCTTTTTGGATAACAGAATTTGTATGTGCTCTATAAAAGGTAAGAACTTTATCTAAGTAGGTAATTTTATGATGATAAATAGCTACAAAACCTATCCACCAATCATAAAAACCACTCTCAGGAAATGGCATTATATAATTTAGCAACTTACGTGTAAATAAAGTAGTATGGCCAGTTACCCAATTGTGTAACAATATACTTTTATAGCTTTTTTGAATAAGTGAAAAATTTTGTAATAAATCCTTGTTAGCAGGGTCTCCGTTTTCATTAATGTATGAGGAGTTGGAAAATATTAACCAATTGTCATCAATATTCTTTAATAGTAATTCTAATTTGAATGGTTTCCATATATCATCCTGATCACTTAGTGCAATAAAATCTCCGGAAGTTAATGAAATTGCTTTTTCAAAGTTTTTATTAAAACCTATATTTTCATTGTTTTTAAAATACTTTATCCTTGTATCTTTAGTTGCATAACTTTTAATTATAGCCCATGTATTGTCTGTTGAGCAATCATCCACAATAATAATTTCTAAATTTTGATACGTTTGATTTAGAATACTATGCAATTGTTCTTCAATGTATTTTTCACCATTATAAGTACACAATGCAACAGAAATCAAAGTAGAAGGCATCATATTTAATGATCTTAAATGATATATGTAAGCTAAACTTGAAAAAAATATCACAAGTATAGTAACATTAAAATAAGGTATAAAAAAGGCATTATAACTTATGGAGATCGTTGGAATATTTTTTTCCTAAATTCAAGTGTTTGATTTTGTGGGATTTCCGAATGATTTTTTTTATCCATTTTAACGAGAGAAACCACCTTTGAAATGAAGAACCCGATAACCGAAAATCTGCAAAAGTAGTCAGAATCTGTCTGCTTCGCATAAAATAAAAGTACTTCTGTTTTAAACTTTGTAAAACTATATTATAACTTATATCTGGATTGCCATAACTTTTATGTGTTAACAAAAAATCAATAGCATAAGCATTAAAGCCCAATAATTCTGCAATTAAGCATAAATCCAAACCGTACAAATGAAAACCGGATAAATTGCCAGATAAAGCAAGGTTGGCTGCTTTTTTTATCACTATAAAATTCTCATCTACGCTACAAACCTTTTGTGGGAGTTCTCCGGCTGTTTGTTTAAAACCGTCAGCATAATTAATATGTACGGCTACACGTTGGTAAAGGTTGTTTTCTATGCCGCCAGCATTGCTTAAAATTGCCCAAGTTGGATCAAGTTTTTCTATTTCTTCGATTCTGTTTTCCAAGTCTTCAATCTTGTCTAAATCGATCAGAATATCCTGATGGCAAATAATAATTAATTCTCCTTGAGCTTCCTGTAAAAACCGGTTTAAACCCTGATAAGCATCATGTGTATTTTGAGTAATATTATCAATATATATGAACTCACTTATAGTTTCTGTAAATCCAGCTTGAAGAAATGACTGTAACATTTCCTGATACTCATTCCAATTGGTAACCAGCGTACAAACCGAGTAACGGTATTGATACGAAAAAGATACTATCTTTTTAAGTATTGGTAATTTTGCTGCTTCCAATTAACTCTTTCTAAATTTTCATTGATAAAAGAAGTACAATAATCCTTTTTTAAACAACTATCATCACAAGTTAAATATTGTAATTGTAAAGTTTAAAAATTGGTCTCCAAAAATCCAAATATTTATCCCAATCATGGCAGCCGAATGGTAAAATCTGTTTATTTAAAAAATATGCTTTCTCTGGATAAGTTTCAAAGGCAAACTTTAAACCTACTTTCCAAGTTGGAATGTTTAATACCTTTTCTTTTCTATTAACTTCAATACTCCAAAAAGAATCTTCATTGTATTGGTATGCTGTTTGAGAAAGATAAAAATCGATTGAAGATTTCATTGTTATAGTCAAATCATAAAATTTTTTTACCCGTCTTAAAGATAATCCACCGTTACCAACTTTGTTGGTAAATTGTTTTCTACTGGGTAATCCTTTTTGATGAATATTGAAATAAGTATATAATGATGATTGCAACTTTATTTGTACTTTTTTAAATATACTTTTATCATCTTTTTTTCTGATCCAGGGTGCACCGATGTAATCTAAGTTTTGATTACACCAATGTTCAAGGTCATTTTTAAAAACAAAAGCATCTAACTGATAAATCAATATGTATTCATAATCCAAAAATGTTTTGTAAAATTCTGGTGAAAGCATTAAATGATTGTATCCTGCTATACCTTCAAAAAAACAGTTTTCAAAACTAATCATATCATTAAAAGAAACCGTTTCTGATCCGGCAGGTAAAGTAAGATTAGCTGGTTTAATTGCAATTTTAGGATATTCAGATAATACAAGTTCACATTGTTGTAATGCAATTATTTCATACGCTGACAACGTACTTCGATAAAACGGAATAATTACAGCAACTTTTTTCAGCATAATTTTATATTCTTTGCAGGTTAAAAGTTGGATAATTCTTTTACAAGTGATTCAAAATGATTTTGGTAATAAAAATCATGTGCGTTTTCACCCTCAGGAATTACATCGGCTACATGATAATAGGCTTCTAATATTCGTGGTGATTTTAATCCTTCGGCAATTGCATATGGAAAAGACTGGTTGCCAATAAAAAATTTGCAACCAGCTATAATCTGTGTCATTTCTAAAAAATCTTTTACTTGCAACCATTTTAAATCAGGAATAGCTTTTTTCATATCCTCATATTCGGATTTTACACCGATAAAAACAGTATTTTTATAATCTTTTAAAAACGAATATTTGATTGTAGAATTTCGATAGCGCTCACTTCTTGCTAAAACAATTTTATCTGCATAAGAGTAATTTGGTTCAACTTTAAGCCAAGGCTTCCAAAGTTCTGGTGTAATACCTGTAGTATAACTGTACCATCTGGCTATATTAGAATTTTTTAATTTTATTGTTTTAGAACGAAAAAAGTCTAAATCAATATGAATTTTCTGATTATTATAAGCACTGCTTTCATTAATGTAATTTTGTAAACTAAATAAAGGAAATAGCATATCAGCCATCTTTTGATTGATCATCACAGTACCCAAAGCATGAGAAGTAGTACTGTAAATTGGAGTAGGTAATGGCTGGTTTAAACGTAAATACAAATTAATTGGAACTCCTGTTATTTCATGAATTTTTTTTATTGTTGGCAATGAATATATTACATCTCCCGCGTTTCCGCTATGAATAATATTTAGTGATTTATTTTTTTGAGCTGTTTCAATTATTTTCTCTCTTGTATCTAAACGGTTTGTGCCTGTAAAAAAATTTAGAACTTCCTGTTCAGTATAGTTTCTTAGCTCCCACTTATATTGTTTATATAAAACTGGATTATAAAATTTTAGCCAAAGTTTTTTAGCTAAATTTCTTTTTTTAAACATACTTGTCAAGTAAATTAATTTGCATTAAAAGTTTGCATGTCAATCAGTCTTTTGTACAAGCCATTTTTATTGATGAGTTGCTGATGATTGCCTTGTTCTACAATTTGTCCATTTTCTAAAACTACAATTTCATCTGCGTTTTGTATTGTACTCAAACGATGTGCAATAATTAACGAAGTGCGGTTTTTAGTGAGATTATTTAAAGCATCCTGCACCAGTTTTTCGGATTCTGTATCCAAGGCAGAAGTTGCTTCATCCAAAAGCATAATCGGCGGATTGCTTAAAACAGCTCTTGCAATACTAATCCGCTGTTTTTGTCCGCCCGAAAGTTTGGAACCACGGTCGCCAATATTGGTTTGGTAGCCGTTTTCGGTATTCAAAATAAACTCATGTGCGTTTGCAATCCGTGCAGCAGCTTCTACTTCTGCCTGGGTGGCATTTGGTTTGGCAAAAGCGATGTTGTTAAAAATAGTATCGTTGAATAAAATAGATTCCTGGTTAACAAATCCCATCAATGCTCTCAAAGAATCAGTTTTTGTATGTTGAATATCTTTTCCATCAATATAAATTTTACCAGTTGTAGGTTCTATAAACCGTGGCAGTAAATCCATTAACGTAGATTTTCCACCTCCTGATGGGCCAACTAACGCAATGTTTTTTCCTTTCGGGATAACGAGCGATACTTCTTTTAGCACCTGTTTTTCGTCATAAGCGAAGGAAACATTTTTCAATTCAATACAATCCGAAAAAGTATCGATAAAAACAGCATCAGTCACATCTGTAATTTGGGGTTTTGTGTCGATCAGTTCCAAAACTCGTTCACCTGCTGCAATACCTGAATGGATATTGCTGAAAGCATCGGAAATAGCTTTTGCAGGTCGCATCACTTGTGAAAACAAAATTATATATAGGATAAAAGATTCGGGTGTAAGCGCGGCGGATTGATGTTTTATGATTAACGAACCACCATATAAAACCACGCCAGCTACCATCGAAACGCCTAAAAACTCTGAAACTGGTGAAGCTAATTGCTGTCTTTTTGCCATTGACCTAACAATGCGTGAATAGCTGTTATTCTCGTTACTAAACTTTTGCTTGATAAAAGCAGTAGCGTTAAAAGCTTTGATAATTTTAATACCGGATAAAGCTTCATCCAGATAACTAATCATATTGCCATAAGATTGCTGTGACGCAGCCGCTTGTTGTTTCAAACTTTTTACAATCCGGGAAATTACAAATGCCGAAACAGGAATTACCAATAATGAAAATAAAGTAAGTTTATAACTGATTAAAAACAGCATTATTATATAAGCAATCAGTTGAAAAGGCTCTTTAAAAACAACCTGTAATGTGCCTGTAACCGAAAACTGTACAACCTGTACATCAGAAGCTATTTTTGAAATAATATCTCCTTTTCGCTCATTGCTGAAATAGCCCAAATGCAGGTTCATTACATTATTAAATACAGCTTTACGAAGATTAAGTAAAGTATGAATCCTCAGGTTTTCCATAATCCGCTGAGAGATGTACCGGAAAAGATTACCTAAAAAAGTTGCTGCAATAATTGCAGTACAAACAAATTGTAAGGCATTTAAAAGCCCGTAATGGATGTTGGCATATTGTACATAATAGGTGAAAGTATCTACAATAGAAAAGAAACTTTTAGGCTTTGCTATAATAGTTGCAGTTCTGTCTTTAGCGAATAAAGTCGTCAGGAGAGGGGCTACTAAAGTTAAGTTTAGTGTGTTAAAAATGACAGATAAAATAGTGGTAATGATATAAGGAATAGCAAATTTTTCTATCGGTTTGGCAAAGGAAAGTAATCGGAAATAAGTTTTCATTTAAAACGTTATACCGCAAAATTAAGAAAATTTAGAAGTTGGAGTACGATTTGTATCTATAGCTTGCATCAGCCATGAAAATTGTATTGTTTGTAGGGATTAAAGCTTTTAAAAACTAGTTTAAACATTCTTTATAAAGATTTAAATATTGCTCTGCAGCTTGTTCCCACGAAAATTTATTAGCTTGTTTAATCGTTTCTGCTTCTAGGTTGCGATTTTTAAAGTCCATCATTCCATCAGCAAATACTTCCTGCATGTGCTCAGGTTCAAAATTGTCAAAGTAATAAGCTACATCCCCGCCAACTTCTGGTAAAGAAGTAAATTTTGATAAAAAAACTGGTTTGCCAAAGTGCATGGCTTCAATTACAGGTAATCCAAATCCTTCTGCAATAGAAGGAAAAGCAAATGCGCTACAATTTTTATAATACCATGCTTTATCTGCTTCTGTTATCGGCCCAGTTATAGTTAGCCGATTTTGACAGCCGAATTTTTCTGCTTCTTCAAGTATGCGCTTTTTATGAGGTGTTTCTATTCCAGATATAATCAGTTCATAATCATTGCCTTGCAAAAGACAAGGTAAAAAATGGAAGCCCTTTTGCACCGAAAGTAAGCCGATTGTAAAAATAAATGGTTTTGTTGGTAAATATTTTGGTTGATGAAAATCAGGTACAATGAGTTTGTCAGCACCATTATAAATAACACTCAATTTATTGCTGGCTTCAGGGAAATAATGCAATACATCTTTTGCTACAAATTTGGAAATTGTAACTACCTTATCACAATCGGAAATAAACTTTCTTAATTTATTCAAGTACGCTTTAATCCGATGTGGTTTACTATATTTCAAATGCACTTTGTTCATATCATGGATAGTCATGATCTTTTTTGCATTCACCATACTTGGTCTTAATCTGCAAAACTGATCGCTAAAATGAACAACTGAAAACTTGTTATAAGCCGGAAAAAATAGTCTATGCCACCTTGAAAAAAAAAATATTTTTACTTTTTCTTTAAACAAATTATGGGAATCTGTATCCTTTGCCAGATAAAATTCCAAATTAAATTTTTCATTATTTTTTTTGATCAAAGCATTACCAAGGCCTTTTCCAAAAGAAAAATAACCTCGATTGGTATCTTTCATAGAATCGAAAGTTACTAACACAGTCGGTTTCCCCATATCGCACTAAAAACTATTCATTGAAGAACCACAATGACTTTAAACAAAACAACAGCACTTTGAATAGTAGCAAAAGCAAATATTTCGAGTAAGTGAGCACTGTTGAAATTAAGTAGAATAATCAAGATGCTTCTTTTATCGGCCATTCTTTGATAAAACTGTAATTTGAATGGACTTTATCTTAAAACTGAATGCTGTTTTTACCACTATAAATTAAGCATTCATCAGCTCTTCAATATGATTGGCTTCAATCGGAATATTAGCCATCAAATCAATGGTACCATTTTCGGTAATCAGGATATTATTTTCTAAACGGATGCCCAAACCTTCTGCTGGAATATAAATTCCCGGCTCTACTGTCAATATGTTTCCGGCTGCAAAAGGCGTATATCTTCCAGCAAAATCATGCACATCCAAACCCAGATGGTGCGAATTGCCGTGCATAAAATATTTTTTGTAAAGCGGCATCGTTGGGTCCTGCTTTGCTACGTCGTGTTTGTCCAGCAAGCCCAGATCAATCAATTCCGAAGTCATTATTTTGCCGACTTCTTCATGATAAGCATTCCAAATCACGCCCGGTTTTAAAAGTTCGATAGATAACTTCATTACTTTTAAAACTGCATTGTAAACTGATTTTTGTCGAGGTGTAAAACGGCCGTTCACCGGTATAGAGCGCGTCATATCGGCATTGTAATTGGCATACTCGGCACCAAAATCCATCAGTATCACTTCGCCAGTTCTGCAAATTTGATTGTTATCATTGTAATGCAAAATGTTGGCATTGCTACCCGAAGCGATAATAGGGTTATAGGCATGGCCGGTTCCGCGCTGGCGGATAAATTCATGGATGATTTCGGCTTCGATCTCGTACTCGCCCACGCCAGGTTTAACAAATTTTAGCACCCTGAAAAAAGCATCGCTCGTTAGTTGGCAGGCTTTACTAATTAGCTCAATTTCTGCAGGAGATTTTACGGCACGCAAATCTCGAAAAATTGGTGCAGCCCTAAAATATTGGTGCAGTGGATACTTTTCTTTTAATTGTTGGATAAAACGCAGATCGCGATAAGAAACTGCATGTGTATAGCGATCGTTTTCGTTTGTATTAAGATAGATATTTTCTGCATAAAATATTACAGCAGATAAAATTGCGTCGAACTCCTGTAACCAGAATATTTTTTTGATGCCAGACGCTCTTTCGGCTTCTTCCCGTGTATATTTATGACCTTCCCAAACGGCAATATGTTCGTTGGTTTGTCTTAAAAAAAGTACTTCCCGGTATAATGGGTTTGGGCAATCCGGAAATAAAAGTAAGATTGTTTGTTCCTGATCGATGCCGCTTAGGTAAAGTAAATCAGCATTTTGCCTGAAAACGTGGTTTTGATCGCCGCTGCGAGGAAATTCGTCGTTAGAATTAATCAAAACTAATGAATTCGGTTTTAATAAAGAACAAAATCTAATTCTGTTCGTAGAAAACACATCATTAGCAATTTGGTTATATTTCATTGAAAAACAATAATTTATATCATACGTTAAAAATTTATATATTTATTCAGGAAAATAAAATATAAAATTGGAACGGAGTTTGGTACAACGAATCAAACATAATAACTATTTTTGAAAAAAAATCACAATTAAAATCGTTAATCTTAAAATTATGAATTATTCTACCTTAAAGAAAACGGTTGTTCTGTCGATAGCTTCCCTGATGAGTGTTGTTGCCGCCCATGCACAAACCTCTACAGATTCGACTACAACTGTTGCTCCAGGGTCATCAAAAGTATTTGGTGGCAGAGGGCAGTACAGAACTTTTAGCATCGGAGCAAATGCGGGTGTGCTGACACCAAATATTCCTTTTGGTGTAAATGATTTTACTAAAAGTAACTCCGAACTGGGTTACGGTATTTCATTTAGAGAGCAACTAGGACATGCATTTGGCTTACAATTAAACGTGATGCGTGGTACTGTTTCAGGAGATAATAGCAGAAATAGATCAGGTGCGATTAATGGTGTAAAAGATGGTTATCAGTCATTTAAAACTGATTTAGCATATTATGCAAATTTAATGGGTGTAGCTAACGTTGCAACTGTTGATTTTTTGCGTAGAAAAAATTCTGTAAATTTCTTTGTAACAGCCGGTGGTGGCTATGCTGCTTATGCGCCAAAGGTTACTTTGGCAAATGGTACAGTAGTTGATTATAAAGATCACGCAGCCGATGGCCGTACATATGTTCATGAACTGATTATCCCGGTTGGTGTTGGTGTCAAATTCAAACTGTCTGAAGTTGTAGCCTTAAACTTAGGTTATACTGCCAACTTTGTTGATGGAGATAATTTTGATGGAGCTAATATTAACTATCCAACAAAAGATAAATTTTCTTACGGTTATGGTGGTTTAGAATTTACTTTAGGCAAATCATCAAAGCCGAATCTGGATTGGGTAAATCCACTTGCCATGATGTATGATGAGTTGAAAGACCCAACTTTGCGTGAAGAGGTTGAAGCATTGAAAGGCCGTGTATCCAACGTAGAAAAATCAGTTGACGATCTGAAAAAAGATTCTGACGGTGATGGTGTTTCTGATCAATTTGATAAATGCCCAGGTACGCCTGCAGGTACTGTTGTAGATGGTTCTGGTTGTGAAATCAAGTTCCCTAAACCGGATACTACAATGATGGCTTCCACTCCAGGTACTTATTCTAATATTCAGTTTGAATTTGATAGTTCAGTATTAAGAACTTCAGCTTATCCAACTTTAGATAAATTATCTGCGGATATGAGAAGCAATACAACAATGACTTTTGAATTGGATGGTTATGCTTCTTCCGAAGGTTCAGCTGCACACAACATGCGTTTATCTAAAGACAGAGCAAACTCAGTTAAAACCTACTTGGTTAACTCTGGTGTTGATGCCAAACGTTTAAAAATCAAAGCTAACGGAGAAACTAATCCGGTTGCTGATAACTCAACAGAACAAGGACGTGTATTAAACCGTCGTGTTGAATTGAAAACAGGTATGTAATTAATAAATTTAATTCATATAAAGGGGTTCAGATATTTTCTGAACCCCTTTTTTTATATTTGCACCATGTACTTTTTCAGGAAAAAAGATAAAAGCCGGCCGGATAATTTCAATATCCGGGCAATGCATTTTATCAATAAAACAGCTATTATTATGTTTTTGCTGGGCATTATCTGGAAACTGATTGACTGGTTTATACTTAAACGATGAAAGAAATTATCAATACAAAAGAAGCACCGCAGCCAATCGGGCCGTACAATCAGGCAGTTGCGGCCGGTGGTTTTCTATTTATTTCCGGCCAAATTGCAATCGAGGCAAGTTCTGGTCAGCTAATTACCGAGGATATTACTGCAGAGACGCATACAGTTTTAAAAAACCTGAAAGCGATATTAACAGCAGCCGGTTTAACCTTTGATCACGTTGTAAAAACCACAATCTTTTTATCGGACATGAACAATTTTGCTTTGGTAAATGAAATTTATGGTTCTTACTTTAGCGGAAATTTTCCGGCAAGAGAAACAGTGGAAGTTTCTGTGCTTCCGAAAAATGTAAACGTCGAAATTTCTGCAATTGCAATCAAAGCATAATATAACTGCTGTTTTTATCGGCATAAAATTGAAATCGTTTTAACCTGATTATTTATTGGACGAATTTTTTCAAACGCCAATTGAGTATTTAAAAGGTGTAGGAGCTGTACGGGCTGAAGCTTTGAAAAAAGAACTCGGCATTGCTACATATGGAGATTTGCTACAGCATTTTCCATATAAATATATTGACCGCACGCGTTTTTATAAGGTAAAAGAAGTATCGCCTGAATTGCCTTACGTGCAAATTCTGGCCAGATTAACTCATAAGGAAATTACGGGCGAAAAAGTTGGTAAACGTCTGGTTGCTTCTGCGCAGGATGAAACCGGACCGATAGAACTGGTTTGGTTTCAGGGAATTACACGCATTTTTCAGAATCTGATAGTGGGCAAAGTGTATGTTTTTTTTGGGAAACCTGGCTTTTTTAATAACAAATTACAGATTGCACATCCGGAAACGGAACCTTATAGTTCTAAACCTGCAGAAAACAAAGGAAGTTTAGCTTTGCAGCCCGCTTATACTTCTACCGAAAAACTCAAAAAGTTTCTTTTAGATTCTAAAGGAATACAGAAACTGGTAGCCATCCTGCTGGAACAATACGGCCGAAATCTTTCTGAAAACATGCCACCGTATTTGCTGGCAAAAAATCAGTTAATCAACCGTGCTAAAGCTTATCAGCAAATCCATTTCCCGGACAATTTTGAGCAGCTAAAAGAAGCATCCAAACGTTTGAAGTTTGAGGAGTTTTTTTTCCTTCAGCTTAAACTACTGAAAAATAAATTGTTCCGCGAGCACAAGTTCAAGGGAAATACTTTTGGTAAAGTGGGTGCTTACTTTAACGAATTTTATACTGAAAAGCTTCCGTTTCCACTTACTTCGGCACAAAAAAGAACGGTTAAGGAAATTCGGCTGGATACGCAAAAAGGCATCCAGATGAACCGGTTGCTGCAAGGCGATGTAGGCAGCGGTAAAACGGTAGTGGCGTTAATGAGTATTTTGCTGGCGATTGACAATGGTTTCCAAACCTGTATGATGGCACCAACAGAGATTCTGGCTAATCAGCATTTTCAATCCGTAAAACAGCTTTTGGGCGATGGTTTTGTACAAGTTGCTTTATTGACGGGATCGACTCCTAAAAAAGCCCGAAATATAATTCATGCTGATCTAGAAAGCGGTAAATTGCAAATCTTGATTGGTACGCACGCTTTAATCGAAGATAAAGTACAATTTAAAAATTTAGGTTTTGTGGTGATTGATGAGCAGCATCGTTTCGGTGTAGAGCAACGCGCAAAGTTATGGCGTAAAAACAGCATTCCACCGCACATTCTGGTGATGACAGCCACACCAATTCCGCGCACGTTGGCCATGACTTTATACGGCGATCTGGATGTTTCTGTGATTGATGAGTTGCCGGCCGGAAGAAAACCAATCACCACAAAACACTTTTTTGAAAATAACCGCCTACGCATGTTTGGTTTCATGAAAGAAGAAATTGCCAAAGGGCGGCAGGTTTATGTAGTTTATCCGCTGATTAAAGAAAGTGAAAAACTGGATTTAAAGAATCTGGAAGATGGCGTAGAGGTGATGTCGCGCGAGTTTCCACTACCGGATTTTCGGATCAGTATTGTGCATGGGCAACTTTCTGCTGCAGATAAAGCTTTTGAAATGAACCGTTTTGTAAAAGGTGAAACGCAGATTATGGTGGCCACAACGGTAATTGAAGTTGGCGTTAATGTGCCAAATGCTTCTGTCATGATTATTGAGAATGCAGAACGCTTTGGGCTTTCCCAATTACATCAGTTGCGCGGACGTGTGGGGCGAGGTGCAGAGCAATCGTTTTGTATTTTGATGAGCAGCCAGAAGTTATCTAAAGAAGGAAAAATCAGACTGGAAACGATGGTGCAAACCAATGATGGTTTTGAAATTTCGGAAATAGATTTGCAGCTCCGCGGTCCGGGAAACATTGAAGGAAAACAACAAAGTGGCGTGCTGGATCTGAAAATAGCCAGTTTGACAACAGATCAAGCTTTGCTGCAACTGGCCCGGCAGGAGGTGGAGCAGCTTTTTAAAACTGATCCGCAATTGGAATTGTCAGAAAATGCAGTATTGCAGCAGCATTTTCAACAAAAAAATGAAGGCTTGAGCTGGAATAAAATTTCCTGATATTTTGTATAAACCACCGCAAATTTCTACTTTGCTGAACATGCTGTTTTTATGAAGTTAAAATTTTTACTTTCCCTGTTATTAATTGGTTCGCTGGCTGCATCTGCTCAAAACAATGATTCTTTGTTTTTGAGAAAAATTTATGATGAAGCTTTAGTTAACGGACAGCCATACCAAAATCTGGAATATTTATGTAAGAAAATTGGTCCACGGTTAAGCGGTTCTGCCAATGCACAAAAAGCTGTGGACTGGACGAAAAAGCTAATGGAGCAATACGGTTTTGACCGTGTATTTTTGCAAGAAGTAATGGTGCCGCATTGGGTTCGGGGCGAAAAAGAGCAGGCAAAGATAGTATCCGGCAATCAGCAGATTGCGGTTTCAGTGGTTGCGCTGGGAGGTTCTGTCGGTACAGTAAAAAGTGGTTTAACAGCCAGCGTAATTGAAGTACAAAGTTTGCAGGAATTAAAAGTTTTGGGTGAAAGCGCAATAAAAGGAAAAATAATATTTTACAACCGGCCTTTTAATCCGCGCTTTATCGAAACCGGTGCAGCTTATGGTGCAGCAAGCGATCAGCGTTTTCGCGGCCCTGCAGAAGCTGCAAAATATGGTGCAGTTGGTGTAATTGTGCGTTCGATGACAGAGATTCTGGACGATTATCCCCATACCGGCGCAACTGCTTACGAAGATGGCGGAAACAAAATTCCGGCAGCAGCAATCTCTACCAAAGGAGCAAATTTGCTTAGTTCCATGTTAAAGCAGCAAAAAAATGTAAGGTTCTATCTGAAACAAAGCTGTGAAACATTACCTGATGTACTTTCTTACAATGTTGTAGGTGAATTGAAAGGAACGGAAAATCTAAACGAATTTATTACTGTTGGCGGCCACCTTGATTCCTGGGATTTGGCCGAAGGCGCAAATGATGACGGTACCGGCGTGATGCAATCGGTAGAAGTATTGCGGATTTTCAAAACTTTGGGTTATCGCCCTAAACATTCCATCCGTGCCGTTATGTTTATGAATGAAGAAAACGGACATAAAGGAGGCTTAAAATATGCAGAACTCGCCCAAAAAAATAACGAAAAACATCTGGCTGCTATAGAATCAGACGAAGGTGGCTTTACACCACGCGGTTTTTCATTTAGCGATATAAAACCGGAAATGTTGCGGGGAATGATTAAAAACTGGAAACCGTTGCTCGAACCGTACGAAGTTGACCGTTTAATAAAAGGTGGTGCCGGAACAGACATCGAGCCTTTAAAAGCAACGATGCCCAATATTACTTTGATTGGTTTTCGCCCGGATTCTCAGCGTTATTTTGATCTTCATCATACTGCAAAAGATATTTTTGAAAATGTAAATAAGCGTGAATTGGAGTTAGGAGCTGCATCTATAGCTTCCCTAATCTACCTGATTGACCAGCATGGGTTGTCATTTTAATAAAAACAATAATCAAATTAACGTGCTTCTTTTAGCATACAAAAATTAGTATCCGTGTCCGACGAAGATTCCCCACAAGTAGTTAAAAACCCCGATCCATTTGCCGCGCTCCGTTTCAAGGAGTTTAGGTCATATTTAGCCATGCGTTTCTTTCTTACGTTTGCTTATCAGATGCAAGCTGTAATTATTGGTTATCATATTTACCAGCTTACACATAGTGCATTAGCTTTAGGCATGATCGGTTTAACGGAAGCCATTCCTTCCATCGGTATTGCTTTATATGGCGGTTATGTGGCCGATAAATCAGAAAAGAAAGGCTTACTCCTGCTTATTTTTTCGGTTATGTGGGTTTGTTCTACCGTAATGCTATTGGTTACTCTACCAGCAGCAACCCGGTACTTAAGCAGCGGTCATATCGTTGTAACGCTTTATGTAATGATTTTTTTTATTGGGTTAGCGAGAGGATTTTACGGGCCAACCGCTTTTTCTGTAATGACACGGATTATTCCACGCGAATTGTACCCAAATTCTTCTACCTGGAATAGTTCTGCTTATCAAACAGCCTCAGTTTTAGGTCCGCTGGCTGGTGGTTTAATCTTTGATCGCTTAGGAATTTCTATCACTTTTACAATTGTAGTCGTATTTATCACTACTGCAATTATCGCCATCATTACCCTGAACCGGCATGAAGCAGAGTTTGTACCAAAAGAAAGTATCTATAAAAGCCTCTCTGAAGGCATTAGTTTTGTGTTTGGTAACCGGATGTTGTTGGGTGCTTTAAGCCTGGATTTGTTCTCCGTATTTTTTGGTGGAGCGGTTGCTTTACTTCCGATTTTTGCCAACGATATATTAAAAGTAGGAGCGGAGGGTTTTGGGTTGATGCGAGCCGCAGATTCTGTTGGTGCAGTGTTAACAATGCTAGCCATGACGCGTTTCTCGCCGATGGGCAAACCTTGGCGCAACTTGCTGATCGCCGTAGTTGGCTTTGGCATCTCAATTATCTGTTTTGGCTTATCTAAAAACTTTTACTTGTCATTATTTTTCCTGTTTACTTTGGGTGCATTTGATAGTATTAGCGTTTTGATTCGGTCTACCATTATGCAGTTACTTACGCCAGATCAAATGCGTGGACGAGTTTCTGCAGTAAATTCGATGTTTATTGGTTCTTCCAACGAGATTGGAGCTTTTGAATCTGGTGTTACAGCAAGGTTAATGGGAACCGTTACATCGGTTATTTTTGGTGGAACAATGACGTTGGTGGTAGTGCTGACAACTTTTTTGAAAACCAAAAAACTAGTGCCGATGCAACTGAATGAAATCAATGCACCAGACGTAGCAAAAGCATAAGTTTTGGGTTGAATACATTTCTATGCTATTATTTTGATTTCAAGAAAAAACTTTCTTTAAAGTACAATACTTCTTTTATCAACCTAAATTTATATTCATTCTATAAAATTTTTCTTTTAGTTAGAATGACAAAATTATAATGTGAAGAATTATACTTCGGTTTCTACTCGCTCTCCAATTTGTTGCCGCCACATTGCATAATATAAACCTTTTAAATCTAACAAGTCGGCGTGTTTCCCAGATTCAATAATGCGGCCTTTCTCCAAAACATAAATCCGGTCTGCATGTAAAATAGTAGATAAACGATGCGCAATTAAAATTGTAATGTGGTTTTCAAGCTCCGAAACATCACGTATCGTTTTAGAAATTTCTTCTTCTGTAATCGAATCCAATGAGGAAGTTGCTTCATCAAAAACCAGTAAGTCCGGCTTCCGAAGCAATGCTCTTGCAATTGACAGGCGCTGCTTTTCTCCGCCCGAAACTTTTACGCCGCCTTCACCGATAACCGTATCCAAACCTTTTTCTGCACGCGCGAGTAGGTTGTAGCATGCCGCTCTTTGCATCACCGAAATACATTCTTCATCTGTAGCATTTGGTTGAACAAAAAGTAAATTTTCGCGGATGGTGCCTGAAAATAGTTGTGTATCCTGTGTTACGAAACCAATTTTCTCGCGTAGCTGATCTAAATCAATCTCAGAACTGCTGACATTATTATAAAGAACTTTTCCGTTTAAAGGTTGATACAAACCTACCAGCATTTTTACCAAAGTAGTTTTCCCAGAACCGGACGGCCCGACAAAAGCAATAGTTTCTCCTTTTTCAACACTAAAATCAATATCGCTGATGGCATTCCGTTTTCCTGTTAAATGCCTAAAGCTTACTTTATCAAAAGTGAGCATATTTATTTTTGGCAGATGAACCGGTTTTTCTGGTTTTACATCAATTTCTGCGCTTAAAATTTGCTTGAAATTACTAAGCGAAACTTCTGCTTCCCGCCAAGACAAGATCACATTACCCAGTTCCTGTAAAGGATTGAACAGGAAAAATGAGTAAAATAGAAACGTAAAATACTGTCCGGGAGAAATTGTCTTTTCAAAAATCAGGATCAGCAAAACAATCAGCATTCCGCTACGCACAAAATTAACCGTTGTTCCTTGCGCAAAACTCATGCTGCGTACGTATTTTACTTTTTTGAGTTCAAGTTCGAGGATTTGATAAGTGGTTTTGTTCAATCTTTTAATCTCTTGTCCGGCTACGCCCAAACTTTTGATTAACTCAATATTCCGAAGCGATTCTGTAGTTGAACCAGCGAGCGTAGTGGTTTGTGATACGATTTTTTTCTGGATCGTTTTAATTTTCCGGCTCAAAAACATGCTTACAAACGTGATAATCGGGATGGCTGCAAAATAAATCAGTGTTACTTTATAACTTACACTTAACGAATAAACGATCACAAAAATCATCCCGATCAGGCTTACAAATAAAACACTGATAAAAGAAGTAATGAATTTTTCAGTGTCCAAGCGCACTTTCTGTAAAATACCAAGTGTTTCTCCGCTACGCTGATCCTCAAAAACCTGATAAGGCAATTTTAAGGAGTGTTCCAAACCATCAGCATACATTCTTGCACCAACTTTTTGAGTGATGATATTGGTATAATAATCCTGAAAATTCTTGGCGATTCTAGAAACCATAGCTGCGCCAACTGCTAGAGCAACCAAACCCAATACGCCATAAATGTATTCATGGCGCTGTAATGCACCTGCTTTATTGATAAAACGATCAACAATGCGGCCTGTAATGTACGGATCGAGCAAGGAAAATCCCTGATTAATGGCAGCCAGAAAAAGGGCCAGCAAAACAAAACCACGATGAGCTCTTAAATAGGTAATCAGTAACTTCATAATAATAGTTAAAATAAAAAAAGGGAATCGCCGTGCGGACATTCCCTCTCTAAAGTAGTTTAAAAATAGTTTTTACACCGTCATAATATCTTTTTCCTTCACGCTGGCCAGCTGATCAACTTTGATAATGTAGCTGTCAGTCAGCTTTTGTACATCGCCTTCGCCAACTTTAATGTCATCTTCCGAAACACCTTCGGTTTTAAACTTCTTGATTTTTTCGTTGGCATCTTTACGAATATTCCGGATGGTAATTTTACCATTTTCCGCTTCAGCATGTGCTTTTTTTACCAGGTCTTTTCTGCGTTCTTCGGTTAATGGCGGTACGTTAATGCGGATAATCTGACCATCATTTTGCGGGTTCAGGCTGAGGTTTGATTCGATAATCGCTTTTTCAATCGGACTTAACAGCGATTTTTCCCAAGGCTGGATCACTAAAGTACGCGCATCCGGAGAATTAACTGCTGCAACCTGACTTAGTGGAGTTGCGTTGCCGTAGTAGTCTACAAAAAGTCCATCTAACATTGCTGGCGAAGCTTTTCCGGCACGTACTTTTAATAATTCGCTATCTAAATGCTCAATAGCGCGTTCCATTTGAGCTTTGGTATCTTTTAATTGTGTTTTAATGAGTTCGCTCATTGCTAATTATAATTTCGACAAAAGTAAAAATACTGTTCTAAAATCGGGGAAAACGAATGCTGTTTTTATCAACCTAAAATTAGTGTACCAACGTGCCAATTGCTTCACCATCTGCAATTTTCTTAAAATTACCAGTTTTGTTCATATCAAAAACGATGATCGGCAGCTTGTTTTCCTGGCACAAAGTAATAGCCGTCATATCCATTACGTTCAAACCTTTATCATACACTTCCTGAAACGTAATCTGATCGTATTTTACCGCTAACGGATCTTTTTCCGGATCGGCAGAATAAATGCCATCTACACGTGTTCCTTTCAAAACTACATCAGCTTTAATTTCGATAGCACGCAACGAAGCCGCAGTATCTGTCGTAAAGTATGGGTTTCCGGTTCCGGCACCAAAAATTACCACCCGGCCGGTTTGCAAATGCGTCATGGCCCGGCGGCGGATGTAAGGCTCGCAAATCTGTTCCATTTTTATGGCCGATTGCAGGCGGGTTTCTACACCAATTCCTTCCAGCGCACTTTGCAGTGCCATACAATTAATTACCGTAGCCAGCATGCCCATATAATCGGCTTGTGCACGTTCCATTCCGGATTTTTCGGCACTTAATCCGCGGAAAATATTTCCTCCTCCCACCACAACCGCTATTTCCATACCGGCTTCAAACACACTTTTAATGTCTTCTGCATATTGTAAAACACGTTTGTTGTCGATGCCATATTGGCGATCTCCCATCAAGGATTCGCCGCTAAGTTTCAGGAGGATTCTTTTATATTTCATGTTTTGAGATCGTAATTATTATAAATTTTAGTTTTAGGGCTGAGAATTGTTTTGCAAATACTGCTGCTTAAAAACAGTAGCTATCTGCTGAAAATCATCATTAAATACAGTGAAATCTGCACGACATCCTTTTTTAATCTGGCCTTTTTGTTCGTCTTTTAATAATTGAGCCGGATAAAGTGAAGCCATATTAATCGCTTCTGCCAAATCAATATCTGCAAACTGAACACAATTTTGCACACCTTTCAGCATCGTTAATGCTGAGCCAGATAAAGTTCCATCCGGAATTACGTAATGGTTTTTGTTAAACCGATGTTGATAAATGCCTTCAT
>JBPBPL010000021.1:0-89416 GCA_050954285.1 Janthinobacterium lividum | reverse complement strand
GTTTATAAAATATTTTCACAAGTGTTTTATAATTAAAAAGGAACAAAACTTAATTATATTTTATCCTTTAAAAGCATTCCAGCCTTGCGCCGTTAGCTGATGGACGTTGCCGGATTTGGAAATCAAATTACAGCCTGCAGCAGCTTCCGTAATGTGGCCGATAACACTGATATCAGCATTGAACTTAAGTTTGTCGTAATCGCTTTGTTTGATGGTGAAAAGTAACTCATAATCTTCGCCGCCACTTAACGCACAAACAGTAGGATCGAGGCCAAATTCGCGAGCCGTTTCATAAGTCATCGGGTCGATCGGGATTTTTTCTTCATACAAAGAGCACCCTTTTTGGCTTTGCGTGCAGATGTGTAAAATTTCGGAAGCCAAACCATCCGAAACATCAATCATGGAAGTTGGCTTGATTTTAAGTTCTTTCAGGATCGAAATAATATCACCGCGGGCTTCCGGTTTTAACTGGCGTTCTACAATATAATCTTTGCCTTCCAGATCCGGCTGAATATTGGGATTGGACAGATAAACCTGCTTTTCGCGTTCCAGCAGTTGCAACCCAACGTAAGCACCGCCCAAATCGCCGGAAACACAGATTAAATCGCCTTCTCCGGCAGTATTCCGATAAACTACATCTGCTTCATCAGCATAACCAATGCTCGTTACACTGATCACCAAGCCTTGTTTGGAGGAAGAAGTATCACCACCAATTAAATCCACTTTATACTGATCGCAAGCCAGCAATACGCCCTGATATAATTCTTCTACAGCTTCCAATGAAAATTTACTGGAGATTCCAAGCGAAAAAGTAATCTGACTTGCTGTGCCGTTCATCGCATAAATATCACTTAAATTTACTTGTACTGCTTTGTAACCCAAATGTTTAAGCGGAACATAAGCCAGGTCAAAATGAACACCTTCCAGTAATAAATCCGTAGAAATTAGGGTTTTTTTTCCAGCAAAATCCATCACCGCGGCATCATCGCCAATTCCCTTTACAGAGGTGTTATCTAGCAGTTTTATATTTTTGGTGAGGTGACTGATCAAGCCAAATTCGCCTAAAGCGGCCACTTCTGTTTTTTCTTTATTATCAAACATTTTTATTTTTTTGTTAGTTTGAATGCTTCTTTTACCGCATAAAAATCAGTGAAATTATAAACCTAATCTGGCCGAAATTTCCAGCATTCTTTCAATCGGTTTTACAGCTTTTGCAATGATATGCTCAGGAACAAAAATTTCCGGCTGCTCATTTTTCATGCACAAATAAAGCTTTTCTAGTGTGTTGCGTTTCATGTGCGGGCAATCATTACAGGCACAACTGTTATTTGGTGGTGCCGGAATAAAAGTTTTAGCCGGATTATCACGCTGCATCTGGTGTAAAATCCCGGATTCTGTGGCTACAATAAACTCCTGCGCCGGATTTTTTGTCGCATAATTTAGCAAACCTGTTGTCGAGCCGATATAATCCGCCATATCCAAAATACTGTCTTCACATTCCGGATGCGCGATAAATTTGGCTGCCGGATAACGCTCTTTTAGCTTCGTGATTTTTTCTCTCGAAAATATCTCATGCACCATGCAGGCACCATTCCATAAAACCAGATCCCGACCGGTTTTCTTTGCAACATATTTGCCCAGATTTCGATCCGGACCAAAAATAATTCCCTGTTCCGGCGGCAAACTTTCTACAATTTGTATTGCATTGCTGGATGTACAAACAATGTCGCTCAAAGCCTTTAATTCTGCTGTACAATTGACATAAGTGATGACCAGATGATCCGGATATTGCTCTTTAAACTTTTTAAATAAATGTGGCGGACAACTATCGGCCAGCGAACATCCAGCTTTACTATCCGGCAGCAATACTTTTTTCTGCGGAGACAAAATTTTAGCCGTTTCGGCCATAAAATGAACTCCGGCAAAAACAATTACGTCGGCATCAGTTTTAGCTGCCTGCTGCGAAAGCCCCAAGCTATCGCCAATATAATCTGCAATATCCTGAATATCAGCTTCTTGGTAGTAGTGCGCCAGAATAATTGCATTTTTTTCTTTTTTTAATTTTTCGATTTCCGCAAAAAGATCAAGCGACGGATCAATGTATTCGTCTGCAAAACCTTTCACTCTTATTTCTTCAAAAGTATCCATTTTCAACATTTCAATAAAAACAATTTATTCTTTAAAAAATAAAACTATGATTTATTAGTGTGTTAGTTTGGTTTAAAACTCATCATTAAAATAGTTGCAAAAGTAGTTGAAGGATTGTTATCAACATCTTTTAAACAAAATGTTTACTTTATCGTGCTGATTTACTGCTGTTTTTATTGGCAAAAAATTTCTTCAAAATTTTTCATGTGTATTATTAACCCTTTCTCGTCTGTTAACATCCTGCCCACAAAATGTTGGTAATTGCATGAAAATTATTCCCGCGAAACGGGTTACCAACATCAATCCTCACAAATAAATATTTGCTACATTTTTATCACCGCTAAATTAACATCTTTGAGGCAGTTATAAACAATGTGTTGATTACGCTGGTTTTAGCAGGAAATAGTATGGGTAGAAATGTTGATTATTTGGTTATCGGGTCCGGAATTGCAGGATTAAGTTTTGCGTTAAAAGCTGCGCAATATGGTCAGGTTCTGATTGTTACGAAATCAAATGAAGATGAATCCAACACTAAATATGCGCAAGGCGGCGTAGCTGTAGTTGTGGATAAAGAAGAGGATTCGTTTGAAAAACACATTGAAGATACGCTGATTGCAGGCGATGGTTTATGTGATGAAGAGGTGGTGAAAATTGTGGTGGAAGAAGGTCCGTCGAGAATTAAAGAAATTATTGATTACGGAACCAACTTTGACAAAACCAAGCAGGGCATTTTTGATCTGGCAAAAGAAGGCGGCCATTCCGAAAGTCGGGTTTTGCATTATAAAGATATTACCGGTTTTGAAATTGAGCGGGTGCTCTTGGAACAGATTCATCAAAACAAAAACATTGAGATTTTAACGCATTATTTTGCAATTGATTTAATTACACAGCATCATCTGGGCGAATTTGTAGATCGATCCAGTACCGATATTCAGTGTTTTGGGATTTATGCACTGAACCATTTGACTAATGAAGTAGATAAAATTCAATCAAAAATTACTGTGATGGCATCGGGTGGTGCAGGTCATATTTATTCAATTACCACCAATCCAACTATTGCTACCGGCGATGGTGTAGCAATGGTCTATCGCGCAAAAGGCAAGGTACGCGATATGGAATTTATCCAGTTTCATCCAACGGCTTTGTACAATCCTGGCGATTATCCATCGTTCCTGATTTCTGAAGCGGTTCGTGGCTTTGGAGGGATTTTAAAGCGGCGGAACGGGGAGGAGTTTATGCAAGAATATGATCCGAGGAAATCTTTAGCTCCAAGAGATATTGTGGCCCGTGCTATTGATGCAGAGATGAAAAAATCCGGCGATGATTTTGTTTATCTGGATATTCGGCACCGAAGTAAAGAAGATTTGCTTACACATTTTCCAAATATTTATGCCCGATGTTTATCCATCGGAATTGATATGACAAAGGATTTAATTCCTGTTTCACCAGCCAGTCATTATATGTGTGGTGGTGTGATGGTGGATAAGCACGGACAATCTTCCATTAAAAATTTGTATGCCTGCGGCGAATGTTCGTCAACAGGTTTACATGGTGCCAACCGTTTGGCTTCCAACTCTTTACTAGAAGCTTTGGTTTTTGCACATCGTATTTTTGAAGATGCAATACTAAAAGCTGATGCTTCTTTTATGCCACCAAATATTCCGGATTGGAATGAATTTGGTGTTGCCCAGTTAAACGAAGATATTTTGGTAACGCATAACATTCGCGAAATGCAGAAAATTATGAATGATTATGTAGGAATTGTTCGTTCAGATTTCCGGTCGGAGCGGGCTTTACGGCGTTTGCGTTTGCTATATGAAGAAACGGAAGATTTCTACAAAAAAACAAAATTATCCGTCAAGCTTTGTGAGCTGCGGAACCTGATCCAGGTTTCTTATCTCGTTGTCAAATCTGCCATGATTCGTAAAGAAAGCAGAGGTTTGCATTTTACTACGGATTATCCAAATCATCAATTACTATTGAAAAACACAATTTTATAAATTTTATGTGCTAAAAGAAGTATTGATTAAAAGAGCGGAAAACGGGGTTCGAACCCGCGACCTTCAGTTTGGGAAACTGATGCTCTACCAGCTGAGCTACTTCCGCAGATAAATCTAAATTAAAAAATATTTTAGCAATGCCGCTTATCCTTCCTGTAAAAGAAAAATTCCCGGTCATCGGCAGCGATTGTTTTATTGCTGAAAATGCCACAATTGTAGGTGATGTAATTATCGGAAACCAATGTTCTGTATGGTTTAACGCCGTCGTTAGGGGCGATGTAAACTCGATTACAATCGGCGATCAAACCAACATTCAGGATGGCGTGGTGATCCATTGTACTTATCAAAAAGCTGCAACGGTTATTGGGCATCATGTTTCTATTGGCCATAACGCTATTATTCACGGCTGTACTTTGCATAATTATATTTTGATTGGCATGGGCGCAATTGTGATGGATCATGCAGTTATAGAGGATTTTTGTTTGATTGCAGCCAGTTCTGTCGTGCTAGAAAACACCCGTTGTGAATCAGGTTTTATTTATGCCGGAACGCCTGCCAAAAAAGTGAAAGCCATTTCCGAAGCACAAATGCAACTGCTAAAACAACTTCCTTTAAATTATAATTTATATTCGAGTTGGTTTACGGGTTTGTAATAAGCTTTGGAATATCAATGGTTTCGTTCATTTCCCAGTTTGCGCGCAAACTGATTTCTTTATTGTAATACCAAACTGGTTCTGGCAAAGTTCTTTTTTTCAGGTCTCCTGTATCCCATTTGCCATTTTTGTTGAGATCATAAATTATCCTTAAACGATATTTTCCAATTGAATAATCATTAAAAGTTACTTTGCCACTTTGTCTGATCGGTATAGTTTTAATAACCTTCTTTTCAGCCGTCATTAATTCTAAAAGATAGTTTTTTGTTGGATCTGGCACATTGACCGTAAAAATCATTGTACCATAATTTTCCTCTTTATTTAACTGAAAAGAAATGGTTGATTTCCTATTTTTATTACCGAAAATATCAATAAACGTGCCTTCATTCAACAAAACATCATAATGTTTGCCTGCTTTCCATGGATATATAAGTGTGTAATTTTTTAAGTTGGAAGTGTCTTTTTCTAAGCTAAAACCATATTTCGGAACCGAATCTTCGTTTAATACAATTTGCGCTTCATTGGTAGATTCAATTGGAAAATTTGCTGTTAATCGCAATGGCGTTTTTGGCTTAAGCAAACCTCCGCTGTTGTTGGTAATGCTTAAATTCCGTTTGTAAGTATCGCGTTTTCCTCTCCGTAAAACCACTGTATCCAAAGGCTTTCCGGCAGATAAGAATGCTACTTTTACCGAGTCAAAATTCATGTCACGCAAATAGACCCTTGCAGTATCAGCATCTTTATTAAACTCTACAATTTTTTGTTTATCCAAAGCATCATTTTGCAAAATCCTGATTTCAGGTTGATATATACCTTTATTAAAAGAATAAAATAGCTTTCCATCAGGATCAATCTTTCGTTCTACTATTCGAAACTTTCGCGGAACAGCTTTAAACAGCTCTAATTTAATACCAGATATATCTTTATTCAGCTGAATGTTTTTGGGTAAAATTCCAATCAGTTCGTTATCGTTGTCATATATCCTGTTTGCACTTACTTCTTTTAAAGCATAAATTTTATAAGTATTGGCATGGAGATTACTGATTTTGAAATTTCCGGCAGTATCCGTAATGCTGTAATAGGAAGGTTTTTTTTTGCCGAATAACAGTGAATCTTGCTTCTCCGTAAAAATAAAAACGGTAACTTCTTTTTCGGGTTCTTGCGTTTCCGAATTAACTACTTTGCCAGAAATCGTGAGTGAATCAATGTCATTTCCAGTTGTAAAAACATAATTGAAATTTTTGAGGATATTATTTTCATTTACATCGCCAATCGCTTTTCCAAAACTAAAAACGTAAGTCGTATTTTTTTGCAGTGAATCTTTTAGGCTGATGACTAAACTTTTTTGTTTGATATGATATTCCGGCTGTTTTTCCTGGTTTGGTGAAACGGTTATTTCCTGATATTGGTTATTCAGTTTAAAATATTCATCAAAATTTAAAACGATTTCTTTGGCTTTAAAGTTTTTCGTTTTGTTAGCTGGTGTAGCCGACAATAGTTTTGGCGGCGTTTTATCTCTCGGCCCACCTTGAGGCTTTTGCACGCTTGCACAACCAAAAACAGAAATTGTAGCAGTAAAAACAGCTATTAGCCAAATATTAGAAATAGAATATGTTTTAGAAGCCATTTACGTGCACTATAATCAATTATTTTTTTTAGATGAATTAGATGATTAAAAAAAATAAATCTCGTTTTATACGAGATTTATTTTGAGTGGAAATTAGTCTAAAATTGAAAAAAAGTCATCATCTGCTGATGTGAACCATCAACACAGAAACATCCGAAGGAGAAACGCCAGAAATACGGGAAGCTTGTCCTAGTGTTCTTGGTTTTATTTTAATCAATTTCTCGCGTGCTTCTTTTGACAACGAAATTATTTCATTGTAATTGAAAGACGGATTGATTTCCTTGTCTTCCATTTTTTTCATTTTGTTTACGATTTCCAATTCTTTTTCAAAATAAGATTCGTACTTGATTTTGATTTCAGCTTGCTCAATAGTTTTTTGATCAAAAGGTTCCAAGAAATCCTTTAAAACAAGACTTGCTTCTTTTAACCGGATAAAATCCATCTGTGGCCGACCAATAATTGCAGCCATTTTTACATTTTGGCTGATGCTGCTGGTGCCAGCTTCTTCCAGCAAATTATTTACTTCGTCTGGTTTAACAGAATTTGTTTTTACAAAATTAACGATTGCTTCCGCGTTTTGCACTTTTTGATTAACAGCGTTCATTCTGTCTTCATTAATCAAACCCAATTCATAACCAATAGGAGTGAGGCGGATATCTGCATTATCTTGGCGGAGCAACAAACGATGTTCGGCACGAGACGTAAACATGCGATAAGGTTCTTCTGTTCCTTTCGTTACCAAATCATCTATCAAAACACCGATGTAAGATTCTGATCTTTTCATGATCAATGCTTCTTTTGCCACTATATTTTGGTGCGCATTGATGCCAGCAATAAATCCTTGGCAAGCGGCTTCTTCATAACCTGTTGTTCCATTAATTTGGCCTGCAAAAAATAGATTGCTAATTATCTTAGTTTCAAGGGTGAGTTTTAATTGAGTTGGCGGGAAGTAATCATATTCAATTGCATAACCTGGACGAAACATTTTTACATTTTCAAATCCAGCAATTTGTTTTAAAGCTTTATATTGTACATCTTCTGGGAGAGATGTTGAAAATCCATTAACATAAATTTCTACTGTATTCCAACCTTCGGGCTCCACAAATATCTGATGCCTGTCCCGTTCTGCAAACCGATTAATTTTGTCTTCAATGGAAGGGCAATAACGAGGACCCAAACCTTTAATTCTGCCTGAAAACATTGGAGATTTTTCAAAGCCTTCTTTTAGAGTTTCATGTACGTTATTATTTGTATAGGTAATCCAGCAACAGCGCTGTTCTTGAGGCTTTTTTATATTTGTATAAGAAAATTCGCTGCGTTCTTCATCTCCCCATTGAGCTTCCATTTTAGAATAGTTTAAACTCCTGCCATCTACTCTTGGGGGTGTACCAGTTTTCATTCGGCCAGATTCAAAACCTAAAGTAACCAATTGTTCAGTTATGCCGTGAGCTGCTTTTTCGGCAGTACGACCGCCACCAAATTTTTTCTCACCAATATGTATCAGTCCATTTAAAAATGTACCATTCGTTAATATTACTGCTTCTGCTTCAATTTCAATTCCAAGCGAAGTTATAATACCACATACCTTCTCATTTTTTACGATAAGCGCATTTACAGTATCCTGCCAGAAATCAACATTAGGAATATTTTCTAGCATTAATCGCCATTCTTCTGCAAAACGCATTCTGTCAACCTGTGCACGAGGACTCCACATTGCTGGTCCTTTAGAACGATTCAGCATCCTAAACTGGATAGTTGTTTTGTCCGTAATAATTCCTGAACCACCACCCATAGCATCAATTTCACGCACGATTTGTCCTTTAGCTACGCCACCCATTGCTGGATTACAACTCATTTGGGCAATTGTTGCCATGTTCATCGTGATTAATAATACAGACGAACCTAATCTCCCCGCTGCCGCTGCTGCTTCACATCCTGCATGTCCGCCGCCTACAATAATTACGTCATATTTCTTAAACATTCTATTTAATAGTTTCACGTGAAACATTTTTATTTATGATTCTGATAAAGCCAGCCATTTTTCTAAATACTGATTCAGCTCTTTTTGTTGAGACTGAATGCTATTAGAGGCTATAATTAAATCTTCTGTCTTAGTGGTTGGATTATTTAAAACTAAATCCAAGTCTTTAATTGATTCTTCAAGAGTTGTAATTTTTATTTCAAGATCACTTAGTTCTTTGTCCTGTTTGAAGGTGCTTTTAGTTTTTAGATTATCCGTTGTAATATTTTTCTCGGGTTTAACAATTGTTTTTGTAACCAGTTTGTTAGCTGCATCTTCTAAACGGAAGTCCGTATAGTTTCCATTGTAGATCTGTAAGTGGCCGTTTTGAGTGAAAATAAATAACTGCTCTGTAAGCTTATCAATCAAATAACGATCGTGTGAAACTAAAATAATTACACCCGAAAAGTTAGTCAAAAAATCCTCTAAAACATTTAATGTATCAGTATCTAGATCATTTGTTGGCTCATCCAAAATCAAAAAATTAGGATTCTTGATTAAAATCATTAACAGTTGTAAACGTTTTTTTTCACCTCCGCTTAAATTGCTAATAAAACCATGTTGTTTTTTTGGCGGAAACAAAAACTGTGTTAGTAGCTGAGAAGCGGAAAGTAGTTTCCCATCAGCCATGGTAATAAATTCAGCTACGTTTTTTATCGTATCTATTACTCTTTCAGCGTCATTAAATTTTAAGCCAGTTTGACGATAATAACCAATAGAAGTAGTTTCTCCAATGATAATAGAACCGGAATCGGGCTGCAATTCTCCAGTTAATAAATTTAATAAAGTTGATTTGCCCGTACCGTTTTTTCCTGCTAAACCAATGCGATCACCTTTTTTAAATACATAATTAAAATCATTAATAATTATATGCTGATTAAAAGACTTAAACAGATGATCAATTTCTAAAATTTTATTGCCCTGTCTGGCAGATTTAATGCTTAGTTCCAGATGCTCTTTTTGGCCATTATTTTGTGTTTTGCTTTGCAGGTCATAAAAAGCATCGATCCTAGATTTGGATTTTGTGCTACGTGCCTGAGGCATTCTTCGCATCCATTCCAGCTCTTTTTTAAGCAAATTAGAGTTTTTTTGATAACGGGCTTGATCTGCTGATTCCCGTTCTGCTCTTTTTTCTAAATAATAACTATAATTTCCATTGTAAGGAAATATCTTTTGCTGATCTATTTCTAAAATTTCGTTACAAACATTATCCAGAAAGTACCTATCATGCGTTACCAAAAGAATCGTCTTATTTCCGGTAGTCAGAAAGCTTTCCAGCCATTCAATCGTTTCAATATCTAAATGGTTGGTTGGCTCGTCTAAAACAAAAAGTTCAGGATCACTGATCAATAATTCTGCTAATGCCAAACGCTTCTTTTGGCCACCAGAAAGTGTTTTAATCTGCTGATCCAAATGATGAACGTCTAAACGATCTAAAATATTTTTGATTTTATATTCATATTCCCAAGCTTCAAGTTCGGTAATTTTATTGGTTAAGATCTCAATCTGTTCATAATTTTCAGGATCATTTTCTAATAAGGATTCATACTCTTTAATAAGTTGCTGTTGCTCATTATCAGATTTGAAGATAAAATCATTAATAGTTTCTTCGGGATTAAATAAAGGATCCTGCTCCAAATAACCCATCGAAAGAAATTTGCTTTTTACAACTTTCCCTTCTGTTGGCTTCATTTTTTCGGCCAGTAATTTTAAAAGGGTAGATTTACCGGCACCATTAGCACCAACTAATGCAATACGGCGCCCAGAATTTATACCAAAAGTTTGTTGTTTAAAAAGCCAATTATCATGAAAAGAATGGCCAAGGTTTTCTGCTGAAATTAAAGTGCTCACGCTAATTGTTTTATTTGATCTGACGGATAAGTGAAAACGCCAGCATTGTTTTTTAAGGATTGATTAAGGATTGCTGTTGCTACTACGGCAGCTGGAATACTTCTGTATTTTTTTAATCTGCCAATCAGAAAAGGATTAGCCCATTTCATAATATAAGTAGCTACGCGTTCGGCAAAACGCTTTTCTTTTCTAACACCTGTTAAAAGAGATGGCTGATAAATAAACAGGGATGTAAAAGAGACCTTTTTTAAATCTTGTTCAGTTTCGCCTTTAAGCTTGGTATAAAAAGTAGCCGAGTTAATATTGGCACCAATAGATGAAATAAAATGAAATTGCTGCATACTGTTTTTAACACCTATTTTTGCCAAAGCAACCGGATAATCTTGATCTATTTTTCTATATAAATTTAAATCAGGCGTTTTGTGGCGGGTAGTTCCTAAGCAACAAAAAATAGCATGACCATTAATTTCGGCTTTGTAATCTTCCAAATGATCAAAATCTACTATTAATTGCTTAAGCTTTTTGTGCTGAACAGGGAGATGATTTCTAACCAAAACCAATACTTCAGAAAAATCAGGATGGTAAAGTAACTGTTTCAATAACAAATTACCAATCAGGCCACTTGCGCCTGCAATAACTACTTTATACTGCATAAAATTTGACAGAGTACAAAGGTACATATTAGGAATTTGGAAAGATAACGGCCAAAACAAATTACAAGTTCTAAAATAAATTTTTACATTCATCAACTTTTTACAATAAAAAATCGTTGAAAGAAATATTCCAATCACATCTAATCAATAATTAATTTTATGGCTGAACAGGCATTACCTGCTTGGAAAAGAACTCTGGAGGAGGCAGGATCGCAGATACTGTTTTTAGGACGCTTTTTTAAGAATATCTTTAAATCCGGATTTGAGTGGTCTGAATTTATTCGTCAGTGTTACGAAATCGGCTATAAATCTTTAACCCTTGTAGCTATAACCGGTTTTATTATGGGTTTGGTTTTAACGCTGCAATCCCGGCCAACACTGGCAGAATTTGGTGCCGAAAGCTGGCTTCCGGGCATGGTTTCCTTATCTATTATCCGTGAAATTGGACCGGTAATTACGGCAATTATCTGTGCTGGAAGGGTTGCATCAAGTATTGGTGCAGAATTGGGAAGCATGAATGTAACCGAACAAATTGATGCGATGGAAGTATCCGGCGCAAACCCAATGCAGTATTTGGTGGTTACGCGCGTTTTGGCAACCACAATTATGGTTCCGATCCTGACTTTTATTTCAGATGCAGTTGCTTTAGTTGGTGGTTACTTGGCTGTTAATATTGATGGCAAAGTAAGTTTCTACTTGTATTTTACAAAATCAATTGCTGTTTTGGGCTTTAGCGATATTTTCCCAGCCACAATCAAAACTATATTTTTCGGATTGGCCATCGGTTTTATTGGCTGTTACAAAGGCATCAACTCAAATAAAGGAACGGAAAGTGTTGGGATGGCTGCCAATTCTGCTGTGGTAACTTCTTCTTTGTGGATTTTTGTAATCGATGCAATTGCCGTACAGTTAACCAATTTATTAGCTTATCATTAATATGGAAACTGTAAATACGCAGCCAGAAAGTACAGCAATTTCCGGTGAAAATGTTGTAGAAATTAGGGGGTTAAAAAAAGCATTTAGCGGTTTTGAGGTTTTAAAGAACATCAACCTTGATTTAAAAAGAGGCGAGAACTTGGTTGTATTAGGAAAATCCGGTCAGGGAAAATCGGTAACTATAAAATGTATTGTTGGCTTGTTGAAAAAAGATGAAGGCACAGTAAAAGTTTTTAATGAGGAAGTTTCTGATTTAGGCGAAGAAGAATTAAAGCAATTACGTACAAGAATCGGATTTCTATTTCAAAATTCTGCTTTGTATGATTCCATGACTGTTCGTGAAAATTTAGAATTCCCTTTAACAAGAGTTTTAAAGTTGAAGGATCAAACAGAAATCGATTCCAGGGTAGAAGAAGTGCTGGAAAGCGTTGGATTGAAAGATGCAATCGACAAAATGCCATCAGATCTTTCCGGAGGTATGCGCAAACGAATTGGCTTGGCCAGAACATTGATCATGAAGCCCGAAATTATGCTTTATGACGAGCCTACAACCGGCCTCGACCCAATCACTTCCAGAGAAATAAGCGAGTTAATTCTGGAAATGCAGAAAAAATACAAAACTTCATCCATTATCATTACACACGATATGCCTTGTGCGCACATCACGTCTGACAGGGTTGTGGTAATGAATGACGGCGAATATATAGCAGAAGGTAAATATGAAGAGCTTGAAAAATCAGATAATGAATTGGTAAGATCTTTTTTTAAATAAAAACATGAAAACAGATAGCGGACAAAAATTAAAATTAGGAATATTCACATTAGCAGGAATAATGGTATTGGTGATGGCCATATTCTTTATCGGAAAATCAAAAAGCCTTTTCAATACAACATTCAATGTTTACGGTGTATTTAAAAATGTAAATGGTTTACAGGTCGGCAATAATGTGCGGTTTGCGGGTATTAATATCGGCGTAATCCAAAACATCAGGATTGTATCCGATACGTCTGTTCGCGTTGATTTAACCTTGAATAAAGACGTACAAAAATTCTTGAAAAAAGATGTAAAAGCATCTATCGGCAGCGATGGGTTAATGGGTGATAAACTGGTTGTGATCAATGCAGGAGTACAAACTACCGGTGAATTAGAAAATGGTGATAAAGTTAATACCATCAACCCCATTGATGTAGATAAAATAATAGGCCGGGTAACCAAAGTTGCTGATAATGCAGAAGTATTGATGACCAACCTCACCCAAATTGTTTATAAAATAAACCATGGTAAAGGAAGCATTGGCAAATTATTATCAAGCGATAAATTGGCTAATGATTTGGAAGGAACAGTAAGGCAGGCCAATACCACACTTAAATCTGTAAAAAAAGGCACCGAGGGTTTCAGCCAGAATATGGAAGCAGTACAACATAATTTTCTATTAAAAGGGTTTTTTAACAAAAAGAAAAAAGCAGCCAAGAAACGTCAGGATTCTATTAAAAATGCTAACGCAAAAAAATCAGAATAAGTTACATCAGTAAATCCCTGATATCTTCTGGTGTCAGGGATTTAATGAAGTTGCTTTCTGTAGTAATCAAAGCATTTGCCACATGCTGTTTTTGCTGCTGTAAAAGAAGTATCTTTTCTTCAATCGTGTTTTTGGTGATGAACTTATAAATAATCACTTTTTTTGTTTGACCAATGCGATGTGTTCGGTCAATAGCTTGTTGTTCCACTGCTGGGTTCCACCATGGATCTAAAATAAAAACATAGTCGGCTTCCGTTAAATTCAATCCGACACCACCAGCTTTAATAGAAATTAAAAAGATGCGCAAATCTTCATTATTCTGAAATTTTTGGATAATTTCTTCCCGGTTTTTAGTTTTGCCATCGAGGTAAGTATACGCAATTTCATGTCGGTCCAGCTCTTGCCTAAAAATAGTAAGCTGGCGTACAAACTGCGAGAATACCAGCACTTTGTGGCCGCCTTCCAAAGCATTCATTAGCATATGCCAAACATCGTCAAACTTGCCCGAGCTTCCTTCATAATCTTCATTTACCAACCGAGGATGATTGGCAATTTGTCTTAGCTTGATTAAGCCTTGCAAAACATGCAGTTTGGCTTGTGCAAATGTGCCTTCTTCAATGCTTTTTAAAAGTGCATTCCGATATTCTGATTTTACTTTCTCATATTCATCAGCTTGTTCTTCCGACATTTCAGAGTAAAACAAATTTTCAGTTTTAGATGGAAGTTCTGTAGCTACCTGTTCTTTCGTTCGTCTTAAAATAAACGGCTTGATCAGCACTTGTAAACGTTGTGCCTTGTCTTCGTCCTTTTTTTTCTCAATTGGGATAACAAAATTATTCTGAAAATAAGCTTGGTTGCCCAGTAATCCGGGATTTATAAAAGACATTTGCGTCCACAAATCGTTAACCGAATTTTCTACCGGCGTACCACTCAAAATCAATTTAAAACGCGACTTTAATTCTGTTACCGCCTGAAAAGATTTAGACGAAGCATTTTTGATATTCTGGCTTTCATCTAAAATGATATATTCAAAAAAGAAATCCTTTAACAAAGCAACATCAATTCGCGTGATGCCATAGGTGGTGATGACCAAATCATAATTGCTGAAAATACTGATATCCCGCTGTCGGAAACTACCGGTATGCACTAAAATCTGAATTTCCGGAGCAAATTTTTTGGCCTCATTAATCCAGTTATGCACCAGTGAAGTTGGCATAATGATGAGTGAAGTTGCTTTACCAAAAGTTGGCTGGTCTTCCTTTGTTTTTTGCAACAGAGCAAGCGTTTGTATGGTTTTGCCCAAACCCATATCATCTGCCAGGCAGCCACCAAAATGGTATTTTTTGAGGAAGTGAAACCAATCGTAACCTGCTTTTTGGTAAGAACGCAATTCGCCGTTAAAATGCTGCGGCAGAGGAATTTCTTCCAAACTTTCAAAATTATTTAGTTGCTGCAATTTCCGGCTCATGGTTACTTCTGCATAATCACTCGTAGCCAGCTCATTAATCAATCCGATATGATGCTTTTTTAACTGCAGTTTATCGGTATGATTACTAAAATAAAGCAGGTTGCCATATTGCGAAAACCACTTTTCGGGAATCACAGCAATCTCACCGGAAGGCAAAACAAATTCTCGCCGCCGGTTCAAAATATGCTGTTTCAGTTCGATAAACGGAATTTGATAATTCCCAAAATAAACGATGGCATAAATATCAAACCAGTCATTGCCTTCGCGGATCTCTAAATTTATTTTCGGACTGGCGTAAAAAAAACGTTTATCGCCATCTGGCTGCTCAATCTCAAAACCGCTTGATAGCAGCAAATCGTGATGTTCGTTTAACCAGTTAAAAACCGAAAGCGAAGTATCTTCTTCATCTTCCAACTGCGCTACTTCCAGATTTTGAAAAAGGCCTGATACTGTTTTTAGCCCTAAATTTTCCAGTTCTGAAAACTTCTTTTTCTCCCAGGCAATGCTTCTTTTAATGCGGTAAAAACAGTATTGATCGTTGTTGTTTTCAATACGGACCGAAACCTGCCTACCATCATCATAAGGAAAAACCGCTTGCCCGTATCGGAACAAAAGCTGGATTTGCGAAACGCCGCCTTCTGCATAAACCGGTTTTAAAATTGGTTCGGCATTAAAACGTTCGCTAATAATTTCAAAACCTTGTGCATAAACCGGATATTTTTCAATCAGTGGCGCAACAAATTTTTCGTAATACGTTTTTTCGGAAGATTTTGGAATCGAAATGTATCGCCGCTCTAAAAACGGTGACAGTTTTTTGCCTTCGATATCCTTTTCAAAATAATAAAGTACATCCTCCAAAAGCAAATACGCCGGCTGGTTACAGATAATTTCTGCGCCTTTGTACATAAATTCTATGCGCTGGCCTTGATATTTAATAGTTGGATAATAGCGCGTTTCGGTTTCGTTTCTACGGAAATGAAATAAAACTGTAGCCGCTTCTTCTGCAAATTTTACTATGCGTTCTGCAGGATAACCTTCGCGGCTCATCACGCAAAGCTCTTTTCCGGGCAGCAAAGCAAGTGCCTCGGCCAGCTTTTTTTCTATTTTCGGGCGGATGGTTTCATACAAATCCTCTGTATAGATTTTGGAGAAAAACTCTGTTGGCCGGATTGGTTTTTTATAATATTTAACGATGATATGGCTTTGCTCGGTTTCCTGCAAAATCTTGATCAATCTGCGGTCGGTATCATCCAAACAATCTGCAAATTCTTCGGCAGTATTGGTAAATAACCGTTGATGCGTAAGCGAATATTCGCCGTTAGGATTAAGTTGAACAACGTGCGGCTCAATTAAATACGAAAAATATTCATGCTTGCAAATGGCATAAATAATTTTACAAGGTTTACTGCTGTCAACTCTCAACATGGTCGGTAAAATAGCTGGTCAATCGCTTTTACGATCAGGCAAAGTTTCAAACGTAGGCAGAATTAGCTTAAAAGAAAAATTCTTTTTGCAGAATTTATGCCGATAAAAGAAGTATTAAGTGTTTTTAAAAAATTAAATCGTTATTTCTCCTGCAAAAACCTGTACCGCCGGTCCTTCCAAAAAAATACTGGTAAAAGAAGTACCGTTGTAATTAAAATTTACATTCAAATTTCCGCCTAAAACTTTTATAGGGGTAGAAACAGCGCCGTTTTTATGCTGATGTTTGGCCATTGCCAGGGCAACTGCCGTTACACCAGTGCCACAGGCATAAGTTTCGTCTTCTACGCCGCGCTCAAAAGTCCGTACGAAATAGCCATCGTTTAAAGGCTCAACAAAATTAATATTGATACCATCCTGCTGATAAACCGCATTGTTGCGGATGGCAAAACCATCCTGATACACGTTTTTATGTTCCAGATTTTGCACCAGCTGTACATAATGCGGCGAGCCAGTATTCAGCACGAAAGCTTCTCCATCTCTGTTAATTTGATCTACATCGATCATCTGCAAACTCACCCAATCTCCAGATTCGGAAATTTTGGCATAATGCGGGCCATCAACTGCCAAAAAGTTAGTTTCTTGTTCGATTAATTTTAAAAACCTGGCAAAAGCGACAATACAACGGCCGCCGTTGCCGCACATGCTGCTTGGCTGGCCATCCGAATTGTAATAAACCATTTCAAAATCGAATGCTTCTTTTAGCTGCAAAAACATGATGCCATCACCTCCAATTCCAAAACGGCGGTCGCAAATTCGGGCAATCAGTTCTGGTTGATGGTGATTAAATTGTTGTAAACGGTTGTCTATCAGTATAAAATCATTTCCGGCACCCTGGTATTTGTAGAAAACTTGCTTCACGTTTGTAGATAATTTTAATTAGCACAAAATTGAAGTTCTTTAGTTCTAAAACAAAGCCTGTTGCAACAATTAAAGGCGTTTTAATACTTTAACATTTTTTAACACTGTTTTAGTTTACTATAGGTTGATTTTAAAGTCAATAAGGCATTAAATTTGAATACAGATTATCAAAACAAGAGCAAAATTAAATATGAAAAGGATAGGTTTATCATTAATGACAGCTATTTTGGGAGGCGCAATTGCCGTAGGTGCCTACAAAGTAGTTGAAACAAAAAACACAGATGCTTCTACATTTGAAGACCGGCAAAACGTTTATTTCGCAAGTAACCATATCGCGCCGCTGATGTCGTCTGCAGGCACCGTTGATTTTACGCAGGCGGCCGCTGCCGTTACACCAGCTGTAGTTTACATCCGTACAACTTATGCAGCTTCGCCAGGTGGCGGTGGCCAAGATCAAATGGAACAGATGTTTGGTGATATGTTTGGTATGGGCAGACGCAGACAGCAATCAAATACGCCGCAGCGTGCTTCTGGTTCAGGCGTAATTATTTCTACAGATGGCTATATTGTAACCAATAACCACGTGGTAGAAAAAGCGGATAAAATTGAAATCACAACCAATGATCACCGTCAGTTTAGTGCAAAAGTAATTGGCACCGATCCAAATACAGATTTGGCACTAATCAAAATCAGCGCAACAAATTTGCCAGTTGTAAAATTTGGTAATTCTGATGATGCTAAAGTTGGCGAATGGGTTTTGGCTGTTGGCAATCCATTTAATTTAACTTCTACCGTAACTGCAGGTATTGTGAGTGCAAAGGGAAGAAATGTTGGAATTATTGGTCATGAAGACGATCAGGAACAAGGAAATCCGTTTGCTGATCGTACACAATCTTCCGGTCCAGCTTTAAATAAAGGAATCGAGTCATTTATCCAAACTGATGCTGTAATCAATCCAGGAAATAGCGGCGGTGCTTTGGTAAATACCAAAGGAGAACTGATTGGTATAAACTCCGCAATCCTTTCTCACACAGGCTCTTATGAAGGTTATGGTTTTGCTATACCAATTAACCTGGCCAAAAAAGTATTGAATGATATTGAGCATTTTGGTAAAGTAAAACGGGGTTATGTAGGTGTGCAATTTGTAGAACTGAACCCGGATATTGCACAAGAAAAAGGTATCAAAACAACCAATGGCTTATTGGTAAACGAGTTGGTTCAAGGTGGTGGTGCACAGCAGGCAGGTATCCGAAAAGATGACATCATCACTAAAGTTGATGGCATTACCGTTTACGAATCTTCTGATCTGCAGGAAAAAGTTGCCCGTTTACAGCCTGGCGACAAAATTAGCCTGACTGTTTTGCGTGATGGAAAAGAGCAAACGTTTTCGGTGGCTCTAAAAGCTGATAACAGTAGTGCTTTGGTAACTACCAGAACAAAATCCGCAGAAGAAGTTTATAATAAATTAGGTGCAAGTTTTGCTCCGCTGAGCAGTGCGCAAAAACAAAAATATCACATGACCAGTGGTGTGTTGGTAACGCAGGTTCACCAGGGCAGAATGTTTGACCAATTGGAAATTGAAAACGGATCAGTAATTACCAGCATCAATAAAGTGCCTGTAAATTCTCCGGCCGATATCGACAAAGCATTGTCCGACATTAAAGGTGGTTCTTTGTTTATTTCAGGTATTCGTCCCGATGGAAGCCGGTTTAATAACGGTTACCAGATGGCCAACTAAATTTTAGTGTTAAAAGAAGCATTATAAACCTGCAAGTAATTCTTGCAGGTTTTTTTGTTTTATAGTTATTTTTGTGCCGATGACTTGTGGGATCGAATTTAATTTTAAACAACAAACACTTCTTTTATTACCTCAAAAAGCCATTTTCTGGAAAGAACAAAACACGCTGATTCTGGCAGATGTGCATCTGGGCAAAACCGCTCATTTCAGGAAAGCCGGCATCGCCATTCCGGCCAAACTGGCTCTAAAAGATCTGGAAGTGCTTTCTGCTTTAATTGACAAACATCAGCCTGAAACCTTAATTTTTTTGGGTGATTTGTTTCACAGCGATAAAAACAGCGATTGGCACGACTTTGCTTTATGGAGAAAAAAGTATGCTAAAAGAAGCATGGTCTTAATTAAAGGAAACCACGATATTATTGAAGAAACAAACTTTATAAACCTGGATATTGCAGTGCAGGAAGAAATGCTGATTGGGCCTTTTCGCCTTGCCCATCATCCATTAAAATCCGAAGAAATAGAAAAACATAAAGCATATACACTATGCGGGCACATCCATCCGGGCGTGCATTTGCGCGGTAAAGGGCGCGATGCAGTTACACTTTCCTGTTTTTCTTTTGGCGCTTTCCAAGCCATTTTGCCGTCTTTCGGGCATTTTACCGGCCGTGTTGCCATCCATCACCAGGAAACCGATCGTGTTTTTGGCATTTTGAACGATAAAGTAATTGCTTTTTAAGCTTTTAACCCTAAATTTTATAAAAAATTTAGATTGTTTCTAAATAAACAATGTGCCGGATATTGGCTTGATGCTTGGGCATCTTTTCAGTATTAATAAATACTTTTGCATAATAATAATCCTAAAATCTATTAATCAATGAGTGGTTCTACACATACTCTTTCTTCTTCGATAGGAAAAAAACTCATCATGGCTTTAACCGGTTTGTTTTTAAGCCTTTTTTTAATTGTGCATTTAAGTGGTAATTTTCAGTTGTTTAAAGACGATGGAGGTTTGGCTTTTAATGATTACTCACATTTTATGACGCATTTTCCGCCGATAAAAGTAGTATCGTATTTGCTTTATCTCTCTATTATTGTCCATTCTGTTTATGCATTGATTTTAACGATTAACAACCGTAAAGCACGGCCGGTAAATTACGTGCTAGCACCAAAATCACCAAGTATCTGGTCATCCCGAAACATGGGGATTTTAGGATCTTTCCTGTTGTTGTTTATTGTGATCCATATGGGAAATTTCTGGTTCAGTTATCACAAAGACGAGTGGTTTAAAAATCACGAAGGCCCGCGAATGCCATTTAAAGAATATCGTACGGATTTAAAAACAGGTAAGTTAATCTCCGCAAAACAACTGCCAGAAGGTGAGTATGAGTATGCCAAATATGTAGATGTAAATGCCCAGCAGGAAGTAACCGTTGCAAAAGATTTACAGGCACAAGTAATTTTCTCTTTTGCTTCGCCGCTATATGTTGTTTTTTATGTGATTGCAATGGCTGCTTTGTCGTTCCACTTACTGCATGGTTTTCAAAGCAGCTGGCAAACGATCGGTATGAATCACCGAAAATATAAACCCATTGTAAATCAAATCGGGATATGGCTTTTTGCTGTGATTATTCCAATAGGATTTGCCGCAATGCCAATTGTTTATTATTTCACCAAAAGATAAATCCAGCAGTTGGTGAGAACCAGCAATGCTTCTTTTATAAGCTAAAATTTGTAAAATGGAATTAAATGCCAAACTGCCTGAAGGCCCGTTAGCTGAAAAGTGGAACAAGCAGAAGTTTAACCTTAAACTGGTTAACCCTTCCAATAAGCGAAAATACAATGTAATTATTGTTGGAACTGGCTTGGCTGGTGCTTCTGCTGCAGCATCGCTTGCTGAACTGGGGTACAATGTTACTGCTTTTTGCTTTCAGGATAGTCCGCGCCGTGCACATTCCATTGCTGCACAAGGTGGAATTAACGCTGCAAAAAATTATCAGAATGACGGCGACAGTGTTTACCGTTTATTTTATGATACGATAAAAGGGGGCGATTATCGCGCACGTGAATCCAATGTTTATCGGCTGGCAGAAGTTTCGGTTAATATTATTGATCAATGTGTGGCACAAGGCGTTCCTTTTGCCCGCGAATATGGTGGCTTGCTGGATAACCGTTCTTTTGGTGGTGCACAGGTTTCCAGAACGTTTTACGCACGTGGTCAAACGGGGCAACAGCTTCTTTTAGGTGCCTATTCTGCGTTAAACCGCCAGATCAACCTCGGAAAAGTAAAAATGTACACCCGTACAGAAATGCTTGATGTAGTTGTAGTTGATGGAAAAGCGCAAGGAATCGTAACCCGGAATTTACGGACTGGCTCTATCGAAACACATGCTGGTCATGCTGTTTTGCTTTGTACAGGCGGTTATAGCAACGTATTTTACTTATCAACCAATGCAATCGGTTCTAACGTAACTGCTGCATGGCGCGCGCACAAACGTGGTGCTTATTTTGCCAATCCTTGCTTTACGCAGATACACCCGACTTGTATTCCAGTTTCCGGAGATCATCAATCCAAACTGACTTTAATGTCAGAATCACTGCGGAACGATGGCCGGGTTTGGGCACCAAAAACAGTAGTTACTGCAGAGAAATTACGTAAAGGAGAAATCAAAGTAACGGATATCAAAGAAGATGATCGTGATTATTTTCTGGAACGTAAATATCCGTCTTTTGGTAATTTGGTACCACGCGATGTAGCTTCCAGGAATGCTAAAGAAATGTCTGATGAAGGACGTGGCGTAGGTGCTTCCGGAAAAGCAGTTTTTCTTGATTTTGCAGATGCCATCAAGCGTTTGGGGGAAGATACGGTAAGAGCTAAATATGGTAACCTGTTTGATATGTATTATCAGATCACGGATGAAAATCCATATAAACAACCCATGCGGATTTATCCGGCGGTGCACTATACCATGGGCGGGCTTTGGGTTGATTATAACCTGATGACTACTATTCCTGGATGTTATGCTTTAGGTGAAGCAAATTTTTCTGATCATGGTGCAAACCGTCTGGGAGCTTCTGCTTTGATGCAAGGTTTGGCTGATGGTTATTTTGTAATTCCTTATACTTTGGGTGATTATCTGGCTACAATTGGCCCGAAACCAATTGATCCGAATCATCCCGCTTTTGCTCAAACAAAAAAAGATGTAGAAGCCAACGTAAGCAGGTTTTTATCCATGAAAAATGGTAATAAAACGGTGAGCGAATATCATCGTGAACTGGGTTTGATTATGTGGGAATATTGTGGAATGGCCCGTAACGAGGCTGGTTTAATTAAAGCAAAAGGTCTGATTCAGGCGTTAAAAGTCGATTTTTGGAAAAATGCTATCGTAATGGGCGAAAATGAAGAGATTAATTTTTCTTTAGAACGTGCCGGTCGTGTTGCAGACTTTATTGAGCTGGGCGAACTTATGGTTGATGATGCTTTGATGCGTCGTGAATCATGTGGTGGGCACTTTAGGGAAGAATCTCAAACGGAAGAAGGTGAAGCCAAACGAGACGATGAAAATTTTTCTTTCGTAGCCGCTTGGGAATTTATGGGCGAAAATCAGCCTGAAAAATTAAATCGAGAAGATTTGATTTTTGAAAACGTTAAATTAACACAAAGAAGCTATAAATAACAGTTGCCTGTTTTCGGTTGCAAGTTGTTTGTTTCAACCCCGCAACAGTTAACTCACAACTCACAACTGATTAATATGAGTAACGGAAATATGAATCTGACGCTGAAAGTTTGGCGCCAAAAAGATGCAAAAACTCCTGGTAAGATAGAAACTTACCCGGCAAACGATATTTCTCCGGATATGTCTTTCCTGGAAATGCTGGACGTGGTAAATGAAGGTTTGATCCACAAAAAAGAAGACCCGATTTATTTTGACCATGATTGCCGCGAAGGTATTTGTGGCATGTGTTCACTGTACATCAATGGCCGTCCGCATGGTCCGAAACAAGGGATTACTTCCTGTCAGTTGCACATGCGCAGCTTTTACGATGGACAAACCATTACTATTGAACCTTGGCGGGCGGCAGCGTTTCCTGTGGTGAAAGATTTGGCGACAGATCGGTCGGCATTTGATCGTATTCAACATTCAGGTGGTTTCGTTTCTGTTAACACTGGTGGTGTGCCGGATGCAAACGAAATTCCAATTCCGAAACCAATTGCAGATGAGGCTTTTAATTCTGCAACTTGCATTCAATGTGGTGCTTGCGTAGCAGCTTGTAAAAATGCTTCTGCTATGCTGTTTGTATCGGCAAAAATTTCACAATTGGCTTTGTTACCACAAGGCCAGCCCGAGCGTTACAGCCGTGTGCAAAACATGGTGGCGCAGATGGATGAAGAAGGATTTGGAAATTGTACAAATACCGCAGCTTGTGAAGCTGAATGCCCGAAAGAAATTAAGCTGACAAATATTGCCCGGATGAATGGCGACTTTTTAACCGCTAAATTCTTTAAATCCGAAGAAGCACACGCTTAATAAAAACTAAATAAATTATTTAAAAGCCCTGTAAAATTTACAGGGCTTTTTTTATGCCGTGCTTCTTTTATCACCTAAAATTTGTTTAAACATTTTCTCAAAAGTAATATGACAAATGCCAAACCTGATTTTTGCTACTTTTATCCTTCAAAAAATAAGTAAACGATTAAATGCAAGCTCTACTCAAGCAAAAACATATATTTTTCCTGCTGCTATTCCTTTGTCTTCTCTTTGGCTTTAATGCAAAAAGTGCGGTTATACAAACTGTAGCAAGTGATACAATTTCGACCAGTGGCGTACAATTTTCCGATCTGCCAGCCGATACACAAACTGCAAACAAAACCTTGTCTGTAAAAAAAGAGGCGGTAAAAGAAGCATCACGCAAAATAAAAACTCAAGAAGCGCAACAATCTTTATGGGCAATATTTTTAGCCGGATTATTGGGCGGATTTGCGGCACTGATTATGCCTTGTATTTTCCCAATGCTGCCTTTAACCGTTAGTTATTTTACCAAAACCGCTCAATCCCGGGGAAGTGCTATTTCCAAAGCCCTCATTTACGGGCTTTCAATTATTGTAATTTATGTAGCTTTTGGGTTGGTTATCACCGTCATATTCGGGGCGGATGCACTTAATGATTTGGCAACTAATGGTGTTTTTAACATGGTTTTTTTCCTGCTGCTAATCATTTTTGCTGTTTCGTTTTTTGGTGCTTTTGAAATTACGCTGCCATCAGCCTGGGCAAATAAAATGGACGAGCAATCTGATAAAGGCGGCTTTTTGGGCCTGTTTTTTATGGCTGCAACATTAGCTCTGGTTTCATTTTCCTGCACCGGTCCAATCATCGGGACCTTGCTGGTGCAAGCAGCAACATCCGGCGCACTGCTTGGTCCTGCTGTTGGCATGTTCGGATTTTCACTGGCATTAGCCATTCCGTTTGCATTATTTGCCATGTTCCCGTCTTGGTTAAATTCTCTCCCCAAATCTGGTGGCTGGCTCAACAGTGTAAAAGTAGTTTTAGGTTTTCTGGAACTGGCTTTGGCTTTAAAATTTTTGTCAAATGTAGATTTAGCCTATCACTGGGAATGGTTTGACCGTGAAATATTCCTGGTGCTGTGGATTGTGATTTTTGGGTTAATGGGATTGTATTTGCTTGGAAAACTCAAATTTTCGCATGATTCTCCGGTTGATTCTATTACTATTCCCCGGCTGTTTTTATCGATTATCGTACTTGCTTTCACCATATACATGATTCCTGGTTTATGGGGTGCTCCGTTAAAATCGATTTCGGCCTTTTTACCTCCATTGCAAACGCAGGATTTTGATTTGTACACGCCAAGTATCATCGGAAATCATTCCTCCAATCTAACCCAAAACAATAGTGAAGCTCCGCATAAATATGCCGATATTTTTAAGGCACCGTTGGGTTTGAATGCTTTTTTTGATTATGATGAAGCAGTAGCTTACTCAAAAGCAAAGCATAAACCGATTATGATTGATTTTACTGGCCATGCCTGTGTAAATTGCCGGAAAATGGAAGCTTCAGTTTGGACGGATAAATCGGTTTATAGCCTTATTAGCAATGATTATGTGTTGCTGCAATTGTATGTTGATGACAAAACCGATTTGCAGGTAAGTGAGCAGACTGTTTCTCCACAGGGTAAAAAAATTAAAACTATTGGCAATAAATGGAGTGATTTTCAAGCATCCAGGTTTAAAGCTAACTCGCAGCCATTTTACGTTTTATTGGATGATGCAGGCAGTTTGCTTGTGCCGCCGCAAGGAGCAGATTATAATGCAGATAGTTACAAAGCATTTTTACAAAGCGGTTTGGCTGCATTTAAGAAGAGCCGGTAAAAAGTCTGCTATCTACGTAAGTTGTTCAGTTTTCGAAAAAAGTATTATTCATTAAATGCAAGCAATCAACACAAACAGTGCTTCTTTTATCATCTTAAAATTAGATTTAGTTGAAAAAATATAATTTGTTGAAAACTATTGAGTTAGAAAGTGGTTACTTAGCAAAATAAAAATTTCTTAAAAATTATCAATCATGAAAAATTCCGTTGGAGCCTTTGGCGTATTTCTGTTAGGAACAGCAGTTGGTGCTGCTTTAGGTATATTATTTGCCCCTGATGCTGGTGAAGAAACCCGTAATGCACTTGCAGAAACGGCTACTAATAGCTGGGATACGATCAAAGAAAAAGTAAAATCTGGTGAAGATGAGCTGAACCAATATAAAGATGAGGCAATTGATTACAAAAATCAGGTGGCTGACCAGGCTAAAGCAAAAGTGAGCGAATACAAAGACAAAGCAGCTGATTTGAAGGATAAAGCTGTAGGTTACAAAGACCAGGCTGTGGATGATGCCAAAGCTAAAGTAAAAGAGAAATCAAACGATATCAACAACGATATCCAGCAAGCATAAACAACTGATATTTATCTTTTAAATCCTGAATTTTTGATAGCTTTCGTTATCCTTAATTCAGGATTTTTTGTTTAACACTATTTCCTACAATTAGCTTCAGTAAAAAATAGTTGATAAAAGAAGCATGCCTTATCTTCTTGCTGCTAACCAATTTGATAATCAAATTGTTACAACAATCGATCATCCATTTTTTGCTATTTATAATCATAGCTGAACAAGAAAATATGCATCGCACAAATGTTACAGCAGCAAAACTTTAGTTGATGAAACTTTTGCGATTTTGCAACGTCATAAAGCAAAAATCTTTAATAGATTAAAATTTGACCAAAAATATATGAAACGACCCCTACTCTTCATTCTGTTTTCCTTAGTTACAATATTAGCTACGCAGGCGCAAACTTTGCACCAGGTACGCGGCGTGGTTCAGGATACAACAGGCGCAACTTTGCCCGGTACTGTAGTAAAATTAGCATCAGAAACGGATACGCTGGCTACCGCAGCAGATGCAAATGGGGTATTTACTTTTCCTAAAGTAAAAGCAACCGGATTTAGATTAACAGTTGAGTTGATTGGATTTCAGGCAGTTAATAAAAGATTTTTACCACAGCCACAAAATCCTGATTTGATCAATGTAGGGGTAATTAAATTAAGAGCAACGCTGAATCAATTAAAGGGAGTAACCATTGTAGGAACAATTCCTGTAAGAATAAAAGAAGATACGGTAGAATACAATGCAGGGGCATATAAAGTAAGGGACAATGCACCTACAGAAGATATGATTAAAAAGCTACCAGGCGTTGATGTGGATGCAAACGGAAATGTAACCGCGCAAGGTAAGCAAGTTACCAAAATCAGAATCAATGGGAAAGATTTTATGGGTGGTGATGTCCAGTCGGTTACTAAAAACCTCCCTGCGGATGTAATTGAGAGTATTCAGGTGATTGATGATTATGGTGATCAAGCCAATTTAACGGGCGTAAAAACCGGAGAACCGGATAAGATTATGAATATTGTGATCCGGAAGGACAGAAATGTTGGCTACTCTTTGCAGGCCACTGCTGGTGCTGGACGGGATGCTTTGCCTAAAAATAGTGACACTAATAATCCAACAAACCCATCAGCGGTTATTAGTAGTGATGATCAAAACCGGTATTTAGGTACTGTAAATTATTTTAGTTTTAAAGGAGACAGGCAAATTTCAGTGCTTGGCAACATCAACAATACCAACATCAACACCTTTACTTATGGTAGCGGTGGCGTTGCCCGTGGCGGTGGAGGTGGATTTGGAGGAAATGGCGGTGGAGGCGGTGGTCGTGGTAACGCTTTACAAGGTGGAAACACAGCAACCGGTACTACTACAGCTAATGGAATAACGGATGCACATGCTATCGGATTTAATTACAGAGATCAATGGGGCAAAAACCTATCCGTTTATGGTAGCTATAGCTTTTCAGATAACACAGTAAAAACTATTAGTGATGTTTTTCAGGAAACAGCTAATGCAAATTTAGTTAGTGATAATACACAACATAGCACCCAGCAAACGCAAACCATCAACCACCGGATAACCTGGAACATGGAATACAAACCAGATACGGTTAATTATTTAAAAGTTACGCCAACTTTTTCTTACGCTGGTGTAAATACAAATTATGCAGGAAGCGTTAATAATATTACAAGTGAAGCACTTAACAATACTACGGCTTATACCCAAACTACTACGGATAATTCAAAATCACCTACGTTTGGCATTAATGTATTGTATAATCACCGCTTTCGTGCTACGCGACGTAATTTAAGCATTTTAGCAACCGCCAGCTCAGCCAAAACAGATGAGCTTGATAACCCAACAACCATTTACACTGCCGGAACGCCTGCTGCACCAAGGTATCAGCAAATTAATACCAATAGCCGGACAAACAGTATTGGAACAACCATTTCTTATTTAGAACCAATTGGTAAGGTTTCTTATTTAGAATTCAATTATAATTTAAATCATTCCTATACTACAAGTGATAAAGAAACTGATACATTGAATGCAACCAATCAGGAAATTTTTTACCCAAGATTAAGTAACAACTATAATTATACTTTTATAAGCAACCGCTTTGGTTTAAATTATCGGTTTATAGAAAAAAAATATAATTATACCATTGGCATTGGGGTACAACCTACTGCTTTGAATGGGTTTTCTCCAACAACCGGACAAAGTACACATGTTACAACTTTCAACTTTTCGCCAACAGCTCATTTTGTTTATAACTTTAGCAGAACACAAGCGATAAATTTCAATTATAACGGTTCCAGCAGTCAGCCAAACTTTAATTATTTACAACCGGTTATAGATTTTTCTAATCCGTTATATCCGGTGCAGGGAAATCCAAATCTAATACCAGAGTTTAATAATAATTTTACCTTACGTTATAATAAATTCAGCTTTGCAAGTGGCGATTTGCTGTTCACTAATTTAACGTTTAACGAAACTCAAAATAAAATTGTAACCAATTCTATCTTCTATCCTAAAAATGATCTTTTAAATTCAACTTTAGCAGGTACATATTTAACAAAATACCAAAATACAGATGGGTATTATACATCAGGTTTAAATGCAACTTATGCCAAACCATGGGCAAAACGCAGATATACCCTGATGTTTAATGCTAACGCAAGCTACACCAATAATATTGGCTATAGCAGCAGTGTAGCATATGATGCAGTAAGCAATTCAGAATCGATTACTACGGTAAGAAATATTGCAAAAACTCTGATTGTTACGCCGGGTATTCGTTTCCGAACAGACATTACAGATGTTATTGATGCTCAGGTATCTACCAGCTATAGTATTAATACCATCAATAATTCAGTTATAGCTACTAATTTCCAAAATACGGCAGCTAAAACACTGAATTTAGGTTTAAACGGTAAAAACTACTTGTGGAAAAACTATACGGTAAGCTATGATTACAGTAAACTAATTTATAGTGGCTTTACAGGTGTTACACAAAAAAACCCCAATATTTTAAATGCTTATATAGAACGCAGATTTTTAAAGAAAAATGCTGCTACTGTACGTATTGCTGCTTACGATTTATTTAACCAAAATACCGGCTATACATATGCATCAACTGGTCAAGGTTACACCGTTTCCAACGTCAACCGTCTGGGTAGATATTATTTGCTTTCTTTTAGTTTGAGATTGCAGAAATTTGCTGGTAAAGCTCCGCAGGATGACTTTAGAGGACGAAGAGAGGGTGGCGAAGGCCGTGGTCCAGGGGGCGGTGGTCCTCCGGGTGGTGGTGGCCCTCCAAGTGGTGGCCCATTGGAATAAAAAAGTTACCAAGCAAAAAGAGCATCAAGAAAAATTTCTGATGCTCTTTTTGCTTGGTAAAAGAAGCATTCCATCCGCATAAAAACTAAATGCCTTCAAACAGGTTGATAAATTGGAAGTCTGGAAATACGAAGACTAATCATCAAAAACCATGAATCATGAAAGCTGAATGGAATAATCAAATTATAGCCGAAAGCGATGCTACTATTGTGGTAGAAAACAATCAATATTTTCCGTTAAATGCAGTTAAAAAAGAATACTTAAAACCTTCCTCTACACGTACCACTTGCCCTTGGAAAGGCTTAGCCTCTTATTATACTTTAGAGGTGAATGGTAAACAAAACCCTGATGCGGCCTGGTTTTACCCAGAGCCAAAAGATGCAGCAGCGCAAATTAAAAATTATATAGCCTTCTGGAAGGGCGTAAAAATTACTCAATAAAAGCAGTATCCGATGAAAACTTATGATGCAATTGTAATTGGTTCCGGCCAGGCAGGCACGCCTTTGGCAAAAAAATTAGCCAAAGCAGGCAAAAAAACAGCTTTAATTGAAAAGAGATTTGTAGGCGGAACCTGTGTAAACGATGGCTGCACACCAACTAAGGCATTAATTGGTTCTGCACGTGATGCTTATGTGGTAAAACGAAAAGATTTGGGTGTACTGGTAGCGGAATTTAAAGTAGATTTTCCGGCCATCATGAAGCGCAAAGATGATATTGTAATTAAATCCCGAAATGGCGGACAAGAAGGTTTGGAGGAAACTGAGAACCTCGATTTAATTTTTGGTGATGCTTCTTTTATCGATACAAAAACATTGATCATCAAATTAAATGCTGGTGGAGAAGAAGAAATGACTGCGGATTTGATTTTTATCGATACCGGAGCAACGGCTACCATTCCTAAAATTGAAGGTTTGGATTCGGTTGATTACCTTACCAATACAACCATTTTAGAATTGAAAGAATTGCCTGAAAGCCTGATTGTAATCGGTGGGAATTATATTGGTTTGGAGTTTGGGCAGATGTTTTCGCGTTTTGGCAGCAGGGTTACGCTGATTGAAAAGGGAGAACGCATCATGTCTCGGGAGGATGAAGACGTGAGCGCATGTGTCACCAGTTTTTTTGAGGAAGAAGGCATTAAGGTCATCACTTCCGCAGAAACCACTAAAATTGAAAAAGCGGCTGGTGGCGTTACTTTAACTATTAAAACCAAAACCGGCGAGCAGAAAATTACAGCTTCGCAAGTGTTGCTTGCTGTTGGCCGCACGCCGCAAACTAAAACACTTGGCTTGGACAAAACCGGTGTGGAAGTGGATGAAAAAGGCTATGTAAAAGTAACCGACAAGCTGGAAACAACTGCAAAAGGCATTTATGCTTTGGGTGATGTAAAACCTGGTCCGGCGTTTACACACATTGCATACAACGATCATTTGATTGTGTTGAAAAACTTAATGGAAGGTGCAGATTTAACGATTAAAGGCCGGCCAGTACCCTATTGTATGTTCACCGACCCACAGCTGGGCCGGATTGGTATCTCCGAAGATGAAGCCAAAAAGCAGGGTTTAGATGTAAAAGTGGCCAAGTTGGAAATGAGCCATGTGGCTCGCACCAACGAAATTGGAGAAACCAAAGGATTTATGAAAGCCGTAGTAGATACCAAAACCAATCAGGTGCTCGGGGCTACGGTGTTGGGTTACGAAGGCGGCGAAGTAATGGCGATTTTCCAGATGGCTATGCAGGGAAAAATTACAGCACACGAACTGCGTGAAAATATTTTTGCACATCCAACGATGGCAGAATCTATCAATAACCTTTTTATGTCGATAGAAGAAGCGTAACTTGCTTTCATGATTGTTGCCGAACACCTGAGCAAACATTTTGGTAAAACTGCTGCAGTTGATGATATTTCTTTTGAAGTAAAAGAAGGCGAAACGCTGGTGCTTTTAGGTACCAGCGGATGCGGTAAAACCACGACTTTAAAAATGATTAATCGGCTGACGGAACCTTCCGGTGGGCGGATTAGCGTAAATGGAAAATATGTTTTAGCACAAAATCCGGATCAGTTGCGGCGCGGTATTGGTTATGTGCTGCAAAATAATGGTTTGTTTCCGCATTATACCGTAGCCGAAAACATGGCTGTCGTTCCAAAATTATTGAAATGGGACCAGCAGAAAATTGAGCAGCGGACACAGGTTTTGCTTGAGAAGCTGCATCTGCCCGAAAGTTATTTGTCTTTATTTCCGAATGAATTAAGCGGAGGCCAGCAGCAGCGCGTTGGTTTAGCGCGCGCGCTGATGGCTGATCCACCAGTTTTATTAATGGACGAGGCTTTTGGTGCGCTGGACCCGATTACGCGAATTGCCATTCGTAAAGAATTCAAAAATTTAGATGAATTAAAGCGCAAAACCATTGTAATGGTCACGCACGATGTGCAGGAAGCTTTTGAAATGGCCGACCGGATTTGCCTGATGGATGCCGGGAAAATCAAACAAATTGGTACTCCAGCCGAATTATTGTTTAAACCTGCGGATGAATTTGTAAGTTCTTTTCTGGATGATCAGCGGCTACAGTTGGAATTAAAAGTGGTTTCGCTGGATGATTTGTGGGAGCAGCACGCTTCTTTTACCGGCATAAAAACCGAACCGGAAGTTACTTCGGAAAGCAGCGTTTGGGATACGATTTCTATCCTCCAAAAAAATAATTTACAGCAGATCAGTATTCATCAACCCAAAACCAATAGCTGGAAACAAACCAATTTTAAGGGTTTGATGCAAGCTTTTTTTACCCACAAAAATTTGGTGCCATGAACAACCAGCAAAGTTTGTGGAGCTTTATGCATCAGGAACACGAAAAACTGTTGCAGCAAACGCTGCAGCATTTAGTCTTAACTTTCATTTCATTGTTTTTGGCGATGCTGATTGGTTTGCCGCTGGGTATCTGGATCGCCCGGAAAAAACAATTTTCGGGTAGCGTTTTAGGTTTCGCGGGAGTTTTGCAAACTATCCCAAGTTTGGCCTTGCTCGGTTTTATGATTCCGTTGTTGGGCATCGGACCAAAACCGGCCATTGTTGCATTGTTTTTATATGCTTTACTGCCCATCATCCGCAATACATTTACCGGTATCAGCGAGGTAAATCCAACGGTAAAAGAAGCAGCGCGCGGCATGGGGATGAGCAGTTGGCAAATTTTATTCAAGGTTGAATTGCCGCTGGCTTTGCCGGTTTTGCTGGCCGGAATCAGAACTGCAACGGTTATAAATGTTGGCGTGGCAACGTTGGCTGCTTTTATTGCTGCCGGTGGTTTGGGCGAATTTATTTTTGGCGGAATCTCCCTCAACAATAGCAATATGATTTTGGCTGGCGCAATTCCGGCGGCTTTGCTGGCCATTAGTTTAGATTTTTTACTTTCCCGGATACAAAATCTCAGCTTAAAAAAAGTTAAAGTTTTGTTGTGGCTGATTCCGGCGGCGATACTTCTTTTATCAGCTATTTTTTTGCTTCCTTCAGCAGGAAAAAATAAACTCTTGGCTGGTTTTACGCCGGAATTTATGGGCAGGCGGGATGGAGATTTAGGTTTGCGCCAAGTTTACGGTTTGAAGATTAAAACAGTTGTCATCAGTGATGCCGTGATGTACAAAGCCGCTTACGAAAAAGAACTCGATGTGATCAGCGGTTACAGCACCGATGGCCGTTTAAAAGCATATGATTTAATGATTCTGGAAGACGATAAGCATATTTTTCCGCCTTATTATTGTGCGCCGGTGGTACGAAAAGATGCGCTGCAAAAGTTTCCGAAACTGGAGAAAACATTGGATTTATTATCCGGTACGATCAACGATTCGGTAATGACGGATTTGAATTACAAAGTTGATCAGCTGAAACAATCTCCAGAAAAAGTAGCGCATGATTTTTTGGTGCAAAAGAAGCTTTTTCGTCCTTCTCAAAATGGATCTAACGGAACAGTTCGCATCGGCTCCAAAATATTTGGCGAGCAGTACATTTTGGCGGCCATGTATGCTGATTTGATCAAAGGTTATACTGATTATGCAGTTTCAACCAAAACCGGTTTGGGGGGCACGAAAATATGTTTTGATGCACTAACCAACAACCAGATTGATTTTTATCCTGAATACACCGGCACGGGTTTGCTGGTTATTTTGCAGGCTTCACAAAAAACAACAGATTCTATCGGCAGCAGCAAACTCAAAGTATATGATTTTGTTAGAAAGAAGTTTGAACAACAATATGCGCTGGAGTGGTTGAAGCCAATTGGTTTTAACAATGCTTACGCGCTGATGATGAGAAATAAACAAGCACATGAGTTACACATTAGAAACATCTCCGAGCTTAGAAAATACCTCGACGGTAAATAATCTGCTCCGCAGGTACCAAACTGTTCGCAACCGTTCCAAACAAATCTGCGCGCCGTTGCAAACCGAAGATTACGTGGTGCAGCCCGTGCCGGATGTGAGTCCGCCGAAATGGCATTTGGGCCATACAACCTGGTTTTTTGAAACGTTTATTTTAAAGCCTAATGTAATTGGTTATCAAGAGTTTAATTTGGATTATAATTACGTTTTCAACAGTTATTATGAAAGCGTTGGTGTAAGAGTAATTCGTACCAATCGTGGTAATTTGAGCCGGCCAACGGTGCAGGATATTTATGCTTATCGTGATTATGTGGATGCGGCAATGGAAAATTTACTGCGTTGCGAGATTTCTGCGGAACTGCATGAACTGCTGACCTTAGGTTTTTATCACGAAGAGCAGCACCAGGAACTGTTGTGGACGGATATTAAATACATTTTAGGCCATAATCCGCTGCTTCCGGTTTATGCCGAAAATTATCCTGGTAAAAACAGTATGCCTAACCATGATGCTGTTTTTATCCCCATAAAATCCGGTTTGTATGAAATCGGTTATGAAGGTGATGGCTTTTATTTTGATAATGAATTGGGCCGGCATACCGTTTATCTGCCCGATTTTGAAATCAGCAGTGAACCGGTTACCAATGCAGAATATTTAGAATTTATACAGGATGGCGGTTATCAAAACTTCCGTTTCTGGCACGCCGAAGGTTGGGATTGGGTAAAAGGCAACGAAATCAAAGCACCGCTTTACTGGTATTTGTTAGATGGTAACTGGTGTAATTATACATTGGGCGGCATCAAACCAATTGATCTAAAAGAACCCGTTTGCCACGTCAGTTATTTTGAAGCTGCCGCTTTTGCCAGCTGGAAAGGTTTACGTTTGCCAACAGAGTTTGAATGGGAAGTGGCTTCCGGAAAAATAGACTGGGGCCGCGTTTGGGAATGGACGAACAGTGCTTATCTGCCATATCCCGGCTTTGTTACTGCTCCAGGTGCCATTGGCGAGTATAATGGTAAATTTATGGTCAACCAAATGGTTTTACGTGGAGCTTCAGATGTAACTTCGCCGGATCACAGCCGAAAAACTTACCGTAATTTTTTCCAGACCAGTGCGCGCTGGCAATACACGGGCATCCGTTTAGCCAAATAATATTTTACCATGAATATATCTATACAAGATGTAAGTTTTACTGTAACGGAAACAGTTGAGGAATCGGCTGAAAAAATGCATCATCAAAGTTTTTACGAGGATGTTATAACGGGATTAGCAGCTTCACCTAAAAAACTTCAGTCTAAATATTTTTATGATACTGCTGGCGATAAGCTTTTTCAGGACATTATGAAAGCCCCGGAATATTACCTTACCAATTGTGAAATGGAAATATTTTCGGAACAAAAGCATGAACTCGCTGCTATTTTAACCAATCAGTTTAAAAGCTTTGATTTAATTGAACTGGGTGCTGGTGATGCTACAAAATCTGTGCATCTGCTGGAACATCTGCTTCAAAACAAAGTTGATTTTACTTATCTACCAATAGATATTTCCACAAATGTGATTGAACAGTTACTTCACAAGCTACCAAAACAATTGCCGGGTTTGCAAATGCACGGACTTAATGGAGATTATTTTGATATGCTAAAAGAAGCACGTCAACTTTCTGATCGCCCAAAAGTGGTTTTGTTTATGGGATCTAACATTGGAAATATGCCGGTAAAAGAAGCATCTGCTTTTTGCGTGGCGCTGCAACAGGAATTATCGGTTGGAGATCTGGTTATTATTGGTTTTGATCTTAAAAAAAATCCTAAAACCATTTTGGCTGCTTACAATGATGCAGCTGGAATTACTAAAAATTTTAACTTAAACTTATTAACAAGAATAAACCGCGAACTGGATGCGGATTTTAATTTAAACCAATTTGATCATTACCCGGTTTATGATCCGCAGACCGGTTCCTGCAAAAGTTTTTTGGTAAGCTTGGTTGAGCAAAAAGTTAAGGTTGGATCAACTATAATTCAGTTTGAAGAAAATGAATTGATTGATATGGAAGTTTCTCAAAAATACAGTTTGGCAGAAACGGCTAAAATGGCAATTGAAGCGGGCTTTGAACCGGTAAAGCATTTCTTCGACACAAAAAAATGGTTTGTAGATGCCATTTGGAAGTGTGTTTGACATAATTGTTAAAACACATTTTATACAAATCATTGTTAATAAATATATTTAACTAATATAGAAAATGAGCGCACAAGCAAATACTGAAACCCAGAAAAAATTTGGAGAAGCCATAAATACCGGCAAATTAGATTTATTACGTGAACTGATTTCTTCGGATTCTGTTGATCACGATCCATCACCCGGACAAGGAACGGGCCCGGAAGGTTATATCAAGTTTTTTAAGATGATGCGCACCGCTTTCCCGGATTTAAAAATCGAGGTGGAAATATTGGTTGCTGAAGGCGATAAAGTGGCGTTTGCTTACACCATCACCGGCACCCATCAAGGTATTTTTATGAAAGTTGAACCAACTGGAAAAACCATTAAAGCGCGCGGTATGCAGATCAGCAAGTTTGAAAATGGTAAAATGACAGAGCGTTGGGGAAGTAGTGATGAGTTGGGTATTTTGAAACAATTAGGTGTTGAACTGAAAGAGATTTAAGTAATATAGTTTTATTCCTGTAAAAGTCCTGAATATTATTCGGGACTTTTTTTATGCCAGTAACTTTCGCCAAAAATCAAATTTTTAACTGGTAAAACAAGCATCGTTATTAGTCGTTTTGGATACTAGCAACACAATCTCCTATGAAAACCAATTACTTTTCCCGTCGTGATTTTATTCGTCAGCTGTCAATTGGTGCTGGTGCCCTTACGTTAGGTGCTGCACTTTCCTCGTTTGATGAGCTTCTTTTAGCACCCAAAAAACTGGGTATTGCACTGGTTGGTTTGGGCGGATATGCGGGCGGTCAACTGGCTCCGGCTTTGCTTCAAACTAAAAACTGTTACTTGGCTGGCTTGGTTACCGGTAAGCCGGAAAAAGCTAAAACATGGGCGGCCAAATACAATATTCCTCAGAAAAATATTTATAATTACGATGACTTCGATTCCATTGCCCAAAATCCGGATATTGATATTGTGTATGTAGTGCTGCCGGTTTCAATGCATAAAGAGTTTACTATCCGCGCAGCAAAAGCAGGCAAACATGTGATCTGCGAAAAACCGATGGCTCTAAACGCAGCTGATTGCAGAGAAATGATTGCGGCCTGCAAGCAAGCAAACCGAATGCTTTCTATTGGTTATCGCCTGCATTTTGAGCCGCACAATCTAGAAGTGATGCGTTTGGGCCAGCAACAGATTTTAGGAAAAGTAATACAGCTGGATACGGCAAACGGTTTTGTTTATGGAGGCGACCCAAATGCCTGGCGCTTAAAAAAAGCACTTTCTGGCGGTGGCGCGCTGATGGATATGGGCATTTACGCCATACAAGGTTCGCGCTATACGCTGGGCCAGGAACCAGTTGCAGTAACAGCGCGACAGGAAAAAACACGACCAGAATTGTTTAAAGAAGTGGATGAAACCATTTTCTGGGAACTGGAATTTCCAAATAATTTTGTTGCGAAAGGAAAATCAAGCTACAACAACAACTGGGGTTCTTTAAAAGCAAAAACAACCAATGGCTTTTTTGAACTGGAGCCGGCTTATGGTTACGGTGGCCTTGATGGAAGAACTTCAAAAGGACCCATGAACCTGCCAAACATCAATCAGCAAGCTGCGCAAATGGATGATTTTGCCAACTGTATTAACCTGAAAAAACCAACGCGCGTACCGGGTGAAGAAGGTTTAAAAGATATGTTGGTTGTTGATGCGATTTATAAAAGTCTGGCTTCCGGCAAAAAAGAAACAATCGGGTAAATCAATATGCTTCTTTTATCGACCAATTTTTCAGGACTGAATCCCTTTGCGCTGGTTTCAACTGATAATTGTACTGGTACAAAGCACCTTCCCAATCACCGTAAGCCACATTTGGCAATACAATAAAACGCTTGCCAAACTCGGCAGCGTTTAGTTGGGTATTCCGCAACCGTTCGTCATATTGTTTTTTGTCGAACAAGGTCGAAAAATCGCTTAAATTATCGCCTAAAAACAGCACAACTTCATGGTTTTGAAGCACTTGTTTCCGACGTATTTCTTTGCTTGATGTGTTTTTTTTCAGCAGCAAATGTTCATTATCCGCATTTGGCAAATTAAATTTTTGCAGGTTTTTTAACGTTCCGGCGCGCTCATCTTCATCCCGATTGGTAATATAAAAAACCTCAATGCCTTTGGATGCCGCATATTTAAAGAACGAAGCCGAACCGCAAAGCGTGTCCGCTTCTGCTTTTGCCGTCCAGGCTTTCCAGGTTTTCAGGTCGAAATCTTTTCGTTCCAAAGCTTCACTCATATCGTGCGGACTGTTATCTAAAACAGTTTCATCAATATCCGTTACAATTGCTTTTGGTTTTGCCGATGGTTGCGTTAAAGCCAGATCCAGCCGTAAATGCGCCAGATTGTAAGCCTGATAGCACAAAGCTTTATATTCTGCTGCACGCTGCATCCACAGATTGGCCGTAATTTTTCCATCGGCAGCAATAGAATTATTTGGAGCGATACTGTTTTTAGCACCCGAAATTGTGGTCTTTTTTGTTGAACAGGAGCAAAACAACACGATCAGCACTGGAAGAAGATTCTTTTTCATTTTTAAAAATTCGCCCTAAAAATAGGGATAAAAGAAGCATCGAAACTTATCCAAACTTTCATAAAAAATCTTTATTATTGATTGTGAACACGAATATCTTCCCGCAAAAACCGCTCAAAATTTTACAGGCTTCGGCTGGTTCCGGCAAAACTTTCAGCCTGACGGCGCATTATTTAACGCTTTTGTTTGATAATGAGTTGAAATACCGCGAAGTGCTGGCCGTAACTTTTACCAATAAAGCCACAGAAGAAATGAAGAGCCGTATTTTAAGCGTGCTGCGTTCGTTGGCTTTGGGAGAAAAAAGTGCGGAAATTTTCAGGGGAATAATTTTGCAAGCGCATCCGCAACTAAATCCTGAAAGTTTGCAGGAGCGGGCACATCTGGTTTACCGCCGTATTTTGCACGATTACAGCCGATTTTCAATCAACACAATTGATGGTTTTGTGCAGCAGGTAATCCGCAGTTTTACGTTTGAGCTGGGTTTGGATGCCGGTTATAAACTGGAAATGAACCTTGAGAAAGTAAAACAATCGCTGGCCGATAAACTGAACGAGCGGTTGGATGAAAAGCCCGAGCTGCTGCAATGGATTATAAGCTTGGCGCTGGACAGGGTAGGAGATAACAAAAGCTGGAACTACCGGCGTGAATTGCTGGATTTAACGGGTGAAATTTTTAAGGAGCGTTTCCAACCGTTTGAAAATGCGTTGAAAGAACTGGATTCGGCTAATTTATTTCCGGATTTGATGAAGATGACACGCGCCAGGATCGCTTATTTTGAAGAAGCTTTTAAGGTTTCCGGGGCCGATGCTTTGCAGGTTTGGGAAAAATCAGGCGTACAGTTAGAAGAACTGAAAGGGAAATCCCGGCATCCAGCTTCCAAATTGCACAAGCTGGCGGCAGGTGATCATACTGTTTTTATCGACCTAAAAAAGTTAATCGACAATCCTGAAGAATACCAGAAAGGTGGAAAATTGACGGCTTCGGTTGCCAGTTTATACAATCAGCTGAACCCGGTTTTGCTGGATTTGCAGGATTTCTTTTCCGCAGAAACCGGCAAGTACGAAATGGCAAAAGCTATCAACACGAACTTGTATTATTTGCGGCTGATGCAGGAAATGGCTTCTTTGCTGACGGATTATCGCGAAGAAAATCAGGCATTGCTAATTAGCGATGCACAGTTTTTGCTAAAAGGAATTACGGCAGATCAGCAGGATAATCCGTCTTTTATCTGGGAGAAAATGGGAAATCGCTATAAAAATTTCTTGTTTGATGAGTTTCAGGATACTTCCTCTTTTCAGTGGGACAATTTTTTGCCGTTGCTACAAAATACCATTGGAGAAGCCAACGGAAAAATGATTGATAATTTGATTGTGGGCGATGTAAAGCAGTCAATTTATCGCTGGCGCAACGGCGACTGGCGCATTTTGCTACACAAAGCAAAAGCAGATATCGGTGCGCATAATGTGGTGAGTGATTCGCTGGAAGAAAATTACCGTAGTGCGGCTAATATCATCGATTTTAATAATCATCTTTTTCAGGAAATACCCAAACTGCTGCAAACGTTAATTAATGATAAAGTTTTGCAGGATGGCAGCACAGAATTATATGACGACTGGTGGAAAACTATTGGTCTGGATCACATCATTCCGGATGCTTACCTCCAAAGTTTTCAAAAAAAAGCAGCCAGCACATTATCTGGCGGTTCGGTTGAAGTGCTGTTTTTATCAGTAGAAAATAATGCTTACCGCGCTTCGCAGGTGCGGGAAGATGCTTTGTTGCATTTATCAGAAAAGCTAAATAATTGGATCGGTTCCGGAAGATATCAGGCCGGGCAAATCTGCATTTTGGTGCGCAGCAATCGCGAGGCGAGAGATGTGATCGGGCATTTAATGGCCGATCAGCAGGCGCGGAAAATCCGGCAGGAAACTTTGGGCGAGCCTTTTGGTTCTTACGAAGTGCTTTCGGGCGAGGCATTGCTGATTAATAATAATTCTGCAGTAAAGCTGTTAACCAGTACGTTACAGCTGATGGTTATGCAAAATCAGCAATCAACTTTATACAAAGGTTTGTGCGTGCAATTGTATTACAAACAGTTGGGCAAAAGCGTTCCGGCTGCGGCCTGGATCAACCTAAAAGATACGCCGATCAGCAAAATGCAAAATCTGTTGCCGGCTGAATTGTGCCGAAATTTTTATGCCTGGCAGCAACTGCCGCTCAATGAACTCGCCGAGCAACTGATTACCGTTTATAATCTGGACACGCAAACGCAGCACTTGCCGTATTTATTTGCCTTCCGGGACATGCTGGCCAGATTTACTACGCAAGGCGAACTCGGCATTACCCGTTTTTTGGAGTGGTGGGAGGAAGAAGGGAAACTGAAAGCTTTGCCTTCCGGTTCGCAAAATGATGCCGTGCAGGTGATGACGATCCATAAATCGAAAGGATTGGCATTTGATGTGGTGATGCTGCCGTTTTGCAGCTGGGATTTAGACGGCATGACGAATGGCATTTTCTGGGTGGATACGCAGGAAACGCCTTATGAAAAGTTGCAGTCTGTTCCTGTAAATTACAAAAAAGCATTAGGCAAATCTGATTTTTCGAAGGCTTATTTTGAGGAATTGCTGTTTAATTTGATGGATGCGTTAAATATGTTATATGTTGCTACCACGCGTACACGCAATCATTTGTACATTACGGCACCTGGACAAGGAAAAACGGAGGCTAAAACAAGCATTATAGGCGATCTGATTCTGGAGGCTTTGAACATTCCGGTTGAAGGGTTGAATGCTTCTTTTACCGATGATAATTTTATTTTGGATGAGCCTGTTACCGAAAAAGTAGTGGTAAAAACAGCATCCGAAGAAAAAATCCAGCTAAAAAAATATCCGGTTTCACAGCGGTTGAGTCAGGCGCTGGCCAGCAAAAAGGTGTGGGTCAAGCTGGATTTGCTGAGTGGCGACGCCGCTCAGCATAAAGGAATAATTTTGCACGAATTGCTTGCCCGGACGATGGACATCATCAAGCTACCAAAAGTGCTCAACGAAATGCAGCAGGAAGGTTTGATCCGCGAAGCCGAAAAAGAAGAAGTAAAAATTAATGCGTTGAGCGTGCTGCAAAATAAAGACCTCAAAGCATTACTTAGCAAGCCTTATCAGGATCTTTCTGAGCAAACGATTATTGATAGTAAAGGCGAGAGTTATCGCCCGGATAAGGTGTTAATTGGCAATGATGAAGTAACTATTCTGGATTTTAAATTCACTTCCGATCAGCGGCCCGAGCATCGCACACAAGTAAAAGCTTATGGCAAATTGCTGGCAGATATGGGTTATTCAAAAGTCAGCAGTTATTTATATTATGGTTTTTTGCAAGAACTGGTAGCGGTTTAATCCAATACGATCTGGCGTTTAATGCTTTCTTCTAATGAAATAAACGTTTCTGTACGCTGGATGCCTTCCACGCTTTGAATCTGTTCGTTCAAAATTTCTCGTAAATGCGTGGTATCCCGACAAATAATTTTGGCAAAAATACTCCAGCTACCAGTTGTATAATGTAATTCTACAATTTCATTTACTGTTTTCAGTTGTTTAACCGCGTTGTTGTACTGCGAACCCTTTTCCAGGAAAATTCCCAGGAAGGCACAGATATCATAACCCAGTTTTTGAGGGTTGATTTCCAGGTTTGCACCTTTAATAATGCCCAATTCCTCCAGTTTCTTCATGCGGACGTGTATCGTTCCGCCGGAAACAATCAGTTCTTTCGCAATCTCCGTATAAGGCGTTGTGGCGTTTTTCATCAGGATAGACAGGATTTGAATATCGAGATTATCAATTTCCGAATTATGAGGTTTTTTCACAAGCATATATTTTCAAATATGTAACGTTTAGCAAGTATAATTTAATTTTAGATAAAAATAAAATTATTTTGTTGAAATATTTGCAAGAAATTGAATCATGCCTTAGATTTGTATCAGCAAATAAAGAAAGACGTTCTTTAATTGCTGAAGAAATAAATTGTAGGATGGTGAAATTTGGCAGACACACCTCCTTGTCCCGGTGGCGAAGATTCTGGGAAACCATGGCAACATGATAACCACTTCGTGAAGGTTCGACCCCTTCTCCTACAGCCCTTCTCATAATTTAGGTTTATAATTGGTTAGTAAAAGCTCCCTGCCCATCAGGGAGCTTTGCTGTTTAACAATAATTTTATACCGGTAAAAGAAGCATCGTAGTTTAAAAGTAATGAGGGTTTTAGAGCAAATATATTATGTGCAATAATTTGCATTCAATCCAAATGACAGCCTAATTTTACACTGATAAAAGAAGCATCAGCCTATCTGCAATATTTCGCCAGCATTGCATCTGCTTTGTTGCTGCCGATGTTGCGCACAAAATTCCAGTCTTCACAAGCACCTTCGCGGTCACCTTGTTTAAGTTTGGTGTTAGCCTGATCAATTACTTCATCTGCATAATCATCGTTTAAACCTAACTGCTTTTTTAAAGCCAATATTTCCGGTTCTTTGGATGCATCGGCTTTGCCCAGATATTTATTTTTATAATAATTGGTAACCGCATCCACCAAAGCTTCACGTGCTTTATAAGCAGTAATTGCCTGTTCCATATCGCTTCGGCTTCTGATACTGCAACCCGAATTACTTAAATTGAAGTTGACCGGTAAAATCAAAGTTGTACTTAAATCATGATCCGCCGGCAGAATCCATTTACCAGCCGTCATTTTTACCAGCCGGATGGCTTCATCATCCAGATCAATACCAAAACCTTTTTGCACCTTGACATTGACTGGCTTATTGTTTAAATCGATATTGAAACTAACCTGCACCGTGCCCGAAATGCAGTTTTGCTTGGCATAATCCGGATAGATCAGGTTTTGTGATAAAAAACTATTTAATGCACCTTGTCCGCCTTTAAACTGCGGCTGATCTTCTGCCACAAAAGCAGAAATAAACGTTTGAAAAAACAGGAATAAAAACAGCATGAGTTTGAGAATGAATGAAATAGAATAACGAAAAAACTGCGTTATCGTTGTACCGGAAAGCGTAAAATTAAATTCGGATCAGGAATATTCTGCTGATATTTTTCGCGTTCAGAAAACTTGCAAACCCCTGGATAATCACCAACTTTTCCTTCCATATCAAACATAATTTGGTAATGCAAATGCGGCGGCCAGTTGCCATTTTCCGCAGGAATACCAAATTTGGCTATCAGTTCGTTTTTTTGAATGATTTTTCCTGGATATAAATCCTGCAGCGATGCCCGGTTTAAATGGCCATAAAGCGCATAAAAATTTATGCCATAAAAACAGTGTTCCAAAATTATCGTTGCGCCATAATCTCCAAAATGATCATTATCCTGAAAGCTGTGAATTTTGCCGGCAAAAGGAGTATAAACTGGCGTACCTGCTTCGCCCCAAATATCTATGCCCAAATGCAACCGGCGAGGCTCATCCAAAGTATCGAAATGAGAACTTCTGGCATACAGCGTACGGTTTTCAAAATACCCGCCGATGCCGTATTTACAATGGTTTTGTTTGATAATGTGGGTTACCCAGGTAGAAAAAGCAGCGGTATCAGCAACTGTTTCTGCGCTTAATTTTTTGTTGGAAGCGGTGAAATCAAAAGGAAATAAACGGTCTTTTTCGGGATCGAAATCAACAACTTTACCAATCTCCTGCGCATGTTTTTGCAGGAGATTGGTAAATTGCTGCTGCTTTTCATTCAGCATAAAACTGCTTAATTTTCGTTTTCGTCTTTATGAATTTTATCAAAAATCTTATCCATCCGGTCTACGTAATCGCTAGTATCGTCTACAAAAAATTCCAGTTGCGGCACTACGCGCACCTGATCTTTGATTTGTCTGCCCAATTTATAACGGATTTCCGAAGCGTGCAACTTAATAGTTTGCAGCGCCTGCTCCTTGTTGGTAATATTGAAAAAACTCAGGAAAACGCGCGCAATAGCCAAATCTGGCGTGGTGCGTACTTTAGTAATGGTGATTAAAGTATTGGGCAGAAAAGTCATTCCTTCCCGCTGAAAAATAGCTGCCAGATCCTGCTGGATTACACCGGCAAATTTTTGTTGTCTTTTAGATTCCATGATATTTATTTAACGGGCGGGTTTACAATAAACGAGCGCCAAAGATAAATGGTATTTAAATTATTGATCATGATTTTAGGTTGATAAAAACAGTATCAGTACAACAGCTGGTCGTAAGGATAACGTTCGGTATGAATCGCTTTTATATGTTCGTACAGCATTTTTCTAAAATCTTCCAGGTTTTCTTTGTTCAAGGCGGAAATGAATATTGCCGGACTATTATTTTTTGCCATCCAGCTTTGCTCAAATTCTTCCAGCGTTGGTACCGTTTCCGGTTCTTCCGGGTTGCTGCTTTCCGGGTGATAAGCATCAATCTTGTTAAAAACAGTAATGATTTGCTTATCAATTGCGCCCAAATCTTTCAGCGTTTCTGTAACCGTAGCAATCTGATCTTCAAAATTTGGGTGAGAAATATCTACCACATGAATCAAAATATCAGCTTCCCGCACTTCATCCAACGTCGATTTGAAACATTCGATCAAATGGTGAGGAAGTTTACGGATGAACCCAACCGTATCTGAAAGTAGAAACGGCAAGTTTTCGATTACCACTTTGCGCACCGTTGTATCCAGCGTGGCAAACAGTTTGTTTTCTGCAAAAACCTCTGATTTGGAAATCATGTTCATGATCGTAGATTTCCCCACATTCGTATAGCCAACCAAAGCCACGCGAACCAATGCTACACGGTTTTTGCGCTGCGTTTCGTTTTGCTGATCGATGTGTTTCAATTTCTCTTTCAACAGCGAGATTTTATTCAGGATCAAACGCCTGTCTGTTTCAATCTGGCTTTCACCTGGTCCGCGCATCCCGATACCACCTTTTTGTCGTTCCAAGTGCGTCCACAAACGCGTTAATCTGGGCAGCAGATATTGCAACTGCGCCAGTTCTACCTGTGCCTTAGCCTGTGCAGTTTGCGCACGGCCAGCAAAAATATCCAGGATCAAATTGCTTCTGTCGAGGATTTTCACCTGCAATTCGTTCTCAATATTTCGTATTTGCGACGCCGAAAGTTCATCATCAAAAACCACCAAATCAATTTCTTCAGAAACAACGTAAGCTTTTATTTCTTCCAGTTTGCCGGTTCCAACAAACGTGGCACGTTCTGGCCGCTGCATTTTTTGAGTGAAAGTTTTTACGGTTACACCGCCCGCCGTATCCACTAAAAATTCCAGTTCTTCCAGATATTCACGTTCTTGTTCTTCAGTTTCGCCTGGCGTAATAATGCCAACTAAAACCGCTTTTTCCTGCTTGATAGCAGTATCATAATATTTTTGTTTCATATTGATCAATACTCCTTTTATAAGATGAAAATTGGAGTATAAATGTTTTTTAAATTAGAGTTATGCTTAAAGATACGGAATTTACACGAAAAATAAATCTGGAAACGGGGTTCTATTTTCTGCTAAATCTTCCCCACAAAATCCTTCATCGCCATTCCCGGATCAGCTTCTTTCATAAATGTTTCTCCAATTAAAAAACCGTTAAAACCAGCTTCTTTTAGCTGTCGAATAGTTTCCGGATTAGAAATTGCACTTTCTGAAATCTTTAAAAACTCGGGCGGAATAGATTTTATCAGGGTAAAAGAAGTATCCACCGAAACGGTGAAATCAGCCAGATTGCGGTTGTTTATGCCGATAACATCAAGTTGCGGGTCTAAACTGCGTTCCAGTTCTTCCAGATTATGCACTTCCAGCAAAACATTCAACCCCAAACTTTTGGCCAAAGCTGCCATTTTTTTGATTTCCTGCGGAGATAAAATTGCCGCAATTAGCAAAATAATGTCTGCACCCAACGCTTTTGCTTCAATAATCTGGTATTCATCGATCATGAAATCTTTACGCAAAACCGGAATCTGATTGGCTTTCCGCGCCTGTACCAAATCCGATTTTTTACCCATAAAAAAAGCACGATCAGTTAAAACCGACAAAGCCGAAGCACCAGCCGCCGCATAAGCCTGCGTTACTTGTTTAACTTTTGCCTGATCATTAATAATGCCTTTTGAGGGAGATTTCCGCTTAAATTCTGCAATAATTCCGCTACGCGAAGGATCAAGCAAAAACTCCCGAAAAGAATAAGGTGTACGGTTAAAAAATTCTGATTCTTCTAATTTGGTGTACGAAGTTTTATTTTTTGCAGCCTGGACTTCTGTTCTTTTGCGGGCAACAATTCGATCTAAAATGGTTATCATGACAGATATTTACACGTAAAACTGCTTAAAGTTTTATAAAATGATTGGCTACTGATTCCGGGTTAACTTCCGTTTCCGCATCTGTCAGCCAATTATGCATCATCGCTTTCCCATGTTCTGTCAGCACAGATTCCGGGTGAAACTGCACGCCGCGGACATCATAAGTTTTATGCCGCAATGCCATAATTGAATTGTCTTGCTCATCAATTGCCGTGATTTGAATTTCATCAGGCAAACCTTTTTCTGAGACAGCCCAGGAATGATAACGGCCAACTTTAAACGTTTCCGGCAAGCCCGCAAACAGCTTTTCTTCCTGATCGGTTACTTTTATCGGCGTGGCCAAACCATGCATTGGCCGGCTCAAGTTGTACAGTTCTCCGCCAAAAACTTCCGCAATGGCTTGCTGACCTAAACATACACCAAAAATGCTTTTGCTTGGTGCGTACGTTTCAATCACTTTCAGCAATAACCCTGCTTCTGACGGAATTCCTGGTCCCGGCGATAAAATAATTTTATCAAAAGCGGCTACGTCTTCCAGCTGGAATTGGTCGTTGCGCCAAACTTCACATTCAAGGCCTAATTCATTTACTAAATGAACCAGATTGTAAGTGAAAGAATCGTAATTGTCGATAATTAAAATTTTCGGATTGCTCATGATGCTTCTTTTATCGGGTTAAATTTCGGCTGCAATTTCGAGCGCTTTGCGCAAAGCTGCAACTTTATTATTGACTTCGTTCAGTTCACTTATCGGCACAGAATCGGCCACAATTCCGGCTCCGGCCTGGTAATGTAGCACATTTGCTTTGCTTAAAAAAGAACGGATAATGATGGCGTGGTTAAAATCTCCGTTAAAACCCAGAAACCCGATGGCGCCGCTGTAAAAACTTCTTTTACCTTTTTCATAAGCATCAATCAGTTCCATAGCCCGAAATTTTGGTGCGCCGCTTAAAGTTCCGGCAGGATAAGTATCGGCTACAACTTTAAAAGTTGGCACACCAGGCTTTATTTTGCCCGAAACGCGTGAAACCAAATGGATTAAATGCGAATAATATTGTACTTCCTTAAAAGCTTTCACTTCCACATTGGTGCAATGTCGGCTCAGGTCATTTCGCGCCAAATCTACCAGCATCACATGTTCTGCGGATTCTTTCGGGTCGTTTTCCAAAGCACGGGCCAATAGCGCGTCTTTTTCATCATCACCAGTTCGTTTAAAAGTTCCGGCAATTGGATATATTGTAGCAACTCTGTTTTTGATAGTAATCTGTGCTTCAGGAGAAGAGCCGAATATTTTGAAGTTGCCATAATCAAAATAAAACAAATATGGAGACGGATTGATGGAGCGGAGTGCGCGGTAAACATTAAATTCATCGCCTTGAAAAGGCTGACTGAAATTTCTGGAAGGCACAATCTGGAAAACATCGCCGCGCAAAATGTGCTGCTTCATTTTTTCTACAATACTGATAAAATCTTCATCTTTCAGATTTGAACTTTCAGCTCCGTTTAAATTAAAATGATATTCGGGAAAGTTTTTGTTTTGAATGAGAAACTGAATGCGCTCCAAGCCAGCAGGTTGCGGATCATTTTCCAGTCGGTTTTCAAAAATATGCAGTTCGTTTTTAAAGTGATCAACCGCAATAATATACCGGTAAACGAAGTATTGCAGGGTCGGGATGCCGCGGTAATCTTCTTCGGTTTTAAGTTTGATAGTTTCAAAATGTTCTACCATCTCATGCGAAAAATAGCCAAACAAACCATTTGAAGCGATTTTCAGTGGTGCATCGGTCGTCTCAAATTTTTCCAGAAAACTTTCGATATGCGTTACGGCATCAAATGTTCCGGGCGCAAATTCCTGTTGTGTGCCATCGGGATAGCGGTTCGTCATGGTTCCGTTTTGAAGCACCATTCCGGCAATCGGTTCGCAGCAAATATAACTTCTGCTGTTTTCGCGGCTGTGGTAATCTGAGCTTTCCAGTAATAAACTGTTCGGAAAAACATCGCGCAGTTTTAGATAGATACTCACTGGCGTAGCTGTATCGGCTAAAAGTTTTTTGTAAGTAGAGGTTAATTTGTATTTCATATTGATATTAAAAAAACCCGACACGTGTTAACGGCCGGGTTCATATCAGGTTTATAATTGATTAGGTGGGAAAAATCAAAAACACCATCCGGCTTTCCTTTTAGGAAGGCTCTGCCAGCTGTTAATATGTTTTTGATCAATCATTATTGAACAAAATTATAAAGAAAAATGACACCGCAAATTTTTTCTAAAAAAATATTTTTCAGACTGACATGCCAAGCACACCACGATGACTCAAAACAAGCGTAACAACTACAATTAATAAAGCTAAAAAATAGAAAATGAAGATGTTACTATGCTTTTTTACGGGTAATAAAATTCGTTTAGAACGTGAATAGCCTACTGTAATTAGTGCAATTGCAATGATCATCATCGTGATATGTTCTACCGTCCAGTAGCGTGCAGTTGGATCTTTCATGGTCGCTCCGGAGAAATTTACCAGTGGACTGATAAAGTATAAGATCAACCCGATAATCAACTGCGTGTGGACAGAAATTAATGCAAAAAGATTCAATTTTCGGTTGCCTTCAGTATAGTTTTTTTTACCCAACCAGCCTAAAAGTGATTGGATAATTGCTGCAAGTACCAAAATCAGTACAATATAACGCAAGCCGGAATGTAAATATTTGAAAAAAGAGTACATAAAAGAAGTATTAATGATTTCTGCGAATATACGGGCTAATTTGAAACTGGTCGAATCGGGTTGATTTTGTAACAATAACATTAATTAAAGCCGAAATTTATTTCTGTAAGCCTTAATCAATATATTTAAACAAAAACTTTTTACAGAATGAAAAAACTCTTACTTTTTTGTTTTGTCCTGCTCACTTTTAAATATTCCAGCGCACAGGAAACTTATCCTGTAAACGGAGCATGGGATATCCGACCGGGGCAATACGCTTTTACCAACGCAACCATTGTTGTCAATTCAGATCAAACCATTACCAACGGAACCTTGCTGATCAAAGACCGATTAATAGAATCCGTAGGCCAAAACCTTGTAGTTCCAAAAGGATATGTAACCATCGACTTAAAAGGAAAATTCATTTATCCGGGTTTGGTAGATGCTTATACTACTTACGGTATGCCTGAAGCGCCAAGACAGGCTTTTGGAGCAGGCGGCGGCGGTTTTAATCGAACAAATACGCCAGTTTCTACCAAGCCGGGTGCTTACGGCTGGAACGAAGCCATTAAACCGGAAATGAATGCTAAAGCGGTTTTTCATGTAAATGCGCTTGCAGCGGCTGATTTTAAAAAAAATGGTTTTGGTGCAGTGCAATCGCTAATTCATGATGGCATTGCGCGCGGCACATCGGTTGCAGTTTCTTTGGGCGATGAGCGCGACAATGAAGTAATGCTGAACGATCGGGTTGCGGCACATTATTCTTTTAGCAAAGGAACGGCGGCTACCAATTATCCAACTTCGTTAATGGGCGTTATCGCTTTAATCCGTCAAACTTATTATGATGCCGCCTGGTACAAAAATCAGAAAGAAGAATACAATATTTCTTTGGATGATTTTAATAAAGAACAAAATCTTCCGCAAATATTTGAAGTAACAGATCCGTTGAGTACCATCCGCGCAGCAAAAATTGCAAAGGAATTCGGTAAAACTTATCTATATAAATCTGACGGAAAAGAATACCAGCGTATTCAGGAAATGAAGGCAACTGGTGCAAATTTTATTATTCCGTTGGATTTTCCGGCTCCGTACGATGTAACCGATCCTTTTGATGCCCGCAATATCACTTACGAGCAAATGAAACATTGGGAACTGGCACCCACCAATCCGGCAACGCTGGAAAAAGCTGGTATTCGTTTTGCGATTACTTCTTACGGTTTGGAAAACTCACGGGATTTTTGGACAAATCTGCGCACCGCTGTTGATTTTGGCCTCACCGAAAAACAGGCGATAAAAGCAGTAACTCAAATACCTGCTGAAATGCTGGGCATTAGCGATAAAGTGGGCACGCTGGTAAAAGGTAAAATGGCTAACTTTATCATTACCTCATCCAGTATCTTCAAAAAAGACAATGTCATTTATGAAAACTGGGTGGAAGGCCGACAGTATGTCGTTTCTAAAATCAACCTGGCCGATTTGAGCGGGACTTACAATCTAACCGGCGATGGTTTATCGGCTGTATCGCTTCATGTTGGCGGCACGCCGGGTTCTTATAGTGTTGCTGTTAGTCGTAACGGTGCAGACAGTTCCCGCACGCAAGGAACTTTTGTGCGTACCGGCGATCAGGTAAATATCTATTTCGACCTGAAAAATAATCCTGCGGGCAACATTCGTTTAAGCGGATATATTGCAGCAACGTCTCCAGTTACGTTGCGTGGCGAAGGTGTTTTGCCGGATGGAACCGCGACTAAATGGACAGCAGTTTCTACCGGAACAGGCGGAATGCAGGCATCCCGGCCAACGCCAAAAACCAATACCAATGTTGGTCCGGTTATCTATCCGTTTATGGCTTTTGGAAATGCACAAATTCCGAAAGCAGAAACGGTCTTGTTTAAAAATGCAACCGTTTGGACGAATGAAAAAGAAGGTATCCTGAAAAATACAGATGTACTAATCGAAAATGGTAAGATAAAAACAGTAGGCAAAAATTTATCAGCAGCAGGTGCCAAAGTAATTGATGCAACAGGGAAGCACATTTCTGCCGGCATTGTGGATGAGCATTCGCACATTGCTGCAACTGGTGGTATTAACGAAGGCAGCCAAGCTGTAACTTCCGAAGTACGGATTGCGGATGTGTTGAATTCCGAAGATATTGAATTGTATCGGCAATTGGCTGGCGGCGTAACCACATCGCATATTTTGCACGGTTCAGCCAATCCAATTGGTGGCCAAACGCAACTGATTAAACATCGTTGGGGCGTAATGCCGGATCAGATGAAGTTTGAAGGTAGCCCTGGCTTCATCAAATTTGCTTTGGGCGAAAACGTAAAACAAAGTAATAATCAGGCAGCTTTTGGTGCGGCCAATGTGCGTTTCCCGCAAACACGAATGGGCGTGGAGCAGGTTTATGTTGATGCTTTTACCCGTGCGAAAGAATACAAAGCGGCGCGATCTGTAAAAGGAAATACGGTTCGTCGTGATTTAGAACTGGATGCTTTAGTAGAAATCTTGAACGATACACGCCACATCACTTGTCACTCTTATGTGCAATCGGAAATTAATATGCTGATGCATGTGGCCGATTCCATGGGTTTCAAAATAAACACTTTCACACACATTTTGGAAGGTTATAAAGTAGCTGATAAAATGAAAGCGCACAATATTGCCGGTTCTACTTTTTCGGATTGGTGGGCTTACAAAATGGAAGTTGCAGAAGCGATTCCATACAATGGCAAGCTGATGCACGAAGTCGGCGTTTTAACAGGTTTTAATTCTGATGATGCCGAAATGGCGCGCCGCTTAAACCAGGAAGCTGGAAAAGCGGTTGCTTACGGACAAATGAGCGAGGAAGACGCATTGAAGTTAGTTACGCTGAATCCGGCTAAAATGATGCACGTTGATCAAAAAATCGGCAGCATCAAAGCCGGTAAAGATGCTGATCTGGTTTTATGGTCTGCTAATCCTTTATCAATTTATGCTGTTGCCGAAAAAACTTATGTAGATGGCATTCCATATTGGGATTACGATGCAGATGCGGCCAAACAAAAAGCGATGAAAGCTGATGAAGGCCGTATCATTCAAAAAATGATCGAAGCAAAAAGTGGCGGTGCCAATGCGCAAAGACCGACTTCTCAGCGTCGTCGTTTGTATGAATGTGAAACGTTGGAAGAAGATCAGTTTGTAGTAAAAGAAACTGTAATCGGTCAAAATCAGAAATAACATTAATCCTTAGATCAACTCCTTATGAAAAAAATATTTTTAAGTTTTGGCGGATTAATGCTCGGAACAATCCTTGCTTTTGGCCAGGCTAATATTTCTCCTGCAAAACCTCAATCCAAACCCATTTTAATTACCGGCGCAACCATTCATGTGGGCAACGGGCAAGTTATCGAAAATGGTTACATCGCTTTTGATAAAGGTAAAATTACAGCAATCGGCAGTGGTACGGCTCCTAATGCTTCTTTTAGCGAGGTAATTTCGGCAAATGGAAAGCAGCTTTATCCAGGTTTTATTGTGCCGATCACTTCGTTGGGTTTAGTGGAATTTGAATCCGTACGGGCAACGATTGATAATGAAGAAGTTGGAGATCTCAATGCAAATGTTCGTTCGCTGATTGCTTACAATACGGATTCTAAAGTGATTCCAACTGTTCGTTCCAACGGTGTTTTATTAGCACAACCAACGCCGGAAGGTGGCATTATTTCAGGTCAATCCTCTGTGGTTCAATTAGATGCCTGGAACTGGCAGGATGCGGCTTATAAAACAGATATTGGCATTCACCTGAATTGGCCGGTTGCCCGCGCAGCCCGTGCAAGGAGGGAAGCCGTAATTCCAGGAGCAGCTACGCAGGAAACTCCAGCAGAGCGCGCCCAGAAAATCATTGATAACCTGACCAGTTATTTTACCGAAGCCAAAGCGTATGCAACGGCAAAACCTCGGGTAACTAACCTGCGTTTCGAGGCGATGAAAGGTCTATTCAACGGTACCAAAAAGCTTTTTGTTAATGCGGATGGAGCTAAAGAAATTATTCAGGCTGTTGCTTTTGCCAAAAATTATGGCATAAAAGAAGTAATCGTTGGCGGAAAAGAATCTTATCTGGTAACAGATGTTTTGAAGGAAAACGGCGTGCCGGTTATCCTGAAAGAAACCCAAACGCTGCCGGATAAAGATGAAGACGATGTTTATCTGCCCTACAAATTACCCAAAATTTTGCAGGATGCAGGCGTATTATATGGCCTGACAGGAATTGGTTTCTGGCGGCAACGCAATTTGCCTTTTGAAGCTGGCGAAGCAGTTGGTTACGGCTTGACCAAGGAGCAGGCTGTGGAAATGATTACGTTAAATAATGCCAGGATTTTAGGAATCGATAAAACTACCGGAAGTCTGGAAGTTGGAAAAGATGCAAATTTGTTTATTTCTAAAGGTGATGCCTTGGATATGATCACCATTAACGTAGAAACGGCTTTTATTCAAGGTCGCAACATCAACCTGGATAATCTGCATAAACAATTGTACAGAAAATTTGCCGACAAATATGGCGTACAAGCCAAGTTGTAATTGGAAGATTTGTTATAAAAAAGGAGCTGTCTTAATTTTAACAAGGCAGCTCTTTTTTTATGTGATAAAAGAAGCAGGGTTGTATTAATACTTAAATTTTTAACAGCCACAAACATTTTCATTAAAATTGAAGTAAAATCCAGAAGAACGCAGTTTGTAAAAAACCAGATGAAAATAATATTGGAGTTGCACTTATGATTTTTCAGCTGGATAACCGACTGATCTTTCCTGATCCTGAATTAGCAGAACCCGACGGATTATTAGCAATTGGCGGCGATTTATCAACCACGAGATTACTGAATGCGTACGCAAAAGGAATTTTCCCTTGGTATAGCAAGAAGGAACCGATTTTGTGGTATTCGCCCCACGAAAGATTTGTGTTGTTTCCTCAGGAGCTAAAAATATCAAAAAGTATGCGAAAAGTGCTTGATTCCCAGGAATTTAAAGTTACTTTTAATCAGGATTTTTTAGCAGTAATCACTGCATGTGCGAGTGTTTTTCGTTCCGGGCAGCGTGGAACCTGGATTACGTCTGACATGGAAAATGCTTATCTTGAATTACATAAGGAAGGCAAAGCCCATTCGGTAGAAGTGTGGCAAAATGAACAATTGGTTGGCGGTTTGTATGGCGTAGAAATGCCCCGTATTTTCTGCGGCGAAAGTATGTTCAGCAAAGTCAGCAATGCTTCAAAAACAGCTTTAGTTGCTTTGTGTCAACAAAAAAATTATGAATTAATTGATTGCCAGATGCATACCGATCACTTAGAATCGTTAGGTGCAAAAATGATTAGCAGGACCAAGTTTCAAACTTTTTTGACATAAAAAAAAGCCTTCCTAAATCAAGAAAGCTCTTTTTACAATAGTTTTTTATAACTGGCTGGTAATTTCAGTAGAAAGCGGTTTTACACTTGAACGAAAACGATGCACCAATTTGCCGTTTTCATCAATCAAAAATTTCTCAAAGTTCCACTGAATTTCACCTGTGAAATCAGGATTTGCAGTAGTAGTTAAAAACTTGAATAACGGAGAAATGTCATCTCCCTTTACACTGATTTTTTCACTCAGCGGAAATGTAACACCATAGTTTTTTTGACAAAATTCTTTAATAGCCAGGTTAGCTCCAGGTTCTTGTCCGCCAAAATTATTTGCCGGAAAGCCAATTACTACAACTTTATCTTTGTACTGATCGGCCAGTTTTTGCAATTCAGCATATTGCGGTGTAAAGCCACATTTGGAAGCTGTATTCACAATCAGCAATTTTTTACCTTTATAAGCGGCCAGATTAAAATTTTTTCCGTCAATGGTTTTTAACTTGAAATCATAAACGGAGCTTGGTGCATAAAACAACAAAGCCAAGATTATAGTGAGCGATTTGATCATTTTTTCTTTTGTTTAGGTAAAGATAGCTTATTTTGCTAATCCAGATAACCGGGATAAGTAAAAATTTTCCTTCTGTGTCATCAGCTTTTTATCTTTCACAGATTTGTCTTTATAGCCGCATAAGTGCAACGCTCCGTGGATCATTACACGGTTGAGTTCCTGTACCTTATCGATTTGGAAAGTTAAAGCATTTTCGGATACTCTTTCTATTGATATAAAAATATCGCTTACCACTTCATTTTCTCTTTCAGAATTATCAAAAGTGATAATATCTGTGTAAGTATCATGTTGTAAATAATCCTGATTGATTTTTAGCAAATAAGCATCAGAACAAAAAATATAATTTACTTCTTTTAGCACATAATTTTCAGCAACAATAGTTGCTTCGATCCAGTTACGTAGTTGCTTTTTATTTTTTAGTTTGAAATCAATTTCTTCTGTAAAAAAATTAATCTTAGCAGGCATTCATCAGATTTTAAAATGCAATTCTACTTCGTTTCCTCTAACGTTGAATATAAACTGGTCTGCCAGATGTTTAATAATAAAAACACCACGGCCAGTCAGTTTTTCCAGATTTTCCGGCGCCGTTGGGTCAGGAATATCATTGTAATCAAAGCCAGGGCCTTCATCTGCTACCGTCCAGATAATTCTTTTCTGATCTTTAATTTCTGCGTTTACAAACACAGTTTTACTGGTGTCTGATTGGTTTCCGTGAACGATTGCGTTGATTAATGCTTCATTCAAACAAGTCATCATATTGGCAAAAGTATCTTCACTCACATGATAACGTTCTGAAATTTCTTCAACCAAGTTTTCTAGGCGAGCGATACTCTCCATTGTTGAGGGAAGCTGAAGCGTATATAATTCGCCGTCTGATACTTTTACTGGCTGCACCATTATTATTTGCGATTAATTTCGTTAAAGTAAGTCTTTATTTTTGATTTATAAAACATGTTTACATCCGGCGGTATGGTAATAAGCTGTTCTGTTTGCTTATTTTTTAATTGCTGGTAGCTTTGCAATGCCTTCTGATAACCGGGAGCGATGGTTTTGCCAGCTTGGCTTTCCCGCTTTTGGTCCTGATCCCTTTCCTGAGCAGCTTTCTCAGCTTCTAACAACCTCGTTTGTATTTTCTGTTGCCTGATTAACGTTTCCGTTTCAATTTTCTTATTTACGAGATCGGTTTCCGTTTGTTCCATTTGTTTAGTAATCTCGTTAAGGTTACCTAACCCACTTTTACCATCTTTGTTTTCTTGCTGGTTAATGTTTTGTAGCGCCCTGCGGATCATTTCCTGCTGGCGTGCCATTTTTGCCATTTGCTCACTCATACCAGATTGTGGCTGGCCTGATTGTGTTGGTTTTCCTTCGCCTTGTTGTCCCTGCTGCAGCATTTGCTGGCGTGCTTTCTGCATGTTTTTGTTCAATTCCTGCTGCATTTGGCTCAATTGCTGCATAGACGGTTGCTTTTTTTTGCCGCTTCCTGGTTTAGCGTTCTTCATCATGTTTTGCAATTGATCCAACACCTCGTTCAGCATCAAAGCCAGATTGTTCATGGATGTCATCGCAAATTGCTGTCCGCGTGTAGCTTCTGCTGTTCGCCTGTCTCCTAAATTTGCAATTGCCTGATCGATATTATTGTTGATTGATGTAATCTCTTTATTCACGGTAGATTCAATCTGTGGCACGCGCTTGCTCAAAGCAAACAAACTATCTTCTACTGTTTTTAGGTTGTCTTTTATGGTTTGCTGTTGCTGGGTCTGGTTCACATAATCTGGATCTGATGCACTTAACTGTTTAAAAGTCTGCATCACTTTTTCCTGGTTAAAAGAACTGGTGACCAAGCTTTTCAAAATCGCCCGAAGCTGCTGCGCGTTCAGTTCCGTTTCTTTTTCTTCACCTTGCTGTTGCGACTGTTTCATTTTGCTGCTCATTTTCTGCATCGCATCAGCCGCTTGTTTTTGCGATTTTGCTGCTTTTTGCTGCTCATTTTTGCTCAGCTCTTCCGAGCTTTTTTCCATTTCCACGTCAGCATTTTTCTGTTCCTCTTTCGGCGTTTCAAAATCATTCTTTTTTTCCAGCTGCTCATTCTTTTGCTCCAGCTCTTTTAATGATTTTTTTACGTCCTGAAATTCTTTTTTAATTGCGTCCTGTTCTTGTTTAAGCTGATTATCGTCTTGCTTCTTTTGTGCACTCTTTTCTGCCAAAGCTTGCTGTTTTTCGGCCAGTTTATCTAATTGGTTGATGTTCTGGTTCAATTTCTGGTCAAACTCCAATTGCTTGTACAATTCCAGCATCCGGTCCAGTTCTTTTTGCAATGATTTATTGTCCAGCTGCATTTTAGAAACATCTTCCCGCGCCTCATCTTTCTGGTTTTGCTGCAACATTTGCTCCAGATTTTTCAACAGTTCTTTGGTTTTTTCATCCAAAACGTTTTTAAACAAATTATTAATCTGTTTCTGTTTTTCTAAAACTTCCTGGTTCTGCTGCTTCGTTTCCTGACGGTTAAACAGGTTTTTTTCGTTTTCCTGCTGCATATCTTTCACTAAATCTTCCAGTTCATGGCGTTTCTGCAGCAAATCTTCCACCTGTTTTTTCTCATCAAAAGAAAGGGTTTTTTTGTCCAGCAATAAACGGTTCAGCTTCTGTGCATCGCGTTCTACCTGTGCCGAAAGTTTGATGGCCGATTGCATTTTGTTTTTAACAGATTGCGAGCCCGCATCCAACTGTTTGTTCTGCTCGGTTTCCGTTGGGATGTGCAAAGTTTGTTCCGGCGTTCTGCTGTGTTTCGCGCCATTCACGCCATCATTATCGGCCACATCAAAATAATAAAGCACTTCATCGCCGGGATTGAGCGATGCTTCTTTTATCGACCAAAAATAGAAGAACGTTGCTGATGTTTGCCGTAAATCAGCTTTAACTGGCAAGCTGTAAGTTTTATTTTTCTGCGGAAAAGAAGGATTCCGAACCGAATAATGAAAAGTTAACGATGAAAACCCATAATCATCCTGGATTTTTCCGTTGAAATAAAATGCTTTGGAACTTATGGAATCCGCTTTTTGCTCCGCAGAAATCACCGGCGGTAAATCTGGAATCACCGAAATCCGATAAGCAGCAGAATCCGCAGAAGAAACAAAATTGTTGATGGGTTTTACAGCATAAGAACCGGATTTCAACAACTTTTCCTGATATTTAAAAATGTCATTATCAGCCGTTAGCAACGTTTTTTTCTGGTTGAGCGAAAACAAAACCTCACTGGTATTTTCGGTGTGTAATTCCCACGCGGCAACGGTTCCTTCCGGCAAAGTCAAATCCCCTGCATTGCTGATATTTTCTGCGGATTTATGCAGGTAAGCCGGATAAACCAGTTTCACGTCCAAATGCAGCAACGAAGGTTTTGGGTTGACTTTAAGCTCAAATTCCTCCGAAGAAAAATCATTTCCAACTAAATGAAAATGGATATTTTGCTGGATGTTAGAAAAAGTATGGTAAAAAGAGCTTAGGTTTTCTTTGTCTAATTTAAAGCTGTTTTTGCCGGATTCGAGGTAAACGCTTTCCGGAAATTCGTTGCCGCTTAACTTTAAATTCAGTTTAAAATCTTCACCCTGAACCACTGAAAGCGATTTGTTCAAAATATGCCAGCTAAAAGGAGCTTTGGGCGCAAAGTACTGGTTGTGCTTGATGATGCGTTCCGTGCCATCATGAATAATGGAAGGTGCGACAAAAGCAACGGTGATGATTAGCACCAGCGGAATCAGAACCCATTTTAAAAACTTTTTATTTTCATTGATTTTGATAGCTGCCGAAAAAGTAACCGGTTTTAGTTCGGCAATTTTTTGGTTGATGCTGGCTTCAATCAAAATTTTATGTTCAGGATTCTGATCGGCAATTTTTTTTAACTGCAACGTATTCAGCAATTTATCCTGTACATTCTGAAAATACATGCCGATGATTTCTGCCGCCTGATCATGCGAAATCAATCGCCCCAAACGAAAATAAGCCAGCAAAGACGGCGCAACCAGCCAGGCAAAAAGCGAAAGGTTTAAAAGGATAAATCCGTAGAAAATAACTGAACGGAAAAACGTGTTGAAATGCCCGTAATACTCTGAAAAAGTGATGATTAGATAACTGAAAAAAAGTGCGGCTCCCAAAAAAATGAACCCGCGGAGCAACTTATTTAAGTAATACTTCCGGATGAATTCATCCATTTTGGTTAGCAGTAAATCGTAATTGCTACCAGATTGCATCATATTTCAACTCAAAAATAAAAATAATAAGCTGTACGTAAAAGTGTTCTGAGCGATTAGCCTGCTTCTTTTATCACCTAAAATTTGCGTTAACTGATTGAAACTTTAGTGAAAACAATATCGTATTTGAGAGTAAGCCGTTCAAAAACTTCAAGCTCAAACCAAAATATAACAGTAGAAATTGCTGATTATCAGCAATTAATCATTAATTTCGATTACCTTTTATCTAACATTTGGCGGAGTCAATACTACATCTGAAGGAACTGGCTGCGTAAATCTTATCCAATTTTAATCCGTTTATGGTAAAACAGATACATTGTAAAACGCTGCTTGGGCACCAAAACCTGGAATTTTCGATAGAATGCCTGCAAAGTTTTCTGCAACACTCTTGCGATGAAATTTTACTGGAAATTTTTGAAGATGGCAGCATTACCGATGAGGATGAGGCAAAGCTTTTATTTAGTCTGAAAAATAGCGTAGTCATCCGTAAAATAGCACGTGATGCTAAGTTAGAACCGATGCTGGCCAATTATCCTGCTTGCCGGCATTACCGGAACAGCACCAATTATGCACAGAAAATATTTGATGTGATGCTGTTTGATGAGCGGGATGTGTTTTACATTGACAGCGATATTTATTTTCTGAAAAAATTTGTTTTGCCCAAAATGGAGGAGATGCCGGTTTTTATGGTTGATACACAAAACGCTTATTCTTTAACGCCGCTGGATCTGCTTAAAATTAATATTCCTATTTTCCCAACCGTTAACACCGGCATTTTTTATTTCCCCAAAAACCTGTTTAAACTGGATTTTGTGGAACAGTTGCTTAACGACAGCGTAATTAATAAAGGCGTTGCAAAAGGTATTCCGTGGCTGGAACAAACTATCTGGAGTTTTTTAGCAGCCAAAAGTAGGAGTATCAGTTATTTTGATTGTAAGCAAGTAGTTATGGCTGATTTTGCTTTAAAAACCGATGCTGATACCGTTGGCATTCACTTGGTTTATTATTTCCGTACGCATATTAAACAATTGCGTTTGCTGCCGCCTGCTGTGGGCGATGCTTGTGCAGTTATCAGCTTAAAAGTGCATTCTTCTTATTTAAAAAAGATGGATTTTGCCGTAGAAAAGCTGATCCGGAAAATGAAGCGGCTGGTTTAAATTTATCTATGCTTCTTTTATCGTATAAAAAAAGCCATCAGTAAAAACTGATGGCTTTTTTTGCAGATACAACGCTTAGTGGCGGTGGTGCATTGGCGGATGATGACGGTGGTGATGGCGATGATGCGGGCCTCTTCTCATTTGTGCATCAGCATTGCCAAAAGCCATAACGGCAATCAGAGCGATAACGGTTACTTTTAAAAATTTCATATTGATTTTGATTTATTTGTTTTTAACGAAATTGATTAATAAGAGTTTTAATAATGATCGTCTTTGTGGTGGTCATCCTGATCGTGATGATCGCGGTCATGCCGAGATGGTCTGTGATTGTGTACTGCGCAACCAGACAACGCCAGGCTTGCAATCAAGGCAAACATAAACATTTTTAAATTCGTCTTTTTCATTTTTAATCTTGCCTTACTATAGCTTCAACACAAAAAAGTGGTTATGGTTTAATTTCAGCAGATGATGAATAGCTGATATGCTTAATTGCATTGATCTTCAGTTATAAAAACATAATATTTTTACAAACAGCATTTCCTTTAAAAACCTATCTTAAAAGTTTTTAAACTGAAATGGATTTATATACTTCTTTTATGCCTAAAAAACTACAAGTGGCTTGTTTGGCTTTTCTTTTAGCAGTTGCTCCTGCAGCTTTTGCACAAGCTGTTGCGGATAAATCAGTTGCCGGGATTTCTTATTATTCTGATCCGGCCATTTCTCCGGATGGTTCCGAGATTGCTTTTACTTCCGGTGGTGATATTTGGACGGTTCCCGCTGCCGGCGGCGAAGCACATATTTTAATTTCTGATCCGGCTTATGATTCACGGCCGGTTTATTCGCCGGATGGCAAGTACCTCGCCTTCAATTCTACCCGAACCGGCAATGGTGATATTTATATTTTCAACCTCAAAACCAACGAATTAAAACGGTTAACTTTTGATGACGGCAACGAAAGCCTGAGTGCCTGGTCCCCAGATGGAAAGTACATTTATTATGCTTCCACCAGCCGTGATATTTCTGGTATGAGCGATGTTTACCGTGTAAAAACAGCAGGCGGAACGCCCATGCCAGTTAGCCAGAACCGCTACATGAACGAGTTTTTTGCGATGCCTTCTCCAGATGGCAAAACGATTGCTTTAAATGCCCGCGGCGTGGCTTCTGCGCAGTGGTGGCGCAATGGCAGCAGTCATTTAGATCAATCCGAAATATGGTTGATGAAAGACAACGGTACGCCATCTTACCAGAAAATTACGGCTGGCGGTGCGAAAGAATTATGGCCGATGTGGAGCAAAGACGGCCAATCGATTTACTATGTTTCCGACCGCAGCGGCGCGCAAAATTTATGGGTAAAAACAGTATCCGGCAATCCGAAGCAACTCACGCATTTTAACAACGGCCGTGTGCTTTGGCCAACGCTTTCCAATAATGGCAAAATGATGGTTTTTGAGCGAGATTTTAAGATCTGGAAATACGATATGGCTTCGGGCAAAGCTTCCGAAGTAAACATTGTTCGGCGTGGTGCGCCTGCCAGCCCGGGCATTGATCATCAGCGGCTTACGGCACAATTTCGTAATATGGTTTTATCTCCGGATGGAAAAAAAATTGCTTTTACGGCTCATGGTGATGTGTTTGTAGCTTCGGCCAAAGAAGGCGGCGATGCTTTGCGCGTGACTAAAACCAGCGGCAATGAATCGCAACTGGCCTGGCTGCCGAACAGCAATTCGCTCATTTACGTTTCCGACAGGGAAGATGCCGGGCATTTGTATCAGTATAATTTTATCACGGCAAAAGAAGTACAGCTGACTAAAAGCAGCGAAGATGATGGCGGCCCAATATTATCTCCAAACGGAAAGCTGGTGGCTTTCATCCGTAACGGTAAAGAATTGATGGTGTTGGATCTGGCTTCCCGTCAGGAAAAAACGGTTGCAAAAGGTTATCTGGATCGTCCGCCTTTTTCGGCTCAGGGCAGCGTTTGCTGGTCGCCGGATGGTAAATGGCTGGCTTATGCGGCTTATGGCACGAAGGCTTTTCGCAATATCAACGTGGTTTCAGTTTTGGGCGGAGAAGCCAAGCCGGTTAGTTTTCTGGCGAATACTTTTGGCGGAAACGTAAACTGGAGTGCAGATGGAAAATACATTTTATTCAATACCAATCAGCGGACAGAAAATGCCAGCATTGCCCGGATTGATTTGGTGCCGCAGCGGCCAAAATTCCGTGAAGATCAATTTCAGCAGCTGTTTGTGGAGCAGAATACATCGCCTGCAAGTCCGGTTAATCCAACCGCACCTCGCCCCACAACTGAAAAAATACTATCGCTGCCGGATACCACTAAAAAAACAGGGATAAAAACAGCATCGCCTAAAATGGAGACTCCTGAAATAAAAATTGTGACAGAAGGCATCCGTCAGCGGTTAAATTTATTGCCTGTTGGTGTGAATGTGAGCGATCAGGAAATGAGCAAAGATGGGAAACAACTGTTAATCACGGCTTCCGTGGCTGGTCAAACCAATTTATATACGTATCCGCTGGATGATCTTTCCTCAGAAAGAGCTGTTTTAAAACAGCTGACTTCTACGCCGGGCAATAAAAACGATGCACAGTTTTCTGCGGATGGACACGAAGTTTATTATATGGAACAAGGCCGGATCCTGGCCGTTTCGGTGGATTCTAAAATAGTCCGGCCGATTGCAGTTACTGCCGAAATGGACATCGATTTCAACAAAGAAAAAAACGAAATTTTTCAGGAAGCCTGGGAAGCCCAAAACAAAGGTTATTACGATGACCATTTTCATGGTGCAAACTGGAACGAGGTGCGCCGCGAATATGCGCCGCTGGCCGCTGGCAGCAGCACGCCGGAAGAATTGCGCCGGATTTTAAGTTTGATGGTTGGCGAACTCAACTCTTCGCATTCCGGCGTTTCCGGTCCGCCGAATCCGGCTCAGGCAGCAACCGGAAGATTGGGTTTGTATTTTGACAGAGCGGTTTATGAAGATCATGGCCGCTTCAAAATCACCGAAATTATTCCTTTAAGTGCTACTGATCTGGCTGGAAACATTCATGTGGGCGATTATTTAACAGCTGTTGATGATCAGCCGATCCAGCCAAATGATGATTTGAACCAGTTGCTGGAAAACAAAGTTAACCGTCGTGTTGCTTTAACAATCACGTCAGCTTCCGGTGCAAATTCGCAAAAAATTACGGTTCGGCCAACTAATCAGGCCACAGAAAAAGGCTTGCTGTACCGCGCCTGGGTGCAGCAGCAGCGCGATTACGTCAAAAAAATCAGCAATGGCCGTTTGGGTTATGTGCATTTGGTAGATATGTCTGAACAGGCTTTGACCCAGCTTTATCTGGATCTGGATGCCGAGAATCAATCCAAAGAAGGCGTAATCGTAGATATCCGCAACAACAACGGCGGTTTTGTAAATGCATATGCACTGGATGTGTTCAGCCGGAAACCGTATTTAACCATGACCGGCCGCGGAATGCCAGCCGCACCGGCGCGTACACAATTGGGGCAGCGGACACTGGAATTGCCAACTATTTTGGTGACCAACCAGCATTCGCTTTCTGATGCCGAGGATTTTACCGAAGGTTACCGTGCCATGAAATTAGGAAAAGTAGTAGGCGAGCCAACCGGTGGCTGGATTATTTTTACCAGCAGTGTTACGCTGATTGATGGTTCTTCGGTGCGCTTGCCTTTCAGTAAAATTGAAGATCACGAAGGTAAAGACATGGAACTGCATCCTCGTCCGGTTGATATTACGGTTTCGCGAGCTTTGGGCGAAGGAAATGGTAAGGATTCTCAATTGGATGCTGCGGCGAAAGAATTGCTGCAGGAAGTTGGAACGAAGAAATCGAGATAAAGTATTTGGTTTAAATTATTGATGCTTCTTTTATCAACCTAAAATTGGGTTGATAAAAGAAGTATTTTGTTTGAAGCCGAAATTTAAAAGAAATTAATTTTTACCAAGCAAATCAATCAAAATCAATCCCTAAAAATTCCGCCCAAAATATTACTTTTATCTTCACCCGTTTTTCAGCAACGGACCCACACTTAAAAACCACATGCTCAACGCTTCCCTCAAACAACAAATAGATAAAATCTGGACTACCTTTTGGTCTGGCGGTATTTCCAATCCGCTAACCGTTATTGAACAAATTACTTATCTGCTTTTTATCCGACGTTTGGATGAATTGCAAATCCGTGAAGAAAATAAAGCTTCACTTTTAGGCACGCCGCTGCAAAATCCAATCTACCAGCCCGACGAGCAGCCGCTGCGCTGGAGCGTTTTTAAAGATATGGAAGCCGAAAACATGTTCGAAAACTTCCGGAAAATTGATGGCGTTTTTGATTTCATGAAAAACAAAGGCGCTGCCAAAGATTCGGTTTTTAACAAATACATGAAAGGTGCAACGTTTATGATTCCAACGCCGCGTTTGTTGCAATTAGTAGTTGATCTGCTTTCGGCAGTGGACATGAACGACCGCGATACCAAAGGCGATGTGTACGAGTATTTGTTAAGCAAAATTGCTTCGGCTGGCACCAACGGACAGTTTCGCACGCCGCGCCACATTATCCAGATGATGGTGGAAATGACAAACCCCACAACAGAAGATATTATCTGCGATCCGGCAGCCGGAACTTCCGGTTTTCTGGTAAAAGCAGCAGAATTTATCCTGCAAAAACACCCGGAAATTTTAAACAAGCCAGAAACCCGCCAGCATTACGAAAACGACATGTTTATGGGAATGGAATTTGATGCCACCATGATCCGTATCGGTGCCATGAATTTGCTGCTGCACGGCATCGAAAACCCGCATTTGCAGGATGTGGATGCGCTATCCGAGGCCAACAACAGTTTTAAAGAAAAAGCAACGCTCATCCTGGCCAATCCGCCGTTTAAAGGTTCGCTGGATCAGGACGCGGTGGACGGCAGCCTGAGCAGCGTAGTAAAAACCACCAAAACCGAACTGCTGTTTTTAGCACTTGTTTTACGTGGTTTAAAGCTGGGCGGCCGTGCGGCGGTTATCGTGCCGGATGGTGTTTTGTTTGGTTCTTCCAACGCGCACAAGCAAATCCGGCAGGAAATTATTGATCATCATCAGCTTACCGGCGTTATTTCCATGCCTTCGGGCGTGTTTAAACCTTATGCCGGCGTAAGTACCGCTATTTTGCTGTTTACCAAAACCGGCGCGGGCGGCACGGATCAGGTTTGGTTTTATGATATGAAAGCCGATGGTTTGAGTCTGGATGATAAACGCCAGGAAATTGCCCAAAACGACATCAGCGATATCATTTCCCGCTGGCACAACCGCGAAGCAGAAACCAGCAGAAGCCGTACCGACCAGAGTTTTTTGGTGCCCGTAGCCGAAATACAGCAAAACAATTACGACCTCAGCATTAACCGCTATAAAGAAGTTATCCACGAAGAAAAAACCTACGAAAACCCGGAAACCATTATCCGGCGTATGGCCGAACTGGACGAAGAACGCGCTACGTTAATGGCGGAATTAAAAGATTTACTGGTTAATACGCAGGAATTGGTATGAGTTGGGAAATAGAAAGTTTAACTACACTAATTGACAAACCATTATCTGGCGAATGGGGAAATGATGGTGGAGAGATTAATGTTTTAAGAACTACAAACTTCAGGAATGATGGAACTTTAGATTTTTCTAATGTTGTAAAACGTGATATTCCTGCAAAAAAAGTCGAACAAAAAGCATTAAAACCAGGAGATACAATTATTGAAAAATCAGGTGGAAGTCCAAGTCAGCCTGTTGGAAGAGTTGTTTATTTCAATAAAAGTCAAGCCGCAAACAACAATCGATCATTTTAAATTACCCGAAAAGAAACCGCAGATTGTAGTTTCTGTAGATATGCTGGATACCGGAATCGATGTTCCAGATATTTTAAACCTGGTGTTTTTTAAATCGGTAAAGTCGAGTTCTAAATACTGGCAGATGGTTGGCCGCGGCACGCGTTTGCGTCCGGATATTTTTGGTTCAGGCGAAGATGAAACCACTTTTTACATGTTTGATTATTGCGGCAATATTGAGTTTTTTGGCGATCATCCGGAAGGAATCCAGCCGGGCGAAACAACATCTTTGACACAAAGGGTGTTTATGCTGAAAATGAAACTGGCCTCAACCTTAGAACCGTTTGCAGCAGATGATGAACTGAACAATTACAGAAGCACGATTTTGAATGAACTGCACCAGGAAATTTTAAAGCTGAACGAGAATCACGACAGCTTTATAAACCGTCCGCATTTAAGATTGATCGAAACTTTTGCCGACCGAAATAACTGGAATGTTTTAATGGATGATAAAATCCGCGAAATCAATAAAAACTTAACGCCTTTACTGCTCAATTTTAATACTGATTTTGATGCACGCCGTTTCGATTTGATTATGTATCAATTGACAGATGCGTTTTTGAAAGAAGAAAAAGCATTGCCTAAACTAATTTCGCTTGTCAAAAATACAGCAACCGCATTATTGAAGCAAACCAGTTTGCCGCAGGTAATGGCCAAAAAAGAGCTGCTAAAAACAGTATTGAATGACACTTTTTGGCAAAATGCAGATGTAAATGGTTTGAATAACGTACGCGAAGAATTGCGGGAGATTATGAAATTTCTGCAAAAAGAAAAGCAGCGGAATGCATTTACCAATTTTGCAGATGAAATGATTGGTGAAATTGAAATTGTAGATATACTTACACCCATTAACAATTTAGAAGTTTATTATAAAAGAGCTGCGGCATTCATCCGAAAACACGCTAATTATTTAGTAATTGATAAAATTAAGCACAATCAGCCTATTTCTTTGGCAGAGCTGGAACTGATTAAAAAGCTGTTGTTTGATGAAGAACCGGAAACGGCGGCACATCTGGATGACGTACTAAAAGGCCAGAATTTTACTGTTTTTATCCGTTCTATTATCGGATTGGATGCAAAAGTAGCTAAAGAATTATTTGCAGATTTTATTAATCGGCCGGGAATATCTGCAGCACAAATGAGTTTTATGGATACGCTGATTGACTTTCTTACTCAAAATGGTACGATTGATAGGAATATGTTGTTTGAACGGCCTTTTACCGATATTGATCAGCAAGGCGTTTTAGGTGTTTTTAAAGATGAAGATGCGGTTAAAATCATCCATATTATAGATGGTTTTAACCGGAATCCTAATATGGCAAGCCAAATATAAGTTACCATAAAGCTTCTTTTATCGACCTAAAATTGGGTTGATAAAAGAAGCATTTTATTTCTTAACATGACCTTGCGCCGGCAAAACCGCCACATCGCGTTCCACTTCTCTTTGTTCTACATGCACGGCGTATTCGGCGGGTTCAATTTTGTGGCCGTAATCATCTGCATAAACCCGCGTAAATTCGGCACCAAAATATAAAATAGCCGAAGTGTAATAAATCCAGACCAAAATCACAATCAGCGAACCGGCCGCACCATAAGTAGAACCTGTTCCGGTAGTTTGAATGTAAATACCGATCAGATATTTGCCCAGCATAAATAAAAGTGAGGTAAAAAAAGCACCGGTCCGCACATCTCGCCAGGTAATTTTTACATCGGGCAAAAACTTGAAAATGATGCCGAACAGCACTGCAATTATGATAAAAGTGATACCGAGATTGATCAGGTTAAAAAGCTGAATGGTTACTTCCGGGAAATACTGCGTAATCCGGTTGCTCAAAGCCAAAACTAAAGCATTGATTATCAGCGAAACCAACAACAAAAACCCTAAGCTGATGATCATCGAAAAAGAAATCAGCCGGTTCGTCAGCATTTTTACCCAGCCTTTTTTTGGCTTGGCTTTTACGCGCCAAATGATGTTGATCGAATCCTGGATTTCCATAAAAATACTAGTTGCACCGATAACTAAGGTAATTACACTGGTAACAATGGCAATGGTGGTCTTTCCGGACAAGGAAATACTTTTAATCATTTCCTGGATTTGTAAAGCGGCACTGCTGCCCACGTAAGATTTTATCTGTGGATAAATGTTGTTTTGGATGGCATCTTTCCCTAAAAAAGTACTGATTAAAGAAATCACCAGCATGAGCAAAGGAGCCAAAGCAAAAACGGTATAATAAGCTAATGCTGCACTTAGTTTTAAACCGCGGTCGTCTAAAAAGCCATTGAACGTAGCCAGCAAAACTTTCCCGGTTCTTTTCAGATATTTCAGGGCGAAGTATTTTCTCATATCAAATTTAGGGTGATAAAAACAGCATTGCCGGTTGCGGTTTCTACAGATTGGAAACGATCAGCAAATCCAGGTCTTTGCTTGGAATATTGAACCGTTCTCCAAAAACCTGACTCGTTAAATGTCCCTGGTAAATGTAAACGGCATTGCGCACGCCGGCTTTTTCCCAGATCACGTTTTTCAATCCGCCATGTTCGCCGATATCCAGCAAAATCGGCGCAAAAATATTGGTGAGCGCATAAGTTGCAGTCCGCGCTACGCGGGAAGCAATATTGGGCACGCAGTAATGGATCACTTCATATTTCCGGAAAACCGGATGCGTATGATTGGTTACTTCTGAAGTTTCAAAGCAGCCGCCCTGATCAATGCTCACATCAATAATAACCGAATTTGGTTTCATATGGCTCACGGTTTCTTCAGTTACCAAACACGGACTGCGACCGGCTTTTGCGCGCATGGCACCGATGGCTACATCGCAAGTAGTAATAGCTTTTTCGAGCACGATTGGCTGAATAACAGAGGTGAAAACCCGGCTGCCAATATTATTTTGCAAACGGCGCAGTTTATAAATCGATGGATCAAAAACCTTTACTTCTGCACCAAGCGCAATTGCTGTTCTGGCTGCATATTCGCCAACAGTCCCGGCACCCAAAATCACAATTTCTGTTGGCGGAACGCCGGTAATGCCGCCCAGCATCAAGCCTTTTCCATTAAATACGTTGCTTAAATATTCGGCAGCAATCAAGACAGAAGTGGCGCCCACAATCTCACTCATCGCGCGGACAACACTCAGCGTGCCGCCTTCATCCTGCAGGTTTTCAAAACAAAGTGCTGTTATTTTTTTGCTAAGGAGGGCGTGCAAATAATCAGCTTTGATAGTGGATGTTTGCAATGCCGAAATCAGCGTTTGGTTCATCTTCATCATCCCGATTTCTGCCAGCGTTGGCGGTGCAATTTTCAGGATAATATCTGCCTGGTAAACCTGCTGCGTATCGTAAACGATCTGTGCGCCTTGCTCGCTGTAATTATTATCGGTAAAATTGGCACCCATCCCAGCGTTGGATTCCAGGATAACAGTGTGGCCATTATTCACCAGCGTGGCTACCGAAAGTGGGGTGATGGCAATGCGGTTTTCCTGAAAAGAAGTTTCCTTCGGGATGCCGATGTATAGCTTGTTTTTCTTATTTCTCACTTCCAGCATCGATTCCTGCGGCTGCATCATGGCCTGCTTTGCGATGTCGGAAAATCCACTTAAATTCCCTGAATTCATATTTATTTTTCTATTTCCGGTTGCTGAAATTAAGCAAATATAAGCTGAAAACAGGATTAAATTTTCGTGATTGTTAATTTTCGCTGCTGATCGGGCTGCACTTCAATATTAATCTGGAGGTAGTTTTCGGGTAATAAATCCGGAATTTTCTCCGGCCATTCAATCAAACAATATTCGCCCGAATACAGATATTCTTCCAGGCCCAAATCCAAAGCTTCTGTTTGATTTTTAAGTCGATAGAAATCAAAATGATAAATAATCCCTGCAGGATAATGATACTCATTAACAATGGAAAAAGTAGGGCTGGAAACCGTATCTTCCACACCTAAAGCCGTACAGAAAGCTTTGATAAAAGTGGTTTTTCCGGCACCCATTTCGCCATAAAACAGAAGAATTTTGTGGTTCTCCACAGCGGAAATTAAAAGTTTTGCAACCTGTTTAATATCTTGCTCGGAATAAATAAAATCAGTCATTTTTTTTCAGATGAGTTCTAAAAGAAACAGCTCAGAACCATTTGGCTCTGAGCTGTTTTGAATAATTCAATTTATAATCAAATATAAAAAAATATGGATAAAAGAAGTATCTATCTTGGCCCGTAAGTAGCAATCGGTATAATCATTTCTTCCATAGAAATGCCACCGTGCTGGAATGTTTCGTTATAAAAATTGACGAAATGGTTGAAATTATTAGGGTAAACGAAGTATTTATCCTCTTTGGCAAACACGAAGCTTGAACTTACATGCAATTTCGGCAGCATGGCATCGTGCGGGTTGCGGATATGAAAAACATCTTTTGCGTTATAATTCAGGTTTTTACCTTGTTTATAACGCAGGTTGGTATTTGTGTTCCGGTCGCCGATAATTTTGCTTGGGTTTTTAACGCGGATCGTTCCATGATCGGTCGTAATCACCACTTTAACCTGTTTTTGGGCGAGGTATTTTAGCAGATCAAACAATGGCGAATGCTCAAACCAGGAAAGTGTTAACGAGCGGTAAGCGGCATCTCCGCTGGCCAGTTCGCGGATCATCTGCATATCTGTGCGGGCGTGCGAAAGCATATCCACAAAGTTGTAAACTACTACGTTCAAATCGTTTTTCATCAAATTACTGATGGATTCGTTAAGTGCACGGCCTTCATCAATATTTAAAATTTTGTGGTAAGAATATTTAATGTCTTTTCGCAAAACACGTTTAATCTGATCGCCAATAAACTGTTCTTCAAAAAGGTTTTTTCCACCTTCGTCTTCATCGTTCTGCCACATCTCCGGGAAACGTTTTTCCATATCTAAGGGCATCAATCCGGAAAAAATTGCATTACGCGCATACTGTGTTGCGGTTGGTAAAATACTGAAATAGGTATCTTCTTCTTCCAGCCTGAAATATTCTGAAATGATCGGGTGGATGATGCGGTACTGATCATAACGCAAATTGTCGATCAAGATAAAAAACGTTGGCGAAGTAGCGTTCAACTGCGGAAAAACCTTCTTTTTAAACAACTGGTGAGAAAGCATGGGCGCCGCATCCTGCTCTTTAACCCATTTTAAATAATTTTTTTCGATAAATTTGGAAAACTGCGTATTCGCTTCTGCCTTTTGCAACGTCAGGATGTCGTGCATTCCGGCGTCTTCCAGTTTTTCCAGCTCCAGTTCCCAGTAAATCAGTTTTTTATAAACATCAACCCATTCCTGATAGCTTAAATTATCATTCAGGCTCATGCCCAACGTGCGGAAATCCTGCTGATAACCCATCGTAGTTTTGGCTGTTACCAAACGCTTATTTTCAGTCAGTTTTTTAATGGTAAGCAAAATCTGCTTCGGGTTTACCGGTTTGATCAAATAATCATCAATCTTGGAACCTATGGCATCTTCCATCAAGTGCTCTTCCTCGCTTTTGGTAATCATCACAATCGGCACATCGGCATTGATGTTTTTGATCTCTGTCAACGTTTCCAAACCAGTCAACCCCGGCATGTTTTCATCCAGAAAAACCAGATCAATATTGTTATTTTTGAAAAGATCAACCGCATCCGTTCCATTGGTTGCGGTTTTGATTTTATAACCTTTTTCGCTTAAAAATAATATATGTGGTTTTAAAAAGTCAATTTCGTCATCGGCCCATAAAATAGTGGTGTCCTGCATCGTAGTAATAGTTTAAATTTTAAACCTCTTTGACAACATTTTGTTGCCGAAGTAATATAAATTAACAAATTTTAACACAAATAAAGAAAGCGTATCAAGATAACTTTAGCTAAATCGCATTCTTTTTCAGCTGCCCGAATTTTGAATAAAAAAAAGATAATCAACGATCCTGTTTACGGATTCATCACCATACCAACCGAACTTATTTTTGACTTGGTAGAGCACCGTTATTTCCAGCGTTTGCGCTACATCAAGCAGCTGGGAATGACGCATTTAGTGTATCCCGGCGCGTTGCACACACGTTTTCATCATGCTTTGGGCGCGCTGCATTTAATGGGTTTGGCTGTAGAAACGCTGCGCAGCAAAGGTATCGAGATTTCTGCGGAGGAAGAAGAAGCCGTGGAAATTGCCATTTTGCTGCATGATATTGGCCACGGCCCGTTTTCGCACGCCCTCGAAAATACCCTGGTAAAAGGAGTATCGCACGAAACGATTTCGCAACTGCTGATGGACCGGCTGAATAAAGAATTTAACGGGCAGCTGGAAATGGCCATTGCTGTTTTTAACGATACTTATCCGCGGCATTTTTTGCACCAACTGGTTTCCGGGCAGCTGGATATTGACCGGATGGATTACCTCAATCGTGATAGTTTTTTTACCGGTGTTTCTGAAGGCGTGATCAGTTTTGACCGTATTTTGAAGATGCTGAATGTGCGCGATGATCATATTGTGGTGGAAGAAAAAGGCATTTACTCTGTAGAAAAATTCCTGATTGCGCGCCGTCTGATGTACTGGCAGGTTTATCTGCACAAAACCGTCATTTCCGCTGAAATGCTGCTGGTAAAAATATTGGAGCGCAGCCGCTTGCTGGCTTTAAACGGCTTCGATCTTTTTGCTACGCCTGCGCTGGCACATTTTCTCAATAAAAGTGTGCTAAAAGAAGCATTCATTAATGATCCGAAGCATTTGGATGCTTTTGTTAATCTGGACGATACCGATATTTTATCTGCCGTAAAAGTTTGGATAAACCATTCTGATTTTATCTTGTCTGACCTCTGCACGCGCTTTATCAACCGGAATTTGTATCGGGTAGAATTAACCAACATGCCGCCTGATTTGGATCAAACCGTAATATTAAAGCAATTGGCCATTCAGAAACTGGGTTTGGTTGATGAAAAAGATGCTGGTTATTACGTTTTTACGGATCGTGTGGTAAATGATGCTTATAAATTTGGCGACGAAAATATTCGTATTCTGCTCAAAAGCGGTGAAGTACAGGATATTGCCGATGCAAGCGATAATTCCAACCTGATTTCACTTTCTAAACGGGTAGTGAAGTATGTTTTGTGTGTAATAAAAGACTTGTAACAATACAAATGCAGCCTTTTTAATAATTTGCTGCTTTGAGATTAAGATTTAAATTTGTCCGATGCAATTAACCGCACTTGAGATCAGCTTATTGCTGAATGGAACTGTTGAAGGTAAGCCTGAAGTAACGGTTAATCAGCTGGCTAAAATTGAAGAAGCTACAGCCGGAAGTTTGTCTTTTCTGGCAAACCCCAAATACGAACAGTATTTATATACTACCCAAGCTTCGGTAATCATTGTTGATAACGATCAGGTTTTGATTGACCGGGTAAGCGCAACACTGATCCGGGTGGAAAATCCATACATCGCAATTTCCATCCTCCTCGAAAAATATAATCAGAGTAAACTGGCGAAACCAGGTATTGAGCAGCCAAGCTTTATTCACCCCACAGCTAAGTTGGGGCACGATATTTATATTGGTGCTTTTTCCTACATCGGCCCAAATGTGGTAATTGGCGATAACTGCCGCATCTACCCAAATTCTTACCTGGCTGCAGATGTGGTGCTGGGCAATAACGTTACTGTTTTTGCCGGGGTAAAAATTTATTTTGATTGCAGGATTGGCAGCAATGTTATCATTCATTCAGGTGTGGTTATTGGTGGTGATGGTTTCGGTTTTGCTTCGCAGGGCGATGGGAGCTATCAGAAAATAAGTCAGATTGGCAACGTCATTATTGAAGATGAAGTAGAAGTTGGTGCCAATACAACGATAGATCGCGCTACAATGGGTTCTACCATTATCCGAAAAGGAGTGAAGCTGGATAACCTGATCCAGATTGCGCATAATGTAGAAATTGGTTGTAATACGGTTGTGGCTGCGCAAACGGGTATTTCCGGGAGTACTAAAATTGGCGAAAACGTGATTTTAGGAGGACAAGTGGGCGTGGTTGGACATATTCAGATTGCCAAAGGTTCACAGGTGCAGGCGCAATCCGGTATCAGTAGAACGATCAAAGAAGAAAATAAAAAATGGGCCGGCGCGCCTGCAACCAATTATCAGGATCATATGCGATCGCAAATCAGGGTAAACCGTTTGCCCGAATTGGAGAAAAAAATACAAGCCTTAGAAAAACAACTGGCCGATTTGCAACAAGTTTCCGAACTTTATATGAAGCCTCAGCAGTAACGATTTGATAAATATGAATACAAAACAAAGAACCATTAAGGCTGAAGTTTCTGTTTCCGGAACCGGGTTACACACGGGTGAAAAGGTAACTTTAACTTTTCGTCCGGCACCCGAAAATCACGGCTTTAAATTTAGAAGGATAGATATTGAAGGGCAGCCGGTAATTGATGCCGATGTAGATAACGTAACCGATACCTCCCGCGGCACCACCCTCACCCAAAATGGCGCTTCTGTTAATACAGTTGAGCATGTACTGGCTTCGCTGGTTGGCCTGGAATTAGATAATATTTTGATTGATTTGGATGGTCCGGAAACGCCGATTATGGACGGTAGTTCGCTGCAATACGTAGATGCTTTGGTAGAAGTTGGCTTTAAAGAGCAAGAGGCCGACCGTGAATATTTCAGTATTCCATATAATATTCATTACTCAGAACCGGATCGTAAGGTAGATATGGTAGCTATGCCGCTGGATGATTACCGTTTTACATGTATGGTAGATTATAATTCGCCTGTTTTAGGCAGCCAGCACGCCAGTATTTCTACCATTTCCGAATTTCGGCGCGAAATAGCTTCCTGCCGTACTTTTTGTTTTTTGCATGAACTGGAAATGCTGCTAAAGCATAACCTGATTAAAGGCGGTGATATTAATAATGCGATTGTAGTAGTTGACCGTGATGTGAACCAGGAAGAACTGCAGCATCTGGCTACTTTATTCAACCGAAAAGATATTGATGTTGCACCGCAAGGCATCCTGAACAACATTGAATTAAGGCATCAAAACGAACCTGCGCGGCACAAACTGCTGGACATGATTGGTGATCTGGCGTTGGTTGGCGTACCGCTAAAAGGTCATATTATGGCCGCGCGTCCGGGCCATGCGGCCAACATTGCTTTTGCCAAAAAAATAAAAGCACTGATTAAAAAAGAACGCAGCAAAAAAAACTTCCACTTTTATAATCCGAATGCCAAGCCTGTTTATGATACAGTGCAGATTATGAATATTTTGCCGCATCGACCACCCATGCTGCTGATTGACAAGATTATGGAACTGACTAAAACCCATGTAGTTGGTGTAAAAGCGGTTACTATGAATGAACCTTTTTTTGCAGGACATTTTCCGGGAGCACCTGTTATGCCGGGTGTTTTGCAGATTGAAGCAATGGCGCAAACTGGTGGAATTTTGGTTTTAAATACTGTTCCGGATCCGGAAAACTGGCTGACACTGTTTTTAAAGATAGAAAATGCACGTTTTAAAGACAAAGTTTTGCCTGGCGATACATTAGTTTTCCGCTGTGATTTGCTGGCACCAATCCGTCGTGGTATTGCACAGATGAAAGGCCTTGGTTTTGTAGGAGAAAAAATTGTAGTAGAAGCCGAGCTGATGGCACAAATTGTTAGATACAAAAACATATGATCCAGCCTTTAGCTTACATTCATCCAAATGCAAAAATCGCTGACAATGTGACGATTGAGCCTTTCGCAACCATTTATGGAGATGTGGAAATTGGCGAAGGTACTTGGATTGGCTCCAACGTAACCATTATGGATGGAGCCCGCATCGGCAAAAACTGTCGTATTTTTCCGGGCGCTGTAATTTCTGCTATTCCGCAGGACTTGAAATTTGCCGGAGAAAAAACAACAGTCGAAATCGGTAATAACACTACCATCCGCGAATGCGCAACCATAAACCGTGGCACAAAAGACCGCTGGAAAACTACTGTTGGCAACAACTGCTTGATTATGGCTTATTGCCACGTGGGCCACGATTGCCAAATTGGTAATAACTGCATTTTTTCCAACAATACCACTTTGGCCGGCCACGTTACAATTGATGATTATGTGGTTTTGGCTGGTATGGTTGCCGTCCATCAGTTTTGCCAAATTGGAGCGCACGCTTTTGTAACAGGTGGTTCTTTGGTGAGGAAAGACGTTCCGCCATATGTAAAAGCCGCCCGCGAACCATTGTCTTATGTCGGGATCAACTCGGTTGGTTTACGCCGTCGTGGTTATTCTTCCGAACAGATCAACGAAATTCAGGATATTTACCGGACTATTTTCGTCAAAAGACACAACTTAAGTAACGCGCTTTACATGATTGAAGCCGAACGCCAGCCAACAGAAATACGGGATGAAATATTGGATTTTATCCGTAATTCCAACCGAGGGATCATGAAAGGATTTGGCAATCCTTCGTCATTTTAAAACCAGCAATCAGGGTTGATGAAAATTGTGCTTGAAAACTTAGGCCGCCGTTTTAACCGCGACTGGATTTTCAGGAATATCAATTATACATTTTCTTTACCGCAGACTTATGCCATTCTGGGTATCAATGGATCAGGAAAATCTACTTTACTACAAATCCTGAACGGCAGTTTGTCACCTTCCGCAGGAACGATCAGCTTCTTTTATCAGCATAAAAAACTGGAGATCGAGCAGGTTTATCAGCATGTTAGTTTAGCGGCACCATACCTCGAACTGATTGAAGAATTCAACCTAATCGAGATGATCGACTTTCATTTTCAGTTTAAAAAATATGTAACCGGCGTGGATCGAAATCAAATTATCGAACTGCTGCAAATGGAAGGGAACAAAAATAAATTGTTGCGTTATTTTTCTTCTGGAATGAAGCAGCGCGTCAAATTAGCGCTTGCTTTTTGTGCTGATACGCCTTTGCTAATGCTGGATGAGCCAACCGCCAATCTGGATGCCCAAGGCATTGATTGGTATTTAAAATTAATTGAAAATTTTGCCGCTAACCGTCTTACTATTATCTGTTCCAACCAAGAGCATGAGTACAGTTTTTGCAAAAATAGATTGAATATCCTGGATTATAAACAAAAACCCTGATGCTGTTTTTATCGGCATAAATCTGGTTGTTGCCCATCAACCTGTTTGTTTCTTTCCGGTTGATTGCTAATTTTGCGGCTCTGAAAATATAAACTGATTATGGCCAAGGCATCTGATATAAAAAATGGTAACATCTTGCGTTTCAATGGTGAACTGATACAGGTAGAAGAATTTATCCACCGCACACCAGGCAATTTGCGCGCTTTTTATCAGGCACGTATGCGCAACGTTAAAACCGGAAAACTGGTAGAATATCGTTTTCGTACGGATGAGGAAGTTGAAATTGCCCGTGTAGAAACTACTGATTACCAGTATCTTTATGAAGATGGCAATGATTTGGTAGTAATGGACAATGCTACTTTTGAGCAGTTTAACATTCCTAAATTTTTGTTTGGCAATTCAGTTAAGTTTTTGAAAGAAGGCGCCAACGTAATCGTAGCTTTTGAAAGCGATGAACCGATTATGGCCAAAGCACCAGCATCAGCCGAGCTGGAAATTACTTATACTGAGCCAGCCGTTAAAGGCGATACTTCAACCGGCGCGCTAAAAAATGCGACTGTAGAAACGGGTGCTGAAATTAAAGTTCCATTATTTATTAATTTGGGTGATAGAGTAAAAGTTGATACGGCAACCGGCAGTTATGTTGAGCGTGTAAAATAATACTTCTTTTAGCAGGATAAAAAAGGTGTGCAGCTTTAAGCGTTGCACACCTTTTTTATTTAATATCTTTTATCAAATGATAATAAAAGCTGATCGCCTTCTTATATTCTTCCACGCCAATATTTTCGTTTAAGCCGTGCATTCCTTCTAAATCTGTAACGGGCACAAATCTTAAAATACAATCAGAAATTTTGGCCATTTGCCGCGAATCCGTTGCACCAACAGTTAAATAAGGCGCAATTAAAGTTCCGGGATAATTCTCAATTACGGCTTTTTCCAACTGTGTAAAACCGCTGCTTTGGGTTGAAGTTACCGCCGAAGCTTCCTCTGCAAAAGCATCCTGTTTAATTAGTTGCACACGATCATCGGCTATTGCTTCTTTTACATGCCTAAAAACAGCATCGATGGAAGTACCGGGCAACAGCCTGAAATTAATGGTGGCACGCGCCGAAGTTGGCACCACATTATCTTTAACGCCAGCCTGCAAAATAGTTGGCGCAATGGTGGTGCGGATGAGCGCATTTCCGCCGGGAGATTTTTCATAAATTTTAAAAAGCAGCGATTTGAAAAGCCATTGATTGGCAATGGCCATTTTAGAAGTGAAAGGCATCTCCGGACCCAAATATCTAAAAAAATCTACAGTAGAACCACTAAAACTTGCCGGAAAAGGTTTTGCCCGAAGGTTCTGGATGGCTGCAATCAGCACATCCACAGCCGTTTCGGGCTTTGGCATAGATGAATGTCCGCCTTCAATATTCACTTTTAAATCAACCGATAAATAACCTTTTTCGGAAGTGCCGATCAGTGCAACCGGCTTTCCCTGTAAACCTGGAATCTCTTTTTTGGTAATTTCACCGCCTTCATCCAGCACCCAATCTGCTTTAATTCCTCGCGATTTGAGCAACGCTGCAATCGCTTTTACGCCTTTGCCGCCTGCTTCTTCATCGTGGCCAAAAACAAAATATATGGTTCTTTCGGGCTGATAATTGTCCTGCAACAGTTTTTCGGTTGCTTCCAATAAACTAAACAGACTGATTTTATCATCGGCAGATCCGCGTCCCACAATTTTTCCATTCCGGATAATTCCACCAAACGGATCGGCCTTCCATTGGGATAAACTTGCTTTTTCTACTGGAACCACATCCTGATGCGCCATTAAAATAACAGGTTTAAGATTGAGATCTTTGCCTTTCCAAGTATAAACTAACGAATAGCCGACTACTTTTTCTAATCGTAGTTTTTGATGAATCAGTGGATAAGTTTGCGTTAAATATCGATGCAAAGCCAAGAACGCGCCGCTATCAGGTTTGGCACTATCCGAAACCGAAACCGTTTTAAACCGAATGCCTTGCTGCAAATGCGCAACCGCATAATCATTTACCCCAACAGGTTTAGCCGCCGAAAATTTGGGTTGGATAGAACTGAAAGTGAAAGTTTTGATCAACACGATCATCATTAGAACCAAAAAAATAGCCAGTAAAAAGAGTATGATTTTTTTACCCATAAAAGAAGCATTGAATATTTTTCAAGATAAATAAAAGCAGAAATATATCTTTAACTATTTATGGTGAAAAAAGAACTCCGCAAAATTTATCTGGAAAAACGCTTACAGCTTTCGGAACGGGAATATTACCAGTTAAATCAGCAATTATTAAATCAGTTTATGCAGCTTGATTTTGGTGGGATCAATGCGGTTCATTTTTTTTTGCCGATGCTGCGGACGAAGGAACCAGATACCAAACGGCTGATTAATTACCTGCAAAAACAGTATCCGCAGATTAAAAGAGTTTTTCCAAAAGCGGATTTCAAGCAAAAAACTTTGACCCATTTTTTGGATGATGAACAACTGGTAATTGTTCAAAATAAATTTGGTATCCCAGAACCTGTTAGCGGAACTAAATTTTATATCGATAAAAGCAGCATCGTTATTGTGCCATTGCTGGCGTTTGATTTGCAAGGAAACCGGGTAGGTTATGGCGGCGGTTTTTACGATCGGTTTTTAGCAGAATGCGAGCCAGGAACGCAGTTTATTGGCTTATCGTTTTTTGATCCGGTAGAAGAAATTGATGATGCTAATGTGTTAGATGTAAGATTGCACACCTGTGTTACGCCAGAGAAAATTTGGGTAATTTCGTAAAACTCTGGTTTTGTGACTTTAACAATAGCAGGAATCTTTTTGATGTATTAAAAATACTTATTATTTAACTAAAATTTCGACTGGAAGAAATTACAAAAACTTAAAACTCCAGCTCCAGCAGCACCGGGCAATGATCTGAATGTTTGGCTTCCGGTAAAATATAAGCTTTTTTGAGGTGCGGAATCAATCCATGTGTTGCCAGGTTGTAATCAATGCGCCAGCCTAAATTTTTGTTGCGTGCGCCGGCGCGGTAGCTCCACCAAGTGTAGTGATGTGGTTCTTTGTTGAAGTGCCGAAAGGTATCCACAAAGCCGGATTCTAATAATTTTTCCATCCATTCTCGTTCTTCAGGCAAGAATCCGGAACTGTTAGCATTGGATTTCGGGTTATGAATATCGATGGACTGATGGCAGATATTGTAATCTCCGCAAACCACTAACTTTGGGAAAGCCCACTGCAGTTTGTGCAGATAATCGCCGAACTCATCCAGAAAACGAAATTTAAATATCTGACGCTCCACTCCGCTGGAACCCGAAGGAAAGTAAACGCTCATTACCGAAACTTCTTCAAAATCAACCCGCAAACACCGGCCTTCAAAATCAAAATCCGGAATGCCGCAACCATATTCTACATGCAAGGGTTTTTGCCTGGTAAAAACAGCAGTGCCGCTATAGCCTTTTTTTTGCGCCGGGAACCAGAAATGATGATAGCCCATCTGTTCCAGCAAAAATAACTCACTCTGGATCACCTCCGGAGAAGCCTTGATCTCCTGCAAACAAACCACATCTGCATCGGTAGCCTGCAGCCAGGCCAACCAGTTTTTGCTGATAGCAGATCGGATGCCGTTGACGTTGTAAGTGATGATTTTCATTTTTAAGTGGAAAGGCCGAAGGTAAAAAGTTAAATTTTTAAAGTTGAAAATTGACGGCTAAATACTATTCGTTCAAAATTTTATCCAGGCGTTTACATTCTTTTTTTCGGAGTAAAGTAACCGTCATCGGTACATTTTGCAGCGGGCGGTTTTTGGCATCTTTTTTTACGGCAGCAATCCGGTCAACCATTTCAATGCCAGAAACAATTTCGCCGTAAACCGTATAATTTTGGTCGAGGTGCGGCACGCCACCAACAGATTTGTACCATTCGCGCTGTGCCAGCGGAATTTTTCGTCCTTTTAAACGCGTTTGTTCTAATTTATCCAGCTGCTCATCGGTAAAACGTTTGCCTTCTACCAAATAAAACTGACAGCCGCTGGAAGCTTTTTTCGGATTGTCATCTCGCGCAGCAGCAAGAACACCTTTTTTGTGGAACAGGCTGTCGCGAAACTCGGCATCAACAGTATAGCCCACATCGCCATCACCTAAAGCTTCTCCGGGTTTGGCTTTTTTGGAAGCCGGATCACCACCCTGAATCATAAAATCCTGGATTACGCGGTGAAATAAAGTGCCATTGTAAAACCCCTGTTTGGTAAGTTTGATAAAGTTATCCCGATGTTTCGGCGTTTCATTATATAACCGAATCAAACACTCGCCAAAGCTGGTTTTGATGCGCACATATTGGTTTTTTGGTGCTTTGGCAAAACCATTCAAAACCAAAAATAGCAACATCAAAACAGGTACAAATTTTTTCATGGTAAAAGAAATAGAATGTTTGTAATAACAGAACAGGCTTCCTGCTTAGCAAAGATATAATAGCCCATAGGATATTCTGTATTTAAGTAATTTCTTACAGCTTTTTACTTAAAAATCGTACTTTACAAACAAATTAAACCAATGATCAGCATATTTTTTCAACACGAAATCAAATCTTTTTTGCGAACAGTTGGTGCAGGCAAAGGCATCGCTGTAAAAGTAATTATGGGTATTTTGATTTTGTACCTGTTGCTCAACGTGCTGGCACTTGCTTTTTTTATGGATAAAATTTTGGAAGAGGTTTTCCCGAATGAAGACCTGATTTCCGCTTTCTGCAAAATCATTTTGTACTACTTTTTGTTCGATCTGTTGTGGCGTTTCCAGCTGCAGGAGCTGCCAACTTTGCAAGTGCAGCCTTATCTGCATTTGCGTATCAAAAAAAATGCAATTGTGCAGTATTTATCGTTTGCTTCTTTGCTTTCTGCTTTTAATTTATGGCCGATCCTGCTGTTTTTGCCTTTCATTTTTAAAGTGATTTGGGTAGATGCCGGTCATGTTACAGCATTGATTTTTATTCTTGCCATAATTGCTTTTACAGGTTTTAATAATTACCTAAGCATTTTTATCAAGCGGAAAGCCAACCTGAACGGGTGGGTTTACATCGGTTTTGCGCTTTTGCTGGTGCTGGTTACCACCGCAGATTTTTCCTGGCATTTGTACTCCATACGCAATTTGTCTTTTGCTTTTTTTGGCGGATTACTTCATCATAGTTATCTTGTTTTGCTGCCGATAATTTTGGCTGTGCTGATGTATTTCATCAATTTTACATACCTCAAAAACAACCTGTATCTCGAAGAACTCGGAAGCAAAAAAACAGCTTATAAAAACAGTACCGATATTCCGTTCTTCAATCGTTTTGGCAAAATCGGCGATCTGGCTTCCAACGAAATCAAACTCATTCTGCGCAATAAACGGAGCCGTTCTGCTATTATCATGACGGGTGCTTTCCTGTTTTACGGCCTACTTTTTTACACCAATAAAGCGTATGGCGAAGGTTTCAAACTGTTTTGCGGAACCTTTATGACCGGCCTTTTCATCATTAATTACGGCCAGTTTATGTTTAGCTGGCAAGGCTCTCATTTTGATGGCATTTTGATTAGTAAAATCTCTTTTCAGGATTTTTTAAGGGCGAAATTCCTGCTTTTCACAACTGTTTCCACACTGGCTTTTTTGCTTACACTGCCTTATGTTTATTTTGGATGGCATGTCATCTTCGTCCATTTTATGATGTATCTGTGGAATATTGGTGTAAACACGGTTATTGTACTGTTTTTTGCTAACCGAAATTACAGGCGCATCGATTTGTCTAAAGGAGCTTCTTTTAATTGGGAAGGTGTTGGTGCTACCCAATTACTGATGGGATTACCTATCCTGGTGGTTCCATTTGTAATTTACTGGCCAATTGCTTGGCTGGGACATGCCGATGTTGCGCTGATTTTATTAGGTATTATCGGGATTATCTTTGTGCTGACCCGTAATTACTGGATTAAACAGCTGGAAGCAGATTTTGAAGGAAAAAAATACACCATTGCCGAAGGTTTCAGAAACAAATAATTATGATCGAAATTAAAAATTTAACCAAAGCTTACGCCGGCGTTACCGTTGTAAATATCCCCCGCTTGAACATCCGTAGAGGCGAAACTGTTGGTTTGGTAGGAAATAACGGTGCCGGGAAAACTACTTTATTCCGGATGATTTTAGATTTGATCCGGCCGGAAAGCGGTGAGGTTTTATCTAACGGAAAGAATGTGATGCAAGATGAGCAATGGAAAGATTATACCGCTTCGTACCTGGACGAAGGATTTTTAATTGATTATCTCACGCCCGAAGAATATTTTTATTTTGTGGGAAGTTTACACGATCAGAATAAAGTTTATGTAGATGAAAAACTGGTTGGTTTAACAGATTTTTTTAATGGAGAAATTCTGCAAAAAGGAAAATATATCCGCGATCTGTCCAAAGGAAATCAATGTAAAGTTGGTGTTGCAGCTTGTCTCCTCCAAAATCCCGAAATTTTGATGCTGGATGAACCTTTTGCCAACATTGATCCAACTACACAAATCCGCCTGAAAAACCTGCTCAAAAATTTAGGTCATAAAAACAGTATGACCACTATTGTTTCCAGTCATGATTTAAACCATGTAACCGATGTTTGTCAGCGTATTTTACTAATGGAAAAAGGTGTAATTATCAAAGATATCGAAACCAATTCTAATACTTTAGAAGAACTGGAAAGCTACTTTGCCGTGTAGCTTTCCAGTTTAAGGGTTATTAAAATCTGAATACCAGTTTGCTAAAAATTCTTCGGCCGTTAAAGCCCATTTGTACCGCTTCGAATGGTCCGCCAGATTCGCTATCGCCAAAAGAGCTGCTACCGTAAGGATTTACTGAACCAGGTACTACAGCAATATCTGGGTGCACGTTAAAAAGGTTATCTACACCGGCTGTCCAAGCTACTGTTTTGTTGATTTTATAAGATAAATAAACATCCGTAGTTACTTTAGGTTTAAAAGTGAAAATTTCTGGCACCACACCGCTGCCATTATCCAACGCTACGTAAGGGAAAAAAGGATCAGGCGCGTTTGCTGGTGCACTGGCCTCGCCAAAACCAAGTTCTTTTACCGTACCAAAATAGGTGAGGTGTGTGCCGATGGATAATTTTTTTAAACCATATTCAAGGTTCAAGGTAAATTTTGCTCTTGGTGCACTTGCTTTCAAAAAGTACTCCTCTCTAACAGAAAAGAAAGTAGCACTATCAGATGCAGAACCTTTAAAAGTAGATGGAATATTAACTTTATCAATAGTTAAATCCTGAATATTTCCCGCTAAAAGGGCAGAAAAGTGACTTGTTCCCCAGCGTTTCCGGTAGTCAATTACCACATCAATACCTCTGTTGGTAGTATTAACAGCATTTGCAAAAAACTGTGCCGCACTAATGCCCTGGCTCAACAGCAAATTATTTAAAGGTGCACCTAACGTTGGGTCGCCCTCATTATACAAACCTGAAATTACAATTCGGTTTTTAATTTTGATATTATAACCATCAACTGTTAACGTTAAATTGTTTACCGGATTCCAGGTAAAACCTAAACTGTAATTGTTAGATGTTTCTTCCCGAAGTTTAGGTATGCCGGCAGTTTGTGCGATAGATGAATAATTAGGAACAAGCTTGGTATATTCTAGCGTGCCGCCCACCACAGTAGTATTGGTATTGCTGAAGTTGATTTGCTGCAAGGTTGGTGCCCGGAAACCCGTACTGATGGAACCTCTCACATTAAAATTACCAGTTAGTTTATAGCGGGTTGCAAATTTAAAAGTACTTACACCGCCAAAATCTGAGTAATGCTCCACACGTGCTGCACCATCTATCAGCCATTTTTGGGTTACATCCAGTGATGCTTCAGCATAAAGTGCTTCATTGGTGCGATGAGCTGTTACTTCATCGCTGGGCTGGTAACCAGGATAACCTTCTGAGCCGGATGCCTTCTGGATGCCACCCGGCAAAGTTGCACCGCCATAAATGTAGGAGTTAGGTTCGCCGGCATAAAGCTGATAACGTTCGTACCTAAATTCGGTACCGAAAGAAAGCTGTAATCCTTGTGCAACCGTACTGAAATGCTTGGTAATATCTGCATTAGCGGTATTTTGTAGAAAGTTAAATCCACCATCATCAAAACGGGTTTGTATTTGCTGTCCGGCTACGTAAGGCAGAGAAGCATTGAAGGTTTGATTACCAAAGTAATGGAAATCGTTGCGGCCGATATTATTGCTGATATCCCACTCCCAATCTCCAGGTGTTGTACCTTTAAATCCTACTGCTGCCGAAGCATCTTTCATATATACATCCTCCTGCGGATTGTAATACACATTATTAGGGCCAATAGAACCATCGGCATAGCTCAGAACACGCATAATTCCGGGTACAAAAATTAGATTTCCTGCAGCATCCGTCGGGAATTTAGTTGGATTGGCACGGCCAGGAAAATTCCAGCTTCGGGTATACGCATATACATTGGAATGCTTGTAATTATATCCGCCGAAAGAATAAAAGGTGGTTTTGGTTCCTTTTAGCGGAATTTCCATATTGAACATTCCGCCTAAAGATTCTACAGAACCATCACCAAAAGCACGTCTTTCACGACTTACGGCCAGCGCATTAGGGTTTGCCCGCCAGTTGGTATCCTGAATGGCACGGAAGGTTTTGCCCGAATTGGTATAGTTGCCTCCAATGTTGATAAAGCCGCCATTTTTTCCAATTGATAAGCCGTAATCAGCACCGAAATTAAAAGTCTGCCCGTCAAATTTTTTACCGGTATAGTATGCGGATGGATCAGCGTTGTTTAGCGTATTGTATTTAGCATCGTTGTAACCACTAAAACCAGTATTGATATTGAGGTGATTAATATCCTTTTTCAATACAATGTTAATTACCCCTGCAATTGCATCAGAGCCATATTGAGCTGAGGCGCCATCGCGCAAAATTTCCAGATGGTCTATCGCTGCTTCCGGTATGGCATTTAAATCTGTTCCGCTGTTGCCGCGGCCGCGCGTGCCTACTTCATTTACAAAAGCAGAAAGGTGGCGGCGTTTACCATTGATCAAAACCAGTGTTTGGTCAAACCCCAAGCCACGCAAACTGGCAAAATCAATTGCATCAGAGCCATCGCCACCACTTTGTTTGTTATAATTGAAGGAAGGAACAGCTTGGTTCAGCTGACTCATTAAATCGGGTTTTGCTGTAGTTTCGCTGGCTTGATTAATTCCGATTACATCCACCGGAACCGGTGATTCTACCCTGGACCGCCCCGCCCCACGTCCACCTAAAATAACCACTTCTTTTAGTGATTCGGAGGATGGAGCCAGTGGCACATCCAATGTTTTGTTTTCACCAGCAGCAAGCTGTATGGCAATTGTTTTCTTTTCAAAACCAATTGCAAAAAATGTAACCTGATAACTACCCGGCTTCAACGATAGCTGATACCGGCCATTTACATCTGTAGAAGTTCCCGTTGCTCCAGGTGAAGCCATTACGCTTGTTCCAATTTCTGGTTTGCCACCACTTGTTACAATTCCGGATAATTTTTGTGAAAAGGCCGAAGTAACGGTCAGAAAAAACCCGATTGTTAAAAATAAATGTAGATTTTTTTTCATAAAAGTAGATTTTTGGTCGAACACTATAATAATCTACAATATATGATATTTTTTTTCGAGATATTAAAAACATTAATGCTTTATTTAAAAATTGTAACCAATTAATTATAAAATTTATAAATTAAATCTTATAATTAATTACAAACTTAAAATCGTGTGATATTTTTTTATAAAACTTCTTTTATAGGCTGAAATATTCTTTTTTCATGTAAATTAATCATTATAAAAATTATAGGGTAAAAGAAGCATCCTTGTTTTTGCAAGTAATTTTGATATTGCCATCTAATCAATTTAGCACTTTCTACCTAAATTTGCGGCATGATTAACATCAAACAGGCTAAAACAGTAGATGCACAAACAATAAAACTGCTGGCAGAACAAATTTGGTGGCCAACTTATAATACTATTTTAGAAAAAGAGCAAATTAGGTTTATGCTGGATTTATTTTATGCAGAAAATAAATTGGAAGAACAGATTGAAACCGGCCAACAAATTTTTTATATACTATTAGAAAATGATACTCCAGTAGCTTTTGCTGCACTTTCTACAGATCAGGAAAATGCTGAACTGGCCGTGTTAGAAAAAATCTACTGTCTGCCCGAAACACAAGGTAAAGGATATGGAAAACTACTGATCGCAACCGTTGAAAACGAAGCGAGCCAAATGGGGAAACACGTTTTACAACTTTATGTGCACCGAAAAAACCCGGCTAAAAACTTTTATGAAAAGATGAATTTTATGGTGATAAAAGAAGTAGACCGGCCACTGGATAAATACTTGCTGACCGATTTTGTAATGCAGAAGGAATTATAAACTGAAATGGATTTAAACGTATAGGTTTAAATCCATTTCAGATAGTTTTAATCAGAAGAATTATTCTGCTTTCATTTTCAGAAAATCAACCAAATTACTTTCTAATAATTCTGTATTGTATTCTAATCTTTCTTCAGAGGTCGTTTCATTATTGGTAACTACAAGGTTATCATCAGAAACAGTAATAGTTAAAACTGTTCCAGCAATAACTTCCGGAAACGAAACATTGATGATATCATAAACGTGGGCAAATTCAATGGTTAAAGTCGAATCTAATTTTCCATTTATGTAATCAGGAAATTCTTTTTTTAAAGTATCAAAAAGTTCTTCAGCGCTTAGTGGCTGTATGTTTTGAATTGAGGTCATAAGGGCTAAATGTTTTGAGTTAATATATTACTTAGATTATAGAATAATGTTTGTTAAATAAAAGTTATACTGTTTACTCTTCCAGCTTTGGTATCCGTTTTGGCGTATCTTTTCCATTCACAATACTTCTCGAACTCAAGGCAATGGCACGAATAGTTGCTGTAATATTATTCACGTCCAACGAACTAAACTCATCTTTCACGCTGTGATACAATTTGTCAGAATCAATCTGATCGGTAGAAATGGTATGCGCCGGCACACCAACTCTGGCCAGCGAAGCATTATCACTTCTGTAAAATAAATTTTGTTCGGGATATGGATCAGGGTAAAATTTAAAAGCTGTGCCTTCCAGGTTTTTTTGTAAGATCGAGCCAAAATCAGACCGTTCAAAACCGGTAATAAAAGCAGAATTGGTGCCGAATTTAGATTGCTTGCCAATCATTTCAATGTTAAACATGGATACTGTTTTTACCGGGTCAATTTGGGTAGCAAAATAAGCCGAACCAAATTCGCCGATTTCTTCTGCCGTAAACGCTACAAAAATTAAAGTGCGGGCATTATTGTTCAACTTTTTGTAGTATTTGGCCAGTTCGATTACAGCCGTTGTTCCGCTGGCATCGTCATCAGCACCATTAGCAATTGAATCGCCATTTACGGCTTTAATAATCCCCAAATGATCATAATGGCCGGAAAAAACTACGTATTCATTCGGTTTGGTTTTTCCCGGAATCATGCCGGCAATGTTAAATAAAGGTAATTTTTCTACTTTTCCGGTGTAGCTGGCAGCAAAGGCTTTCACTTCGGTAAAATCACCTAAAACAAAAACGATCTGCTGGTTTGGGTTTGCTTCTTTGCTGATATTTCCGCCAGCATTCCGGGCAACAATCCGTTTAAAAAAAGCTTCAAAACGCGGATCAACCAGCACCAGCGTTTTTTTATTGCTGCTGAGGATTTTGCCGTATT